>UBNQ01000013.1 GCA_900466875.1 Hyphomicrobiales bacterium | reverse complement strand
CGAATTCTTCAGCGCTTCGGGCGAAAAGGCTTATGGCGTCGTCGTCGACTACATGCCGATCCGCGAAAAGGCCAAGGGCGCTCCGGTCGAGTTCGTCTTCCCGAAGGAAGGTGTTTCCGCCGTCACCGAGCCGGCAGCTATCCTGTCCTCGACCAAGCACCAGGACAATGCCAAGAAGTTCATCGATTATCTTCTGTCGGAAAACGGCCAGAAGATCGCTGCGGGCCTCGGCTACATCCCGGCACGCAACGGTATCGACCTGCCAGCCGGCTATCCGGCGCGCAGCGAGATCAAGGTTCTGCCGCTCAACGCTGCCGAAGCGCTGAAGAATTCGGAAAAAGACGTAAAAACCTTCTCCGATATCTTTGGCACCAAGGGCTGATATAAAGCCTGATGTTCCGATCTCAGAATCGAGGAAACAGCCAGCCCCGCTGGCTGTTTTCCTTTGTCGTCGTGGTGATCTTCTTCCTGAGCATTCTTCCGCTCGGAAGGCTTGCCATGATCGGCATTTCATCCGCATTCCAGGGCGGTGCCCGCGAATTGCTGTCCGATCCGGCAGTGTGGCAGGCGGTCTACGACACGCTGACCACGTCCTTCTTCGGCATGATTGCGGCCGTCATTCTCGGTGGTGGTTTTGCGCTGTTGCTGACACTGTTTAACGTGCGCGGCAAGACGGCTCTCGGTTTTCTCTTCATGCTGCCGACGATGATCCCGCCGCAGGTGACGGCGCTTGCCTGGATCGGCATGACCGGTCCCTCGAGCGCGCTTCTGAAGGCGATCGGCATGGCACCTCCATTGGGGTCGCCGCAGCCGCTCTATTCGATCGGCGGCATTGCACTGCTCTATGGCGTGCAGAATGCGCCGCTCGTCTTCCTGTCGCTGCGCGCCGGTCTGCTTGCGCTGCCGCGTGACGGGGTCGAGGCGGCACGGCTTTCGGGGGCATCCTCCTGGCAGGTTCTGAGAGACATTATCCTGCCGCTGTCGCTTCCCGGTTTCGTGGCGGGTGCGGCAATCGCCTTCGTTTCCTGCGTCGGTAATTTCGGCATCCCGGCGATCCTCGGCATCCCGGCCTCGATCTATACGCTGCCGACGCTGATCTACACGAAATTCGCCGCCTTCGGGCCTGGCACCTTTGCCGATGTGTCGCTGCTGTCCGGCCTTATCGCCATTCTGTCCGTGATCGGGCTCACCGTCGAGGAGCGGGTTCTGCGCGGCCGCGATTACCGCGTCATCGGGCTTTCGGGCCAAGTAGCGATGTTTAGGCTCGGCAATTGGCGCCTAGTCGGCGAACTGGTGCTGTGGCTGGCAATTTTCATCACCCTCGTCATGCCGCTGACGGCATTGATCGCAAGCTCGCTGGCGCCCGCCTATGGCGTGCCGCTGACGCCTGCGACGGCAACGCTCGATGCCTATCGCGAGGTCCTGTTCAAACAGGCGATCACCCGCACGGCTTTCTTCAACTCCGTCACGCTGTCGCTGGCGACCGCCATCGGTCTCCTGGTGGTGACGGTGTTGACGGGCTATTATCTGGTGCGGTCGAAAAGCCGGCTGGCACCGGTTCTGTCGGCACTGGCGGAGATCCCCTATGCGCTCCCGGGTATCGTGCTCGCGGTCGCGCTGATCCTCGTGTTTGCGGCCCCGATCCCGATCATCGGCGTTTCCATTTACGGCACGATCTGGATCATTCTCATCGCCTATTTCTCCAGCTTCTTCGCAGTCAGCCTGAAGCCGGTGGTGAGCGCATTCCGACAACTCGATCCGTCGCTGGAAGAGGCTGCACGCCTCGCAGGCGCAGGGTTCGGGCGGCGGCTTACGGATATCATCGTGCCGCTGGTGGCGCCGGCGGCGGGCGCGTCGGTCATTCTCGTCTTTCTCATTGCCTGCAACGAGCTCACCGTCTCGGCCATTTTATGGTCGGCCGGCACGCAGACGCTCGGTGTGGCGATCTACAATCTCGATGACAGCGGCAGTTTCAATCTCGCTGCGGCCCTTTCCGTCCTCGTGGTCATCATGGTGATCGCGATGATGCTGGTGCTGGAACTGATGGCGAAACGACTGCCGAAAGGTGTGGTACCGTGGCGAAGCTGATCCTCAACCGCCTGTCCAAGGCATTCGAAACCGGCGGCCGTCCAGCCGTCAATGATGTATCGCTGGAAGTGCGAGACGGCGGATTTCTCGCGCTGCTCGGTCCGTCCGGCTGTGGCAAGACCACCGTCCTGCGCATGATCGCCGGGTTCGAGCAACCGACTGACGGTTCGATCCTGCTTGGCGACCGTGTGCTTGCCGACGCGGGTGAGATGGTGTCGCCGGAACATCGCAACATGGCGATGGTGTTTCAGTCCTACGCGCTGTGGCCACACATGAGCGTTGCCGACAATGTCGGTTATCCGCTGAAAGTCCGCGGCGTCACCGGTGAGAGACGCAGAAAGAAGATCCAGGAGGCACTGGCTGCGGTGCGTCTCGAAGCCTATGCAGATCGCCGGCCTGCCGATCTCTCCGGTGGCCAGCGGCAACGCGTGGCGCTGGCGCGCTGCCTGGTGACGGAACCGGACGTGGTGCTGCTCGACGAGCCGCTCGCCAATCTCGACCGGCACCTGCGCCAGGAGATGGAAGAGACGTTTCGGGAATTCCATCTGCGCTCCGGCGCAACGATGATCTACGTCACCCATGATCAGGCCGAGGCGATGGCGCTGGCGACGGATGTTGCCGTGATGTCGGAAGGACGGCTTCTACAGGTGGCGAGCCCGCAGGAAATCTATGCGCGGCCGGAGGGACGGCTGGTCGGGGGACTGGTCGGACAGGGCGCTATCGTCAAATGGCCGGCAGCGTGTGTCGAAAACCGTCTGCTGGATTGGGAGACGTTACAGGGGCTGCTTGTGCAATCCCAGAGCAGTGAACCCGCCGACATTCTGGTCCGGCCGCAGGATGTCGAGATCGCCGGCGAAGGCATGCCGGCGCGTGTGATCTCCGTCCTCTTCGAGGGCGAACGATATGCGCTCAAGCTGGCGCTCGGCGACGAACAGGTTCTTCGTGCTTTCAGTCGCCAGCCGGTCAAGGTGGGTGACAGGGTTTCGATCGTCATCCGCTCTGCCTGGAGGTTGTAGCGCAAATGTCGTCGCGTATCGTCCCGGAACCCAATCCGGTTTTCGGGGCGATACGGTAGTCAGCCACATTTCGGTTGGCTAAGGTGCCGCGCGCAATAGGGAAATATGCATGTCTCTTCGTCTCGGCACTTTCAATATCGAAAACCTGATGACACGCTTCGATTTTTCCGGCTGGCGCAACCAGCTGCGTCAGGACAGGGTTTTGCGGCTGTTCGAGGTCGGCAGCAAACAGGAATACGAGCAGCTTGAGCAGGCCCGTGCTATTGCCGAGACGGATGACACCCGCCAGCTTTCGGCGCTCGCCATCGCCGATGCGGATGCCGATATCCTGTGCCTGCAGGAAGTCGACAACATGCCGGCACTGCAGGCCTTCGAATACGGTTATCTCTACCGCATGGTCGGCAACGGTTATCTGCAGAAGTTTCTGGTCGAGGGCAATGACGGACGCGGTATCGATGTTGCCGTGCTGATGCGCGAAGAGACGCGGAGCGGCCAAAAAATCGAGGTTCTCGACGTGCGCAGCCACGCGATGCTGACCTATCAGGATCTGGACCTGTTCAACGACGAACTGGCGCTCACAAACCGCCCGACCGACAAGATCTTCAAGCGCGACTGCCTGGAACTGGACCTGAGGATCGGGGACAAGCCGCTGTCGCTTTATGTCGTGCATTTCAAATCGATGGGCAATGCACGCGACAACAGGGACGGACGTATCGGCACGATGGCTATCCGCACCGCCGAAGCGAAGGCCGTGCGACACGTCATCGAAAAGAGGTTCGGTGCGGGGAATACAGGCCGGATGAATTTCGCCATCTGTGGCGACATGAACGATTATCAGGAGCGGGTGAAGGTGATCGGCACCCGCCGCTCAGGCTATCAGTTCGAGCCGGTGAGGGAAGAGGCGAGCGCGCTCGACGTCTTCAGCCATGACGGTTTTGCGCATAACGTCATGACCCGTCGCGATGTGATGGATCGCTGGACGCTCTATCATGCCCGTGGTCCGCAGGAGCAGCATCTCTGCCAGCTGGACTATATCTGGCTGTCGCCGGCGCTGGCCGAGAGCAATCCATCCGCCGTACCGGATGTGGTTCGCAACGGCCAGCCGTTCCGCACCGTGTTTCCGCCGGGCAGGGAGGTCGAGCGCTATCCGCGTATTGGCTGGGACCGACCAAAGGCGTCGGATCATTGCCCCGTGGTCGTGGAGCTGAACCTTTTATGACATCGAAGCCCGCCGGCATCTGGCCGCCTCCGACAAGTCCCGCGCGTGTCGATGCCTTCGATCTTTCGGTCGTGGATGGCCCGCATCCGCTTTACGCGGCGCATCGACCTGAAATCGAGGCGAACTGGATAAGGGAGTCGGAAGCCAACCCGCATCTCTTCAACGGCCAGATGGTGCTGCAGCGGCATCTGACCTATGACGAGGGCGTCATTCGCGGCGTGGCTCATGTCATTCCCTATTCGACGCTTCTGTGGTGGCGAAAGCAGCATAATCCTGAAGGAGCGCTGCATCTGTTCGGCTTTCCGGTGCTCGTCTCTTCCGACGGCGCCATCATTGCCATCCGCATGAGTGACCGCACCGCCAATCCCGGCCAGGTCTATTGCGCGGCCGGCTCGCTCGACCTCAGTGATATCGTCGATGGAAAGCTCGATCTGGCGGGCAATATGGTGCGTGAGGTCCGCGAGGAGACGGGGCTGGAGCTTTCCGAGGCCAAGGCCGATCCGCATTTTCATGCCAGCCACAAGGACAACCGGATCGTCATTTTCAGGCTTTATCGATTCCCGGTGACATCTGTCGAACTTACCGCCCGCATCGAGGCGCATATGCCTCATGACGAGGAGCAGGAGATCGACGGCGTCGTCGTGATCCGGTCTGCGGATGCGACGGCCCATAACTACAATCCGTTGATGCTGCCGATCCTGGACTGGTTTTTCGCAAGCGCACGGAGTTAGTTTTGTTGCCTTGCGTCCTCCCGCGCGGTCGGGCAGGGTGCGACACGGTCTTGAAGGGGAGGAGAGCCGTGGCAAGACACTATGCCATCTACGATGTTTTCACCGACCGGAGACTTTCCGGCAATCCGCTTGCAGTCGTGTTCGACACCGACGGTCTTTCAGACGATGCCATGCAGGCGATCGCGCGTGAAATGAACCTGTCGGAAACCGTTTTCATCTGGCCGGCAGAATCGAACGGTCACGCGGCAAAGATCCGCATTTTCACGCCGGGCAGGGAACTGCCCTTCGCGGGACATCCGACCGTCGGTGCAGCCATTGCGCTCGCTGAGCGGGACCATGAGCCGGGCGTCACCGAACTCGATCTGATGTCGGTGCTCGAGGAGAAGGTCGGGTCGGTGCGCTGCGCCATAAGAATGCGCGGCGGCGAGGCGACATTTGCCGAGTTCGAGCTTCCGCGACGCCCGGCAAGGATCGACATCCCGCTCGATCGGGAGGGTATTGCGGATTCGATCACGGTGAAAACAACTGACATGGCGTTCGAAAATCACACGCTGTCGATCTGGAGTGCCGGCGTGCCGTTTCTCCTCGTCCCGTTGCGCAATCTTGCGACGGTGCAGAACCTGGAGTTCGAATCGACACTGTGGGAGCGGGTCGCTCCGTTCGTGGATGGCGCCCTGGCGTCGGCCTATGTCTATTGCCGTGGCGGTGTCCATCATCAGGCAAAGTTTCATGCGCGGATGTTTTCGCCCGATATGCGGATTTGGGAAGATCCCGCCACAGGAGCGGCCGTGGCCGCGCTGGCAGGCGCCATCCAGCAGTTCGATGGATTGCCGGATGGTCATCATCCGCTTGTCGTGGAGCAGGGGCTGGAAATCGGCCGTACCTCCTTCATTCATCTGCATATCGATTCCAAGGGCGGCGAGATTTCCAAGGCGCGTATCGGGGGGCAGGCGGTAAAGGTCGCGGAAGGCATGCTGCATATCTGAAAAAAATCTCAGGGGCCAAAGCCCGCGAAACAAGGCTTTTCGTCGGTTACGGTGATTTTTTTGAGCAGTTGCACAAAGAAAATCATTCTGGCCGCTAGACAAGCCAAAAGAAGCTCTTTATACGCCCCTTCACACCAACGGCGCAGGCCACTGAGGCGGTTGGTTACGGGTGATTAGCTCAGTTGGTAGAGCAGCTGACTCTTAATCAGCGGGTCGTAGGTTCGAGCCCTACATCACCCACCATCTTCTCTTAAAATCCAGATGTGACAATGGTTTAACGGATGCGGAAAAAATTCCGCATCGGCGGGAACAACCTGCGTGACCAGCGCATTTCTACGGCAATTCCAACCAAGATGGTATGCCGAGCGTGCGCGCGATCATTCTCCTTGTCAGCAGCCTTGTCCTCGTCGTTTCGGTCTTCGTCGCCGGCGTGGCTTTAACCGCCTATGCGATCAAGGAGCCTGACCGGCATCATTTTGCCAACATGGATACGCCGGACCTGTGGACGTCGCGCCCTGTCGCCATCAATCCCGCCGGGCAGGGCTATGAGAGGATCGCCGCGATCCCTGCTCTCGCGTCGCTGCCTCCGTCGCATGGTGACCCCCAGACCGCAGTGGCCCAGACCGAAGAAGCGGAATCGGCAAAGAGTTCGACTGAGCTTGCTTCCTCGGAGCCTGCTGCCGACGACATGACCATAGCTACCTCTACAGATGTATCGGCACCGCAGCGGGACGCACTCGACCCAGCCCATGCAGAATGGTGTTATGGCCGATATCGCTCCTATCGCATGGAAGACAACAGCTACCAGCCTTTCGGCGGTGCGGCGCGCCAGCAATGCCAGTCGCCATGGAGCCCTATGGCTGAGGACACGGGAGAAAGCGTAGATCCGGAAATGGACATCGCTTCCGGTGACACTTCCGAAATGCCGACCGAACAGGCAGGCTTGTTTGGCAACGATAGCCGACACCCTGCTTCAGGCGGTCTTCAGCAGACGGCAACGGTTGGTGCCATATCTGTGGGTGCCCATGAGGAATGGTGCCACGGGCGTTATCGCTCCTATCGTGTCGGTGACAACAGCTATCAGCCCTTCGATGGTGGACCACGCAGAGCCTGCCAGTCGCCTTACGGCTAACTCGCTGTTTTGGCGTAATTTCTGACTCGGATCGCCCTAACTGGCTTCCCGCATGAGCTGCCGGTTTTCTTCCACCTTCAGCGTCTGAACCCGCTTGGCAAGCCAATCCACCACGACACGCACCTTGTTGCTGAGGTGACGGGTTTGCGGATAGACGATGTAGAGCGGAAAACTCTCGCAGGTCCAGTCCGTCAGGATAGGTACAAGCTTGCCTTCCTGAAGTGGCTTTTGAGCCATGAAGCGCGGCACCTGGGCCACCCCGACACCAGCCACGGCCGCATCGAGATAGGAACGGGCATCGTTGACCGAGACGATGTAGTTCGGGTCGATCTCGACCTCCTCGTCGCCTCTGGAAAAATTCATCTGCATGATTTTTCCCGATGGCGCCTGCAAATAACCGACGCAGCGATGCCCTTCGTTGAGGTCGTTCGGATGGACCGGCTCGCCCATTCTTTCCAGATAGAGCGGCGAGGCATAGGCCTGCATGCCGATTTCTCCGACCTTGCGGACGATCAGCGACTGGTCCGTCGGGGTGCCGCCGCGCAGGGCGCAGTCGACGTTCTCGGCGATGTAGTCGACCAGGCGGTCGCCGACGCCTATGTCGAGCTTGATGAGCGGATAACGTTCATGGAAATCGCACAAGTGCGGAATGATGAGCAGGTCGGCGAAGGCGCCGGCCATTTCCAGGCGGACACGGCCGCTTGGCTGTGTCTGGGAATTGGAAAGGCTGCCGTCGAGTTCCGCCACATCGGCAATGATCTGGATCGCACGCTCGTAATAGAGCGCGCCATCGGTCGTCACCATGACTCGCCGCGTTGTGCGGTTCAGCAGAGTGGTCTGCAGATGTGCTTCCAGCGCCTGCACCATATTGGTGACAGTGGTTTTGGGAATGTTGAGCGTGGTTGCTGCACGGGTGAAGTTGCCGGTCTCGACTACCCTGACAAAGACGCGCATTGCGGACAGCTGGTCCATGGAATTCTCCTTGCGACGCGATTATCCATGAATTTGGAAAAGTGTTGCCGATCGAAGCGTATTGCGCTCGCGATCCGGAACAATAATATCTGAATACGAATTCGCCGCAAGACCTGTGGCTGAAACGGAAGAAAAAGCCATGTCACTGCGCTGGGAAACATTGGAGATCGATGGGCCTTGGAAGGCCTCTATCCCCGTGCGCATCCACAAGGGGCACGTGCAGGGAGGCAAGCCTCCCGTTGTGCTTTACCTCAAGGGCGATGCTTTTCAGTCGCCGAGGCAGGATGATGGCGCACTGCCGGTTATCCAGACCCTGGAGCAGGCAGGTGTCGTCGTTGTCGAAGCCGATTACGGCAGCGTGTCGGGCAATGTATTCCCCAAGGCGATGGAATGTGCCTTCATGGCGCTCTATGGCCTCAGCAATAAGCTTAACGCGTTCGGCAAGGGTAAATCGCCCCTGTTGATCGCCGGAGACGAGGCAGGCGGCAATGTGGCTGCCGGTGCTGCGTTGAAGGCGAGGGACCAGATGCCCGGCCGGCTTGCCGGACAGGTTCTTCTGTCACCCATGATCGATCCGATGATGACATCGGCTTCGATCCGGCATGCAGACGAAATCGGCATGCGCGAGCGCTGGTCGGATGGATGGAGCCATTATCTTGGTTCCGCCTGTTCGATGCAGCATCCCTATGCCGCGCCTTGTCTGTGTTCGCGGTTATCGGGTGTCGCACCTGCGCTGGTGATGACATCAGACGACGATCCGCTCCGCGACGAAGCGCTCGGTTATGCCGGCAAGCTTTCCGAAGCCGGAGTCGATGTGACCAAACGGGTTCTCCCGGCCGGCAGTGGCTGGACGGGATTGTATCACGGCGTTGGCGGAGCCTGGCTTGCCGGGCTTTGCTCCGAGTTTTCCGCCTTCGTTCGTCATGTGACGAGCTGAGGCCAGCATTTCTTAGAATTCAGAGCATCATAACAGCCTGATCCCAAGGGCTGAAGGAGTTCATTATGACAGTGAAGACACCCCGCTGGGCCCTGTTGGGCGCCGGCCTGACTGCCTCTGTGCTTTTTGCAGGCGCAGCTTTCTATTTCGACATGCCGAATGGCGCAAACGCCGCTTCGCCCGCCGAGGCCGCTGCACCCGCCGCCATTCCGGTTACAGTCGCCACCGTGCAGCCCCGCAAGGTCGGCACATGGCAGGAGTTTTCCGGTCGTCTGGAGGCCGTGGACCGCGTTGATGTGCGTCCGCGCGTTGCCGGTGAGGTCAAGTCCGTCCATTTCCGTGAAGGCGGACTGGTCAAGGCTGGTGACCTGCTGGTGACACTGGATCCCGAGCCTTACATGGCGGCTGTCGCTGAGGCTGAAGGCTCCGTTGCGTCGGCGGAAGCAAAGCTTGCCTTTGCCGAAACCGAACTTGAGCGGGGCAATACGCTTCTGTCGCGCAACACGATTTCGCAGAGCGATCTGGCGCAGCGGCAGAGCACGCAGCGCGAGGCCAAGGCCAATCTCCAGTCGGCCAAGGCTTCGCTTCGCGTCGCCGAACTCAACCTCGGCTATACCGAAATAAAGGCGCCGATTGCCGGACGCGTCGGCAAGATCGAGGTGACGGTCGGTAATCTCGTTGCCGGCGGCTCCGCCTCGGCACCGCTGACGACGCTCGTTTCCGCCGATCCGATCTATGCAAGCTTCGACGCCGACGAGCAGCTCGTCACCCGGACGCTGGCCGAGCTTCCGCTTGCAGACGGTCAGCCGGCAATCGATCAGGTGCCGGTGGAAATCGTGACGCTTGCCCCCGGTTCAGCACCGATCAAGGGCCATATGCAGCTCATCGACAACCAGGTGAATTCCGGCACCGGCACGATCCGGGTGAGGGCGGTGTTCGGCAATCCGGGCGGCCGGCTGATCCCGGGCCAGTTCGTCCGGGTTCGCATGGGCGAACCTGAACCGATGGACCGCGTTCTCGTCAGTGAACGGGCCCTCGGCAACGATCAGGACAAGAAGTTCGTCCTCGTGGTCGACGGCAAGAATACCGTCGCCTACCGCCCGGTCGAACTGGGTGAAGCCATCGATGGCATGAGGATCGTCCAGAAGGGCCTCAATGCCGGCGACCGCATCATCGTCAACGGATTGCAGCGCGTGCGCCCCGGCGCAACGGTTGATCCGCAGGACGAAGCGAAGATCGCCTCGAAGTAACCAGCGGGCCGGCTGACCGGCCTTTCCGAACCAGAACCAAACGATCGCCCGCGGCAGTGTGCTGCGGGCGCAGGGGCTGTTTGCGCCCTGAACGTCGCCCAGGAGAGAGGGCTCAAGAGATGAACATATCCCGATTCTTTATTGACCGGCCGGTTTTTGCGGCGGTGCTTTCCGTCCTCATCGTGGTCGCAGGCCTGCTCGGCCTGCGCGCACTACCGATCTCGGAATATCCGAATGTCGTGCCGCCGTCTGTGGTGGTGAAGGCGACCTATCCCGGCGCCAACCCGAAGGTCATTGCCGAGACGGTGGCGACACCGCTCGAAGAGCAGATCAACGGCGTCGAAGACATGCTCTACATGTCCAGCCAGGCGACGTCTGATGGCGTCATGACGCTGACCGTCACCTTCAAGCTCGGCACCGATCCCGACAAGGCGCAGCAGCTGGTGCAGAACCGCGTCAGCCAGGCGGAACCCCGCCTGCCGACGGAAGTGCGCGCGCTCGGCATCACGACGGTGAAAAGCTCGCCGGACTTCATCATGGTGGTCAATCTGGTCTCCGATACCGACCGCTATGACCTCACCTATCTGCGCAACTATGCGACGCTCAACATCAAAGACCGTCTGGCCCGGATCGAAGGCGTCGGCCAGGTGCAGATCTTTGGTGCCGGCGACTATTCTATGCGTATCTGGATCGATCCGCAGAAAGCCGCTGGATTGTCCCTTGCTGCAAGTGACATCACCGACGCGATCCGCGGGCAGAACGTACAGGCGGCTGCCGGCATCATCGGCGCATCGCCGTCCGTACCGGGTGTCGACATGCAGTTGAACGTCAATGCGCAGGGCCGCCTGACGACGCCGGAAGAATTCGGCAACATCATCGTCAAGACCGGTTCGAACGGCGAAATCACTCGCCTGCGCGATGTTGCCCGCATCGAACTCGGCGCTGCCGATTATACGCTTCGCTCGCTTCTCGACGGCCAGCCGGCCGTGGCGATCCCTGTGCTTCAGGCTCCGGGTTCGAACGCCATCGAGATCGCCGACCAGGTTCGCGCCACCATGGACGAGTTGCAGAAGGCGATGCCGGAAGGCGTAAAATACGAGATCGTCTATGACACGACCAAGTTCGTGCGCTCGTCGATCGAGAAGGTTCTCGATACGCTTCTCGAAGCGATCGCCCTGGTTGTTCTCGTCGTCATCATCTTCCTGCAGACATGGCGCGCCTCTATCATTCCGCTGATCGCGGTTCCGGTCTCGGTCATCGGCACGTTCGCGGTCATGTATGCCTTCGGCTTCTCGATCAATGCACTGACCCTGTTCGGCCTCGTGCTGGCGATCGGTATCGTCGTGGACGACGCCATCGTGGTGGTCGAAAACGTCGAGAGAAACATCGAGAACGGCCTAAGTCCCCGCGAGGCGACATACAAGGCGATGAGCGAAGTGTCGGGTCCGATCATCGCGATTGCGCTGGTTCTCGTCGCGGTCTTCGTGCCGCTTGCCTTCATCACCGGCCTGTCGGGCCAGTTCTATCGCCAGTTCGCGCTGACGATTGCCATCTCGACGGTGATTTCGGCGATCAACTCGCTGACCCTGTCTCCGGCTCTGGCTGCCCTTCTCCTGAAGGACCACCATGCGCCGAAGGATTGGCTGACACGCGGCATGGACAAGGTCTTCGGCTGGTTCTTCCGTGGCTTCAACCGAGGTTTCGGTAAGGCAGCGAACGGCTACGGGCGCTCTGTCGGCGGGCTCTTGTCGCGCAAGAGCATCGTCATGGTGATCTATCTGGCGCTGGTGGGTGCGACCTACGGCATGTTCACGGCCGTCCCCGGTGGTTTCGTGCCGGCACAGGACAAGCAGTATCTCATCGGTTTCGCCCAGCTTCCCGACGGCGCGACGCTCGACCGGACGGAAGACGTGATCAAGCGGATGAGCGATATCGCCATGGAGCAGCCGGGCGTCGAACATGCTATCGCCTTCCCGGGCCTGTCGATCAACGGCTTCACCATCGGCTCCAACTCGGGCATCGTGTTTGCCGTGCTTGACGATTTCGACAAGCGCACGACGCCTGAACTTTCGGGCGGCGCCATCGCCATGGCGCTGAACCAGAAATATGCCGGCATCCAGGATGCGTTCATCGCCATGTTCCCGCCGCCGCCGGTCAACGGTCTCGGCACGACGGGCGGGTTCAAGCTGCAGATCGAGGATCGGGCCGGTTACGGCTACGAAGCACTCGACGAGGCAACCAAGGCCGTGATGGCCAAGGCGATGACGACTCCGGAACTGACGGGCGTGTTCTCGAGCTTCCAGATCAACGTGCCGCAGCTTTATGCGGACCTTGACCGTGCCCGTGCCGAACAGCTCGGTGTCTCGGTGCAGGACGTGTTCGAAACGCTGCAGATCTATCTCGGTTCGCTCTATGTGAACGACTTCAACGCCTTCGGCCGCACCTACAGCGTCCGGGTTCAGGCGGATGCGCAATACCGCGCCAAGGCCGAGGATATCGGCCAGCTGAAGGTTCGTTCGCATTCGGGCGAGATGATCCCGCTATCGGCACTGCTGAAGGTCGATGCATCGGCCGGTCCGGAACGGACGACCCGTTACAACGGTTTTCTGTCTGCGGATATCAACGGCGCTCCGGCACCGGGCTTCTCTTCGGGGCAGGCGGAAGCTGCGATGACCAAGATCCTGGCGGAAACCTTGCCGTCCGGCATCGACTTCGAATGGACGGACCTGACCTATCAGCAGATCCTTGCCGGCAATTCGAGCCTCATCGTCTTCCCGCTGGCATTGCTGCTCGTCTATCTCGTGCTGGCCGCCCAGTATGAGAGCCTGACGCTGCCGATCGCGATCGTCATGATCGTGCCGATGGGTGTGCTGGCGGCGTTGACGGGCGTCTGGCTGACGGGAGGCGACAACAACATCTTCACCCAGATCGGGTTAGTGGTGCTGGTGGGGTTGTCGGCGAAGAACGCGATCCTGATCGTGGAATTCGCCCGTGAACTGGAACTTGCCGGCCGCAAGCCCTTCGAGGCTGCGGTGGAAGCCAGCCGCCTGCGTCTGC
Organism: Hyphomicrobiales bacterium; assembly: GCA_900466875.1. Taxonomy (GTDB): domain Bacteria; phylum Pseudomonadota; class Alphaproteobacteria; order Rhizobiales; family Rhizobiaceae; genus Neorhizobium. The sequence goes on along the minus strand of UBNQ01000013.1, from coordinate 259,758 downwards.
GCCCGATCCTGATGACGTCGATGGCGTTCATCATGGGCGTGGTGCCCCTGGTCATCTCGACCGGTGCGGGTGCGGAAATGCGTGCCGCCATGGGTATTGCCGTCTTCTCCGGCATGATCGGCGTCACCTTCTTCGGCATCTTCATGACGCCGGTCTTCTACATGCTGGCGCGAGCCATGACGGGCAATCGTCCGCTGCGCCACCATGGCACCGAGGTTGCTCCTGCTCTCTCCCCGGCAGAGTAGGTGCACAGGTCGCGCGGGCATCTCTCTCCGCCCGCGCGACATTTCGTTATGGTCAGAGCGCTCCGCCGTCGATGACCAGCGTCTGGGCGGTCATGGCCGCAGACGAATCGGATGCGAGGAAAAGTGTCGGTCCCACAAGGTCACCGGCATCGAGCGTCCGTTTCAGGCACTGGCGCGCAATCATCGCGGTCATGCCCTCATCCGTCAGCCACAGGCGTTTCTGCCGCTCGGTGACGATCATGCCGGGAAGGATGGCATTCACCCTTATCCCGTCTGGGCCAAGCTTTCCCGCCAATCCCTTGGTCAGCCCGATAATGCCGGCCTTGGCCGCGGTATAGCTCGGATAATCCCCCATATTGAGCAGGTAGGAGATCGACGAGAAATTGACGATCGCACCGCCGCCTGCCTCTCTGATGAAGGGGACGGCCGACTGGGAGACGAAGAACATCTGCTTGAGGTTGATCGCCTGGGTTCTGTCCCAATACTCTTCCGTTATGTCTTCCAGGCCGCGCCTGTCGTCCCATCCGGCATTGTTGACGAGCACGGACAGTGAACCAAGACGCTCTGCTGCCTCTCGGACTGCGGCCTGAGCATCTTCCACGCTGGAGAGGTCGACCTGGATGAACAGCGGCTCGTGGGTCGCTTCCTTTGCCAGTTGCTCGACCAGAGCCCGGCTCGGTTCCTCGGCGATGTCGATGAAGGCGACCTTTGCGCCCTGCCTGACAAAGCCTTCGACGAGGGCTGCACCTATGCCCGAGCCGCCGCCGGTGACGAGCACAGCGCGACCTTCAAGATCCGGATGTCTCACAGATGGATGTGTCACATGGTCCTCCTCTTCGCTCCGCGGCAAATGTATCGCCGTTGCTGAAAATTCCACAAGGGCATTTGCGCCCGCCGCGCCCGCGCGATAGTCATGGCTCTCCCGCCCAGTGCCATTTCATCCGAGAGGAAATCCATTGTCCGCCGATGCTTCTGAAAATGCCGTTCTGCCGTCTCGCGACTATGCCGCCTTCCTGTTCGATATGGACGGGACCATTTTGACGTCAACGGCCGCCGCAGAACGCGTCTGGGGCAAGTGGGCGGCAGGCATGGGGCTGGATGTCGAAAAATTCCTGCCGACGATGCATGGCCGCCGCGGCATCGATACGATCACCGATCTGAACCTCCCCGGCGTCGATCCGAAGGTCGAGGCGGAGAAGATCCTGCGGGGAGAGATCGACGATGTGGAAGGTGTCGTGGCACTCGGCGGCGCCGCCGATTTTTTGAAGAAACTGCCCGTCGAACGCTGGGCGATTGTCACTTCGTCGCCGCTGGAACTGGCCAAGGCGCGGCTGGCGGCGGCGGGGATTCCCGTGCCGAAATATCTTGTGTCGGCGGAAGACGTCACGATCGGCAAACCCAATCCTCAGGGATATCGGCTTGGTGCCGAGCGCTTGGGCGTGAGCCCCGATGATGTCCTTGTGTTCGAAGACGTTCCTGCAGGTATTCAAGCAGGAGAGGCGGCGGGGGCTGAAGTCATGGTGATCACGGCCACCCACAGCCACCCGGTCGAGGGCGGGCAGTACCGCATTGCAGATTACGACACCGTCTCGCCGCATGTGGCGGACGATGGCCGTTTGTCGTTCCGGCGATAACGATAAGGGCCGGCGCAGATGCGCCGGCCCAAACAACAATAGTCAGATGATACGATTCAAGCCGACTGATTTGCTGTGCGCATGACCTGCACCGTGGCAAACCAGAGTATGGTGCCCAGTACGAGAAGGCAGCCGGCGATGACGTACTGGATCGGATCTCGACCGGTCCAGGGCCCGACCAGGAATGCGCAAGTAAGCGCGCCCAGCACCGGCAGGATGGTCGGGGTACGGAAATGCTTGTGGCTGACCGGATCCTTTCTCAGAACCAGCACGGCGACGTTGACGATGGCAAAGACGCAGAGCAACAGCAGCGCGGTCGTGCCGCCGAGTTCCTTTACTCCGCCTGCAAGCAGGATCAGCGCCACGGCCAGAAGCGACGTGAAGATGATCGCAACATAGGGGGTGCGGCGTGTCGGGTGAACCTTTCCAAGAGATACGGGCAGAACGCCTTCGCGGCTCATGCCGTAGAGCAGGCGACTTGCCATCAGCATGTTGATGAGCGCCGAATTTGCGACGGCGAACATGGTGATGACGGCGAATATGCTGATGGGGAAGTTGGGTGCTCCGGCCTGAATGACCTTCAGGAGGGGAGTATCGCCCTCGCCGAGTTCTGCGGCTGGAACGAGGGTAATCGCCGAGATCGCAACGAGAATGTAGATCACGCCGGTGATCGCAAGCCCGCCAAGCAGAACCTTCGGAAAGATCTTGCTCGGTTTCTTGCATTCCTCAGCCATATTGACCGAATCCTCGAAGCCGACCATGGCGAAGAAGGCAAGGGTGGTCGCGGCCACAACCGGCCAGAAGGCCCCACCGCCTTCCGGTGCTTCGAACGTCCAGGCGCGCGAGACATCGCCCTGGCCGCCTGCAATAGCCCAGAAGCCAATGCCGATGATGATCAGCAGGCCGGTCAGTTCCACCACCGTCAGAACGACGTTCATCTTCACGCTCTCGCCGACGCCGCGAAAATTGATGGCGGCGACAAGCGCGATGAACCCGACCGCGATCAGCGGCACACCGAAAGTACCGAGGTCCAGCCCGAGGGAGGTCGAGAAATTGGCTGCGAAGGCGCGTGATGCGGTGGCGGCCGAGGTAATGCCTGAAGACATGACCGCAAAGGCGACGAGGAAGGTCACGAAGTGAATGCCGAAAGCCTTGTGGGTGTAGAGCGCTGCACCGGCGGCCTTCGGATATTTGGTGACCAGTTCGAGATAGCTGCAGGCCGTCAGCAGCGCGACGATGAAGGCAACGAGGAACGGCAGCCAGACGACGCCACCGACTTCGGCTGCGACCTGGCCGGTCAGCGCATAGATGCCGGTACCGAGAATGTCGCCGACAATGAAGAGAAGAAGCAGGCCGGGCCCCATGACCCGCTTCAGCTCATGGCGCTCCTCGCCATCCTCTTTGGTGATATTCTCCATGCCCTGATCCTCCCAGCAGCGAATTTATCGCGGACAATGGATGTCGGGGTATCAAGGTTCCATCGAGGACCATTTGAAATCATACATGACCCGTGGTCATATATTCAGCAATCCCAGTGTGATAGCGGCTAGAACCGCATAACGCGCCGCCTTGCCGATGAATACGAGCAGCAGGAATGTCGGCAAGGGTTCTTTCAGGATTCCGGCCACGACAGTCAGCGCATCGCCACCGATCGGCAGCCAGCTGAACAGAAGCGACCATTTTCCGTATCGCCGATACCAGCGTTGCGCTTTTTCGAGTTGTGCAGGTTTGACCGGAAACCAGCGCCTGTCCCGGAACCGTTCGACCCCGCGGCCCAGAAGCCAATTCACCGCTGAGCCAAGCGTATTGCCGACCGATGCCGTCAGCAGCAGCGCCGCAACGGAATGGTCGCCGGTCAGCAGCAGGCCGACAAGGATTGCCTCAGACTGAAGGGGCAGGATCGTCGCTGCGATGAAGGCTGCGAAGAACAGTCCTGCATAGGCGGCCAGGCCGAGAAACATGAGATCAGGCACCTTTGCGGCGAGAGCGGATGACAAAAGGGGCGGAATTCGATCCGCCCCTTGGTCTGTCTATTGATGTCGGGATCAGGCCTTGCTGATGCCCTTCGTGTCTTCCGCAACGTCTTCCGCGGGCTTCTGCGCGCGATGACGGGTGCGCCAGTCGCCGAGGAAGAGCAGGATCGGGGCTGCGATGAAGACCGACGAAAGTGCCGCGACCGCGATGCCGAAGACCATCGGAATGGCGAAGCTCGACACGGCGCTGCCGCCCCAGATCGCCATGGGCAACATGCACAGGAACGCGGTTGCGGACGTGTAAAGGCTTCGTGCCAGCGTTTCGTTGATCGACAGGTCGATCAGGTCGCGCAGCGGCATCTTCTTGTAGATGCGCATGTTTTCGCGCATGCGGTCATAGACCACGACCTTGTCGTTGACCGAGTAGCCGACAAGCGTCAGCACGGCTGCGATGGCGGTGAGGTTGAAGTCCAGCCCGGTAATGGCGAAGAAACCGACGGTTTTGGTGATGTCGAGGATCAGCGTCACGATCGCGCCGACCGCGAACGGCCATTCGAATCGCACCCAGATGTAGATCATCATCGCGATCGAGGCGAGGAAGAGCGACAGGAAGCCTGCGACGGCAAGCTCGCCTGAAACCTTCGGGCCGACGACTTCGGTGCGTTCCACCTTTGCGGTCGGGTCGATCTTGATGACTTCCGCCTTGAGTGCCTCGACGGCAACCGTCTGTGCCTGTTCGCCGCCTTCCTGGCGTTCGACGCGAACCAGAACGCGGTTATGGGCGCCGAATTCCTGCAGGCCGACTTCACCGAAGCCGAGTTCGCTCAGTCCAGAACGGAAGGCTGCAAGGTCGGCTTCGTTCTGCGTCACGACTTCCATCTGGATACCGCCACGGAAGTCGACGCCGTAGTTCAGGCCGGGCTTGAAGAACAGGAAGATCGAGGCGATGGAAAGCACGATCGAGATGCCGATACCGATGTAACGACCGCGCATGAAGCGGATCTGCGTACCGTCCGGGACCAGATTGATCGGCAGGAGCGGCTTGATCTCGATCTTCTTCAGCTTGCGGCGGGCGGTGATGGCGATCATGGCGACACGCACGACCGAAACGGCGGTGAACATCGAGATCATGATACCGAGGCCCATGGTGACGGCAAAGCCGCGGACCGGACCTGAACCGAACCAGAAGAGAAGCACGGTGGCGATAAGCGCCGTGACGTTGGAGTCGACGATGGTCGAATAGGCGCGGGCAAAACCTGCGTCGATGGCGGCAAAGGCGCTCTTGCCCTTGCGGGTTTCTTCTTTGATGCGCTCGTTGATCAGAACGTTGGCGTCAACTGCGAGGCCGATACCGAGCACGACGCCAGCGATGCCGGGCAATGTCAGTGTCGAGCCGATCAATGTCAGGCCGGCAAAGGTCAGGATGACGTTGATGAGCAGCGCCGTGTTGGCAAGGATGCCCCAGAAGCCATAGAGGAAGAACATGAAACCGACGACCAGCACAAAGCCGATGAAGCCGGTGAAGATACCCATTTCGATCGCGTCGGCACCAAGGTCGGCACCAACGGTGCGTTCTTCGATGACGGTCAGCTTGGCCGGAAGCGAACCGGCGCGCAGAAGAGCCGCGAGCGTGGTGGTTTCTTGAGGCGTGAAGCTGCCGGAAATCTGGCCGGAACCGCCGGTGATCGGCGTCTGGATGGTCGGGGCGCTCAGGACCTTGTTGTCGAGAACGATGGCAAACGGACGACCGACATTGGCGGTCGTGATCTGGGCAAAACGGGTTGCGCCGGCGCTGTCGAAGCGGAAGGACACGATCGGCTGCTGCGTCTGCTGTTCGAAGGCGGCGCGGGCATCGGTCAGGCGGTCGCCGGAAAGCTCGACGCGGTCGAGGACCGGATATTGCTGGCCACGCTCGTCGGCAATCATCGTGACACCGGGTTCGCCGGGGTTGCCGAGCAGGTGGAAGCTCATCTTGGCGGTCGAGCCGAGAAGCTGGCGCAGGCGTGACGGATCCTGTTCGCCCGGAAGCTGGACGAGGACGCGGTCGGAGCCGACCCGCTGGATCGTCGGTTCGGCAACACCGACCTGGTCGACGCGCTGGCGGATGATTTCAAGGCTCTGCTCGACGGCAGCGGCGATGTGGGCGTTGACGCCCGCTTCGGTCTGCGTGATCGAGATCGAGTTTTCGCTTGGTGTGGTGATCGAAAGATCGGAACTGCCGACAGTGCCGAGACCGACCGGGTTGGACAGCGTCTGCAGTTCGGTGACGGCCTGATCGCGCTGGGCGGGATCGCGCAGCGTGACAAGGATCGCGTCACCCGCACGGCGGATGGCCGACGTGTTGATGTTCTTGTCGCGCAGGACGCGGCGTGTGTCCTGGGTCAGGCTCTGGATACGCTCGTTGATCAGATCGGCGCGATCGACTTCGAGCACCAGATGCGAGCCGCCGCGAAGGTCGAGACCGAGCGATACGCGGCTGTGGGGAAGCCAGGACGGCATGCGGTCCAGCGTGGACTGCGGAATGACATTCGGCAGTGCCACCAGAATGCCGATGAAGATGATGAAAGCATAGCTTGCCACCAACCACGGGGAATTTCTCATTGTTCAGATCCTGTTTGGCCCGGACCGATCAGCGGTCAGCATGGCCGTCAACTTTCATGCCGTAAGGCGAATGTCTTGCTCAGGCCGGGACCGGCGGTGCGCGGGGCAGGGCGCTCGGCCAGTCATCACCGGCAAACAGAGCATTCTTGTGACGTGGAGCCTGTGCGGCTGTATAGACATTCGCCGGCAGGACGAAATATCGCGGCGCGGGCAGGCCTTCGTCTGTCGAGACATGGCTGCCCGAACCGTCCTTGCGCTCGGCAATGGAAACGGCGCGCAAAGGCTCGCGCTTGGTCAATGCCGGAGAGCGGTCGGAGCGGTCATCCACCGGACGTGCGGATGTGGCGATCTCGGTGTTGCGCGGAGAACCTGCCAGAAGACCGAAGAGGGCTATCAGGAATGCGGCAACGAGAACGGGCAGGCGCGCAAGGTCGGCTTGCACGCGTCCACCCGTCTTCCGATTTCGCAGCGGGAAAACCGCCATCCGCACCTGCTCCGGATATTAGAGATTCGGAATTCTTGCCGAACGAGGCCGCCTTCTAGAGGACAGCACTTGTCCGGTCAACAAAACGGGCCTCACATGAGGCCCGAAGTTCTTAGCGGATGCGTTTGGCCGCCGGTTCCGGCACGAGTTCTCCAACCAGGCGACGGTCGAGATAATCCTCGCATTCGCCCATCAAGGTATCGACTTGGCCATTGAAGAAGTGATTGGCGCCCTCGACGATCTTGTGGGTGATGAGGATACCCTTCTGGGTCTTCAGCTTCTCGACGAGGCCGTTGACGTCCTTCTCCGGTGCGACCTTGTCCGAATCACCATTGATGATGAGGCCGGAAGACGGGCAGGGAGCGAGGAACGAGAAGTCGTAGGTGTTCGGCTGCGGCGCGATCGACATGAAACCTTCGATTTCCGGGCGGCGCATCAGAAGCTGCATGCCGATCCAGGCACCAAAGGAATATCCGGCGACCCAGCAGCTTTTCGAATCGGGATGCAGGCTCTGCACCCAATCGAGCGCGGAAGCCGCATCCGACAATTCGCCAGCGCCGTGATCGAACTCGCCCTGACTGCGGCCGATCGAGCGGAAATTGAAGCGCAGTGTCGTGAACCCGCGCTTCTGGAACATGTAGAAGAGCTGGTAGACGATCTGATTGTTCATCGTGCCACCGAACTGCGGGTGCGGATGCAGGATGATCGCGATCGGCGCACTTTTTTCCTTGGAGGGCTGGTAACGTCCTTCCAGGCGGCCTGCAGGGCCGTTGAAAATCACTTCGGGCATCGGTACTCCGGTCAATCGTGTTTGGTTCGAACTTACGCATCCGGTCGAGTTTGACTTGACGAACGCGCTCAGCTTTTTTAGAACTCAGTTTAGAACCATTCGAAATTTGGGCATGCGACAGCAATGCCCGTTGCGAAGTCTCATAAGGCAAGCGCAGTTGAGATTTCAACTAAAATGAGGATTCTGCGCCCCGCGTGGAGTTCAATTCGATCTGTCGACCAAGGAAGCGCAGCTAAACGATGGCGTTGCAGAGGACATATCTCGACTGGAATGCGACGGCTCCGTTGTCGGAAGCCGCGCGTCTTGCGATGATCGAGGCGTTCTCCCTGCCAGGAAATGCGTCTTCCGTGCATGCCGAGGGCAGGGCGGCCCGCGCCGCTGTCGAGAAGGCCAGGCGTCAGGTGGCTTCGCTTGCCGGCGCAGAGCCTGCCCATGTGACTTTTATGAGCGGTGCGACCGAAGCGTCCAATCATGTTCTGACGCCGAATTACCGGATGGGCCGGGCGCCCGTTGCGGTGTCGCGTCTTTATTCTTCCGCCATCGAGCATCCGGCAATTCGCGAAGGCGGTCGCTTTGATGCGGAGCAGGTGACCGAAGTGCCGGTGACATCGGCGGGTGTCGTCGACCTTGCGGCCCTTGAAGCTCTTCTGGCCGGTCACGATCAGGCCTCAGGCCTGCCGATGGTTGCAGTCATGCTTGTCAACAACGAGACGGGTATCGTTCAGCCGGTTAAGGAAGCGGCTGCGCTGGCGCATAAATATCGCGGCCTGATGGTGGTCGATGCGGTTCAGGCGGCCGGGCGGATGGTGCTCGACATCAATGCACTGGATGCCGACTTCCTGATCGTTTCATCGCATAAGATCGGCGGTCCGAAAGGTGTCGGCGCACTGGTTTCCCGCGGGGAAGTCTTGATGCCGAAACCGCTCATCCGCGGAGGCGGTCAGGAAAAAGGTCACCGGTCGGGGACTGAGAATTTTCACGCAATCATCGGCTTCGGCGCGGCTGCTGAAGCTATGTCTGAAGATCTCGAAAGCCGCCCGACCCGGATCGGCGCACTGCGCGACAGGCTGGAGGATGCGATGCTGCGTGCCGCACCGGATGTCGTTATCCATGGTGCAAACGGTCCGCGCGTTGCCAATACCAGCTTTTTCACCCTGCCGGGTCTTAAAGCGGAAACGGGGCAGATCGCCTTCGACCTCGAAGGCATTGCGCTTTCGGCAGGATCGGCCTGCTCTTCCGGCAAGGTAGGGCAAAGCCATGTCCTGACGGCGATGGGCCTCAATTCGGATATTGGAGGCCTGCGCATTTCGCTCGGACCGGAAACGACCGAAACCGACATCGAAAAAGCCATTGCCGCTTTCGGGAAAATCGCCCGTCGCCGCAAGCTTTCGGGACAGGCCGCATAAGCGGCTTCCAGAATTGGCGGAAAAGCAATTTTCTGCTTGCCAAAAGGTGGGAAAATCGCCTTTTGGCCCTTACATGGGGAAGGCATTGTTTTCCCCGCAAGACTGACGGAATTGCCGGAATTTGAACCGGCAAAATTTGGAGACTGAAGATGCCTGCTGTCCAGGAAACGATCGATCAGGTCCGTGGGATCGATATCGACCAGTACAAATACGGCTTCGAGACCATTATCGAAGTGGACAAGGCTCCTAAGGGGCTTTCGGAAGATATCATCCGCTTTATCTCGGCCAAGAAACAGGAGCCGGACTGGATGCTGGAATGGCGTCTCGACGCCTACAAGCGCTGGTTGACGATGGAAGAGCCGACATGGGCTCGCGTCGAATATCCGAAGATCGACTTCAACGATCTCTATTATTATGCCGCACCGAAGAACGTGACCGGCCCGGTATCGCTGGATGAAGTCGATCCGGAGCTTTTGCGCACCTACGAAAAGCTCGGCATTCCGCTGCGCGAACAGGAAATCCTGGCCGGCGTGCAGACCTCCAAGGTTGCAGTTGATGCCGTTTTCGACTCGGTTTCGGTCGTCACCACGTTCAAGAAGGAACTTCAGAAGGCCGGCGTGATCTTCATGTCGATCTCCGAAGCCATCCGCGAGCATCCCGAACTGATCAAACAGTATCTCGGTTCGGTCGTGCCGACGACGGACAATTATTACGCGACGCTGAACGCCGCCGTGTTCACCGACGGCTCCTTCGTCTTCGTGCCGAAGGGCGTTCGCTGCCCGATGGAACTGTCCACCTATTTCCGTATCAACGAAAAGAATACGGGCCAGTTCGAGCGTACGCTGATCATCGCCGAAGAAGGCGCTTACGTCTCCTATCTCGAAGGCTGCACCGCGCCGCAGCGCGATGAAAACCAGCTTCATGCTGCCGTTGTCGAGCTTGTTGCGCTCGATGACGCCGAGATCAAGTATTCGACGGTTCAGAACTGGTATCCGGGCGACAAGGAAGGCAAGGGCGGCATCTACAACTTTGTCACCAAGCGTGGCGATTGCCGTGGCCATCGCTCCAAGATCTCCTGGACACAGGTCGAGACCGGTTCGGCGATCACCTGGAAATACCCGTCCTGCATCCTGCGCGGCGATGAAAGCCAGGGTGAGTTCTACTCGATCGCTGTGTCCAATGGTCACCAGCAGATCGACAGCGGCACCAAGATGATCCATCTCGGCAAGAACACGTCGAGCCGCATCATCTCAAAGGGCATTTCCGCAGGCGTATCGCAGAACACCTATCGCGGCCAGGTATCGGTCAACAGGCGGGCAGAAAATGCCCGCAACTTCACCAACTGCGATTCGCTCCTCATCGGCGACAAGTGTGGTGCGCATACCGTCCCTTACATCGAGGTGAAGAACGCGTCGGCGCAGATCGAACACGAGGCGACCACCTCGAAGATCTCCGACGACCAGAAGTTCTACGCGATGCAGCGCGGCATTCCGGAAGAAGAGGCGATCGCACTGATCGTCAACGGCTTCGTCAAGGATGTCATTCAGCAGCTGCCGATGGAATTTGCGGTTGAAGCCCAGAAGCTGATCGGTATCTCGCTTGAGGGTAGTGTGGGGTAATGAACGAAAAGGTCGAGAACCTCATTCTGGAACATCTGCGCATCATGCGCGCCGATATCGCGTCGATCAACGACGAGATACGCGGAATTCGCAGTGAGATGCGGTCGATGAAACAGCACATGGCGGGGTTCGTGACCCATGAAATCAACCAGGACGGAGACATTGCGGAACTCAAAATCCGCATGGATCGCATAGAGAAGCGGCTTGAGCTGAGCGACGATTGAGTTCGCCCGCCGCAAGACGAACATTCAGAGGAAAACGAAATGCTTGAGATCAAGAACCTGCACGCCCGCATCGCCGAAGATGGCACCGAGATCATCCGTGGCCTGAACCTTACCGTGAAGCCGGGCGAGATTGCCGCCATCATGGGCCCGAACGGCTCGGGCAAGTCGACCTTGTCCTACATCCTGTCGGGCCGCGAGGACTACGAAGTCACCGAGGGTGACATCACCTATAATGGTGAGAGCATCCTGGAACTCGACCCGGCCGAACGCGCCTCCAAGGGCATTTTCCTCGCCTTCCAGTATCCGGTCGAAATCCCGGGCGTCGCCACGATGCAGTTCCTCAAGGTGGCGATGAACGAACAGCGCAAAGCGCGCGGCGAAGACGAACTGACGACGCCGGACTTCATGCGCCGCGTCAAGGAAGCCGCCGAAGGCCTGAAAATCGACCCGGCCATGCTGCGTCGTCCCCTCAATGTCGGTTTTTCGGGCGGTGAGAAGAAGCGCGCCGAAATCCTGCAGATGGCGCTGCTTGAGCCGACGCTTTGCATCCTCGACGAAACCGACTCGGGCCTCGATATCGACGCACTGAAGATCGTCGCCGATGGCGTCAACGCGCTGCGCTCGCCGGACCGCGCCGTCATCGTCATCACCCACTACCAGCGCCTGCTCGACTACATCGTGCCGGACACCGTTCACGTCCTCTACAAGGGCCAGATCATTCGTTCGGGCGACAAGGAACTGGCGCAGGAACTGGAAGCAAATGGTTATGCCGACGTGATCGGGACTGCAGCCTGATACCGGGAAGGATTTTGGCATGAACATCCAGACAAATCAGCCTGTGGCCAAGCTCACGGTCGCCGAAACGGCGCTCGTCGAGGCCTTTGCGTCCCAGATCGGCGAACTGCCGGGCAATGGCGCCGTCACCGGCACCCGCGACCGGCTTCTCGACGACCTGAAAAAGGCAGGGCTTCCGACCCGCCGGATCGAATCCTGGCACTATACGGACCTTAAAAACCTGCTGCGAGCCGTGCCTGAGCGCGTTGCAGGCGCGAAGGCCTCGTCGGTCTCGGCGCTGGTCAAGGGCTCCACCGTGCTGCCGGTGCTGCAGGGCGAGGCCCATGCAGATGCACAGATCGACGGCGTGACGATCACCGCCTTCCGCGATCAGCTGAGCGACGGTTCTGCCGTTGCCGGCCTTACGGCACTCGACAAGGATGATGCGATCGGTCGCCTCAACGGCTCGTTCGTACGCGATGGCCTGGCGCTCGTCATCCCTGCGAATGCAGAGATCGAGGACGTCATCGAACTGCAGGCTTCGCATGGCGAAGGGCAGATCCATACCCGCTTCCCGGTATCTTTCGGCGCAGGTTCGAAGGCCACCATCGTCGAGCGTCACCGCTCGGAGACGGATGCCGCTGCTCTCGTGTCCTCGATCAGTGACCTGACGATCGAAGACGGTGCGGAAATCACCTGGATCATCCTGCAGAGCCAAGGCCCTTCCGACACGCATCTGGCACAGATCCGCGTCAAGCTTGGTGCGGAATCCAAGTTGAGGCTCTATGTGATCAATGCAGGCGGCAAGCTGGTTCGCCAGGAGCTGCGCATCGAGGTTCAGGGAGAGGGCGCTGAGCTGACGCTGCGTGGCGTTAACCTGCTCGGCGGTGACACGCATACGGATGTCACGCTGGTTCTTGGCCACAACGTGCCGCATACCAACTCGACGGAAACCTTCCGCAATGTCGTGTTCGACAAGGCAAGCGGCGTTTTTCAGGGCATGATCCGGGTTGCGCCCGATGCCCAGAAGACCGATGCGAAGATGGCGTGCAACACGCTGCTGATGTCCGACGATGGTGATTTTTCCGTCAAGCCGGAACTCGAAATCTTCGCCGACGACGTCATCTGCGGCCACGGCGCCACGGTTGCCGATATCGACCGCAACCATCTCTTCTACATGATGGCCCGCGGCGTGACCGAGAGCAAGGCGCGCGCCATGCTGGTCAACGCCTTCGTCGCCGAAATCGTGGAAGAACTGGAAGAAGCAAAGCTGGTCGAGCCACTGGAAGAGGTGATCTCCACCTGGCTCGATAAGCACGCCTGATGTGAATGACGGAGGAGATGACGTATCTCCTCCGTCATGCTCGTCCTCGGGTTAAACCTGAGGATTTCCCGAGCATCTGCGACCGTTGAACCGGTTGCAACGTGATTGGATCCTCGGCACAAGGCCGAGGATGACGCAGTGGATGCGGTGATGCCCGCGCCGGTCCTCTGGGATCTCTAGGGATTTCGCCCGAGGGCCTGACAGAAAGGGTCTGCAATGGACCAGATTACACCGGCCGCCTATGACGTTGACGCGATAAGGCGGGACTTTCCGATCCTGTCGACCATGGTGCATGGCAACAAGCCGCTGGTCTATCTGGACAACGGCGCCTCTGCCCAGAAGCCGCAGCAGGTGATCGACGCGATCTCCCATGCCTATTCCAACGAATATGCGAATGTGCATCGCGGCCTTCATTTCCTCTCCAATGCCGCGACCGATGCCTACGAGGCCGCGCGTGAGAAGGTTCGTCGCTTTCTGAATGCCGGCTCGGTGGATGAGATCGTCTTTACCAGCAATTCGACCGCCGCGATCAACACGGTCGCTTATGGCTACGGCATGCCGCATATCGGCGAAGGCGACGAGATCGTCATCACCATCATGGAGCATCACTCCAATATCGTTCCGTGGCATTTCATCCGCGAACGTCAGGGCGCCAAGATCACCTGGGTGCCGGTGGATGACGATGGCGCCTTCCATATCGAGGATTTTGAAAGGGCGCTGACGGAGAAGACCAAAATGGTCGCCGTAACGCATATGTCGAATGCACTCGGCACGGTGGTGCCGGTCAAGGAGATCTGCCGTATCGCCCATGAGCGTGGCATTCCGGTGCTTGTCGACGGCAGCCAGAGCGCCGTGCATATGCCGATCGACGTCAAGGACATCGATTGCGACTGGTTCGTGATGACCGGCCACAAGCTCTATGGCCCGTCCGGAATCGGCGTGCTCTACGGCAAGATGGACCGGCTGAAAGAGATGCGGCCGTTCCAGGGCGGCGGCGAGATGATTGTCGAAGTGGCGGAAGATTTCGTCACCTATAACGACCCGCCGCATCGTTTCGAGGCCGGCACGCCGCCGATCGTCCAGGCGATCGGGCTGGGCTATGCGCTTGACTACATGGACAAGATCGGCCGCGCGGCAATCGCTGCCCATGAGGCGGATCTGACGACTTACGCGACCGAGCGGCTGTCTGCGATCAATTCGCTGCGCATCATCGGCAATGCGCCGGGCAAGGGGGCGATTTTCTCGTTCGAGCTTGCCGGCATCCATGCCCATGACGTATCGATGGTGATCGACCGGCGCGGTGTCGCGGTTCGTGCGGGTACGCATTGCGCCATGCCGCTCTTGAAACGTTTCGGCGTCACCTCCACATGCCGGGCATCCTTCGGCATGTACAATACGCGAGCCGAAGTCGATGCGCTTGCGGACGCGCTCGATTACGCTCGCAATTTCTTTGCCTAAATTCAGTGGACTGACTGGGATATTTGAAGGCCATGGACCAAGACATACCGAAGTGGGATGCCCGCGAAGGGATCATCGAATCGGCCATTCCAGCCGATGAGCTGGAGCGCCTGTCGGACGATATCGTCGCGGCGCTGAAGACCGTCTATGATCCGGAAATTCCGGCGGACATTTTCGAGCTCGGGCTGATCTACAAGATCGACATCGAAGACGATCGCATGGTGAAGATCGCCATGACGCTGACGGCTCCGGGCTGCCCTGTTGCGGGTGAAATGCCGGGCTGGGTGGAAAATGCAGTCGGCGCCGTTGAAGGCGTGTCAGGCGTCGAGGTCGAAATGACCTTCGATCCGCCGTGGACGCCGGAGCGGATGTCGGAAGAAGCGCAGGTTGCAGTCGGCTGGTACTAGCGGGTTGCCGAAAAGTCTCAGACTTTTCGGCAAGGATTGCGCGAAGGGCCGGTATTGATCGGCTCGGCATACAATACTAAATTGATTGTCAGAAACGCCGGGCCTTGAACCCGGTTGTGGAAGAGGAATGAGCCGATGGGCTTTGCAGTGATGACCATGACAGACGCGGCGGCAGACCGCGTCAAGCAGATCGTTTCCAATTCCGATCCAGATGCCAAGGGCATTCGCGTCGGGATCAAGAAGGGCGGCTGCGCCGGCATGGAATACACGATCGACCTCGTCACCCAGGCGAGCGCCAAGGACGACCTCATCGAGCATGACGGCGCAAACGTCTGGATCGAGCCATCGGCCGTACTTTACCTTCTCGGTACCCAGATGGACTTCGAAACGACCAAGATGCGTTCGGGCTTCATCTTCGTGAACCCCAACCAGACGTCAGCCTGTGGCTGCGGCGAATCCGTCGAACTGAAGCCCGCAGATCTTGCAGCGCTTGCCAAGCAGCGCGATGCAGGCGTCAACGCGTAAAGCGCGGACTGCGAGTTAGCGGGCCTTCCAACCGTACGCCAATCCTTATTTTCGGCATGTCCTGCGAGGCAAAGGTTGCCTGATCGCGCCTATGTCGTTCGGCGCAACGCGCCGGAATAGGTTTGAGAGCGATCCTTGGGCTTCCGCTGGCTGACATGTGCGGTCAGGCCAACCCCGAAGATCAGCCCCGTCATAGTCGCCCCGCCAGGCGCGATTGCCAGTGGCGCCATCCAGCCGTAAGCCGTCAGCATCGTGCCCGTCAGGAAGAGTGGCCAGCCATATTTCATGGACAGGGATCGTTGCGGGGTGGAGCAACGCCAAAGAATGACGAGATACAGAATGAGGCCGATAAAGCCGAATTCGAACCAGACGCCGACGCTGCCGACATCTCCCGGGAAGATCAGGTAAGAGCCGAGGAATGGCTTTGAGGCCTCTGCCGTTGGCGACATTCCAAAGCCCCATAAAGGATCGGCAAAAATTCGGTCACGCATGACCTCGTATTCCAATGCACGATAGGCGCCCGAAACGTCGCCCGCAAACAGGTCGAATGGATTGAATGATGGGATTACCATGCCTGACAGAACGAATGCGGTTCCGACTGCCAAGACGCTAGCGGCTGAAAACCGCAAAAGTGCCGGCCTGGGCGAAAAGATGAACACCACGCTGAGGCAGAAGAGCACCAGGAGATACACGCGAGAAAGCGAAAGCAGGGATGCCAACGTACAGATGAGAAAGAAGGATAGGCTGACCCAGGTCACACGCGTTCGGATCTGCACCAACCAATAAAAATAGGTGAGGGCTGCGAGGCCCGAATACAGGAATATTCGCGCGCCGCGGAAATCAAGATCCGACACCAGGCCTGCCAGAATCTTGCCCGGAAGGACGCCAACCATCTGCATCATCGAAGCAAGGGCATAAAAACAGCAATAGCCTGTGCCGTAGCCGATCACGCATTTCAAAAGATAGGTTCGCCCGCCGGCCAGGCAAATACCTGCGAATGGAACAAACGACATGACCCATATGTATTGAAAAAATGCGTTCGTATTCACCGGCAGCCAGAGCTTGTCGGCGAACACCGCCAACTGGTTCATGACCAGCGCGACATATCCTAAGGCCATGAGCGGTATGAGTATGTGACCCCGTATCGCCGTGTAGGCGCAATAAAAAATGATGATTGCGGCACAGCTGCCAAGGATCAGCGGTTGTAGAAAAATGCCGATCGCTTGGTAAATGCGCGATGCGAATAAGAGATCGCAGATAAGAAGGACATGAATGAGCACCCTGTGAAGAGCAAATTCAAGTTCCTCGAGAGGCTCTTTTATCCGACCGACAGTTGTCATTTCCACCTAGCTTACAGGGTTTGGCACCGATAATCCTTCGTGCGTCTCGCACGTATAAAACGTCGTTAGATGCAAATCCAGCCAAGATATTAGACAACGTGAACGGGAAAAGTCCTATTTCATTCAAGTTAATCTGGAGGATATATGCTTTTTATTGGCGGTTTAGCACTCAGAACCAATGTGCGGTCGAGTTAATCCGCGAAAACGCTGGCCTATCAGTCATTTTTTATGAAGGTGATGGCGGAAGAGGTGTCCGTCCGCCTAGCCAATACCCGGAATATACGACCGTAAGCCCTTGTTTTGGAGCGTATTTTGCGTATCTTCGTGTTTCTGGTGTATGACGAATAGGTAACGGAAATGGACGAAAACGAGAAACTAGAAGGGACCCGGCGTCGCAAGCGGATTTGGGCAATGAACAACCCTGACAAGGTACGGGCTGCATCTGCGAAGTGGCGGGCGGCTAATCCTGAGAAGGCAAGGGAAAGCGCCCGCTGCTCTCGGATCAACGCCAAAATGCGTCGCTCGGCGATAGACAGTATCACCACAATGATGACGATTAGGGAGTTTCTCAAGGAGCATAAGGGTGGCGCGTAATCTCCTCTTTGAATCGAAGCTGAAGAAACCTGAGGAGCCGCTCAAGGTCGGCCTGCACTGCGATGGTGACGGGCTTTTTCTTCGGGTTCGCCCGTCCGGCTCTAAGTCGTGGATATTCGTCTGGCGGCGCAAGAATCCCAAGACGGGCAACATCGAGCGTTTCGAGCGAGGACTCGGCGGATTCGACAACGGCACGGCTCCGGTATCGCTAAAGCTGGCCCGGGAGAAGGCCGACGAATTGCGTGACCAGATCGCACGCGGCAAGGCCGTGATGGATAGCACCAAACCATTCAAAGACGTCATGGATATCGTCATCGACAACAAGTCAGCAGGCCTCAAGGGTGAAGCTTCAAAGGCTCAATGGGCAATGACCCTTCGCGAATACGCCAAGCCGCTGCACGCCCTTCCTCTGTCCGAAATGACGACAGCCGATGTAGTCAAATGCCTTGCGCCGATCTGGAGCGAGAAGGTTGAAACTGCGAATCGTACCCGTAGCCGTATTTCCGCCGTGTGGCAGTATGGCAAGGCGCATGGAATGTGCAGTGGTGATGACCCGGCAGATAAGAAGGTCATCGAAATCCTGATGCCAAAGCGAATCAAGCGGATCGTGAAGAACCACGCCGCTCTTGACTACCAGAGCGCCCCTGCCGCGATGAAGAACTTGCGCAAATCCAAGGGTACCGCCGCCCGCGCCGTTGAGTTCCTTGCCCTGACAGCTGTCCGGTTCTCTGAGGCCATGGACGCGCCTTTCACCGAATTTGACATCGCGAAAAAGCTCTGGACGATTCCACCCAAACGGATGAAAGCGGGCGTTGAGCATATCGTTCCGCTCACGCCGCGAATGATCGAGATTATAGAAGAACGCCGCAACATCGCTACGTCGGATCTGCTTTTCGAAGGCGCTAAGGGTGGTCAGCCGATAACCGACGTTGCCATGACCAAAGCTCTACGGCTTGCCAGCGGCGATAAGGTTGCCACGTTGCACGGCTTGCGATCCATGTTCCGTGATTGGGCAGGAAACGAGACATCCCACGCGCGCGAGGTTGCGGAAGAATGC
This sequence comes from Hyphomicrobiales bacterium, assembly GCA_900466875.1. Taxonomy (GTDB): domain Bacteria; phylum Pseudomonadota; class Alphaproteobacteria; order Rhizobiales; family Rhizobiaceae; genus Neorhizobium. The sequence goes on along the minus strand of UBNQ01000013.1, from coordinate 241,303 downwards.
CTAGCGCACGCTATCGGCAATAAAGTCGAGAGGGCGTATCGCCGGTCAACAGCTATGGACAAAAGGCGCGCGCTCATGACCGATTGGCACGACTACCTGAGGGGCTGAATTGGGCAACTGCACTATTTCTCGTATCTTGCAAAATTGTGGTTGACCGTCCCAACGCACTGTGGCATTTAAGCATCACTGACGCTGTTGAAAGATATGTAAGTCGTCGGACCAACTCGCCTTAACCGGCATTGCCCACTTCGGGCGCACCATACCCTTTACAATTTGAACCCTGTCCCGGCTCGACCGGCTGGATATCTGCGCGCCCGTTCCGGGCTTGCTGCTACCCGCCCTGTCCTGACGAAAGGAATATGCACGAAACAGCAAGGAGGCCCAATGTCCGAGAACACACAACCGCGCCTGATTTCTGCCAAAGACGCAGCGATTGAAACCACCCTGTCTACCGTCCAGCTTGCCGTCATGGCCTCAGTCGGTCTTTTCCCGAAGCCAATTCAGATCAGCGAGAGACGTTTTGCCTATGTCCGGGCGGAGGTAACGGCTTGGCTCGACTCCAAGATTGCCGCCTCTACCATGGCAGGCCGCGCATGACCATGAACCAAGACAACGCCGAGACGTGCAAAACGTTAGAGATAATCCGTGCAATGGTCCGCAGTGGGGGCCCAACCCCTTGGGCAGGCAAGCCAGTGCCGTCGCCTCGTGATGACAAGACCCCAGACGGCGAGTCGCACGCATGACCGATGCAACATGGCAGGCAACTAACTGGGGAGTCGAAACGGCCGAAGGCTATGGCCTCCCAATCGAGCGCTGCGCCGAAATGAGGCGCGGACGCTATCTAGCTCTCCGTGAGGTAGCTAGTCGCTTCTTTGGGGATGAGAATGATATCTCCTTCGTTAAAGCGTGGCGCGAGGCAATGGAGCTTCACGCCATCCCGATTGATGATCTCGCCTTTCGTCGCACCATCCACGATGTTTCCCGCATCAAAAGTCACCGGTTTGTCTACCTGATCGCAGAAAACGTGATCCGCCCCGGCAACGAAAACGACTACTCGACAAGCCGATACTACAACCGATTTCGGGATAGGCACTATCCCCAAACGGAGGAACTCACGCGGGAAATTTTCCGCACAGCCGTGAAAGACGACGCGCACAAGGAGACGTCCAAAGCCAGACTAGAAGAGGAGATTTCAGCATGACCACTCAGAACGAAACTACAAACAACGCACCGGCAAAGCTCGCAAAGGCTTGGTGGAGCGGAACATTCGTCCTTAACTTTAGCAACTCTGCCAAGGCTGGCGAAAAGCGAAGCGGCAATATTTACCGAGTCCTTGGCATCGAGTCCGGCCGTCTTGTCGGGGCGCTAGTAGTGATCGACGGGGCTATCACGATAGACGTTCGCCCTTACCAGTTCTTCAAGGTCGAAACGCTCATCGGTAGCATGGATCGAAGCAAGGCCGGGGCTCGCCTGTTTGGCGATTTCGAAAGCGCCAAAACCTTCGCCACCTATGCTGATGTCGAAACGTGGGACGACGCACTTGATGCCAAAGACCGCGCAAACGCCATCGCGCAGGCTTCCGGCCAGCCGCTTCCGTACCCCGCGCCGACGCTGGTGAAGGCCGCCAAGCCTAAAGCCAAGCCAGCCGCCAAGTCGAAAAACGCAGCCTGATGAGGATCCAAGCAATGCAACTCATCGCGTCGATGCCGGAAGGCAGTGAAACCACCATCGTCAAGATGGCGACGATTCAGGGGCGCAAGACGGCGACCTTCTATCGGGCAATCGGGCTAGATGTCCTCAATTCGCAGTACCTTGGAAAGGCGATTCACGACGCCAGCGCACCGGAAGAGCGTTTCGGCCTTGATGCCTTGTCACCATGCGGTGACGGAGAGGGCTTCTCCATGATCTGCGATAGTCACAAGTCGGCTTGGAATTACGCGGTTTTCGCTGGCTTCAAGCCGCTTGCACTCACCAACGAAAACGCCGCAGCCTGAATCTGGCGCGGCTCAACCTTAGAGAGGATATCCGAACAATGTCTAAGACCCTATCAGCCACAGAACTCGCCGCTATGGAATCTCGGTTCCGCGCCATGAACGGCCAATCGCCGAGCAAGCATATCAGCAAGGCCGATCTGCTGGACATTGAAGATCGCTTCAATGCGATCAAACGGAAAGACGCAATTCGCATCTACCGGGCAACGAACGGCAAGAGAGCTAAGGCCTGATGACTAAGCTTACGGGCTTTAGTATCCGATGGCGGGATGTCTGCGACGATCGCAGCGATGCAGAAGGCGATGAGGACATAGGGGAGTGCTGTCCGTCTCCCGGGCCTTATGCAGGCCCGAAGCCTCCCGAATCCGACGATTTCGATTTGATCGAGATTAAGGACGCTGGCGGCTTTGGGACTCTCTCCTTAGGTGGCTTCAAGGGCGACAAGCTTATTTCTCCCGACTACCTGATTCAGCACATCATGCCGTTGAATGGCGTTGGCTTTATCGGCGGTCAGTCAGGCACTTGGAAGACGTTTTTCGCGCTCTATCTGGCTGGCCTAGTCGGCACGTCTGAACGATTTGAGCAGTTCAAAGTACAGAATGGCGGAACAACACTGTACCTTGCGTATGAGGGCGAGCACACGGTTTCGGCGCGCATATCGGGCATAGCCAAGCACTGGGGAATGTCTAGGGGCGAATTGCCAATCTACACCGTGATTGACGGAGATGGGAATGTCACCGCACCGCCGCAGCTTAGCAAGGCTACGGATTATGTTCGGCTTAAGCGAGCCATCCAAGGCCTATCGAAGCGGTCAATCTTGCGCCACGGAAAACCCGTGCGGTTCGTCATTATAGACACTGCGGTGGCTTCTGGAATGGTCCCGGCAGATAAAGAGAACGATTCCGGTACGTGGGGCGTCATCTTCAGCGAGCTTAAGAAGGTGGCAAAGGCTACAAATGTCTGCATCGCGATTGTCCAGCACATGGGCAAGGACGCGACAACGGGCCTTCGCGGGTCATCTGCCCAAAAAGCGGGGGCTGATTTCGTCATCGCCATCACAGGTGAAAAGAGCGAATTGACGGGCGAGGTAGGCGACAAGTTTTTGCATATCGCCAAGTCAAAGGGCAAGGGCGAAGGCACGCTAGGAAAGCTTGAGGGGCGCGAGGTGTTGCTTGGAACGGATCAGCACGGCGAAACCATTGATACACTGGTTATGTCGATTGACCGAACAGCACGATATGAGGAGCCTAGCGCGTCCAAGGGTCGAAGCAACCGCTCTAGAGGTAATCCCCGCGTAACCACTGACGGCCTCGATAGGGCGGCAAAGGGTGGCGGTAAGCAAAAGGAGATGACCGATTTGGTTGAGCTTGTAATTGTGGATCAACTGAAATCGGTTGTCGGGAATGGTGCTGTCACAAGGGACACAGTCAAAGCCGTGGTTAGGGAGAAAATTGGTTATGCCGGACTTGTGCGAGGCCAGAAAGATGGCGAAGACACTAGGTTGCGAAACGCCTTCAAAGACCTCGCAGAGTCCGGAAAATTCGTCATCCGCAGCGATCAAATAATGATAGCTAGCTAACGGAATTTGCGGATTTCTGGCGGACGTTACGACCGAAGACTATCCGAATTCTTCGGTTCAATATTCGGTGCCGAAGAATTTGTTTCGAAGTTGGTTCTTCGGTTCTTCGGTTTTGATAAAATGAGTTCGAATCCAATAGCTTGTACACCGAAGACTTTCCGAAGAATTCGGTCGAAGATGTAGATGCCAAACACCGAACCGAAGAGCCCCTTTTTCCCTTTAGGGAAAAGGGTCTTCGATTTGGAACGCGAGGTTTGGAAAGAAAAAGAAAAGGAGAAGTGCGAATGTCCGCAATAGGACGGAATGCAGATTTGGTTGTCAAGGTGATGCGGGATCGGGTTGAGGCGATGAAAGCCGATTGCCTGAAGCGCGGTATCGGCATCATGCCGGATGGCTGGAAATGGTTATCGGAAGTCGAGATGCGCGAGGAGTTCATAAAGGCGTCATCTTCGGAAATGGATCGCGCAGCGGCAGCGGTCGCTTTTGGTCAGGGAATGGCTCAATGCGAGCGGCTTGGCATTGTCGAGCGCGCGGAAGGGCCGGGATCGACATCGATATACTTGAATGAGCCGACACCTTGAATATCACAGGGGCTGAAAATGGCGGTGCTGGCCGTCCCGGTAGGCGGGGCGAGATGGGGCCTAGCTGGCTGATGTAGCGAGCGGGGAAGGATATCGCGCTATCGCACTCATCCTGCCCGCCCCTTTAGCATCGACACGGCGAAATCCCGGAATGCGCAATTCTGTCAAGCAGATTGCTGCTGATTTCGTGAAGCTTTGGCTGATACGGGACTTGAGGAAATCGGGCCAAGGGCAGGCCGCGTTACAATTACATGGCCAGCAGGGCAGGGCACAATATTTAGCGGTTCGCATCTTGCCCCTACCTTTCCATTTTGGAAATGCGTGCGCTTACCCCCCTCGCAGGTCCCCTGTAGCAAGGCTAATTTTCTTTCGCACCTACCCCCCCGTCTTCGGTCATCGACCCATGGGCCCATGGGCAGGGGTCACGATGGGGTTGCTTCATGCAGGGACAGGGGCAGGACAAGCGCCAGCATCACGGCATAGGCAATCCATCATGCCGAACGTGATGCGCGTCTATGGGCCGTTCTGGCGAATAACGGAACCTGACAAAATTCGCCCAGGGTGTTTCTTGCCATCTTGGGCCGTCCTCATGAGAGACACGGGCAGCAATGCCAGCAACGCTGGCATCCGAAGGGCGCTAGCCCTGAGAAGTCATTGCATCCCATCAATACACAGTCGGTCACGAGCCGCGCACCAGCACAACAACAATCGAGAAGGACAAGACATGAACATTGCACGAAATACACAGCTTCACAGCAAGGCCGTAATGACCGATGGCAGGAGCCACGGCTTCACGCAGGCCAAGGACAAGAGCCTAGCCTTCCTGCCCACGGGCCACACGCTTGAGATTTACCGAAGGCCCGACGGCGAAACGGAATGCGTATGGTTGCCGAAACGACCGGACTTCAAACAGCGTGCAGTGCGGGAGGCGATCCTTCCGCATTACGATGCAGCTATAGCGTCCTTTGCGTCCATGTTCGGCAAACCCGTGTGGGTCAATGGCTCGGCTTACGAGAATGGCGCTAGGGTAGGCTCTTGAAGAGCGAAAAGGGAGCAACGTGACTTGATTGGCTACGTATTCCGCTCAAGAGCCGAATGACATTCTACCCTCATCGCTAGAAGCGGCTTTCTTCTAGCCACGCATCAAGAAAGGGTTGGCGCGCGAGATCGGCATGTAACTGCCGCAAAACAGCATGAACACAGACCGTGTGCGCTCGCCAGTAAACGAAGCCAGACTTCGATATAAAGTGATTGTTCATCCACCGGATTGCGTCGGCTGGCCCTTCTATCGTCGTGTCGAGCTCGTCATTTTCTCCGACGTAGACAGGCTTTACCCAACGCAAACTGAATTCCACATCAATCACGGACCCCACTCCCGCCGACAACGCAGGAACGCTTTTCGGGATATCGACAGGAGGGCTCGCAGAATCGAAGGTGTCTTTTGCGCGGACCATTTCTCGAAGTTTTGAGAAATGCACGATTAACGTGGTACTAGGTGCCATGGATTGACCGCCTCGCTTATACATGCGGGAGCGTAGCGCTCTCAGCCGTCACCGCCTACGGAACCGTATGGAGGCAATAATGAACATTAGCTTATATTGACATCCGAGTCGATATCACATTTCGACTGGTCAGGTTACGCTTCTGTAGCCTTCCACCCATGCCTCGAAACGCGAGTCAGACTTATCAGCTATGTAAGGGCAGACGAACGGACTTCTTTTTTGGAGGGCAGCTTGCCCACCCTCCTCAACAAACTTCGAACGTTGGTCATCGGTAGGAGTTACGGCTTTCGGCATGCTTCACACTAATGCGACTTAATTGCGCTCGTCATCTGCGTGGCACATTTTTCCACAAACTAAAGCAGGTCAACCGCATTCAGCAGTAACGTCTACCGCCCTCCGCTATCACCCGAGGTGGCATGAACATCGAGCATCCAGTCCTGGGATAGGGCTTTCTGGCTCCGTACTCTCATGAACGCATCTATACCTGCCGCAGCATGCCCGGTAATCCGGTAGATGCGTTCGGCTTCTTCGCTCTGTAGGCGAAAGGTTTCTTTGAACTCTTCAAAGGAATACGATTTTGCCGTAATATCGCGCCTCCGTTGCATCGGCGCTCACAATGCGGGGAAGGGCCTCTTGGTTCCAGTTGATCCACGAAAGCCTCACCTTCGTCACTCCGATTCTCGGCATGAGTGGCGGAACCGGACTCCACATAGGCCCGGTCCCGCGAAACTGCCCGAGAGGGGTAATAGACAGCGGTATTGATAATGGCGGATGCGACTTGCGTGAGGGTTACCAAGCTGCATGTTTGGCATTCAGGGCATGGGTCAAAGTGAGGCAAGATTACCGGGTGTTAAACATATGTATTTCATCATGAGTCGGGTATTCGCTGGAGGATGTCATGCGTATCAGCGGCGTTGCCCTGATCATCATTCCAATAATCGCTACCGTGCTGCTTGGCGCGTCTCTGTCCGGTGAACAGTTTTGGTCGGCCGATCCAATGATGACGAGCGCAATTCCTTGGTTCGTCCAAACCACGCTGTGCAGTAGGCACGAGGCTGACGGAACGGTTATTGGTCGATTTCAATGCCGACTTCCCATGCCGCCTGAACGAAAGCCATACGCGCCGAATCGGGCTCTCCTGTCTGGTGAAGGCAATCCAAGCACGCCTTTACCGCTTCGTAGAATTTATCACCGCCATCGTCCGGCCACTCGGTGAGTAACTCGCGCGCGGCGTCTTCGACAGAGGCGACAACAATAACATCTCTGCCTGCGGTTGATGTTAGCTTTACGGGCAGGAACATATGTGAAGTGTCTCGATTCATGGCAAAATCCTGTGCAGGTGGCTTCGTATCATCTGCTCAGCAATAACTGTGCCACCGCCATGGCCATTGCCGCCGTTATGCTCAAGCGCGGGGCCACCGGGTGTTGAGTAAGCATTCCGTGAAGGTGTACCCTTCGACTAATAGGCTCGCAGCAGCATGAAAGTGATATAAACATCTCTCTTCTCACAGCATGGGCCAGGTGAACCAAAGCGAAAAAGTAATGACTAGCAGAATTGCAGCGTTCAAACCAAAATAGAAAGCATACGGGTGCTGGCGTTTCATGATGGCTCCTCCTTATGGCTAAACAACAGCGGGTCGAGAGAAGTTCCGACCGGTTCACCATGCGAAGTTTAATCTTAAGAGGCGACGAGATGGACCGTCACAATCTTCTCAGGACTGCGCTGCTCTACCTGTTCCGCGATCTCCAGCTCTAGCCGGAGGTTCGGCTTGCGCTTTACTGCCGCGCCGTTCCGGCTTGCCACTGCCCGCTCTCTTCAGCCCGTTGATGTCTGCGCCTCATCAGCAGCTTGCGCTTCCTTGGCCTCAAGCCGCTGGATCAGGCCCAAACGTCTAGCCCGTCGTGCATTTATCGGACTTTCGGTGGCGATCTCGCGCAAAGCCGCACCGGCTTTGTCCATGACGATATAAAGGCGAGCATCAAGATTGCCGGTATTGAGATACTGTCTTAGGCCGGAGATAATGCTCGACAGTTCCGGACCCTCATGTGATTTCAGGATGCGAATGTACTCGCTGACGGGCAGTTTTGCTGCAACGTCGTACAGCTCCTCATCGAAGCCGCGCTTCGCCAGAGCAATGAATACTTCGTCCGGATCGAGCTTCGGAGCCTGCTCAGCTTCCGCCGCTGCAATCTTTTCCTTGATCGAAGTGGTCATTTCCTCCCCGAAGCGCTCCAACCTATCGAGATCGAACGCGCCCGGCTTGTCCTTGTGCGCCGCAATGTAACGGTCCACAAGCTCTTCAGAACGCTCGTCGCCAAGTTCCCGGAAAAGGCGCTCCATGACTGTCATGTCGCCTAAAGTCATGAAGGCGATATTGCGAACGTAGGACTCGTGGAATGCGTTCAGGATGCCCTCTGCGGGCTTGGTGAAAGAGTAATGCATGTCGTCCCAAATCGCCCTGACTTCGAGTTCGACTTTGTGGCGGGCGTCGGCTTGGTGCAGCTCTGAAGCGTGCTTTTCGATCTCAACGGGATCAAAGTAGCCGTTCTCTAGTCCTTTCAGGAGAACCAAGTCGTAGTCGCTGGTATGAGTGTACCGGTATTTGAGAAGCAGATCGCGCCATTTGAGGTCAAGGTCTTCGTCACCCGTTTTAGGTGAGTAGGTGTGGACACGCTTCAAGTATTCAATCGGCGGCGCGTTCTTCGGTTGCAAATGGCTCCAACCCAGCAGCGTGATTGCTCCTACCGAATTGTGCGTGACCACCTTTGAATATTTGCTGAGCATTGGCTCAAGGTGCTTAGCGAGCGCGAAGATCTTCCGGATGACGCGCACGTTCTTGATACCAAGTTCAATAGAGTTGTTCCGCACCATAACCGAGACTTCATCCGTCTCCGGTATCGCAATACGGGCTACTTCTTCTTCAGTGGGGGAGAAGCGGAGGTAAACGTCGACGACTTTTTCGAGGTACGAGGTGAATTCCTCCTGGTCATCCAGTTCCTCGTCATTCAGCAGAAGCACGACCTTCGAATTCCGCTCATCCCGAAGTTGCGAGATGAAGCCGAGCACATCCACGCTCCTCAGGTCTTCACCCTTACGCTCAAGGTCATCGATGAGGATCAGCTGGTCGCGAGCAAAAAGCGCGGCAACCTCAATCGCAGCCGTGAGGGCGTCGTCGTGTAGAAAGCTCGCCTTGTTAGCCGCCCACTTGCCCCACGACTTAGCGCTTTCGAAGAGGTTCTTCGCAGAATCTGCGTTCAATGGCTTACCAATCTGGTCTGGGTTGATAGCAGACTGGAATATCTCGCGCTTCAGCTCCTTGATCGAATTCAGGCCAAACAGCGAAGCCTTAGCATATTTCTTCGCCTTCACCTTGTCCTTAGAAGCCGCGTCTTTCAGCACATCTTCCCATGTCCAAGTCTTGCCCGTTCCCCATTCGCCTCGGATGCACAGGACCTGTGCGTTTGGATGCTCGATAAACCTTTGAATTGCGGCACGCACGTTTGAAACGGACATCTATCGGCTCCGGACGGTGGCTCGTTTGAGTTAGGTTCTATCTCTCACTTACCAAAAAGTGTTGCCAAGGTTCGAGGGGGGCGGAATCGTTATCCCGTAAAGATGAGCGGCGGCAGTGCAGCGGACGGCTGGGGCAATGGCTCCGATGTGATCCAGCTAAGGCGGGCCGCAAGTAAGCGCTAGCGCGCAGCTTGAGGGCGAAAGCCCGATAGAATTGGCTTCGGTTAATTACAGTGGCCGCAACCACTCCAGCCTAGGAGTTGGCCTGTTCGGCATGCGCTTTACTGCCGCGCCGTTCCGGCTTGCCACTGCCCGCCCCTTCATCGATGCAGACAATACCCGTACTACGTTCTTTCGCGCGCCCGCATTGCTTTTCAGATTCAGCAATGTCCGGGCAATTCCGGTGCTTCAAGCTCAGGGATAAACGACCAGGCTGTTCGGATGTCCCAGCGGACAAGGTCGTAGTGCTTGCCGAAATACTGATAGGCGACACGCTCGACCTCGCCTTCATCGATCTCGGAGCCCAACGCGAAGCGAGCGTAATTGATGAAGTCCTTCAGACTGAATGACCGCTCGAAGTCCGAACGCATCAGCTCAACGAAGTCGGATGCGATTTGGGTTAACTCAGTGTGCTCGGTCTGGGTCATGCCGGGGATTATATATCGGTGCTATATCAGCTCAAGACCCCGCTCCCAAAACTCCTCTGCCGCTTGCGCCAACTGCGGTCATCAATTCCAGATTAATCCTTCTAAAGGAAAATCACAGAGAGCGTGATCTCAACTCAGGTTTAGAGAGGCTTGTTATGATGGGCGGACTTGGCGAAGCCGTACCTTATCTTGTCGTTCTTGTGGCGTTCGGCCTCGTTTGGTTCGTTGTGTCACGATACAAGTCGATTCACGATCTTCCGCGCAAGCAACAGGCATTGCTCGAACTAGGCTGGCTCGTTCTAGTTTACTTGTTTATTCTCGCTGTGTCCCAATGACCGGTTAGGGCAAGGAGCGGCCCACCGCCCTGACATCAGGAACCCACTATGAAAACCATTATCATGGTCGTTGCAGTATTCGCTTTGGTGTCTGTCGTACTTACGCTTTTCGGAACGCGGTAGAAATTAGTCCCCTTCCGTCGAGGGCAGTGAGCGCCACCCTGACTTCAGCCGGTGGTTTCAACGACTACCGGTTGGTCTCGTTAGGGCCATCGCTTGCGCTAGTCTTCCGGTGTCCAAACTGAGTCTGACGTTTTGCTTCGCGGACTCTACTGATATGGCGAGATAATGCCGAGGACGACGCCTGATGTTCGTCGGGTGACGGCGCCATATTGAGGTCGGTTTTCCACCGCTCCAAGCGAGCCGCAATAGTCTCATCCATTTCGGAACCCTTCAGCAAATCCGGAGAAGGCTTGGTATTTAAAATTAGGGACGGTTGTCAGGTCTTTTGTATGTCCGAGCCGGAGAATATTACTCATAATCAACTATTGTGACAAGTTATCATTTAAATACCGGGGTGAGACAACTTTTAGAGGATTAGGGGAGGAACTACTTGCATTTCTTCGGGTTGGCCTACCTCAGATAGTAATCCGCGCTAGTGAGGAAGCGGCGCTGCTGGGAGGAAAGACGTGATTTTGATTGAAGTGGATAACCAACAAGATGCGGAAGATCATTTAGGGGCCACTGAAGCCGGTATTTTCACATGGGTTGTAGAGAGCAACCTTATTTTTGGAGATACCCTGGTCGCCTCGCTATTTGGGCTCGATCCCAGGCAAACCGTTAGAGGCCTTCCTTTCGAATCCTATTTCGCTCGCGTACACGAAGAAGATCGAGCTGAAACGAAGCGTCTGATCAAAAAAGCTATTCTCGACGGCCAATCATATCATGCAGAGCACCGGCTGTTGGACGTGTCAGGTGCCTATAGATGGTCGGTTGCTATGGGACGGTGTTTCCAGAACGAGAATTCGATGCCGCTATTTTTCTCCGGCATAGTATATCCCATCGATCAACTGGGGGAACCTGGCCAGGAAGCACGGACTGATGGCTCCCAGATGCCGCCCTAACATCATCTGTAGTTGCCAAGCTAATTGCTAACTGTTTTCCTAGTGTATGAAACGGAGGCGGAATGACTGAGCAGGAATTCTTAGATCGCTTTGCCGCGCGGATCGCGGAGTTAGCAGATGGCACCAGAGGGCCGTTCGGCAAGCATCCCGGCGATTATGCATCCACCGCCGGTCCGGTCTATTGGCGCGAGCGCTTTCCTGAAGGACTTAGTCCGGAAGAATGTGCTGAAGAGGACGCTACCCACTGGGATGCCTGACCCACCGCCCTGACATCGTTCGGGGAAGGTTACACTTAATCTGAACTTGCTGGAAAAGATCAGCGACCTATACGATCGGTCCAATATTCCGTTTCACGAGCGCAGAACATAGCATTTCACGTCACGACGCCGTCAAAGTATCGGTGGTGCAGTTGCTTCGAACCTTAAAGGCCACCCCTAAGGTACCTCTGAACTTGCTCGCCCTCGGCTCCCGCTGATGGTGGAGGGTTTCTTCGTCGATGAAATCATCGAGGCGCTTGACGGTCCTCAACACGACAGTGTCATCGAACTTGTACCCGGCAACAGGTTGGTCCTCATCGCGCCTCTGGAGGATACATGAGGGCCCTTCGGGGCGATGCTCAGTCCACCGCCCCGACCGGCCCCGTGTCATCTTTCTTATTAGCTATTGCGCGCGAACAATCGCCCTGTTCGGCCGTTAGGTACTCGATCCCGATGGAGCGAATACGCAATGTTGAACAATATTGACGAACTGAGATCTGCCGTGCTGGCTTCCAATATGTTGGCACCGACAGAAGATGCGGCAACGCCGAAAGGCAAAATAGAGCGAGTTCGCTTTGCTCTGTCCCGGCTAGATATGACGTTTGGATGCGACAACTCAGAGCACAAGCAAGACTGTGATCAGTGCGCCAACCTTTTCCTTGAAGTTTGCCGCGACGTTCTGGATGGAAAAGGCTTGCCGGGCGAATAATCTCACCGTCCTTATCTAAGGTGCGCCGTTACTTATTCTGTCGACGTGGCCAAGGGTTGTTCTTGTACTCCGGGAATGCTTTTCCCCATTTCTTGAGGTCGTAATCTGACTGCGGGATATGGTGGAACCAATACGCGCTCTCCTCCGCTTCTATTGCCCATTCAGAAATTGTTTGGGCATCAATATCCATGGCTATTCTTTTTCCTTTTTTGTGGATCGTAGCCGTGTAGCCTTGCGTGTTTTGGATGAGGGGGTGGTGCGCAATCCTGTTTCGATCTTCCGTGCTTGCTCTGACTTTAGGAATGAGCGGTAAGAGACGTTCCTTCCAGTCTTTTGGAACGGGCACCTCAGGGAGGTCGAGCAAGCGCTCCAGAATATCTAGGTTAGATCGCATGCTGTTCTCAGAGAGAAGCGCGATGCCCATGTCGTCGGTGAGAGGAAGGACGCGGATGATGCAGTGTCTTACTGCATGCTCGAGCGTTGTGCTGGCCTGTACGAAATGGCCGATCGCTGCCGCCAGAACTGGGTCTTGTCCGGCAGCTGATATAAACCTCATGTCGACGCTCCGAATTTGATTGGGCTCAGTTGATGTCTGTTCACCGGCGGAGCTTTCCGAATATCTCTGAGACGATAACGCTGGCGGCTTACTTGGGCAACATCTGGTGACGGAGCAGAACCTGAAGGAAGTTGATAAGATCGACGAAGCCGAACGCGGGATGCATTCGCGCCGCGCTGGCATCCGATTCGGGCCGGGCAACATAATCACCCGGCTCAATTGGCTGCCTGAACGATTTCGTTCATGTCTCAGTTGGGACCGACATAGATCCACGGGGAGTGCGGCATCAAATGGGGCGTCCTATAAAGACGCGGCTGTCATAGGGGCTAGAATCAGCTGAGACTTCAGGCAAAACTTAGTCCGAAGATAGCGATGCCGACGTAGATCAGGAACATCAGCGCTGCGAAACAGCTGAGCAGAATAATAAAGCCTTTTCCCATGCCGGCTTTTTTCCTGCGCTCGGCCGGCGCTTCCGTCTTGTCTTGGAGGAAGTTCTCGTCTTGTGGTCTGGTCATTTTGTGATCCTCTAAGGTGTGTGGTAACCGACCATGATCCGCAAAGTTCCCGCTAAATCGATTTTCACGGTTTGAAATCTAACGTTGGCAGTCCGTTACCGGTCATTCGCGGGCTGATTGGCAAAGGCCAGCAATTTGGCTGCAACATCCCGCGCAGCTTCACCCGTGATCGCGAATGCGAACTGCCCTTTGTCGGTCAGTAAGTGCAGGATCCCAACCGGCGGCGAATCCTGAAGTGTTTCGACGGCGGATTGTTCGAGAAAGATAGGGGTATCTTGTGATATCAATAGCCTCCTTGTTACGATTAGAAGTTGCCCCAAGCGGGCCGCTATCGAAGGCGGGGCGGCAAACCATTCGTCTCGCGCATCCGATCATACCACTCTTCCAAGGTCTTCGCGGCCTGCCAGTGCTGTTTCTCCCACCCCTGATGCGGCATGATACGCTTGCGAAAGCCGACGTGCTGTGCTGCCCCTCCCGACCACATAAACCAACCTTTGTGGGTGTGATTGGTGAGGTCGAGCATCACTCGGCCGATGCGTATCTCACCGTCATACGCGCTCCAATCAACATGCCCTTCGCCGGGCCACGTCACGCGCCATCGGTAGGCCTTCTGCCAGACCACGACACTTCACCGAATTATTGCGTCCTGACGAAGGTCCACGTGGAATCTTTCGGGTCGTTTACGGTAACGATGTGTGGCAACTGCGAGAGGGTAACGGTGATTGCCACCAAGCCGCGAACGCTGGAAAGAAATTCGATCATGTGCGGGGCGCTCTTTCGCGCCGCGTCCACGCACAAGCCGTGAATGACCCCTAGCTCGACTGTTTCCCGTGATGTGGAATCGCGAGCGGTGGTGATGATCTTCGTCACGAGATCGATGATCTCTTCAACTGCAGCTACCATAGGCTCCTCACTTCAACATTTCGGCAATTTCCGCCGCAGCAAGACGAGCCTCACCATGTCGAGGCAAGCCGCGATAGCTACGAGGCTGGTGGTCGGGGCAAAACCAGCGCGTCACGGCTCGGCTTTCCTCAAAGCCGTAGCATCCCCATTCCTTGCAGCCGTCGTGCTCACAGTAGTGTTCCACGATGATCGAATCGGCGCGGGCTGTTCGGGTTTCGTCGCTCATTTACCGCCCTCTATCGAAAAGCTCGATGTGAGGAGGCACGGAAAAGATGCTTGGCAGCGATCCGTCCCAGCATGCTCGCAGCCATAAGCCAGAATCCTCCGCAACTCGGCAAATTCAACATGCGCGCCGAACTTCTTGACGAGCGCCTTGCGATCAAACTCTCCGTAGCTGTCACAACGGCTGCATGACATGTCGATCTTTTCGGCACGACAATCTTTGAGGCGTGAAAGCGTCATGTCATTCGGAGGTCATTGCAGATTGAGGCGGAGCTGGATGCCTTTCGGAATGCTGGGGCGCTTAAGCGACGCGATCTGCACCCGCTTGTAAACCTCTCGCCTATGCTTTTCGTGCTTTTCACGAAGTGCGCGCGATGCAGCTACAACGGCTAAAGCTCTAGATACGACCTCATCGGTACGGCTCATCTGCACCTCCATTGCGTTCTCTTTTTGTTCTCACGGTGAACGCAGAAAGTCAATCGTAATTCGAACTGGCCTCAAATGATGGGGTGTCGCGAGAGCTTGAGTTCGAGGGGGACTTAAACTCGGTCGGGGGACGGGGGCGGCTCTCGCGACGCTGGCATAATGCGTGCGGCCTTAATTGGTTCCGTGGGAAGCGGCCAGAGCTGCACCACGCGCGCTCCGGCCACACTCGTCCCCACGAGAACGCGATGGCATAGTACGAAAGAACATGCAGCGGTACAACCCGACGATTGCAAGAGCTATGTTTTCTTGGGACGGACCACGCGCGGGCTTATGTTGTTGTACACGTCCTGCGCGGCAAAGGCTCCCGCCGGGACCTGCCCCTTGCCCGAATTGAAAAGCTTGACGATCAGATCCTGGCCAGGCTTGACGATGTTGTAGGTCACTCCAGGCGTGTATGTACTGTAGGCGGTATTGCCATACACGTTGGTCTGCATATAGCCAGACGTTTGTCCGACCTCATTTCGCGTCGCGTCACTGCCAGACAACAGTAGGAAATGGGTGTTGCCAGTGCTTAGCGCCGTCTCCGCAGCCTTCAGCAATGAGTAGTCTTGCACAGTCGTGGCGTCGGTATATCCATTGCCGCGAGATACGATCCTATATGTATCGCTCGTAATAGCCTGCGCCGATACGCCTCCGGTGAAACTCATCTCTTGGTATTGCGTCTGGCAACCAGCAAGCGTTGCCGCCAGCATCATTGACGCTGCGATTTTTCTAATCATGGAAATCCCCTTTGGCCCGGAAGGGGAGAAAATCAGAGCTGCTCGCTTAAGTCGAGTGGGCAATTAGTCTCTGGTTAACTTTGTCATGCCTCAGGTTTGTCCGCCGCCTCCAGCTTTTCAATTGCTCGGCGAGTTAGCGTCTCTCTGCCGCCGAGATCATGCACGTCAAGAATCCGACTGACGTCCTTCGAGCTATGTTCTGTCACCGCCGCAATCTCGGCAATGGTGCAGCTGGCGAGAGCCATTATTGTGACGTCAGTGAAGCGCTAGCCTCCACGACCATGGCATCCGCTCACCACGAAAAAAAGAAAGCCCGCCGCTCCGGAGATGTTCCGAAGGACGGGCTTGAGCGTGAAGTAGAAGAATCACGAGACGCATGAATTGTCTGAAACAGCGCAGCTTGCATAACTTGAGCGCGAAACCGTCGCTCTACCGAAGCCCTTTAGTTAGCTTCACGAAGCCTTCTCGTTTTCATCGCTCCTCGATGTCCCAATAAAACCGCAGGCTCGCAATCCAGAGGAGCGTGCCGACAACAAATATGATGAGGGCGATGAGAACCGCGCCCGCAGCCAACACTGCGCCAATCAGGAGTAGTGCGAAAATGTAGGCAAATGTGCCTATCTCAGCCAAATCTCCCATCTTTCGATGATCTTTGAGAAGAGTGTGCATCACAGCCGGGGGGACCGGCTAGTGCACCCACCACATAAGCAATCCATAGAATCACGATGAGCAGGTCGCCATTCATAGTAGGTCAGAGTCTTTCTCATCCATTCCGCAGGACACAAACGCGCGCCTAGCGGATTCTTGGTGTATGACGAAAAAGATATTTTTCGGAAATTATTCAACAAAATCAATGTCGATGGCGGAAGAGGTGGGATTCGAACCCACGGTACGGTTCCCCGCACGACGGTTTTCAAGACCGTTGCCTTAAACCACTCGGCCACTCTTCCGAACCGTTGCGCTTTATCGTCCCTTGATCGTTCCGTCAACGGCGACTGCTGCTGGATCGGGACGCCAAGCCGGACGTGAGGTCTTCTTTAGGGCGAGCGCGACCTCGCCAGTATGTGATTCTTGACCGGGCTGGCGGTTATCGTAGGTTAAGAATGAGTATAGAATTCGGCATGTCCCGTATTGAAACGAAAGTATATTTTGCATTCTTAATCACTCATTAACCATAAGTCGTTGTATTTTAACCACTCCACAGATTTTGTTCGCATTTCCGCCACGAACAAAGCAAAACCTGTCCAATATTGAGCCTGAATGATTGCGTTCGGGCAGGGCTGTGGTTGCGAATGGGACGGGTGGCGAGGCTCCGGTTCATATTCGCACAGTACGATAGGGACGAACGAGTTTTGAGTTTGAGTGGCGGCAAACTTTCCCTCTGGTCGAAATGGCTGGGGATCAGCGTAATGTGCGCGACGATGGCATCCTGTGCCTCGACGAAGACGGCGGAAGCTCCGAAGAAGAAGAGCCACGGCAAGGAATATTTTGCCGAGTCGGAATATGGCGTGAAGGCCAGTCCGCGGGTTGTCTCCGATGGCAAGCCGGTTCCGAAGGGCGGCGGAAGGTTCATGGTCGGCCAGCCTTACGAGGTGAAGGGCAAGACCTATGTGCCCAAGGAAGACTCCAACTATAACAAGTCGGGTCTTGCATCCTGGTACGGTTCGGCATTCCATGGTCGTCTCACGGCCAATGGCGAAGTCTATGACAGCTCGCATCTTTCCGCCGCACATCCGACGTTTCCGCTGCCAAGCTATGCACGCGTCACCAATCTCGACACAGGCTCGTCGGTTGTCGTTCGCGTCAACGATCGCGGACCGTATCACGCCGGTCGCATCATCGATGTATCGGACAAGACCGCAGAGCTGATCGACATCAAGCAGACCGGCACCGGCCGCGTCAACGTGCAGTATATGGGCCGTGCGCGGATGGATGGCGAAGACATGCCGTTCCTGATGGCATCCTACGTCCGCAAGGGCGACCGCCTGCCGTCGTTCAATCCCGGTGGCCAGATTGCAAGCGGCGTCATGGTGGCATCCAACCAGCCGCTCGGCGATCAGTTACAGAGCTACGGTTCGTCTGTCCCTGCTGCCGCGTTTGCTGGCCGCACGCCGAGCGGCGCTTCGGCGAAGCGTCCGGCTGCCCGTCAGTTCGAGCAGCAGACCGCGCAGATGGCCTCTGTCACTCGCACCGCTCCGGTTCCGAGCGAGCGCAAGGTTGCGTCCGCGCCTAAGCCGGTCCAGCAGGAGCGGATTGTCGCTTCTTCCTATTCGCCCGCAGCGAGCCAGCCCAAGGCACAGCCTGTGCAGCGCGCGCAGCCAGTACAGCAGGCGCAGCAGATCAAGCCTCGTGCTCAGCAGCCGGTTCCAGCGCAGACGACCGAAACTGCCTATGCGGGCGAAACGCAACAGGGCAAGGTAACGCGCGTCATGTTCGGCAACATGCTGCTCGAGCCACCGAAGCCCGGCCAGAAATACTGATGCCTGTGCCGGCTGGCTTTGCCATGCCTATCTGATTTTCCGTCACCCCAGAAAGCCGAAAGGTTTCTGGGGTGACGTGTTTTTGTGACGTGCCATCGCGTTCTTTATCCAGCATAAACGGCTCTGTGCCAGCATGTGTTTGAATCGGACTGACTGCGGGGGAATGATGCGAGGTTTTCTGCTTTTAGGGTTTTCGCTGGTTGCCATCCTGGTGCAACAGCCGGAGACTGTGCTTGCGCAGGAGGCGGCTCAGCCCACCTTCTCGACCAAGGCGAAGCAGGCCTATCTCGTCGAAGAGGCGACCGGCACGGTGCTTCTGGCAGTCAACGAGAACCAGTCCTTTCCGGCGGCGTCGCTTGCCAAGCTGATGACGATGGAAGTCGTTTTCGATGCGTTGAAGAGCGGCGCGATCTCGCCCGAGACGCTTTATCCGGTCAGCGAATATGCCTGGCGTACAGGCGGGGCTCCGTCCGGCACGACGACGATGTTTGCCGCATTGAAATCGCAGGTTCCCGTGGGCGCCCTGATGCGCGGCGTAATCATCCAGAATGCAAATGATGCCTGCGTTATTCTCGCGGAAGGGATTGCCCGTTCCGAGGGTGCGTTCGCGGCGCGGATGACGGCGCGGGCGAAGGATCTCGGTCTTGCCCGCTCCTCCTTCGGCAATGCCACTGGTCTTCCTTATGCGGAAAGCTGGACCACGGCATATGACCTCGTCACGCTTTCTCGGCATCTCTATCGCAGCTACCCGGATTATTATCCGCTTTATGCGCAACCGGATTTCGAGTGGAACAAGATCTTTCAGCGCAACAAGAACCCGCTCCTGCCGCTCAATATGGGTGTCGACGGGCTGGGCGCCGGTTTTGCCGAGGGGACGGGTTACGCGCTTGCCGCTTCGGTTGCGCGGGACAATACGCGCCTGTTCCTTGCGCTTGGCGGCCTTGCCTCAGACAAGGAGCGCTCGGAAGAAGCCAAGCGCATTCTGGAATGGGGATTGTCCTCCTTCGAGACCCGTGTCGTTCTCACGGCAGGGGAGGTGATCGGGCAGGCCAGCGTCTACGGTGGCGTCGAAAGCCGAGTGGACCTCGTGACGCGCGAACCCGTCGATATTTTCGTGCCGAAAAACAATCCGGAGCGGTTGTCCGGCCGGATCGTCTATCATTGGCCGCTTCGCGCACCAGTCGCTGCAGGCCGCGAAATCGCTACGCTGAGGATTTCCTCCGGCGACAGGGTGATCCGTGAAATCCCGCTTGAAGCCGCAGCGGGTGTCGAGGCTGGGGGGCTCAGGGCGCAGGCGAGCGATGCTCTCATGGAACTGATGTTCTTCTGGCTTTAAGCCGAGGTGCCATTGATGCCGAAATTCGTTCCGAATTTTCGGCCGATGCGCTATATGGCGGTCAGACAGAGGCAGGTTCAAAGACACGCGTGACAGATCGTTCGGGCATATTCATCACCTTCGAAGGCGGCGAGGGGGTCGGCAAGTCGACCCAGATACGCCGGCTCGCGGATCGTCTGCGCCGTGCCGGTCATGATGTTCTGGTGACGCGTGAACCGGGCGGATCTCCCGGCGCGGAAGCCGTTCGCCACGTTCTCCTGAGCGGTGCAGCCGAGACTTTCGGTGTGCGCATGGAGGCGATCCTGTTTGCCGCGGCGCGGAACGATCATATCGAAGAGGTCATCCGTCCGGCGCTGGAAACGGGAGCCGTCGTGCTCTGTGACCGATTCGTCGATTCCTCGCGTGTCTATCAGGGCGTGACCGGAAATCTGGAGGCTGGCTTCATCGAAGCCCTGCAGCGCATCGCGACCAATGGCGTGATGCCCGACCTCACCTTCATTCTCGATCTTCCCGCCGAAACGGGCCTTGCGCGCGCACGCCGCCGCGGCGGCACGGACGCGCCGGACCGTTTTGAGAAGGAGGAAGTCGAGACCCATGAAAAGCGGCGCCAGGCCTATCTCGATATCGCCGCTGCAGAACCAACGCGCTGCCGGGTGATCGACGCCGGCCGTGCGGAAGACGAGATCGCCGGCGAGATTTTTACCTTGGTTGAAACCGCCACCGAGGATGCCGTCGCGACGGAGCAGGTCTCGTGAGCGATACCGCAGCCAACATCCTGGATGGCGCCATTCATCCGGCGGCCAATACGCAGCTTTTCGGACATTCCGACGCGCAGGATTTTCTGGTGCGCAGCTATCGTACCGGCAAATCGCATCATGCGATCCTGATCGAAGGACCGGAAGGGATAGGAAAGGCGACGCTTGCCTTCCGCTTTGCGAACTATGTTCTTTCCAATCCCGAACCGGGTCTCGCACCGGTGACAATCCCGGATCCCGATCCGGCAACGCCGATCAGCCGGCAGATCCTGTCGGGCGCCTCACACAATATTCTGCACCTGAGCCGTCCGGTTGACGAGAAGACCGGCAAGGTCAAAAGCGCCATCACCGTCGACGAGGTGAGGCGGGCAGGGCACTTCTTCTCGCAGACCTCGGGCACGGGCAATCGCCGCATCGTCATCATCGATCCCGCCGATGACCTGAACAGGAATGCCGCCAATGCGATCCTGAAAATCCTCGAGGAACCGCCGCGCGGCGCCATGTTCCTGGTTCTGTCGCATGCGCCCGGCAAGCTTCTGCCGACGATCCGCTCGCGTTGCCAGACGCTCAAGCTGTCGCCACTCGGTGACGGCGAATTGAGCCAGGCTCTGACGGCGCTGGGGCAATCGCTCGATGGTGGCCAGACGGAGGAGGCGGTTCGCAGGCTCGCCAAGGGTAGCGTCTCGCGGGCCCTGAAGCTCAAAAACTATGGCGGGCTTGATATCATCGCCGTTTTCGACGACATCGTCACCGGCGAGGGACCTTCGGCGCGCAAGGCCATGCACCGGCTCGCTGACGTGCTCTCCGGCAAGGACAGCGAGGTGATTTTCACCTTTTTCCTCGAGCACCTGAGCGATTATCTGGTCGAACAGGCCCGTGACGCAGCCGTGCAGGGTCAACTGGCGATTGCCGACCGGCGGGCGAGACTGGTCAGAGAGATTGTCGAGAAGATCACAGTCTCGACCGCCTATAATCTCGACAAAAAACAGACCCTTCTGTCGATCCTGGAAGCGGCAAAGGCCGCCTAGAGAACGCCCGCCAAAAGCCTTCCATCAGGAAGTTTGGGTTTCGCATCAGCCAAACATGCGCTAAGAGCGGCATGACCCGCGCCGCTGTGCCGCGAAAAACCATTTTCCGAGTGTTCCATGTCCGACAAGACGCCTTTCTACATCACCACCGCGATTTCCTATCCGAACGGCAAGCCGCATATCGGCCATGCCTACGAACTGATCGCGACCGATGCCATGGCGCGCTTCCAGCGCCTTGATGGAAAAGATGTATTCTTCCTGACCGGTACCGACGAACACGGCCAGAAGATGCAGCAGACGGCGCGCAAGGAAGGCATTTCGCCGGAAGAGCTGGCGGAGCGCAATTCCGCCGAGTTCCGTCAGATGGGCAAGCTTCTAAATGCCTCCAATGACGATTTCATCCGCACCACCGAGCCGCGCCATCACGAGGCCTGCCAGGTGATCTGGAACCGGATGGCCGACAATGGCGATATCTACAAGGACAGCTATGCCGGCTGGTATTCCGTGCGCGACGAGGCCTATTACGCCGAGGACGAAACGGAAGTGCGTCCGGACGGCGTCCGTTATGGTCCGCAGGGCACGCCGGTAGAATGGGTGGAGGAATCCAGCTACTTCTTCAAGCTGTCCGACTATCAGGACCGGCTTCTGAAGCTTTACGAGGACCAGCCCGATTTCATCGGTCCTGCAGAACGTCGCAATGAAATCATCTCCTTCGTCAAGTCGGGCCTGAGGGATCTGTCGATCTCGCGCACGACCTTCGACTGGGGCGTCAAGGTGCCCAACGATCCCGAGCATGTCATGTATGTGTGGGTCGACGCGCTGACCAACTATGTGACCGCAACCGGCCTTCTGACTGACGAAAACGGTCCGCGGGCAAAATTCTGGCCGGCGGATGCGCATATCATCGGCAAGGATATCATCCGCTTCCATACGGTCTACTGGCCGGCCTTCCTGATGTCTGCGAACCTGCCGCTGCCAAAGCGCGTCTATGCGCATGGCTTCGTGCTGGCCAAGGGTGGCGAGAAAATGTCGAAATCGCTCGGCAACGTGCTTGATCCGTTCGAGCTGATCGAGCATTTCGGCCTGGATGCGATCCGTTATTACCTGATGCGCGAAATCTCGTTCGGCCAGGATGGTTTCTGCAGCGAGGAAGCAATCGGCATTCGCATCAATGCCGACCTCGCCAATGGTATCGGCAATCTTGCTAGCCGTTCGCTGTCGATGATCGTCAAGAACTGCGACGGCCAGATCCCGACACCGGCAGACCTGACGGATGCCGACCGCGAGATGCTTAGCTCCGCCGATGCGCTGATCGCCATTTGCCGCGAGGAGATGGACAAGCAGTTGATCCACAAGGCGCTGGCCGCGATCATTGCCGTCGTCTCCGAAACGGACCGGTATTTCGCCGGCCAGCAGCCCTGGGCGCTGAAGAAGACCGATCCGGAGCGGATGGGCACGGTTCTTTATGTCACGGCCGAGGTCGTGCGCCAGATCGCCATCCTGCTGCAGCCGTTCATGCCGGATTCCGCGACCAAGCTGCTCGATCTTGTTGCAGCTTCGGCAGATGCACGTGATTTTTCGGCACTCGGCGAAGCGGGCCGATTGACACCCGGCACGGTGCTTGAAGCGCCCGCGCCTGTCTTCCCGCGTTATGTCGCGCCCGAGGCCTGAGACAACCACCGACTGCCCGGAAACGTCTTCCGGGCCGCTCTACATATTGACGCCAAGGTTTGAATAACGTGTCTATGCTGATCGATACCCATTGCCATCTGGATTTTGCCGATTTCGACGAGGAGCGCGACCAGCTCGTCGAGCGGGCGCATCAAGCCGGCGTTGCGCAGATGGTGACGATCTCGACGCGGGTGAAGAAGCTCGGCACGATTCTGGCGATTGCGGAAAAATACCCGTCGGTCTTCTGCTCGGTCGGCACGCACCCGAACAATGCCGGTGAAGAGCTGGACATTCAGGCGGAAGAGCTGATCCGGCTTGCCAATTCACACGACAAGATCGTTGCGATCGGCGAGGCAGGTCTCGACTATTTTTACGACACGCAAACGCCCGCCGACCAGAAGACCGGGCTGATCCGGCATATCGAGGCTGCGCGCGAAACAAAACTTCCGCTCGTCATC
The DNA here is from genome assembly GCA_900466875.1 of Hyphomicrobiales bacterium. Taxonomy (GTDB): domain Bacteria; phylum Pseudomonadota; class Alphaproteobacteria; order Rhizobiales; family Rhizobiaceae; genus Neorhizobium. The sequence continues at coordinate 217,995 of UBNQ01000013.1, read as the reverse complement.
CACAGCCGCAGCGCCGATGAGGACATGATCGAGATCCTGACTGCGGAAAGCGGGAAGGGGGCCTTCCCTTTCATCCTGCACTGCTTCTCGGCCGGACCAGACCTCGCCCGCGTCGGTGCCGAACTTGGCGGTTACGTCTCCTTTTCCGGAATCCTGACCTTCCCGAAATCGCAGGATATTCGCGATATCGCCAGGACCGTGCCAAAGGATCGTCTGCTGGTGGAAACCGACGCACCGTATCTCGCGCCAAAACGCTGGCGCGGCAAGCGCAACGAGCCGTCATACGTGGTCAATACCGCCGAGGTTCTGGCCGAGGTTCACGGCGTGAGCTACGACGAAATAGCGACGATCACGACGGACAATGCCTTCCGCTGCTTCTCCAAGATGCCGAGGCTGTAGGCGTGCCAGAGGTCGCAACCGGATACCGCAGGCGGTTCACCATTCTCGGCTGCTCGTCGTCTCCCGGCGTGCCGAGGCTGAATGGCGACTGGGGTGATTGCGATCCCGAAAATCTGAAGAACCGACGGACACGTGCCGCTTTTCTGATCGAGCAGATCGCGCCTGATGGCGGTCGCACGGTGGTGGCCATCGATACCGGTCCGGATTTCCGTGAGCAGATGATCGCGAACAAGGTGCCGCGGATCGATGCGGTTCTCTATACGCATGCCCATGCCGACCATCTGCACGGTATCGACGACCTGCGCGGTTATGTTCTCCTGCAGAGACGGCGGATACCGATATACGCCGATCCGCTGACTATGGAGCGGATCCGGCAGGGTTTCGGTTATTGCCTGGAAACGCCGCCCGGCGGAAATTATCCGCCGATCGTGACGCCGATGCAGATCGACAATCTGGACGACGACATCGTTGTCAATGGCGCCGGCGGAAAGATTCGTTTTCGGGCTCATATGCAGGCCCATGGCGAGGCTCATTCACTCGGCTTCAGGATCGGCGATGTCGCTTATTGCACCGATGTCAGCGATTTCCCGGCTGATAGCATCGAGCGACTTTTAGGGCTCGATGTCCTGATCATCGACGCGCTGCAATATACGCGCCATCCAAGCCATCTGTCTCTGGAACAGGCGCTGGACTGGATTTCACGCCTTGGCGCCAAACATGCCATTCTCACGCATATGCATATTCCGCTCGACTATCAAACTGTGATGGACGAGACACCAAAGCATGTGGAGCCGGCGTATGACGGGTTGAGCTTTGAAACGGCTGTACTGGCGACGGAGCTCTGAGAGAACTTTAGCCAATGCCGCCAAGCTATCAGCATGTCTGGTATATCGATAAGTTCCATAATCTATCTTATGCGATCTTCGTGTATGATCGAGTGGGGTGCAAGGGTAAACTCACAATGATCGCGCCGCGGTGGATTATGCAAACTTCCCGATGCCTTTCCCTCGCAAAAGAAACAGACTTCACCACGTCACTGGAAATTACATCAGACGCTTCTAAATGAACTCAGTGACGCGGATGGCTCCTGGCTTCCGCAGCGACAGCATTTCGATTTTTGCCTTATCTGATACCCATTGAATTCTACATGCCGTTTTTCGTGCTGTGCCGGAACGATCGAGATGAGCGGTCGTTTCGACGCTGCGGACTGGGATCTGTCGGGGCCTCTCCTGAGGCCCACGGAATGGAGGAAAAGTCATGGTAAGTGGTCAACTCAAAGCACTGCTCGGTGTCCTTGCGGTCGCCGGATATCAGAACAGAGACAAGATTGCAGAGATCCTGAGGGGCATACAGAACCCACAACCTTCAGGCGCCGGCACGACCCCGGACGCGACGGCGCAGCAACCGCAAACGGGAGGTCTCGACGACCTGTTGGGCAAGCTTACTGGCGGCGGTGGCGCCGGCGGTCTCGGCGGCATTCTGGGCGGACTGACGTCGGGCGGGATTGTAAGCGGCGGTCTGGGCGACCTCCTGAAGACGTTCCAGCAGAACGGACTTGGCGAGAAGGCAGAGTCCTGGGTCAAGCCGGGCACCAACGAGGACATCGACGGAGATCAGCTTGAGCAAGCGATCGGGCCGGATGTGCTCGACGAGCTTGCCACCAAGACCGGTCTGTCACGAGAGGAAATCCTCTCGCGCCTGAGCAAGGACCTTCCTCGCGCGGTCGACGACCTGACGCCGGACGGTCAGGTGCCGCGTGACGAAGGCTTCAGGACGGCCTGACAAGCTTTTCCGTCGAAGAGCCTGCCAATTTCGGCCGGATGGCCGATCGGGAGCCGGTATCGTACGCCCTTCTTTCGGTGATGCTTCGTATGAGGCACTTCGTCGATATCCGGCTACTTCACGCGGATCAGGGCAAACCCGTCCCAACCCTTCTCGCCGACCGTCTGGATCGCGGTTGCATCCAGACGGGGATTTTTCGCGACCATTGACAAGAACGCGCGCACCCCGCGGACATTCGCATCCTCGCTATCCGGATCTGCGACCGCCCCGCCGCGCACGACATTGTCGGCGATGATGACAGTGCCGGGCCGCGACAGCTTCAGAGACCATTCCAGATAGTTCGGATTGTTGGGCTTGTCGGCATCGATGAAGATCAGGTCGAAAGGCGTGTCTATCTCTCTCTCGATATTCGGCAGAACGTCGAGAGCCGCACCGACATGAAGGTCGACCCGATCGAAAAGCCCTGCCCGCTCGATATTGGATCTTGCGACGGCCGCATGGCGCTCATTTGCCTCGATCGTCGTGAGCCTGCCGCCTTCGGGCAAAGCGCGAGCCACCCAGATCGTGCTGTAGCCGCCGAGCGTGCCGATCTCCAAAACACGCGACGCGCCCGTCATTGCGATGAAAAGTGCCAACATCTTGCCCTGGGATGCGGAAACATCATGCGCAGGCATTCCGGCCTTGGCATTTTCATCCAGGGCCAGCTTGAGCAGATCGTCCTCCGGCGCCAGAAGCCTGGAAAAATAGCCGTCGACGTCCGACCATTTTTTTGAATCGACTGAAGGATAATCCGGTACGCGCATATCGAGGACCTCTCTGGGAAAGCAGTGGTCATACGAAGGCGAGCCTATCGGCATTATGACAGTTCCCGGAAGCATCATAAAAAACGACGGTCAGTCGCATTGCTGGCATCGCTGTTTCCTCCGCGCCGGTTCGGTAGTCAGCGCCCTGCCCGTTTTTCGGCGAAATCCACCAGAGCGTCGCCGGTAAGCCGGTAGCGGATCCATTCGGTTTGTGGCTCTGCGCCGATGGCGTCATAGACCTTGATCGCTGGTTCGTTCCAGTCGAGAACGCTCCATTCGAAGCGACCGCAGCCATTCTCCAGTGAGATCTGCGCCAGCCGTTGCAGCAGTGCCTTTCCGGCGCCGAGGCCACGCGCACTCGGGGTGACATAGAGATCTTCGAGATACAGGCCGTTGCGTGCCTGCCAAGTGGAATAGTTGAAGAACCAGATCGCCATGCCGACCGCCTGCCCATCCCGTTCGCAGATAAGGGCCTTGGTCACCGAGCGCGGACCGAAGATCGACTCTCCGATCGTCTCGACGGTTGCCGCCACTTCGTGCTCGGCCTTTTCATAGATCGCCAGCTCGCGGATGAAGCCAAGCAGTGTGGCCGCATCGCCGCGCGTGGCGGGGCGAATGGTGAGGGACATCAGAGATCTCCGGAATTCGGTTCAGAGGCTGGATGATGAACGGTCGCGCCTATTCGGCTGCGTCCTTCACCTCGGGGATTTCGAGTTCATAGGCATAACCGTCGAGCATGCCATAGGCCTGTTCGATCGTCTTGATCTCCGTCTCGGATTTAGAGATCGCATCGCCGATCGTCTCGCAGCGAGACTTCAGCATGCGCCCGAGAACGTCTGTTCCCGGCTTTCGGCCCATCCGGTCCATATGATTGCGGATGCGGGCCCGATGCCGCTCCATTTCCAAAATGTGGAAGCGCGCCGTAACGATTCGGTCGGTCAGCTTACGGCGCATCGAGGCGACGGGGTCGAAGGAGCCCGGCTCGCGTTCATCGAGGATCATCTCGTTGACGAGCGTTTCCAGAATGACGAGGCCTTGCAGGTCCTTGGTATCGGCCAGATCGGGGTCATAGCCAGTATCGTCGAAAACTTTGCGGCGGACGGGATCGAGCAGCAGTTCATAGGCAATTTTCAGATTGCCGAAAGCCTCTTGATCGCCACCGGCGTCCGGATGGGCCGTTTTCACACGCTTCCTGTAGGCGGTTTTTACGGCCGCACTATCTGCGTCTCGCGAAAGGCCCAGAATGTCATAGGGGTCGATCAAGGAGCGTCACCTGTCTTCGGCATTTCATGCTTGGAGCATTTACGCCTCTCTTCGAAACGCGAAACCGCTCCATATTCCTGCTTTAATGCAATTCCTGGTGCAAAACCGGTTCCGACTTCTGCCAGAATTGCTCTATTCGTAGGCGCTAAGCCTTACCGGCTCAACCCCTTACCCAATCTTATGGCCAATTATGGGCACCGCTTAACGGTTTCATCGCCCCTGCCCGCCTTGCCCACAGCTATTGTTTTCTAAGCCGGAACGGCCGTTTTCCTTCAGCTACCGGCGCCATCAGGAAACTGACGAATACGCAGGGCAGAAGCACAAGGAAGGTTGCCGAGAGGCTCACATGCTCGGCGATAAAGCCCAAGAGTGGCGGAATGCCGATCGTGGAGAGCATCAGCGTCAGCGACAGTGCCGCAAGGTTTTCCGAAGGCTGCCCCTTGCCAAGCGCAATCGTGGTGGCGACCGCAAGCGGAAAGGCCAGCGCAATGCCGCACCCGATCAGGAAGAGTGCGAAACCCGCGAATATATAGGATGGGGACGTGACCAGCAGCACGATGCCGATCGCGACCGTGATCGCCGACATGCGAATCAATGCCAATGCGCCCAAACGATCCCGCAGCATATCGCCCACCATGCGGGTTAGACCCATGCCGATGGTGAAGGCAGCAAAAAGTGTGCCGGCAAGAGCCGGATCGACGCGCAATTCCTCGCGCAGGAAGAAGATCCCCCAATCGTAGATCGCGCCCTCGACGATGCAGAGGCCGAAGACCATAATGCAGATCAGCAGAATGGTGCGGTCCGGCAGAACGTAAGCCGAGCGCCGCCTTGCGACCGGAACAGCCGGCGGATCGGCCGGGGTCACGAGAAAGACGGTCAGGCAGGCAAGAAAAACGAGGCCGGCCGCCATGCTTTGCTGGATCGGCGGCGAAATCCCCTCCTCGGCCATGAAACCGGATGCGAGCGAACCGACCAGAAGTCCGATAGACCAGAATCCGTGGCTGCGCGACAAGACCTTGGCGCCGGTGCGCGCCTCGATGCCGGCGGATATCATGTTTGCGGAGACGTCGAAAATCGTGCGGAAAAAACCGAAGAGAAAGAAGCAGAAAACGAAACCCGGCAGCGGCAGGATCGTCAGCAGCGGGCTCAGAAGCGCGACGATCGGCAGCATGATGACGGCGGTCAGACGCGGGGTCAGGCGGTCGGTAATGCGGCCTGCCAGCGGCAACGCCAGGAAGGTTCCGACCGGTGCGCTGAGCAGTGCCAATCCGAGCACCGCCTTGTCGACCCCAAGGGATTCCTGAATGGAAGGAAGGCGCGTGAACAACGAAATGAAGAGGATGGCATTGCTGAAATAGAGCAAAGCCGGGGGCAGCAAGGTCATTACAGGATTATCCGATCGAATCAGTCATGGCATTCGTCGCAGCAGGGCATCAGAAGGACAAGCGCGTATGACGGGACCCTGCCCTGCACAAGAAAACCACTGATTCAATTTCCCGCGATCTGCCGAAAAAATCCACACGCTCATCTTTTCAGCAGAAGGAAACGCGCTACCATCCTTCTCCTAACTGGAGAACGTCTGATGGTTGCTCGCTTTGCTTCTCTCGTTGCCACTCTGGTGCTTGTCGCTCCACCTATCGTTTACGCCGAGGATCCCGCCATGGAGGCCCAGGCCGTCATCGCGGGCCAGATCAGTGCTCTGATGCAGGACGATGCTGAAAAGGCCTACTCCTATGCCTCACCCGATATCCGCATGATGTATCCCGACAAGGATACGTTTCTGACGATGGTGCAGAAGAATTACGAAGCGGTCTATCACGCCGGAAACTACGCCTTCGGCCGCTCGAAACTGGTCGGCGGCGGGGAAATGGTGTTTCAGGAAGTGATGATTACCGGCCCAGGCGGAAAAGACTGGACCGCGATTTACGAGATGCGGCTGATGGATGACGGCAGCTACAAGGTGAACGGCGTCAGGATGATGAAAAACTCTACCAGCACCGGCATTTGACAAATTGCTGCGGCTACTGCGGCGCAGTCGACGTCATCTCGTCTGCATCGTCCCGGGTAAGCCCTATGACGCGCCGGGCGACATCCTGACTGAAGCCATTGCGCGCGAATGAGGACAGTTCCTTGATGGTCCTCTTCTCATCGGCGTCCTCGCGCCGATAGGGTCCGAAACCACGACGTCGCGCATAGGCAAGTGCGGCGTGAAGGTCATCGATATCCTGAAGAGCAGCCGCAGCGATTTCCGATGCTATGCCCTTCTCTTGCAGCTTGCGTTGAAGCATTCGCCGGGAACGGCCGGTCCTGATGCCGGAACGGACCTTGATCTCAGCATAGTTTTCATCATCGAGGCAACCGAGGGTACGGCCGCATTCGAGTGCGGTCGTTGCCAGAACCTGCAGGTCTTCGTCGGAAATACCTTCAAACTTCTGCTTCGCCTTGCGCTTTATGGCATCGGCCAGTTCACGCTCCGACATCATCCGGCGCGACAGCCGGTAGATGGCGGAATTGCGTGCCCAGCTCAGCATACGCGCGGTGACGCCGGTTGCCTGATCCTCTGCGTCCTCACCGCCCACGTCGCAAAGCTCCTCAGACCGGATCGATATCGCCCTTGGCCCAGGCTTCCTGGGTTTCGGCATAGAAATCGGCAAACCGGTTTTCCTCAATCGCCTGGCGGATGCCCTTCATCAGGTCCTGGTAATAATGCAGGTTGTTCCAGGAAAGCAGCATGCCGCCCAACGCTTCGTCGGAGCGGACAAGATGGTGCAGATAGGCGCGGGAGTAATCACGTGCTGCCGGGCAGCTCGATTCCTCGTCCAGCGGGCGCATGTCTTCGGCATGGCGGGCGTTGCGGATGTTGACGCGGCCGCGGCGGGTAAACGCCAGGCCATGGCGGCCAGACCGGGTCGGCATGACGCAGTCGAACATGTCGATACCGCGGGCAACCGATTTCAGGATATCGTCAGGGGTACCGACGCCCATCAGGTAACGCGGCTTTTCGGTCGGCAGAACGGGAAGCGTCGTCTCCAGCATGGAAAGCATCACATCCTGCGGCTCACCGACGGCCAGACCGCCGACCGCGTAGCCCTTGAGATCGAGCTGTTTCAGGCCTTCGGCCGAGCGGATGCGCAGAGGCGGCTGGTCGCCGCCCTGGACGATGCCGAACATTGCCTTGCCGGGCTGTTCACCGAATGCGACGCGGCAGCGTTCGGCCCAGCGCAGCGACAGTTCCATCGCACGCTCGATTTCCTTGGGCTCTGCAGGTAGCGCTACGCATTCGTCGAGCTGCATCTGGATGTCGGAACCGAGGAGGCCCTGGATCTCGATCGAGCGCTCCGGCGACATGTGGTGCAGCGAACCGTCGACATGGCTCTTGAAGGTGACACCCTTTTCGTCAAGCTTGCGCAGGCCGGACAGCGACATGACCTGGAAACCGCCGGAATCCGTCAGCATCGGACCATCCCAGCGGATCAGCTTGTGCAAACCGCCGAGGCGAGCGACGCGCTCGGCACCGGGGCGCAGCATCAGGTGATAGGTATTGCCGAGGATTATATCGGCGCCGGTATCCTTCACCTGATCGAGATACATGGCCTTGACCGTGCCGACGGTGCCGACCGGCATGAAGGCCGGGGTGCGGATCACGCCGCGCGGCATGGAGACTTCGCCAAGGCGCGCGCCGGCGTCGGTCTTCTTCAGGGTGAACTGGAAATTCTCGGTGCTCATCTAGTCTTTCCGGAATAGCAGGCTGGAATCGCCGTAGGAATAAAAGCGATAGCCTGTCTTTATGGCGTGGGCATAGGCATCCTGCATCGTCTCGAGGCCGCAAAAGGCCGAGACGAGCATGAACAGTGTGGATTTCGGCAGGTGGAAATTGGTCATCAGCATGTCCACCGCCTTGAAGCGGTAACCGGGCGTGATGAAGATGCCGGTCGCGCCGCTCCAGGGCTCTATCGTCCCATTATCGGCCGAAGCGCTTTCGATCAACCGGAGGGAAGTGGTGCCGACGCAGACGATGCGCCCGCCCCTCGCCTTCACGGCGTTGAGCTTTTCGGCGGTGTCGGCGCTCACATAGCCGATTTCCTGATGCATCTTATGGTCGACCGTATCGTCCACCTTCATCGGCAGAAACGTGCCGGCGCCGACATGGAGGGTGACGAAATGCCGTTCGACACCGGCGGCATCGAGCTTTGCGAAAAGATCGGGCGTGAAATGCAGGCCTGCGGTCGGTGCTGCAACAGCCCCGTCCTCGCGGGCATAGATGGTCTGATAATCCTGCCGGTCCTTTTCGTCCTCGGCGCGCTTGGCGGCAATATAGGGCGGCAGCGGGATGTGGCCGACGGACATGATCGCCTCGTCGAGCGCCGGACCTGACAGATCGAAGCGGAGCGTGACTTCGCCGCCCTCGCCTTTCTCCTCGACCGTCGCCATCAGCGAACCGAGAAGGCAAGTCCCTGCCGAGTGACCGAATTCGATGCGATCGCCGATCTTGATGCGTTTGCCGGGCTTGGCGAATGCCTTCCAGACATCGGGTTCGGTGCGCATATGCAGCGTGGCCGAAACCTGCTGACCGCCAGCACCTTCCCGATGTCTGATGCCTTCGAGCTGGGCCGGAATGACCTTGGTGTCGTTGAACACCAGCGCATCCCCAGGCTTCAGAAAATCCGCCAGTTCCGAGACGCGATGATCGGCAAGCACAGGCTCCGCATCGGGGCGTACGACGAGAAAGCGCGCACTATCGCGCGGGCTCGCTGGCCGCAGCGCAATGCTTTCCTCCGGCAGATCGAAATCGAAAAGTTCGACACGCATGGCGTAATTTCAGGCCTATTCTTGAAACGCGTAAGCCCGCCCCGCCTTTTAAAGGACGGAGCGGGCCAAAAGTGGAAACTCGACTTAAACGTCGGCTGCGACGCGGACCGAGACGATCGAATCCGGATCCTGGACCGGTTCGCCCTTCTTGATCGTGTCGATGATGTCCATGCCCTCGATGACCTGGCCCCAGACAGAATACTGCTTGTTCAGCCACGGAGCATCGGTGAAGCAGATGAAAAACTGCGAGTTGGCCGAGTTCGGGCTCTGCGAACGAGCCATGGAGCAGGTGCCGCGGACATGCGGGACAGCCGAGAATTCAGCCTGCAGGTCCGGCTTTTCGGAACCGCCCATGCCGGCGCGCGACGGGTTGAAGCTTTCGCCGCCCTTCTTGCCGAACTTGACGTCACCGGTCTGGGCCATGAAGTCAGGAATGACACGGTGGAATACCACGCCGTCATAGGCTTCTTCGCGGGCCAGTTCCTTGATGCGGGCGACATGGCCCGGCGCCAGGTCCGGCAGAAGCGAGATCACAACCTTGCCCTTGGTGGTTTCCATGATGAGGGTGTTTTCGGGATCCTTGATCTCCGCCATGTGCTTCTCCTTGTTTGTCTTCAGGCTTTTCTTCAGTGAAAAATCGCGGCTGTGCGCCGTTATTTCTTGGTGACAGTGACCTTGATCATCTTGTCGGGGCTGGTGACTTCACCATTGCTGCCCGCGCCGCGCTTGATCTTGTCGACGAATTCCATGCCGGACGCAACCTGACCGACGACCGTGTACTGGCCGTTCAGGAACGCACCTTCATCGAACATGATGAAGAACTGCGAATTGGCCGAATTCGGGCTCTGCGAACGCGCCATGCCGACGGTGCCGCGCTTGAACGGAACCTTGGAGAATTCGGCCTGGATATCCGGCAGTTCGGAACCGCCCATGCCGGCGCGCTGCGGATTGAATTTCGGGCCACCCTCCTTGCCGAACTCGACGTCGCCGGTCTGGGCCATGAAGCCCTCGATGACGCGGTGGAAGACGACATTGTCGTATTCGCCCTTGGAGGCCAGAGCTTCGATCTGGGCCACATGCTTCGGCGCAACTTCGGGGGCCAGCTTGATGACGACCGGGCCATCCTTCAACTGGATCGTCAGAAGATCATCGGCATGGGCAGCGCCCGCCATCGATGCGAAGGCGACCAGACCGGCAAAGGCAGTGTGAAGCAATTTCATTTGAAACTCCGTGGTTCTGAACAAATCAGCGCGCAAACTTCGATTTCAAGGCCGCAAGCACCGTTGGCGGCACAAAAGCAGCAACATCTCCGCCCATCGCGGCGATCTGGCGGACCAATGTGGCCGTTATGGGCCGGGACGCCGTTCCCGCCGGCAGGAAGACCGTCTGTATGTCAGGCGCCATCTGGCGGTTCATGCCGGCCATCTGCATTTCGTAATCGAGATCGGTCCCGTCGCGCAGCCCTCGGATGAGGAGTTTCGCGCCATTGGCACGGGCAGCATCGACAACGAGGCGATCAAAGGAGACGACGTCTATATGGGCGACCTTTTCCGGCAGGCTGTCCTTCAGCGAAGCGCGGATCAGCTCGGCGCGCTCTTCGAAAGAAAAAAGCGGTGTCTTGCCCGGATGAACGCCGATCGCCACGATCACGCGGTCGGCAACCTGCAATGCCTGGACCAGAACATCGAGATGCCCGTTCGTCATCGGATCGAAAGATCCTGGGTAGAAAGCAGTCGTCATGCCTAGGCCCAGCCCCTGACTTTGCCGATTGAGATTCCACGGCCTTTTGTCACGTCACCCCTTCCTTCGCAAGGGTAGAGACCAGTCGACGCCGTGAATGCGAGATGAACGGGCCATTCAAGGTCGTTTCAGCGGCAGTCTGTTTTATTGCGGACAGTGGCAGGGCTTCCTGTCCGTTCATGGAGAAACAAATGCTGGTTCTGGTTGTCCTTGGTGCTGTTCTTGCTGCTTTCGCGCTCGAAAGCGTGCTTTTCGCACTGGAGCAGGACGAGGCCTGAAGACCGGAAACCTGAACGCCAGATGAACGAGCCCTTCAGGCAGGCTTCAGAGGCGTTCAGTTAAGTTTCTCTCAAAATGCGGTGGAACCTGTGTGCGCTTCATGCGCCTGGGCCAATAAGAAGGAATGCGGAGATGTTTAAGCGGAACCCGATGATGCTCGACAAGGTTACCATGATCAACGTCGTATGGACGTCCATGATCGCCGTAATGCTGACGGCAACGGTTACCCTCTACCAGAACAAGACCGATCCGTCGGAAATGAACTATTCGCAGATGTCCGGTCGTTACCAGGACGTATCCTACTATTAATCGGGCCGAACGGGCCTGAGCCAACGAGGCGGGCCATGTTCGAAACTCTGGCAGTTCTTGCAATCGTGATCAGCAGTCTGTGTGTCGCAACGGTGGCATTTACGGTTTGCGCGCTTCACCGCCCGCGCGGAGACATCGAAGAATTCGTTCGCAGGCATAGTGCCTTTTGAAGAACCTTAACAGGAACTCAAGTCACCACAGAGTGTCATACTCACAAAATTCAAAAGCCGGAGAACATGTTCTCCGGCTTTCTTCGTATTCTACTTCAAGTGAAGCGAGTGAAGGCGGCGCGCATTACGCGCCGCTGTCGTCACCTTCCGGCGCCTGATCGTCGGCAGTGCCATTGCTACCGGTATCGGCTGCATTGTCCTCATCACCTTCAACACCATTTTCCTCATCGTTTTCCGGCTCGCTGATACGCTCGACGGAGACGACCTTCTCGTCCTTGGCGGTAGAGAAGATGGTGACGCCCTTGGTGGCGCGGCTGGCGATACGGATCCCGCCGACCGGAACACGGATCAGCACGCCGCCATCGGAGACGAGCATGATCTGGTCGGCTTCGTCGATCGGGAAGGCGGCGACGAGTTCGCCGATCTCATTGGTCTTCGACGTATCAGTGGCGCGAATGCCCTTGCCGCCGCGGCCGGAGGTGCGGAAGTCATAGGAAGACGACCGCTTGCCGTAGCCCTTTTCGGAAACGGTCAGAACGAACTGCTCGCGCGCCTTCAGGTCTTCATAACGCTCGTCGGTCAACTGTCCCTCTTCGGTGACTTCTTCACCGACGAGAGCGATATCCTCTTCATCGACGCCTGCAGCACGCCGTTCGGCGGCCGAGCGCTTCAGATAGGCAGCGCGTTCCCAGGGTTCGGCATCGACATGGCTGACGATCGTCATCGAGATGATGCGGTCATTGTCGCCCAGATTGATGCCGCGGACGCCGATGGAATTGCGACCGGCAAAGACGCGGACTTCATCGATCGGGAAGCGGATCGCCTGGCCGAGCGCCGTCGTCAGAAGCACGTCGTCGCCCGGAATGCCGAGCGCATGGTTTGGCGCAGTGCAGGTCTCGACGGAAAGGATTTCGTCGCCCTCCTCCTCGAGCTTCATGGCGATCTTGCCGTTGCGATTGACCTGGACGAAGTCGGACAGCTTGTTACGGCGAACCGTTCCACGAGTCGTCGCGAACATGACGTCGAGGTTTTCCCAGGTTGCCTCGTCTTCCGGCAGCGGCATGATCGTGGTGATGCGTTCGCCGGCTTCCAGCGGCAGCATGTTGATCAGTGCCTTGCCACGCGATTGCGGCGTGCCGATCGGCAGGCGCCAGACCTTTTCCTTGTAGACGATGCCACGCGAGGAGAAGAACAGGACCGGCGTATGGGTGTTGACGACGAACAGGCGCGAGACGAAATCCTCGTCGCGCGTCGCCATGCCCGAACGTCCCTTACCGCCACGACGCTGTGCGCGGTAGGTGTTGAGCGGAACGCGCTTGATGTAACCGAGGTGAGAAACGGTCACGACCATATCTTCGCGGGCGATGAGGTCTTCATCGTCCATATCGAGGCCGGCATCCAGAATCTGGGTGCGGCGCGGCGTGCCGAATTCATCGCGAACGGCTGCGAGTTCGTCCTTGACCAGCGTCTGGATACGGATGCGCGACGACAGGATGTCGAGGTAATCCGAAATCTCGGCGCCGATCTTGTTCAACTCGTCGGCGATTTCATCGCGGCCGAGAGCCGTCAGGCGGGCAAGACGCAGTTCGAGGATGGCGCGGGCCTGTTCTTCGGAAAGATTGTAGGTCGCGTCGTCGTTGATCCGGTGGCGCGGGTCGTCGATCAGGCGGATCAGCCCTTCGACGTCATGCGCCGGCCAGCGGCGGGTCATCAGCTGTTCGCGGGCGGTCGCCGGATCGGGCGCACGGCGGATCAGCTGGATAACTTCGTCGATATTGGCAACGGCGATCGCAAGACCGACCAAGACGTGGGCGCGTTCTCGCGCCTTGCGCAGCAGGTACTTCGTGCGGCGGCTGACGACTTCCTCACGGAAGGAAACGAAGGCACGCAGCATGTCGAGCAGCGTCAGCTGTTCCGGCTTGCCACCGTTGAGCGCCACCATGTTGCAGCCAAAAGAGGTCTGCAGCGGCGTGTAGCGATAAAGCTGGTTGAGGATGACATCGGCATTGGCATCGCGCTTCAGCTCGATGACGACGCGATAACCCTGGCGGTCGGACTCGTCACGAAGGTCGGAAATGCCTTCGATACGCTTGTCCTTGACCAGTTCGGCCATTTTTTCGATCATCGTTGCCTTGTTCACCTGGTAGGGAACTTCGGTGACGATGATCTGCTCGCGGTCGCCGCGCATCGGCTCGACGGTGGCGACGCCACGCATCATCACCGAACCGCGACCGGTTTCATAAGCCGAACGAATGCCGTGCTTGCCGAGGATCATCGCGCCGGTCGGAAAATCCGGGCCGGGGATGATTTCCATGATCTCGGGCAGGTCGATCGCCGGATTTTCGATGAGCGCGATACAGCCGTTGATGACTTCAACGAGATTGTGCGGCGGAATATTGGTGGCCATGCCGACGGCGATGCCGCCCGCGCCATTGACCAGCAGGTTCGGGAACTTGGCCGGAACCACGACAGGTTCCGACATTGTGCCGTCGTAGTTGTCGCGGAAATCGACGGTTTCCTTGTCCAGGTCGTCGAGCAGCGAATGCGCAACCTTCTCCAGCCGGCATTCGGTATAACGCTGTGCAGCCGGCGGATCGCCGTCGATCGAGCCGAAATTGCCCTGACCGTCGATCAGCGGCATACGCAGCGACCAGTCCTGAGCCATGCGGGCCAAGGCGTCATAGATCGCCGAGTCGCCGTGCGGATGGTATTTACCCATCACGTCACCGGTGACGCGGGCGCTCTTGACGTATTTCTTGTTCCAGTCGAGCCCCAGCTCGTTCATCCCGTAGAGGATACGGCGGTGAACCGGCTTCAGTCCGTCACGAACATCAGGGAGCGCGCGGCTCACGATAACGCTCATGGCGTAATCGAGATAGGAGCGCTGCATTTCCTCGATGATGGAAATGGGTTCGATGCCTGGGGGCAGCTTTCCGCCGCCGGGTGTGCTTTGCTCAGTCAAATCGGATCACGATCTCTGTACGGAATCAGTTGCATTTTTATATCGGAAAGAGGTAACGAGCGCCAATTTCCGCAAGGGTTTTGAACAGCTTTCGACGCCATTCACGGCAAGACTTTGTCCATCGCCGCGAGCGCGGCAACGGTCCTGACTTTCCCATAAGCCGGGAGTGTCCTAACAATCATCCATCGCGTTCGCAAGGAACTCGACCCATCAAGGAAATTATATATGGCGACCGCCGATGCGCTGATCAACGCAATGACGACCATGCTGGTGACGCTGGACCCTCCCGGCCTCGCTCCGGTGTTTCTGGGTCTGACGGTCGGCATGACCGCCGCACAGCGCAAGCAGGTCGCTTTGCGTGGCTCCATTATCGGCTTCGGCATACTGACCGTCTTTGCGCTGTTCGGCGCAGGGGTGCTCGGTCTTCTGGGCATATCGATGGGCGCATTCCGTATCGCGGGTGGACTGCTGCTGTTCTGGATTTCCTTCGAAATGGTTTTCGAGAAGCGCCAGGAACGCAAGGAAAAGACCTCGCAGGCTGCCATCACCATCGACCATATCCGGGATCTGGCAGTATTTCCGCTGGCAATCCCGCTGATTGCCGGACCGGGAGCCATCTCCGCTACGGTGCTTCTCGCCGGCACGTTCACCAGCGCATTCGACCGCGCGCTGCTGATCTCGGTCATCGCCCTGATGATGGTCATCCTCTATGTGACGCTGCTGCTCGCCGAACGTCTGGATCGCTTCCTCGGCGTCACCGGCCGCGCGATCCTGACCCGGCTTCTCGGCGTGCTTCTGGCCGCGCTTTCCGTGCAGTTCGTCGTGGACGGCGTTCGTTCAGCCTTTAATCTTTGAACGCGAACCATCGGCATTTTTGACAGACGACAAATCAGGCGCCTCTGATAAAAGCAGGCGCTGCCGGGGATTCGGGCGGCTTGGATTGTCTGACCGAGGAAATGCCGATGCTATTCATGCTGCGCCGGATGCTGCCTGACACCCAGCTCGTCAGCAAAAGGGAGCGGTTACGCGCCTCGTTGGGCGCGCTGCTGGGAATACTGATCACCGGACTTGTCGGAAGTCTTGCTATCGGCCTCGACCCCGCCCTGCCCGCGCTCATTGCGCCGATGGGCGCCTCCGCCGTCCTGCTTTTTGCCGTTCCCGCCAGCCCGCTCGCCCAGCCATGGTCTATCCTTGGCGGAAATACCGTGGCGGCGATCGTGGGCGTGTCGGCGACCTTGCTGGTGCCCGATCCGTTCGTCGCTGCGGCGCTCGCAATCGGTATAGCGATCGGATTGATGATGACGTTGCGTTGCCTTCATCCGCCGAGCGGCGCAATTGCGCTGACGGCCGTGCTCGGCGGCCCGGCAATCCACGATCTTGGCTACGCTTTCGTCATCTGGCCGGTGCTGGGGAATTCACTGGCCCTGCTCGCCCTGGCGCTGATGTTAAACAACGTCACCGGCCGCAGATATCCGCACCGAGTGAAGCTGGCTCCCGTCGATCACCGAACTGAAGATCCCGCCCCTATCCAGCGGATAGGCTTCTCTTCCGAAGACCTCGACCAGGTCCTCAAGGAATATGACGAATTTCTAGACATCGATCGGGACGATCTCGAAGCCATCCTGAGGCGTACCGAGTTGCGATCCTATCGCCGCCGAGCCGGCGATCTCGATTGCAACAGCTTCATGTCGCGCGATGTGATTACGGTTTCGCCGGTGACATCCTTGAGGAAGGCGCATCAGCTGATGCGCTCACATCACATCAAGGCCTTGCCCGTCATCAATCACAAAAAAGAAGTCGTCGGCATCGTTACGCAGACCGATCTTTTCGACAAAGTGAATTGGGCCGACAGGCCGGGAGGTTTTGTTGCGCGGGTTCGGCTGGCGATATCCGGCACCGTTGCACCGCGCGGGCTCGTCAGTCGTATCATGACCTCACCTGCCAAGACGGTTCGTCCCGAAACGCCTCTGGCGCAGGCCATCATCATGTTTGCCGAAAACGGCCTTCACTACCTGCCGGTGGTGACGGAGGAAAATACCCTTACGGGCATCCTGTCCCAGTCCGATGTTCTCGTGGCAATGCTGGCAGATGCAAGCGAGGCATGATCGCCCGACGACAGATCGCGATCAGCGGTCCGTTCGCCTGGCTTTCAATATCCGCTTCCAGATCGTTCCACCGAGGAATTTATTGAAGACGACGAAATAGGCAACGATCAGTGCAAAACACAAAAGCGCCGGCCATCCGTCGAGCGCAAAACCGTTTTCGGTCCGCCCGCCGAAGAGCGACGACACGAGAAATCCGGCAATCCAGAAGATCGTGAAGAAGTCGAGGATAGCGGCCAGAACGATGCGCCAGGTCGCAGGCTGCTTGGTTATGTTGGTGGCATCGCTCATGCCCGCTCTCCGATCTCGATAATACAACAGAGTTGAAAAAGGCGCCTAATGGCGCCTTTCATCAGAACGGGATGTCGTCATCCAGATCGCGGGAGAAGTTGCCGCCGGCGGCCTGACCACCGCGACCGGCCTGATTGCCAGCTTGGCCACCTGGATTGCCGCCCTGACCGCCGGAGCGCGGGCGATCGTAATCGCCACCGCCGCCACCGTAACCGCCGCCGAAGTCGTCACCGCCACCGCCGAAGTCGCTCGAACCACCACGACCGCCACCGAAGCCGCCACGATCACCGCCGCCTTCGCCGCGACCGTCGAGCATGGTGAGCGTCGAATTGAAGCCCTGAAGAACAATTTCCGTCGAATAACGATCGTTGCCGCTCTGGTCCTGCCACTTGCGGGTCTGCAGCGCGCCTTCGATGTAGAGCTTGGCGCCCTTCTTCACATATTGTTCGATAACCTTGCACAGGCCTTCGTTGAAGACGACGACCGTGTGCCATTCGGTCTTTTCCTTGCGCTCACCGGAATTGCGGTCACGCCAGGTTTCCGAAGTTGCGATACGCAGGTTGGCGATCGGACGACCGTCCTGGGTCCGACGAATTTCGGGATCCGCACCCACGTTGCCGATCAGGATTACCTTGTTGACGCTACCTGCCATGATACTTCTACCTCGTCCGCCGCAAGATGCGGCTCAAAATACAATGACCGCACCATAGACTATAGGTCCGCCGGCGCGGGACCCTTGGCGGATCTTAATCCACAGCCAAATCCTCGTCGATGCGCGGCGAAAGATTGTTCTTTATTTGTTCTATTTTATTCCTATATTCGAGTCAACCGAATCGGGAACGGGCGGCGCAAGCGGTCGTTTTCATCTCGACACCGACGAATCATTCACTACATAGGGAGCCATCCCCTCCCATCAGGCTTTGGTAATGAGCGAACTCAAGACGATCTCCATCCGTGGCGCGCGTGAACACAATCTCAAGGGCATCGATCTCGATCTGCCTCGCAACTCGCTGATCGTGATGACCGGTCTGTCCGGTTCCGGCAAGTCGTCACTCGCTTTCGACACGATCTATGCCGAAGGCCAGCGCCGTTATGTCGAGAGCCTGTCGGCCTATGCCCGCCAGTTTCTGGAAATGATGCAGAAGCCGGATGTCGACCAGATCGAAGGCCTGTCGCCGGCAATCTCGATCGAGCAGAAGACTACGTCGCGCAACCCGCGCTCGACAGTCGGCACCGTCACCGAAATCTACGACTATATGCGTCTGCTTTTCGCACGCGTCGGCGTTCCTTATTCGCCGGCGACAGGCCTTCCGATCGAGAGCCAGACGGTCAGTCAGATGGTCGATCGGGTACTGGCTTTCGAGGAAGGCACCCGCCTTTATATCCTCGCGCCGATGATCCGCGGCCGCAAGGGCGAGTATAAGAAGGAACTCGCCGAGCTGATGAAGAAGGGCTTTCAGCGCGTGAAAGTCGACGGCCAGTTCTACGAGATCGCCGACGTCCCTGCTCTCGACAAGAAGTACAAGCACGACATCGATGTCGTCGTCGACCGCCTCGTCGTGCGCTCCGATATCGGCGCGCGTCTGGCGGACAGTCTGGAAACCTCGCTGAAGCTCGCAGACGGTCTGGCAGTCGCGGAATTCGCCGACAAGCCCTTGCCGGCTAATGAGACCGCGGCCGGCGGATCGGCCAACAAGTCGCTGAACGAAACGCATGAGCGCGTGCTGTTTTCGGAAAAATTCGCCTGCCCGGTTTCCGGGTTCACCATTTCGGAAATCGAACCGCGCCTCTTCTCGTTCAACAACCCGTTCGGCGCCTGCCCGACCTGCGATGGTCTCGGCTCACAGCAGAAGGTGGATATAAATCTGATCGTGCCCGAACCGGGCCGCACGCTGCGCGACGGCGCGATCGCTCCTTGGGCGAAATCCTCCTCGCCCTATTACAACCAGACTCTCGAAGGCCTCGGCAAGGTGTTCGGTTTTAAGCTCTCCACCCGTTGGGACGAACTGTCCAAGGCGGCGCAGGATTCGATCCTGAAGGGTACTGAGGAAAAAATCGAATTCAACTACGCCGATGGCGCCCGTTCCTACAAGACGGTGAAGAATTTCGAAGGCATCGTGCCGAACCTTGAACGTCGCTGGAAAGAGACCGACAGCGCCTGGGCACGCGAAGAAATCGAGCGCTACATGTCGGCAGCGCCCTGCCCGGCCTGTGCCGGTTATCGTCTGAAGCCGGAAGCGCTGGCAGTCAAGATCAACAAGCTGCATATCGGCGAAACGACCGAAATGTCGATCAAGGTGGCGCGCGACTGGTTTTCGGCCCTGCCCGAGCACCTGAATAGCAAGCAGAACGAGATCGCCGTTCGCATCCTCAAGGAAATCCGCGAGCGGCTGCAGTTCCTCAACGACGTCGGCCTCGATTATCTCAGCCTGTCGCGTAATTCCGGCACGCTTTCGGGTGGCGAAAGCCAGCGCATCCGGCTTGCCTCGCAGATCGGTTCAGGTCTGACCGGCGTGCTTTATGTCCTCGACGAACCGTCGATCGGCCTGCACCAGCGCGACAATGCACGTCTTCTGGAAACGCTGAAACATCTGCGCGATATCGGCAACACGGTGATCGTCGTCGAACATGACGAGGACGCGATCCTGACGGCTGACTATGTGGTCGATATCGGCCCCGCGGCCGGTATTCACGGTGGCGAAGTCATTGCAGAAGGTACGCCTCAGCAGGTCATGGCTAATCCGAAGTCGATAACCGGCAAATATCTGTCGGGCGAACTCGGTGTCGCCGTGCCGACCGAACGCCGCAAACCCAAGAAGGGCAAGGAGATCAAGGTCGTTGGCGCTCGCGGCAACAACCTCAAGAATGTCACGGCTTCCGTGCCGCTCGGTGTCTTCACGGCCGTGACCGGCGTTTCCGGTGGCGGCAAGTCCACCTTCCTCATCGAGACGCTTTACAAATCGGCTGCACGTCGCGTGATGGGCGCTCGCGAAATCCCGGCTGAACACGACAGGATCGACGGTTTCGAACATATCGACAAGGTGATCGATATCGACCAGTCGCCGATTGGCCGCACGCCGCGCTCCAACCCGGCAACCTATACCGGAGCCTTCACGCCGATCCGCGACTGGTTCGCCGGCCTGCCGGAGGCAAAGGCTCGCGGTTATGCGCCGGGTCGCTTCTCGTTCAACGTCAAGGGCGGTCGCTGCGAGGCCTGCCAGGGCGATGGCGTCATCAAGATCGAGATGCACTTCCTGCCGGATGTCTACGTCACTTGCGACGTCTGCCACGGCAAGCGCTACAATCGCGAAACACTGGACGTGCATTTCAAGGGCAAGTCGATCGCCGATGTGCTCGATATGACCGTCGAGGAAGGCGTCGAGTTCTTCTCGGCGGTTCCGGCCGTGCGTGACAAGCTGCAAGCGCTGTTCGACGTTGGTCTCGGTTACATCAAGGTCGGCCAGCAGGCGAATACGCTTTCGGGTGGCGAGGCGCAGCGCGTCAAGCTCGCCAAGGAATTGTCGAAACGCTCCACCGGACGCACACTCTATATTCTCGACGAACCGACCACCGGCCTGCATTTCCACGACGTCGCAAAACTGCTGGAAATGCTGCAGGAACTTGTCAACCAGGGCAATTCCGTCGTCGTCATCGAGCACAATCTGGAAGTCATCAAGACGGCCGACTGGATCATCGACATCGGGCCTGAAGGCGGAACGGGCGGCGGCGAGATCGTGGCACAGGGTACGCCGGAACAGATCGTCAAGGAAAAGCGGTCCTATACCGGCCAGTTCCTGAAGGATCTGCTGGAACGGCGCCCGGCGAAAAAGGTTGAGGCTGCCGAATAGTGGATGGTTCAACTCTCTGGAGGGGAAGATGAGCAAGAGCGGCAAGATCCGAACCGGTATCGGCGGCTGGACCTTCGAGCCTTGGGAAGGCACGTTTTATCCTGACAAGCTCACCAAGAAGCGGCAGCTCGAATATGCGTCGAGCAAGCTTTCAGTGATCGAGGTGAACGGCACCTATTACGGTTCGCAGAAACCCGAAACCTTTGCGAAATGGGCATCGGACGTGCCGGACGGGTTCATCTTCTCGCTCAAGGCCAGCCGGTTCACCACCAACCGCAAGGTTCTGGCCGATGCCGGAGAATCGATCGAAAAATTCCTGACGCAGGGACTGGTCGAACTCGGAGATCATATCGGCCCGCTGCTCTGGCAGTTCGCCCCGACGAAAAAATTCGAGCCGGAAGATTTCGAGGCTTTTCTGAAACTGCTGCCGGAAAAGCTCGAAGGCCTGCCGCTGCGGCATGTCGTTGAAGTTCGCCATGACAGTTTCAAGGTGCCGGAATTCGTGGCGCTTCTCGAAAAATACAATATAGCGCCGGTCTGTGCCGAGCATTTCGACTATCCGATGATCGCCGATGTCACGGCCGATTTCGTTTATGCACGGCTGCAGAAAGGGTCGGACGACATTCCGACCTGTTATGCCGATGCCGACATGAAGGCCTGGGCAAAGAGGCTCACCACCTGGGCAGAAGGCGGTGTGCCGGAAAATCTGCCGCTGGTCGATGAGAAGCGGAGCGTGAAAAAACAACCGCGCGACGTTTTTGCCTTCTTCATTCACGAGGGCAAGGTGAACGCCCCGCAGGGCGCGATGGCCATGCAGGAACTGGTCGGCTAAAGAGACTTGGTGAGGCTGGCCATGGCTTGTCCGGCTTCATTGGAAAGGTCTTCGGCCGTCATGCCCTGCCCGGCGATATTGGCGGCCTCCCCGTGCAGATAGACACCCGCCGATGCCGCCTCGAAAGCCGGCATGCCCTGCGCCAGCAATGCGCCAATCATGCCGGCCAGCACATCGCCGGACCCGGCGGTGGCAAGCCAGGGTGGGCCGTTTGCGTTGATCAACGCGCGTCCGTCCGGTGAAGCAATCACCGTATCCGCCCCCTTATAGACGATCGCTGCATGAGCGCGTTTTGCCGCCTTCAGTGCCTTTTCCGGCTTGCTCAACATCTCGTCTGCCGCAATGTCGGGGAACAGTCGCCCGAATTCACCCTCGTGCGGTGTAAGAACCAGCCGTGTTTCATCATCCGCGAAGGCTTTAAACAGCGCTGCGGGATTTCCTTTGAAGGACGTGATGCCATCGGCATCCAGAACCAGTGGCTTGTCTTTCAGAGCCAGAACGAAGTCGCAGGCGCGGCTGCCGATACCGAAGCCCGGGCCAAGGACAAAGGCCGACAGTCTGGCTGTATCCAGCCATTCATTCAGTTCGATCTCTGTTTCGATCTGCTTCAGCATCACCGCCGTCAGGTGAACGGCGTTAGCGGCCACAGCATCGGCAGGCGACGCGATCGTGACGAGACCCGCGCCGCTTTTCAGGCCTGCAAGTGCCGAAAGCCTTGCGGCCCCCGTTTTCGATGCTTCGCCGGAAAAGACGGCGAGGTGCCCTCGCCTGTATTTATGACTGTCAGGTGCCGCAAGCGGCAGCAGTGCGGACCAGATTTCCGGCCGGTTTTCGGCTAGAGTACCGGCTGCGGCCGTGATGATGCGCCTTGGAATGCCGATATCGGCAACTTCGATGCACCCACACAATGACCTTCCGGGAAGCAGCAGATGGCCCGGCTTTCTTGTCATGAAGGTTATGGTGCAATCGGCCCGGAACGCTGCACCTAGAGATTTCCCGCTGCCTCCGCTCACACCGGAAGGCAAGTCTACAGCCACAACAGGTATTTTTGCCGCGCCGACTGCGGCAATCACGGCCGCGACATCGGCCGGCACGTCGCGCGACAGGCCCGCGCCAAAAAGCGCATCAATAACGACGTCCCCGGCCCTCGGTTCGAATTCCCCGAGCGCATCCACACTTCCATTCCATGCCTGAAAAGCCAGCCTCGCATCGCCTTTCAGGCCTACAGGATTGCCGAGGGAAAAAACCGCGACATTAGCGCCGGCTTCGGCCAGCACGCGGGCGACGATATAACCGTCGCCGCCATTGTTTCCAGGCCCACAGAGAACCGCAAAACGCAGCGCCTGAGGAAAACGGCGCAGCGCTGCGGCGGCAATCGCGTGGCCGGCGCGCAGCATGAGAGCAAAGGATGGAATTCCGGATTTTGCCGCCATACGATCGGCGCAAGCCATTTCATCCGGCGTCAACAGAAGATGCGATGGGAGATGTGCCATACCGCAATTGATCCCAAAGCCCAGAAAAACACAAGCAGGCCGGTCTCGAACAAAAAAGCACAATTATTACTCATTTGCATATTCGGCAGGCACACAAGTCGCCAACGGCGCGGTGCAACAATTTCGCAAAATTGTCACAGAATGAGCCGCTGCGGCGTCATCTCACATAGATTTCTTGAAAAAGCGACGGCTGATGGGGCGTCTGGGCATGGAAACTGGCAGGAATACGTGCAAAAGGAGAATATCCTTTTGAAAGTCCAACATTAGTTTGGCACGATATCTGCATTGGCATGGCCGAGCGGGTCTTTCGACCTGCACGGGGAGAAGCGGAGAGAAAGTTTCTCATGAAGAAGATCGAAGCGATCATTAAGCCCTTCAAGCTCGACGAAGTGAAGGAAGCCCTTCAGGAAGTCGGACTGCAGGGTATCACGGTAACCGAAGCCAAGGGTTTCGGCCGCCAGAAGGGCCATACCGAACTTTACCGCGGCGCCGAATACGTCGTGGACTTCCTGCCCAAGGTAAAGGTGGAAGTGGTCCTCGCCGACGAAAATGCCGAAGCCGTGATCGAAGCAATTCGCAACGCGGCCCAGACTGGACGGATCGGCGACGGCAAGATATTCGTGTCCAACGTCGAGGAGGTCATCCGTATCCGCACAGGCGAGACGGGTGTAGACGCGATCTAGCCAGCTCGGCGTGACCGTTCATATCGTTACTGAAATCGAGGAACCTGTAATGACGAGCGCAAGCGAAATCATGAAACAAATCAAGGAAAACGACGTCAAGTTCGTTGACCTTCGCTTTACCGACCCGCGCGGCAAGCTGCAGCATGTGACGATGGATATTTCCGCCGTGGACGAGGACATGTTCGCCGATGGCGTCATGTTCGACGGTTCCTCGATCGGTGGCTGGAAGGCGATCAACGAGTCCGACATGGTTCTCATGCCCGACCCGGCAACCGTTCACATGGACCCGTTCTTCGCCCAGTCGACGATGGTCATCTTCTGCGACATTCTCGATCCGGTTTCCGGCGAATCCTATAACCGCGACCCGCGCGGCACGGCCAAGAAGGCAGAAGCCTACCTGAAGGCATCGGGCATCGGCGACACCATTTTCGTTGGTCCTGAACCGGAATTCTTCGTTTTCGACGACGTGAAATACAAGGCAGACCCGTACAATACCGGTTTCAAGCTGGACAGTTCCGAACTGCCGTCCAACGACGACACGGATTACGAGACTGGCAACCTTGGCCACCGTCCGCGCGTCAAGGGCGGCTATTTCCCGGTTCCGCCGGTCGACAGCTTGCAGGACATGCGTTCCGAAATGCTGACCGTGCTCACAGAAATGGGCGTGGTCGTTGAAAAGCATCACCACGAAGTGGCTTCCGCGCAGCACGAGCTCGGCGTCAAGTTCGACACACTGGTGCGCAACGCCGACAAGATGCAGATCTACAAATACGTCGTGCATCAGGTCGCCAATGCCTATGGCAAGACGGCCACCTTCATGCCGAAGCCGGTTTACGGCGATAATGGTTCGGGCATGCACGTGCACCAGTCGATCTGGAAAGACGGCAAGCCGACTTTCGCCGGCGACGAATATGCAGGCCTGTCGGAAAGCTGCCTCTACTACATCGGCGGCATCATCAAGCATGCCAAGGCGATCAACGCCTTCACCAACCCGACGACGAATTCCTACAAGCGTCTGGTTCCCGGTTATGAAGCTCCGGTTCTGCTTGCCTATTCGGCTCGCAACCGTTCCGCTTCCTGCCGCATTCCGTTCGGCTCCAACCCGAAGGCAAAGCGCGTCGAGGTTCGTTTCCCCGATCCGGCCCAAAACCCCTATCTCGGTTTTGCCGCCATGCTGATGGCGGGTCTCGATGGCATCAAGAACAAGATTCATCCGGGCAAGGCGATGGACAAGGATCTCTACGACCTTCCGCCGAAGGAATTGAAAAAGATCCCGACCGTCTGCGGTTCGTTGCGTGAAGCGCTCGAAAGCCTCGACAAGGATCGCAAGTTCCTGACAGCCGGCGGCGTGTTCGACGACGACCAGATCGATGCCTATATCGAACTGAAGATGACTGAAGTGATGCGTTACGAAATGACGCCTCATCCGGTCGAGTTCGACATGTATTATTCGGCCTGATCGGCCGTCACTGCATGGTTCGCGGCTTCAACCGCATCTTGAAACGGCGGGGCTACCCGCCGTTTTTCTTTTCAGACGGTCACCGCCGCATGCGGCGATATTATATTTGTTGGTGACGCATGGCTCCTCAAATCAAGCCTGTATCAGGTCGGCCTATTGACTGGCTGATCTTCTCGCTCGTCCCGATCTTCTTCTCCAGCAACATGATTTTCGGACGCGGCATTACCGGTGATGTAGCGCCCTACACGACGGCTTTCCTGCGATGGGCGGGATCGACGGCGATCATGCTGCCCTTCATCTATGTAGACCGGCGGGCCAGCGCGATTTTCGTCCGCAATCATTTCTGGCTGTGGCTGCTGCTTGGCGGCCTCGGCATGGGTATCTGCGGCGGCCTGGTCTACTGGTCGCTCACCTATACAAGCGCTGCCAACGGCACACTGATCTACACGACCTCGCCACTTTTCATCATCCTGTTCCAGTGGATGTTCAGCGGCCGCGAGATCAGTGGACGGGAACTGGCGGGAATGGTGGTCGCGTTTTCCGGGGTGGTCGCGATCGTCCTGCGGGGCGATCCCGCGGCATTGCTGCATCTGAGTTTCAACGTCGGCGACCTTGGAATTCTTGTCGCCGCGATTTCCTTCGCCATCTACTCGATACTGCTGAAAAACTCCGCGCTTCAGCAGCTTTCGCCCCTAGCTCTGTTCGGCATGATCGCGCTTTCGGGCGCTCTCGTGCTGCTGCCGCTGAGCATTATGGAAATCATCGATGGTGGGCCGCTCCCCGATTCGGCTTCGGACTGGTGGAAAATCGCCGGCATGGTGGTGTTCGCCTCGCTTGCCGCCTTTTTCTGCTTCCAGCATGTGGTGCGCGTCTTCGGCCCGGCCACGGGCGGTGTTACGCTCTATCTCATGCCCCCGGTTTCGATCGTCATGGCCGTAATTTTTCTCGGCGAAGCTTTCGAACCTTATCATGCGCTCGGCATTGTGCTTGTATTGGGCGGCATCGTGCTCGCTTCTTTGAAAGGCAGAAAGACGACTAAGGGCTAGAAGACGACAAAAGACACAGGGCCGCACCACATCTTGATGTTTATCGGCCCTGCCCCCACATTATGCTGTGAAAGGACATCGCACCATGAAACAGAAAAACGCAAAATTCATGATTGGGGAGGTCGTCCGTCACAAAGTATTCCCGTTCCGTGGCGTCATATTCGACGTGGATCCGGAGTTTGCGAATACTGACGAGTGGTGGAATTCGATCCCGGTTGAAATTCGGCCGAGCAAGGACCAGCCCTTCTACCACCTGCTCGCCGAAAACGACGAGTCCGAATATGTCGCTTATGTTTCGGAGCAAAATCTGGAGCATGATGAAAGCGAGCAACCGCTGCGCAATCCGCAGGTCTACCAGATCTTCGAACCGCGCGATGGCGGCCAGTTCAAGCCGAAGATGATTTTGGCGCATTAAATGCCAGCGCTGTGATTAGAAAAAAGCCCGGCAATGCCGGGCTTTTTTTAAGCGTGGTCGTCTCAGCCGATGATTTCCCGGCGCAAGGTGTTCCAGCTGTCTTCGTCCGTCGCGACCAGAAGGCCACCGTCGACGTGATGGGGCAAGTAGACGGAACCATCCAGCCTGCGGATGTAACCGCCCGCTTCCGTACCGATCAATGTCCCCGCCAGATGATCCCAGGGCATCAGCTTGTTGTAGAGCGCGAACTGAACGTGGCCGCTGGCAAAGGTGCGGTATTCATGGGCCGCGCAACGATAGCTGGCAAACAGCCTGACCTTTGCGAGATTGGCTAGAATCTGCTCACGCTCATGGCCAAAGAAATAGCCGGCCGACGCCATGCCGATCATGTCACCAAGCGGCTGAGGTGCTGCAACGGACAGTTTTATCGCCTCGCCATCCGGACGACGAAGGAAAGCGCCGGCCCCCTTTTCCGCCAAAACCCAGTCATCGCCCATCGGATCGTAGATGATGCCGGCAACCGTCTCACCCTTGTAGGTGACGGCGGCCATGACGCCGAAGGCAGGAATGCCGGAGGCGAAATTGAAGGTGCCATCGATCGGATCGACAACCACGGCCAGTTCGGCATCTGCCAGCTTTCCGAGAAGCGATGGATCCGCCGCGACCGACTCCTCGCCGATGAACAGAGCGCCCGGCACGACACTTTCGATTTCCCGGCGGATCAGGCGCTCCGCTGCTTCGTCTGCCTCGGTGACAAGATCGGACGGTTCGCTCTTGGACCGGACATCATCGCCGCCCAGGCGGCGGAAACGCGGCAGTATCTCGGTCTTGGCGGCTGTTTTCAGAAGTTCGGCGAGCTTGAGGACATCGAGCGGCAAAGTCATTTAAAATCCAATCTGCGTTTGAAGATGGCAAGATCAGTCGTCGGATGAAACCGACAGGCCGGAAAAATCAAAAAGTTTCGGGTCAAGAAGATGGGATGGGTTCACATGGGCGAGCGCACGCAGCATCGTGTCCTTGCGGCCCGGCATGCGGGTTTCGATATCGGCAAGCATCTGCTTCATCACATTGCGCTGCAAGCCATCCTGCGAGCCGCAAAGATCGCAAGGGATGATCGGGAACTGCATGGCGGCGGAAAATTTGGCCAGATCGTCTTCGGCGCAATAGGCGAGAGGCCGCAGAACCATGAGGTCACCCTCATCGTTCAAAAGCTTGGCCGGCATGCCGGCAAGGCGGCCGCCATGGAAGAAATTCATGAAGAAGGTTTCTAGAATGTCCTCCCGGTGATGACCCAGCACCAGAGCCTGGCACCCTTCTTCCCGCGCCACACGGTAAAGATTGCCGCGGCGCAGCCTTGAACAGAGGGAGCAATAGGTCGCACCCGAAGGCACCTTTTCCTTCACGATCGAATAGGTATCGCGATATTCGATGCGATGTTTGACACCGATCGAGGTCAGATAATCCGGCAGAATATGCTTCGGGAAATTCGGCTGCCCCTGATCGAGATTGCAGGCGATCAGTTCCACCGGTAGCAGGCCGCGCCATTGCAGATCGAGCAGCACGGCGAGCAGCGCATAACTGTCCTTGCCGCCGGACAGGCCGACGAGCCAGCGCTGCTGGTCCTTCAGCATGCCGAAATCTTCGAATGCCTGACGCACCTGGCGCAGCAGCCGCTTGCGCAGTTTATTGAACGAAACCGAGTTCGGCGCGTCGCGAAACAACGCAGGCGCAAGACCGGTCACGGCCTCGTCCATCTCGTCCTCGATAACAGCGTTCAATCCCATGGCAGACCTCATGCGAAACGGGCGGCAGAAGCCGCCCGGTCATCCAACTCACTCAGGCGGAAAGTGCGGCCGCGACCGCCTCGATCGCCTCATCGGCCTTGGTGCCGTCCGGACCACCGGCCTGGGCCATATCCGGCCGGCCACCACCGCCCTTGCCGCCCAAGGCGGCAGATGCGATGCGGACCAGCTCGACGGCGCTGAACCGTCCGACGAGATCCTCGGTCACGGCGACGACAGCGCTTGCCTTGCCGTCTTCGGATACGCCGATCAGTATCACGATGCCGGAACCGAGCGTTGCCTTGCCTTCGTCGGCAAGACCCTTCAGGTCCTTGGCATCGATGCCGACAAGGACGCGGCCCATGAACTTGGTGCCGGCAATCTCTCTTGCGTCCGAGCCCGTGCCGCCTTCACCGCCGCCCATGGCGAGCCGACGCTTGGCATCGGCCAGTTCCTTCTCAAGCTTGCGGCGCTCCTCGACCAGAGCCTCGACGCGAGACACGACTTCGGACGGCTGTACCTTCAGCGCGCCGGCCAGCGTCTTCACCCGATCGTCCTGTTCCGACAGATAGGCGCGAGCGGCTTCACCGGTTACGGCTTCGACGCGGCGAACGCCGGCGCCGACGGCGCTTTCCGACAGGACGCGCACGAGACCGATATCGCCGGTCGCGTTGACATGCGTCCCGCCGCAGAGTTCGATCGAATACGGCTTGCCGGCCTTTTCGCCATCGATTGCCGTTCCCATCGAGACCACGCGCACTTCGTCGCCGTATTTCTCACCGAACAGCGCCATAGCGCCCTCGGCGATCGCGTCATCGACGCTCATCAGGCGCGTTGTGACCTTGGCGTTCTGGATGATGATCGCATTGGCCATCTCCTCGACGCGCTGCAACTCTTCCGCCGACATCGGCTTCGGATGCGAGACGTCGAAACGCAGGCGCTCGGGCGCAACCAGCGAGCCCTTCTGGGCCACATGCGTGCCGAGCACTTCACGCAGCGCCTCGTGAAGGAGGTGAGTTGCCGAGTGGTTGGAGCGCAGCCGCGAACGGCGTGCGTTGTCTACCGTCAGAATGACGGCGTCGCCAACCTTCAGCTTGCCTTCCGAT
Organism: Hyphomicrobiales bacterium; assembly: GCA_900466875.1. Lineage (GTDB taxonomy): Bacteria > Pseudomonadota > Alphaproteobacteria > Rhizobiales > Rhizobiaceae > Neorhizobium. The sequence goes on along the minus strand of UBNQ01000013.1, from coordinate 188,423 downwards.
ACTTTCGCGACGTGCACGAACAGGCCTTCGCCCCTTTTCTGCGTATCGGAGACGGCAACCTTGCCGTTGTCGGTGGAAATGATGCCGGTATCGCCCATCTGACCGCCGGATTCACCATAGAACGGCGTCTGACTGACGACGATCTGGACGTCCTCGCCGGCCGCAGCGCTATCGACGGCCTTGCCGTCCTTGACGATCGCCTGGACAACGGCCTCGGCTTTCTCGGTGTCGTAACCGAGAAATTCGGTGGCGCCGTGCTGTTCCTTCAGCTCGAACCAGATGGTCTCGGTCGCCTTGTCGCCGGAGCCCGCCCAATGCGAGCGGGCCTCGGCCTTCTGGCGTTCCATCGCATCGGTAAAGCCTGAAATATCGACACCGATTTCGCGAGCACGCAGCGCATCCTGCGTCAGGTCGAGCGGAAACCCGTAGGTATCATAGAGCTTGAAGGCGGTTTCACCATCCAGCATGTCGCCCTTGTCGAGATCGGTCGTTGCGTCGGAGAGCAGCGACAGGCCGCGCTCCAGCGTCTTGCGGAAACGGGTTTCTTCCAGCTTCAGCGTCTCGGATGTCAGCGCCTCGGCGCGAACCAGTTCCGGATAGGCGCGGCCCATTTCCTGGATGAGCGTCGGCAGCAGCTTGTACATTACCGGTTCTTTGGCACCAAGGAGCTGGGCATGACGCATGGCGCGGCGCATGATGCGGCGAAGGACATAACCGCGGCCTTCATTCGACGGCAGGACGCCGTCGGCGATCAGGAAGGCAGACGAACGCAGGTGGTCGGCGATGACGCGGTGGCTGGCGCTGCCTTCCGCCTTGACGCCCATGACGTCTTCGATCGTGCCGATCAGGGTACGGAACAAATCTGTGTCGAAGACGCTCTGCTTGCCCTGTAACACGCAGGCCATGCGCTCAAGCCCCATGCCGGTGTCGATCGACGGACGGGGGAGCAACGAACGCTCGCCGGGTGCCGTCTGATCGAACTGCATGAAAACGAGGTTCCAGAATTCGAGGAAGCGGTCGCCATCCTCTTCCGGCGAACCGGGAGGGCCGCCCCAGACATTCTCGCCCTGGTCGATGAAGATTTCAGAACAGGGACCGCAAGGGCCGGTATCGCCCATCTGCCAGAAATTGTCGGAGGTCGGGATGCGGATGATCTTGTCGTCCGAGAAACCGGCGATCTTCTTCCAGAGCGTTGCTGCTTCCTCGTCCTCGGAATAGACGGTCACCAGCAGGCGGCTCTTCGGCAGGTCGAACCCTTCGGTGACCAGCTTCCAGGCAAACTCGATTGCCTGTTCCTTGAAATAATCGCCGAACGAAAAGTTGCCGAGCATTTCAAAGAAGGTCAGGTGGCGCGCGGTGTAACCGACATTGTCCAGGTCGTTATGCTTGCCGCCGGCACGTACGCATTTCTGCGACGTCGTCGCAGTCGTGTAGGGTCGCTTTTCAAGGCCGGTAAAGACGTTCTTGAACTGCACCATGCCGGCATTGGTGAACATGAGCGTCGGATCGTTGCGTGGAACGAGCGGGCTCGAATCCACAACCTCATGGCCATTCTTCTTGAAGTAGTCGAGGAAGGTCGACCGGATGTCATTCACACCGCTCATGCTACGCCCTTTTCAACCGCCGATGCGGTATCGTTATCTGAAGTCCAGAGGCTTGTATCGCCCACATCAAAAACTGTCCAGCCGAACAAAAAACCGGCCGCACATCTTTCGATGGCAGCCGGCAATAATAGGCGGCCGGGAGGTCCCGAAGGGCTCCCGAGTGCGGCGGAATCGCCTAATTCCTGTCAATCAGCTGTCTGCGGCCTCGTCACCGTCATTGGCGTCCGGGCCGCCGTTCTGCAGGAAGCGATCGGCGATCAGGCCGGCGTTCTGGCGCAGCGACGTTTCGATCTCGCGGGCGAGTTCCGGATTTTCCCGCAGGAACGTCTTGGCGTTCTCACGGCCCTGACCGAGGCGCTGGCTGTTATAGGAGAACCATGCGCCCGACTTCTCGACAATGCCGGCCTTGACGCCGAGATCGACGAGCTCGCCTGTCTTGGATACGCCTTCGCCATACATGATGTCGAACTCGACCTGTTTGAAGGGAGGCGCCATCTTGTTCTTGACGACCTTGACGCGGGTCTGGTTGCCGACGACTTCCTCGCGCTCCTTGACCTGGCCGATACGGCGGATGTCGAGGCGGACGGAGGCGTAGAATTTCAGCGCATTGCCGCCGGTCGTCGTTTCCGGCGAACCGAACATCACACCAATCTTCATGCGGATCTGGTTGATGAAGATCACCATCGTCTTGGACTTGGAGATCGACGCCGTCAGCTTGCGAAGCGCCTGGCTCATCAGACGGGCCTGAAGACCGGGAAGGCTGTCGCCCATCTCGCCTTCAATTTCGGCGCGCGGCGTAAGCGCTGCGACCGAGTCGACAACAAGGACATCGATCGCGCCAGAGCGAACCAGCGTATCGGTGATTTCCAGGGCCTGTTCGCCGGTATCCGGCTGCGAGATCAGGAGGTTCTGCAGGTCGACGCCCAGCTTGCGGGCATAGACCGGATCAAGCGCGTGTTCGGCGTCGACGAAGGCGCAGATGCCGCCGCCCTTCTGGGCCTCTGCGATTGTCTGGAGCGCCAGCGTCGTCTTGCCCGAGCTTTCCGGGCCATAGATTTCGATGATGCGGCCCTTCGGCAGGCCGCCAATGCCGAGCGCGATATCGAGGCTGAGAGAGCCGGTCGAAACCGTCTCGATCTCAACGATATTCTCGTTCGAACCGAGCTTCATGATCGAGCCTTTGCCGAAGGATCGTTCAATCTGCGAGAGTGCTGCTTCGAGCGCCTTACTCTTGTCCACGCCTTTTTCCTCTACGAGCCGCAATGTGTTCTGTGCCATGAGATCCCACCTTTAGGTTATTGCCGCCGCGCAAGCAATGAAGCAGCCGATGGGATATCCGTACTCATTTTGTTCTCATTTTGCAAGCATCATCTAAACCTTTGCGACGAAATCGCTATTTCCAATACGTTCCTTAAATGTTCACGGCATATACAAGCTGTGGAAATAACTGCGCATTCGGTCCTTTTTGCCTGCAGTCAACGCAGGCGTCCCAAATGCCTGGCGATGCTGCAGCCTATTCCGAATCAAGCATTTCGCGCACGGCGACGGCCAGTTGCTTCAGCGAGAACGGCTTCGGCAGGAAGCCGAATTTCGCATCGGCCGGCAGGTTGCGGGCGAATGCATCCTCCGCATAACCCGAAACAAAGATGAACTTCATGTCGGGATAGGATTTGCGCAACTCGGTGAGCAGGGTCGGGCCATCCATTTCGGGCATGACGACGTCGGACACGACGATATCCACCTTGCCCTCAAGTTCTTCCATGATGTCGAGCGCCTCGGTGCCCGAGCCGGCCTCGTGGACGGTGTAACCGCGCGTTTCCAGCATGCGCTTGCCGCCGCGACGGACAGCTTCTTCGTCCTCCACCAGCAGAACGACTGCGGATTTTCCGGTCAGGTCGACCGGCTCGGCAGCCGAGGCTGCAGCGGTCGTCACCGCCTTCGCCGTGCCGCCAGCTGACCCGTCGATCACTGTGGGCGCGAGAGAAACCGGCTGAATTTCGGGAATATGGCGCGGCAGGAAGATGCGGAAGCTGGTTCCCTTGCCCATTTCCGATTCCGGATAGATGTAGCCGCCCGACTGCTTGATGATACCGTATACCATCGCGAGGCCGAGACCCGTCCCCTTGCCCACTTCCTTGGTGGTGAAGAAGGGCTCGAAAATCTTGTCCATGATCTCGGGCGGAATGCCCGTGCCGCCGTCGGAGACCTCGACCATGACGAAATCTTCCGATGGCAGATCTGCCTGCTGGAAGCTTCCGGCATCGTCGGACGTCACGTTGCGGGTCTTGATCACGATCGTGCCGCCGCTCGGCATGGCGTCGCGCGCGTTGACACAGAGATTGATCAGCACCTGCTCGAATTGCGACAGATCGGTGCGGACCGGCCAGAGATCGCGGCCGTAATCGACCTCCAGCTTGACATTGGTGCCGGAAATCAGCCGGTCGACGAGCATGCGCAGGTCACCAACCACGTCCGTCAGGTTGAGCACGGCCGGACGCATCGTCTGCTTGCGCGAGAAAGCCAGCAGCTGGCGCACCAGAACGGCCGCCCTGTTGGCGTTGCGCTTGATCTCCATCAGATCGGCGAAGCTCGCGTCGGAAGGACGGGCCTGAAGAAGAAGATGATCGGATGACAGCAGGATTGCCGTCAGAACGTTGTTGAAATCGTGGGCGATACCACCTGCAAGCGTGCCGACGGCATTCAGCTTCTGTGTCTGCGCCATCTGCGTCTCGAGCGCCTTCTGCTCGGTCGTCTCGACGGCATAAACGATCGCCACTTCTTCCGGCGCCTCGTCGCTCTCGTCGATCACGGCATTGACGTAGAAGCGGACGTAACGGTTTTCGTCGCCCGGATGGCGGGTTTCGATCGGTGCAATGTCACCTTGGCGGTCCTTGGCGGCAGCGAGCGCTTCCATCAGCGTCTCGCGGGCGCTGTCGTGCACGATGCGCTCCAATTCGGCGCCTCCGGCATCGACCTCATCGCGCGATACAACACCGGCGAAAAGCCGCAGGAACGGCGCGTTGATGCGGAGAATCTTGCCGTTTCCATCCACCGAGGCGATCGCCATCGGCGTGTTGTTGAAGAAGCGGGTGAAGCGCATGGCGGACGCCGACTGGTCGGCTTCGGCACCCTTGGCGCGCATCAGCACGATAGTGCGGCTTTCGCCCGGCGCTCCATCGCGCATGGCGCTGACATTGTGCACAAGCTTTGCCGGAAGGCTCTGGCCGTTGGCGCGGCGAAGGTCGAGCTCCAGCGTCTCCGTCCGCTTCAGTCCGGGTGCGGCCTGCACGGACTGGATGAGCGCCATGCCCTCGCCTGCTACGAGATCCGAAATCATCATCGATTGCGGGGTGAATTTCGTCAGGTCCAGACCGAGCCATTCGGCAAGGGTCGCATTGAGATAAAAGATTTCGCCTTTCTTGCCGGCGGAGAAGAAACCGACCGGGGCGTGATCGAGATAATCGATGGCATTCTGCAATTCGCGGAAAAAGCGCTCCTGGTCATCCCGTTCCGAGGTGATGTCGGTGATTTCCCAGATATCGAGCGCGTTGCGGCCGGCATTGCCGAGCAGACGGGCTTTCAGGCGATACCAATGCGCGTCCGAGCCGTTGCCGGTCAGGCGGCCGAGCGGCTGCAGCAGGCGGAATTCCTCGTGGCCCTCGCGACCTTCCCGCAGCGCTGCCGTCAGGCGGTAGAGGGCCTCGGTCGATTCGCGCGTCTTCGACAGCAGCGTTTCCAGCGACTGGACGTTGCGGCTGTTGGAGGCTCCGGTCATCCGACCATAAGCGGTATTGGCGTACACAATCCGGCCCTTGGCGTCGGTGACGACGATCCCGTCCGGGTGGCTTGCCAGAAAACTACGGGCAAGCTCGTCGGAGCGCGACTGCGGCATGACCTCGACCAAGCCGATCAGCGACGAAACGATGAAGAAAATCCCGACCATAGCCAGGATGCCGAGAAGGCCAAGGACGACCTCGTTATCCAGCGCCTGCTGGAAGACGATAAAGGCGATGGCGACGCCAAGCAGAACCATCGCCAGAAGGACGATCCGGACAACCGTGCCGCCGCGGCTGCCGCGATCGACCAATGGCGCTTCGTCGTTGCCGGCTTTCGGCGAGCTCGTCATCAAAACCTCTTGTTCCGGTGCGTTGCACCGACGTCGCAAAACGCACCCAGTGGCGTTCGCGATTCTCTCTTAGCAATTTGAAGATGAAGCAAAAAGCTCCGGAACGCCACAAAAGGCGGGACAGCGCAGCACCCTGCCCTATGTGAGATGCGAATGAGACACATTTTAGCGTTGACGGACGGTGCCAAGCCTTGCCTCCAGGGTGAAAAAATCGTCAGTATCAGCACGATAGATCGCGTAAGGAGTTAGAAAACATGGCTGAATTTTGGGGCGAATACGGTCGCAACCTTCTCGTGGCGGTCATTGGCGTCGGTTTGGCCCTCATTTGCCTCGTCGGAATCCTGTGGATAGTGCGCGGGCGCCGCGGGCCGTCGCCCTTCGTGCGCGGCGGACGCAACCGTCAGCCGCGGCTGCAGGTGCTTGACGCGGCAGCCGTCGATGCGCGCCGCCGCCTGGTTCTGGTCAGACGCGACGACGTCGAACACCTGATCATGATCGGGGGACCGACCGACGTCGTCATCGAAAGCCGGATCGCGACCCCGGCCCGGAGCGCCGAACTCCCCGCGCAGGAAAACCACCCGCCGGTGATCCCGGTTGCGGCGGCTCCCACGACACCGAAACCACCGGTGGCCGAACCGGCAAGGCGCCCGGTACCGGCCTCTGCATCACGACCGGAAGCAGTCCGGGAACCGGTATCGGAAATTCCTGCACGCGAGGCGCGGATCGCGGCGACGCCCCAGCCCGCCGCAGCTGCGGCCGCCGTTGCCATGTCGCGCATCGAACCGGCTGCCGTTTCCGCGGCTGCAAGCGCCATTCGCATGGACCCCGTGCCGTCTCAGCCTCGGCTGGAACCATCGGCGGCAGGGCAGCCTGCGCTGGACGATGCAGCGCGTCTTCTCGACAGCCAGCGTGATCGCGTTTTTGCCGAGCGCAGCGTGCCGGCGGCAGCCTCCGCGCCTGTCGCGCGACCGGCGCCACAGCCGGTTGTCGTTTCAGCCGAAAAGCCGACCGGTCTCGGAAGCGATTTCGAAAAGATCCTCGAGGAGGAAATGGCAAGCAATATGGCCGCGCGCGAGGCATCCCTTGCCAATCGCACCGGCCGCCCGTTGCCACAGGCAGGCCCGGCGGTCGCGGTCCCGATCGTGACTGCACCCGGAAGCACCACCCGGGACGAACCGTCGCTGCAGAGCGAGGTCGCCCGCATATTCGGAGAAATGTCTGCAAGCCGCGACAAGTAACGCTGGCGCTGCGACTAAATATGCAAACAAAAAAGGCACGCCGCGACGTGCCTTTTTTGATTTTTATCTTGGCTCAACGAAGATTATTCGTCGCGATAGACTTTTTCACGCCGCTCGTGACGCTCCTGCGCCTCGATCGAGAGTGTCGCGATCGGACGAGCGTCCAGTCGCTTCAAACTGATCGGTTCGCCGGTTTCTTCGCAGTAGCCATAGGTTCCATCGTCGATCCGCTGCATGGCGGCGTCGATCTTGGATATGAGTTTGCGCTGGCGGTCGCGGGCGCGCAATTCGATTGCACGATCCGTTTCCGATGATGCGCGGTCTGCGAGGTCTGGATGGTTTGCGCTTTCCTCAGCCAAGTGCCCGAGGGTCTCCCTCGCCTCCCTGAGGATGTCATTCTTCCATGCGATCAGTTTGGCTCTGAAGTATGCCTTCTGATTAGCATTCATGAACTCTTCGTTTTCCGAGAGCACATAGTTACTAAGATCGATCTTCTCACTCAACGCGATTCTCCTGAAGAACATCTCATGGCGCCCCTATACTCCATTAACCAGTCCTCATTCAAGCCTTTCGCCCAGATTTGCAGCAGTTTTAAATTTGTCACAAAATTCGGCTAAGTGGCTAATTTTTATGCTTTTCCCATAATCGTATGAGTAGCCGGCTTCCAAATCCTTCAACCGCCGGCACATGATCGGGTTGACCAATCAGCTCAAGCAACGCTACGCCTTTTACTCAGCGTTTCATTTTGGCGAGCGGAAGATGATCGAGCCCGAACCATTCCGTATTTATTTGATGCGCCACGCGCAGGCGGCCTCAGCGACCCCGGGCGGACGCGATTTCGACCGCGTGCTCGACAACCGCGGTTATGCGCAGGCGGAGATGGTGGCCGATCGCGCGGCAGATCTTGGATATGTGCCGGATTGCCTCATCAGCTCGACGGCCGAGCGCTGCCGGCAGACGGCGGAGATCGTGCGCAGGGCCGTTGGCGAAACGCTCGAAATCCAGTTCATCGACGAACTCTATAACGGCACGCCGGATCTTTATGCGACGATCATCGCCGGGCAGCGCCCTGCCCGATCGGTCATGCTGATCGGCCACAACCCGAGCATAGACCTGCTGCTGGAAGGCCTGATCGGCAAGGCAGAGCGGCGGGCCGCCATGCCGGGCGGATATCCGACGGCGGGACTTGCCGTGCTCGACTATAGTGCGCAGGCGGAAACCGGCGGCTGGACGTTGACCAATCTGCTCAGCGTCTGAGCAGGTCGACATTGCGGGCCGGGATCGCGCGCCTATATAGGGGAAAACACTTTTTCGGGATCCCGCCTTGGCGCCTTCGCTGACCAGTTTTACCGACGACGCTCGCATTGCACTCGACAATATCGCCGACCGCGCATCGGGGCTCGTCAACCCGACCATACGGCTCGGCGTGACCGGCCTTTCCCGCGCCGGCAAGACGGTGCTGATTTCGTCGATCGTGCAGAACCTGCTGAACGGCGGTCGCTTGCCATTGTTCGAAGCGGTCCGCTCCGGACGAGTGTCTGCTATCCGGCTCGAAGAACAGCCGGATGATGCCATTCCGCGGTTTCAATATGAGGATCACATCCAGGCGCTCGTTCGCGATCGCATATGGCCGGATTCGACGCGCGCCATTTCCGAATTGCGGCTGACCATCGACTATCAAAGTGCCAGCGGCTGGAACCGCTTGTTTTCACCCGGCCGACTTTCCCTCGACATCGTCGATTATCCGGGCGAATGGCTGCTCGATCTGCCGCTGCTGACGCAAGACTACCGTCAGTTCAGCAATGTCACGGCGGAACTGGCTCGGACTGGCATTCGCAAGGAACTCGCCCAGGGCTGGATGCAGCTTGCAACCACGATCGACATGGATGCCCCGGCCGACGAAATGACGGCTCGGCGTCTTTTCGACGTGTTTTCCGCCTATCTCAAAGCCTGTAAATCCGACGAGCGGTCATTGTCGACGCTGCCTCCAGGGCGTTTCCTGATGCCCGGAGATCTCGAAGGCTCGCCGGCGCTGACATTTGCGCCGCTGCCCGGCATTGCCGAGACACCTGCAATAAAGGGCTCATTGCGGGCGATGATGGAGCGCCGTTTCGAGGCCTACAAGACCGTGGTGGTGAAACCCTTCTTCCGGCATCATTTTGCACGGCTGGACCGTCAGATCGTGCTCGTTGACGCACTGCAGGCGATCAACAGGGGGCCGGAAGCGCTGCAGGATCTGGAGCGGGCGCTCGGCGATGTGCTCGGCTGTTTCAGGCCGGGGCATAACAGCTTCTTTTCGTCCTTCGTCACGCGCCGTATCGACAAGGTGCTGATTGCGGCCACCAAGGCCGACCACCTCCACCACGAGAGCCATGACCGGCTCGAGCGGCTGACCGGTCGGCTTGTGGACCGCGCCATCCAGCGGATCGGGCTGTCGGGCGCAGGCTTCGAGGTGATGGCGATCGCCTCGGTACGCGCGACCCGCGAAGCCAGCGTCAAGGAAGGCAATCACATGCTTCCGGTGATCGTCGGCACGCCGATTGCGGGCGAAACGATCAATGGCGAGCGATTCGACGGCGCGAAGACGACTGCGATTTTCCCCGGCGACCTGCCCGCCGATCCGACGCATATGTTCAATACCCTGGACAGCGACAGCCCCGATCTGCCGGACATCAACTTTGTCCGCTTCCGGCCTCCGGCACTGGAGGGCCGTCCGGGCAGCCTCAATCTCGCAGTGCCGCATATCCGGCTCGACCGTGCCCTGCAGTTCCTGCTCGGAGACCGCCTCGCATGAGACCGCCCCATACCAACGATCCGTCCCGACGCCGTCCGACTTCATTTCAGGTCGAAGACGAAACAAGCACGGACATAGCGGCGGCTCATCCCGTGCGCCGCCCCAAAAGCTTCGACCAGCCCGTGGCTGTAGTGCCGGATGAAGACGATCCGTTTTCCGGTGCGGACCTCGACGCCGCAAGTCTCCCCGTTGCGGAACCGCGTCCGCGCAAAGGCTTTTCATTCATCGGACTTGCTACTGCGGCACTCGGCACGTTCCTGTCGCTCGCCTTCGGGCTGTGGGCGGATCAGGTCGTTCGCGATCTTTTCGCCCGCGCGGATTGGCTGGGTTATGCCGCAATCACGGCGCTTTCGCTGGCGCTTTTCGGATTGCTGGTCGTTGTCGGGCGCGAGATCATGGGGATAGCCCGGCTCGCCGCCGTCCAGAGCCTCAAGACCGAAGCGGAAGAGGCGGCAGCGTCCGTACAGGCCCATCCTGCACGCAAGGTGGTGGAACGCCTGACATCCCTCCTCAGTCACCGGGCAGAGACGGCCAAGGGCAGAAGCGTTCTCGAAGGCACCAAGGACGACATTATCGACGGGCCGCATCTTCTCGATCTGGCCGAGCGCGAATTGCTGACGCCGCTCGATCGCAAGGCGCGCGGTCTCATTCTGAATTCATCGAAGCGGGTCGCGGTCGTGACCGCTATCAGCCCGCGCGCGATTGTCGATCTCGCTTATGTGCTGTTCGAGGTCACGCGCCTTGTGCGGGCGATGGCCGAGCTTTATGGGGCAAGGCCCGGAAAACTGGGGCTTTTGCGGCTGATCCGCGATGTCATCGCGCATCTGGCTGTTACGGGCTCAATCGCTGTCGGCGATGGGCTGGCGCAACAGGTTCTCGGCCATGGGCTTGCCTCGCGATTGTCGCGGCGTCTCGGTGAAGGCGTCATCAACGGGCTTCTGACAGCCCGTATCGGGATAGCGGCCATGGACCTGTGCCGGCCGCTTCCGTTCCGTGCCCTGCCCCGCCCGGGGATCGGCGATTTCATGTCCGATATCGTCGCTGCGGGACGCACTGACGAAAAGGATTAGCCTCTTTCGGGACACCTGGCGGGCGCCAAAAGATACGAAGCGTTAACCATTCTCGCTTAATTTCGACCCCACTAAACATTGCCGCTGACAGCGGAACGTCCCAAGGGGAAAGCCTCATGTATTCGCGCTTCTTTTCGCTTTTCGGCGGGCTTGCCGCTTTGACTTTGGTCACCGCAGTTCCGGCATTCGCTCCGCAGGCGGAAGCCGCATCCCGCGACCAGGTCTTCTTCCAGTCCGTTGCAGGCGCATGGAAAGGTCCGGGCGAGATTGTCGCCGGAAAATACAAGGGCACGAAGTTCAACTGCAACCTGACCGGCTCGCCGTCTCCTGATGGGGACACGGGCATAAAGCTCGACGGCACCTGCCGGGTCGGCGTCTTCCAGCAGCCGATGTCCGCGGTCATCACCCAGAATGGACGCGGTTATACCGGCAAGTTCCTCGATGGTGCAGAAGGCAAGGGTCTCGACATCATCTCCGGCTCGGTCAATGGAGACAAGGTCGTGATGGGCATCAACCGCGCCAAGCTCAACGGCGCAATGGTTGCGAGCCTGCGCGGCGACAACAAGATGAACATCACCATTTCCGTCAAGGTGGAAGACCAGATGGTGCCGGTTATCGGCCTGTCGCTCGACCGTGACCTCGATTCGATCGCCGTCGGCTCGATCAAGGAGTGATGAAGCCTCGGGCACAGGTCATGCTGGCGTCCGGGCTAATTCAATTTATCAGGATTTCCAAATATCCTATTCTTTGAAAACGATTTTGTGTTTTCAAAGACTTTAATTCAACCTGCTGTCGCAACTTGCCGCCACCAAAGTCCGTCCGGCTTTGCAATGCTGATTCCTGTCGAATTCAGGCTACCCGCCCAGCTTTCGGCCTTGCGTTCGTTGATCATCATCTGCGGCGCAAGATCCGCGAGCGGTAGCATGACGAAAGCACGTTCCGTCATGCGTGGATGCGGCAGTTCCAGCTTTGGTGATTTCTGAATGCGCTCGCCATAGGTCAGCAGATCGATATCGAGCGTCCGCGGTCCCCAGCGCTCTACCCGCTCCCGCTTCATCTCCCGCTCCAGCGCGAGACACAGGTCGAGCAGTTCTTCAGGCTCAAGTTCGGTCTCTACCAGCGCACAGCAGTTGAAAAAGTCTGCCTGGTCGGTCTTGCCCCATGGAGGCGTCAGGTAAAGCCGGGATACAGCCGAGACGCGACAGTCCTTTCGCGCATCAAGCGTCTGCAGCGCGTGCGCCATGGCCGAAGCCGGATCGCCGACATTGCCGCCTAATCCAAGTGCCGCGATTTCCCAAGGGTGATTAGGCCCGATGTTCAAGGCGCACCTCCACGTAATCGAGAATGCCGGCGATCGGTGCGCTCGGCTTCCTGATCGCCACCTCGACACGGCGGATCAATGGCGACCATGCAGTGAGACCGAGAGCCACGTCATTGGCAAGCGTTTCAATGAGGTTGCGGCGGCTACCGGTCATGATCTTTTCAACCAGTTCATAGGCCAGCCCGTAATGAACCGTCTGCTCGACCTCGTCGGAAACGAGTACATCGCCCGCGTCGACATCCATGACGACATCGACGAAGAAACGCTGGCCGAGCGCCGTTTCCTGCTCGAAGACCCCGTGATGCGCGTAGAAGGCGCAGTTTTTAAGAGTGATCTGATAGATGGCCATCAGTGTCTTCCTGTTCGTTCGTTAACCCGGCCGGCTTCAATGACCGCATCCGCCATGCGCAAGGCATCGAGGTTACCCGCCACGTTGTGCACCCTGAAAATCGACGCGCCGGCCAGCCGCAGCATCGCTGTGGTGGCGGCTGTCGCAAAATCCCGTTCGGACGGCACCTCGCGCAGAGCGACAGCGCCGACGAAACGTTTTCTCGACGTGCCGACGAGAAGCGGGAAACCGAGGGAATGAAGCTCGCCGCAGCGCGCCATCAGTTCGCTATCCTGCTCGCGTCGTTGAACGAAACCGAATCCGGGATCAAGCACGATCGCATCCTCCGAAATGCCAGCCGCTCTCGCGCTATCCAGCGACTGGCGGAAAAACATCAGCTCTTCCTCGATAATATCCGCGTGGTGGTCTTCGCGGCCGCGGGCGGTATACATGATGCAGAGGCCTGCGCCGCTTTCAGAAACGACATCAGCCATCTGCGGATCGTGGCGCAGCCCGTAAACGTCGTTGACGATATGGGCGCCGGCGGCGATGGCAAGCCTTGCCGTGTCAGCACGATAGGTATCGACGGAAATCAGCGCGTCGGTTTCCCGCGACAGTCTTTCGATGACCGGCAGAACGCGGGCCTGCTCTTCAGCGGCGGTCACGGGCGCGGCTCCCGGCCGCGTCGACTCGCCGCCGATATCGAGAATGGATGCGCCGTCTCGGACGCAGGAAAGGCCGTGTTCGACTGCGCTTTTGACGTCGATGTAACGCCCGCCATCGGAAAAACTGTCGGGCGTCACGTTGACGATCGCCATGATGTGGCCGCTCGCACCAAGCGTCAGGCTGCGACCATGGGCGAGACGCCAGGTGCTGTTGCGCGACGATGCCACAGGCGATCCATCTTTTTGAAAGTAACGCAAATTTTCATGCCTTCATGTTGCACTTGCGCAGCCTATGCCCCAAGCTCGTTTCAACTTCAACGTACCAGGCCTGAGAATGTTTTTGATGCGCAGAGTCCACCGGGTTTTCGGTGCAGCCTTCCTACTCTGCCTGATCTCGATCCCGGCGCAGGCGGAACCTGTCATCTCAAAATCCTATTCCTATTTCCGCATCGGCGGCCGTACCGCCGAGGACCTCGACAAGGAACTGGAACGCCATGGCCCGGTCACCAAGACCAGCGGACACCGACATCCCGGCGCGACCGAGATCAAGTTCGGCGGAGAGGTGACCTATGTGGAGCGCGGCGGACGCTGCTCCGTCGGCGGCGCCAAGGTGACCCTGCGGACCCACATCATCCTGCCGCGCTGGAGCAATGGCGGCAAGGCCGAGAAGGACCTGCGCTTCATCTGGGGCACGCTGTCGTCAGATATCAAGCGGCATGAAGAGCGGCATGCGGAGATCGCCCGCAATTACGCCCGCATGCTGGAGCAGGAGCTGCTTGCCCTGCCCGCGCGCAAAACGTGTGACGACGTCGAGGCCATCGTGACGGAAACGACGCGGCGCGTGCTTGCCGAGCACGACAGGCAGCAAGCGCGCTTCGACCAGGTCGAAGCCAAGAATTTCGACGCCCGCATGACGCGGCTGCTTCAATACCGCATCGATCAGCGCCAGCAATAAGCGGCAACAGCCCGTCGCCGCAGTCGAAGCTTGCGCGAGGCTTGCGCCGATACCTGTGAATAACGGGTGATTTGTTGCGATGGTCCGGTGCGGGACTATCGCCTATATATTAGATACAGATTACCTATACAGAATAGCGAAAGCCGGCTTTATTGTGAGTGCCGCAAGCTTTCATCGGCCCAGACCGAACAAACCGCTCCTTTACGCATTCCCTTGGTTGAGTTTCTGTCTCCTGCGTTCCCCTGGCGCGTAACCTAGCCGCAGGTGTTACCTCCCTCGCCTGCCGGCTGTGCGCCCACCTTGCCTCGCTCACCATCGAAGGAGCGAGGCTATTTTTTGACATGGTGACGCCTCTGATCAGGCCTGGCGCTCGGGGATGTTGACGACGAGGCCATCGAAATCGGCCTTCATCTTGATCTGACAGGAGAGACGTGAGGTCGGACGCACATCGAAGGCGAAGTCCAGCATGTCCTCTTCCATCGGTGCCGGCGGGCCGACCTTTTCGGTCCACTCCTCGTCGACATAGACATGACAGGTGGCACAGGCACAGGCGCCGCCGCATTCCGCATCGATGCCGGGGACCGAATTGCGTACGGCATTCTCCATCACCGTCGAACCGTTATCCACGTCGAGTTCGAAGCGTGTGCCGTCGAAGGCTACGATGGTCAATTTCGTCATATTGGGAAAATCCGGTTTTAGGGGCACAGCCCTTGGGAGGCTTGGGTAAACCCCGTCTCTGCCACCAAACCGCCGGCTCAGTCAATCACGCGAACGACGCCGGCTTTGCTGCCGGCGTCCGAACGGCAAAACGGCGGGGTCAGCGGCACAGGCCGGTGATGAAATTTTCGGCTTCCACGATTGTGGAGTGAAGCGCGGCCATCGCAGCGGCATCGCCAGGTTCCGCCTCCAGCCGTCCGGCGGCGGCGGACACCTTGAAGGCACCGATGGCATTGGCCGATCCCTTCAGCCGGTGTGCAAGCCCTGTGACGCCAGCCGTCTCGGCGATTGCGATTTCCTGCACGAGCAGGCGCGCCTGTCGGGAGAACATCTGCAGGATTTCGGCTTCCAGCGCCTTGTCGCCCATCGTCTGCCTTGCCAGATGAACAAGATCGATCGGACGATCCTTCGACAGGCAGGCTGCCTTGTGATTGTCAGGAGCTTCGAAAGCGATATGGGCCGCACTTGCCATTTGCATGGTTCCTTGCTTCTTGATGATCTCAACTCCGAATTGTCCTTCGGAGCCATAGCTGTCCCGTTAAATTTCGGCACAAACGCGGCGCAAATCTTCGCAAATGGTTAATTTGCGTTAAAGTGGCGTGATTGCAGGGGTTTCACCCTTTGGTACGGTTTAAATTCTGTTAACAAGATCAACATGCCGGTACCACGATGACGCGTTTCGTTTGTGCGAAAACGTCGATTGTGCCACTACAATACGGTTCAACGGGTCACTGGAACATTGCGGTGACCGATGTGGGACGGTCGGTAAGCTTTCATTATCATCCATTTGAAAGAACGACCGTCGAATGAAATTGTAATAGGTGATCCGACGCTCTAGGGCTGGCGATCTCCGGCATGAGTATTCCGCTCACCGATCTGCAGGCGGCAGCAAGTCGAGTGGAATGCCGGGCGAGTATGTAACGAGGCGTAACCGCATGGCGAAGAACACGACCAATGAATCGATCGATGATACGGCATTCCAGGCATTGGAAGATGCCTTGAAGATCGATTTCAACGATGAACCGCCCCGCGACAAGTCCCCGTCGTCCGCTCCGGAGGCCAGAGTGTCTGACAAGCCACGATCCCGCCCTGCCCCGTCTCAACCGGCATCGCCATCCCGCCGCGAGGCGACTGCAGAAGCGCCGCGCCAGGCTTCCGCGGACCCGGCGCCGCGTCAGCCGGCCTTCGAGCCGGCCAATGATGCCGGCCGCCGCAACACGGCGTCGATCATGCGCGCGCTGGATGGCGGCTCGGTGCGCGGCGCAATCCGCAACGCGTCGATCATTTCCATTCTGTGGGCAGTCGCCGGTGTCGGCCTCGGCCAGTTGATCTATGGCGGCGCGCTCTGGGAGATCACCTCGGTTGCCGGCGTTCTCGCCGCGCCGGGTCTCGTCGCGCTTGCCGTCGGCATCCTGGTCCCGATCCTGCTCTTCTTCGCCTTCGCCATCATGATGGCCCGCGCGCAGGATCTGAGGAACGCCGCCCGCTCCATGGCCGAGGTCGCGCTGCGGCTTTCGGAACCGGAAACCATTGCATCCGAACGCATCATGAGCGTCGGCCAGGCCGTGCGCCGCGAAGTCTCGGCGATGAACGAAGGCATCGAGCGCACGATTGCCCGTGCCGCCGAGCTGGAAGTGCTCGTCCATTCGGAAGTCAATGCGCTGGAGCGCAGCTATAGCGACAACGAGATGCGCGTCCGAGGCCTCGTTCAGGAGCTTGGCTCCGAACGTGAAGCGATCGTCAATCACGCCGAGCGCATCCGGTCATCCATGGTCGGCGCCCATGACCAGCTCAAGGAAGAGCTGGCGCTCGCAACGGAAGAAATCTCGATCCGTCTCGCCACATCCGGCGAGGCCTTCGCCTCGATGATCGACACCCGCGCCGCGGCCCTGATGGAAAAGTCGGACGCCGCCGGTGAAGCACTGGCTTCGCTGCTTTCGACCAAGACGGAAAACCTGATCGATACGCTGACGACATCCGGCATTGCCCTGTCGACGGAGTTCGACATCCGGATGGAAATGCTGGGCTCGACCTTGTCCGACAAGGGCGAGGCAATCCTGTCTTCCTTCGAAACCCGCGCATCCACCCTCGATGCCAACACCGAAAAGCTCAACGCCGCGCTTGCCGATCGTACGCGCCAGCTGAACGAAACCCTGATCGCCCGCACAAGGGAAATCACCGAGGGCCTGTCGAACAGCGAAAAAACGCTTACCGGTTCGCTCGACGGTGTGCTGACCGCGCTCAACCGTTCGCTTGACGACAAGAGCAGTTCCTTCCGCCAGAGCCTGCAATCGGCAGCCGACGACGCGGTGATGGATCTCGATCTGCGCACCGGCTTCTTCGAGGAGCGCCTGCACACGACGATCGGCCATCTCAGCACGTCGTTCGACGAAGGCCTGTCGCAGTTCACTACCGCCTTCGACCAGCGCGCCGGCAGCCTCGACAGCAAGCTGATGGACAGTCTTGCGCGCATCAACGAGACCGTCGCCGGCGGCCACGAAGCGATCGACGGCATCCTTTCGTCGAGCATCGAGCGGATCGGCAATGCACTGACCGACCAGCAGTTCGCACTCGCAACGACGCTGGGCACGGGCCAGGAAGTGCTCGACTCCATGCTGGAAAGCCGTTCGAAGGAATTCTCCGACGCGCTTGCCGCACGCAGCAGCGAAATCAGCGGCGCCTTCGGCGACGCACACAACAAGATCGACATGATTATGGCAGCGCGCGGCGGCGAGATTTCCGCCAGCCTCGCCGACAGCCAGAAGCGTTTCGAAGACAGCATTTCGAGCCGCACCTCGGACATCATCACGTCCGTCACGGAAAGCCACGAGCGCTTTGCCGGAGCCGTCGACGAAAAGGCCGGCGCCCTGCAGTCGCTGATGGCGGAAACGCCGGATCGCCTGGCTTCCATTCTCGACCAGAAGAGCGAAGCGATCACGCGCGCGCTTTCGGAAAGCGAACTGCGCCTGACCGACGAGATGGACAAGCGCGCGACGGCCCTCGACACGACGCTTGCCTCCAACCGCGATCGCCTGTCGGAAATCCTCGACGACAAGTCGATGGAAATCGCCACCTCGCTGTCGCTGCATGAAGACCGCCTTACCACGGCGCTCACCGACCATACGGCCAACGTCGTCACCAGCGTTGCCGATGCGGATTCCCGACTGGAAGAAGCCTTTGCAAAGCGCGCAGAGGCCATTCGCGAAGCCTTTGCCGACAACCAGCTCAACCTCGACATTTCGCTGGAGAGCCGTACATCCGAGCTTGCCAGCCTGCTCCAGAGCGGCAGCGATCGCCTCGAACAGACCGTCGGCGGCGCCGCCGGACGGATCGAGACCGCACTGACGGAAGGTACCGAGCGCTTCGAAACGACGATGGGCGACGGGCTGCAGCGCATGGATACGTCGCTGACCGCCGCCAATGAGCAGCTTGGCGCAACGCATGAGCAGATGGCGTCTTCGCTGAGCGCGGCGCATGCGCAGATCACCGCTTCTCTCGGTACGGCCCACGAGCAGATGGCCTCGTCGATCGATGCCGGCCATGAACGCATTTCCGGAACACTCGGCACTGCCACCCGCCAGATCGGCGATACGCTTGCCACCAGCGGTGACCAACTCACCGATGCCGTCGGCTCGGCCCATGTGCGCATGGCGGATGTGCTGGGACAGGCGAGCCGCGAAATGTCGGAAACGCTCGATGCCGGCCATGAGCGGATTGCCGGAACGCTCGGCACTGCCGCCCGCCAGATCGGCGATACGCTTGCCACCAGCGGTGACCAACTCACCGATGCCGTCGGTTCGGCACATCTGCGCATCGCGGATGTGCTGGGACAGGCGAGCCGCGAAATGTCGGAAACGCTCGATGCCGGCCACGACCGCCTGCGCAGCACGCTCGACCAACGTGCTGCCACGATCGCCGGCACCCTGACGGACGCTCGCGACCAGATCGACACCCTGATGATGGATCAGGCTACCGTGATCGGCACCACGATCGCCACCAGCGCCGGGATGCTGGAAATGTCGCTCGAAACCCAGCAGGAAGCCCTGCGCGCAACGATCGACAATGCCGGCGAAACGCTGGATACGCGCCTGCGTGATAATGTCGGCGCGATCGCCGGCCAGATCAGCGATGCGGCCCGCGAAATCAGCCAGTCCACGGACTCCTTCACCTCGCGCGTCGAACAGACGGTCGGTGGCGTCTCGACGGCACTCGACAGCGCCGGAAGCCGCATCGAAGTCACCTTCGGCGGGTTGGAAGACCGTATCCGCAACGAAGTGCTGAGCGTCAGTGCAATCGTCGACACCGCCGGCAGCAGCCTGGCGGATGCACTCGGCGCCCGCACGGCCGAGCTGGAGCGTATCTCCAATGCGGCCGCCGATCGGGTTTCCGACGCCGTCAACAGCCGCGGGATCGAAATCGAACGCGCCACCGGCGAAGCTGCCGAACGCATTACCCGCACCATCGACGAGCGGACCAACGCTCTCGAACAGACCAGCGCCGACGCCGCTGCCCGCATCGCAGAAACGCTCGACGGCCGCACGGCCCATATCGAGGAACGTTTCGGCACCATGGACCGGGCGTTGTCCTTCGGTCTCGAAAGCGTTGCCAAGACGATCGAGGGCAAGGCCGTCGGTCTCGCCTCCTCGCTTCGCGAAGCCGTGGTCGAAGCCGGCCAGGGCATGAACGACGAAGCCAGCCGTTCGGCGGAAACGCTGTCACGCGCAGGTTCCGAGTTCACCCAGGAACTCAGCAGCCGCAACGAAGAGTTCACCCGCTCGATCGAAGATCGCTCCAACGAGATCGTCGGCCGCATTTCCGAGACGCAGAGCCGACTCGCCGGCCAGGCTGCAACCGTAGCCCAGGCATTCTCGGAAGCCGGCAGCGCGATCGTCAACAAGGTGGCGGAAGCCGACAAGCTGGTGAAGCAGCAGGTCGAGGCGATTTCCACCGCTCTCGGCAATGCCGAACAGGCGCTCGACAGCCGTGGCCAGTCGATCCGTTCCACTCTTTCGGATGCAGCAAGCGAACTCGATGTGGCACTCGATGCCGTCGACCGTGCGCTGGCCGCCCGTGGCGACGCCATCCGCACCGCACTCGACACCCGCTCGCGCGATCTCAACTCGATGCTGTCCAGCCGTTCCGAGGAACTGTCGCGACTGCTCGACGAGAAGGCCAAGCCGATGGTCGAGGCCTATATCGAGACCGGCCGGACCGCCGCCGAACTCATGGAAGCTGCAGCCCAGCAGGGCGCCGAGCGCCTGACTTCCGCTTCGCAGCAGAGCGCGGAACGCATGACCGCCGCCACGCAGCAGAGTGCCGAGTGGTTGACCTCTTCCTCGCAGCAGAGCGCCGAACGTCTTGCATCGGCTGCCAAGGAAACCAGCGCCCGTATCCGCGAGGAAAATGCAGCCCTGGTCGACGCCATTGCGGCCCGTACCAACGAAACGCTTGCCGCGCTTAACCAGCGCACGGAAGCCGCAGCCCACATGGTTCGCGGTGCCGAGCAGAGCCTGCTTGCCAATGTCGACGGTATCATCGAGCGGCTTTCGAGCAGCAACGTCAATATCGCCACCCTCGTCGAAAGTGCAGCTGAGCAACTGGCGGCAACCGACCAGAAGCTCGACCAGACTGCATCGCGCTTTGCCCATTCGGCAGGTTCGGCTGCTGATCTGGTTGCCGGCTCCACACGTCTTCTGGAAAACAATATCGACCGTCTGGTCAATATTTCCGGCCAGACGCTCAGCCAGGTGGGCGGTATCGTCGGACGGTTCGAGGATCATTCGAAGGTTCTCGCCCAGGCATCCGAACTTCTCAACGCGGCCCAGTCGAACCTCGTCAGCACGCTGGACGAACGCCAGGATGCACTGCGCAGCCTGTCCGTCGGCCTGGTCAAGCGCTCCGACGAAATCGAGGCAACGCTGCGGAACCTAACGGCTCTCGTGGACGGCGCCTTCGAGCGTGCGGAAGAGCGCACCGCCAATGTCGGCGACAAGCTGCGTGAAGGCCTGCATGCGTCCTTCGTCGATATCGGGCGTCGCCTCGGCGAGACCCAGCAGCGCGCAGAAACAACCGCACAGGTCATGCGCGCCGCACTGCTAGACGCCGGCGACGAGGCCAACCGTACGATCGAGGCGACCCTTTCGGATGCAGAGAAGCGTGCCCGTGAACTGGCCGAGCAGATGCGCGGTAACATTTCCGGTTCGCTGACCGATGTCGAACGCCTGATGGGCGAGGCTTCGCAGCGTTCAGATACGGCCGCCAAGCACCTGCGCGAAACGCTACGCCAGTCCGTCGAGGAAGCGGTCGGCCGCTTCTCCGGTGCGACCGACGAAATCCGCCGCTCGGCACAGGATATCCGCCAGGAACTCGATGCCACCCGTACCGAGTTGAAGCGCGGTGCCTTCGACCTGCCGGAAGAAGCTAAGGAAAGCGCCGCCGCCATGCGCCGCGCCGTTTCCGAACAGATCAAGGCACTGCAAGAGATCTCCCAGCTCGTCGGCCGTTCGTCGCAGCAGTTGGAAGTCGCCGAAGCCGGCCCGGCCAAGGTATCGCTGACGCAGAGCGGCCCGACCGCGCCGATCCGCCCGCAGCAGATCGCTCAACAGCCGGCCCCGGCTCCCGCTCCTGCCCCGGCGCAAGCGCGTACCGACGCCTATGCAGCCGGCATGCTGCGCGGCAGCCTGCCCGCCTCCGGCAAGTCGGCGCCCGCCGCTGCTGCGCCAACGGCACGTCCTGCCGAAACGACGGCTCCGGCCGGCCAGGGCGGCTGGATCAGCGATCTCCTGCGCGGTGCATCTCGCGACGAGACCGCAGGTCAGGCTCCTGCCCGCGCACCTGCTGCCCGCCCGGCAGAACCGGCCCAGGCACCTCGGACCGCCAATGGCGACAACCGCAACCCGCGCCACATGGTGGAATCGCTGAACTCGCTTTCGGTCGATATCGCCCGCGCCATCGACCATGACGCCTCCGTCGACCTGTGGCGTCGTTACCAGCGCGGCGAGCGCGATGTCTTCACCCGCCGGCTCTACACACTGAAGGGCCAGCAGACATTCGACGATATCAAGCGCAAGTATGATCGCGAGCCGGAATTCCGCACCGCCGTCGACCGCTATATCTCGGACTTCGAAAAGCTGCTGGCGGACGTTGCCCGCACCGACCGTGACCGCACCGTGACCCAGAGCTACCTGACCTCGGACACCGGCAAGGTCTATACGATGCTCGCCCACGCAGCCGGCCGCTTCGGCTGAGCTGCAGAGCCACACACGGATAAAACAAAAAGGCCGCCTTTCCGGGCAGCCTTTTTTTGCAGTCAACAGAGACAGATCATTGGTCTTCCGGGGACGTGTCGTAATCCTCTTCCAGCCGCAAGGCAGAGATCAGATCGACAACGATCTCGTCGGGTGACCGGCCGGCCGTGTCGACGATCAGCGGCTTGGTTTCCCAGTCTTCGAAGATACGCGCTTCCGTCGAGGCCCAGCCGGGTTTCACCAGACCAGGAACATCGGTCACGCGCGTCTCGACACGCCGGCGATGCTCGTCCTTGTCCATACATCTGACCCAAATCTCAGCCGCCGGCACGCCCTGTCGCTCCGCGGCCGCGCGCCACGCCCTGCGGGTGATCGTCAGGCTGTTGACCGAGTCCGCGACGACGATATGTCCGAGCGCGAGATTATCCTCGGCCATGCCGTATGCGACCATGTATCCTGCAGGACCGGGCTCGAGACCCGTGTTACGGATGTTCTGTTCGATTGTATCGACGCGCACATGAACCGCGCCCAGCCGGCGCGACAGTGCTTTTGCAAGGGTGGTCTTTCCGGAACCGGGCAAGCCGGCAAGAATGATCAGCATCGGCACCTTCCCTGAACGATCGCGAGCGATTCGGACTTGGGAAAGCTTATCCTGCCTGCCGGGAAATCACATCGATTTCAAAGCCCAGTCGACAATCTCGCCGCCGACCTTGGCATAAGCGCGGTCAAGCGCCTCGACAAAGTCGCTGTTTTCGGTTCCGCGAACAGGAGAGGTCCCCCTGAAGACGGACTGCGCGCGGACGCTGCCATTGCGGTCGTTGAGGATCTTTGCCGAAATCTCGACATTCGCCACGCGGCTGCCACCGGTCGTGACTTCGAAGGCGCGGATGTCGGTAACGACCTGATAGTCGATCGCGAGGCCCTGCCCCGGCTTGCCGACGCCGCCGACACGGCCGGAATTCTCAAACGCCTCGACCAGTTTCGACTGTACCAGACGCGGCAGGCGATCACCCCAGCGGGAATTGGCGAGATACTGGACCTCCGACGGAGACACGCGGACGACAACCTGCTCGCTGTCCAGCATCTTCACCGCAGTGGGTTCCGGCACCAGGATCTGGCGGCTTCTCGCTGACGGGCCGTCTGTGGCCGGCGTCAGCGACAGGTCGAACGTGTCGTTGTTCGCCTTGGTGCCGCAGCCAGTGACCAGTGCCGCAAGCAGGGGCAAGGCCAGAGCCAGGGAACGGCGGCCGGCCGGGATGTGCGGAAACTTGGATACGCTCATGAACTTCCTACCCTTGGCCATCGGCCTTAACGTCTCGTCCTGCCGTCATATTCCTTGACGGTCTCGCCGCCGAAGATCAAGCGCTGCGGATTCTGGTCAAAATTGGTGATGGTCTGGTTCAGCGAGTTCACCGTACGGCGCGTGTCGTCCACGAGCGCCTTCACATCGCCGAGACCGCTGGATGAGAAACGCTGCAGGTTATCGGCGATCGGCCCGACGCGCGCGTTGATGTTGTGTGCCACGGTGCGGAAGGATTCAAGCGTCTTGCGCGCCTCGGCAAACAGGCCTTGAGAATCGTCGCTCGATACGAGGCCGTCGACCTTTGCCAGAATGCCATCGACGCGGCTTGAGGCGTTGTTGAGCTTCGTCGCCAGTTCGGTGAAATCGGTGATCGCCTTGTTGATGTCTTCGGAGCGATGCGACACGTCGTCGACCACGCTGCGTGCGGACGCCAGCGTCTGGCGCGCGTCTTCTGATGCTGCCGATATGTTCCTGACTGCTGTGCCGACCTGCCCTGGATCGACGGCGGCGAGCAGGCTGTCAGCCCGCTTCAGGACGCCCTGTGCATCGGTGCCAGCCTGAGCAAAGCTTGTCGCGGCCGTCCTGACCGTCTCGACCAGAGGCGCAAAATCGTCCGAAGCGTTGGCGACGTTGCGCGTTACACGCTCGGCATTTGCAACAATCTGATTGATCCTCTGAGCATCGATCGCGCGGACCAGCTGGTCGGCGGCTTCGAGCGTCGAGTTGAGCGTGCCGGAAACCCTGTCGACGGTTGCAGACAGGGTGGAAAGGCTATGCAGGAATTCGTCGATATTGCCGGAATTGTTGCTGAGCGCGGCCGTAAACGTCTCGACATTGCGGATCGTCTGGGTGAGCGGCCCTCGCGCATCGCCGACAAAGCCCTGAATGTCGCCGATCGCCTGATCGGCCCGTTCGAGAATCTTGTCAGCCGTCGCCAGAAGGTTGGTGACGCTCGATTGATCGGCGATCAGCACGGCCGGTCGGCCTGCCTCCATCGACTTCTGGAGAATGTTTTCCTCACCCTTGGCGCCACCGGAAAGTTCGATATAGGCAGCACCCGTCAGACCCTGCACTTCCAGCACGGCCTTGGTCGACTGGTAGACGGGCGCATCGGCGCGCACTTCGGTGAAAGCGATCGAATAACGCGGATCATCCGGATCGATCGTCAGGCCGCGCACGGAACCGACCGCAATACCGTTGAAGCGAACCGGGGAACCAACGGACAGGCCGTTTGCCGAGCCGGGAATGCGAATCGCAAGCTCGGCCATAGGCCCGCCGCGACCGGACTGCGCCATCCAGTAGACAAAACCGAAGGCGGCTGCGATCACCAGCAGCGTGAAGAAACCCACCAGGGCGTAATTTGCTTTGGTTTCCATGGGTTAGATCACTTCCCTGCCTCTGTCGGGCCTGCATCTGCCGACCTTGTGTCTGCCGGCTGGTTTTCATTGGTCACGACGGTGCGCGCACGCTTGCCGCGGAAATAGGACTGGACCCACGGATCATCAAACGCGAACATATCCTGCAGCGTTCCTTCCACCAATACCCGTTTCTCTCCGAGCACGGCAATACGGTCACAGACCGAAAACAGGCTGTCGAGGTCGTGGGTGACCATATACACGGTCAGGCCCAACGTATCGCGCAGCTTGGCGATCAGCGCGTCGAAGTCGGCCGCCCCGATCGGATCGAGACCCGAGGTCGGTTCGTCGAGGAAGACGAGGTCGGGGTCGAGCGCCAACGCACGAGCAAGCGCTGCACGCTTGATCATGCCGCCGGAAAGCTCAGACGGATATTTGTCAGCTGCGTCAGGCGGCAAGCCGACCATTTCGAGCTTCACGTAAGCGAGCTCATCCATCAGCGACTGTGGCAGATCGAGATATTCGCGCATCGGAAGCTGGATGTTTTCCTTTACCGTCAGGGCGGAAAACAGTGCGCCGTGCTGGAAGAGCACGCCAAGCCGGGTGTCGAGCGCGATACGCTCCTCATCCGAGGCCTTCTCGTAATTGGAGCCCAGGATTTCGATCGTGCCAGAACGATGCGGCAGCAGGCGCAAAACCGTACGCATCAGCACCGATTTACCCGTACCGGACGCACCGACGAAGCCGAGAATCTCGCCGCGGTAGATATCCAGGTTGAGGTTGTCGAGAACGATCTTGTCACCGAAGCCCACGGTCAGATCCCGCACGGAAAGCACGACCTGGCGGTCGTCCTTCGCTTCTCTCTCCATGGTCTGCTGCTCGTCTGCCAAAGCCATTCCCCTAGAAGTCGATCGCGGAGTAGAAGATGGCAAAAAGCGCATCGATGAGAATGACGGCGAAGATCGCTTTGACCACCGATGCCGTCACGTGCTGGCCAAGCGATTCCGCGCTGCCGCCGACCTTCATGCCCTCGACGGCCGCAACGATGCCGATCGCGAGCGCCATGAACGGCGCCTTGATCATGCCGGATGCAATCGACGTATGGTCGATCGCCTCATGCAGGCGCGAGAGATAGGTGTCGAAGGTGATGCCGGAATAAAGCAGCGCAACGACGGCCGCGCCGTAAAGGGCGGCAAAGTTCGCAATGATGGTCAGCAGCGGCAATGCGATGGTCAGCGCCACGAGACGCGGGAAAATCAGCACACCGATTGGGTTCAGGCCGATGACCGTCAGCGCGTCGATCTCCTCGCGCATCTTCATCGAGCCGATCTCGGCGGTGATCGCGCTGCCGGAGCGGCCGGCGATCATGATGGCGGTCAGAAGCACGCCGATCTCGCGAAGCTGCAGGATGCCGACGAGGTCGACCACGAAGATTTCGGCGCCGAAGTAACGCAGCTGGAAGGCGCCCTGCTGAGCAATGATCGCGCCGATCAGGAAGGACATCAACACGATGATCGGCACCGCACGAACGCCCATGCGGTCGATATGGGTGACGACGGAGGCAGGAGACACACCGGCACCCCGGCCGAATTTCAGTTGTGCGCCCCTTACTGCCGATCCGAGAATATTCATCGCCGCGTAAAAATCGCGGCCGACTTCAAAGACGAGTTTTCCGGGCGGCGTGAAAATGCGCTCGAAACGGCTGCGCTTGTCGGGACCTGCGGCCGGCGGGGCGGGCGTCGTCTCCGGCAGCGCGCTGATCAATTCCTCGATCGAGCCGTTGCCGCCGGAAAGCGAGGCTTCGCGCCCCTCGCCGCTTTTGGCAGTCATCAATCGGCGAATCAGCCAGGCACCGGCGGTGTCTATTCCGGAAACGCCGGACAGGTCGATTTCGACCTTGCTCTGCCCGCCGGATTTCTCGAATTGCTCAAGGTCCTTCAGGACTGCTGCAATGGAATGATTGCGCCAATCCCCCGTCAGAACATAGCGTTCTGCGCCATCCGACAATTCTTCTGTTTCGATCTTTGCCGGGCTGGAACTCACGGGGTGCGGGTACTCGCTTCAATTGGTCTTACCGCAATGCATTGATTGCATTCCGGGAAAACGCAATATAGCCGCATCGACCGGATTTGCCACAACAGGACGCTGAAAACGATGGCCCGTCACCTTGAAGCAACAATCGAGGCGTTTCCCATCGCCGGCAGCTTCACCATTTCGCGCGGATCGAAGACGGAGGCGGATGTCATCGTCTGCAGTATTTCCGAAGATGGCGTGACAGGGCGCGGCGAGTGCGTTCCCTATCGCCGTTACGGCGAGACGATGGACGCGGTGATGGCCGAAATAAAGGCAGCAGCAAAGGCGATCGAGGCTGGTCTCACCCGCGATCGGCTGCAATCCGCGATGAAGCCCGGGGCTGCCCGCAACGCCGCCGACTGCGCCCTCTGGGACCTTGAGGCCAAACGTTCGAAACGCCCTGTCGCCACAGTCATCGGCGCGACCGGCCGTGAACCGATCGTCACCGCATTCACTTTGTCGCTAGCGGACGCCGAAACCATGGGCGCCGATGCGCTCAGGAACAGTCAACGCCCGCTTCTGAAGATCAAGCTCGGTACCGACGATGACGAATCGCGCCTGCGCGCCGTGCGTGATTCGGCTCCCGACGCGCGCATTATCGTCGACGCCAACGAGGGCTGGACCGAGGACAACATCGAGCGGCATCTGGCCATCGCCGCGGAGTTGAATATCTCGCTGATCGAACAGCCGCTTCCTGCCGGCAAGGACACGATCCTCTCGCAGATAAAGCGGCCCGTTCCGGTCTGCGCCGACGAGAGCGTCCATTCCACCGCCGATCTTGCCCTGCTGCGCAACCGTTATGACGCGGTGAACATCAAGCTCGACAAGACGGGTGGACTGACGGAGGCGCTTTTGATGAAAGCCGAGGCGCAGCGACTGGGTTTTCAGATCATGGTTGGCTGCATGGTCGGCACGTCGCTTGCCATGGCGCCTGCGGTGCTTCTGGCGCAGGGCTGCGATTATGCCGATCTCGACGGCCCGCTGCTCCTTGTCCACGATCGACCCGGAGGGCTGCGTTACGAGGGGTCGCTCGTCTATCCGCCTGAACCCGATCTGTGGGGCTGAGAGCGAACAGCAAATGCGAGTACGGCGAGCCCCATCAAGGCCAGGAGCGCCATGGCGAAATAGCCGTAGATTTCCAGTTCGCGATAGATGACGCCCGCAAGCAGTGTGGATACGGCCAGGAACGTGCCGTTATAGGCGACGTAGACGCCCTGCGCCGATGCCTGCTGATCCTCTCCGACCATTTCCGACAGCCGATATTGCAGTCCGAGGTGAACGCAGGCGAAGCTGAAAGCGTGAAAAATCTGCAGGAAACCATAATACCAGACATCGGATCCGATCGGAAAGAATGTCCAGCGCAGGATCGCCATCAGGCCGCCAAAATAGAGAAGACCGAGTGGCGTGAGGCGCCTTGCCAGGCCGCCGGAGACAAAAAAGATGCCTATTTCGGCAATGACGCCGATGCACCACAAGGTAGAGATCGCGCCATTGGAAAAGCCCATCGCCTGCCACTGGATCGTGCTGAACCCGTAAAACATGCCATGGCTCGATTGGATGAGCGAGGCACCGATCAGAAGGAGATGGACCGAAGCGCCGAGCGGGCGGCGCGGCGCTTTCAAAGGTCGCACGTCGGCTTTGGGGCCGACCCGCATGTCCAGCCGGGGTGCGATGAAGGCGACAAGCAAGGACGCCAGCAACACGCCGGCCAACATGAGCGGGATGGCGATATTGCCAATGGCCGTCGAAAGGCTTCCGGCGACCAGCGTTGTCGCAACGAAGCCGACCGATCCCCAGACGCGCATTTTCCCGTAGTGAAATCCCCATCGCTTGACGCCGGAGATCGAGATCGATTCGACGATCGGAGTGTAGGGCGCAAACAGGGCTGCCTGCACCGCCACGGCTGCAAACACGACCCAGAAGTCGCCACTGACGATCAGCCCGAGGATCGACAGCAGCGAGGTTGCCGCCGACCAGACGAGAATATGGCGCGGGTCCGACGCTCGGGCGGAAAGAGACCCCGTTCCCATTGCTACAAAGACCCGAAATACGACCTGGGCTGCAAGGATCGCACCGATCTGCATCGGCGAAAAATTCAGGCCGTGGAGCCATAAAGGAAGGTAAGGCACCAGGATGCCGTTGAGCGACATGGGTGCCGCATAGGCCAGGGAACAACGAAGCTGGAACTGCGGCGGAGCGGCAGACGGTTTTGCGGCAATGGTCACGGAATCACAAATGGCGGTGAAAGTCCGTCGAGACTATCACCGCCATTTGCAATGAAAACCGGGCTACACGTTTTGTGCGAAAACAAAGTGTATCGCTCGTGAAGATTTCGTGCGGATTACGCCGCCTGCATATTCTTGGCGCTCGACGGTGCCGGCAGGGCATGCAGTTCGGCTGTCACTTTGATATCGCGCCAGGTGATCAGTTCCAGCGTACCGTCGTGATGTTCGGCGATCGCCGTGCAGCTTTCGACCCAGTCGCCGGTATTGACGTAATGGATGCCGTCGATATCGGTCATCACCGCGTGATGGATATGTCCGCAGATGACGCCGTCGACCTTGTTTCGACGGGCCTCGTCGGCCACGACCTTCTGGAACTCGCCGATGAAATTGACCGCATGCTTGACCTGCAGCTTTGCCCAGGCAGAAAACGACCAGTAAGGCATGCCGAGACGGCGACGGATCGCTGCCAGCACGACATTGATCGCGATCGCCGCGTCATAGGCCCAGTCACCCAGATAGGCGAGAAGGCGGGCGTTGCGAACGACCACGTCGAACTCGTCGCCGTGCAGGACCAGATATTTCTTGCCGTCGGCCATCTCGTGGATCGCGCGATCGGCGACCTCGATGCCGCCGAAATGGGTGCCGGGGAAAGCCCGGAGAAATTCGTCGTGATTGCCGGGGATGTAGACGATGCGGGTGCCCTTGCGCGCCTTGCGCAGAAGCTTCTGGACCACATCGTTGCAGCCCTGCGGCCAGAACCAGCTGCGCTTCAGCCGCCAGCCGTCGACGATGTCGCCCACGAGAAACACCGTATCCGCTTCATGATATTTCAGGAAATCCAGCAGGAGTTCCGTCCGCGCCGCCTTCGAACCGAGATGTACGTCGGAGATGAACAAGGTCCTGAAATTCCTGGTCTCACCTGTCGCTGTCACGGAAGTCGTCCTTTCATAGCCCGCCCCGCCGCCTGAAAACCAGAGTCTTGTTTCAAGATGATGACAGGAGGGGCCGTGCGGTGCCGACAGATGTCGTTTCGATTTCCTTACATCGATCAAATTACCTGCTGTTCCGTGGCGCTGTTTGATGTAATGAGAGGCCGCATTCGCCCCGATATGGATATTTGATAGGGTAAGCAGGAGTGAGTATGGACGCGCAGGACAATTCGAAATCGGCCCCGCTGAGCAGTGCGGATCTTGATGAACAGGCATTGTTTTTCCACCGGTATCCGCGTCCCGGCAAGCTGGAGATCCAGGCCACCAAGCCGCTCGGGAACCAGCGTGATCTCGCGCTGGCCTATTCTCCCGGCGTTGCCGCGCCCTGCCTCGCGATCCGCGACAATCCGGATGCCGCTGCCGATTACACAGCGCGCGCCAACCTTGTCGCCGTCATTTCCAACGGAACGGCCGTGCTCGGGCTCGGCAATATCGGCCCGCTGGCCTCGAAGCCGGTGATGGAAGGCAAGGCCGTCCTGTTCAAGAAATTCGCCGGCATCGACGTCTTCGACATCGAGATCGATGCCCCCGGCATCGACGAGATGGTCTCGACCGTCTCCGCACTGGAACCGACCTTCGGCGGCATCAACCTTGAAGACATCAAGGCGCCGGAATGTTTCGAGGTCGAGCGCCAGCTGCGCGAGAAGATGAACATCCCGGTCTTCCATGACGACCAGCATGGCACCGCGATCATCGTTGCGGCGGCGATCCTGAACGGCCTGGAACTGGCCGGCAAGTCGATCACCGACGTCAAGATCGTCACGTCGGGTGCCGGCGCTGCCGCGCTCGCCTGCCTCAATCTCCTGGTTTCGCTCGGCGCGAAAAAGGAAAACATCTGGGTCCACGATATCGAAGGCCTCGTCTATGAAGGCCGTACCGAGCTGATGGACGAATGGAAGTCGGTTTATGTGCAGAAGAGCGACAATCGCGTTCTGGCCGACAGCATCGACGGCGCCGACGTTTTCCTCGGCCTCTCTGCCCCAGGCGTGCTGAAGCCGGAACTTCTCGTACGCATGGCGGAAAAGCCGCTGATCATGGCGCTTGCCAATCCGACGCCGGAAATCATGCCGGAACTGGCCCGTCAGGCACGCCCGGACGCGATGATCTGCACCGGTCGTTCCGACTTCGCCAACCAGGTGAACAACGTCCTCTGTTTCCCGTATATCTTCCGCGGTGCGCTCGATTGCGGCGCGAGCACGATCAACGAGGAAATGAAGATGGCCGCGGTCAAGGCTATCGCAGCCCTTGCCCGCGAAGAGGTTTCGGACGTCGCGGCAAAGGCCTATTCCGGCGAAACGCCGATCTTCGGGCCTGACTACCTCATCCCTTCACCGTTCGATCCGCGCCTCATCCTGCGTATCGCACCGGCAGTTGCCCGCGCGGCTGCCGAAAGCGGTGTTGCGGCCCGTCCGATCCAGGATTTCGAGGCTTATCTCGACCAGCTGAACCGTTTCGTCTGGCGCTCCGGCTTCGTCATGAAGCCGATTTTCGCAGCCGCCAAGGTCGCGGAAAAGAAGCGCGTGATCTTTGCCGAAGGCGAAGACGAACGCGTGCTGCGCGCCGCCCAGGTGCTGCTTGAAGAGGAGATCGCTCGCCCCGTGCTGATCGGCCGACCTTCGGTCATCGAGGCCCGGCTGCAGCGTTTCGGCATCCGTATCCGTCCGAACGTCGATTTCAGCGTCGTCAACCCGGAAGACGATCCGCGCTACCGCGACTATGTCGAGGACTATTTCGCGCTGGTCGGTCGAAACGGCGTCAACCCCGAAACGGCCAGAACCGTCGTGCGCACCAACAACACCGTGATCGGTGCCCTGTCGGTGAAGCGCGGCGAAGCCGATGCGCTGATCTGCGGTCTCGAAGGCCGCTACGACCGCCATCTGCGCGACGTGAACCAGATCATCGGCAAGCGTGAAGGCGCCTGCACCAATGCCGGCCTCAGCCTGCTGATCTCGCAGCAGGGCGCGATCTTCTTCACCGACACGTTCGTCAACTACAATCCGACGGCGGAAGAGCTTGCGGAAATCGCTATCCTTGCGGCTCAGGAAGTCCGTCGTTTCGGTATCGAACCGAAGGCTGCCCTGATCTGCCACTCCAATTTCGGTTCCCGCGATTCGGAAAGCGCCCGCAAGATGCGCGCCGCGCTGGAGATCATCCGCAAGGATGCGCCCGAACTCGAGGTCGATGGCGAAATGCAGGGCGGCTCGGCGCTCAACGAGGCGCTGCGCAAGCGCGCCATGCCGAACAGCTCGCTGACGGGCGAAGCCAATCTTCTGATCTTCCCGAACCTCGATGCCGCCAATATCTCGCTTGGCCTCGTGCGGATGATGATGGACGCACTGCATGTCGGGCCGATCCTGCTCGGCACACGCAAGCCGGCTCATATTCTGGCGCCTTCCGTTACATCACGCGGCGTCGTCAACATGGCGGCACTCGCGGTGGTCGAGGCATCACAGCCGGAACCGGTTTCGTACACCAGATAACAAGCGGCGGGACGTTTGCAAGCAAGCTTCCCGCATGCTCGCCATGCCAGGTTGATCCGCCGCATAGCCCATGCGACAGGTGAGACATGACATTTTCGAAGACGCAGACTCTGACATCGCTGGTGCTCGCCTCGCTGCTGATGCCGCAGGCCACATTCGCGCGCGATGTCGAGGTCTGCGCCAACCTTTATCGTCGCCTCAACAGCACTCCGCAGATCATCGGCACGAGCAGCAATGTACGCCGTTACGCGCAGGATCTGAGCGCGCTCAATGCGGATATTCGCCAGCTACGGATCGACATGCGCAGGCAGGGCTGTGGCAGCGGCAGTATCGTGACGCTCGGGGCAACCGCCGATGAGGACGAATGCCGCTACATGCAGGATACGCTGCAACGGCTCGAAGGCGAGCGTGCGGGGCTGACCGAACAACGCAACAGCACGCGATCGCTGTTGCAGCCTTCGGAAGAGCGCGTTGCCATCCTGTCGGCGATCCGTGCCAACAATTGCACGCCGACCGACCTCGACATCCAGACCGGCCTGGACGAGAAGGAACGCCTGCGTATACGCGGGCTGGCCTTGCCGAAACCGGACGAGCCCAGGCCGGACGGCTTGAAGCCCAACGATCCGAGTTCCAGCATCACCCATCTGGGCAGCGTCTCGCCGGCGCCTCCGAAAGAAGATCCGGTCCAGTTTCCGCCGGACCGGCCCTTTGATCCGGAGAAAAAGGTCCGCTCCGTCGGACCGCAGTTTTTCCCCGAAGAAGACATCGATCTCGCCAATCCGAAATCCGCCGGGCCGCAGCAATTGCAGCAGTGACTATTTCCGGCCCCAACCGTCCTGAAAGACGAGATCCTCCAGAGCGAGGCGCTGACGCCAGCCCTTGATCGCCAGTTCGGGTTCTCCGTAAAGCGCATCGACATAACCGAGGCAGAGCCAAGCAACGATCTCGACCCGCTCCGGTATGCCGAGAAGCGCGCGGACATCCTCGTCATGAAAGATGCTGACCCAGCCGACGCCGATCCCTTCCGCCCGCGCCGCCAGCCAGAGATTCTGGATGGCACAAACAGTCGAATAGCTATCCATGCGGCTGTTATGGGTGCGCCCCAGAACCACCGGTCCGGCACGGTCGGGATCACTGGTCACGCAGATCGACAGCGGCGCCTTTCTGATCCCCTCGAGCTTGAGGCTCCTGTAGGTGCCGCGCTTTTCCTCAGGAAACATCGCCTCGGCCTCGGCATTGGCGCGGGAGAATGCGTTCCAAGCCGATTGGCGTATTGCCTCGTCGCGGATCAAGACGAAGTTCCACGGCTGCATGAAACCCACGGACGGGGCCGCGTGGGCAGCATCCAGCAGCCGTCGCAATACGTCGCCGGGGATCGGATCGGGCAGGAACTGGTCACGCACGTCACGCCGGGTCTCGATGGCGCGGTAAACCGCGGCACGCTCTTCATCGGAAAACGCTTCGGCCGCCACAAGGCCGTTATTCAGATCATCAGGTCGCATCGTCTTTCCCCAACAATGCATGCGGATTGCGGTCGCCATCACGCGTCCAACAAACCACGCAACCTGCCCGCTGTCCGCGCGGATCGGTCCATCTCGTCAGGCCGGTCTTCTGACTTGGCTTCATCCGGTCATCGCCGCCTTCCCGGACAAATCCAGTGGCATGAATACGATGAGCGTCCGCCTCACAGCGTTGGGCACGTGCCGGAATTTCACCGGCTTCCCGATTCTCCCATCAACGATGGGCACCTGACAGACGTGGTTATGCTGGTTGAGCCCGGGCGAAGCAAGACCGTTCAAGCCGCAGGGAAATACCGCACATAGGCAAATTCATCACCATCCGGTGACCAGTTGGGAGAGTTCATCGTGCCCTGCCCGCCGAACAGTTCGAACAGGGTCTCGACATTGCCGCCATCCATATCCATCAGCCGGACGCGAACATGCTGGTCGCGCGGGTGGTCGAAGACGTCGGCGTCGTAAGAGACGAAAACGATCTTGTCACCCTTCGGTGACGGATGCGGGAACCAGTCGCCATAAATGCTGTCGGTGATACGTTCGGCAGCGCCTCCGGCCGTTGGTACGCGCCAGATCTGCATCAGACCGGTGCGGCTGGAGTTGAAATAGATCCATTTTCCATCCGGCGAAAAATCCGGCCCGTCATTGCGGCCTTCGCCGAAAGTCAGCCGTAGCTCGCTCTTTCCGTCGATGTCGATCGTATAGATATCAAAAACCTGATCGCGGATGCCGCAATAAGTGAATGTCTTTCCATCAGGCGACCAGCCATGCCAGTAGGACGGCAGGTTTTCCGTCACCAGCCTTGGCGTGCCGCCCTCAGCCTCCAGCACGTAGATCGCCGATTTACCGAACTCGACCTTGTCGGAGATCGCGATCAGGGCGCCGTCCGGAGAAATGCCATGATCATTGTTGCAGAGTGTCGCAAAACCCGTATCGAGCTTTTCCGGCTTTCCGTCACCATGCGGGGATAACCGATAGATCAGACCGTCGGCATTGAGCATCAGATAGTCACCATCCGGAGACCAGTTCGGCGCTTCGAACAGCGCTTCCGTCTGCCAGACGACACGGCTCTGGCGAGTGCGGATGTTGTAGATCTCGACAGAACTGCGCAGCGCCACGAGCGCCTCCCTTATCGATCCCGAAAACGGTTGGTGATCGGGTAACGCCGGTCGCGGCCAAAATTCTTCTTGGTGATCTTCACGCCGGGGGCGGACTGGCGCCGCTTGTATTCGGCGAGGTAAAGCAGATGCTCGATCCTGTGGACGGTTGCCACGTCATGGCCGCGGGCGACGATGTCTTCCGTCCCCATTTCCAGTTCGACAAGGCATTCGAGAATGTCGTCCAGGACCGGATAGGGCGGCAGCGAATCCTGGTCGGTCTGATCTGGGCGCAGTTCGGCCGAGGGGGCCTTGGAAATGATGTTTTTCGGGATAACCTCGCCGGACGGGCCGAGCGCGCCTGCCGGCACATTGTCGTTGCGCCATTCGGAAAGCGCATAGACCTGCATCTTGTAGAGATCCTTGATCGGGTTGAAGCCGCCGTTCATGTCGCCGTAGAGCGTCGCATAACCGACCGACATTTCCGACTTATTGCCGGTCGTCACCACCATCGAACCGAACTTGTTGGAGATCGCCATCAGGATCGTGCCGCGCGTGCGGCTCTGCAGGTTTTCCTCGGTGATCCCTTCATCCGTGCCCTCGAACATGTCGGAGAGCGATGCGAGAAATCCTTCGACGGGATCTGCAATCGGCACGATATCGTAGCGGCAGCCAAGCGCTTTCGCACAGTCGGCGGCATCCTTGAACGAATCCTCCGACGTATAACGATAGGGCAGCATGATGGTGCGCACCCTCTCCTCGCCCAGGGCGTCAACGGCAATCGCCGCGCAGACCGCCGAATCGATGCCGCCGGACAGGCCGAGCACCACGGATTTGAAGCCGTTCTTGTTCACGTAGTCACGGAAACCGAGCATGCAGGCGTGGTAGTCTGCCTCTTCCTTTTCCGGAATACGCACCATCGGGCCGGGCTGGCAGCGCCAGCCGCCCTCTTCGCGTCGCCAGTCGGTGACGGCGAAGGCCGTCTCGAATTGCGAAAGCTGGAAGGCCAGAGACCTGTCGGCATTGAAGGCGAAGCTCGCGCCATCGAAGACCAGTTCGTCCTGTCCGCCGAGCTGGTTTGCGAAGACGAGCGGTAGACCGCTTTCGATCACCTGCCGCAACGCCACCTGATAACGCACATCGAGCTTGCCGCGATAATAGGGCGAACCGTTGGGCACGAGCAGGATCTCGGCGCCGCTTTCGGCCAGGGTCTCGCAGACGCCCATATCGTTCCAGATTTCCTCGCAGATCGGAACGCCGATACGAATGCCCCTGAAATTATAGGGGCCGGAAATCGATCCTTCGGTAAAGACGCGCTTTTCGTCGAACTCGCCGTAATTCGGCAGATCGATCTTGTCGCGGATCGCGATGATCTTGCCGGCGTCGAGCAGCGCCACGGAATTATGCCGCCCCGCCTCGCCTTGGCGTGGGAAACCGATCAGGACGCCCGGTCCGCCGTCTGCCGTATCCGCGGCCAATGCCTCGACAGCCTTGAGGCAGGAATTCAGGAATGACGGCTTGAGCACGAGATCTTCCGGCGGATAACCAGAGATGAAAAGCTCGGTCAGCATCAGGAGATCTGCCCCCTCGCGGGCGGCGTCTCGCCGCGCGTCGCGCGCAAGAGCAAGGTTGCCGGCGACATCGCCGACCGTGGGATTGAGCTGGGCAATCGCGATACGCAAAGTCTTGGGATCATTCTGGGTCATGACCGAGATTTAATGCCACGACGCAAATGCCGCAACGGTCTTGTCAGGCGAATTTTCAACAGGAACGGCCAAAGACCGAGGACCCGTCGATCCTCGCTGTTCATCACAAGTCCGGTCATTTCCTTATATTCATCTCGTCTATTTTAGTGATGCCTTAATTGATGATGCTGATAATGAGTCAAAAAAGAGATCGGAGGAGACGGATGCGTATCCGGCGGTACATGACCAATATATCCGGGGCGGCGGCGGTCGAGTTTGCCATCGTCTCCCCGCTTTTCTTTTTCGCCCTGCTCAGCATGATCGCCTATGGCATTTATCTGTCCGCTGCCCATTCCGTACAGCAACTGGCGGCCGATGCTGCTCGCACCGCCGTGGCCGGCATGAGCGATACCGAGCGCAAGAGCCTTGTCACGGATTTCATAAGCCGCTCGATGGTGGACAGCACGCTTCTCGATAAATCGAAGCTGACGGCGACAGCACAGGCGGATCCGAACAATCCAAACCAATTCACGGTTGCACTCACCTATGACGCCAGCAACCTGCCGATCTTCAACCTCTTTACCTACGCCATGCCGAGCAGCCAGATCAAACGGTTCGCAACGGTCCGGGTCGGAGGCATCTGATGCGACAGATCAAACGATGGCTGCGCGACGGGCGCGGCAATGTCGCCATCACGGCCGCTCTGTCGCTGCCGATCATGATCAGCGTTCTCGCGCTCGGCGTCGATTACGGATACCTGACACTGCAGCAACGCGAGCTCCAGACGACCGCCGATCTTTCGGCAATTTCAGCCGCGGCGAACCCGAGCAGTCCCGAGACCGGCGTCGCGGACTACATGAACCTCAACAACAAGAATATCGCCGTGCTCAAAAACGGACAGCTTCTGAACAAGGGCGCGCCCATCGCCTTCAGTCTGGATACCGTGTTCGACAAGTTCGAGGCCTATGCGGAAGTGATCAGCGGAAGGTACCAGGCCGATTCGTCACTTTCGGTCGGCACGCGCTTCCAGTCCGGCGTTGCTCCCTATGACGCCGTCCGTGTGAACGTCTATCAGAAAGGCGGCCTTTTCTTCGGTGGCTCTATCACAAAGGCGCCGATGCTGAACGCCAGCGGTACCGCCGCGATCGACAAGATGGCGTCGTTCTCGGTCGGCTCACGGCTTGCCAGCCTTAACGGCGGCGTGGTCAACGCCCTGCTCGGCAGTCTTCTCGGCACGACCGTCAACCTGTCGGTGATGGACTACCAATCGCTGGTCAACGCCAATATCGATCTGCTCAAGGTCTTCGACCAGCTGGCCATCAAGCTCAACCTGACGGCCGGGACCTATACCGATCTGCTCAATACCGATATTTCCTACGGTACACTCCTAAACGCCATCGGCCAGACGACCGGCGTCACGCCGGCTCTTGCGGCGATCGTCAAGTCGCTGGAAAAGACGCTTGGCAACACCAAGCTTACCGTCAAGCTGAAGGACATCATGGATATCGGCCCGCTCGGCTCGCGCCTGATCGGCAAGAACGATGGCCTGACGGTGCAGACGGATATATTCAACCTGATCAGCGCCACGGCGAACGCCGCAAATGGCGGCTCCCATCAGATCGATCTCGATCTCGGCGCAACAATCCCCGGTCTCGGTGGACTGACCCTGTCGGTGGCGGTCGGCGAACCACCGGTCGGATCGAAAGCACTCGGGATCGGCCGAACCGGCTCGATCGTGCGAACCGCTCAGACACGTATAGCACTGACAACCACCGTCGACGGCATTACCGGCCTGCTCGGCATCCGGATCAAGGTGCCGCTCTATCTGGAAGTTGCCCATGCGGAAGGCCGTATGGCGTCGATCAGCTGCCCCAGCGGTTCGACCGGGGCAACGGTGAATGTCGAGGCCGTTCCAGGCGTGCTGGAACTGTCGCTCGGCGATATCGACAAGTCGGCCTTCGCCAATTTCGGCAAGGATCCGCACGCGACGAAAACCAAGATGGTCGCAACACCCGCCTTGAACCTGACGGCGCTTGCCTATGCCAATGCGACCAATGTCAATGCAACACAGCTTTCCTTCTCCCCCTCCGACATATCGAGCCAGAAGGTGAAACAGGCCTCGACGAGAAACACAGTCTCGACGCTGTTGGATTCGTTATTGAAAA
The DNA here is from genome assembly GCA_900466875.1 of Hyphomicrobiales bacterium. Taxonomy (GTDB): domain Bacteria; phylum Pseudomonadota; class Alphaproteobacteria; order Rhizobiales; family Rhizobiaceae; genus Neorhizobium. The sequence continues at coordinate 149,472 of UBNQ01000013.1, read as the reverse complement.
ACCTGCAGCTCGAGGTCGAACTTCTGGGGCTCAGAGTCGAGGTGCCATCCGCACTGCTTGGCGGTCTGGCCGATACGTTGAGGCTTTTAACCACGCCGCTCGACCAGGTTCTCTACAGCGTATTGTCCACGATCGGCGTCAAGGTCGGCGAGGTCGATGTGCGCGTCGGCGGCGCCTCATGCCGCAATCCGGTTCTCGTCCAGTAGTTTCGGTACTCGTCCGGTATTTTTGTTCAGCACCCGGGCGAGAAAAGAACAGGGCCGGCGATCGCCGGCCCTGTTTGATTCCTGATGTATGAAACGCGATACGGCTCAGCCGTTGACCACCAGCCGCTTTTCGTCGCGGCCAGTCTTCATCCGTTCGGCCAGAAGGAAGGCCAGTTCCAGTGCCTGGTCCGCATTGAGACGCGGGTCGCAATGGGTGTGATAGCGATCCTGCAGGTCCGCGCCGGTCACGGCGCGGGCGCCACCGGTGCATTCGGTCACGTCCTTGCCGGTCATTTCGACATGGATGCCACCCGGATGCGTGCCTTCGGCCCGGTGGATCTGGAAGAAGCTTTCCACTTCCGACAGGATCCGGTCGAACGGCCGGGTCTTGTAGTTGTTGAGCGTGATCGTGTTGCCATGCATCGGATCGCAGGACCACACCACCTTCTTGCCCTCGCGCTCGACGGCGCGGATGAGCTTCGGCAGGTGTTCCGCGACCTTGTCATGGCCGAAACGGCAGATCAGCGTCAGGCGGCCGGCCTCGTTGGCCGGGTTCAGCGCGTCGATCAGCTCGATCAGGTTGTCCGGCTGCAGCGACGGACCGCATTTCAGACCGATCGGGTTCTTGATGCCGCGGAAATATTCCACATGGGCATGGTCGAGCTGGCGGGTGCGGTCACCGATCCACAGCATGTGGCCGGAGGTCGCGTACCAGTCGCCCGAGGTGGAATCGACGCGGGTAAAGGCCTCTTCGTAGCCGAGAAGCAGCGCTTCATGGCTGGTGAAGAAATCCGTCTCGCGCAGGCTCGGCTGATTGTCCGCCGTGATCCCGATCGCACGCATGAAGTCCATCGTCTCGCTGATGCGATCCGCCAGCTTCTTGTAGCGATCCGCCTGCGGGCTATCCTTGACGAAACCGAGCATCCACTTGTGGACGTTTTCCAGGTTGGCATAACCACCCATGGCGAACGCACGCAGAAGATTAAGCGTCGCGGCCGACTGGCGGTAGGCGTCGAGCTGGCGCTCCGGGTTGGGAATACGCGAAGCTTCCGTAAAGTCGATGCCGTTGATGATGTCGCCACGGTAGGACGGCAGTTCCACGTCACCCTGCTTCTCGAAATTCGAGGAACGCGGCTTGGCGAACTGACCGGCGATACGGCCGACCTTCACGACCGGCAGCTGCGCACCATAGGTCAGGACAACGGCCATCTGCAGGAACGAGCGGAAGAAGTCGCGGATATTGTCCGCGCCATGTTCGTAGAAGCTCTCGGCGCAATCGCCGCCCTGGAGCAGGAAAGCATCGCCTTCCGCGACCTTTGCAAGCTGTGCCTTGAGGCGACGCGCCTCACCGGCAAAAACGAGCGGGGGAAACTTCGCCAGCTGGGCTTCTGTCGCCGCCAGAGCGGCCTGATCGGGATATGCCGGAACCTGCTGGATCGGCTTGCTGCGCCAGCTGTTCGGGGTCCAATTCTGTGCCATTTGTCTCACCTGTGGGACCGGACCACCGGGTCCGGCCATTCCTCTTCACAATAGAGGCGGCTTATAAACCGTGATGCCGCATTTGCCTAGCCGGTTTGGGCACGTCGTTTCGGTGAACGATCCATTGCCGAAACGCACCCTTGAAGATCGCCCTTAACCATATTCAGCGACATCGCGCCTAACCTTAAATTTTGCTTCACTTTACTTTGCGATAATCAATCACATTCTGGGGCATTGATCGGCTGGGGGGCTGCAAATGCGAATTCTTGGGTGCTTTTCGCAGGATAAATCCGGTAATTTTGGCGTCATAACGGCGCTGGTGATGGTGCCGCTGATCGGGGTCGCGGGACTGGCAATCGACTTCGGCAGGGCACTCAGTCTCAAGGCCGAACTTGCCGCGGCAGCCGACGCGGCGGCCGTCGGCGCCATCGCAGAAAAATCCGCAGCCGTCGCGCAGGCAATGACAATGCCCGGAGACGGTACGGTCTCCCTGAACACAGCCGAGGCCCGCAAACTTTTCTTCGGGCAGATATCGGGAAATTCGGCGGATATCCCCGTCACTGTCGACATTCAGCTACAGAAAACGGACAGCGTCATCACTTCGCGCGTGACCTACACCGGCACGCTTCCGACGACGTTCATGCAAATCCTCGGGAAAACCGACATCACCGTTTCCAATGTCGCAACGGCAACCTACCAGACGCCGTCCTTCATGGATTTCTACATGCTGCTGGACAACACACCCTCCATGGGAGTTGCGGCCACAACTGATGCCATCAGCAAAATGAAAATCGCAACCTGGTACGGCTACAGCGGGCCGGGCAGCAACAAGGGCAAAGACCCGAATTGCGCCTTTGCCTGCCATATCGTTTCGGAAAGCGGCATTGACGACCCCTATAGCTTCTACAATGTCGCCAAAGCCAACAAGATACCGATCCGCATCGATGTCGTCGCGGAAGCCGTCAAGGCCCTTATGGCGACGGCAAAAACGACACAGACGGTCTCCGGGCAGTTCCGCATGGCGGCCTACACATTCGGAGAGAAGGCGCAAAATCTGAAGCTGTTCAAGGCCGCGGAACTGAACGAGAATTTTTCGACCGTGGGCGAGGCCACCGACAAAATCAAGCTGATGAGCATTCCCTACCAGAATTACGATAGCGATCAGCAGACAAGCTTCGACAAGGCCCTGTCCGGCATCAAGGATGAAATCCTCGGCAAATCCGCAGACTACGGGTTGCCCGGGTACGGCACGAGCAGAGCCGACCGGCAAAAGATCGTCTTCATGGTCGCCGATGGCGTAGGTGACAGCTACAAACCGAAGAACTGCACCAAGAAAGCGAATGGTTCCGGCCGCTGTATCGAGCCGATAGACATACGCTCCTGCCAAGCCCTGAAAGACGCCAATATTCGTGTCGCGGTTCTCTACACCACATATCTGCCGCTGAAAGACAACGACTTCTGGAAAGAATGGGTCAAACCCTTCGACTCCAGTATTTCGACAAAAATGCAGGAATGCGCGAGCCCAGGTTATTTCTTCGAGGTCACGCTGGAACAGGGCATTGAAAACGCCATGAAAACCCTGTTCCGCAAGATCGTCAGCACACCGCGGATCACCAGCTGACGCTCGAAAACGCCAGCCGGTTTTTCCCGATCAGATCCGCTCGCCGTTCTTCACCCGATAGCTCGGATTGTACATCGTCACGAGCTCCTCGGCCGCAGACGGGTGTAGTGCCATCGTCCGATCGAAATCGTCCTTGGTCGCGCTCGCCTTCAGGCAAATGCCGAGCAGCTGCGCCATCTCGCCTGCCTCGTGGCCGAGGATATGAGCACCAACGACCTTGCGGCTGGCGGCATCGACGATCAACTTCATAATCATCCGATCCGAGCGGCCAGAGAGCGTCGCCTTCATAGGGCGGAATTCCGCGCGATAGACCTCGAGCTCTTCGTACCGCTTGGCGGCTTCCTCTTCGGACAGACCGACCGTGCCGATTTCCGGCTGCGAAAAAACCGCCGTTGGGATGAGGTCGTAGTCCGGCGAGGTCGGATTGTTGCGATAGACCGTCTCGATGAAGCACATGGCTTCGTGGATGGCGACCGGCGTCAGCTGTACCCGGTCGGTGACGTCGCCGAGCGCGTAGATGTTTTCGGCGCTGGTGCGGGAATATTCGTCGACGATGATTGCGCCGCGCTCGTCGGTCTTCACGCCGGCGGCTTCAAGGCCTAGCCCCTTCGTGTAGGGATCGCGTCCAAGCGCCAGCATGACAGTGTCGACCGAAAGCGTTTCGCCGCCCTTGGTGCGTGCCGTCAGGCCGCCGGCTGCCGCCTTGGTGACGTCCTCGATAACGTCGGTGAGGATGATCTTGATGCCTTTTTCCGCCATCGCCTTGTGCAGGCCCAGGCGCATATCATGATCGAAGCGCGACAGGATTTCCTTGCCGCGATAGATCAGCGTCGTGTCGACGCCGAGGCCATGGAAGATGTTGGCAAATTCCACGGCGATGTAACCGCCGCCGGCGATCAGGATCGACTTCGGCAGGGTTTCGAGATGGAACGCCTCGTTGGAGGTGATGCAAAGTTCATGCCCCGGAAGTGAGCCATGCGGATTGGCAACGCCACCCGTGGCAATCACGATCCGTTCAGCCGTCACCGTCTTGCCGGTCTTGATAAGCTTAACCGTGTGCGCATCGACCAACTCAGCGCGGCTGTCGAAAATCTCGGCCTTGTTGTTTTCCAGGCCTCGACGATAAAGCCCTTCGAGGCGGGCGATTTCCTTGTCCTTGGCTTCGATCAGCTTGGCCCAATCGAATGTGCTCTTTCCGACCTGCCAGCCGAAACCGGCGGCATCCTCGAAATGCTCGTGAAATTGCGAGGCATAGACAAACAGCTTCTTCGGTACGCAGCCGCGGATCACACAGGTGCCGCCGAAACGATATTCCTCGGCAATGCCGACCTTCTTGCCGAGACTTGCGGCAACGCGCCCTGCCCTCACACCACCGGAGCCTCCGCCAATTACAAAAAGATCGTAGTCATAGGCGGCCATTCTTAATCTCCTTAGGCATGGGGTGGATGCCGCATATAGGCATGTTCCTGAACAAGAAAAAGCCCGGATTGCTCCGGGCTTCTGATAAACGTCACGCTATCCTTGGCCGATCACGGCTTCGGAAGGTTCAGCGTCGGTGCTGGAGCCTGGGCAGGCGCCGGGGCGGCCGCGGCGGGAGCGGCTTCGACTGCCGGCATCTGCACCGGGTTGGCGTCGATCACGCCACGCAGCTTTGCCGTGCTCTGGGCGGTCAGGTCACGCGAAATGCCGTTGCTCCAGATCTCGGCTGCACGGCCGAGTTCGCGGGCGACGAGCGGCGTGCTGGTCATCAGCTTCTTGCCGGCTTCCGTGTTGAAGAAGGTCGCGATTGCCTTCAGCTCGTCGGCCGAAAAGCTCTTGGCGTAGATGGTCGCGGCTTCCTTTTCGAGGTCGGCGCGACGCGGGGCAAGCGCCAGAGCCTCCTCGTTGACGATGGCGGAAATCTGATCCTGGAAGTTCGGCGAGGACTGGATGAACTGCGCCTTCAGGTTCTCGGCAACAGCCGGCAGGATATTGTCGTAACGATCGGTGACGTTAAGCGCCTTGATCGCGTCGCGAGCCGCTGCCAGATGAGCCTCCGGAATTTCCTGGGCGCGCGCCTGAACAGCCACGGAGCCGGACAGAAGAACGGCTAGCACGATGGCACGGCCGAAAACCGCGGATTTGATCATGAGTGAATGCTCCTACTTTAATTTGGCCTGAAGCGTCCGCGCTCCCGCCGGTCCGGCGATGATCGCAAGGGACGCCATATGAATGAAAAGTCCGTGTTCAACGACGCCTGGTATGGAATGCAGTTCGGCAGACAGTGCCTCTGCATCAGGAATGCGGCCAAAAGATGCGTCGACAATGTGGTGGCCGCCGTCGGTCGTGAAGAGTTCGTCACCGGTCTTGCGCATGGAAAGCGAACCTCCGAGACCCAGTCTCGCAGCCGCCTTTTCAATGGAAATGCGCGTCGCCATCTGCCCGAAAGCATTGATCTCGATCGGCAATGGAAAAGCACCGAGCGTGTCGACCAGCTTGCTCTCGTCGGCAATCACGATGACGCGTTCGGATGCGGCCGCCACGATCTTTTCGCGCAGCAGTGCGCCGCCGCCGCCCTTGATCAGGGTCAGGTTGCCGTCCAGCTCATCGGCGCCGTCGATCGTCAGATCGAGTTCGGGAAGCTCATCCAGCGATTTCAGCGAAATACCGAGTTCCAGGCAAAGGCGCGCGGTGCGTTCGGAGGTCGGCACGCCCTGTACACGCAATCCGCCATGAACCTTCTCGGCCAGCAGGCGGACGAATTCCTCCGCCGTCGACCCGGTTCCGATGCCAAGCTTCATTCCGTCTTCGACATGCGCAAGTGCTGCGGCAGCCGCCTTGACCTTCATTTCCCGGGCGTCCATGCGCCTGTTTCTCCCCACTGTTTCAGCCGAAACGCTGTTTACACGCCTGATTGAGAGAGCGGAAGACCCCTGCCGTCGTTTCTCACCGCCAACATGCGCCACCGGTGGCCTTTCCAAGGACGCCCCGGCATGCTTAACCGGACAGGCCCAACCAAAGCAGCAGTGAGGTAATCCCCCCGTGACTTCTCCCCTCGTCATTTTCGATCTCGACGGCACGCTGATCGATACCGCGCCCGACCTGATCGACAGCCTCAACCACACGATTGCGTCAGCCGATCTCGCGCCCGTGACATTCGACGACCTGACCCATCTTGTTGGGCAAGGCGCGAGGGTGATGATCAAGCGCGCCTTCGAACTGCGCAAGGTCCAGCTCAATGAGGCGGAGGCCGACAGCCTGTTCAACGACTTCGTCAAACACTACCGCCAGAACATGCCCGGCAAGAGCCAGCCGTTTCCCGGTGTCGTCGAATGCCTGGAACGCCTTGCGGCCGCCGGCATGACGCTTGCGATCTGCACCAACAAGAGCGAGGCGCTGGCGATCCCGCTGATCGAGGAGTTGGGTCTGTCGGGCCATTTCGCAGCGATTACCGGCGGCGATACATTTGCCGTTCGCAAGCCCGATGCGGCGCATATCTTCGGGACGATCGAAAAGGCCGGCGGCAAAAGAGACCAAGCCATCATGGTCGGCGACAGTATCAATGACATTCTTGCCGCGAAAAATGCCGGCATCCCGTCGGTCGGGGTCGATTTCGGCTATTCCGACGTTCCCATCGCAAGCCTTTCACCCTCGACGGTGATCAGCCATTTCGATGCGCTTACGGTCGACCTGGTAAAAGACCTGCTGGCAACCGCCAAGGTTGCTTCCTGACCCCGAAAGCAAAAAAGGCGGCCGATCGGCCGCCTTTTTTATTATCTGAATACCAAAGTATCAGCCGCGCGCCTTGGTCGTCGCGTCGAAAGCCTTGCCGACCGCGATGTCGCGATCATAGACGTCGTCGAAATATTCGACTGCACCGTCCTTGTTCGGCCATGCGGTGAAATAAGCGACATAAACCGGGATTTTTGCCGTCACCTTTTCGGCGACGTTCTTGCCAGCGGCGATTTCCGCATCGACCTGCTGCTCAGTCATGCCAAGCACGGCGGCTGCCATCTTGCGCGGTTCGGCCAGGCGGACGCAGCCGTGGCTGAGCGCCCGTATGTCGCGCTGGAAGAAGCTCTTCGACGGTGTGTCATGCATGTAGATCGCATGCTCGTTCGGGAAGAGGATCTTCAGATCGCCGAGCGCATTGTCGCTGGATGGCGGCTGGCGCACGGAAATGTTGTTTGTCGAACCGTACCAGTTGACGGCGCTCGACGGCATGACCCTGCCGTTGACGGCAACTTCGTAACCCGTGCGGTCCAGATAGCTCGGATCCTGACGCAGCTTCGGCAGCATCTCGTTGACGATGATCGACTGCGGCACACCCCAGTAAGGGTTGAACTCGACCGTCTGGATCATGTCCTGGAAGAAGAAGGTCTGGTGCGCCTTGGAGCCGATCACGACACGCATGGAGAACTGCTCGGCGCCATGGTCGTGATAATAAACGCGGTAGGCCGGCTGGTTGATGAAGACGTAACGCTGACCCAGATCATCTGGAAGCCAGCGCGCCTGTTCCATGGCGACGACCACCTTGTCGATCTTGGCCTGCGGCGAATGGCCGGCCATCTTGCGCAGCGTCGCCGTGCCGATGACTCCGTCTGCCTTCAGGCCAACCTCGCCCTGGAACGACTTCACCAGATCCACCAGGTCGGGCGTGTATTCCGGCGTCTTCTGATAGGCGGCAAGCGTTGCGGCATATTCCACCTTCAGCGCCTCGGAGCCCTTCTTCTCGATCACGGCAACGATCTGCGGCAGATCGGCGCTGGTATTGCCGGGTTTCAGCAGCATTTTTTCCGGCAGGACGATATCGTCACCGGCACTGGCCGCCTCGGCCTTAAGCTTGGCGAGTTCCGCCTTCAGGACCTGGAAATTGGGGCCTTGCGGCGCTACGCCTTCGAGATAGGCAGCAGCATCAGGTGCCGCCGCGACCGCTGACAGCGTGTGCGCAAGATCCACATTCTTGCGCTTGAAATCGTGAAAGCCGGAAATGCGGTTCGGATCGATGCGCCCCCGCACCATGTCCTGCACAAACAGCATCGCCTTGGCGGAAAGTGCAAGCTCGAACTGCATCAGTTCTTCTGCGTGGGCTCCCGAAAGTACGGGCTGATCTGCCACCGGAGCCACTGCAGGCTCTGCCGCAACCGGAATGGCCTCGACCACGGTGCCAGGCGCAGGGTCCGCAACAGCGGCAGGAGCCGGTTCAGTTCCTGCGACAGGAGCAGAATCGACAGGCGTAGCCGTGGTCGCATCGGCGGTCGGGGCAACGGCAAGATCGGCAGCTGGCGTGCCGGTCGCGTCCTGAGCATCGGCAGGACCGGGTGCGGATGCAGCGGCGGGCTCAACACTGGCAGTCGTCAGCACCGGCGGCGTCAGGACGTAGTCGACGGGATCAAGCCCATAATCGCCGGCTCGTTCGAAGAGAGCCAGCACCGCCCTCCCCCTGTCGCTTACCTCTGCGCCGGAAACCCAGAGCGGAGCCGGAGCCTTGTTGTAGAAAGCTTCAAGCGCGGACGCGATATCCGCGGGTGCAGACACTTTGGCATTTGCCATCGCCTGGAAAGGCGCAACCGAGGACGATGCGAAAGCCGCGGTCTTCACCAAACGCCGGCTGTCCGCCTTGTAGGTGTAATAGCGGGGGCCGGAAACCTTCGGCAGGGGTTCGGGGTCAGCTAGAGCACGCTCGCTCGGCATGGCTTCCTGCCCCCTGGCGTTTGCCTGGGCAGCATCGCGCTTGCCCGGTCCGCCGCGAATGATATCCATGAGCGTGATGGCATGGGCGGGAGCAACAGCTCCGGCAAAGATCGAAATGCCCGAGAGGAGCGCCAATGCGATCGACGTCTTCTTGTATGTGTGCTGCAATGTATTCCCCGTGACCTTCGTCCGCGTCTCGTTGGCGGGCTCAACTTCAGTATCACGCCATCTATCCGATCGCGTGAGGGATGAAAAGAAAACGGTCATTCACTTCTCTGTTCCGACAAATGGAAACGAGCGATGCACCGGTCAGCGCAAAGGTTAAGAAATTATTGGTTAATTTTTTACTGACAAATGCCCATTCCGAATCGAACACAGCCATTCTTGCACAACACAAATTGCATCAGCGTGTCATGAAGGACACGCAATTGCTGCTGCAAAAAGCCGCAGCGCCAGCTTGCAGACATTCGGCAATCGTATAGTAATGCGCCGCGCCGGTACGGTACGCCTACTTCCATATACTTCGGGAGCGCGTCACCGGCGGAAGCATCAGGGAGAAAAGGCAGCAACCATGGCAACGACCCGCACCGAAACCGATACTTTTGGCCCGATCGACGTCGCCGGCGACCGTTACTGGGGCGCTCAGGCACAACGTTCGCTCGGCAATTTCAAAATCGGCTGGGAAAAGCAGCCGCTTGCAGTGGTCCGCGCACTCGGCATCGTCAAGCAGGCCGCAGCCATGGCAAACATGGAGCTCGCCGGTCTCGACAAGGACGTCGGCAAGGCGATCATCGACGCCGCCCAGGAAGTCATCGACGGCAAGCTCAACGAGCATTTTCCGCTCGTCGTCTGGCAGACAGGCTCCGGCACCCAGTCGAACATGAATGCCAATGAAGTGATCTCCAACCGGGCGATCGAAATGCTCGGCGGCGTCATGGGCTCCAAGAAGCCGGTGCATCCGAACGATCACGTCAACATGAGCCAGTCGTCGAACGACACCTATCCGACGGCCATGCACATTGCCTGCGTCGAAACGATCGTTCGCCATCTCCTGCCGTCGCTGAAGCATCTGCACGAAGCGCTGGAAGCGAAGGTCAAGGCCTTCAATCACATTATCAAGATCGGCCGCACCCATACGCAGGACGCCACACCGCTGACGCTCGGCCAGGAATTTTCGGGCTATGCCGCACAGGTCGCCTCGGCGATCGCCAATATCGAACTGACGCTGCCCGCCCTGTCCAAGCTCGCCCAGGGCGGCACGGCTGTCGGGACTGGCCTCAATGCACCGATAGGCTTTGCCGAGAAGGTCGCCGACGAGATTTCGAAGATCACCGGCCTGCCCTTCGTCACCGCGCCGAACAAGTTCGAGGCGCTTGCCTCGCATGATTCGATGGTCTTCTCGCACGGCGCCATCAATGCGGCGGCGGCCGCGCTGTTCAAGATCGCCAACGACATCCGCTTCCTCGGCTCCGGTCCGCGTGCCGGCCTCGGCGAGCTGTCGCTGCCTGAAAACGAGCCGGGCTCGTCGATCATGCCGGGCAAGGTCAACCCGACCCAGTCGGAAGCCCTGACCCAGGTCTGCGCCCACATTTTCGGCAACCACGCCGCCCTCACCTTCGCCGGCAGCCAGGGGCATTTCGAACTCAACGTCTACAATCCGATGATGGCGTACAATTTCCTTCAGTCGGTGCAACTGCTCGGCGATGCGGCCGTCTCCTTCACCGACAATTGCGTTGTCGGCATCGAGGCCCGCGAAGACAATATCCGCAAGGGAGTCGAAAACTCCCTGATGCTCGTCACCGCGCTAAACTCAAAGCTCGGCTACGACATCTGCGCCAAGATCGCCAAGACCGCGCACAAGAACGGCACAACACTGCGTGATGAAGCAGTTGGCGGCGGTTACTTGACGAACGAAGAATTCGATCAGTATGTCCGCCCGGAAAACATGATCGGTCCGAAATAAAGCCGCAGAAATTCGAGGTTCGCGTTTCGGCACAGAGTCGAAACGCGGCCTCCCAATACCGCATTTTTCTATATAGAAATACAACCGATACTAAAGTAAAAAATTACTAAATAACCATACATGATCATCTATCATGTTGAGTTAAAAAGCGTTTTAGCCACAACGAAACTTCTTAAAACTACTTTCAGGAAGCAATCTCGAAATAGATCCTTAATTATTTTCCAATAGTTTTTAATATAAGATTTTATCAAATCCATGTAGTGGGGTCTAACTGGGGGTCGTCTATGACGACGATATCTGCATCGAAGCCGCATTCGGGTGACCTGATGGGGCAGATTATCTATGCAGTGCGGTCAATGGGCGCGTCGCCCATTCCGCGCAACTATCAGCTGTTTTACGAAGCCTATATCGGCTCGAATCCGGATCTTACACGCGAGCTCGCTGCACTTGGCAGCCGAGCTACGCAGGAAGATTTGGATCTGATTTCGGAACGGTATCTCGGCGGACCGCAAGCTGCGGTCATCGAAAAAGCAAACGATCGTTTGCTGGGAGAACTGGACGCGTTGCTGAAGCTGCTGCGGCAGGAGCAGAACTCGCTCGAAAGCTATGGAAAGCTGCTCAGCGAGACTGCGGCGCGCATCAATACCAAGAACAGCTTCTCCACGGATATCATCCGCAGCGCCATCGGTCTGTTGCACCAGGCAACCGACGACAAGATGGCGCATGGCGAGAGGACCGTCGACGACATGGTGCAACGATCCAACGAAATGGATCAGGTGCGTCGCGAACTCGACGAGTACAAGCGCATTGCCAATACGGATTCGCTGACGCGGCTGTCCAACCGCCGTGCCTTCGATGAACGTCTTGCAAGTTCCTTCGACAATCAGACCGCCCTGCCGCTCACGGCACTGGTCCTTGCCGACATCGACAACTTCAAGAAGATCAACGACAATTTCGGGCATCCGGTCGGCGACAAGATTCTTGCAACGGTCGCTTCCGTCCTGCGCGCCAATGTTCGCAAGGACGTGTTCGTCGCCCGTACAGGCGGCGAGGAGTTCGCAATCATTGTCGAGGGAAACACCCCGGACGAAGTGATGGTGATCTGTGAACGCGTGCGCCGGGCTCTCGAAACACGAACGTTCCGCAATTCCCGTTCCGGCGTGAATTACGGACCGGTGACGATTTCGCTCGGTTATTCGATGGCCGCCCAGGCGGCTGATCCGGGCGAGCTTTACGCACAGTCGGACGCAGCACTCTACTATGCCAAGAACAGCGGCCGGAACCGCTCGGTCTTCTTCGAAGACAGCATGAAGAGCCACTACATCGGCCGGAACTGGCTGATCTACAAGAAATAAAAGGCAGGCCGGATGGCCTGCCTTTTCACTTTCAGAAAGCCCTCAAATCACCACATGGTTTTGGCCGCACGTGCGGGCCATTCGCGGTCATAGGTCTTGGCGTCGAAATCGGCCTTGGCCGCCTTCATCAGCTGCCCCGGCGTCGGCAGCGTCTTCGGATCGACAAAGCGATCGGCATTCCACAGTTCGGACCGTATCAACGCACGCGCGCACTGGAAATAGACCTCGTCGATGGTGACGACGGCGACCGTGCGCGGATGTTTGCCATCCATCTCGAAGCTCTGAAGCAGCGCAGGCTCGGCAGAAACGACCGCCCGGCCGTTGATCCGCATGGTGGTGGTCGAGCCGGGTATCAGGAACATCAGCGCGACACGCGGATCGCGCACGATGTTGATCAGCGAGTCAACGCGATTGTTGCCGCGCCAGTCCGGCAGAAGCAGTGTGTTCTCATCGTCTACCCTGACCACCCCGCCGAGGTCGCCGCGTGGCGAACAGTCGAGGCCTTCAGGCCCCACGGTTGCCAGCGCCACGAAAGGAGAGAGCTCTATCATCTGCCGATATTCCGGCGTCAGCGCCGTCGTCACCTTGGCGATCGACGCCTCGCCCACATCGCCATAGATGGCCTTCAGCGCCTCGACCGAGGTAACCACCCCATCCTTGTTCATGGTATTATCACTCACGTTGCTGCTCCCTGAACGGCTGCCTGTTCCGCAGCACGCTGTTCCCGCTCCCGTCCCGTCCTTGCCGCAATCACGTCAGCCGGACGGGCGTTGCCCTTGATCAGCGAGCGGCCGGCATAGATGCCGCCGATCTGTTCAAGCGCAAACCGTTCCCGGTCGGTCTCGCGGAATTCCTCGATGATCTGCGCGGTTAGTTCCTGTTCCTCGCCAAGTACGGTGAGAACTTCGCCGCCGAAATTCAGCGCCGATTCGTAGGTTTCGCGGATCTGGTAGTCGACGCCGGCTTTCAGCAGGTCGATCGCGTGCCCGCGGTCATAGGCGCGGGCCAGCAGCGGCACCAGCGGAAACTCGTCCTTGACGATTTCGGCAATCTTGACCGCGGCTTCCTTGTCGTCGATGCAGATCAGGATCGCCTTGGCCGTCGCAGCTCCCGCCGCATGCAGGATTTCCGGCCGCGACCCGTCGCCATAAAAGACCTTGAAACCGAAATCGCCGATATCGCGGATGAACTCGGCATCCCTGTCGATGATCGACAGCGTGTAACCCCGCGCCAGAACCGGCTGGCTGACGATCTGGCCGAAACGACCGAAACCGATCATCAGTACCGTTCCGGCAATATCCTCCGGTGCGTCGAGCCCGCTTGTATCGACCTGCGGCTTGGGCGCGATGCGCACGTAGACGGCCACGATCAGCGGCGTGACCACCATGGACAGCACGATCGTTGCCGTCAGCACGGCATTGGTCTCGGCATCGAAAATTCCGACCGAGGTTGCGGCCGCATACAGCACGAAGGCGAATTCGCCGCCCTGCGCCATCAGGATCGCACGCCCCACGCTTTCAGCATTCGGCGCGCCGAGAAGTCTCGCGACACCATAAATGACCAGCCCCTTGACGATCATGTAGGCGATGACGGCGAGCACGACATGCTGCCAGTTGGCGGCGATCACCGCGAGGTCGACCGCCATGCCGACGCCGAGGAAAAACAAGCCGAGCAGGATTCCGCGGAAGGGTTCGATATCGGCTTCCAGCTGGTGCCTGAAGGAGGATTCCGACAGAAGCACGCCGGCAAGGAAAGCGCCCATGGCCATGGAAAGCCCTGCGAAATCCATCAGCAGCGCCGAACCGAGCACGACAAGCAGGGCGGCGGCCGTCATCACCTCGCGGGCACCCGAATTGGCCAGCAGCCGGAAGAAGGGATTGAGGAGGTAACGGCCGGCAAGAACCAGCGCTACCAATGCAGCAAAGCCGATACCGACGGACTGCAGGCGTTCCACCAGCGACACGGCCTCGCCATGCGAGGCGAGCAGGGCTACGATCGCCAGCAGCGGCACGATGGCAAGATCCTCGAAGAGCAGGATCGAAACGATATGCTGCCCCTTCGGCGTATGCAGGTGATTGCGCTCCTGCAGCATCTGCATGACGATCGCGGTCGAGGTCAGCACGAAGCCTGTTCCCGCGACAAAGGCCACCGGCGCGGCTTGCCCGAACCCCATGCCGATCGCCATCAGCGCCACGATACAGGCACAGACCTGCAATGCGCCGAGGCCGAAAATATCCTTGCGCATGCTCCACAGGCGCGACGGCTGCATTTCCAGCCCGATGATGAACAGGAACATCACCACGCCGAGTTCGGCGATATGGAGAATGGCCTGCGGATCGGAGACCAGTTTCAGCCCGAACGGGCCGACCACGAGACCGGCGGCCAGATACCCCAGAACGGAGCCGAGCCCTAGCCGTTTAAACAGGGGCGCGGCGATGACGCCTGCCCCGAGAAGCGCCACAACCTGGACCAGTTCACCCGCATTCGATTCTGCCGCCACCCGCCGTCCCCTTTTTGCCTTGTTAACGCGCTCGCGAGACGCCGTCTCGGCTCAAGCCCTTAGCCGTCAGTTCCTCTTCGTATTGTCGAAAAAGATCGTCACCGTCGATCCCGAGTTCCCTCAGGTACCGCCAGGTGAAAATTCCGCTGTCGTGACCGTCGTCGAAAGCGATGCGCACGGCATAATTTCCGGCCGCCACGACATTGCGGATCGCCACCATGCGCTTGCCGGGAACAGTCACCTTCTGCCCCGGCCCGTGTCCCTGGACCTCGGCTGAGGGCGAAAGAACGCGTAGCCGCTCGGCAGGCAGCGCAAACCGTGCGCCGTCATCGAATGTCACGGTGAGGGTTCTTTTATCCTCGGCCACGCGCAATTCGGTCGGCCAGCTATCGTTCAAAACCTCGGTCATATCCACTCTTCCCATTTCGTCCCGTCAGGATTATGGATTTCCTCAATTCGCCGCAACCCTGTCCATCGCAGCAGTCAGATTAAAGCGCATTCGCATTGTCAGTGTAAAAAGCTTGACGTTACCCGCGATGACCACCAGATTCCGGCGATCAGGAGTGTGTTGAATTGAATTCCTTCGTTACCCCGCCATTGTTCGGCAATCCAGCCTCGGCCCAGGCGCCGATGATCGATCCGTTTGGCCGGGCGGTGACCTATCTTCGCGTGTCGGTGACGGACCGCTGCGATTTCCGCTGCACCTACTGCATGGCGGAAAACATGACTTTCCTGCCGAAAAAGGACCTCCTTACGCTTGAGGAGCTCGACCGTCTCTGTTCCGCCTTCATCGCCAAGGGCGTGCGCAGACTGAGGCTAACGGGCGGTGAGCCGCTGGTGCGCAAGAACATCATGTTTCTGGTGGAATCGCTCGGCAAACATATCGCCACAGGCCAGCTGGACGAACTGACGCTGACGACCAATGGTTCGCAGCTTACCCGCTATGCGCAGGCCCTTCACGACAACGGCGTACGGCGTATCAACGTCTCCCTCGACACGCTGGACGAAGCCAAGTTCAAGGCGATCACCCGCTGGGGCAATTTCCGCCAGGTCATGGACGGCATCGATGCGGCCCAGAAGGCCGGCATCAAGATCAAGCTCAATGCCGTGGCGCTGAAGGATTTCAACGACACTGAAATCCCTGACATGATCCGTTTCGCGCATGGCCGCGGCATGGACCTGACGCTGATCGAAACCATGCCGATGGGCGAGATCGACGAGGACCGCACCCACCAGTATCTGCCGCTGTCGCAGCTTCGGTCCGACCTCGAAACACAGTTCACGCTTTCCGACATTCCCTACAAGACCGGTGGCCCCGCCCGGTATGTCAAGGTGGAGGAGACCGGCGGGCGGCTCGGCTTCATCACGCCGATGACGCATAATTTCTGCGAAAGCTGCAACCGGGTCCGCCTGACCTGCACCGGCACGCTCTACATGTGCCTCGGCCAGAACGATGCGGCGGACCTGCGCTCGGCGTTGCGCGCCTCCGACGATAACGAAGTGCTGGCAACCGCCATCGACGAGGCGATCACCCGCAAGCCGAAGGGCCATGACTTCATCATCGACCGGACCCACAAGCGACCGGCCGTTGCCCGTCACATGAGCGTCACCGGCGGGTGACGCCTTCGTCCCACAGCTGAACAAAATGATGGACCGGCCCGTGGCCGCTTCCGATGGATAGGCTGTCCGACGCCGAAATCGCGTCTGCCAGATAGGCCTTTGCCACCTTCACCGCGTCCGCCATGGACTGCCCCTTGGCGCGTTCGGCGGCGATGGCGCTCGACAGGGTGCAGCCGGTACCGTGGGTATTCTTCGTCTTCAGACGCTTTCCCTCGAACCAAGTCACGCCACCATCGTCCGCCAGCACGTCGGGACTGTCATCGCCCGCCAGATGGCCGCCCTTGATCAGCACGGCACGCGGCCCGCGCTGAAGCAGGCGCATTGCCTGCTCCGCCATCTCCTGTCGCGTCCCGGCCTCGGCTTCCCCGAGCAGGGCTGCGGCTTCCGGAAGGTTCGGCGTGATGATTGTGGCCAGTGGAAGCAACCGCTCGATGATCGCCTGGTTGGCATCGTCCGCCAGAAGCGGCGCCCCGCCCTTGGCGACCATGACAGGATCGAGCACGATCGGAACACGTGTCGCATGGGCTTCAAGGGCCCGGGCGACAGTATCGGCAATGTCGGCATTGGCGATCATGCCGATCTTCACCGCATCGACCCGGATGTCGGCAAAGACAGCCTCGATCTCGGCCCGGACAAATTCGGGCGGCAGCGCGTGGATTGCGCTCACCCCTTGTGTGTTCTGCGCCGTCAATGCGGTCAGCGCCGCCATGCCATAGGTACCGCGGGCGGAAAATGCCTTGAGGTCCGCCTGTATGCCTGCGCCGCCCGACGGATCGGAGCCCGCAATCGATAGAACATTCCGGATCGTCATCTCGTTACCCTCGCGATTTCTTCGGCAATCGATCTTGCGGCAGCTTGTGGATCCGGGCGTCCGCATATGGCCGAGACAACGGCAAGGCCTTTCGCACCGGCGGAGAAAATATCTCGGACATGCTCGCCCTTGACGCCGCCGATCGCCACCGCAGGCACCGGAGAGCCCGCCACGATCCGCGCCAGTCCGTCGAAACCGACCGGCGGCTTGTGATCGGGCTTGGTGCCGGTGGCAAAGACCGGACCGACGCCGACGTAATCGACCACGGCCGGATCGACCCGTTTCGCCAGGTGTTCCGTCTCGACGGAGAGGCCAAGGATCATCGCATCGCCGACACGCTGGCGCACCGCAGCCGCCGCCATATCGTCCTGTCCGACATGGATGCCATCGGCACCGATTGCAAGCGCTGCCTCCACATCATCGTTGACGATCAGCGGCACGCCGGTTCCGGCAAGCACCAACTTCAATGCACGCCCCGTTGCGATCATCTCGTCGGTCGCGGCGTGCTTGTCGCGCAACTGCACCATCGTGGCTCCGCCGCGCACCGCAAGCCGCGCGGTTTCGACCATTCCGATGGCTGAACAAAGTTCGGGGTCCAGAACCAGATAGAGAGAGAGATCGAAACGCTTCATGTCGGCACCACCCGCGCCACGGCATCCAGCACATCCGGCGTCACTTCCGCCAGCAGATCGAGAAAACGAACAGCGAAGGAACCCGGACCCTGCACGTCCCTCGCCGCCAGTTCACCGGCCGTGGCGAACAGGGCGAGTGCCGCGACCGTCGCCTCGAAGGGTTTCCGAGGCACCGTTCCGACAAAGGCGCCGACAACACAGGTCAGCGAGCACCCCAGCGCCGTTACCTTCGGCATCAGCGGCGAACCGCCGAGAACATGGGCGGCGCAATTCCCGTCGGTGACGAAGTCGCTCTCACCCGTTACCGCGACCACGCAGCGATGGCGGATCGCGAGCGCACGGGCCGCAGCCTGCGCAGACGTGACGCTATCGCCGGAGTCCACGCCCTGCCCCGACGCATGCTCGCCGGCAAGCGTGATGATTTCAGACGCATTGCCGCGGATCACCGTCGGCTTCAAGGCCAGAAGTTCAGAGACTGCCGTGCGCCGATACGCCGTGGCAAAATGGGCGACGGGATCGAGCACCCAGGGTGTTCCCGCCTTTCCGGCTGCCTCGGCTGCGCGCTTCATGCCGTCGAGAAAGTCCGGCGAGATCGTGCCGATATTGACTGTCAGGGCGGCCGCGATGGCAGCGAACTCCCCCGCTTCCTCGGGAGTGTGCACCATGGCCGGCGAAGCTCCCGCCGCCAGCAAGACATTGGCGGCGACGTTCATCGCCACAAAATTGGTGATGTTCTGCACCAACGGATTTTTCTGCCGCATCGCTGCGAGCAAAGCGCCGGGCTTTAGAGATGGAACAGCATCGTCAGTCATCTGCGCCTCCTTTTTCGAAACGGAGGCGGCCGTGGATTTAACGTGAAAGAACGAAAACCCGAACGACTCCCTCCGCCAGCATGATCTGGTTCAGGTTCAAAGGGTGCTTCTCAGCCCGGCTTTCACCGGACGCCCCTGTCATGTGAAATGAATAGCGGATGACCCGGCTTGGTTCCAGCACTTTTGGCCGGACCCTTCGCATTGACAGATGTGGTGGCCGCGAAAAGCCGCCATCGTTTCCGAGGGCGGCTTTTCGAGTTTCATGCGGGACGCGAACTGCCAGTCGCAGTCAGGCGGCATTGCTCCGGTAGCCGTGCTGCCGTGGCTCGTCGTAAGACTGCTCGTTGTCCCCGGTCCTGAAACGGCCGATCTTCTGCGTCAGATCTTCTACCCGGTGGCGCAGGCCGCGGATTTCGGCATTGTTCTCCTCGACCATCGCCGCATTCTGCTGGGTGATCAGCTCGACGTCGTTGACCGCCTGGGTCACCTGAGTAATGCCGGTCGACTGCTCCGCCGCCGCTGACGAAATCTGCGCCACGAGTTTACGCACATCGGTAACATGGGCGATGATCTTCGAAAGAGCCTCGCCGGTTTCCTCGACCAGTTGCACGCCGCTTTCAACCTGCGTGGCACTTGCCGAGATGAGCTGCTTGATCTCGCGGGCGGCACCGGCGCAACGCTGAGCCAGTTCGCGAACTTCCTGGGCGACGACCGCAAAACCACGGCCTGCCTCCCCCGCCCTTGCCGCCTCTACGCCGGCATTCAGCGCCAGAAGATTGGTCTGGAAGGCGATCTCGTCGATCACGCCGATGATCTGGCTGATCTTGTCGGAGGAGCGGCTGATCTCGCCCATGGCGTTGACGGCACGCGAGACGACCTCGCCGGACCGCACGGCGAATTCCTCCGTCTCGTTGACCGATTGAGACGTCTGCCGGGCATTCGCCGCGGTGCTTCGCACGACCTCGCTCAGGTGGCGCAGAGCCCTCGAACTCTCCTCGAGCGCCGCCGCCTGCTGTTCGGTGCGCCGCGCCAGATCGTCGGCGGAGGCGGACAGGTTGGCGGTACCACCATTGATCTCCTGGGCAGCAAGGCCGACTTCGGACAAGGTCGCCCGAAGCGCATCGACGGCCTGATTATAGGTTCGGGCCATTATGACGAAATCGCCCGGCAGGTTCTCATCCATACCGGTTGCGAGATCGCCCTCGGCCAGATTGCCGAGCACGCCCGACAGCGCGGTAAGGGCGTGCTGCTGCTCCGCCGCAATGCGGGCGCGTTCGCTGGCGCGGCGTTCGGCTTCCGCCGAGGAGAGTTCGCGGGCGGTCACAGCTTCCTGCTCCAGACGGACATTTTCTCGCGCCGCATCGCGGAACACCGTGACGGACCGCACCATGTCGCCGATCTCATCGCCGCGCTCGCGGCCATCGATCGCCACTTCCAGGTCGCCATCGGCAAGCCGTTTCATCACTTCAGTCACCTTGCGCAGCGGACCGCGCAGCGTTTCGACGAGCATCAGTCCGCCTGCGATCGCCAATATCGTGCCGACGACCATGGCGACGACCGACAGGGTCGCGGACCGTTCACTGTCTTCCTTGCCGACTTCCTGGGCCTGGGCGACGAAATCCTTCAGCCCTGCCATCGCGGCGGTCAGCGTGGCGGAGGCTGCGTTCTTCTTCTTTTCCCAGTCCTGCGTGATCGCAATCAGCCTGGAGGATCCGGCCTCGATCGCATCCAGCTGCTCTCCCGCCTTCATGCCAAAGCCCGCCATCGTGAAATTGGTCGTGGCCAGTTCGGAAACGCGGGAAGAGACGGTGCGCAAAGCAGAGCCTCCATCAACAAGCGCCTTGCGCGAATCGTCATTGATCGAGCTGCGCATCCGCTCCACCAAAAGCTGCAGTTCGCCGATCCGATTGACCGAGTCTTGCGTCAGTGCCACAAGCTCACGTTGCGTGGCGACATTGGCGTCGAGACCGACAAACCGTTCCGCGGCCGTCACGGCTTTCTGGGTAGAAAGAGCACCAAGCTCTCCCTGGATTCGCATCAGCGCTCCGATCCGGATCCGTGCGGCATATGCCTTTTCCGAAAGCGGCATATCGGCTGCGAGTGCTGCTGCAAGATCGGACGTGCCCTGGCGCGCCGGATCGAAGGCACTGAAAATCTTGTCCGACACCATTGCCTTGACCTTGGTGAATTCCTCTTCGAGAGGACCGAGGTAAAGCTTGGCTGTGTTGATGGCGGCGTCATCACCTTCGGCGCGCTGCATGGCTTCGCGCAGATCGGCAATACGCTGGGCGATGGCATTATAAGCGAATGCCTCGATCAGCATGCCCTTGGCAAACCTCTCTTTGCTTTCGGCCTGTTTGCGCAACGTGCCGACATGGTCCTCGACCTCGACACCCAAGGTCTGAATCTCCTGGGTGGAAAGCGCCATCTGGCGGTCCGTCTCGTCACGCATCAGCTTGACACCCCACAGGGCGTCGGCATGGGCGCGCATTGCCGGAGCAAGTCCCATGACCGGCGCCACGCGCGCGCGGTCGCTTTCGTTTGCAAGAAGACCTTCCAGCACACCGACGCCCTTTTCCTGCGCGTCGATATCGGCCTTCAATGCCGCGAAACTCTTCTCGGCTGGCGCTGCGGAAAATTCCTGCAGGCTTGCCTGAAGCCGTTCGAAATCGCCGATATTCTCAATTGTGGCCCGAGTGACGGTCATGTGACCGTTCAGGGTGTTGGCCGTATAGTATCCGGCAAGCCCCACGCCTGCGATCAGCAGGACCAGCGGAATAACGAACAAAAGAACCTTGGTTACAATTTTGCGGCTCTGCAAAAGTCGATCGATGAACACTTTCTCCCCCGTCAATTGGCTGCGCTACCGGGCGTGACTGCATGTCTGCACGACGAAGCGATTCCAGCCTCATGCGGGAACATTGGCGAACCTTGTCCACTTTCGGTTGAACAACCGTTAATAGCGAATGGCGACATTTTCGCGCGGATAAAGAGGCGCGGAAAATCGCTGGCAGCACGAATGCCGATCACGTAAACACGGTGGCGGCACTGGCGGAGGAATCAGTATGGCGTTGTCGGACAACACGCGGGGGGCGCTGCTCATGGCGACCGCGATGGCCGTGTTTTCCTGCAATGACGCCATGGTCAAGACACTGACGCACGAGCTGAGCATTCCGCAGATCATGGCGGTTCGCGGTGTGCTGACGACGGCGCTCGTCTTTGCGGTTTCCGTCCTTCTCGGCGCGCGATTATCGCTTCGCACATTCACACATCCGCTAGTGTTGCTGCGCACTGCCTTTGAACTCGGTGCGACGCTGACTTTCTTCAACGCACTTGCACGGATCGATTTCGCTTCGGCCGCTTCGATCATGCAGTCGTTGCCTCTTGCAGTCACGCTCGGCGCGGCGCTGCTGTTTCGCGAGCCGGTCGGCTGGCGACGCTGGAGCGCGATCATCGTCGGT
This sequence comes from Hyphomicrobiales bacterium, assembly GCA_900466875.1. GTDB lineage: Bacteria > Pseudomonadota > Alphaproteobacteria > Rhizobiales > Rhizobiaceae > Neorhizobium. The sequence goes on along the minus strand of UBNQ01000013.1, from coordinate 127,339 downwards.
TTCCTTGGCGTGCTCCTGATCATCCAGCCGGGACCGGAAGGTTTTTCCAGCGACGCGCTGTTCCCGCTCGCAGCGGTGTTTTTCACCGCCTGCCGCGATCTGGTGACCCGCCGGATCGCCGCTGAAATCCCGACTATTCACGTGACTCTATTCACGTCCGTTGTCATCATGGCCGTCGGTTTCGTTCTCGTCATGCCTACAGGTGGCTGGCATCCGATTTCCGGATTCAACTGGCTGCTGCTGGTGCTGACGGCGATTGCCGTGTTCTGCGGTTACCAGACGATCATCCTCGCAATGCGCGGTGGAGAGATCTCGTTTATCGCTCCGTTCCGTTATACCAGCCTGATCTGGGCGCTGGTCATCGGCGTTCTCGTTTTCGGCGAACGTCCGGGCATGACCGTTCTGATTGGCGCCGCCGTCGTGATCTGCTCCGGCCTCTACACATTCTACCGGGAAAGCCGCCGCGCCATCGATACAGCGAAAACGGCCGCGGCCCCTCCGGCGAGCGGCTGACAATGTTTCCGTCCGGTCTCATCCTCGCCGGCGGCAGATCGAGCCGCATGGGTAAAGACAAGGCCCTGCTTCGCCTTGGCCAAGACTGCATTCTCGGTCATGTGCTGCGCAGGTTCACGCCGCAGGTCTCGTCAATTGCGATCAATGCCAGCATCCCGTTCGCCGGCTTCGAGGCCTACACCCATCTGCCCGACGCCGCCGCCGGACAACTTGGACCGCTCGCCGGCATTCTCACCGGGATGCGCCATTACGCGGACCAGCGACCGAACTCATCCCATTTCGCCAGCGTGCCCTGCGACAGTCCTTTCCTGCCGTTCGATCTGGTGTTGCGACTTGCGGCCGCCTGCAGCGATCCCGAAACCATCGTCATCGCCATGTCGCTCGCGCGTCGTCATCCGGTTTTTGGCCTCTGGCCGGTCTCCCTGGCGGACGATCTCGAGCACTGGCTGGTGAAGGAGGGCAACCGCCGCATCAACGCATTCCTTGACCGTCACCGCACGGTGAACGTCGACTTCCCGGTGCTTGGGACGCGTCACGGCGCGCTCGACCCTTTCCTCAACATCAATACACCCGAAGAGTTGGCGCATGCCGAAACCTTCGTGGAGTGGCTTGCATGAAAACGACACCTGCCTTCGGCATTTCAGGATGGAAAAATTCCGGAAAGACGGGACTGACCGTTCGACTGGTCGAAGAACTAACCACCCGCGGTTACCGTATCTCGACCGTCAAGCACGCACATCATGACTTCGACATCGACAAGCCCGGCGCCGACTCGTTTCGTCATCGGGAGGCTGGCGCCGGGGAAGTCGCGATCGTGTCGGGTGCGCGCTTTGCGATCATGCATGAATTGCGCGATGAAGCGGAGCCTGCGCTTGCCGAGATCCTTTCGCGTATGGCGCCCTGCGATTTGGTGCTGGTCGAAGGCTACAAGCGCGAAGCCATCCCCAAGATCGAATTGCGCCGGCAGGCATCGAAAAGTTGTGAACCGCTGGCCCCGAACGATCCTTACATCGTCGCCATTGCGGCCGATCACCCGATCGAGAAGCAGGCCTTGCCCGTCTTCGATCTCGACGACACAGTGGCGATCGCCGACTTCGTCATCCAAGCCTCGGGCCTTCCAAAACGATGAAAGCCGCCGGCCGGATGGCCGACGGCTTATCGTCACGGTCCTGTCGGGACCTTACTGATTGGAGGCGACGGGCTTTACCAGCGGCGTGATACGACGGATCGTCACGCGGCGGTTTTCCTGGTTCGCAACTTCGGTATTCACCTTCAGGTACCGCTCGCCGTAGCCTTGGGTCGTCAGGTTTTCAGGCGGGATGCTGAAGGCGTCCGAAAGCACCACGGCAACCGATTCTGCGCGCCGGTCGGAGAGAACCAGATTGCTGTCGTCGGAGCCGACCGCATCCGTATGACCTTCGATCAGGAAGGTTTCGGACGGATCCTTCTCAAGCACCTTGTTGATCGCATCCGCCACCTTGCGCAGCGAACTCGCCTGGTTCATCGGAATTTCCGCACTGCCCGTGGCAAAGGTGATCGTATCCAGATCGATACGCGGAACCTTGTCGCGGATACGGGCCGAATACCGGACCTCGTCCAGCGAATAGGGCCGCTCTACGCGCTCCACCGGCGGCTGTTCGAGGAACTCGTAATAGTCGCGGTCCGGCTCGCTCGACGTGTCGATGATATAGTCGTCGATCGGCACGCCGAGACGCATCGGCGGCAGGTCGTCGCCCGGATCGCGCCAGGTATAGTCCTGCCGGTCCTCAAGCAGTTCCGGCGCATAATAGAGCACGTATTCCTTGCCGCCGCGAACGACGCGCGAGCGTTGAACGACTTCGCCGTAGCGGTTGCGGATCGTCACCACGCGTGTGCCGTCATTGCGCTCGACAACCTCGCGAAAACGTCCGTCACCCAGGCGTTCGTATTCCGGCTGCCGACCATCTTCGTAAAAGCGACGGCTGTCGTCGTGGCGGACGTAGTTTTGGTTGTCGATTGAGATGATCACACGGCCACCGTCGCGGCCCCGATCCCGATCTCTGTTGCGGTCGCGATCGCGATTGCCGTCACGATCCTGCCCAAGCAGCGCGTCGCCGATCGGGCCAAGCACATCCCAGCCGCGCGGACGCTCGAAATCGGGTCTGCCATCCATGCGCTCGCCGCGTTCCTCGACCAGCTCACGGCGCTGGTTGCGCCAGCGCTCGCGGTCTTCACGGGTCACACGATCGCTGGCCTGGGCATCCGCGTCGTTACGTGGCGGCGGAGCCTGTCGTTCCTGCGCCTGTTGCGGATCGGGCGCGCGCGCATCCGGTCGGTTCGCATCCCGGCGCGGGCGTTCGCCATCACGTTGCGCACCATCGCGCTGGCCACCGTCCCTCTGGGCGCGGTCGGGCCGCTGCTCCTTGGCGCTGTCGAGCACCGCTGCGCCGTTTTCGACCGGAAGTTTCGGCTGCTCGGCGCTCTGTTCCACGGGCCGCGGCTGATTGCGTTCGCCGCCGCTGGTCGCCTGATCGGGTGTTTTGCCCGCATCCTGAGCCTGCTGGCGAGGCGGCCGCTGGCCGTCCCGCTGGCCGGGCTGTTGACCTGGCTGCTCGGTAGTTGGCGCCTGATCGGCATTCTGCTGCGGACGCGGTTTCGGAGCCTCCTGGCCCTCAGCCTGGCCTGCAGGCTGACGCTGCGGACGGCCTGCGGGTTGTTCCCCACTCGGCTGTTCTGCCTGCTGCTGGCGTTCCGGCCGCGGCTTTGGCTGTTCTGCGCGATCCGTATCCGGCTTGGCTTCGGGAGCCTGATCGGCATTGCTCTGCGGTCGAGGTTTGGGAGCCTCCTTGCCTTCGGCTTGGTCCGCCTGAGGGCGCTCAGCCTCACGCTGTCCGGTTTTCGGCTGTTCGGCCTGGGGCTGCTCGGTTTTCGGCTGTTCGGCCTGGGGCTGCTCGGTTTGCGGCTGCTCCGCCTGCTGCTGACGCTCCCGTCGCGGCTTGGGCTGTTCCGCCTGATCCGCATCCGGCTTTGCCTGCTCGCGAGGTTCGGGTGCCTGCTCGGCATTCTGTTGTCGGCGCTGCGGCCGTTCACCGCCCTCACCCTGGTCGGCCTGCTGCTGGCGACGCTGGGGGCGCTCGCCCTCGGGCTGCTCGGCGCGCTGCTCGCGCTGGCGGGGTTGCGGGCTTTCCTCCGCCTGACCTGCATCCTGCTGCTGGCGCCGTCGCGGTCGTTCACCGCCCTCGCCCTGATCCGCCTGCCGTTCGCGGCGCTGCGGCCGCTCACCCTCGGGCTGCTCGGCACGCTGCTGGCGCTCGCCGCGCGGGCGCTCTGCGCCCTCGCCTTCCTCTGCCGGCGGCTTGCGGCGCTTGGGAATCTCCTCGCCTTCTGCCGGAACCTGTTCCTGCACCCGGATGATGCCCGGATTTGCAGCCTGCACCGATCCGAGATCTACACCGGACGGCAGCGCATAGACGGGTTGTATCAACAATGGCAGGGACAGGACGGGCGCCGCCACGCTGGCGAACAATCTGGATTTCATCAACATGAGATTTTCCTTCTTCTGGCATTCGTCCCTAGCTGCGTGCGACGGCCTCGATGGGCCTGCCTCTTGCGGGCAGATTTCAGCGGCACCACAACTGTATTTGTTTCAATTTGGTTCCCATTATGGCCGGCCGCAAAGGTCCGCATGATCGGGACCTAAGTCTGAACCGTGCTTGAATGAAGTATTCATCTGCCGCTACGGCCTGCGCCATCTTGGCGCATCGAATAACTACCCAGACCACGATGGGAGGTATATTATTCTGAAAAAACCATTGCAGCAGGATGGTTCGCGCACCGGCCTCAAAGGCCTGTGAAGCCCGAGGTTGCCGTTGAAAATGCCGTTGCAATTTTTCCGGAGCCGGTATCTATAAAAACCAAGGGCTGAAAAAGCCCCTCACCGGCCGCGATAAAACAGGAACACGCAGCCGGGCTGCCAACAGAGAGGACAATTATGACTATCACCACCCGTTTGTTTGCTGCAGCGTCGCTCGCCGCGATCTCGCTTTTCGCCGGCGCCGCTTCCGCGCAGGACAAGATCGTGATCGGCACGGAAGGCGCCTACCCGCCCTTCAACGTGCTTGAATCCAACGGCAACCTGACCGGCTTCGACATCGACATGGCCAAGGCGCTGTGCACCGAAATGAAGGCTGAATGCACCTTCGTCACCAATGACTGGGACGGTATCATCCCGGCGCTGCAGTCGAAGAAGTTCGACGCGATCATTGCCTCGATGTCGATCACGCCCGAGCGCAAGCAGCAGGTCGCCTTCTCCAAGAAGTATTACAACACCCCGCCAGCAATCGCCGTACCGAAGGACTCGCCGCTCACCGAAGCTACGGCCGAATCCCTGAATGGCAAGGCGCTCGGCGCGCAGGGTTCCACCAGCCACTCGAACTATGTCGAGAAGCATTTCCCTGATTCCGATGCCAAGCTCTACCCGACGGCCGACGAATACAAGCTCGACCTCACCAACGGCCGCATCGACGGCGTGGTCGACGATATCGTCGTGCTGACCGAGTGGGTTAAGTCGGACGCAGGCGCCTGCTGCAAGATCCTCGCTCCGCTGCCGCTCGACCCGGAAATCAACGGTGAAGGCGCAGGCGTCGCAGTGCGCAAGGACGATCAGGCGCTGGCCGACAAGTTCACGGCCGCAATCGCCGCGATCCGCGCCAATGGCAAGTACAAGGAAGTCAACGACAAGTATTTCGACTTCGACGCCTACGGCAGCACCAACTGATCCCGTCAGGTACATGATTGGCGGCGGAAGGCTGGTCCTTCCGCCGCCGTTTCGTTTTTACTTCCACATCAGGGCTGCAAATCCGAACTCTTGAGGAATGCAAGTTACGCGGCTTTCCGGGTTTACAGGGCAGTCATCACACCATAAATGGCGTGCAGCGCCGTAAGGGCTTGTCCTTACGCAAATTTCCTTTTTAATGCGGATAGACAGCAAGCGGCACACTATAAGCCGCAGGGGAATATGAACCGGAACATGATCCTATGAGCGGATGGCTTTCCGCCCTCTTCGACACACTCGACCCGTTTTGCGGTCCAGTCGGCATTTTTACATGGCTCGGTGGCACCGGCCTTGTTTCGTGTGGCGACACCGGCTGGGGCGACGAGATCGCCTTCGGCGTCAAGGTGACGATCTCGCTGGCGCTCGCAACCCTGCCCGTCGGACTGCTGATCGGTTTCCTGATCGCGCTTGCCGCCCAGTCCCAGGAAAAACTGCTGAGGCTCGCAGCCGGGATCTACACGACAATCTTTCGCGGCCTACCCGAGCTTCTGACGCTGTTCATCGTCTATTACGGCGCCCAGACGCTGCTCCAGTCCGTATTGGCTGCCTTCGGTTACGAGGGGCGCGTCGAGATCAACGCCTTCGTTGCAGGCATGGTGGCTCTCGCGGTGGTCTTTTCCTCCTATTCGTCCGAAGTGCTTCTGTCGGCCTTCCGCGCCATCCCGCGCGGACAATATGAAGCCGGTGATTCGCTCGGCCTGCACCGGGGCAAGACCATGGTGCTGATCATCCTGCCGCAACTTGTGCGCATTGCGCTGCCCGGTCTCACCAATCTCTGGCTGATCCTCCTGAAGGACACGTCCTATGTCTCCGTCATCGGCCTTGCCGATATCGTGCGCCAGACCGGCATTGCGGCGCGCGTCAGCAAGGAAGCCTTCTTCTTCTATTTCCTCGCCTGCCTGCTCTATCTGGCCTTGGCGATGATCTCCTCCTATGGTCTCGGCTTCGTCGAACGCTGGGCCAAACGCTCGGAGGTATCCCGATGAGCGCGGTTGAACACCTGATCCCGCCACGCCCGGCCCCGCCGGTCGCCAAGCGCCCGCTTACGGCATCCAAAGTCTTCGGCATCGGCGTTCTCCTGCTGTGGGCGCTGCTTGCGCTGGCGCTGGTCAGCATGGTGATCGAGGGCTGGGATCCCGCCAAGTTCGAGCGTTATGGACCGCGCTACCTGAACGGCCTGTGGACGACGCTGACGCTGGTCGGCATTTCCATCCTGTTCGGCGCAGTCCTGTCGCTGCCGATCGCGTTTGCCCGCATGTCGCAGAACCGTGTGCTGAATGCGATCGCCTATGCTTATGTCTATGTCTTCCGCTCGACGCCGCTGCTTGCCCAGCTCTTCCTGATCTATTACGGGCTCGGCAGTTTCCGTCCGCAGCTCGAGGCTGTCGGTCTCTGGTGGTTCTTCCGCGAAGCTTGGTATTGCGGCCTCTTCTCATTGACACTGAACACCGCTGCCTATCAGGCCGAAATCCTGCGCGGCGCCATCCAGAGCGTTCCCGTCGGCCAGCATGAGGGCGCGGCGGCACTCGGAATTTCGAAACGCGTCTCCTTCTGGAAGATCGTCCTGCCGCAGGCTCTGATCGTCGCACTGCGCCCCTATGGCAACGAGATCATCCTGATGATCAAGGGTTCGGCCGTCGTCGCCATCGTCACCGTCTACGACCTGATGGGCGAGACGCGCTACGCCTTTTCGCGCACGTTTGATTACCAGACCTATCTCTGGGCGGCGATCTTCTATCTGACCATGGTCGAGGCGCTCCGGCATCTGTGGAACTTCATCGAACGCCGCCTGACCCGCCATCTGGTCCGCTAGCAGCACTCACAATTGAGAGATGCTAACGATCTGAAATAAAACATCAATTTCGGTCGAAAACGACAATTGTCAAGCATCCGTTAAGCATGACATGATCCCATTTCAATGACGCAGAACCTGCGTCATTGAAAAAGGGAACAGCGGATGTCGGAACTCGAAATGATGCTGCGAGGCTATGGCCTCACCACCGCCCAGATTTTCTACCGCATGCCGGACCACCCTGCCCTGTTGCAGACCTATGTCTGGCAGGATTACGATCTCGCGCCTGAGTTTCCGGAGATGAACGGATTTCTGAAATTCTGGAAGGAAAAGCTGGAAGGCCCGTTGCATTCCGTCCGCTACGTGCATCGCAAGCTGATCTCGGCCAGCGAGTGGCGGCAGGTGAAGGGCGAAATCATCCTGCACTGATCAGGCCTTGTTGATCCTCGCGATTGCCAAACGGCGTCATGACACGTAAAGCGGCTCCGCAATAACGAGGACAAGGCTATGGCGAAGATCGACGAAGACGCATTGGCGGAAGCCTATAACCGGGCGCTTGCGCATGAAAAGGCCGGCGAGATCGATGCGGCCGTCGAAGCCTATCGCCAGGTGCTCGAAATCGACCCGGAAGATCATGGCGGCGCAGCGGTGCGCATCGCCTCGATGGGGCGCGGCGAAGCGCCACCGAAGGCACCCGACGCCTATGTCGAGACACTGTTCGACCAGCATGCGGAAAGTTTTGAAGACATTCTCGTCGAGCAGCTCGGTTATGCCGTGCCGGCTTTGGTGCGCCAGCGCCTGCAGGAACTGAAGCTCGGCCCGTTCAAGCGCATGCTCGATCTCGGCTGCGGCACGGGCCTTACCGGCGGTACGCTGCGCGACATGGTCGACGACATCACCGGCATCGATATTTCCGAAAACATGGTCGAGATCGCCCACGAGAAAGATCTCTACGAGACGCTTTACGTCGCCGAAGCCGAGGATTTTCTGGAGGACAATGACGACGAGGCCTTTGACCTCGTTACGGCAACCGACGTGCTGCCCTATCTCGGCGCGGTCGAGCCGTTGTTCTTCGGCGCCGCCGAAAACATGGTCGCCGGCGGCCTTTTCATCTTTTCGTCGGAAGCCCTGCCGGAAAGTGACGAGCGCACCTACACGGTCGGCCCGCATCAGCGTTTCATGCATTCGCCCGCCTATATCCGCTCACGGCTTGCCGAGACCGGCTTCGAGCTTGTCGAAATGACCGACATCAACGTGCGCATGCAGGACGGCAATCCCAGCCCGGGACACCTGGTCATCGCGAAATTGACGAAATGACAATCATCAACCAATGATTGCATAAGATTTGTAGACCAATCGATTACGGCGGCCTATTTTTGTCCTTTCCATCGAGGACAAAGGCATGGCTACGTCGTCTTGGTCTGATTTTTTCTATTGGTTGGTCGGAACCCCTCAGCCGCTGATCCAGTTCGTGTCATCCATAAACTGGATTGCACTGCTACTGGCAATCGGGACGCCGACCATCATCCTCTATGCGCGCCACGAGGTTCGCCTAAGGCGCCTACGCCAGATCCAGGACTTCTATCATTATTTCGGTAAGCCTCGCGATGCGTCCAACGGATTAGCGACGAACCCCTCGTTCGAGTTCGTGCGCTCCAAATATACAGCAGACTTGAAGCTCTCGGATGAAGACAAAAAGGTTTATGAAACCTCGGACGAGAGCGGCAGACTGAAAATGCTGATCGGCGCTGCAGAGAAGCGTCAGGTGATCTTTGGCTTCCGGCTGTTCTGCTCGGCATTCGGCTTCATGGTTATAAGCTATTTTGGATTTGATTTGCTCGGCAAATCGCTGGCTTGTGGATTGACGTCGACAGGACAATGCTTCGGACCATCGACGCAAACGAATAAAGTCGAAGCCCTGCTCATCATAGCTTCACTCACTTTCGCAGGCGCTTACATCGCATCTATCAGGACAATGCTGAGCCGACTCTCACTGTTCGATCTATCCTCGAACACGTTCCTGCGCGTAACTGGAGAGACGCTTGCCTCGATCATCGTGACACTTGTTCTCTATGCTGCCTTGTCATCCGTGCTGAGCGTAGCCACAGGTTCGTCCGCTACCACCCCAACGGCCGACAATCCTCAGCACATTTCTGTTCTGTGGCTCGCCGCTGCAACCCTATTAGGCCTTGTACCACAAAGTTCGACGAAATTTCTGATCGTCAAACTGCAAGAAAAGATCAATTGGATCAAAACGACGGACGACCGCTTTGTTGAGATTACCCGTGTCACGTCACCGGAAGTCATCGACGGAGTGGACTACGAAATTCGTTTTCGTCTGGAAGATTGCGGCATATTTGATGTCCAGAACCTTGCAACTTATAATCCCATACTCATGCATATCGAGACGCCATATAGCATCTATCTCTGCATAGACTGGATTGCTCAGGCTCAGCTATGTCATATAGTGGGCTTAGAGCGATTTCTCATTCTGCGCGAACTCAATATCAGGACTATATTCGATCTTGAGCGTGCCATAGACAGTATCTATTCGCCCTCACAGTTCGACGACATGTACGCAAGCGTTCTGTTCGCTCCGACCGAAAGGTTAAGACAGGCCGTCGCCAAGTCGGACTCGGTCTTCATCGTTAAGACAGAGAATGGGGTTGAACAACTCACGGCTGATGAATTCTGCAAATGGGCCCGGCTTCAGGTCAGTACGAATCCGGATCTCCTTTCGATATCGGCCGAACACCTGATGTGCTGGATAACGGATGATCTGCATGTGCGGCGGCTAAGACGGTTGTGGAATGATATCGCAGAGAGCCTTGAGCCGGGATCCAATTATTTTGAGGATTCCAAGAGAAATCCAAAAAATGAAAACTGGAGAACTTTCAGGACAGACGGACAGGCTCTGCAGAGTTCGGCGACGACAAAGGCCGCCGCGGAGTAACTGCATCCATCCTCCTTCTCATCTCGGTCGCGACGCGATAAAGATCGCCTCCCTAGCGGAGGATTTTTATGCAGCCCAAGCGCTACATCACAGTTCAAGCCTATAACAATGCCTGGGCCAATCATCGCCTCCTGAAGGCCTGCGCGTCGCTGTCCGCCGACGAACTCGCAGCTCCGCGCAAAAGCTTCTTTCCGTCGATCATCCACACTCTCAATCATATCCTCACCGTCGATTGGCTTTATATCGGCGCGCTGGAAGGCGACTGTCCCGGGACTTCGGCATTCGAGCCGGAAATCCCGTTTCCCGCCTTTGCCGATCTCGACCGCGAGCAGCGGGCAGCCGATCGTCGCCTGATCCACCATTGTCGCGCGTTGACCGCCGAAACACTCGACGCCGAGGTCCGCATCCCGCGCGACACACATGTGCAGGTCGAGCCGGCCGACCGTATCCTGCTGCATCTCTTCCAGCACCAGATACACCATCGCGGACAGGTTCACGCGATGCTGTCGAGTACTTCCGTCAAGCCGCCGCAGCTTGATGAATTCTTCCCGTCGGACCCGGCCGAACAGGCGCTCAGAGCGCAGGATCTGGCGGAACTCGGGTTTACCGAAACCATGATCTGGAGCGATCGATAATGCTGTATTTCGTCATCAAGGCCCTGCACCTTCTGTCCGACTTCCTGCTGATCGGCGGCATGCTGATCAACGCCTTCGTCATCTCGATGGTGCCGCCGCCGATTCGCGTCGGCGTGATCGTGGCGCTTCGGAAATACGATCGCACCGTCACCACGGCAGCACTCGCCGGCGCCTGGATATTCGGCCTGTGGCTCGCCATCGGTTATATCGGCTTCTCGGACGGCTGGCTGCACGCCAAGTTCCTCTTCGTCATTCTGCTGTCCGCCCTGCACGGCATGCAGCAAGCCGCGATGCGCAAGATGGCGGCGGATCCGAAGCGCGATGCCAACGGTTTTGTGCGCCTCGGCATGCCGATCATTCTGGTCTGTCTCGTGCTTGTGTTGGCGCTCGCCGTCATCAAGCCGTTCTGATCCGTGCATTCCTCATCTCCAATTCCGGATCTGCCGCAAAACAGCCTGTTTTACATCGTCGCAAGGAGCGAGCGAAAAAACGATGCAGAATCGGATGCGGGCTATAATCCGGACTGGAGAGGGTGAATGACGGGGAATTCAGACAGACTGCGGATCGCCGTGCTGTTCGGCGGGCGTTCGGCGGAACACGATGTTTCGGTGCTTTCGGCCACCAACGTGATGAATGCGCTCGATCCGGCAAGATACGACGCAGTGCCGGTTTTCGTCAGTCGCGAAGGCCAATGGCGGATGAGCGCCTTCGAAGGCGGCACGCTTTCAAAACCGGAAGGCGGCACCCAGGTCTCCCTGATCCCCGGTGGCCACGGCCGCCTCCTGGCAATGCCAGTGGGCGCCGCAGCCTACGAACTGCCCTCGATCGATATCCTCTTCCCCATCCTGCACGGCCTTCATGGCGAAGACGGGTCGGTTCAGGGTTTTGCCGAAGTGGCGCGTGTGCCGCTTGCCGGCTGCGGCATTCTCGGCTCGGCCAATGCGCTCGACAAGGATATCGCCAAGCGGCTGTTCAACGAGGCCGGCATTCCGGCCGCGCGTTCGGTGACGATCTATCAGAACAATGCCCCGGCTTTCGAGGCGCTGCAACAGGCGCTCGGTCTGCCGGTCTTCATCAAGCCCGCCCGCCAGGGATCCTCGGTCGGCGTCAGCAGGGTCACGACCGTAGCCGAATACGCAACAGCCCTGTCGGAAGGTTTTTGCCATGACAGCAAGCTTCTCGCCGAAGAATTCATCAAGGGTCGCGAGATCGAATGCGCGGTGCTGGAAGCCACTGATGGCAGCCTGTTCGTATCGAAGACCGGCGAGATCACCCCGGCGGACAGCCACGGTTTTTATTCCTATGATGCGAAATATATCGACGAGGACGGCGCCGCACTAAAGGTCCCGGCCGACCTGCCGCAGGATGTCGAGGACGAGATCCGCGGATTGGCGATCAAGGCTTTTCGCGCACTTGGTTGCGATGGAATGGCGCGGGCAGATTTCTTTTTGACCGCAGAGGGACGTATTCTCGTCAACGAGTTGAACACGATCCCCGGCTTCACCGATATCAGCATGTATTCCAAGGTCATGGGTGCAAGCGGCGTGAGCTATCCCGAGGTCATCGACCGTCTGGTCGAGCATGGCCTGGCGCGGGCGAGCCGATCGATCTGATCGGCACGACCCAATTTTCAGGCTTTCCCAAGGATCGTATCGAGCAGCTTTCCTTCGATTTCCGCCAGCGCCGGATCGCCATGCCGACGCGGCCGATCCCTTGGAATTTCGAGATCGAGGCTGATCCGGCCTTCGTCGAGCACGATCACCCGGTCGGCCAGATGCACGGCCTCCGCCACATCGTGGGTGACGAGGACCGCGGTAAAGCCCAGCTCGCGCCAGACATCGGTCACCAGGTCTTGCATGCCGAGGCGCGTCAGTGCATCGAGCGCGCCGAGCGGCTCATCGAGTGCCAGCAGACCCGGACGGCTGACCAATGCGCGCGCCAGCGCCACGCGCTGCCGCTGGCCACCGGACAGTTTTGACGGCCAGTCCTTCGCCTTTTCCGACAACTGCACGCCCGCCAGCGCCCGCTCCGCCTCTCGCCGTCCGAACGCTTTCGGCACCCCGTCGCCCAACCCCACAGCCACATTGTCCACGACCGAAAACCAGGGCAGTAGCCGAGGTTCCTGGAAGACGATGCGCGAATTGGGTTCCACCGCCCGGCCGGCGTCGTCGACGAAATCGATCCGGCCGCCAGTCGGCTCGTCCAGTCCAACGAGAAGCCGCAGGAGCGTGCTCTTGCCGCACCCGCTCTTGCCGACGATCGCCACGAACTGTCCGGCGGGCACGTCGAGATCGATACCGCGCAGCACCTGATTGTCGCCGAACCGCTTTTCCACACCGCGCAATTTCAGGCCGGCCGGTTGCGGCGATGCCTCCTGATACTCCACGAGTTGCGAGGCATGGTGCGCGTCGAGTTCCGCATCCGAGATGAAGGCGAGTGGCGACTGATAGGGTCCGATCGGCATCTTACTCTCCTTGATCCTGATAGGCCGGGTTCCACGAGAGCGCCGCGCGCTCCAGCGTCCGTGCTATGACATCTGCCAGTTTGCCGAGTACGGCGTAGATGACGAGCGCCAGCACGACGACATCGGTCATCATGAATTCGCGGGCGGTGTTGGCCATGTAGCCGATGCCGGAATTGGCCGCGATCGATTCCGACACGATTAGCGTCAGCCACATGATGCCGAGCGCATATCGAAGCCCGACGAAGATCGACGGCAGGGCGCCGGGAAAGATCACCTTGCGAAACAGCGACCAGCCGCTCATGCCATAGATGCGCCCCATTTCAAGCAGGTCGCGATCGACATTCTTCACCCCGTGATAGGTATTGAGATAGATCGGGAACAGCACGCCAAGCGATGTGAGGAAAAGCTTTGCCTCCTCGCCAATGCCGAACCACAGAATGACGAGCGGGATCATCGCCAGATGCGGGATGGTGCGCAGCATCTGCAGCGTCGTATCCGTCAGTTGTTCCGACAGTTTCGATACGCCGTTGGCGATCCCGAGCAGAAAGCCGATCGAACCGCCGATCAGCAGCCCGCTCAGCGCCCGCGCGCCGCTGACCCCGACATCGCGTGCCAGTTCGCCGGAGAGCAACCGTTCCCAGAAGGCCGCAACCACCGCCACCGGCGACGGCATGATCCGGTCCGAGATAAACCCGGCGGATGAGCCGACCTGCCAGAAAATGACCAATGTCACCGGCAGGAGAAAAGGCAGAAGCGCACTGCCGGAAAAGCTGCGCGAGCGTGCCGGTTGCCCGTCACCTGCCCGCGCAACATTTCCCGCCGCACCCTTGGGAGGATTGGAATAGTCCGTGGCGACCGATGGCGTTCTGTCTTCCCTGATGCGTCTGATGTCGCGGCCTTCCGAAAACGTATCGACTGTCGTCATTATCTCGCCCTCGCCGTTTGATCAGGATGCCGCGACGGCGCGGATGGTCGCGTGACCGCCGCCGCCGAAGAGCGGTTTTTCCGACACGAATTCGTTGCCAAACCCGGCCCGCTGTTCCTCGCGGGTGATCCCCAGTTCTGGGAAAAGCAGTTCCGCCACCCGGTAGGCCTCTTCCAGATGCGGATAACCGGAACCGATCACCGTCTCGATGCCGAGCTCCTGGTATTCGCGCAGGCGGGCCGCCACCGTTTTCGGCGAACCCACAAGGGCGGTGCCTGCACCGGAGCGAACAAGGCCGATACCGGCCCACAGGTTCGGCGAGACTTCCAGACTGTCGCGACGCCCGTTATGGAGCGCTGCCATCCGCCGCTGGCCGACACTGTCGGAATCGCGGGCGAAATGCGCCTGTGCCTTGGCGATGGTCTCGTCGGAGAGTTTGGAGATCAGCTTATCTGCGGCCTCCCAAGCCTCCTCGTCGGTCTCGCGCACGATGAAGTGCAGGCGAATGCCGAACGAGACCTCCCTGCCCCGCTTTTCGGCGGCAGCGCGCACGGCCCTGATCTTCTGTTCCACCTGCTCCGGCGGCTCACCCCAAGTCAGATATTTGTCGCCGCGACCGGCGAAAAACTCGATACCGGCATCCGACGATCCGCCGAAATAAAGCGGCGGCCGCGGCTGCTGAATGGTCGGGAAACCGAGCTTTGCGCCCTTTGCCTTGATATGCTTGCCGTCGAGATTCGCATGCCCGGTGGTGACGAGATCCTCGAAGACCTGGAAGAATTCTTCCGCATGGCTGTAACGCTCGTCGTGTTCGAGAAAGATGCCGTCGCCTGCCAGTTCCGACGGATTGCCGCCGACCACGATATTGAGCAGCAGCCTACCGTTCGTCACCCGGTCGAGCGCCGCGGCGAGCCTCGCGTAATAGGCAGGTGCAGCCGTGCCGGGCCGGATCGCAACGAGAAATTTCAGTTTTTCCGTGAAGGGTGCGAGCGAGGCTGCCGTGACGAAAGACTCCTCGCAGGATACGCCGGTCGGTAGAAGCACGCCGGAATAGCCCAG
This sequence comes from Hyphomicrobiales bacterium, assembly GCA_900466875.1. Lineage (GTDB taxonomy): Bacteria > Pseudomonadota > Alphaproteobacteria > Rhizobiales > Rhizobiaceae > Neorhizobium. The sequence continues at coordinate 112,185 of UBNQ01000013.1, read as the reverse complement.
CCTGTCCACCGTCTGCGCCAGTTCGCGCAGATAGCGGTTTTCAGGCGGGCGGTTCAACTCGCTGCCGCCGAGATAGGTACCGTCGCCGCCGGTCGGGATGAACCAGAGGAAATCGATGGGTTTTGCGCTATCGGTCATCTTGAAAATCCTTGATCTCTATCGGGTGACATCTGTCGGACGGCCGCTCAGCTCGCCTTCGGGCGCCAGACGATGTCGGAGATTTCGAGTTTTCGCGGAATGATCTTGAGATCATAGAATTCGTCGGCCAGCGCCTGCTGGTATTGAACGGCGGCATCCGGCAGTGTCGATACGGCGCCGAGATCCGCGCCACGACGCGACAGGACGACCTTTGTCACGTTTTCCGGCACGCCGGTGATCGAGGCGATCGCCTTCACCGTGTCGTCGAAATTCCCCTGCGCCGCGGTGCCCACCTTTTTCAACTCGTCGATCACCTCGACGATCAGGTCGCCGTTTTCGGCCGCGAAATCGCCATTGCCGAGGAAATAGCTCCAGCTGTCGACAATACCTTCTGCCGTGGTCAGCACGCGCGTCTGCGGATCGGCTTCGGCGATTGCCGTATACGGATCCCAGATCGACCAGGCGTCGATCGAACCGTTTTTGAAGGCGGCTGCAGCATCCGGTGGGGCCAGGTCAAGCTGGGTCACGTCGCCCGGCGCCAGGCCACCCTTGCGCAACACCTTGACCGTTACGTTGTGCGCGCTCGATCCGCGCTTGAAGGCGAGCTTCTTGCCTTTGAGGTCGGCGATGGACTGGATCGGGCTATCCTTTTGAACGAGGATTGCCGAGCCCTGGGAACTACCGCGATAGGTTCCGACATAAAGCAGGTTGCCGCGTGCCGCCTGGGCGAAGAGCGGCGGCACGTCTCCGGTCGGGCCGAAATCCAGCGCGCCGGCGCCGAGCGCTTCGAGAAGCGGCGGACCGGAGGTGAATTCCGACCAACTGACCTTGATGCCGCGATCGGCAAACCGCTTTTCCAGTGCGCCCTGACTTTTGGCCAGCGCCAGCACGCCGTTCTTCTGCCAGCCAATGCGCAGCTCCTTCGCCGCCGCCCTTGCCTTGCCGGCGATCGGCAGCACCGTTGCGGCAGCCGCCGCACCGACAAGACCGAGTGCCTGTCGGCGGGTCGTGTTGAGTATCACCATGGACTGAGCCCTTTCCTCTCTCCCCGATCCGGCCGGCGCCACGCCTCGAAACCGTGATCCTTCGATGACAAAGGCTCCCATACTCTATCGTGTTGGTCGACATTCCAGCGTTTCAAAAAACAACCGTGAATGGAGATTTGATTTCTCCATTCACGGTGAAAAGGAATGCAAAACTGCTAAACCGCGATTGTGCGCCGCAGAAGGGAATTTGATTTTCCCGCCCTTCATCCTTCCCGTCGGCCACGCTTTGTTCTAATCATCGGGAACAACAGAGTTCGGAGGTACGGCATGGCAAAAGTGGCATTCATCGGTCTCGGGGTTATGGGGTTCCCCATGGCAGGGTATCTCAAGCAGAAGGGCGGACACGATGTGACCGTCTATAACCGCACTGCCACCAAGGCTGCCGACTGGGCGAAAAAGTTCGATGGCAAGACCGGTGCCACGCCCGCGGAAGCAGCAAAGGATGCCGATTTCGTTTTTACCTGCGTCGGCAATGACGACGATCTCCGCTCGGTGACGACGGGTGAAAACGGTGTTCTTTCCTCGATGAAAGCAGGCGCGATCCTGATCGACAACACCACGGCCAGCGCCGAAGTCGCCCGCGAACTCGAAGCGGCGGCCAAGGAAAAGGGCATCCATTTCATCGATGCACCCGTTTCCGGCGGTCAGGCTGGTGCGGAAGGCGGCGTCCTTACCGTCATGTGCGGCGGCGATCCAGCGATCTTCGACAAGGCTAAGCCGGTCATCGACGCCTATGCCCGAATGGTCGGCCTGATGGGGCCGGTCGGCGCCGGCCAGCTTACCAAGATGATGAACCAGATCTGCATCGCCGGCATCGTCCAGGGCCTTTCCGAAGCCATCCACTTCGGCAAGCAGTCCGGCCTCGACATCGAAAAGGTCGTCGACGTCATTTCCAAGGGCGCCGCCGGTTCTTGGCAGATGGAAAACCGCCACAAGACGATGGATCAGGGCAAATACGATTTCGGCTTTGCCGTCGACTGGATGCGCAAGGATCTCGACATCGTGCTCACCGAAGCCCGTCGCAACGGCGCAAAGCTGCCGCTGACGGCGCTGGTCGATCAGTTCTACGGGGACGTGCAGGCCATGGGCGGCAATCGCTGGGATACATCCTCGCTGCTCGCCCGTCTGGAGCGGAAGTAACTCGAAGGCGCAAGGGGTCAACATCGTTGACCCCTTGCTTACCTGCTCAGCCCTGTTTCAGTCCATCGAGCAGAGCCTTGTGGAAGCGATCCGGATCCTGGATCTGCGGCGAGTGTCCCAGATCCTCGAATTCGACCAGCTCAGCGTTCGGAATGGCTTCAGCGGCCTGCTTGCCCAGCGTCGTGTAATCACCCAAGGTGGAGGCGATTTCGGCCGCCGCGCGGTTTGCGCCGGGCGCGGTCTTGTCGGTCGTGCCGATCAGAAGCAGTGTCGGCGCCTTCACCTGTCCGAATTCATGAACAACAGGCTGGGTGAACACCATGTCGGAGGTCAGTGCCTGGTTCCAGGCGACCTGCTCGCCGCCCTCGCCCGCATACATTCCAGCGCCCATCGCGACCCATTTATCGTATTCCGGTTTCCACTTCCCCGAATAATAGAACTTTTGCTGATAGGCCTTGATGCTGTCGAACGTCGTTTTCTTCTCGCCCTCGAAGGCGGCCGAAATCGGCTGATAGGGCACGCCCTTCGCCTTCCAGTCCTCCAGCCCGATCGGGTTGACCATCACCAGCTGTTCGGTTGCATCCGGATACATCAGCGCAAAACGGGTCGCCAGCATTCCGCCCATCGAATGGCCGACCACTGTCGCCTTGTCGATGCCACGCGCTTCCAGCAGCGCCTTGGTGTTCTGAGCCAGCTGATGGAAACTGAACTGATAGGCGGCAGGCTTGGTCGATTTGCAGAAACCGATCTGGTCCGGGGCGATGACCCGGTATCCCGCCTGCGTCAGGCTGTTGATCGTCCCTTCCCATGTGGCGCCGCAGAAGTTCTTGCCGTGCAGAAGGACGACCGTGCGGCCGTTTGGGCTTTCCGCCGCAATATCCATGAAGGCCATCTGCAGGCCCTGCTCCGCGCCCGGTCCCTGACTGGAGACATTGAACATCTCAGTCTTGAACGGGTAGTCGAAACCTTCAAGCTGCGGCCCGTAGGCCGGGTTCCCGGCCATGGTATCCTGCGCCAGTGCAGAGACAGTACCGCTCATCAGGACAGGGACTGCGATGGCGAGAGACAACAGGGAACGTGCGGACATGAAAACTCCTTCTGGCTTCGGGGACCGGCGCAGTCATGCACCGGTCGCAAGCTCAATTAGGAGCACTCCCTCTCGGGGACAATTCGAGATAACGGCCCTGTGAAAGGGATTTATCCGCCGATCAGTCCTCGCCGGACTTCTGGTTGTCGATCATCATGTAGTCGAGCGGCAGTTCCGTCGTGTACTTGATCTGCTCCATGGCGAAGACCGAGGAGACGTCGCGGATTTCGATCTTGGCGATGAGGCGTTTGTAGAAAGCGTCATAGGCGGCGATATCCGGCACGACGACACGCAGGAGATAATCCACATCACCGCTCATGCGGTAGAATTCGACCACTTCGGGGAAATCGACAACGACTTCGGAAAACCGCTTCAGCCATTCGATCGAGTGGCTGGCGGTGCGGATCGAAACGAAAACCGTGACCTTGGTGTTGACCTTGCCGGGATCGAGAAGCGCCACGCGACGGCGGATGACGCCATCCTCTTCCATCTTCTGGATACGTCGCCAGCAAGGCGTCGTGGACAGGCCGACCTTCTTGGCGAGATCCGCCACGGCGAGTGTGGAATCTTCCTGCAGAATACGCAGGATCTTGCGGTCAAGACGGTCCATCATTGTCCCCTTCGAAATGATTTTTCGTTATACACCCTAATATCGCACAGTTAAGCGAATTTTGTTCCGCGGATCAAGCTATCCACATGCTGCCTCAACACAGGCAAAATCTCTTCTTCGAACCAGCGGTTGTTTTTCAGCCATCCGCTATTGCGCCAGCTGGGATGGGGCAGCGGCAGGATGCGCGGCCCATGGTTGACGAAGAAATAATCCCGCCAGTGCTTTACGGTCTCCGTGGTGCTTTTCTTTCGGCGCGCTCCCAGATGCCAGGCTGCCGCATACTGGCCGATCACAAGAATTGTATCGATCTGCGGCATCGCCCCCATTACCTCGCTGCGCCAGGCGGGCGCACATTCCCTGCGCGGCGGCAGGTCGCTTTTCTTCGCGTCATAACCGGGAAAACAGAAGCCCATCGGCAAGATCGCCAGACGGCTCGCATCGTAGAATTCTTCGCGCGTGACACCCATCCAGTCGCGCAGGCGGTTGCCGGATGCGTCATCGAAGGGCAGCCCGCTTTCGTGAACCCGCAGGCCTGGCGCCTGACCGGCAATCAGCAGCCTCGCCGTCGACGACAATGTCGCGACAGGTCGCGGCTCATGGGGCAGCGGATTGTCCGCCTTTGCGGGATGATCGCGACAGATGCGACAGGCGGCGATGGAGGCGGAGAGATCCGCAATCCGCTCCGGTTCGGTCACGACCACGGAAGCAGCCCCTTCAGCCGGTCGAAAATCCGCTCCATCGCGCTTCCGGTCCCGGACGACCCGTCGTCGTCAAGCGCCGCACCCTTGGCGGCTCGCCATGCGCGCGGCGTCTCGAAGGGACTGGACCAGATGCCTTCTCCGTCGTTGCGCGCAGCCGTTTCCTCCGCATGATAATCCCCGGAGGCGACGGCCATTCCCCGGCGAACGAGTGCGGCATTGATATCCGTCTCCCCCAGCCGGCAATGCACCAGCACGCGGCCATACCGGTCTCTCGATGATCCCAAGCAATATGCGTCACGTGAGGCAGCAAGGCCCGACAAAGCTTCGCGTGCGGTCTCGCCGCATGTCCAGCTGTTTGCCCCATCCCCACCACAGGATTGATCCGACTCCGGCGCATCGATGCCGATCAGCCTCAGCCGTTCGGCGCCGGCCGCCAGCGTATCACCGTCGATCGCATAAAACGGCCCGTCGATGCGGGTGTCGCCGTTCAAGTCAATCTTGGCCACGATCAGCGAGGCGAGCACAAGGAATGCTCCGAGGAACAGGCCATCTTTCAAGGTCTTGGTAAGGCGGGTCACAATCCGGTCCCAATTACAAACGGAAGCTTCAGGAAAATGGCAAACAAAACCTTTACCGGCAGTATCTTCTTAAGGTTTGGAACATAAGCTCTCAATCATCCGAATAAGTTAGTTCACAACCAATGAGTAGCGGCGTCAGTACCTCGACCGACAAGATAATCGTTGATCGATCGCGCGGTCACCGCAACAAGGCGGTTTCCAAGGCCGTGCGCGCGACGCGTGAACGCCTGCAACTCAGCACTAATGGCAATCAGGCCTTCGATCGGGACATGCTGTCGATGCATGTCAACGCGGTGCTGCAGGCTGCGGCCGTAGTTCCCCTGTTCATCGCGCTCGTTACCGCAATCGGCATGTATGTCTCGCCGAGCGCCAACCTGATCGTCTGGGCGCTTCTGATGCTCAGCCTGCATGCGATCAACCTCCTGCTTGCCCGGCGCTTCAGCCGCAAGGAGATCGCCGCAGCGGCAACCACCAAATGGCGCCGCCGAATGCTTTTCGCGCAGGTTCTGCTCGGTATCGGCTGGGCAATCTTTGCGTTGCAGACCTGCGATGCCTGCGGCGGCGACAGCTTCTATTTCTACAAGGGCGCGGTCCTTCTGTTTGCGATCTCGATCACCGCCATGAGCAGCTTCATGCTGCGCCAGGGCGTGCTCGTCGGTTTCGTGCCGGTGATCGCAGTGCTGCTGTTCCAGGCCGTCGTTTCGCGCGATCTGCTGGATATAGGCCTCACCGCCATCTGCGCCATTGCGGTCGTCTTCTTCCATTTCATCGGCGACCGCCTGTACCGCTCGAACCTGACGCTGATGTCCTACCAGTCGGAAAAGGACGACCTGATCGCCGAACTGGAAGTTGCGAAATCGATGTCGGACGAGGCACGGCGGCGCGCCGAGGAAGCCAATATGGCGAAATCCCGGTTCCTCGCCTCGATGTCGCATGAACTGAGGACACCGCTCAACGCCATTCTCGGTTTCTCCGAGGTGATGAGTTCGGAAGTGCTCGGCCCGATGCCGAACCCCACCTACCGCGAATATGCCGGCGACATCCATCGCTCCGGCGAGCATCTTCTCAATCTCATCAACGAAATCCTCGATCTGTCGCGCATCGAAGCAGGCCGCTACGACCTCAACGAGGAAACGCTGTCGCTGCTGGAAGTGGCGGAAGACTGCATCGGCATGGTGCAGTTGCGGGCGCGCGCGAAAAGCATCTCCATCAAACATGCTTTCGAAAACGAGATGCCGCATGTGTGGGCCGACGAAAAGTCCATTCGTCAGGTCATTCTCAACCTGCTCTCGAACGCCGTGAAATTCACCCAGCAGGGCGGAGAGATCTCCGTCAAGGTCGGCTGGACGGCTGGCGGCGGTCAATATGTGTCGATCAAGGACAACGGACCGGGCATTCCCGAGGAAGAAATCCCTGTCGTCTTGTCCGCCTTCGGTCAGGGTTCTATTGCCATCAAGAGCGCCGAACAGGGCACCGGCCTCGGTCTTCCGATCGTACAGGCCATCCTTGCCAAGCATGACGGCCAGTTCGTGCTGCGCTCCAAACTGCGCGAGGGTACCGAAGTGATCGCCATCCTGCCCGCCACTCGCGTGATGCAGAGCCTTCCGGCCGTGGCCGATGCGCCGGCAATCGAAAAACGCCGGCGCTCGTTTGCCTGAGGCTGCCCCTTGATCAGGGGCAAAGCAGTTCGTCATCATTGCGCGCGGCGGAGCTTCAGCGCCTGTCTTTCAAGCCATCCCCATTATCCGGAATGCGCATCCTGATCCGCTGACCCGCCGCCCAGGAATGCGCATGGTCGGCAATGTTGAACACACGTTCCGTCACCTGTCCGTCCTCGCAAACCCGGACGATCCATTTGAAATGGCATTCGAAAACTTCGATCTTGTCATTAATCAAGGCGACAGGCCCCGCAATACCTCAAAACATGACAAGTGCTAATTTTTTAAGATACGCGCGTCCACTACAAGAAGTTGCATTCAGCAATCACGGATACGTGATCACGAATCTATCATATTGCATTTGCTCAATCTGTGATTTCACTGATGCAATCAGAAGATGGCACGGCTGACGACATAGAGGACGAACAGCCCGTTTGCGGCCAAGAGGCAGAAAACGGCAAAGGAACCCAGGTCCTTGGCATGCCGACCGACCGTGGAAATTTCCGGAGAGATACGGTCGACCAGCTCTTCGATCGCGGTGTTCAGCGCCTCGACGGAAAACAGGATCAGCATGAGCAGAAGGAAAACGAAATAATCCACCGCCGCTGCACCGATAATGGCGAAGAGCACAAGGCCTGCGCCAAACGCATAAACCTCGTGCCGGAAGGCCTCTTCCTTCCACAGTCGGGAAAGGCCCTGCATCGAATACCGCGTCGCTGCGATGATACGACGGACGCCGCTCGCCTTTTCAATCGTGCTGTCGAGCGACGTCTTTTCCATCATCTATTTCTTTACATCTTGGCGGTGACGCCGGCCTGATCGAAGGTCGCCATGCCGGAATGGCAGGCGGCGGCCGACTTGACGATACCGGCAGCCAGCGCCGCGCCCGTACCTTCGCCCAACCGCATGCCGAGCGCCAAAAGCGGCGTCTTGCCGAGTTTATCGATCGAACGCAGGTGGCCGGGTTCTGCCGAAACGTGACCGATCAGGCAGTGATCGATCGCCGATGGGTTCATCGCCTTCAGGATTGCGGCAGCTGCCGTGACCACGTAGCCGTCGAGCAGGACCGGGATCTTTTCCATCCGCGCGGCCAGAATGGCGCCGGCGATCGCGGCGATTTCGCGTCCGCCGAGACGGCGAAGGATTTCCAGCGGATCGGACAGATGATCCTTGTGGGTTTCGACCGCCTGTTTGACCACGGAGATCTTGCGCTCCATCAGTTCGCCATGCGAGCCTGTGCCGGGACCGACCCAGTCCTCGGCCTCGCCGCCGTAAAGCGCCAGATGAATGGCGGCGGCTATCGTCGTGTTGCCGATCCCCATTTCACCGAGGCAGAGAAGATCGGTGCCGCCGGCAATCGCCTCCATGCCGAAAGCCATGGTCGCGGCGCAATCGCGTTCGGAAAGGGCCGCTTCGGTGGCGATGTCACCGGTCGGGTAATCAAGCGCCAGATCGAAGATCTTCAGGCCCAGATCGTGGGTGACGCAGATCTGGTTGATCGCCGCACCGCCTGCGGCAAAATTCTCCACCATCTGCTGGGTCACGGACGGCGGGAAAGGCGTGATGCCATGCCGGGTGACGCCATGATTGCCGGCGAAGATCGCCACCAGCGGACGGTTGACCGCCGGCGCCCTGCCCGTCCATGCGGCCAGCCAGAAGGCGATTTCTTCAAGCCTTCCAAGCGCTCCCGCCGGCTTGGTCAGCTTTGCGTCGCGCTCGCGGGCATCCACCAGCGCACGCGGATCCGGTCCCGGCAGGTTGGCAATCAGGTTGCGGAAATCGTCGAAAGGCAGGCCGCTCAAACTCATCGAAGTCTCTCTCGTCTCGCGCCGGCACGCCAATGTCTGATACTTGTATTTGCCGGCAAATCGCGCTTTGTGTGCGCATCTCTTAATCGCCTATATCGGGAGCGACAACTGCCAAACGCGACGGATTTCATTGCCGACCTCGCCCGCTCGGTCGCATTCCTCAGCCGTATCCCTGTGCCCGACCGGTTCTTTCTGGGCCAAAGCGGGTCGTTTTCGCGCGCCGTGCGGGCATTTCCGCTGGCCGGCGCGCTGATCGCACTTATCCCTGCGCTGGTTCTCTACACGTTGTCGCAGACCGGTGACGCGCTCGTGACAAGCCTGATCGCCCTTTCGCTAATGGTTCTGATGACCGGCGCGCTGCATGAGGACGGGCTTGCCGACGCCGCCGACGGGCTGGGCGGCGGACGCGACCGCGAGCACGCGCTTTTGATCATGAAGGACAGCCGGATCGGCTCCTACGGCGTCGTCGCGATGGTCCTGTCCTTCGCCTTGCGCGCCGCATCGCTTTCGGCACTTGCGCGCTTCGACAGCAGTCTGGCCGCGGTCTCGATGCTGGCCGCAGCCTCTGTCAGCCGATCGATCATGATCTGGCACTGGAGCGCCCTTCCTCCGGCACGCACGAACGGCGTGGCGGTGGCGGTCGGCGCACCTGAACGGGCGGCGCGCACCATGGCGCTTCTCATCGGCGGGCTGATGGGCCTGATCTTCATCGCCTCGCATCTCGGCATCGCGGCCGCGATCTTCGTGCTTCTCGTCTCGGCGGGCGCCGGCTGGGTCTTCACCGCCTTCGTTTCCCGCAAGCTGGGCGGCCATACGGGCGACACGATCGGCGCAACACAGCAGATTAGCGAAATCTCGGTTCTCGCGACCCTTGCCCTGATCATCTGAACCTCCGATATAAAATCCATGATTTCGCCCTGCACCCTCGTCTGCTCAATCGACATGAAGACCGGCTACTGTTTCGGCTGCGGTCGCACGCGCGACGAGATTGCCGGCTGGATCGATTATTCGGATGCCGAGCGTAAATCGATCATGGACCTGCTTGCCGCCCGTCTCGAAACGGTCGAGCGGAAGCCTCGGCGGGAAACACGACGCCAGAGAATGGCCCAACAGTCGGCAAAGGAGCGCCAGATCACATGAACGGACTGACCCTCGTGCTTCTGGTGCTCGGCGCAGGCCTTGCTCTGCTCGTCTTCAACCATGATTCGGGCCAGACATTCGGCATCGACAACAATGATTTCGGCCAGCTGATCTATCTCATCCCGATTGCCGGTCTGCTCGGCGCCGGCATCGTCGCCGGCCGACGCGGCGACACGAGCCAGGCGCTGCGCAATCTCGCCATCTGGCTGGTCATCATTCTCGGCCTGGTCGCCGCCTATCTTTACCGCAACGATGCAAACCAGTTCGCCGGCCGCATGGTGGCGGGCCTGATGCCCGGTCGCGCCGTCGTCGTCACCGGCCGCGATGGAACCGAGGTCATCATCCAGAAGGCGCTGGGTGGGCATTTCCAGGCCGACGTCTCGGTCGACGGCAAAACCGTCCCGATGCTGGTCGATACGGGCGCCAGCAGCGTCGTGCTATCCTTCGACGACGCCGCCAAGGTCGGCATCGATACCGGCGGACTTGCCTACACGGTCCGGGTCATGACCGCCAACGGCGCGGCCATGGCCGCCCCCGTCCGGCTCGACGAGATCGCCATCGGACCGATTTCGCGAAGAAACGTCCGTGCCATGGTGGCTCAGGACGGTATGCTCGAAGAAAGCTTGCTCGGCATGAGTTTTCTGTCGACGCTGAGTTCCCTCAACATGCAGACAGACGAGTTGCGGCTGAGAGACTAGGTTGAGAGACAGGGCCGGGCTGAAATCAGATCCGCCTTTATACCAAAACTATTCACGACTATGGATTTGTATCTTCCTTGCCACATATAGATCCGCGAATACTTTTACGGACGAATACAAGGGAACTTTTTCTCCGGGTTTCCGATTTATTCTTCCATCGCAGCATGATTTCACCACCAGAGGCCCATGAACACTTATCCCGTCGATCTTACGAATTGTGATCGCGAGCCGATCCATCTTCTGGGTGCAATCCAACCTATCGGTTTTCTCCTCGCATTAACTCTGGATTGGATCATCGCCCGTGCATCCGCCAATGTGAGCGAGTTTCTGCCGGAAACGGACCGCGAACTGATCGGATGTCCGCTCGACGAGATATTCCCGCCCGAGACGATCCACAGCCTTCGTAACCGACTGGCCACGCTGCGCGGTGCAAATGCCGTCGACAAGATTTTTGATGCACAGCTGACACAGCGTGGCCCGCTGTTCGATCTCGCGATCCACACATCGAGCGGCCAGATTGTCATCGAGGCCCAACCCTCGTCCAAACGGCATGGCGATACGACGGGCATGGTGAGGTCGATGATCTCCCGGCTGGATCTGATGGGAGAGCCTGAAGCCTATTATCGTGAGGGCGCACGACAGGTGCGGGCGCTGACGGGCTTTGACCGCGTGATGGTCTACCGGTTCGCCGAAAATGGCTCAGGCGAAGTGGTGGCCGAGACCTGCAAGCCGGGCATCGGCTCGTTCAAGGGCCTTCATTACCCGGCGAGCGACATCCCGGTTCAGGCGCGTGAACTCTACAAGCGAAACCTCTTGCGCGTCATTTCCGACGTGGATGCCGTGCCTGTGGCAATCCATCCGCAACGGGACGAGAAAGGACAGTTGCTCGATCTGTCCTATTCCATCCTTCGCTCCGTTTCGCCGATCCATATCGAATACCTGAAAAACATGGGCGTTCGCGCCTCCATGTCGATCTCCATCATCGTTGACGGTGAACTCTGGGGCCTGTTCGCCTGCCACCATTATTCGGCAAAATCGCCGAGCTTTGAAACCCGTTCCGTGTGCGAACTCTTCTCGCAGATGTATTCGCTGCGTCTGGAGAGCCGCGAACGTGGCGAGGTGATGGAATATGAGCGTCGCGCACGCGATATCTCCGACCAGCTTCTCGGTGCCGTCGCCACCAATGAAATGCTTCTCAATGATCCCGAATGGCTTGCCGGCATCCTGACCGAGGTCATACCGGCGGAGGGGGTCGGCGTGTGGATCAATGGCAATTATGCCTTCTGGGGCCAGACACCGTCCACCGAGCAGTTCGCCCGGATCGTCAGGGCACTGAACAGCGCGGCCGCAACGCGTGTCTTCGCGACCGATGAAATCGCATCGCTCGTGCCGGAAGCGGAGCACTATGCGGATAACGCGGCCGGAATGCTCGCGATCCCGATTTCGCGGTCCCCGCGTGACTATGTCATTCTTTTCCGCAGAGAGCTTGTGCACTCGGTCCGGTGGGCGGGAGATCCCCATAAGCCTGTCGAATACGGCCCCAACGGACCGCGCCTGACCCCGCGGGAAAGCTTTGCCGAATGGCAGCAGCTCGTCAAAGGCCATAGCAAGCCGTTTTCAGCGCCTGAAAAACGTGTTGCGGAGACTTTACGCGCGACGCTTATCGAGGTCGTGCTGCGACTTGCAAGCGAAGCGAGCGCCGAGCGCGACGCGGCAACGCGCAAGCAGGAGGTTCTAATTGCGGAGTTGAACCACCGGGTTCGCAATATCCTCGGTGTCATCCGCGGATTGATCCGGCAGGCAAAACCCTCGTCGAACAAAATAGAGGACTTCGTCAACCTCGTGGATGGACGCATCCATGCGCTGGCGCGGGCGCACAACCAGATCACCGACGATCACTGGGGACCTGCGCCGATCGGCGCCCTGATCGATGCCGAGGCACGCGCGTTTCTTGATGAGAAGAACAGCGGCATACACGTCACCGGCGAACCTGTCCTGCTGAACCCGCAGGCCTATTCCACGATGGCGCTCGTGGTGCACGAACTGGTGACGAATTCGACCAAATACGGCAGCCTGTCTGATGGCGGCCATGTCGATGTGTCTTGGTCGCGCACGGCGGATGGCGGATTGACGTTCGACTGGCAGGAACGTGGGGGCCCGCCGGTGCAGCCGCCGACCCGCAAGGGGTTCGGCACGACCATCATCGGCCGGTCCGTTCCCTACGATCTCGGGGGGCAGGCAAAGATCGACTATGCGCCAACCGGCGTCAGGGCCTCGTTCCAGATCCCTGCCCGTCATGTTTCGGATAGAGCCGGTCCGCAACCTCCGGCCCCGCTTAAACATGCCCGGCATTCCCCGGCCCATTCCAGCAACAAGATGCCTGAAAAGTTTCTTGTCGGCCAGAAGGTGCTGCTGGTCGAAGACAGCCTGATTATCGCCCTGGACGCCGAAGATATCCTGACCCGCCTCGGCGCAGAGGTCATGACCGCATCCTCGGTCGAGGGCGGGCTGGAGATCATCGACACCGACGCGCCTACCCTTGCCGTTCTGGACATCAATCTCGGCGATCAGACGAGCTTCACCGTCGCGGATCGGCTGGGCGAACTGCAAACCCCTTTCATTTTCGCAACCGGCTATGGTGAACAGGCCATCCTGCCGGACGCCCACCAGCATCGAACGGTCGTCCAGAAACCGTACACGCTCGAAGGCATCGCCCGCATCCTGGAGGAGCTGATCGCGGAAAGTTAGGCGTGCTTGAGCCGCATGTCGGGATTCTGTGCTGGCAGGAGCGCGGCCCAAGCGAAATAGACTGACCAGCCCGCCCCGCGGATCGGTCAGCCGACCGCTGCCAGTTCCACCATCTCATGGGCAGGGAAATCGCCGTCGCCCTTGCCGCGAAAATGGCTCGGCGGATCGCCGATGATGCGCTTGAAGGCGCGGCTGAACGAGGCTTCCGCATCATAGCCCAGCTTTTCGGCGACGGTTGCTACCCGCATGCCGTCCTTAAGCCAAAGCCGCGCCTGATGCATTCTCACGCGCGCCACGTAGCGCGCCGGCGTTTCCCCCACCACGCGGGCAAACCGTTCGGCAAAACCGGAGCGCGAAGCCCCCATCAGCCGGGCAAGCTCCGCCACCGACCAGTCACGGTCCGGCTCGAGATGAATGGCGGCCAGCACGCGGCCGATTTCGGGGTTGCGCACCGCGGCGATCCAGCCGCTGGTATTGCCGCAGCCGTGCTCCACCCAGGTCCGGATGATCGTTGCCGTCAACACATCCGCCAGTCGTGCCAGGATTCCGCCCGCACCGACGCGGTCCATATCCACCTCGCGCGCCATGGCATCCAGAAGATGCGGAATGGCCGGCTCGTTTGTGGCAAGATCGCTGGTCAACATGGTTTCAGGCATGAGCTGCAGAAGCGGATGCAGCTTGTCGATGTTGAAGCGCATCGAGGCCGTCAGCGCCACCGTACCGCACCGGGCGTCGGCGCATTGCACGTCGAAGACGCCCTGGCAGACTTCCTTCTTGCCGTAACGTGCGAACGGCAGGGGGGCGACATTTTCGGCGCTGGCAATCACATGGGCGTCACCGCGGGGCAGTATGACGGCATCACCGGCATTCAGCCGCAGCCATTCGCCCGACGGCGCCTTCAGCAGGGCGGCGCCCGATGAAATGAAATGGAAGCGCGCCGCATCCTCTGCCGGAAACGCCGTGGCCCAGGGGTCGGCAAGCCGGCAACGGCCATATTCGACGCCGTCCAGCCGAAGGCCGCGCAACATTTCGGACAGGGGATCGGTCGAGACCGAAGAGAAGGATTTGGACGATCTGTCAAGCATGTCGGATTTTCTAGCATGGAAACGCCAGCCCGTCACGCCTATTCCTGACACAAGCCAAATCGGCTGCAATTCAGGAGAATACCATGCACGGCACCCCCTCACCATCCGACGACGCAGCGCGAGTGGACCATGACGTCCCCCAGATCGCTGCCCGCTGGGGCGCAGTTGCGTCGCTGACCCTGGGCGTCTTCGGCCTCGTGACCGCCGAATTCCTGCCCGTCAGCCTGCTCACCCCGCTTTCCGCCGATCTTGGCGTCGGCACCGGTGTTGCCGGCCAGTCGATCACCACCACCGCCGTGATCGCCGCCATCGCCGGTCCCGGCGTCATCATCGGCACGCGCCATATCGACCGGCGCTGGACCGTCCTGGCGCTGACCACGCTTCTGGTCGTCTCGAGCCTCATCGCCGCCGTCGCCGCCGATATCTATACGGTATTTGCGGCTCGCATCCTTCTCGGCATCGGGCTCGGCGGCTTCTGGGCCATGTCGGCAGCGCTCGCCATGCGTCTCGTGCCGCCGGCCTTGATGCCGCGCGCCATGGCGATCATCATGGCGGGCGTCTCGCTCGCCACAGTCTGTGCCGCCCCGCTCGGCGCCTGGATCGGCGACACGCTCGGCTGGCGGGCGGCCTTCTATCTCTCCGCCGCCGTCGGTCTCGTCGCACTCGTCGCTCAGGCGGCGCTGCTGCCTGCCCTGCCGCCCACAGGCCATGCCGGCCTCGGCACGCTTGCGGCCCTGATGCGCCGGCCTGCGATCCGCACCGGGCTGTTCACCATCCTGCTTTTCGTTGCGGGCCATTTTGCCGGTTTTACCTATATCCGGCCGTTCCTGGAACGGGTGCCGCAGCTTGACGTGGAAACGATCTCGCTGATCCTGCTCGCCTATGGCGTGGCCGGCTTCTTCGGCAACATGCTCGGTGGTGTGGTTTCAGAACGCAGCCCGCGGCTGTCGATCGTGTTGTTCACCACGCTGGTTGCGGCAGCGGCGGTGATCCTCGCCATCGGCGGCGCCTCGCTTGCCGTCGCGGCAACCGCAATCGCACTCTGGGGCCTCGCCTTCGGCGCCTTCCCGGTCAGTGTCCAGAGTTTTGTGGCACGCAATGCAGCCGATGAGGCGGAAAGTGCCGGATCGCTGGTGGTCACCACATTCCAGATCGCGATTTCCAGCGGTGCGGTCCTCGGCGGCCTGCTGATCGAGACCGAAGGCCCGGTTGCCGTGGTGATGTTCCTTGCCGCAGCCAGCCTGCTAGCCGCCTCCGTGATGGCCGCACGCGGCGAACGCCGCCAGCTGTCACTCGGATAAGGCTTCGGCTGCGAAACACAAAACGATTGGCGGCGATCCGCCGCCAATCAACATCCTGCGGTCAGCTGCGCAACCGATATCCCGTCCTGAACATCCAGCCCAGCACCGCCAGGCAGACAGCCAGGAAGACGCCGATCATCACGAGGCTGATCACCGGATTGACGTCGGCAATCTCGTAAAAGCTCCAGCGAAAACCGCTGACGAGATAAAGAACCGGGTTCAGATGGCTCACCGCCTGCCAGAAGGGCGGCAGCATGTCGATCGAGTAGAAACTTCCCCCGAGAAACGTCAAAGGCGGCACGACAAGCATCGGCACGATGTTCAACTGCTCGAAATTCTTCGCCCAGATGCCGATGATGAAGCCGAACAGGCTGAAGGTGACGGCCGTCAGCACGAGGAAAAGCGCCATCATGAACGGATGGGCGATCCGGATATCGACGAAGAAGGAGGCGGTGCCCAGAATGATCAGCCCGATGATCAGCCCCTTGCTGGCCGCCGCCCCGACATACCCGATCAGGATTTCCGTCATCGCCACCGGCGCCGACAGGATCTCGTAGATCGTGCCGGTGAATTTTGGAAAGTAGATGCCGATCGACCCATTGGCCACGCATTGGGTCAGAAGCGTCAGCATGATCAGGCCCGGCGTGATGAAGGACCCGTAAGGCACGCCCTCGATCGTCTGGATACGCGAGCCGATCGCCGTGCCGAACACGATGAAATAGAGCGAGGTGGTGATGACCGGCGAGATGACGCTTTGCAGCAATGTGCGGCGCATGCGCGCCATCTCGAAGAAATAGATGGATTTGATCGCTTCGAAATTCATGCCTTGTCCTCCACCAGAGCGACGAAAATGTCCTCCAGCGAACTTTGCCGGGTCGAGAGGTCCTTGAAGTGAATGCCCGCCGCGCTCAGCGCGGACAGAAGCGAGGCGATGCTGTCCTGGCTTTCCTCGTGGCTGTATTCATGCGTGAGCGACATGCCGTCCTCACCGAGCGAAAGCGAAAAGGGTGCAAGGCCAGGCGGGATCTCCTCCAGCCGCTCCGTCAGTTCCAGCCGCATCTGCTTGCGGCCGAACTGCTTCATCAGCCCGGTCTTTTCCTGAAGCAGAAGAAGCTGCCCGCCATTGATGACCCCTACCCTGTCGGCGATTTCTTCCGCCTCCTCGATGTAATGGGTGGTCAGGATGATCGTCACGCCCTGCTCGCGCAGCCGCTTGACCACTTCCCACATATCACGGCGCAGGCTGACATCGACACCGGCGGTGGGCTCGTCGAGAAACAGGATTTCCGGCTCGTGGCTCAACGCCTTGGCGATCAGCACGCGCCGTTTCATGCCGCCGGAAAGCTCGCGCAGCATGTTGTCCTTCTTTTTCCACAGCGACAGTTCGCGAAGGATCTTTTCGATCAGCGCCGGGTTCGGCTTCTTGCCGTAGACGCCTCGGGAAAAGGTCACCGTGTTCCAGACCGTCTCGAACTGGTCGGTGGTCAGTTCCTGGGGCACGAGACCGATCAGCGAGCGCGTCTGGCGAAAATCCTTCACCACGTCATGGCCGCCGACAAGCACCTTGCCGCCGCTCGGATTGACGATGCCGCAGATGACCGAGATCAGCGTCGTCTTTCCGGCGCCGTTCGGCCCGAGCAGCGCCAGGATCTCGCCGCGCTCGATATCGAGGTCGATGCCCTTCAAGGCTTCGAACCCGTTGCCATAGGTTTTGGTCAGTTGCTGTACGGAGATGATGGGAGGCATGGGGACCGCATTTGATGTGGAGACAGTTCCGGGCAAGATGTTCCCCGGAGATGCCGCAATATAGGGGCGCGTTTGCGCGAAGCTATCCCTTCATGGAAGAATATTGCGTTCGGGATTTTGGGATGATGGGAATGATGATTGAGGAAGCAGGAAGTGCGCGAGCGTCATTCACATACATGACTGCCGACCGCCACACTGGCTCGTTGCGGATCGTCACTCGCATCTCCTAAAGTCAAAAAGCGGAATCGGCCTATTGGCACACAGAATTCAAAAAGTCTGTTCCGGCTTTTGCAGAGGCGACTAACTTTGTTAATGCCACTGGATGCTGTCTACAAATGAGGGTCCGAGTGTCGACAATAGATTGGAATGCAATATCATCAGTTGCAAATGTCGTTATGGCAATTACCGCCATCACCGCTGCGATTTATGCTCTTAAGCAATACCGGCATTCTGTCCGTTTACAAGAAGTCCAGCAAATGTTGGAAATGTATCGAGACGCCAATGCCTTATTATGTAGAATAGCCTCAGAAATAGAAAACAGTGGGCAGCACGCCCCCAGCGAATTCCAGGTCACTAGCGTTCTGCAAATGATGGCGGTACACGAGCGTATCATTGCGGAAAAAATGCTCTCACCTCGTGTGGCAAAATTTTATCGGGAACGGATTACAATAAATAATCAGGTAAATATTGATGCACCTTTTTCTAAAGCCATACGCGAAGCGCTAAAGAACAATCAGGACGAATATCGCCAAGTAATCGATGCCCTTCGGGCAAACGCTGATACTCGCGCACTTGTCGAGTGGTCATAGCTGATCGGCCGGTTTCCTCTAGCCATTTTGGAGGTATCATCGCCTCAAAAAATCACGCTGGCGAAGAACTGCAGCGCGATCACCACAAGAAACAGTGCAAAGCCCACTTCAAGCTGCCGCTTGGAGAGCGCATGGGCGAGCCTTGCGCCATAAGGGGCGGTGTAGAGCGTGACCGGGATTAGCAGCGCGACGGCCAGCCAGTTGATGTAGCCGGTGGAAAACGGCGGCAGGCCGGTCTTGCCCCAGCCGCCCCAGACATAACCGACAAGACCCGGGATCGAGATCAGCACGCCGACGCCTGAGGAGGTCGCAACCGCCTGATGGATGGTGCGCCCGTAAAGCGTCATGAAGGTGTTGTTCATCACCCCGCCGCCGATCCCCATCAGGCCGGACAGGATGCCGATGCCGGTGCCAACGATGAATTTCAGCGGATTGGCGGGCAGATCGTCACCAAGTTTCCAGCTCGCACGGTTGAAGATCATCCTCAACGCCAGAACGAGCGCAATCACCGCAAAGATCAGCCTGAGTTCGGTGCTGGATGCCCAGGCGGCGATCAGCGTCGCGATGATCGTGCCGAGCGGCACGGCGACGATCCAGCTTTTCAAAAGATCGATATCGACCGCTCCGCGTTGCCTGTGAGCTGCAAAGGAGCGGATCGATGTCGGCACGATGATGGCAAGCGAGGTTCCGAGCGCCAGATGCATGCGCACCGCGTCATCCACGCCGAGAAGCCCGAACACATGGAAAAAGATCGGCACGAGGATGGCACCGCCGCCAATACCGAACAGGCCGGCAAGAAGCCCGGCAAGCACCCCGGCAGCAAGCAGCGCCGCCACGAACGGAAGAATATCGATAAAGGCAGGCATTCGCGTTCTCCGGCGAAGGGTTTAACTCATGAGCCGGACAACAAAGGCATGAGTGATCGGGCGGGACAGGATGGAGCATTCGGGACGGCACGGGTGGAAAGTCTGCCAACCCCTGTCATCCTGCGGTGACCTCATCGCATCATTGTCTGCATCAGGCAAGCCGCGGTCCCGCGACCGCCGCCGCATCGCGTGAGACCGCCAGAACGCACGACCACCGGGTCTACACAAGCTTGCCTGCATGCCTGCGACGACACGCTCGTCGACGGCCCCGACTTTGCCGACGCGATGTCGCCGAAAGCCGGGGCCGTTTTTGTTCGCGAGCTCTGCTATTTCAAACATGCTCACCCAAACGGGTGGCGACGAGACGTCAGGCCGATGCTGAACTACCCCTCGAAAAGTGGGGGTATTCTGCGGGGGCGCAGTCAGCACAGATATCGGCCAGGGACTTTGCCTGGGGACTCGGCGTTTAGAAAACGGCAACGTTTATGCGGATAGGCTCGCCATCGGGCCTGTCTACCGTGCCGGCGGCGACGGCTCGGGGACCGAGCGCTGTCGAAAATCCCGTTCGTTGTGAACCGGGTATCGGCATTTGACGTATGCAATCGCAGATACGTTGTTCTATATGTGGTGCCAAAATACCGGACCGCATATTTTCTCAAAGTCGTTACTGCAGCTGAAAGTCGATCATCATGCCGAATTCCGTCAAGAAGCCCATTTTTCCGCAGGAAACCGATGCCGCAGCGGATGCGGAGACGGATGATTTCGGCTTCGGATCGCTCGACGAACTTGCGAGTTTCATGGTGGACGCACTGACAATTCCGCTGCCGGCGGATTTCCGCAATTCGGACGGCGCTCAGACCGATCCAACGGAAGAGCCTGCGCCGAAAAACTCGAAACGTCTCAACTGAAAGCCCTGCCGGTCCGCTTGGTGACCGCTCCCCACCCTGCGTAACTTACGTCCTCAGTTGCAGTACTGGCGGCCGCCCTTGCGTGAGCGCAGGTCGAAGTGAAAGTGGTTCCAGTGTTCGGCATTGCTGCCGGGACCCAGCACGGTGGAGAAATACTTGCAGCTGTCACCGCGCACCGACTTCAGCAACCCGCCCTCGCGGAACGAGAACAGCCCCTTCTTGCGCACGTCGATGTCATGGCCGTTCTTCAGCGTGATGCGGCCGATATCGATCGCGTTGCCACGGGCATGTTCCGACATCGGATTGTAGCGCTGGCGGCTGTTGTTCATCTTGCGGCAGGAATAACCGCCCATCGGCTGGATCTGGCGGATGCCGGTGAGGTAGCGCGTGCGGGCCGAAATCGCCAGATCGTTCTTCACCCATTTGGCAAAGGCGAGCGTCACCTGGCAGTTCAGCGTCACCGCCGGCTTCACGTCGATGCCGCCGGAAAGGCCCGACAGCTTTACCGGATGATCGATGCCGCAGCTGTTGCCCTGCGAAATGCGCGGCAGATCCCTGAATTCGACGCCGAGGCGACGCAATTCGGTGCGGCAGGCCACTTCCGACTGGGGCATGACGGTGCGCGCCCACGCGCCATCGGGCGTGCTCATCGGCGCATCGCTGGCGACCGGGTTGTTCGGCCGCAGCATTGCCACTTCCTGAACATCGGCAGGCGCGCGGCTCGGCGCAACGACGGGAGAATTGTCCCTCCAGGTCATCGAGGACGCTGCCCCCTGCCCACCGATGCCCGCACCTTGACGCTTCGGCGGAACGATCACGCGGTCGTCCGGTCCTGGCGCCGCGATCGGCTGGCGCCTTGCATTGAGCGCTACCGGATTGTCCGTGCCGATGCCGCCGACCACCGGCTGATCGCCGACGCCTTCGGCAATATCGCCGTCCTGCTCCTCGGCAAGTCCGACGACATCGCTTTCATCGGGACCGAAACCGAATTGCTCGTCCATGCTGACGCCATCGGCGGGGATCGTCGCCGGTGCTCCGTTCGGCGCGCGCAGGTAGTGTCCACCGTCGCCGGATGGCGCGGGAGGCGGCGCCAGATATCCGCCGCCGGCCTGCGAGACGGGTGCGGAGGCAACCGAATAGGGCTGCTGCGAACCAGGGTGGGAGATCGGTGCCGGCGGAGAGGAACGCGAGATGGAACCGACCTGCGTGCCATTGTCGATCGACGCCGGCGGCACGAGGCTTTCGGCCGAACAGGCGACCAGCATGGTCGAAACCAT
The DNA here is from genome assembly GCA_900466875.1 of Hyphomicrobiales bacterium. Lineage (GTDB taxonomy): Bacteria > Pseudomonadota > Alphaproteobacteria > Rhizobiales > Rhizobiaceae > Neorhizobium. Next base: position 90,841 of record UBNQ01000013.1, on the reverse strand, counting down.
CAGCGAGCTAATCACTCGCGTCGATAGGGAAGCATACGCCATACCAGTTGCCTCTCGCTCGATGCCGAAATGACACAGATGGCGATTTTAGGCAGATTGGGTAAACGAAAGCTTGATGAAGCATGGCTGTTTGCGGGCCATTTCGGCGCGGCTTCGCCACAATACGGGAAAGGGCCGGACGCCTGCGCGTTCCGGCCCTTTTATAAACCTGGCCTTCGTCCCGGCTGTCAGGCCGCGCGGGAAAAAGAGCGCCCGCCGGCATTGCCGAGCCTGAAAGCGCCCAGCAACTGCTGCAGATGCAGGCTCTGGTCGGCCAGCGTCTGGCTTGCGGCCGTCGTTTCTTCCACCATGGCGGCGTTCTGCTGGGTCATCTGGTCCATGTGGTTGACCGAGGAATTGATCTCGGCCAGCCCGCTCGCCTGCTCCTGCGAAGTGGTGGCGATGGTCTCCACATGCGCATTGACCTTCTCCACCAGGCTTGCGATCTCGACCAGCGCGTCACCGGTGGAGCGCACCAGCGTAACGCCGCCCTCGACCTCCTGCACGGAATTGGAAATCAGCACCTTGATCTCCTTGGCGGCTCCCGCGGAGCGCTGCGCCAGTTCGCGCACTTCCTGCGCCACGACGGCAAAGCCCCTACCCGCCTCGCCGGCGCGTGCGGCCTCGACACCGGCATTCAGCGCCAGAAGATTGGTCTGGAAGGCGATCTCGTCGATCACCGAGATGATCTGGCTGATCTGCCCGGACGATTGCTCGATGCGGCCCATGGCATCGATCGCATTGCGGACGATCTCGCCGGACCGGCTGGCGCTGAGTTTTGTCTCGCTGACCATCTGGCGGGCTTCGCCTGCGCGCTGCGAGGCGATGCGCACGGTGGTGGTGATCTGATCGAGCGCCGCCGCCGTCTCCTCCAGGGCCGCCGCCTGCTGTTCTGTCCGCTTGGCCAGATTGCCGGTCGCGCCGGAAATGTCCGAGGCGCTGTCGCGCACGATCATGCCCGTCTCGGAGATCGCCAGGATCGCCGCATTCAGCGCCCCGACCGCATCGTTGAAATCCTGCCCGATCTTGGCGTAGTCCTCGCCGATATCGCCGAGCGACACGGAAAGATCGCCGGCCGCCAGGCTTTCGAGCGCCTGGCCGAGTTCGCGCATGGCATGGGACTGCCGGTCGGCGGCGGTCGAGATCGCCCTTTCGCTCGCCGAACGTTCGGCCGCGATGGCGCGCTGCTGATCCGCCTCGCGGGCCTGCAACGCCGCGCGCTCCTCGACATTGTCGCGCAGCACGACAAGCGCCCGCGCCATTTCCCCGATCTCGTTCTTCTGACCCGTGCAGGGAACGGCAATGCCTTTCGCTCCGCCCGCAATCGACTGCAGCGCCTGCTGCACGCGCGACAGCGGCGCTGTCACGCTCTTCACCACCAGCCACGCACCGCCGATCAGGAACAGCGCACCAACCGCGAAAATCATGGCGAAATCGGTCGCATCCTTGCGGAACATCGCCTTCAGGTCATCGACATAAACGCCGGTGCCGACAACCCAGCCCCAGGGCGCAAAACCCGCCACATGCGAAAACTTCTCCACCGGCTCGCTGGCGCCGGGCTTCGGCCAGTAATAATCGACAAAACCCTTGCCGTTCGCCTTCACTTGCCTGACGAATTCGACGAACAGGAATTTGCCGTTCGGATCCTTGTTCTGACTGAGGTCCGAGCCGTTCATCTCCGGCTTCACCGCATGCATGACCATCGTCGGATGCATGTCGTTGATCCAGAAGTAACCGGACCCATTGTCATAGCGCATGGCGGCGATCACACCCTTCGCCTCCGTCTGCGCCTGATCGCGAGACAGGGCGCCGGACGCTTCCAGCGCCTGATATTTGGCAAGCACGGCAAGCGCCGTGTCGTTCATCTGCGCAAGCCCGGCCTTCCGCTCCCGCTCGGAAGACGCATAGCTCTCGAAAAGACTGAAGGTCAGCGCACCGGCCAGAATGACAAGCGACAGTGCGACCAGACAATAAAGACGCCAGGAAATGGCAAGACGCTGCATGATATCTCCCCCGATATGTGCAAATCTCATCAAATGATAACGATCGGAAGTTACCGGGCCGTGAAGAACTTGAAGCCCCGCCGGTGACGAAGTCGAACGCAGATTTGTTCTTCGGATATTCTCCGCCCCCAAGTCATGACGAACGCACATGGTCGCCATGATCAAAAGAAACTGGCAATCGACAGAAACACGGCTAGTGTCCGCCTCCCGACAGACACACCAATTTCAAAGGATGATTCCGGAATGACCGAAGCTGCCAAACCGACCGGTGAACTGACCCTTCGAACGCTGGCCATGCCGAGTGACGCCAATCCGGCCGGCGATATTTTCGGCGGCTGGGTCATGGCCCAGATGGACCTTGCCAGCGGCATCCGCGCCGCAGAGCGCGCCCGCGGTCGTGTCGTCACCGCAGCGGTAAAGGAAATGGCCTTCCAGCTGCCAGTCAAGATCGGCGATACGCTGGCCATCTACACAGATATCATCCGCGTCGGCACGACGTCGATCACGCTCAATGTCGAGGCATGGGCCCACCGCGCCCGCCATCAGGCGCAGGAAAAAGTCACCGCTGCAACATTCGTCATGGTCGCGCTAGACGAAGCAGGCACGCCGAAGCCGGTACCGGCGGAATGATGACGCTCTGTCCCATCGCCGCCGCGAAATCCAAATAAACCGAGCAGCCGGAGAGCCCCCGCTCCGGCTGCTCGGTCGAGGGAACATCCGCGCCAGGCGTGCTCCCTCTGTCGTATCTTCAGCTATTCACGTTTCTGGCGACTGCTCCAAAATGCCTTGCTCAACCCACGCGTCGACGAAAGGCTGGCGAGCGAAGTCATGGTGAAGCATTCCCAGGAGCGCCTCACGACAAAGGGCGTGAGCGCGCCAGTACAAAAGCCCGCGCTTGTACTTGAAATGGTTCTGCATCCACCTGATTGCTTCAGCAGGGCCTGACACGGTGGAATCGAGCTTGTCGCTTTCGCCGATATAGACCGGCTTTGCCCAACGCAGACCGAAGTCGATCCGCGTGATCGTCCCCATCTAGCTGGGTCCGGGCAAACCACTACGGTCGACTTTGTCATCACTCAATACGGGAACTGGTTTGAGACCGCCGTACACGCAAGCCAGACTGCGAAGCTTTAAAAAGTGCACGGAAAGCGCTGAGCTCGATGTCATATCGACCGCCATGCTTATGCAGGCGGGAGTTGAACACTCTCAGCCGTCAGCGCCTACGAATTCGGTTGCCGACGATAATCTGAGCATAGTTGATAACATCACATGAGTCGATGTTGATGTTATCATCTTGCCCGAGCCTCCGGCTGGGGCATTACCCAGCCGGGTCATCATTTAGCGTCGATCGGTCTTGTCATTTTCACGATCGGCCGGCTTGGTCTGGACGCCGGACTTGTCATCCGGGCGGTTGTTCTGCTGATCGGAACGTTTATCGTCCTGTTGACCAGGCTTTGGAGCGTCAGGCATTTGCTTACTCCCTGTCGCGGTATGCGACACAGAGCTAACAAAACAAAATGGCTTACGTTCCAGGAGACCGCCCCTGCGATCCCGGCATCCTGCGACCGGCGCATGGCGCGGAGAATGTCAGTCAGATTTTGCGAGAGCTGCTCAACGCTTTTTCGAAAAGCTCGCGGGCAACATCCGGTGACGCGCGTCCCGCCAAAGCGTCAAGTATAGCATTTGCAGCAACCGCAAATGAGCGATCCTTAACGGCAATCCAGGAACTGCCCATGTGTGTCTGAGCGTCGAGCGGGCCGAAAATCAGTCTGCCCCCGACATTGACCGGCTTATCCCAATAGATCGTTCGCATTACCGTTCTCCAAAACCGTTCAGATAGCGCAATACGGACCGAAGGCGAGAAATAAGGCACGGTGGTCGCTTCGCTGCGATCGCGGAGATGAGCTTGGAAAACTGATCTCCGCTACCGGTTTGCATTGGTACACGTTGCTTTGCCTCTGGCCAGCCTATGCCGGACGATCCCGCTCCTAGGGAACACGGAGTTTCAAGATGCCTGCAACACGAATCGAGACCAGACGCGGATGGATAGGAGGGAGAAAGCTTGAGCTCATCGAAGCTGTACAGCGCGCTTTGCTTCACGCGCTGAAGCTTCCCGAGCATGACCGTTGCGTGCGGCTTATCGAATATGATGAAGACGCAATCATCACGCCAACCGGAAAAGGACCGTTTTATTCGGTCGTGGAAATAACGCTGTTTTCCGGCCGAAGCGAAGAGGCGAAGCGGCAGCTTTATTCGGCATTGGCAGCCGAATTGTCAGCGTTCGACATCCCTGCTGAAGATATCAAGATCATCCTGATCGAAGTTCCTTCAACGAACTGGGGCATCCGTGGCGTACCAGCCAGTGATCTCGATCTGGGCTACAAGATTGATGTATGATCGGGGCGAGCGGAAAAACACGCTATCTAGCCGCTCGTTATGCTCGACCGCTTTCCGCGCTATGTCCACGCGGCCGAAAGCGCCCCGTCGGCGCATCATGCCTCCAGGCGGAACCGGCTCCTTTCCTCGCCTCACCCCTTCAAAAACACCGAGCCCTCGTCGAAACCCAATCCCGGAAACACCCGGCTTGTCAGGCTGCTCGGCTTGATGTCGAACTGGCGGTAGAGCATGGCGGCGGCGATCTCGCGGACGTCGCCGGTCGGCATCAGGTCGCGTTCGTCCAGCAGTTTTCCTTCGCCCAGACCCGGCCATGCACCAAGCACCTTGCCGCCGGCCACGGCGCCACCGGCCAGAACGGCCAGACCGCCCGTGCCGTGGTCGGTGCCGTTTGTGCCGTTTTCGCGGGCGGTGCGCCCGAATTCGGTCATGGCCAGTACCACGGTCTTGTTCCACACCTCGTCGCCGAGGGTTTCCTTCAAGGTCGTGATCGCAGTCGCAAGGTCGCCGGCCGCTTTCCTGAACTGTCCCGCCTGCCCGACATGGGTATCCCAGCCGTTGATGGAAAAGCTCGCCACCCGGTATTGCTCGCGCAGCATCCCGCCGGCCAGTTTTGCCATGTCGGCAATGCCCGAACCGCGCTTTGCGTCCGAATAAAGAAGGTCCGCCGCCTTGTCGGTCGTCTTCGCCTCGTCAAAGGCTTTGGCGAAAAGCGGATCGCGCGAATAAAGCCGATCGAGAAAGGCGATCTCGTCGTCAGCCAGCGAAAAATCGCTTTGGCTCGACCAATTGTCCACCTGGTTCGGCCCGGTCAGGATCAGCTCCATCGACGTATTGATGTCGATCGCCTTGCGGGCATCGGATCGCGGAATGGCGGCCAGAGCCCGGTTCAACCATCCGGTTTTCTGGGTCTTGTCAGCGCCGCCGGTCTCCAGAATATCCTGACCGTCAAAATGGCTCCGCTGGTCGCGATAGGGCGTCGAGACGGCATGGACGAAGGACAGATTGCCCGCCTTCCACAAGGGCATGAGCGCGGAAGCTGCCGGGTTCAGGCCGAAAAATCCGTCGAGATCGAGCAGGCCCGTATCTGGCGTCAGCGCCAGCTTGGGCCGAAGCCCCGCAAAAGCGGGGTCACCATAAGGCTGCACGAGATCGAGTCCGTCCATCGCGCCACGCAGGATGATGGTGACGAAACGATTGTCTCCGGGCATGGCCGCAAAGGTGACCGGCGTCAGGACGGGTGCCGCTGCCGCGCAGCAGGCTCCGGCCAGGAAACCTCGACGGGAGAGGCGAAAATTCGAAGCGCTCTCGTTCTGGCTCATCGGCCTTATCTCCTGTTGAATTCCGGCGATGCCAGCACCATCGTGATGCCATGCAGCCTGCTCGGCGCCTGCGCGATGATCCGCATGGTCTCCGCAGACGCGGCATCCCCCAGGGCAGCCTGGAGAAAATCGGAGGGTTGCATCTTCTGCCCAAGTGTCTTGGCGACACGGCGCGACCAGTCGATCCGTTCGCTGAGCTGACCCGGCGTCAGCCAGGCGGCACTCGTATCTGGAACCCCTGCCGGGCTCGGCGGCTGCCAGATCGGCTGTCCCATCTTCTGCAGGGCACCCAGCGTCAGTGCATTGGCCTGGCCGGCGCGTCGGCGTCGGGCCTCGGCAGCCTTGGCTGTGCCCGCCATCTGCATGGCCTTTCCGACCGGGCCGACATCGTCGTCATCGCCTTCCATATCCGCCAGAAGCGACGCGATGTTCTCGTCGGCCAAATTCAGGGCGCGGAAACCGGATACGACGAATTCGAATGGCTGCTTGATCTTCTGGCCCGGATTTTCCCAGGCGAGCGGATGTTCGAGCATGGCCCGATAGACCTCACCGAGATTTCCCTCGCTGGCTTTCCAGGCCGCGACCATGACATCCGTCATTTCGGCGGGCGGTGCGTCGCTGATGAAATGCGCCGCAAGCTTGCGGCAGATATGAGCGGCCGTGCGGGGATCGGCGGCAAGGTCTTCCAGCATGCGAACATGGTCCTGGCTGCCGGCCTCGTCATCCTGATAGTCCCGCCCGAGCAGCGTGATCGTCCCGCCCTGGGCGCGCCGAGGACGGTAGACCATCTGCAGCGCACGGGTGTCGACCGTCAACCCGGTCAGGATCAATGCCGCCGCGCGCACATCCTCCTGCGTATAACCGCTTCCGGCGCCAAGCGTGTGCAGCTCCAGCAGTTCACGGCCCAGATTTTCATTCAGGCCGCGGCCGCTTTCCTGGGCTGCTCGCGAGTCAGGTCCCACGCTCTGGCTCTGATCGAGATAGATCAGCATCGCCGGATGCAGGATCGCGGCCTGCAGCAGGGCAGAGAAGGATCCGGCCATGTTCGGGCGGATCGCCTCCGTTTCGTAGAGCGGCACGATCATCCGCATCGGCAGGGATTTTAGCGCGCTGGTGGAAAAGTGATCCATCCAGAAGCTGCCCAGCCGTTCATAAAAACCAAATGGAGAATGAATGGCCTGCGCCAGCCGCGACATTGCGTCGACCCGGTAGATACGTTGTGCTTCCCGCTGGGTCTCCTTGCGGATGCTTTCGTTCGGCTTGCCTTCCCGTGCAGCCTTGGCCTCAGCGGCCCTCAAGGAAATGACGCGCGTGGCGGATTCGCGACGACCCACAAGCCCTTCCCGCGGGAAACGATCCTTGGCAGCGATGCCTTTCCTGAGCTGATTGATCAGCCCATCGGCATCGGACGGGCTCTCCTGCCCGGGCCTAAGACCATATCCATAGCGGATTGCCGCAAGCGTGGGTCTTGCAAGAGCCATGCGCTACTCCTTGTTCGATAGAATCCTCACCGACAACTAGGGCGGAAACGGTGACAGAATGTGGCGTTTTCGAGAGATGGACAGATTGTAATCCAACGGCCGACCGATATCGAGGTTCCGGCAGGTCCGGGTCGGCAAAGCCGATCGGGCCTATCTCAACACAATGGCTTGTCCGCCTCATCTCACAGTTTCGGCATCAGGCCTGCAAACCATGGCGAAGAGACCGGTGGCGAGTGCGAAAATCGGCATGTGGCGGCTCTTACAACCTCAATCGTACGCTGCCATACCGTCGGAAAGACTTTATTATTAGCTTGACCTTATGTTACATTTTCCGCCCTTGAATGTGACGACCTAGTGAATGCTGCAGGATTCGACAAGTCAGATAAATGCCCCGCGACTTGAACTCGCGGTGAGGCGAGCGCAAGCCGCAGCCACACTTGAGCGCCTTCCAACGACGCTTACGGTGAATGGGCTCGTGTCGTTTTCCGCACTTCTGATGGGGGCCATCAATCGCGGCATCACAACCCTTGCCGTGATCTGGTTTGTCGCGACGCTGGCAACGATCGTCGGACGGTTTGCCGTTGGCACTGCAATAAAGCGCTGCCGTCTGGACGAGTTGAAACCGAACCGGTGTCTTCGTCTGATGACATTGGGCGCCTTCGTCAGCGGTGTCGCCTGGGCTGCCCTGCCCTTCATGCTGTCGGATTTTGACGCACTTGGCGTCGACGGCGGCATTTATATCCTGATGTGCGGAATGGCCACAGGCGCGGTCCTGCTGGGGACCGGCCATGCGGTCACCGCCCTTGCCTTCGCCTTTCCGGTCCATATTTCGGTCGTGGCAACACTGCTGATGAGCGACGAAGCCGGCGGGCATCTGCTTGCGCTCAACGTGCTGGCGCTAACGGTCGTGCTCTACAAGAGCAGCATGAAGGGCCAGGCGATCGTCATCGGCAATATCGAGGCGCAGGTGAAGGCGACCGCGCTGGCGCAATCGCTCAGCCGCGCGAATGCCAGCATTCTCAGCGCCAATGAAAGCCTGGAAGTGCTTGCCAACCGCGATCCGCTGACAGGCGTTGCAAACCGCGCGGCCTTCAATGTCGCGCTCGAACGCGGCATCCGGAACGCCCGTGCACAGGACGAGCAACTGGCGCTGCTGATCCTCGATCTCGACCGGTTCAAGACGATCAACGACACGTTCGGCCATTCGGCCGGCGACGAACTGCTGCTGGAAGCCAGCCACCGGCTGCGCGAGGCCGTCGGCGAACGCGGTTTCATCGCAAGGCTGGGCGGCGACGAATTCGCCGTCGTCATCGGCGGCGCCACGGCTGCGGCAGAAGCGCGGCAGCTCGCCGCCCGCATCCTCGATCGCGGCCGCGAACCCTTCATCATCCGCAGCCGGCCGGTCATCTCCGGCGTCTCGGTCGGATTCGGCATCTGGCCGGAACATGCGGAAAGTGCCGCCGACCTGTTCGTCTCCGCCGACATGGCGCTTTACCGTGCCAAGGACGAGGGCCGCGGCCAGTGGCGGGAGTTCGATCCGTCGCTGAAAGCTCGCGCCGACCGCCAGCGGCGTATCGAGCAGGATCTCTCCGCCGCCATCGTGTCGGGCGCACTGACGGTCGTCTTCCAGCCGCAGGTCGAGCTTGCGCAGAACAGCGTCATCGGTTTCGAAACGCTGGTGCGCTGGACCCATCCGTCTCTCGGTGCCATCGCGCCGCCGGAAATCGTCGCCGCGGCCCATGCCGCCAATCTCTCCGAGGCCCTCACGACGAGCATCGCCACAGGCGCCTGCCGGCTGCTCACGATGCTTCCGTCGCTCGGCCTGCCGGAGGCGACGGTCGCGGTCAACGTCTCGCCCCGCGAGTTCGAGCTCTATTCGGTTGCCGAGACACTCGACCGCATCACCCATGCCTATGGCATTGATCCGGCCCTGTTCGAGATCGAGATCACCGAGGAGGCGATCCTCGACACGCTGGTGGCCGGCGAGCAGCTGAAACATATCGAACGTTCCGGCTACAAGCTCGCCGTCGACGATTTTGGCGCCGGCCATTCGTCGCTCGCCTACCTCGTCACCCTGAAGGTCGACCGGCTGAAACTCGACCGCCGTTTCGTCGCCGGCATCGAGACCAGTTTCCAGAACCAGGAAATCGTCGGCGCCATGGCCGGCCTCGGCAAGGCCCTGTCCATGGATATCGTCGCCGAAGGCGTGGAAACCGCCGAAGAAGCCGCCACCCTGCGCGGCCTCGGCTGCCCGGCCGCCCAGGGCTACTTCCTCGGCCGCCCGATGCCGGTCGACGCGATTGCCGGCTGGCTGCTGACCAGACTGCTGACGCCGGCGGCCTGACCCGCCACGTCTGCGCTCTCGGCTGAGCCCAACCGTTTCCCTTTTGTACTCATTTTCCTCCACCCCCCTCTTCACTTCGGCGCGGACTCTCTCCATATTCGGGCCATGGCCAGATCCCCGAAAAAATCCACGCCCGATACCCGCGAAGATCGTTCCGGTTTCGGTGAAGCTCCCCAGTCGTCCTTCGAAGGCGCGCCGCTGGAAGGCAGCGTCTCCGACTGGGTGAGGCAGCTCGAGGCGGAGGCTGAAGCATCCGGCGTCGAAACCCAGCGCGAGATCGCCTCCAAGGCCGGCAAGCACCGCAAGAAGATCGAGATCGCCGCGCGCGAACAGGCGATCCGCGAGGCGCAGGAGGAAACCGCCAGGGCGAAGAAGGCATCCGGAAAAACGGCCTCCAAAACCGCGAAAAACACCACCGCCTCGAAAACCGCCCGCGGCGTCTCGATCGGCGCATCCTCCGACCCGAAAACCCGCGCCGCCGCCGGCCTCAATCCCGTCGCTGGCCTCGATATCTCGCTGGAGGACGCGCAAAGCCTCGCCCCCGGCGCCGTCACCGCCACGGTGGAAGCCCTCTCCGCCCTGATCGAAAGCGGCAATCCGCTGTTCAAGGACGGCAAGCTGTGGACGCCGCACCGGCCCGAACGCCCGGCCAAATCCGAAGGCGGCGTCACCATCCGCATGGATTCCGAATACCAGCCCGCCGGCGACCAGCCGACCGCGATCGCCGATCTCGTCGAAGGCATCAACAATAACGAACGCAGCCAGGTCCTGCTCGGCGTCACCGGCTCCGGCAAAACCTTCACCATGGCCAAGGTGATCGAGCAGACCCAGCGCCCCGCCGTCATCCTCGCCCCCAACAAGACGCTGGCCGCCCAGCTCTATTCCGAGTTCAAGAACTTCTTCCCGGACAACGCCGTCGAATATTTCGTCTCCTACTACGACTATTACCAGCCGGAAGCCTATGTGCCGCGCTCCGACACGTTCATCGAGAAGGAATCCTCGATCAACGAACAGATCGACCGCATGCGCCACTCCGCCACCCGCTCGCTCTTGGAACGCGACGACTGCATCATCGTCGCCTCGGTCTCCTGCATCTACGGTATCGGTTCGGTCGAGACCTACACCGCCATGACCTTCCAGATGGAAGTCGGCGACCGCCTCGACCAACGCCAGTTGCTCGCCGACCTCGTGGCCCAGCAATACAAACGCCAGGACATAAACTTCATCCGCGGCAGTTTTCGCGTCCGCGGCGACACGATCGAAATTTTTCCCGCCCACCTTGAAGATGCCGCATGGCGCATCTCGATGTTCGGCGACGAGATCGACAGCATTACCGAATTCGACCCGCTCACCGGCCAGAAGACCGGCGACCTGAAGTCGGTCAAAATCTACGCCAACTCGCACTATGTCACCCCGCGCCCCACCCTCAACGGCGCCATCAAATCCATCAAGGAAGAGCTGAAAATCCGCCTCGCCGAGCTGGAAAAGGGCGGCCGCCTGCTGGAAGCCCAACGCCTCGAACAGCGCACCCGCTACGATATCGAAATGCTCGAAGCCACCGGCTCCTGCGCCGGCATCGAGAACTATTCGCGTTATCTCACCGGCCGCAATCCCGGCGAGCCGCCGCCGACCCTGTTCGAATATATCCCCGACAACGCGCTTCTGTTCATCGACGAAAGCCACGTCTCCGTCAGCCAGATCGGCGGCATGTATCGCGGCGACTTTCGGCGCAAGGCGACGCTCGCCGAATACGGTTTCCGCCTGCCCTCCTGCATGGACAACCGCCCGCTGCGCTTCGAGGAATGGGACGCCATGCGCCCGCTCACCGTCGCCGTCTCGGCCACGCCCGGCAACTGGGAAATGGAACAGTCCGGCGGCGTTTTTGCCGAACAGGTCATCCGCCCCACCGGCCTGATCGATCCACCTGTGGAAGTACGTTCCGCCCGCTCCCAGGTCGACGACGTTTTGGGCGAAATCCGCGAAACCGCCCAGAAAGGCTACCGCACCCTCTGCACGGTCCTCACCAAGCGCATGGCCGAGGACCTCACCGAATACCTGCACGAACAGGGCGTTCGCGTCCGCTACATGCACAGTGACATCGACACGCTGGAACGCATCGAGATCATCCGCGACCTGCGCCTCGGCGCCTTCGACGTCCTGGTCGGCATCAACCTCTTGCGCGAAGGCCTCGACATCCCGGAATGCGGTTTCGTCGCCATCCTCGATGCCGACAAGGAAGGTTTTCTCCGGTCGGAGACATCGCTCATCCAGACCATCGGGCGTGCGGCGCGTAACGTCGACGGCAAGGTCATCCTCTATGCCGACAAGATCACCGGCTCGATGCAGCGCGCCATGGACGAAACCGCCCGCCGCCGCGAAAAGCAGGTCGCCTACAACACCGAGCACGGCATCACCCCGGAATCGGTAAAAGCCCGCATTTCCGACATCCTCGACTCGGTCTACGAACGCGACCACGTCCGCGCCGACATTTCCGGCGCCTCCGGCAAGGGTTTTGCAGACGGTGGCCACCTCGTCGGCAACAACCTCCAGTCCCATCTCAACGCGCTGGAAAAGAGCATGCGCGACGCCGCCGCCGATCTCGACTTCGAAAAAGCCGCCCGCCTGCGCGACGAAATCAAACGCCTCAAGGCCGCAGAGCTTGCGACCATGGACGATCCGATTGCAAGGGACGAGGCGAAGAGCCAGGAAGGTGGCCGCGGTCGCCCCTCATCCGCCCTGCCGGGCACCTTCTCCCCGTCCAACGGGGAGAAGGAACAGGCCGCAACCTCTCGGTCCCCCTCGCCCCGCCTGCGGGGAGAGGGCCGGGGTGAGGGGCAAAACCTTCCGCCGCAGGCGGAAGGTTCATCCAATGAACAAGCCTCCTACTTCGCCAAACCCACGCTGGACGACATGGGCCCGGGCACCGACACCGCCCGCCCTCTCTTCCGCCGCAACAGCCTCGACGAAATGACCGTCGGCCGCACCGAAAAACCGTCGACCGGCACCCTCCCCGAACGCCCGCCGGAAACCTACAGCACCAAAAAACGCTTCTCGCCGCTGATGGAAGGCCAACCCGAACGCGCCGATGGCGGCAAGGACGATCCCCGACCGGTCGTGCGCGGCAAGGTTGGTGCCGGGAGTTATGAGGATGCCGGGGAGCAGAAGCGCAAGGGACGGACGAAGGGGAAGACCGGGCGGCCGGGTCGGTAGACCCCTTCAGCAGGCAGTCACTTCCCTGCTATTGAGCATACAATATCGATGTCGAAAACACCTTTATCGCAAACCACATGAAAACCGGCCTTAAATTCTTTAGCCGCACGACTTTTTGCTTTAATTACGTAAGTATCAAACCTAGGGAATTTAGAGCAAACTATCAAGAAACCAATTTTCTTCTCCAAAAGAGGCAAAACATCCTCATGACGAGCGGATGCAAACAACTGATCACACGCGTGATCTACGTTTCCACCTTTGAGTTCAACCAAAACGGACGATGATCCTACTTCAGACACTAGATAGTCCGTCCGAATCCCTTCAGTAACGATGCAATTATCGATCTTAGAAACTGCATATTTTTTAGATTTTGAGTTTCTGAAAATCGCTTTTCTTTTATTCTCCTCAACTTTCACCTGAGTATGACTTACAAAAGAAGTACAATGCGCAGTCATAGCGTCGAAATCTCCGACTCAATTGCTAACAGGCTCGAAAATTGATGAGAAATCTCCTCAGAAATCCCATCCAAATATGTTCCATCTATAAACCCCTCCTCATCGAGGAGATTTTTCAACACACCATCTTGGATTGCATATGCAGTTAGTTGAGTTTCATTTAACCAGCACTCACGAGGCACAACCTCGTTAATCTCCTGATTCCGCTTTTTACGCCGCGCTAACTGCCCAGCCTTCAGGAACACATTTAACTTAGCCATTATGTACGGGCTGTGCGTCGTAAGAATTAAACTCCGCTGGCGCGGCGTCCCTCTGGCGGTTGTTAGCGAGCCAATTAAAAATTCCATCAACAAACTCTGAGCGGAAGGAAAGAGGTGTGCCTCCGGCTCTTCAATATATAGCAACTCCCGTCGCCAGCGTCGTGTGGGCGATCCCGACAACGCTCTCATCGCGTCTCGCTCATTGAAGTAATCAATCAAGGACCACATAGGCAGCAGTTCCTGCTGCCCACTTGAAAGTGACGAGAAAGGGACCCGCCTCCCATCTGGCGTTTGAACAAACTCAACATCACCTTCGAAACGCAACTCACCGCCGAAAAGTTGGTTCATGAAATTATCTCGCTTTGAATGATATTCCGTCCCCAAGCGAGAGATACGATGATTTAGAAGCCTGGAATTTCGATCTTTTAAGTTTGCGAACAGCCGGGCAAACTTCACCGTCACAGGATCAAGACTACCCGCCTGCTCAAAACCGGCAACTAATCGACCGATAGTGGTAAAAAAAGCTCGACCAGCAGGAATGAACGTTTGCTGAGAGATAAATTCCCCCTTCAGCGCAGCAGCTAGGCGATTGACCGCAACTTCTCGCGTCCGAAGCGAGCGCTCGTAGGGCACAGCACCCAACGCCTCAACATCAATATCATCCTCTAATTGCTTTAACTGTGCAGCAAAATTACTTCTGACCTCGTCATAAAAATCATTGAACCATTCAGAAAATTTTATTGAAACCTCGTCCGAGGGAACTCCACCGCTTCGACGGCGAAGAACCCTCATGTCAAACGCCCCTGACGTGTAACTGATATTGAACCGACCACCGCCCCAAGCAGAAGGCGGAAACCATAAATAAAACTGTTTTGCTAAACTCTTCTTAAGACTGTCTATACTATCTCCACGCTCAGCGAACTGAACAAAATTGGATAAAGTATCTATAAAAAAATACAAAAGCTTTGTAGTTACACTTTTTCCGCTGCCCTGCGGACCTATAATAACATTGACTGGCGCGATATCTAGGCTGGCTTCACTTATACAAGAGAAGTCTTTTATGTATAATGTCGGCATACAATTATCATTCCCACACCAAAATTCGGTCAACCCGCAACGGGCAAACTCTTACACGTAGCAGCAATCATAGATAGAGAGGTTAAATATCTCTTTGACGAAAGAATTTATTTGCTACACATCATGAAATTCTTTTATTAGCCCACCATTCACAGATAGTTCACGGTTCTATCCGTGATAATTGACGCGCCTGTACAAGGTCGAAACATAATAAGACCGGCGAAGACGCTCGTAGAAAACATTCCCTTAGAATCTACTTTAACACACGCCTGCCCCTCCTGCACCAAATACACCCCCTCAATAATACTCAATCACCGTATCGCTCAGCACGACCCGCACCACCCGGTAGAGATAAAAGAACCCGGCAATCCCGAAGGTGATGAGGATCAATATCCCCCAAATGATCACATGGCCGATCGAGGAGATTAGGTCGAAATTACAGCGCAGCTTGCCGATCGGGCGGCCCTGCTGGTCGAGCACTTCGGTGCGGTTCAGCACCGCCCGGTTGAGGTAATAGGGAAATACCAGCAGCGCTAGGCCGAAGGTGATGAGCGTCAGGACGACCCAGACGATGACATGGCCAATCGACTGGCCGATCGAGAATTCGCAGCGCAGACGCGCCGCCCGCGACCCGGTCTGAGCCGCCTGCAATACCTGGTTCATGCTGTCCTGTCCCCCGACATGATGATGCTTGCCCGCGGCCACAGTGACAGAAGCTGACAGAGTGTCAATTGCGGCAGGATTTCCGAGGTTTGAGATCGGGCTTGTTTCAACAGCAGTAATGGAAACCGGCGGCGCCATTACCTCTCCCTCATTCCTGTGCCTGTCACAGGAATCCAGCCACGGCGCGTCCGCGCCGTGAATGAACCGGTTATCAAGGGTCTCTCGCGCCATAGACATGGCGCTGCTGGATCCCTGTGACGAGCACAGGGATGAGGGAGCGTGCTTCTCCCTGCCCCTTGCCGTGGACGCTCTCAACTTCCTCCGCGAACAAAACCAACGGCTTGCTCGAAACTCCTTCCCCTTTCATCCCCGCCTTCTCGCCCCGTGCCTAAAATCTCCCCGTTCCGTCACGGATACACCGGCAGGCGTGCCGGCGAGGCGGGACCGGCGCTGGTGGTGGAGGGACGACGTGAACCGTCATCACCGGGGTCTGCGGAAAATGGTCTCCCTCCGGCGACACGGGGGAAGCGGCGAGGTTTTCGGACCGGCCTGCCGCTTCTGATGCCCGAACAGCGCGTCGGATGTGCCTGTGCGGCACACAGGGTGGCTTCAGGGATGGTTTCGCCGGGCTTTGAAAGTCCGCCTGCCACGAAAGCAGGTAGCCCGGCGGCGGCGACATGGAGGGTTGGCGATAAGTCGTTTCGCCCGTTTTCCATCGAGCCAGACGAACACCATCCCGAAAGGCCAAGGCAGAGAGGCCGGAGTCGCGGATAAAAACTGCCGAACGGGGCGCTGAGAGGTGCCACATAAACCAAAACTTACGAGGCAGCTTTCAACGCCCCGTCCGTTCAAGTCTCTCCGGGCAACCCGTGAGAGAAAACCGAGGATCGCCAAGGGGGAAACATGTCCAGCAGGAAGCCGCCATTCGATACCGATATTGCCACGCATACCGCCGAGGCAATGGCCCTGCCGCAGATGGTGTGCCGTCGCCGCGGTTGCCGGCGCCGCAGGCGTTGCCGCCGGTATTTCACCGCAACCGGCGAGCCCTGTTGCCTCAGCAATCTCGATCCCGCCCAGCGGGCCATCTTCGACCGGATTTATCTGGCAGCGCATCTCGCCAAGCATTTTCTCGGGTCGGACAGCGACATGTTCGAAACGAAGCGCGGGCCGCAGCGGCTGCTCGACGATCTGGCCATCGCAATCGCCCGCAACGTACAGAACCGCTGGTTTCGCGCGGGATGGGACACGGCCCGGCGTGCGCGGGAAAAGCGGATGGCGGCGGCTGACCGGCTGGCCTGCGAGGACTGAGGCGATGCGGCAGAATTGTCCGGGTGGCTTGCGCCTTCCCCTCGCCGCTTCGCCTCACCCCCGCTTGCGAAACGGCGGGACCTGGCGGATGCCGGACAGGACCTCCACCTCGCCGGCGCTTTTCGGCTTGCCGAGCAGAAATCCCTGCAGCTGCTCGATGCCTTCCTCGATCACCATCCGGTGCTGGCCAAAGGTCTCGATGCCTTCGGCGACGACCGGCAGGTCGAGGCTTTTGCCCAGACCAATGATCGCCTTGACGATGGCGCGGGCGCTGTCGTCCTCCTCCATCTGCCAGATGAAACTGCGGTCGATCTTGATCTTGTCGAAGGGAAAGGCCTGCAGGTTGCTGAGCGACGAATATCCGGTGCCGAAATCGTCGATGACGATCAGGACGCCGAGCGTGCGCAGCTTCTTCAGCATGGCAAGCACGGTGTCGCGGTTCTCGATCAGCGAGGTTTCGGTGATTTCCAGCTCCAGCCGGTGCGGTTCGAGCCCGCTGTCGGTGAGCGCCGCCGCGACCGTTTCGACCAGATCGGGGAAACGGAACTGCACCGCCGAGACGTTGACCGCCACCGCCAGTCCGTCATCCCATGAGGCGGCGGTACGGCAGGCCTCGCGCAAAGCCCATTCGCCGAGCGTGACGATGATGCCGGTTTCCTCCGCCACCGGAATGAAGGTCGCCGGCGACACCTGGCCGAGATCCGGGTGGTGCCAACGCATCAGCGCCTCGTATCCGGTGCAGGTGCCGTTCGACGCGTCGAAGAGCGGCTGGAAGACGAGCGACAGCTGGTCGCGCAGGGCGGCGTGGCGCAGTTCGCTTTCCAGCAGGCGGCGCTGGCGCAGGTCGGCGTCCATGTCGGCCGAATAGAAGGCGGCGGTGCCTCGGCCGTTGAATTTGGCATTGTAGAGCGCCATGTCGGCGGCGTTGCGCAGTTCGTCGGCGGTGCGGCCATCCTCGGGGAAGATGGAGACCCCAATCGAGACGCCGACCGCCTTGGGGTCGAAATTGACGTTCATCTCCTGCCGGAACGTATCGAGGATCCGGTCGGCCAGCAGATAGGCCGCCGTCGGCTGGTCGAGGCCGGGCTGGAGGATGATGAACTCGTCGCCGCCGATGCGGGCCGGCGTGTCGGTCGAACCGGCGCAGCGGCGCAATATGTCGGCGACCTTGACCAGAACCCGGTCGCCCTCGGCATGGCCGAAGACGTCGTTGACGGCCTTGAAGCGGTCGAGATCGAGCGCCAGCACCGCCAGCCGCTCGTCGGCGCTGTTGGCGACATCGATCGCCGCCTCCAACTTCTCGTTGAACAGCGAGCGGTTCGGCAGGTCGGTCAGCGCGTCGTGGCGGGCCATGTGCTCGACCCGCAGCTCGGCGATGCGCTTTTCGGTGAGGTCGCGGACCGCAAGGACCTGGCACTGGCGGCCGCGATATTCGATCGTGTGGACCGCGACTTCGAGAAAGGCCTCCTTGCCTGGCTTCAACGGCCCCGCCTTCAGCGGTGCCGCCTCGACGGCGCGGCTGCGCTCGACATCGATCAGCGAAATCCCGTCGGCTGCAACCATCAGCGCGTCGGGCGAGCGGCCGATGACATCGCGATCGCGCAGGCCGAGCATGGCGGGGAAACGGGCATTCGCCTCGATGATGACGCCTTCGCGGACAACGGCCAGGCCTTCGAGCGTGGCATTGGCGAAGCCGCGAAGGTCGGTGAGATAACGGTCGAGGAAGCTCGCGATCACACCGGCCAGCACGATCATGCCGACGACGACGGAGACGGCCCAGACCATCCAGATCCGGCCGCTGCCATCCAGCGAGGCTTCCGGCATGCTCGGATCAGGCGCCAGCGTGGTGGCCGACATGGCGGAGAAATGCAGCAGGCAGATCGACAGCACGCTCGCGCCCACGGCGGCCCAAAGCCCGCGGCGGCCCTTGCGGCGGATCGACATGCGGAATGCGAAGGTCAGGAGCCCGATCGACAGCAGGGCTGCGACCGGAATAATGCCAATCTCGTAGTGGATCGTCGCTGCTGCGCGTATCGAAGCGGTGCCGGTAAAATGCATGGCCGCAACGGAGACGGTCGCTGCCGTGCCGGCAAGGATTTCGCTTTTTAGCGTGCCATCCTCGGCGATCTTGAGACTTGCCCAGAAACCGACCGCTGCGATGACGGCGGAAAGGACCGTGCGGAAGAGCTCGAACTCGATGGCGATCGTGCCCTCATAGGCGAGCATGGCGACGAAATGGGTGGCCCAGACCGACAGCCCGCCGGTGACGGCCGCAACGATCAGCCAGATCTTCCGGCGTTTTTCGCTGCATTCGATCGCCCGGCGATGGATGAGAAAGAAAGCCAACATGCCAATGACGCAAATGCCGGCTGCAAGAGCCACCAGGGCGTGATCGTGCTGGACCGCGACGCATTCCAGAACCTTGAACATCATACACTACCAGATCCAAGCGGTGATTGATTTCACCGTCTATAGGCTGGAACATTACGGGTACGCTATTTAAGAAATATCTAATATGAATCAACGTGGGCGTGTCGCATTTCGGCACACGCAAGCAAACCCATAAAATGATGGGGGTCTAACCTGCGATCCTCTCTGCCGAACGTTGCGTTTCGCCGGCAAGATCGACCGCGTCGAAAGCGGCGGCAATGATGTCGGTGCCGGCTCCGGGTCTGGTTGCCTCGGAGGACAGGATCTGGCGGAACCGCCTCGCGCCTGCATAACCCTGGAAAAGGCCCACCATGTGACGGGTGACATGGTGCAGGCGACCGCCGGAAGCGATGACGTCCTGCGCATAGGCGATCATCGTGTCGCGCAGTGCCAGCCAATCGAGGTTGGGGGTTCGAGTCCCTCCGGGACTATCACTATCGAGAATCGCATCGACACCGGCCAGAAGACCGGTATTCTGGTACGCGGCGCGGCCGAGCATGACGCCGTCCATCACCGACAGGTGCGTTTTCGCCTGATCGAGATCGGAGATTCCGCCATTGATGCCGAGAAACACGTTCGGGTTCTCGCGCTTCATGCGATGGACGAGATCATAGTCGAGCGGCGGGACCTCGCGGTTTTCCTTGGGGCTCAGCCCCTGCAGCCATGCCTTGCGGGCGTGGATCCAGATTGCGTCCGCCCCTGCCCCGACCATGCGGGCGAGAAAATTCGGCAGGATATCGGCCGGCTCCTGGTCATCGACGCCGATGCGGCATTTGACCGTCACCGGCACGGAAGACACTTTTTTCATCGCGGTGACAAGATCGGCGACATGGCCGGGATCGCGCATCAGGCAGGCGCCGAACGTACCCGACTGGACGCGGTCGGACGGGCATCCGACATTCAACCCGATTTCGTCATAACCGTAATCGGCGGCAATGCGGATCGCTTCGGAAAGCTTGCCGACATCCGAGCCACCAAGCTGCAGGGCGACCGGATGTTCCTGCGGCGAAAACGACAGGAGACGCTCGCGCGGGCCATGGATGATCGCATCGGCGACCACCATTTCGGTGTAAAGCAGAGCGTTGCGCGAAAGCTGCCGGTGCAGGAAACGGCAATGACGGTCGGTCCAATCGATCATCGGTGCGACGGCGAAAACCTTGGTGCCTGTTTTCAGCGCTGTCTCGTAAAAGCTCACGTCATCTGCTCCGCGTGGTTGGCATGCCACTATGCCACGTGTTTTGGCCTCGGGGACAATCCCGAGTGCATGGCCTGATCGCAAGGCCAGTCTAAATTCGGAAACCGCCCGCGCCTTCGGCCGCTGGACGGAATGGCGGTGCTATATAGCCGATCCGCGGGAAAAGAAAGGCTGGGCGCAAAGGTGGCGATCGATGAGGAACCGGATCACGTCCTGCCCGTTTATGAGGCGAATTCACATCAACCGAGGAATTTTCATGTCCCGCGACCTCTCTGCCGATATCGACCGTCTGACCAGCCAGTTGGCAGACCTGCGCCGCGCGTTGTCAAAACAGGCCAGCGTTTCGGCCGAAGATGCATCCGGCTATCTGGTACCCCGTGCGCGTCAGGTGGCCCGGCAGTTCCGTCATGGCGGTCATGATCTGACGGAGGTGGTACGCCGCAATCCCGGCACCACGACCGGTGCCGTTATCGGAGCACTGGCACTGACGGCAGCGTTTGCGTTTCTGCTGTCGAAGTCCGGCTCAGACCGGGGTTAAGGAGAGGTCAGGCGAACGCCTGCCCTCCCTGTTCCATGTCGCTTTGGGTTGGAGGCTTTGACCTCCTCCCTCAATGCACAGAGGCTTCGTCCTCGCCATCCTCCAGAAAGCTCCTCAGGCCATCGCGTTCGGCGGTTGCCAGAAACTCTTCCCAGGCGTCCTTGTCGGTGGCGAAACCGTCTTCCCAGGTGGTGACGACTTCGGTCTGACTGATCACTTCCAGCGTCCAGTCCTCATTGGTACCGGCATTGCGAAAGATATCAACAAGCACCGTGATGTCCTTGTCCTCGAATTCACCGGAGAATTCGGAATGTTCGAGCACAGGCTCCTTGGACGGGTTCGACTTCTCGGGTTTCGGCGGCTTGGACATGACTGACCTGACATTCTGGATGATGCACTCAAGCTATAGTCATTGGCGAAAATCGCGATCCATGGCAAGCAGGCACGACGTCATTCGGCAATTCGGCTGACAGTTTCGTACCCATCGCTCATTGTCACAGCGACACGGTTACAGGCCGAGGTGATGCTTGATCTCCAGGTTCGGAACAATGCCGAGATATTGCCCGAAGCGGTAAAGGTTGCGGGTGCCATCGAACACCGCAACCCATATGAGCAATCCTGTCAGAATGGCGATCAAGTATATCTGGCCCCTCATCGCTTCTTGTATCATGCTACCTTGCAGCGCGACAACTCCAGAGCTTGTCATGAATAACGCCGAGACTTGAGCTTACAACCGGCTTGCGTATTCCCACACCGCTGGATTCCAGCCAATAAAAAGATCATTCGCGGAAATCATATTCACGATTTCCTTTTCCTGCTGCGGTATCAGTTCATGTGAAAAAGCATCTCAAGACAGAACGGTAATCAGCCATGCTCATATCGGTCCAATATGCTCGCGCGGCTGCTGCTCTACTTGTGGTCATCGGCCATATTGCTGGATTTTCGGCATTTCAATCCATATCGACGACCCATTTCGGAGGTGTTGGCGTTGATATTTTCTTTGTCATCAGCGGTTTCATCATGTGGGAAACATCCAAGGACCAACAACCCGCGGATTTCCTGCAACGGCGACTAACGCGCATCGTTCCCCCATACTGGTTTTACACGACGCTGCTGGTTGTGCTTGCGCTTGCTCTTCCCGCACTCACACCCAACATCGAGCTCACCGCGAAGGCGTTGTCGGGAAGCTATTTTTTCATTCCCTATACCGATCACCGGGGCATCATGAATCCCATTCTTCTACAGGGATGGACACTCAACCTCGAAATGTTTTTCTACGTCATATTTGCGCTCAGCCTGTTTCTGCCTGGCCGCCGAACACGTTTTCTCGCTGTTTCGTTGGTTTTCCTGATTTTGATCGCGATGGGGCTCTTTGCAGACAAATCCTGGGCTGTGATCAATCGGTTCACCAGTCCAATTCTTCTCGAATTCGTCATGGGTATGACTGTATCGGCCGTGTGGCAGCGTTGGAAGATCGGGGTTCCCGCTGCCGGCGCCATCTTTCTGGCCAGTGTGGCGGCGCTTTTATACTCGGAAATAAACCTGCAATATTTAGGGATGGGCTTTATCGTTTTCGGTGTGCCTGCAGCATTTCTGCTTTACGGGTTGCTGAACCTGGAGCCAATCCTTGCGAAGAGACCGCTTCGGCCATTGGTGGCCGCAGGAGATTCGTCTTATTCGCTCTATCTGGCACACCCTTTCGTCCTGAGCGCAGTCGACGTGATATTTACACGTTGGGCAGCAGACCACCTGGGACTGGACGGTATGGATCTGGCAATCGCTTTTGCGACGACTGCAATACTGGCCTCTTTGGCCTTTGCCCACATATCCTATGTTCTACTTGAAAAGAACGTCGTCAGAATTCACCGTCGTTTCGCTCGGCGTGCCACAGCAGCCGGCTGAGATGCCATTGCGGGCGTCAGAGGACCTATTGAGGGACTTTCGTGACGAAGGGCAACCCAACCATAGCTTTGGCAAGAATGATTGCGCGGTCGGTTTTATTCCTTTTCACGTACCGCCAGGCGTTACGCGATGTACTAAAAAGAATGAAAGGCAGAGAGATTTTCGAGTACCGGGCGCAAAACCTCACCTGGTTGCGAACCATATAGTAGTCCGAAAGCGGTGATGGCTCGGCCCCATCCTTGGTGCCGATGCTCGCTCCGACTTTGTGGTAGACAATCGACTTGGGAGCATAACCGAGCCGGAACTTACCCTTGGACCGGGCGGCCCATTCTATCTCTTCCCAGTAGAGGAAATAGTCTTCCTTCATCAGCCCTACATGTTCGAGGAACTTACGCCTCACGAACATCGAGGCGCCATTCACATAACTCAATTCAGCTTCGACCGCCGCGCCGTTGATCGGGTCGCGCCGATGCTTGTACGCGCCCAGTGCCGCGCTCCATCCGCGCGAGGGAATGAATTTCGACCCACCCCACGTCTGAACCATGTCGCGCTGGCCTGCATAGACGAGCGTGGATCCGCAAAGTCCGATTTCCGGATCGCTCTCCACGCGCTCGACCAACCAGGTCAGGGCATCCGGCTCGACCTCGGTATCATTGTTGATGACCCAAAAATAATCGCAGCCGTCTTCCAGTGCATAGCGCATTCCGACATTGTTGCCGAAGGCGTATCCTCCGTTGCGACCTGTCTGCAGAAGGGTCAGGCTGTTCTTGCCGCCGGCGCGCGGGACGTTCGTCGCATCGCCAGAATAGGGCTGATCAAACAGGTCCCGCAGCTCGAATGCCGATCTGCCCGATGCGATACGTTGCGTGTTCAACCGCTCCAGAGATAAACGGATCCAATCTCTGATCTGAGCGACGGAGATGTCGGACGAGGCGTTATCGCAAACGTAAATGTGCAGATTTTCGTTCTCGAGCCCGATCAGGCTCTCGATACAGGCGTTGGTGTCGCTCCAACCATTCCAGTTCAAAACGATGACGGCAGTCTTCATTGCCCGGCCCCTATTCCGACTCATACCTTCAGGCTTGGCGCGACCACCCTCAAACACTGCCTCAAATATCGCTTAAACTTCTGCCGCCCGGAATCATACTGGCGCTGATCCCAACCTCTGATGCCGACGACATGAGGCTCAGCATTGAACCTGTCCCTAAACTCAAAATCCGGAAGTGAGCTCATGTCTTCAAAGAAGCGGTACATTATTGTTTCCGCAACGATTTCCGGTGTTTTCAACTCGCCGAGGCGGAGTGCAAGCTTGTTCCAGGCCCGCTTGTTGAATGCGAACAGGTAAAGATCTGCCCACTTCTTTGGGTATCGCCGCATATTGACCACCATATCGGCAGTGCGGAAACGATCTCCGATGACCTGCTGCAGATTTCTGATCTGGTAGCGGCCGGTTAGCTTCCAGAGCAGGTCGTCGTCAGAAATCTCGCTGCCGTACTCGGCAAGCGCCCTGTCGATCAGTGTCATCTCGGAGAAGCCGCGCCCAAAGGCACCATTCGACGCATCCTTGGGCACCGAAGCGTATATCACTTTGATGTCGACATCCCGGAAGATGTGATCAAACCGCTCCATGGGGAAGCCGCTGTTCTCACAAATCACGATCTTATTGAAGAACGTCGCGGCACCAGACTGGACAAGGGCCTCAAACGCCTCGCAATACTGCTTAAACCGAACCTCCGAATCCTGAACCATCAGAGACGGCATCTGGGAGTGGGGCGTAATCGTCGCCGTGAGCAGAAGTGCATTTCTATTATACGTTTTCACGGCCGGCCTCGCAAAGTGACGAAATATTTCTGACTACATCCTTCTCTATGCATAAAATACAGTTGTAAATCATGGATACGAGAATTTCATCTGGAAGGTTAAAATAGACAGGAATGCTGTTAGTGCGATGACAGAATCATTGCTCGGATATTACTCGTGAGCAAGTGCAGCATAGAGCATGAGCCGAAACTTGATTGCGAACGTTTTCAACAATCGCCGCGGCACGAGATTGGCGCCGACAACCCAACGCCCGGTCTGCGCGCCATGGAGCGGATCATGATCTTTTCCCGCCGGCCATTTCGAACAGACCGCAAAAACGGGCTAGGATTGTTCGCCGAATTGTTGGACAAAGCCTTCCGGCATTTATCGTTTCAAGGATATTTCAGATGCGCGCTACCGTGATCCCTGCCCCCGAATCCGTGCTGCTCGATGTTGTCGGCGCGACCGAACAGTTTCCGGTGCGCCGGGTCTATTGCGTCGGCCGCAACTATGCCGACCATGCGATCGAGATGGGGCATGATCCGTCGCGCGAAGCGCCATTCTTTTTCCAGAAGAATGCCGACAACGTCTATAACGGCGAGAGTTTTCCCTATCCGCCGCTTTCCTCCAACGTGCATTTCGAAGTGGAACTGGTAATGGCGCTATCCGGTGGTGGCGCCGATATCGCTGCCGAAGATGCACTGTCAAAAGTCTATGGTTATGGCGTCGGGATCGATTTCACCCGTCGCGACCTGCAGGACCAGATGAAGAAGGCGGGCCGCTCCTGGGAAGTGGCCAAGGCGTTCGAAAAGTCGGCGCCGGTGTCTGCTCTGGTTCCCGCCACGCAGATCGGCCACCCGCAGGAAGGTTCGATCTGGCTCGACGTCAACGGCTCGCGCAAGCAGGACGGCAACCTGAACCAGATGATCTGGAAGCTGCCGGAAATCATTGCAGAGCTTTCCAGGCAGTTCGTTCTGGCGCCGGGTGACATCATCATGACCGGCACGCCGGCCGGTGTCGGCGCGATCGTCAAGGGCGACAAGGTTTCCTGCGGCGTGGCCGGCGTGGGCGAGCTTTCGCTGACGGTGATCTAGGCCTTCAGGCAGGGAGAGACGGCATGCCGATTTACGCGCTCGGAGAGTTTGCACCGGACCTGCCTGCACCGGACCGCTACTGGGTGGCGCCGGATGCCAATGTCATCGGCAAGGTCAAACTCCAGGAGGATGTCGGCATCTGGTTCGGTGCGACCTTACGCGGCGACAACGAGCCGATCACGATCGGGGCGCGCTCGAATATACAGGAAGGCGTTATGGTGCATACCGATCCCGCCTTCCCGGTTTCGATCGGCGCAGACTGCACGATCGGGCATCATGCGATCATCCACGGCTGCACGATCGGCGATAACTCGCTGGTCGGCATGGGGGCGACGATCCTGAACGGCGCGAAGATCGGCCGGAACTGCCTCGTCGGGGCGAACGCGCTGGTGACCGAGGGCAAGGAATTTCCCGACAATTCGCTGATCGTCGGATCTCCTGCCAAGGCGATAAGGGTGCTGGACGACGAGGCCGCGGCGAAGCTGAGCGCATCCGCCGCGCGTTATGTGGAAAACTGGAAGCGGTTTTCGCAAGATCTCACGGAGATCGGGCCGTAATCAGGCCGCGCATTTTTCGCAGAGACCACGGATTTCGATCGTCGTCTTGGATGGCTTGAAGCCTTTCGACTTCGCCCAGTCGCCCAGATTGTGGTCGACCTTGTGGTCGTGAAATTCCAGCACCTGATTGCAGCTCTCGCAGATGGCGAAAGCGACCGTGCCATGGCCGTGGCCATGGGCGCCACCGCAGCATTCATGGTCCCGGTGGGCGCAGGCGACAAAGGCATTCAGGCTTTCCAGCCGGTGGACCATGCCGAACTCTGTCAGCTTGTCCAGCGCGCGATAGACCTGGAGCGGGGCGCGAAACCCGTGGTCGCGTAGCTTGTCGAGGATGGTATAGGCGCTCATCGGGCCTTCTGCGCGGTTCAGCACATCGAAGACCAGCGTCTGGTTCTTGGTCAGGGCCGGATTGACGATCGGGGCGTTCATCCTCGTACTCCCTTGTTGGCCGGTCGCTCGCTCGTGGTGCGGCCGAAGGCTGGGACTAAACTCAATATGAAAAATAGGAGTGCGGCGACCACGATGGAAGGGCCGGACGGCGTATCATAGGTGAGCGAGCCGAAAAGCCCGCCGATGACGGCGGCCGCTCCGATCAACGAGGCAAAGACCGCCATCCATTCCGGGCTTGCCGAAAAGCGGCGCGCGGTGGCGGCCGGGATGATCAGCAGCGCGGTGATCAGCATGATGCCGACGATCTTCATGGCAATGGCGATGACGAGCGCCATCAGCAGCATGAAGAAGAGTTTCGTGCGCGCCGGGTTCATGCCTTCGGCTTCCGCCACATCCTCGCTGACGGTGGAGGCGACGAGCGGGCGCCAGAGCCAGACGATCGCCGCAACGACCACCGCCCCGCCGCCCCAAATGAGCGCGATATCGGCAGGGGTGACGGCGAGGATATCGCCGAACAGGAAGGCGATGAGATCGATCCGGACCCATGTCATGAAGGCGACGAGAACAAGCCCGATCGCCAGCGCCGAATGGGAGAGGATGCCGAGAAGCGCATCGGCCGAGAGCGACTGGCGGCGCTGCAGCAGAAGCAGCATGGCGGATACCAGCACGGCGACGCCGAAGACGGAGATGAGAAGATTGACCTCGAAGAACAGCGACAGCGCCACGCCTAAAAGCGCCGAATGGGCCATCGTATCGCCGAAATAGGCCATGCGCCGCCAGACGACGAAACAGCCGAGGGGACCCGCCGTGAGCGCCACGCCGACGCCGGCAATGAGGGCGCGGATGAAGAAGTCGTCAAGCATGGCGGCTGCCCTCGCCTTCGTGCGCGCCATGGTGATGATGGGCGTGGTCGTCGTGCCGGTGATGATCGTGCCCCTGGTCACCGTGGTGGTGGCCGTCGTCGGGGTGGCAATGTTCGGTGATCGAGCCATCCGCGTGGCGCACCCTGCCATCGGGCAGATGGGTGTGGTCGTGGTGGTGATTGTAGACCGCCAGCGCGCGGGCATTGCCGCCGAAGAGTTTTGCGTAATCCGAACTCTGGCTGACCACTTCCGGCGTGCCGCGGCAGCAGACATGGCCGTTGAGGCAGATCACCGTATCGGTGCCGGCCATGACCATATGAAGATCGTGGGAGATCATCAGGATGCCACAGCCGGTGGCATTGCGGATGGTGCGGATGAGATCGTAAAGTGCGGCCTCGCCGGCGAAATCGACGCCCTGGACGGGCTCATCGAGCACCATCAGGTCGGGCTTGCGGGCAATGGCGCGGGCCAGCAGGGCGCGCTGGAACTCGCCGCCGGAGAGATGGCGGACTTCGGAACCTGCCAGATGGGGAATGCCGGTCGCTTCGAGGGCCGAGGTGGTTTCGGCCTCGTTCAGCGGTCCGGTGAGCGTCATCAGGCGGCGGACCGTGAGCGGCATGGTCCAGTCGATCGCCAGCTTTTGCGGAACATACCCGATGCGCAGGCTTTTCGCGCGCGTGATCTTGCCTTCGTCGGTCTTGAGGACGCCGATCGCCATCTTCGCCGTGGTCGACTTGCCGGCGCCATTGGGGCCGATGAGCGTGACGACCTCACCGCGGGCGATGGAAAAATCGACGCCGCGAACAAGCCAGCGACCATCGCGGCGAATGCCGGCGTTTTCGAGGGAAACCAGCGTTTCGGCTTCTCCAGCCTGTTTTCCGGGGGCTGAAGAAGCCCGGCTGTTCATCAGCATGATCGACGAATTTTCCTGTTGTCACCCGTCATGGCACACGTTATAGCATAACGCAATTGATGTAATAACATTACGTCAGCTAACAAGGAAGCCTGCCCATGAAATTCGCCGCCGCCCTTCTTCTCTCCTCCGCCGCCATGATTGCCGCGCCGAGCGCTTATGCCGCCGCTCCCGATGTCGTGGTTTCGATCAAGCCGATCCATTCGCTGGTCGCGGCCATCATGAAGGGCGTGGGCGAACCGAAGCTGATCGTCGATGGCGCGGCGTCGCCGCATACGTTCACGATGAAGCCGTCGAATGCGCGCACGCTGGAAGGCGCCGACATGGTGTTCTGGGTCGGCCACGGCATGGAGGCGTTTCTGGAAAAGCCGCTGGAGGCGCTGGCTTCCAGGGCGACCGTGGTGACGCTCGAAGATGCTCCGGGGCTGGAAAAGCTGCCCTTCCGCGAGGGCGGGGCTTTCGAGGCGCATGACCATGGTGATCACGACCATGGACATGACCATGCGCATGAGGGCCACGCGCATGGCGACGGCGAAAAACACGCCGATCACGATGATGACGGGCATGATCACGACCATGGTGCTTTCGACACGCATCTGTGGCTTGACCCGATGAATGCCAAGGCGTTTGCCGCCGAGATCGAAAAGCAGCTGGTGCAGGCCGATGCCGAACATGCGGCGATCTACCAGAAGAACGCAGCGGAGCTGATGAAGCAGATCGACGGCATGGATGCCGAGATCAAGGAGACATTGTCACCGGTGAAGGACAAGCCTTTCATCGTCTTCCACGATGCCTACCAGTATTTCGAGCATCATTACGGGGTGAAGGTCGCGGGTTCGATCACGGTCAGCCCGGAAACCATGCCGGGGGCGGAACGGGTGAAGCAGATCCACGAGAAGGTGACTGAGCTGGGCGCCACCTGCGTGTTCGCCGAACCGCAGTTCGAGCCGAAGCTGGTGAAGGTCGTGACCGAAGGAACATCGGCCAAATCGGCCACGCTCGACCCGGAAGCGGCAACACTCAAGGCCGGTCCGGACCTCTACTTTGAACTGATGCGAGGTCTTGCGACCTCGATGAAGACCTGCCTGTCGCAGTGATGTAAGGGCCGGGCCAGGAGTTTCCCCTCACGACCGGCTTTAGAGCAGTTTAACGCAATTCCGGAGGCAAAACCGGCTTCCACTTTTGCTGGAATTGCTCTGCAGGCAGACGACCGGCGGGTGCCTAACGACACACCCGCCGGTCTCCTTTTTTCCGTAACCGCGCTTAGCGGGCGGCGATGATGCTGGAAATAACGCCGGTGGCGATGCCGATCATCAGGTAGTCGTTATCGACCTTCACCCACTTGTAGCCGCGCGGCGGGGCCGACAGGCGGTAGCGGCGGTAATCGCGCACGTCCGCCATGCGGCGGCGTTCGGCGGCGCTCGCACGATGACCCTTCGACCAGCGATGCTTGTGGATGACGACCTTCTTTTCAACATGGACGCGCTTATCCACCCGCTTGTCGACATGGCGATCGACGTGACGTTCCACCTGGCGGCCGCGCTCGCGGTCGTTGCGCCATTCCTGGGCCTGAGCGGCGGTGGCGATGGGGCCAGCCAGAAAAGTGGCGGCGACAAGGGCGATAACGTACTTCTTCATGGCTGAAATCCTTGCGTTGAACACAGCCAAGATTTAGGGCTCCGGCGATGAATGCCGTATGAATGCAAGATTAAATATGCGTAATAAAAATATGGACTTGCGGTAACCTTCTCATTGGGGAAATTAACACTTCCGCAAACACTTTCCAAAATCAACCGAGAATCGCGTCATAGGAAAAACGTCGGAAATCGGCAGGTTTCGCCCTGCCCGACGTGTCGAAGGCGAACAGGCCGGCAAAGGCGCCGGTGAAGGAGCCATGTTCGCCGCGACCGCCTTCGTCGGAGATGACGCTCGCATCGAGAACCGGGCCGACCGGCTGCCAGTCGTTGGTGTCCAAAGGTCGCCAGAAGAATTGCAGGTCGTTGTCGCGGATTTCCATCGCAAGCTCCACCGGCCCGTCGGGGATCGCGACGCCGCTGCCTGCCGGGAACTGTATGCGACCATGCGGAAAATCGCCGGGGCAGGAAAAGATCGTCACCACTCGGCCCAGCTTTTCATGCAGGGTGACGACGAGGGCGTGGAACTTGTGGCGGTTGTAATAATGGGTCAGGCCGCAAGCCTGCTGGTAGGTGTCGGGATCGAAGGTCTCGACCGTGGTTTCCGCGCGAAACTGGTGATGCTCCTGGCGGCGGGCAACAAGCGCCTGCTCGAACCATGAGCCGATGCTTTCACGGCCGATCAGGCGCAGGTGGCCGGGATTTGCCGTCAGGCTGAAGATGCGGTCCCGTTCGGGTGTGCGCAGCCACTGGAAGTCGATCGGCAGCGTGTCGCCGTCGAACGTGTAATCGATGCGGGCCGGCTTCTCGATCGGCTCGGCCTCGGTTGGCGCCGGGACATCGACGTCGGGCACGACGCCGCCCTGGGCCAGATAAAGCCAGTCGTCATCCCTCCAGACGCATTTCTGCAGGCCGGTTTCGCGACCGAGCGGGGAGCGGCGGTTGGGTGCGAGCGGGCGGCTGCAGAGATGGGTGTGATAGACGTCACCATTCGGTGTCTCGACATACTGGCCGTGACCGGAGCGCTGGAGAACGGCTTCCGGGTTATCCTTCGACGTCAGCAGATGGATGTTCGGGTGGAGTTCATACGGGCCGTCAATGCTGCGCGAGCGCGCCATGGTTACCGCATGGTCGTAACCGGTGCCGCCTTCCGCGGTCGTCAGATAATACCAGCCGTTGCGCTTAAAGAGATGCGGGGCTTCGACGAGGCCGAGCGGGCTGCCGGGAAAAATGTTGGTGATCGGGCCTTTCAGCGCTTTCGTTTGCGCATCCCATTCCTGAAGCAGGATGCCGTCGAAGGCCGGATGTTTCGGTGCTCCGCCATAACTTTCCGTGCGATGGTTCCACTGCATGTTGACGAACCACTTGCGGCCATCATCGTCGTGGAAGAGAGACGGGTCGAAGCCTGAGGAGTTTGCATAGGCCGGATCGGACCATTCGCCCTCGATCGTCGGCGATGTGACGATGTAGTTGTGGGCGTCCTTGAAGTTTCCGTCGTAACGTTTGACGTCGGTATAGACGAGCCAGAACAGGCCGTCGGCGTAACTCAGGCATGGCGCCCAGACGCCGCAGCTGTCGGGATTACCGCGCATGTCTAGCTGGGTTTTGCGCTCCAGCGGGCGGCGGATCAGTGTCCAGTTGACGAGATCGCGGGAGTGGTGGATCTGTACACCCGGATACCATTCGAAAGTGGAGGTGGCGATGTAATAGTCCTCGCCGACACGGCAGATCGACGGATCGGCATTGAAGCCCGGCAGGATCGGGTTGCGGATCATATGTGTCTCCTCCCAGAGAATGTGTGAGGCGGCTCCCCAACCACCTGATGGCATGTAGATTGGTCTTTATCGGTTGCGATGCCCCTCATCCGCCTGCCGNNGAGGGTTAGGGTGAGGGGCCGATACTGGCGTGTGCCTCACAGGATATTCCCGTCTACTTATTGCGCGCCGGCCCTTCCCGTTCAGCCGAGGCTGCCCAAATGTTGATGTCGGCTTCCCTGGCGAACCCGTCGATTTCGGCCAGTTCCTGTGCCGTGAAATCGCGCTTTTCCAGCGCCTTGACGCAATCCTCGACCTGCTCGGGGCGGCTGGCGCCGATCAAAGCCGTCGTCACACGATCACCACGCAGGACCCAGGCGAGTGCCATCTGCGCCAGTGTCTGGCCACGGCGTTCGGCGATTGCGTTGAGGCCCTTGAGGTTCTCGATGTTCTTGTCGTTGAGGAAAGCCGGGCGCAGCGACTTGCCCTGGGCGGCGCGGCTGTCTTGCGGGATGCCGCCGAGATATTTCGAGGTCAGCATGCCCTGCGCCAACGGCGAGAAGACGATCGAGCCGATACCCAGGTCTTCCAGCGTATCGAGCAGGCCGTCCTCCTCGACCCAGCGATTGATCATCGAATAGCTCGGCTGATGGATAAGGACCGGCACCCCCATTGCCTTGAGAATTTCGACCGCCTCGCGGGTGCGCTTGGAATTGTAGGAAGAGAGGCCGACGTAAAGCGCCCTGCCCGAGCGGACGATGTGTTCCAGCGCGCCGCAGGTTTCCTCCAGCGGCGTATCCGGATCGAAGCGGTGCGAATAGAAGATGTCGACGTAATCGAGGCCCATGCGCTTCAGGCTCTGGTCGCAGGAGGCGATCAGGTATTTGCGGCTGCCCCATTCGCCGTAAGGACCGGGCCACATGTTGTAGCCGGCTTTCGACGAGATGATCAGTTCGTCACGGTATCCGCGAAATTCCTCGCGCAGGATCTGGCCGAAAGCCACTTCGGCGCTGCCCGGCTTCGGGCCGTAATTGTTGGCGAGGTCGAAATGGGTGATGCCGAGGTCGAATGCCTTTTTGCAGATATCGACCTTGCGCTGGTGCGGCGTGTCGTCACCGAAATTGTGCCAGAGGCCGAGCGAGATCGCCGGCAGCTTGAGGCCGGATTTGCCGCAGCGATTATAGGTCATGCTTTCGTAGCGGTTATCCGCCGGGAGCCAAGCCATACTAAATATCCTCCAAATGAAACCGGCGCCGAACCTCATTTCCGGCGCCGGGCGACATTCTTAGCGGCTCAGGCGAGAAGCGCCAGTGCCTCGTCTATGCCAAGTGCCGCAGGTTTGGTGCAGGTGGTCGTCGTGGCGACGAAATTGCCCTCGGCACCGGATTTGAGGATCGAGGTCATGACGTCGACGCCGTGAAGCGAACGGTCGATCGAGCAGCGGATATCGCGCCCCTCAATCAGCGCCATCGCCATGTCGGCAAGGCCTGCCGTGCGGTAATTGGCGCGCGGGCCGTTCGGATGTTCCTGATTGGCCTTGCCGAACGGGTGATCCCAATCCTTCAGGGGCTTGATGTCCTTGTCGCGACCACTTGCCTCGACCACGCCGCCGAAGAAGTTCGGATCCGGAACGTAGATCGACCCTTCCGTTCCGTAGAGTTCCATATTGGCGTGTCGGTGAGACCAGACATCCCAGCTGGCCGACAGCGTGATCGTCGCGCCTTCGGCGAATTCCAGCAGCGCATGGATATTGGTCGGGGTTTCGACCGGGATGATCGTGCCCTTCAGCGGCTCGCTGGTGACGGTGCGGGTCGGGTTCGCCATCGAGGTCAAGGCCGCGACACGCTTTACCGGGCCGAGGAAGTTGATCAGGTTGGCGATATAATAGGGGCCGAGATCGAGGATCGGGCCACCGCCGTTGAGGAAGAAGAAGCCCGGATTGGGGTGCCACATTTCCATGCCGGGGCTCATCACGTGGCAGGTACCGGAGGTGATGCGCCCTACCCCGCCTTCGTCGATATAGGCGCGGGCAAGCTGGTGGGCACCACCGAGGAATGTGTCGGGGGCGCAGCCGATGGCGAGACCTTTTTCCCGGCCGAGCGCCTGCAGTTGCTTGCCCTGATCCAGCGTCACTGTCAGCGGTTTTTCGGAATAGACATGCTTGCCGGCCTGAAGGATGGCTTTGGACACGGCGAAATGCGCATCGGGGATCGTCAGATTGACGATCACATCGATTTCGTCATTGGCGAGCAGGTCTTCGACCGTCTGCGCCTTGACGCCGTATTCCTTGGCTTTCGCTTCAGCTGCCGCAGGATTGATATCGGCGCAGGCCAGAACCCTGATGCCCTTGAACAGCGGTGACAGCGCAAAGTAGGTGGTGGAAATGTTGCCGCATCCCAGGATGCCGACGCCAAGTTCCTTGGTCATTGGGAAACTCCGAATGGATTTTTTCAGATCAATAGGTGTTGAAGGCGGCGATGGAACGGGACGCCAGACGTTCGATGTCCTTCGGGTTGTCGTGCTCCAGAACGTAATATTTCGCCGATGTCTTCGCCTTCAATGCGGCAATCAGATCCTTCCATGCAACCGTGCCGTGGCCGACATCGGCCCAGCCGTCCTCATCTGTATTTTCTCCGGCCGGTGCGATGTCCTTGACGTGGACCGCGGTGATCTTGCGGCCGTATTTCTCGATCCATTCGAAAGGATCGGCACCCCCGCGGATGACCCAGGCGATATCCGCCTCCCAGGTGAGATCCGGGCCACCGGCAAAGATCTGCTCCTGCGGGGTGGAGCCATCGGCAAGCTGTTTGAATTCAAAATCGTGATTGTGCCAGCCGAATGTGTAGCCGGCGTCCTGATAACGCTTGCCGGCTTCGGCCAGACGCTTGCCGAAAGCGAACCAGCCATCGGCATTGGTCGGGCGCTGGTCGGCGACGAGATGGGGGCAGTAGATTGCCTCGACGCCAAGTGTCTTTGCGATCAGCAGTGCCTGTTCCGGCTCCTTTTCGAGAAGATCGATGCCGAAATGGCCGGTCGGCATGGTCAGGCCATTGGCGTCGAGTTCGGCGCGCATCGCCTTCAGGCCTGCCTCGTCGAGCGTCGCGTAGAGCGCGCCATAACCCTCGACATGCTTGTAGCCATTTTTCGCCACGAGTTTCAGCACGTCGGATAGCGGCGGGAAATTGCGGGCGCTGTAAAGCTGGAAACCAAAGGTCGTCATGTCATCCTCCTTGAAATGAAATGTCACCCTGCGGACTGGCAGGATTGAAGATCGTAGATGCGGAATCTCGGGGAGCTTCCAGGGCTTGCCGCCGGCACGCTCGGGGTGAAGCGAACCTTTCGGTTTTCGCCGGCGGCAAGATCGAAAGCGTTGTCGGAATAACGGCCGGGCGTGTCGCTCTCGATCAGGACGAAGAGCGCGAGGCCGGTGGACTGTACGAGAATGTCGAATGAGCCGTCTCCGACTGGAGACACGGACATCTCAAGGCTTGCGCGCAGAAGCTCCAGAGCCTTGTAGCTTTCCATGACGTGATGCCCCTCGCCGCCCGATCCATTCGAGGCGGTAAAACTCCAGGCAAGCAGACTGTCGCTCGGGATCGAGGCTGCGGGGATGGTCAGGACAGTGACGGCGGCATCCGGCGAGCAGACGGCGTCGATGCTTCTCAGTGAACGACGTTCACCCCTCAGGCTGAGGGTCGAGATGTTGAGTGTTACGGTGACGTCTTCGAGCGTGTCGTTGACCAGCGAGAAGCGGATCTCGCTTCCGTCGTCGGACGGGATTGCGGCGACTGCGATCGGCTGGAAAAAACGGCGGGCCATGTAGTGCAGCACTTTCCAGCTGCCGCCGTAATCGAGGCTTGCCCAGGAGGCGACGGGCCATGTGTCGTTGAGCTGCCAGTAGAGCGCGCCCATGCAATGGGGTTTGAGCGAGCGCCAGTAATCGACCGCAGTCCTGATCGCGATGCCCTGCTGGACCTGGCTCAGATAGACGAAATTGGCAAAGTCGCCGGGAAAGCGGAAATTGCGGAACATGGTGGCGGCGATACGTTCGTTGCCGCCGACATTGCGCTGGTGGTGCTCCATGACAGGAGACGCGATGTTGAGGTCCTTCTCCTGCGCATAAGTGTGGATCACCGGCAGGGACGTATAGGACTGGAAACCGAATTCG
The DNA here is from genome assembly GCA_900466875.1 of Hyphomicrobiales bacterium. GTDB lineage: Bacteria > Pseudomonadota > Alphaproteobacteria > Rhizobiales > Rhizobiaceae > Neorhizobium. Next base: position 55,047 of record UBNQ01000013.1, on the reverse strand, counting down.
GAGCAGAAACGCGGTTTGACATCGCGATAGTGTTCGAACGGCTTGTTCTCGTGCCAGACGGACCAGAAATGCATGTCGCCGGAGCCGTCTGCATGCCAGGCATCGCCATAATCGAGATAGCCTGATGCAGGGCTTGAGGGCCACCAGATGGCCTGGGGCACGGCCTTTTTCATTGCCCGTTCGATCGTGTGGTTCAGCCGGTCATAGGAGACGAGATAACGGTCGCGGTTGGTGCGGGTTTCCTCGTACCAGAGCAGCGCGCCGACAAGCTCGTTATCGCCGCACCAGAGGACGATCGATGGATGGGAGATCAGGCGTTTGGTCTGGTACTCCACCTCGTGTTCGACGTTTTCGAGAAAGTCGGGTGTCGAGGGATAGATGTTGCAGGCGAACTGAAAATCCTGCCAGACCATCAGGCCGAGGCGATCGCAGGTGTCGTAAAAGTGCTCGTCCTCGTAGAAGCCGCCGCCCCAGATGCGGATCATGTTCATGTTGGCGTCGACGGCGGATTGCAGAAGGTCCTCCGTCTTTTCCGGGCTGGTGAGCGAGAAAAGCGCGTCGGCGGGGATCCAGTTGGCGCCGCGGCAGAAGATTTCGCGGCCGTTGATACGGAAGGCGAAACGGCTGCCGGCTTCATCCTTGTCGGTCAGCAGCTCGACGGTGCGCAAGCCGATCTGTCTGGTGATCGTTTCGGTCGGCGTGTCGATGGTGAGCGGGTAAAGCGCCTGTTCGCCGCTTCCGGCCGGCCACCAGAGTGTCGGCTGGTCGATATGGAAGACGTGAAGAATGGTGTTGTCGCCGGGGCGCATGCCGCAATCGAGGCGGGTGCGGTCTTCTCCGAGCTGGAGATGGATGGGGATCACGCCCTGGGAATCGGCATGGAGCGAGACGGAGACGTGGAGATCGACCGACCCGTCCTCGTGGTGTCGCTGCTCGGTGACGACATGTTCGATGCGCGCGATATCCAGGCGTTTCAGGGCAATCTCGCCGTAGAGGCCGAGCGGAGCGATCGCGAGGTTCCAGTCCCAGCCGAAATGGCATTGTGGCTTGCGCAGCATGTTACCATCGGGGATCGGGCAATTTTTCGAAAACGGGATGTAGAAGGGTTGTCTGTCCTGACGTTCGGCCCCTGCTTTTATGCTGGAATGGAAGAGGATGCGGATGGTGTTTTCGCCGGGCTTGATGGCCTGCGAGACATCCGGGCGGTAACGGCGGAAGCAATTGTCGGCGGAGAGAACCGGCACGTCGTTGACGAAGACGATCGCCACGGTATCGAGCGAAGTGATGTCGAGATACCAAGAGCCATCGGGATCATCGACGTTGAAGCTCCGCTCGATCTGCCAGTCCTGATGGGCCACCCATTGGACGTCGTTTTCGTTGCGGCCGATATAGGGGTCGGGGATGATGTCGGCAGTTTTGAGTGCGGTATGGATATCGCCGGGGATGGAGATGCTGGTGGCGTGGGCGCTGTCGGGGGATGAGAGGTTCCATTGGCCGGAGAGCGGGATGGTGGTCATTGAGGCCTCCCGGAGAGGTCACCATTTGCGGCAACCAGCCCCCCACTGGCCTGCCTGCCGGCCGGGGCAGAGCCACTCGTCTCTGCCCGCTCTTCGAGCCCCCCACAAGGAGGGAGATTAGCTGGGCTCATCGACCCGCCCCAATCTTCTTCAGAGTTGGTCCGATCGGTTTGATAAGTCCACCGTCCACGCCCCCTTAAAGCACGCGTGCAAGGCCTGGGCGAAGGCTCGTCCTCTTGTGATCTCCCCCCTTGTGGAGGGCTCGAAGAGCGGGCAGCGACGAGTGGCTCTGGCCCGGCGAGCCGGCAGGCCAGAGGGGGGTGGAACGAGGGATGGAAGACAGCCATCAGATCCGGTCCTCCGTCTCCGCGTCGAAAAGCGAGGCCATGGTCATGTCGAAGCCTAAACGGACTTTTGCGCCGACGGCGTAACGGCGGGCGCCGCCGATGCGGACGGAGATCGTGTGGCCGGCGAGTTTCAGCCAGATCAGGTTGTCGGCACCCATCGGTTCCTCGATATCGACGATTGCGTCATGGGCTTCCTCCCCCGCCAGATCGCCATCGACCTTGATATGTTCGGGGCGGACGCCGAGCACGACCTTACGGCCGGGGGGCAGCGTTTCGGTTGCCTCGTAGCCGGCAAGCGAGAAACTGGTGCCGTTGGTTCTGAACACCGTGCGGCCGCCTTCGTCGGCCAGTTCGCCGGTCAGAAAATTCATCGAGGGCGAGCCGATGAAACCGGCGACGAACTTGTTTTTCGGGCGGTTGTAGATGGTGATCGGGTCGTCCAATTGCTGGATGACGCCGCTTTTCATGATGGCGATTCGGTCAGCCAGCGTCAGCGCCTCGATCTGGTCGTGGGTAACGTAGATCATCGTGTTTTTCAGCGACTGATGCAGGCGCTTGATCTCGACGCGCAGTTCAGAGCGCAGTTTCGCATCGAGGTTGGAGAGCGGCTCGTCGAACAGGAAGACGTCGACATCGCGGACAAGCGCGCGGCCGATCGCGACGCGCTGGCGCTGGCCGCCCGACAAGGCTGCGGGCTTGCGCTGCAGGAGTGGTTCGATTTGAAGGATGTTCGAGGCGCGGGCGATGCGTTTGGCGATCTCTTCCTTCGGCATGCCGGCGACGCGGAGCCCGAAAGAGAGGTTCTTTTCCACCGTCATTTGCGGATAAAGCGCGTAGGACTGGAAGACCATGCCAATGCCGCGGTCCTTCGGTTCCTCCCAGGTGACGTTCTTGTCCTTGATGAAGATCTGGCCGTCGGTCGGCTCCAGCAGGCCGGCGATGCAGTTTAGAAGGGTGGACTTGCCGCAACCGGAGGAGCCGAGCAAGACGAGAAACTCGCCGTCCTTGATGTCGAGGTCGAGGTTCTGGAGAACCGTCACCGCGCCGAAGGACAAGGACAGGTCACGGATGGAAACGGAATTGGAGAGGTCGGTCATCAAGGCTTACCCCTTAACTGCGCCGGCGGCGATGCCGCGTACGAACAGCCGGCCGGAAACGAAATAGACGATGAGCGGAACAGCGCCGGTGAGCAGTGTTGCTGCCATGTTGACGTTGTATTCCTTCACCCCCTGGACGGAGTTGACGATGTTGTTGAGCTGCACGGTCATCGGATAGGTATCCGGCCTCGTGAAGACGACGCCGAAGAGAAAGTCGTTCCAGATGCCGGTGACCTGGATGATGATCGCGACGACGAAGATCGGCAGCGACATGGGCAGCATGATGCGGCCGTAGATCTGCCAGAAGCCGGCTCCATCGATGCGCGCCGCCTTGAACAACTCCTCCGGCAGGCCGGCGAAATAGTTGCGGAAGAGCAGCGTCAGGATCGGCATGCCGAAGATCGTATGGACGATGACGAGGCCGGTCAGCGAGCCGTAGATGCCGATCTCGCGCAGGATGATGACGAGCGGATAGATCATTACCTGATAGGGAATGAAGGCGCCGATGATGAGGACGGAGAAGAACAGTTCCGAGCCCTTGAAGCGCCAATTGGCGAGCGCATAACCGCTGACCGAAGCCACCGCGATGGAGACGATGACGGAGGGGACGAGGATGCGCACCGAGTTCCAGAATCCTCGGGAAAGACCGTCGCAGTTGAGGCCGGTGCAGGCTTGCGCCCACGCCTTTACCCAGGGCTCGAAGGTGATTTCCATCGGCGGCGAGAAGATGTTGCCGAGGCGCACTTCCGGCATGCCCTTCAGCGAGGTGACGACCATCACGTAGAGCGGCAGGAGGTAATAAAGCGCCGCCAGGCCAAGAGTGCCGTAGACCATGATGTTGCGGCCTGAGAGGACCTTCTTCGGTCGCTTGCCGCGCGGTCCTGCTGCAACTTCGGTTCGGACCGCATCGATTGCGGCGCCGGTCGCGTTGAGAATGGAGACGTTAGCCACGCTTCTTCCCTCCGAATTCGAGATAGGCCCAAGGAACGATGATGATCGCGACGGTGAGCAGCATCATGGTGGAGGCGGCAAAGCCCTGCCCCAGGTTCTGTGCCTGAAACATGTAGTCGTAGACGTATTTCGCCGGGACTTCCGACGCATTGCCGGGGCCGCCGGACGTCTGCGCCACGACGAGATCGTAGAGTTTTACGATGCCGCTGCCGATCAGCACGAGCGTGGTGATGAAGACCGGGCGCATCATCGGGATGACGACGAAGATGTAGGTCCGCCACATAGGGATACCGTCGACACGCGCGGCCTTCCAGATGTCCTCGTCGATGCCGCGCAGGCCGGCGAGCATCAGGCACATGACGAGCCCCGTGCCCTGCCACAGACCTGCGATCAGGATGCCGTAGATGACAATATCGGGATTGTAGAGCGGATCGAAGGTGAAGCTTGTCCAGCCCAGCGAACGGACAATGCCCTGCACGCCGAATTCCGGATTGAGTATCCATTGCCAGACAAGGCCGGTGACGATGAAGGACAGAGCAAAGGGGTAAAGGAAAATAGTGCGGAAGGCGCTTTCGAAACGGATTTTCTGGTCCATCAGCGCTGCCAGCACGAAGCCGACCACGAGCGAGAAGATCAACGACAGGATGCCGTAAACCAGCAGGTTCTGGATGGAAATGATCCAGCGCGACGAGGCCCAGAGGCGCTCATACTGGTCGATGCCGACAAAACTTGCCCGCGGCAGCAGCCTCGAATTGGTAAAGGAATAGATGACCGTCCAGACCGTACCGCCGAAAAAGACGACGGCGGCGACAAGCATCATCGGGGTGAGTGCAATCTTGGAATTGAGATTGCGGAAAAGCTGGTTGGGTCGGCCGGACGATTTTGGTATCGGCTTCGACGCAGCTGATTGCGACGACATGGGATGGGGCATGTTTCCTCCTCGATCGGCATACGACAGGCGCGGCCTTTCCTTCCGGCCCTGCCAAAGCAGGGCCGGTGCGGTTCAGGATCGTGATGGAATGATCAGTCCGCCGAGCCGATGATTTCGGCGAAGCGTTCCTGTGCCTGTTCCGGCGTCATCGATTCCTTGGCGAAGAATTCGGACATCAGGTCCTCCTTCTGCTTCTGGGTATCGGCCGAAACGAGCTGGTCGGTGCTGATGGCGGTGCCACCCTTGGCGATAATGTCGATGCCCTTTTTCATGCAGTCATTGGCGGCTGCAAGATCGACGTCGCTGCGGATCGGCACCGATCCCTTCTTGAGGTTGAAAGCGACCTGCACCTTCGGATCGACGATGGTTTCCGCCAACACTTCCTGCGCCTTGGACTTTTCCTCGTCTTCGAGAAGCGGGAAGTAGATGGCATCGCCGCCGGTCGTCAGCGTCTGGTTGAGACCAAGGCCCGGAAGGCAGGTATAATCCTTGCCCGCGACCTGGCCCGCCTGCTGAAACTCGCCCTGCGCCCAGTCGCCCATGATCTGGCCGCCGGCCTTGCCGGTGATGACCAGATTGGTCGCCTGGTTCCAGTCCTGGACGTTAGAGCCCTTGGTCAGTTTGCGGGCATCATCGGCGGCGGCGAAGATCTTTGCCATTTCGGGACCGGCCGCGGTTTCCTCGTCCTTGTCCTTGTAGACCTTGTTATAAAGCTCGGTGCCGCCGAGCGAAATCACCAGCGTGTCGAACAGGCCGTTGACCTGGAAGGCGGAGCCTCCGACGGCAAGCGGCTGAAGGCCAGCTTCCCTCAGCTTCGGACCTGCCGCGACGAATTCATTCCAGTCCTTGGGAACCGGTACGCCGATCTTCTCGAAAGCAGCATTGGACAGCCACAACCACTGCCACGAATGGATGTTGACCGGGGCACAATAGATCTTGCCCTCGAAGGTGCAGCTGTCGAGCAGGCTGGCGGGCTTGATAATGTCCTTCCACTTGCCCTTCTCGGCGACATCGTTCAGGTCCCGCATCAGGCCGGACTGCACCAATTCCTCGGCCTGGCGGCCGTGGTTGAACTGGGTGGCGCCCATCGGGTCGCCGCCGGTGATGCGGCTGATCATGATCGGACGAGCGGTGCTGCCGGAACCGGCGATGGCACCATCGACCCATTTGTTGCCGGTTGCATCGAATGCGGTCGCCAGTTCCTTGACGGCCGCCGCCTCACCTCCCGATGTCCACCAATGCGTGACTTCCAGATCGGCGGCCTGGGCTGCACAAGGCAATGCCGCGGTGGCAGCCAGAACAGCTGCAAATGCACGGATACGCATGAGTCTCCTCCCTCACTGAAACGTTGCAGTAAAAAGCTAGGGCAAAGCCATTGAGGTGGCAAGCCCGCCGATCCTAATTATTGCATCAACAATCCGATCCTCTACTTTTGCGAGCGTTCTATTGAAGCAGTGAAAGCATGATTTTCCACAAAGTGCGGGAATAAGATCGATCCAAAACACATCTATTTCGCATTTGCACAAAATCGATGTGCAAATGCGTAATGACAACCCTGGGTTGCGCTATGAGATCTCCTCCTCCAATGCGAGTTTAAAATTACCTGTAACGTTTCAGATTTTTCTGTAATAAGCGGATTGAATCACGCAAACTTTCAGTGGCGACAGTCGATGCGGGCAGCACGATGGACGAAATCAGAAAAACATCAACGCGTACTATGGTGAGCAACGAGCGCCCTACCCTCAAGACGATCGCCTTCATGACGGGGCTCGGTATCACGACCGTATCGCGAGCTTTGAAGGATGCGCCGGATATTGGACAAGAGACCAAGGAGCGGGTCAGGCTGGTCGCGCGCCAACTCGGCTACCAGCCGAACCGGGCGGGTGTTCGTCTTCGCACCGGCAAGACGAACGTGATCGCGCTGGTGCTGAGCATCGAGCAGGAGTTGATGGGCTTTACCAGCCAGATGGTCCAAGGGATTTCTGAAGTGCTGGGCGGCACCCAGTATCACCTTGTGGTGACGCCGCATTCCTTCGAGAAGGATCCGATGGTGCCAGTCCGCTACATTCTCGATACCGGTTCGGCAGATGGGGTGATTATCTCACGCCTCGAGCCAGACGACCCGCGGGTGCGGCTGATGACCGAACGGAACCTGCCCTTCGTCACGCATGGCCGGACAGATATGGGCATCGCACATCCCTTCCACGATTTCGACAACGAGGCCTATGTCTATCAGGCGGTCGAGCGGCTGGTGCGACGCGGCCGGCGGCGTATTGCGCTATTGGCGCCGCTCAGCCGGTTTTCCTACCAGATCCACAGCCGGATCGGTTTCGAGCGTGGGCTTTCGGATTTTCATGCGACAGAAGTTTCCATGGGGCGGATGACGACCGAGACGCCGCTTGAGGACATCCGCGCCTATGCCGAGCGCCTATGCCGCCTTCCCGAACCGCCGGACGGCATCATCTCGCTCAGCGGGTCCGCGTCGATCGCGCTGGTTGCCGGCACCGAGGCTGCGGGCCGCAGGTTGGGTAAGGATATCGATATCGTGTCGAAACAGTCGGCCGAATTCCTGAACTGGATCAGGCCGGAAATGCTGACCGTGACGGAGGATGTGCGCCATGCAGGCCAGGAACTGGCCAAGGCGGTTCTGGCCCGCATCGACGGGGTTGCGCCAGAATTGCTGCAAAGCATCGACGGCCCGATCTGGTCGGAGATGGGACCGAAGGACTAGCCGGACAATGCAAAAAAGCCCGGCGCTTGGCCGGGCTTTTTCATCTCGTTTATGAGCCCTTGTCAGGCAAAGTCTGCGAGACCGCTACCCCAGGGGCCGTGGTGCTTGTCGACGCCATCGAGGCGGTCGAAGCCGTGCGCGCCGAAGAAGTCACGCTGGGCCTGGATCAGGTTGGCCGTGCCCCTGCCCCGACGATAGGCGTCGAAATAGGAGAGAGCCGAGGTGAGCGCCGGAGCAGGCAGACCATTCAGCGCCGCATAGGAGACGATGCGGCGAAGCGCGCCGTCGGTTTCCTTGACGAGCTGCGAGAAGGCCGGCGTAACGATGAGGTTTGCCACATTCGGGTCCTTGCTGAAGGCCGAGGTGATCTCATCGAGGAACTGTGAGCGGATGATGCAGCCGGCGCGCCAGATTTTTGCGATCGTCGGCATCGGCAGGTTCCAGCCGAATTCCTTCGACGCTGCGGCCATGACCGCAAAGCCTTGCGCATAGGCACCGATCTTGGCGGCCAGCAGCGCGAGTTCCAGATCGGCGAGGAAAGCCATGCCGTCCTTGGGGCGTTCGACCAGAGCCGGCTTGCCGAGGATCTTTTCGGCGGCCTGACGCTCGGACTTGAGCGAGGACAGCACACGGCCGGCAACGGCGGCTTCGATGGCGGTGGCAGCGACACCCATGTTCTGGGCCTCGATGACCGACCATTTGCCGGTGCCCTTCTGGCCGGCCGAGTCGACGATGACGTCGACCATCGGCTTGCCGGAAATCGGGTCGTTGGCCTTCAGGACCTTTTCCGAGATTTCCATGAGGTAGGAGTCAAGGCGGCCTTCGTTCCAGCGGCCGAAGACGCCGCCGATTTCGGCAGCGTTCATGCCGAGGCCATCGCGCAGGATGCCGTAGATTTCGGCGATCATCTGCATGTCGGCATATTCGATGCCGTTATGGATCGTCTTGACGAAGTGGCCGGCGCCGTTTTCGCCGAGCCAGTCGACGCAAGGCTCGCCGTTGAATTTTGCCGAGATCGAGGTCAGCACCTTTTCAACGCGCTTCCAGCTGTCTTCGGTGCCGCCGACCATGATGGACGGTCCGTGACGGGCACCTTCTTCGCCGCCGGACACGCCCATGCCGATGAAGGTCAGATCGCTGCCTTCAAGGCTTTTGAAGCGGCGCATCGTATCGCGGAAGTTGGCATTGCCGGCATCGATCATGATGTCGCCGGACGACAGGTAGGGTTTCAGGAGTTCCATCTGCTGATCGACCGGGTCACCGGCCTTGATCATGATGATGATCGGGCGCGGCGGGCGGATCGCCTTGATGAAATCTTCCATCGTTTCGCACGGAATGATCTGGCCCTGAAGCGCGCCTGCATCCGCGTAGAACTTTTTGGTGACTTCGGTAGTGCGGTTGAAAACCGCGATCTTGTTGCCTTTTTCAGCGATATTGAGGGCAAGGTTGGCGCCCATGACGCCGAGACCGATTAGGCCGATTTCTGCCTGTTCCACGGGAGGAGCCTCCGATTTTGTTGCGCTTTCTTTTGGCATTGGCGCGTCACGGGGGCAAGGGAGCGATTGTCTAAATCGGCCACATTCTACATTTGTCTGACCCCATAGCCGTCGTGTTGCTCTGGCTCCATCAGCCGGGGCGATCCTCGCCATCGTCGATGATGCGCCAGGCGGCGCCGTCGAGATCGTCATACTGGCCGTTCTTCAGCGACCAGAGGAAGGCTGCAAGCCCGAGGCCGCCGAGAAAAAGTGCGACGGGAATGAGATAGATGAGCATGTTCATGCGGCGCGCATCTCCTCTTTGTCGGCCGGTGCCGAAAATTCCGTCTGCGCCAGCAGGTCCTCGGTGCGGACGCGGTTCAGCCGCAACGCGTTGACGACGACGATGATCGACGAGGTGGACATGGCGACGGCAGCGATCAGCGGCGTTGCATAACCGGCAAGCGCGATCGGCACGGCGATGATGTTGTAGCCGATGGCGAGGGCGAAATTCTGCCGGATAAGCTGGCCTGCGCGGCGCGAAATGTCGATCGCCAGCGGCACGGAGTTGAGGCTTTCGTGCATGAAGACGAAATCGGCGGCCTGGCGGCCGATATCGGCGGCGGTGGCGGGTGCCATCGAGACATGCGCTGCGGCCAGCGCCGGCGCATCGTTGATGCCGTCGCCGACCATCAGGACCTTGCGGCCTTCGCCGGCGAGCGAGGCGCAATGGTCGGCCTTGCCCTTGGGCGAGATTTCCGCCTTCCAGCGGGTGATGCCGAGTTGATCGGCCAGAGCCTTGACCGGGCCGACACGGTCGCCCGAGATGACGCCAACCGGCATGCCATCGTGTTCGAGCGTACGGATGGCCGTAGAAGCGTCCTGGCGAAGCGCATCCTCGAAGCGGATGCAGGTGACTTCCTGGCCATCGCGCGACAATACAACTTCGAGGTCGGTGTTTTCGCTGCCGGTGATCTCACCACAGGCGAAGCGGCGATTGCCGAGCCGGTAGAGCCCCTCGGGACGGCGTGCCTCGAGCCCGCTTCCGGGGATTTCGATCACGTCGTCGAAAAGCGGGAAAGGGCCTGCGGCGACGGCGCAGATCGCGCGCGACAGAGGATGGCGGGAATGGGCGGCAAGGCCGGCGGCGAGAGACAGGACGGGACCCGGGATATCGCTGCCATTGACGAGGCGCGGGCGGCCGAGCGTCAGCGTTCCGGTCTTGTCGAAAACGACGCTGTCGGCCTGGGCGAGCCGCTCCATGGCCGAGCCGTCCTTGACCATGATGCCGTTCCTGAACAGGCGGCCGGCGGCGACCACCTGCACGACCGGCACGGCAAGGCCGAGTGCACATGGGCAGGTGATGATCAGCACCGCGATGGCAATCAGCATAGCCCGCTTCCAGTCACCGCCGGCAAGGCCCCAGGAGACGAAAGCGGTGATCGCCAGAAGGTGGACGGCGGGGGAATAATACTGCGCGGCGCGGTCAGCGATCCGGCGATAGCCAGCCTTGGCACCTTCAGCCACTTCCATCAGGGTGATGACTTCGGCAAGGAAGGATCCCTTTGCCGTGGCGGTGACCTTGATGACGATCGAACCGGTGAGGCTGAGCGTGCCGGCATGGACGACGGCACCGGGAGCGACGGCCTGCGGCGCGCTTTCACCGTTGACGATGGAGACATCGAGGTCGCTCGTGCCCCATTCCACCGTGCCATCGACGGGAATGCGCTCGCCGGCTGCGATGGCGACACGGTCTCCCGGCTTCACGTCCTCGACGGGGCGATATTCGCGTGTTCCGTCATCGGCCAGGACCATAGCACCGCGCGGTGACAGGCGTGCGAGGCCACTGATCGCCGCCCGCGCCCGGTCGCGCATGATGTGATCGAGCGTGCGGCCGATCAGCAGGAAGAACAGCAGAGAAACGGTGGCATCGAACCAGGCATGTTCGCCGTGATGCATGGTTTCCCATAGCGACACCGCATAGGAAAGCGTGATCGCCAGAGCAATCGGCACGTCCATGTTGGTGCGGCCGCGTTTCAGCACAGCCCAGGCGGAGGCATAAAAGAAACGGCCGCCATAGATCAGCGCGGGTGCGGCGATGAAGGCCGAGATCCAGTGGAACATGTCACGCGTAGCATCATCGGCGCCGGACCAAACGGAGACCGACAGAAGCATGATGTTGGCAGCCGCGAAACCGCAAAGGGCCACGGCGCGCACGAGATCGCGCTGCAGCTTGTCGCCATCGTCGAGCGAAGCATCGAAGAGATAGGCGTCGTAACCAGTGGCCGCCGTGATCGAGCCGACGAAACCGACGGGATCGACAGCCGGCTCATCATTTTTTTGGAGCCAGACGATCGAGACACGTTTGGTCGAGAGGTTGACGCGAGCCTTTTCTACCGCGGGCATGGTCTTCAGCGCGTTTTCGATCGAGACGATGCAGGCGCCGCAATGGACGCCCGGCACGCTCAGGTCCACCTGCCGCCTGCCTTCGCCAAGGTTGCGGCTCGCCAGCAGCATTTCCTCGGAAGACGGTGCGGATCTTACGACCTCTCCTTCCGATCCGGGAGCGCAGCAGCTCATTTCTTGGCTCCATGCACGGAGACGCGCTCAGCATGGTGCAGAATGCGCTCGCCGCTGCGTTCGGCGATCGCCTCGACGATCCAGTGACCCGGCAGGACCTGACGAGATGCAGCGAAGACACCCTTGCGTTCGGCAGACAGTTCGACGCTGAAATCCTGATGCTCGCCGACGGGACGCTTGAAATTCAGCACGAGACGATCGGCCTCGACCGACTGGCCGTCAGCGCCGAGGACCTCGTAGCGAGCGCCATCCGCTGTCACCGTAAGCTTGCCGTTGATGCCGGTTGCAGCAAGTGCCCTCGCCTGGGCAACCTTGCCATTGAACTGCTGGCTGGCGACATAGGTGTTGGGAACGACCAGACCGCTCCAGCTGGTGATGGCGTTATAGGCCATGAAGACATTGACCGAGATGATCGTGCCGAAAAAGAGGACCATGACGCCCGCCATGTGCCAGCCCGTGAACACGAAGCCTTTTTGCGATGCAGTGCTCATCTCTTGCCTCCTGGTACGAAGAAATTGGCCGAATAACTGTTGTGCTCGTGGCTGGAGCGGTCTTCGGCGATGAAATGGAAGGATTTTTCACTCTTGGCCTTATCCCGCGGCAGCGTGACATAGACCTTCAGAGCCATCGCCTTATCCGGCGCGACCTCGATTGCAAATTCCCGTGCCGGTACGTCACTGATGCCGATGATCTTCATCGCCGCATCCGGCACACCCTCGAGCGAGAGCATGATCGTGCGCGGTTCTGGGATCATGTTGAGCAGACGAACCGTATAGCCGTTGCGGATCGACCCGTCCGATTCCATGACGAATTGCGGGTTGCGGTCGTGGAGAACATTGATCTCCAGCCGGTCGCGGGACATGAGCGCCACGACGAGACCGATGCCGACCGCCATCCAGACGCCCATATAGAGCAGCGTGCGGGGCCGCAGCAGTATCTTCCAGTCGAAATGACGGATGCCCTCGACGAAGCCGCCATTCGGCTTGCGGGTGCGGGTGGGATTGATCGGCTGCGTACCGCCGGCCGTCGCGAGTGCCATGTTAGCGTCGTATTCATCGAGCGTGGCATAGGCGATCAGGCCGCGTTCCTTGCCGATCTTGTCCATCACGCTGTCGCAGGCGTCGATGCAGAGCGCACAGGTGATGCAGGCCATCTGCTGGCCGTCGCGGATGTCGATGCCCATGGGACAGACTGCGACACAGGCGTTGCAATCGACGCAATCGCCGACGACCTGCCCGCTCGCTGCCGCCTTCTTGGCGTGTCGGCTGCGGGGCTCGCCGCGCCAGTCGTTATAGGTGACGGTCAGCGAATGTTCGTCGAGCATGGCACCCTGAATACGCGGCCAGGGACACATGTAGATGCAGACCTGCTCGCGCATCAGCCCACCAAGCAGATAGGTCGTGGCGGTCAATGTGGCGACGGTGGAATAGGCGACGAAGGCGGCCTGACCGGTGACGAAATCAAAGGCAAGCGACGGCGCGTCGGCAAAATAGAAGATCCAGGCGCCGCCGGTCGCGACCGCGATTGCGATCCAGGTGGCATGTTTGGTGACCCGCTTGACGATCTTGGCTGTTGTCCAAGGGCCGGCATCGAGCTTTATGCGGGCGTTGCGATCCCCTTCGATGAAACGCTCGACGACGAGAAACAGATCGACCCAGACCGTCTGGGGACAGGTATATCCGCACCAGGCGCGGCCGACGGCGGAGGTCAGCAGGAAAAGGCCGAAGCCGGCCATGACCAGCAGGCCCGCCACAAAGATGAACTCCTGCGGCCAGATTTCGATGAAGAAGAAATAGAAACGGCGGCCTGCGAGATCGACGAGAACCGCCTGGTCTGGTGCATAGGGACCGCGATCCCAGCGGATCCATGGCGTGAGATAATAGATGCCCAAGGTGATGAGCATTACCAGCCATTTGAAACGCCGGAATCGTCCCTCGGCCCGCTTGGGGAAAATCTTCTTGCGCTTTTCGTAGAGCGGCTGGCGTTTTTCGCCGGGCGAATGGACCGCCTTGACATCAATCCGTTCGACAGATGCGTCACCTGCGGCAACGCTTTCGGCGGTGTAGAGATTCATCGGAACATTCCTTTGTCCCATGCCTTTTCCCACCACGCGGCCCTATATTCCTTGACGCAAGTCAAGCTACGCGGCATTCGCAGGCTGGTGCCGCACTCCCGACCCTTGCAGGCGACAGAACGGAGATTGCCATGACCCCAATGCCTTCGCGCATCATTCATGTGACGATCGACAGGCCCTGGCGTGACGTCTATGCCTTCGCCTCCCGGCCGGAAAACATGCCCCGCTGGGCTGCGGGCCTTTCTTCCGGGCTGGACCGTGACGGCGAAGACTGGATCGGCGACGGCGGACCGATCGGAAAAATCAGGGTGCGGTTCGCGCCGGCAAACGAGTTCGGCGTGATCGATCACACCGTCACGCTTGAAACAGGCGACAGTTTCGAAAACGCGCTGCGGGTCGTGCCGAACGGCGACGGCGCGGAAATCATGTTCACCCTTCTCAGACAGCCGGGCACGGACGACAAGTCTTTCGAGACGGATGCCGTCGCGATCCGTGAAGACCTCAGCACTCTGAAAACCATCCTCGAACAATCTTGAGCGCTCCCGCAGGAGGAATCGATGGCCGGGACCCGAAGATCCCGGCCGCTGAGAGTTTCGGGCCCGAGGCCAGAAACTCTACTCCCCGCCTCCCAGGGAATGGACATAGACAGCGAGCTGCTTGACGGTAACGTCGCCCAGGCGCGCGGTCCATGCGGGCATGACACCGTGCTTGGGTGCACGGATCTGCGCGATGATGCCGTCTTCGCCCTCCGCCTTCAGCCAGATCGCATCGGCGAGATCGGGCGCGCCCAGATCGCGGTTGCCCTCGGCATTCTCGCCGTGACAGGACGCACAGTTATCCATGAAGATCTGCTTTCCGGGTTCCACCATCGACGGGTCGCGTGGCTTGCCTGTCAGGCTGACGACATAGGCGGCGGCCTGGCGGATTTCGTCAGGCTGGATGACATCGACGAATGCCGTCATCTCTCCGATACGGGTATCTGGATCGACCGTGTCGCGAATGCCGTGGGCGACGGTCTGGTAGATTGCATCGACGCTACCGCCCCAGAGCCAGTCGTCATCGTTCAGGTTCGGATAGCCCTGCCCTCCGGCGGCGCCCGTGCCGTGACAGGGCGTGCAGTTGACACGGAAAGCCGCCGCACCACCCGCCGTGGCGAACTGGTTCAGTTCCGGATTGGCGATGATCTCTTCCGGAGTGGCCGCAGCAATACGTTCGAGTATGGCACCCTGAGCGGTCTTTGCGGCCGCCATTTCGGTGGCCAGTTCTCCGCGGCTGGAATAACCGAGTACGCCGCGGGTCGCGTCGTTTACCAGCGGCCATGCCGGGTAGAGGATCGTGTATCCAAGAGCCCACACAATCGTGGCATAGAAAGTCCAGACCCACCAACGGGGCATCGGATTGTTCAGTTCGCGGATGCCGTCCCACTCGTGACCGGTGGTTTCGACGCCGCTGATCTCATCGATGTGTTTGTCCGCCATCTTAGTCCTCCTTCAGAGGGATCTGGGCGGCCTCGTTTGCTTGAGACTTCGAGCCCGGGCGCAGGGTGAACAGAATGACGCCGGCAAAGAACAGGGTCATGGCAAGCAGAGCCCAACTGTCGGCGAATTGGCGGAGTGCGGTATAGGTTTCCATATCGCGCCCTCCTCAGCGGTAACCGGTGGTGTCGTCATAGGTCGAGAAATCGACCAGTGTGCCGAGCATCTGCAGGTAGGCGACCAGCGCGTCCATTTCGGTGAGCGTCGCCGGATTGCCGTCGAAATCGCCGACCTTCGCCTTCGGATAACGCTCCAGCAATGCGGTCGTATCGGCGTTGGGATCGGCCTGCGCCTTCAGATCGGCATTGGCCTCGGCGAGCATTTCGTCGCTGTAAGGAACACCAACAGCGCGATTTGCTTTCAGATCCATGGAGACGTCGGTCACTTCAAGCGGCGTTTCCTTGAGGAAGGAATAGCTCGGCATGACCGATTCCGGCACCACGGACCGCGGCTCGACGAGGTGCTGTACGTGCCATTCGTTGGAATATCGATCACCGACACGCGCCAGATCCGGCCCGGTTCGCTTCGAGCCCCACTGGAACGGATGGTCGTACATCGATTCCGCCGCCAGGCTGTAGTGACCGTAGCGCTCCACCTCATCGCGGAACGGGCGGATCATCTGGCTGTGACAGACGTAACAGCCCTCGCGGATGTAAATGTTGCGGCCGGCCAGTTCCAGCGGCGTGTAGGGCCGCATCCCGTCGACTTTCTCGATGGTGTTTTCGAGATAGAAGAGCGGTGCGATTTCCACGATGCCGCCGATCGAGACGACGAGCAGCGAGCCGACCAGAAGAAGCGTGGCATTTCGCTCGATGAATTGGTGTTTATCGAGAAGAGACATCTTGTCAGCTCCTTATTCAGCCGGCTGCAGACCGGCGGGGGCGACACCGGGGGTGCGCTCCTGCCGTTCGTGACCGAGAATTGTCATTGTGACGTTGAATGCCATGAGCAGCGCACCGGCCAGGAACATGAGGCCACCGAGGGCACGCAGCAGGTAGTACGGGAACATGGCTGCGACCGATTCCGCGAAGGAATAGACGAGGAAGCCCTGGTCATCATATTCGCGCCACATCAGGCCCTGCTGGATGCCGGCAACCCACATGACGGCGGCGTAAAGAACGATGCCGAGCGTGGCGAGCCAGAAGTGCCAGTTGACAAGTTGCAGGCTGTAGAGCCGCTTGCGGTTCCAGAGTTTCGGCACGAGGAAGTAGATCGCACCAAAGGTAATCATGCCGTTCCAGCCGAGTGCGCCGGAGTGAACGTGACCGATGGTCCAATCGGTGTAGTGACTGAGCGAGTTGACGGCCTTGACCGACATCATCGGGCCCTCGAAGGTCGCCATGCCGTAGAAGGCGACGGCCATGACCATCATGCGGACGATCGGGTCTGTGCGGATGCGATCCCAGGCGCCGGAAAGCGTCATCAGACCGTTGATCATTCCGCCCCAGGAAGGCATCCACAACATGATCGAGAAGACCATGCCGAGCGTCTGCGCCCAGTCGGGCAGAGCCGTGTAATGCAGGTGATGGGGCCCCGCCCAGATATACATGAAGATCAGGGCCCAGAAGTGGATGATCGACAGGCGGTAGGAATAGACCGGACGGTTCACCTGCTTCGGGATGAAGTAATACATCATGCCGAGGAAGCCGGCCGTCAGGAAGAATCCGACCGCGTTATGGCCGTACCACCACTGTGTCAGCGCGTCCTGCACGCCGGCGAAAGCCGAGTAGCTCTTGACGCCGAGGAAGGATACCGGAACCGCCAGATTGTTGACGATATGCAGCATCGCAATGGTGACGATAAAGGCAAGGTAGAACCAGTTCGCCACGTAGATATGCGGTTCCTTGCGCATGAAGATCGTGCCGAGGAAAACCACGAGATAGGCGACCCAGACGATGGTCAGCCAGATATCGACATACCATTCCGGCTCGGCATATTCCTTGCCCTGGGTGATGCCGAGCAGATAGCCGGTCGCCGCCATGACGATGAAGAGCTGATAGCCCCAGAACACGAACCAACCGAGATTGCCGCCGAACAGGCGGGCCCGACAGGTACGCTGGACGACATAGAACGACGTGGCGATGAGCGCGTTGCCGCCAAAAGCGAAGATGACGGCGGATGTGTGTAACGGTCGTGTGCGACCGAAATTGAGCCAGGGCTCGATGTTCAGGTCCGGGAAAGCCAACTGAAGGGCGACGACAACGCCGACCAGGAAGCCGACGACGCCCCAGAAGACGGTGGCGACCGTGCCATACTTGATGACTTCGTCGAAATATTCCGACTTTGCCGGAACGGGCCGCGGCGCGCCGGCGGGCGCGAAGGAGACGCGACGCAACATGACGATGCTGCTGATGCCGAGCGTCAGGAACAGCACCCACATATGGGCCGCGAACAGGTGATCATGCGCATAGGCTGCGCCAAGCAGCGCCAGGAATGTCCCGATCACCAGCGCTGCAGTTTCCAAAGGGTAGTTCATTGTTGGTATCCCCCAACGGCGTGATTGGCCGTCGCGAGGGTGGCGAAAAAACGATTCCCATCGAATCCCCCCTGCCACTTTCCGTCGCGACCTCCGCGACAGATGGCAGCAGCCAACGCCCAACGCCTTGATTTGAATCAACGCAAATAAGCCGGCCATGATGGAACGTCGGGCGATCAACGGCCAATGCAAGGTTCCGGAGGTCAGACTTGAGACACGATATCGATCTGACGAATGCAGTTCTGTCTGCGCAACCCATCCGACAATCCGGCCAGGATGTCATGATGTCCTGGATACGGCAGGCACATGAGGAACAGCTGGCCTTGTGCTGCGAGTTGGAGGAGATCGCCGACAGCCTGCCGGCAAGCGTCAACCGGCAGAAGTGCATTTATGCGGCAAAGGCGCTCTGTCCGTTGATCCGCACCATTCACCAGTATGAAGAGACGGTGCTGTTCCCCCATCTTTCACAACAGCATGCCCAATCCGGGCCGATACTTGCGACGCTCTCGCGGCTGAAGTTCGAGCATTACGAGGATGAGGGTTATGCCGAAGAGCTGACGGAAGCGCTGCTGCGTCTCGGATCAGGCGAGCCGGTCAATGGTGAAGCGGTCGGTTACATGCTGCGCGGTTTCTTCGAAGGGGTCAGGCGACACATCGCGTTCGAGAAAGCGCATCTGCTGCAGGACTACCTGCCGTTCAGCCCGATAACCGAATAATCGCCACCTTACTCGGCGGGCCGACGGCGGCGATCTTCCTTTTCCTGCATCACGACCAGCGCGCCGATCAGGGTTCCCGACCGGCTTATCGGCGACATGCGGCAGTGGATGACAACCGTGCGGCCCTCCAGCTTGTCGGCATAGGTGAATTTGAGGCTCTCGCCGGCAAAACAACGATCGAGACTGGGCTGCAGATCGTGGCGGAAACGGTGGACGCCGACAAATTCCGCGAAATGGCGCCCGATAAGCGTATCGCGCGGAATATCCATGCGCAGCGCATTGGTCTCGTTGCTGTAAAAGATGCGATATCCGGGGGCGACGACCACGACGCGTTCCGGCAGGCTGTTCAACAGCGCATCGTCGAGATAACCGTCAGCAATCGCCTGGGCGACATCGACGGGCTGGGTCGGATCCTCCGCAGTTTCCGTTTTCGACGGCAGTGACTGGTCGGTCACAAGATACCGCTCGACCAGCATCTGCAACAGGTGGCCGTTACGCCTGACGCAGCCGCCATCATCCGCTTCCTCGTTCAGGAGGTCGAGCGCGAAACGGAACTGCACGCCGATCGCCGACTGGTCGCGTCCCTGGCTTCCAAGTATAGCCTTGACGAGCGGATCGATTTCCCGGTCGATCCGAGAAACCGCATCGTCGTCTTCCTGTTCGACTGCCAGGCGAAGTTCGGAATATTTCGCCCAGAACAGATCAATCAATGCTTTCAAAATCGACCCCTCTCAAAACAACGCGAGAAGTGGCGCCTTCTACCTGATGCGAGCCTATCTTGCATAAGATATGATTATAATTAATCAATTCGTCTAGTGCGGCCCCAAATAATGGCCCATGAATTACAGTAGCTGCGCAGGTCATCGAAGCAGTCTTCAACGTTCGACGGTGTCCTTGATTCTCCAGCGATCATGGTACCACAGCCATTGCTCGGGATATTCGCGAACCCAGCTTTCGACCTTGTTGTTCAACACCTGTGCGGTGCCCTGAATATCGAGATTGCCCTTTTCGTCGCGCGGAAGCTCGATCTTCGGCTCGATTTCCAACCGGTAGCGGTTGTCGGGAAGACGGATGCAACGTGCCGGATACACGTCGGCATCGAATTGGCGAACCAGCTTGGCCAGCAGCGGATTGGTCTTGACCGGCTGCCCGAAAAAGGATGTCGACAGGCCCTTCTTGAACTTCTGATCGACGAGGACGCCGACCCCACCGCCAGCTTCGAGGCGCCGGGCGAGCGCGAAGGACGAACCTGCGTGGGATGGAACGAGGCTTCCCATGCGAGCCGCGCGGAAGAAAAAGACCTTGTCGGCGATGTAAGGATTGTTCGGCGGGCGGAAGAGAACCATCACCTCGAGGCCGAACGCCTTGCCGGCAACCGGCAGCAGTTCGAAATTGCCGGTATGCGCGGTGAAGACGATGAAGGGGCGGGGCTTGTCGCGCAGGTCGAGGAAGATCGGGATGCCCGAGACTTCCACCCTGCCCGGCTCGGCATTTTCGGGATCGAAATCGAACAACCGGTCGAGAAAGACATATTCGGCGGCCATGCGGCCCATATGTCCCCAGCTGGCGACAGCGATCCGTTCAAGTTCTTCCTGAGATTTCTCCGGGAAGGCATTGCGCAGATTGGTCATCATCAGCTTGTGACGCCACATTTTTGGGCCAACGAAGCGGGCGACGCGATCGGCGAACCGAATGGCCGGATCGGCGGGCAGGATCTTCAACACGGTGAGCAGGCCAAAGATCGCCTGCGCCACCAGCCATTGCTGGAAGTTGCGAAGCGCCAGGACGATGCGGGTGATGACCATCTTCATCGGATGGCCTCAGTCCATCCTGAGGACGATCTTGCCGAAGATCTGGCGGGTTTCCATCCGCTCCAGCGCGCGGTCGATCTCGTCGAAAGTGACTTCGGTATCGATCACCGGATGAACGATGCCCTGCGCCATCTTCTGCATGGCGTCGGCCATGTTTTCCATGCGGCAGCCGAAGGAGCCGAGAAGCTTGAGTTGCTGCTGGAACAGCATCATCAGGTTCATGTCGGTCGACACGCCCGAGGTGGAGCCGCAGGTGACCAGGCGGCCGCCGCGCTTCATGCAGAGCATGGAGCCGGCCCAGGTGTCCTTGCCGACATGTTCGAAGACGACATCGACGCCCTTCTTCTTGGTCAGCTTGCGCACGACGCCTTCAAAACGGTCCTTACGGTAGTTGATGACGTGATCGGCGCCGAGCGCCTTGGCCTTCTCGATCTTGTCGTCGGAACCGACCGTGGTGATGACGGTGCAGCCGATCTTCTTGGCAAGCTGGATCGCCGCCGTGCCGATGCCGGAGCCGCCGGCATGGACGAGAATGGTTTCGCCGGGCTGCAGCTTGGCATTGTCGAACAGCATGTGCTCGACGGTGCCAAAGGTGACCGGAGCAAGGGCTGCGGCAATCGCATCGATACCCGGAGGTGCGGGCACCAGCTGGCGGGCCGGAATGTTCGCCTTTTCCTGGGCAAAGCCGTCGAGGTGGAAACCGTGAACGCCGGAGACGTGTTCGCAGAGATTGTCGCGCTTTTCGCGGCAGGGCTTGCAGAGGCCACAGGTGCGTGCGCCGTAGATCGACACGAGCTGGCCGGGGAGAACGTTGGAGACGCCGGGGCCGATCGCCTCGACGACGCCGGATGCTTCCGCGCCGATCGTCAGCGGCATCTTGCGTTTGGCGAACGCCATGCCGCGCCATCCCCAAACGTCAATGTGGTTGAGGGCGACGGCCTTGACGCGCAACGTCACTTCACCGGGGCCGGGAGCTTCCGGCTCAGGAATATCGACGGCTTCGAGCTTGCGGTCATCGATCAGTTGCAGCGCGCGCATGGTGTTCGTTCCTTCCGGATGCATGAGGCGGACGCCGACGTTCAAAAATGCGTCATGCCCGGGCATGTCCCGAGCAGCTGCCAACACTCAATTTCATGTATCAACGTCAATCGATCCTCGGGACAAGCCCGAGGATGACGTCTTTTTCTCTGTGGCGCAGGCCTTAGACCGGTTCCAGCGTCATGACAAGGCTGGCGTTCTGGCCGCCGAAGCCGAAGGAGTTGGACAGAACCGCCTTGGGCTGGCCGTCGCGCTTCACATTCGGCACCACATCAAGCTCGATCGTCGGATCAGGATTGGTGTAGTTGATGGTCGGCGGTAGCGTGCCGGTCAGCATGGTCTGGATCGAGAACACGGCCTCCACGGCACCTGCCGCAGTGAGCGTGTGTCCGATCATCGACTTGTTCGACGAAGCCGGAATATTCTTCATCCGGTCGCCGAAAACGGCGAGCATGGAACCGTATTCCATCTTGTCGTTTTCGGGCGTCGAGGTGCCGTGGGCATTGATGTAACCGATGCCGCTTTCATCCATGCCCGCGTCTTCGAGAGCGGCGCGAATGGTCGCGATTGCCGGGCCGCCATCCGGCGAGGACCGGGTGCGGTGGAAATGATCGGCCTTCTCGCCAAGCCCCTTGATGATGCCGAGGACGGTTGCGCCACGCGCAAGCGCGGATTCGACCGATTCGAGCACCAGCGTTGCAGCACCTTCGGCGATGACGAAACCGTCGCGATCCTTGCTGAACGGCTTGGATGCCTTTTCCGGCGGGTCGTTCTGCGTCGAGAGAGCCGAAAGCAGCGAGAAACGCACCAGCGCCTCGACGCTGACGGAGCCGTCGGTTGCGGCGACGAGCGCGCGCTCGGTGCGGCCCTGGCGGATCGCCTCGACGCCGAGCTGGATGGCGGTTGCGCCAGAGGCACAGGCGGTCGACAGCGTGACCGGCAGGCCGCGCGTGCCGAACATTTCGGCAAGGCGTTCGGAAATCGAGCCGAACTGGACGGCTTCGAGGAAGACCGGATCGGGACGCTCGCGCATGGCAGTCAGAAAGCGATCATAGGCATCGCCTTCGGTCTTCGACGGCGGCGAACGATCGGCGAGCGCAAAACGGTCATGCCATTCGGGCTCGACCGGCGGCGCGGCGAGAAAGAGCGGGCCTTCGAAATCACCCGAAAGACCAGCCTGCGCCAGCGCTTCCCTTGTTGTTTCGCGGGCAAAGGCGAAAGAACGTTCGACGGAATTATTCGCCGGGACGGCGATGAAATCCACCGTGCCGCTGATGCGGGTCGACAGACCATCGGTCGGGAAACGGGTGATCTTGTGGATGCCCGAAGTACCGGAGGTCAGCGCCAACCAGTTATCGGCAAGGCCCTGACCGAGCGAGGTGATGACGCCCATGCCGGTGACGGCTACGAGCGGGCGGCCGAGGTGGTCGGTGAAGCGGTTGTCACTCATCGTCTACTCCTTCACGCGTTCGCCGAGAGGACGGCAACGCCCTCACCGCGTGTGTAACCGACCGTTGTCACGACGGCGTGATTTGCCGGCTTGGACATCGGCTTTTCGTGGTCCGCATCAAAGACCGGGACGAGGCTCTTGCCGTCGAGCGACAGGGCCGCAAGGACCAGGCCGAGCGGGAACTGGGCTTCCAGCGCGTGACCGGTGACGCCACCGAAACCACGGATCGCTGCGCCGTCGAATTCCTTCTCCAGTACGGTTTTTTCGCGGGCTGCCAGATCGACAAGTCCGCTTGCGCCGGAAAACACAACCGTCTCTTCGCGCTTGAGGCCGGAGGCGGAGGTTGCGAGGCGCGACAGGCGCTTTTCCAGCTTGCCTTCATCGCGATTGCCGCGATCGCCTTCGACCGCGTCGATGACGGCATAGATATGGGCGCCCCGGCTTTCAGCACGGGCGCGCGATTCCAGCACGAGGAATGCGCCGACCGAACCGGTGATCATGCCGCCGCCATTGTCGCCCGAACGCGACCAGAGCGGTTGCCATTCGCCTGTCGCATGGGCACGGATACCCTCGACGAGAAGCAGGATATCGGCGCGCTCGGCGATGAAGGCGCCACCCACGAGGCTGTGGCTCGATTGGCCTGCCTTGATGCGATGAAACGCCGTCTCGACAGCCGAAATGCCGGCAGCCTCTTCACCCATGAAGGTGCGCGAGGAACCGGTGACCTTGTGGACGATCGAGATATTGCCGGCCATCAGATTGGAAAGCTGCGCGAGGAAGAGCGTCGGACGCAGTTCGGTGGTCAGTTTTTCGTTCAGCAGAATGTCGCGGTCGTTGCGCTTCAAGGCTTCGTCGACGATCAGCGAATCGACCTTGATGTCGCGCTCACCGCCACCGGCGGAGACGATCATGTCCATCGAGGCGCATGCTTCGGCATCGTCCTTGAGGCCGGCATCATCGAGCGCCAGACCGGCGGCAAAGACGCCGAGGCGCTGCCAGTTTTCCATCTGGCGCTGGTCGCGCTTGACGATCTGGGCGGACCAGTCGATTTCCGGCAGCGGATGGACCGGATAGGGCGCAAAACGCTCGGTTTCCACGGTCGGCTTGCCGGTGGTGGCCGCAGACAGGAGCGCGACATGCGCATCCTTGCCGACGCCCTGGCCGGTAACAATGCCAATACCAGTGATCACAACATCATTGTCAGACTTCATCTCTGTCCTCTTTCGCGGACTTGCAGATTTCGCCGCGCCTTCAAAGCAAACCGCGACCCATCAGGATCGCGGTTCAAGCTTCTGTTTCATTCCATACCGTGGCCACGAGGCCGCCGCGCGTTTCCGCGCAACAGTCTTCACCTGCCGGCATTCATCGCCGCGACCAGACCGACTTCCTCGGCGCGCTTGCGCACGATCGGCGCCAGCGGGATTTCGGAAAAGGGCATGGTGCGCAGCTTCAGCTGAGCGTCGCAGACCTTTTTGCCACCGGACGAAATCTTCGCCTTGGTGACAGCATAACCCGAGCCTTCGTGTTCGAGATACGCTTCGATATCGAGCACGGCTTCGGGCTCGACGAAAGCGCGCATCTTGGCGCCGTCAACGGACATCAGGAACGGCATGGCGGCGAAATCGGTGGCGGCAAGCACGAGCATGCCCGACGCCTGCGCCATGGTTTCGATGAGAAGGACGCCCGGCACGAGAGGCATGCCGGGGAAATGACCTTCGAACACGGGGCTTTTCGCCGGCACGGTAGACCGCGCCGTCAGCTTCTTTCCTTCGAGATCGAGCGTTTCCACCCGATCGATCATCTGGAAATATTCAAGCAGCATCTGGTTTACGGCAGGACCTTAGCCCTTGGCCGCCTTCAGCTCGTCGATCTTGGCACAGAGGTTTTTCAGAACGAAATACTCTTCGGTAGAAACCTTGCCCTCGTTGACTTCCTGGGTCCACTGCTCGAGCGGGATCTTGATGCCGAATTCCTTGTCGATCGCAAAAACGATGTCGAGGAAATCGAGGCTGTCGATGCCCAGATCGTCGATCGTATGGCTTTCCGGGGTGATGGTTTCCCGGTCGATTTCGCTGGTGTCAGCAATGATGTCGGCAACTTTGTCGAATGTAGCAGTCACGCCCATGTCCTTTAAGAATAGGTAATTCGTAGCCTCACATAGGGAAAACGGTTCCAAATGCCAATGGCTTCGTTTTTTCGGGCGCAAAATTTGCACCGAAACTGTTGCCTAAACAGCAATCGTCGAGAGCGCAATCATGCAGGTATGCGGCCTATACCGCAATAGAGTGCCTGCCACGACCGTTCTCCAGATAGCGATCGAAGACCGCGGCGATCGTGCGGGTAAACGGCCTCCCTTGCGGCGTGATCGTGAAGGACGCATTGCCGATACGACAGATATCGTCCGGATTGCCATGGGCAAAGGCACGGGCTTCGGCGATCACCGTGTGAGCGCAAGACGGGAAATCTGCGAGCAAGGGCATGAAATCGAAGCCGAAATCGCACATCAGCCGCTCGATCACATAGGCGCGCATGCGATCGTCCTGCGACAGTTCCACGCCCCTCACCGCCGCCAGCCCCTCGCCCTCGACCATACGCTGATATTCGCCCGTGGCGGGCATGTTCTGCACATAACCTTGAGGCAACTGGCTGATCGAGGAGGCGCCGAGACCGATCAGCGCATCGGCGCTATCCGTCGTATATCCCTGAAAATTGCGCCGTAACCGACCTGCTTTCGCCGCAACAGCCATCGAATCAGACGGTTTTGCGAAATGATCGATGCCGATCTGCTGGTAGCCTGCATCGAGAAGCATCTGGCTGGCGAAGTTGCATTGGCGGAAACGTTCCCCAACATCCGGCAACGCCGTTTCGGGAATCATCGTCTGATGTTTCTTCATCCACGGGACATGCGCGTAACCGAACAGCGCAACCCGATCGGGCGCCAGAGACAATATATCCGCGAGCGTGCGCCCCACGCCATCGAGGGTCTGATGAGGAAGACCGTAGAGGACGTCGCAGTTGACCGAACCGACGCCACGCGCCCTGACCGCATCGACAACCGATTTCGTCTGCTCGAAGGTCTGGATGCGATTGATCGCCTTCTGCACGGTCGGATCGAAATCCTGGACGCCGAGGCTTGCCCGGGTCAGGCCGATTGCGGCGAGCGCATCGTAACGGGCTTCATCCAGATCGTTCGGATCCATCTCGACGCTGATTTCGGCATCGCCCGCCACCTCGAACGATGCCCGCAGACAGGCCATCAGGTCGATCATGTCCTCAGGCCTCAGCATCGTCGGCGAACCGCCACCGAAGTGGATTGCGGTCACCTTCGCGCCTTCAGGCACTTTCGCGCCGACGGCCACGATCTCCCGATGAAGGGCAGCGAGATAGGTGGTGATCGGTTCGTAACGAAGCGTCTGCTTGGTATGACAGGCGCAGAACCAACAGAGCCGGTCGCAATAGGGAATGTGAAGGTAGAGTGACAGATTGCTGCTGGAGTCGAGTTCTGACAGCCACTGCGAATAGATGTCGCAATTTACACCAGTGTGAAAATGCGGCGCAGTCGGATAGCTAGTGTATCGCGGCACCGAGCCTGAATATTTCGCAAGCAATCTTTCACTCATGGCGCACCTCTTCTCATGCGCCTTAAGAGCTACCTGCGGAATATTTTAGCGACTTTGACTTGGATCAAGCATGAGAACGTCAAGTGAACCAAGTTCGGGCCATTAACGCCGCCTGCAGCGCCGCGCTTCACTTCTAGCGCACCAGGAACGCTGTTGCTTTTGAGCAGTGCATCCAGATGCCGAAAATCAATCCCGATTTTCGGACCGGATGCACCGGTGTGGGGGAATGGGAATGGATGCGCAGCTGAAGATCTTGGACATTCACGAGGTGCCGCTGGTTTGCCGTGGCTGCGATGCGCGTCATAGCGGCGTCTGTTCCACCCTCACTCCGCATCAACTCACGGAACTGAACAAGCATTCCCAGCGCAAGGCAGTGGAAGCCGGTACCGAACTCATCGGCCAAGGCCAGCAGGTCCATTCCTATTCCAATATCCTGAAGGGCGTCGTGAAGCTGTCGAAGATCATGGCAGACGGGCGCCAGCAGATCGTCGGCCTGCAGTTCGCACCGGATTTCATGGGCCGCCCGTTCCTCGGCGAAAGCCTGATGGCGGCGGAAGCGGCAACGGATACTGAAATCTGTGTTTTGCCGCGAAAGATCCTCGAGCGGATGATCGGCGAATCGGCCGAACTCGGCAGCCGTCTGCACAACCAGGCCCTGACGGAACTGGACGAGGCGCGCGACTGGATGCTGACGCTCGGCCGCAAATCCGCGCGGGAAAAGGTTGCGAGCCTGCTGGTGCTGGTGGCCGCCCATGCCGATCCCGAACGGCTGGGCTCTGTCGCGTTCGAACTGCCGCTGTCGCGTGCGGATATCGCTGATTTTCTCGGATTGACGATCGAGACGGTCAGCCGGCAAATGACGAAGCTGCGCAAGGACGGTCTCATTCACATCGAGAACAACCGGCAGGTCTTTGTGCCGGATCTCGACAAGCTGGCGATCACTGCGGGCGGCGACTGACCGCCCGCATCATCTCTCAAGCGAGAGCGTTACGGCGCGCGGCCTTCCACGAGAACGGCGCGGATGGCTTCAAGCGCCGCTTCCGGCTGGATACCGGTGCAGACAATCTGGCTCGGCACGCCATCCCAGGCACTGCCGATGAATTTGCGGCCCTGATCCGGCGCCTGGATGGTCTTTCCGTCGGCAATGCCACCGCAGACGACACGAACAGGACCAGTGCGGACTTCGAAGAGCTGCGGTTCGGTGAGATAAACGCCGGCGCAGCTGTCATGCAGCGCCATGCCGTCGAGACCGACGCGCTGGCGGTAGAAATCGATGTAATATTGCGAGAGATCGGAGAGGAGCTTGAGTTCCGTCGGCCCGGCCTCGACCATTTTCGCCAGATAGTCCGACGACATGGTGGTCTTCATGGTCACGTCGAGACCGATGATCGTCACCTTCCAGGGGGCGGTGAAGACGACATCAGCGGCTTCCGGATCACCGTGGATATTGGCTTCCGCCGCCGGCGTCACGTTGCCGTTGACGTCGAAGGCGCCGCCCATGATCACCACTTCCTTGACCAGCGATGCGATTTCCGGATCGGCCTTCAGCGCCAGCGCCAGATTGGTCATGCGGCCGACGGCGACGAGCGTGACATTTCCTGGATCGGCTCTCACCGTGTCGATGATGAACCGGGTGGCGGAGCGCTCGTCGAGCGGATGATCGACCTCCAGCGGCACGCCGATATTGCCGAGCCCGTCCTCACCATGGACGACGGGCGCAAAATGCGCAGCATCGCGGCCGTCGTCATATGCCTTGCCTGCGCCCCTGGCGATCGGCGCCGCGATCTTCCATTTCTGGTGAAGAAACTGGGCGTTGCGCGTGGTGATTTCGATTGGCGCGTTGCCGAATACCGTCGTGACACCAACGAGATCTATGCCCGGATGCCGGTGCAGGTAGAGGAGCGCCATGGCGTCATCCACGCCGGGATCGGTGTCGAATATCACTTTGAGCATGCGGTCTATCCAGTCTTCATATCGATGCAAGGCGGCGCACCATAACGGCATTCGGACAGGGTGCAATCCTGTTGCGGCATCATGGAACCATCGCGGCCCCGGCAGGCCTTGCCCGGAAACGGGTTCGGTGCCACAAGGCGGCTCCCTCCACATATTCTCCTTCCTGAGTGCCTGCCGTGCCGGATATCGCCTTCGAACTGCTGTTCATCCTGTTTCTCGCCGCCTGCTTTGCCGGTTTCGTCGATGCGATCGCAGGCGGTGGTGGTTTGATCACCATCCCGGTGCTGCTGATCGCGGGCATCCCGCCGCTCGAAGCGATCGCCACCAACAAGCTGCAAGGACAATTCGGCGCTGCCTCGGCCACCATCGCCTATGCCCGCAAGGGCCATGTGAACCTGCGCAAACAGATGCCGATGGCCCTGACGGCGATGGCGGGCGGCGCGATCGGTGCGCTGCTTGCCTCGATCGTCCCGGCCTCCCTGCTTGCGGCGGCCATTCCTTTCCTGCTGATCGCGATCGCGCTGTTCTTCGCATTTAAGCCGAACCTCGCGGACATCGACAGTCACCGCCGGGTGAGGCCCTTCATCTTCGGCCTTACAGCAATTCCGCTGATCGGCCTCTATGACGGCGTGTTCGGGCCGGGTGCGGGATCGTTTTACATGCTGGGCTTCGTGCTTCTCGCTGGTTTCGGCATGCTGAAGGCGACCGCCCATACGAAGCTTCTCAATTTCGGCTCGAATTTCGGCTCGTTCCTGGTCTTTGCTGTGACCGGTTCGATCCTGTGGAAGGTCGGGCTGCTGATGGGGGTGGGCCAATTCATCGGCGCGCAGATCGGCTCGGGGCTGGCGATGAAAAAGGGCGCGAAGATCATCAAGCCGCTGCTGATTGTCTCATGCCTCGTGCTGGCGACAAAACTGCTCGCCGATCCGAACCACCCTGCCCGCCTCTGGCTGGGCTGGTAACCGATCAGCCCTTCATCCGAAGTGGCAGGCCGGCGGCGACGAAAAACACCTCGTCGGCAACGGCGGCGATCCTCTGGTGCAGACGACCGGCGTGGTCGCGAAATTCGCGCGCCATCCTGTTGTCGGGGACAATGCCCAGGCCGACCTCGTTCGAGACGAAGATGATCCTGGCTTCGAAGCCGGAGAGTTTTGCGGCGAGTTCGGCGGAGCGCACGGCCACGTCCTCGCCTTCCATCATCAAGTTGGTGACCCAGAGCGTCAGGCAATCGATAAGGACCACGCGGCCCGGCCTGTCGATCACACCAAGCGTGTGGACCAGTTCGACAGGCTCTTCATGCGTTACCCAGGACGGTCCGCGATCATCCTGATGGCGCGTGATGCGCTCGCGCATCTCGTCGTCATAGGCGCGGCCGGTCGCGACATAGTGCCGTTCGAGGCCGGTCGCCTGAGCGAGACGTTCGGAGAAGGCCGACTTCCCGGAGCGCGCGCCGCCGAGCACAAGAGCTGTTTTGCCGGATAGGATCATCGGGGAAAGGTCGCGTGAAAGCCAGACGAAACCGGACGATTCGTAGATGTCGGAGGCGTCCGGTCCGTGTTCGGGTTTGTCTGGATTCGCATTACGGCTTCATGGTCCGACATGTGCGCGTGGAAGTCAACGGCTCGTGCCGAACCGGGCTTGCCCCGCCGCAACCGGCGCATTTGGACACACTATCCTTTTTGCGACATCGAGTGGCGATTTACAGAGTGGCGCAGCGCCTCGCGCAGGCGTATTGCATCGACAAAAGACAAGGCTTGGCGACCGGATCGCAGCCACCGAGGAAACACCCAAATGCTCTACGTATTCAGGAACAATAACGGCGTGCAGATCGCCTGGAATTCCGAGGCTCCAAAGGCCTTCAGACAGTCGCGTCCATCGGACAATACGCGCCGCATGTCGATATTCGGCTTCATCAGAACATCGAATTCCGGCTGAGCCGGGACCGGCTGGGATTTGCGCATCGCCAAGCCGATGTCCGACAGCCGGGAACGGGTGATCGGGGCTTGCTGCAGCGTGCATAAGCAGCCGAAAGTGACGACCAACCAAGTGAAGAAGTCTTTCCAGAGTGGGAACGCCTTAGGCGTATAAAGGGGCGGCCGGTACGCACTACGAAAATCCGGCGCCACTGACGGAACGATCGTCCGCGTCCAGATATTTAGCGCGACTTCCTTACCGGATGGTTAGTGGCCGGGCTGTACGAAGCGTAATATGCGTCCATCGCGCTTTTTTTCGCTGTACCTCGATTTTTTCCGAAAATTTTTCGCGCCGCTAATCGGCTACAAAACGTCAAATCTCGGGCGTGACTTTGGCGTCGTTTCTGACTGCGCCGAGATTGCGCAAAGACAGACAGCGCAGATAGGCGGCATTTGACCGTTTTTGGGCCTTCAATGCCGCCCAAACCACGCTCTTCCAACGCGTTATGAGAAACCCTCGGATAAGCGGCGCTGACAGCTGCTGTTGATTTATTTGATGAAAGCCGTACGCTGCCATCGCTGACAGAAAAATGCACCCTATCTGCGCCTCTTGCCAGACAGGAAAAGACGCATGGGAACAGCGACCATACAGAGGGGCGCGGCCTTGCTGCTCCCAGGCGCTTTCATCACGGATTTCGGTAGCACCGGCTCCACGTATCGATTGTCAACACTAAGACTGGGAGGTCTTAACGATGCAAAAACTCCTCGCTTCCACCATCTTTGCTGCCGGTCTTTACGGGTTTGCCGGGGCAGCCCAGGCGGACTGCGGTTCGATCTCGATTGCTGAAATGAACTGGGCTTCGGCCGGGGTCGCCGCGAATGTCGACAAGATCATTCTCGAAGAAGGTTACGGCTGTACGGTCGAACTGGTGACCGGCGACACGATGCCGACCTTCACCTCGATGAACGAAAAGGCGCAGCCGGACATGGCGCCGGAATTCTGGGTCAATGCCGTGCGCACCCCGCTCGATGCCGCCGTCAAGGAAGGCCGGCTGATCGAGGCGGCGGAAATTCTTGCCGACGGCGCGGTCGAAGGCTGGTGGATCCCGAAATTCCTGGCCGACGCCCATCCGGATATCAAGACAGTCGAGGATGCGCTCAAGCACCCGGAACTCTTCCCTGCCCCGGAAGATCCGTCCAAGGCCGCCGTGACCAACTGCCCGTCGGGCTGGAACTGCCAGGTTTCCACCGCCAACCTCTACAAAGCCATCGGCGCCAAGGAAAAGGGGTTTGACCTTGTCGATACGGGTTCGGCTGCGGGCCTCGACGGTTCGATCGCCAACGCATTTGAAAAGAAGACCGGCTGGCTGGGTTATTACTGGGCGCCGACCGCCATTCTGGGCAAATACGAGATGGTGAAGCTGTCCTTCGACGTTCCGCATGACAAGGCAAGCTGGGACGCCTGCACTGCCGTGCCGGATTGTGCGGATCCCAAGGTCAACTCCTACCCGACATCCCAGGCCTTTACGGTCGTGACCAAGGATTTCGCCGACAAGGCGGGCGTTGCGATGGATTACATCAAGGCTCGCAAATGGACCAATGCTACCGTCAACGGCATCCTCGCCTGGCAGACGGATAACCAGGGCACCAATGCGGACGCCGCCAAGCATTTTCTGGAAACGCAGCCGGATGTCTGGACCAAATGGGTTTCTCCGGAAATCGCCGAAAAGGTCAAGGCATCGCTTTGATGCAGACAGGAAAGGCGGCGGATCACCGCCGCCTTTCCACTTCATGACGTCGCAAATCCCGACAAGATAATGTCGTTCATTGGGGGCGGCGGGCACAGGCGTCCGCAATGATTGCCAGACCGCAGAAACCGCTGCCGGAAAGCCATGTCGGCAAGAGGTTTCGGCGAAACGAACGAACAAGACGAAAACAGGCAAAACAAGGGGAAGAGCATGGCGATCTGCGAGTTCCTGCCACGAGCCTTCTGTCGGTTCCCGGCCCTCAGCGACAGTTACATTCGCCAGGCGCGCCAAGTCATCGACGACGGCTTCCGAGGCCTTGTGCGAGAATACGGCTATATAATCGACGCGCTAAAGGCGCCGCTGCAGTGGTTTTTGAACTACCTGGAGAGGCTGTTCACCACCTCCCCCTGGACGGTGGTGCTGATCGTCATGCTGCTGGTCGTCTATTTCGGTAGCCGAAGCATCCGCATTACCGTCGGCACAGCGATCGGCATGTTGCTCATCGGCCTTGTCGGCCTGTGGGAAGACACGATGACCACGCTTGCGATCGTCACCGTCTCGACACTGATCGCCATCGTGATCGGCCTGCCGATCGGCATCCTGATGGCCCGGTCAGAGCGCGTACAGGGCGTGATCAACCCCATCCTCGATGTGATGCAGACGATGCCGAGCTTCGTCTACCTCATTCCGGTCGTGGTGATTTTCGGCATCGGCAAGGTGCCGGGACTGATCGCGGTGGTCATTTACGCCGTCCCGCCGATGATCCGCCTCACCAATCTGGGGATCAGGCTGGTCGACAAGGAGGTGCTCGAAGCGGCGGATGCGTTCGGTTCTTCGCGCGGTCAGAAACTCTGGAACGTGCAGATGCCGCTGGCGCTGCCGACGATCATGGCCGGCATCAACCAGACGATCATGATGTCGCTTGCGATGGTGGTCGTCGCCTCGATGGTCGGCGTCGGCGGGCTTGGCCGCAACACGCTACAGGCGATCAACAACCAGTTCTTTACCTATGGCTTCCTCAACGGTTTTGCGCTTGTCGCGATCGCCATCATCTTCGATCGGACCAGTCAGGCCTTCGGCATGCGGCTTCAGCGTCATTCGGAGGTGGTGCATGGCTAGTCACGGCATCGAGATCAAAGGCCTCTACAAGATTTTTGGGCCCAATTCCCGCCAGCATGTGGAAGCCGTGAGAAACGGCCTTTCCAAAGCGGAACTCAATGAACGCCACGGACATGTGCTGGGTCTGAAGGACATCAACATTTCCATGCCGGCCGGTGGCATTACCGTCGTCATGGGGCTTTCCGGCTCCGGCAAATCGACGCTGATCCGCCATATCAACCGACTGATCGAGCCCACCTATGGCGAAGTGATCTATGACGGGGTCAATGTCTGCGGCATGAACGAACGGGCTTTGCGCGAGTTCCGCCGCCACAAGACGGCGATGGTGTTCCAGAAATTCGCCCTCCTGCCGCATCGCACGGTCATCGAGAATGCCGTCTACGGCTTGGATATCCAGGGCATCTCGCGTTCGGAAAGCTTGAAGAAGGGACAATACTGGATCGAGCGCGTGGGGCTTTCCGGCTTCGAGAACCACTATCCGAACCAGCTTTCCGGCGGCATGCAGCAGCGTGTGGGGCTTGCCCGCGCGCTGACCAACGATGCCGACATCCTGTTAATGGACGAGGCCTATTCGGCGCTCGACCCGTTGATCCGCGTGGATATGCAGACCGTGCTTCTCGACCTGCAGGCGGAACTGAAGAAGACCGTGGTGTTCATCACCCATGATCTGGACGAGGCTCTGAGGCTCGGCGACAAGATCACCATTCTGCGTGACGGGCAGGTGGTGCAGCAGGGAAGCGGTCAGGATATCGTCCTGTCACCGGCCGATGACTATATCACCGCCTTCGTCAAGGAAGTGAATCGTGGCAGGGTGATCCAGGCGAAGACTGTGATGAAGCCGTTCGACGGACTTCCCGACGGGGCACGGATCGGTGCGACCACCACGCTCGAAGCCGCCGCAAAGGTGATGACCGAGGGCGGCCAGACCAAGGCAACGGTTATCGACGAGGCGGGAACGCCGATCGGCACGCTCGACCTGCAGACGATGATGGCGGCGATGGTCACGCCGGCCGGTTCCGAAGCGTCGAAAATGGCAGCGGAGTGAGGACGGAAACAGAAGCGTCGGCGTCGCAGCCGGCGCATGCTCTTCTCGTTGAAAGGATATAAAGCAATCTTTATATCTGACTTTCGATTTCAGGAGGGCGCCATGCCGACGACCAATCCCTTGACCGCTCTGCTTGCCGAAAAAGGCGTCCTTCTGGCCGATGGCGCCACCGGCACCAACCTGTTTGCCGCCGGTCTCGAAGCCGGTGAAGCGCCGGAACTGTGGAACGAGGCGCATCCGGAGCGGATCACCAAGCTGCATCAGGATTTCGTCGATGCCGGTGCCGACATCATTCTCACCAACACGTTCGGCGGCACGCGCCACCGCTTGAAACTTCATCACGCACAGGACCGCGTATTTGCGCTGAACAAGCGGGCGGCGGAGATTGCGCGCGCGGTGGCCGATGGCGCCGGCCGCGAGGTTATCGTTGCCGGTTCGGTCGGGCCGACGGGCGAGTTGCTGATCCCGCTTGGAGCACTCTCCTATGAGGATGCCGTCGAAGCTTTTGCCGAACAGATGGAGGGGCTGAAGGCCGGCGGGGCCGATATCGCCTGGATCGAGACCATGTCGGCGGCGGACGAAATCCGAGCTGCGGCGGAAGCGGCTGTGAAGGTCGGCCTGCCCTATACCTACACCGGATCGTTCGACACGGCCGGCAAGACGATGATGGGGCTGAACCCGAAGGATATTCACGGCGTTGCCGCCGATATCGGCACGGGCCCGGAAGCGGTGGGAGCCAATTGCGGCGTCGGGGCGTCCGACATTCTCTCCTCGCTGCTCGACATGACGGAGGCTGCACCCGACGCGATCACCATCGTCAAGGGCAATTGCGGCATTCCGGAATTTCGCGGGTCGGAAATCCATTATTCCGGTACGCCGCCGCTGATGGCCGAATATGCGCGGCTGGCGCGTGATGCCGGGGCAAAAATTATCGGCGGGTGCTGCGGTACTTCCTGCGAACATCTGGCGGCGATGCGTGCGGCACTCGACGGTTATACACCACGTCCTCGTCCGACGATCGAGGAAATCGTCGACAAGATCGGACCGCTCCGCAATAAGATGGCAAGCGAATCCGGCGGTGATTCCGGCCGGGAGCGCCGTCGCCGCCGGAGCTGAAGGCAACGGGGGCTTGACCATGACCAGTGTATCGACAATCGGCAGCCGCGAGACCGTGGCCGAAGCGCTGACCACTTTTTCGGACGAAAAGCAGGGCTGGCTGAAGCTCCTGATGGAAACTCCCGCACAGGACGACCTGGTTCTGGCCGGTATCCATCTCCATCTCGACCAGGCTTCCGAGGCACGGTTCCTCAATACGTTGAAAATCGAGAAATGCGGCGAGTGGCTGGGCAATGCAGCCCCCGACCGCCTGCAAATCCGCCTGGCGGAAGCAGCCAAATCCAGCCAGCATCCGGCCTACCTGGCGTTCAAACAGGGGCTGACCCGCTCCGGCGGTCTGGAACGAGCCTATCCCAAGGCGCCGGTCTGAGGCCTGAGAGCATTTCCGCCTTTCTCCGAAAAGCGAAAACGCTCTAACTTTTTGCTTCTACGCAATTCCGGACGAAAAACCGGTTCCCGCTTTTTCTGGAATTGCTCTAATCTTTTTCAGCGCTTCAGCGCTTCAGCGTATCGGCAAGCCGGACCAGATCCAAAAAGCCTGCTCGATAACCGAACGGGTCTTCGCCGCGCGCATTGCGGGCGATGTCGAGAATCGAGCCGTAGGAATAGGCGTCGAGCGCCTCAGTGCCGCGCAGCTTCTGCCCGAAGGCTGCAACAGCCGTGGCAAAACGAACGTCCTGCGGCGCCGCGTTGAAATCTCTGACAGAATTCGCCTGTGTCACCGCCGTGGTGATGAGCTTGCTCGTGTCACCATCCGGTTGCTTGTAGCGGATCTTGACGAAGGCGAGTTCATCGGACGCCGGAACCGACGATGTTTCGGGAGACGGCTTTCCGTAACGCAGCGGATCGCTGAGCACGGCGTCACTGCCTTTCGGCATCACTTCGTAGATCGCCGTTACCGTATGGCCGGAACCGACATCGCCGGCATCGACTCGATCGTTGTTGAAATCCTCGCGCCTCAGGGCACGAGTCTCGTAACCGACCAGCCGGTATTCGGCGATCCGGTCGGGGTTGAATTCGACCTGGACTTTCACGTCCTTGGCGATCGGGAAAAGGGTCGAACCCGCCTCCTCCACCAGCGTCTTTTGGGCTTCGGCCAGTGTGTCGATATAGGCCGCTGTGCCATTGCCGTTCTGGGCGAGCGTCTGCATCAGGCTATCGTTGAGATTGCCCTGCCCGAAACCGAGAACGGAGAGATAGATACCGTCGCGGCGGCGGTCCTCGATCAGCCGCTTCAGATCTTCATCGCTTGATGCGCCGATATTGAAATCGCCGTCCGTCGCCAGCATGACGCGGTTGACGCCATCCTTGATGAAGGCCTGGCGCGCCAGCTTATAGGCCGCCTCGATCCCGTCTGCGCCGGCCGTCGAGCCGCCCGGCTGCAGCGTGTCGATGGCATTGAGGATCTTTTCACGCTCGCTGGCCGAGGTGGGCTCGAGCACCGTTCCAGCGGAACCGGCATAGGTGACGATCGAGACCTTGTCCGCCGGTTTCAGCTTGCCGACCAGAAGACGGAAGGCGCTTTTCAGCAGCGGCAGCTTGTCCGGCGCGTTCATCGAGCCCGAAACATCGATCAGGAACACCAGATTGGCGGGCGGCGTTGCGGTGGGCGCCACGTCATAGCCCTTGATTGCGACGCTCATCAGCTGTGTGCCGGCATTCCAGGGCGTCGGCGTCACCGTGACAGTGGTGCGAAATGGCGTATCGGCCGATTGCGGGCGCGGCCAGTCGTAAGGGAAATAGTTGACCATTTCCTCGACGCGAACGCTGTCTGGATCGGGGAGCCGCCCCTGCATCAGCGCCCGGCGGACAAGCGAATAGGATGCGGTGTCCACATCGAGGGAAATGGTCGAAACCGGATCGGTAGCGACGCTTTTGACGGGATTGGGGTCAGCATTGGCGAAGCGGTCACGGCCTTGTTCGGGCTGTGGTGATACGGTATCGAGCATCGCGATGTTTCCGTGACGCACACTTGCCTGAGGCGCCGGGCGGGAGGCCAACGGCGCGGCAGATGAAGGCGATACAGGCTCGGCCATGGGAGCCGGCATCGGACTGGCCAATTCCTGTGTCGATCGTTTTGCGCCTCCGCCGGATGCGCCTCCATTGTTCAGCAGTCTGGCGATTTCATCTGCGGTGAAAGTGTCTTGCTGTCGGACCTCAGGACCTTTCTTCTGCTTCTGCGCCTGCTGCACCGGTGCTTCCGCTGGGGACGGGACGGCGATATCGGTCGTAACCGGCAGGCCGCCACGTGTCAGTTCGAAGGTCAGATAGGCGGCAGACGGAATGAGCAGAAGCGTGGCAAGCGCCGAGCCTGCGAGATAATGATGCCGGGTAATCATGTTGTTGCTCCAGATCCGGTTGAGGATGGAGCTTTGACGGTGCCACCAGTTTTTTCCTTGGGTGCGGCCGGCGTTTTTTTCCTCGGCATCGAAAGCCTGCATGGCAGCGGACAGCGCACGGGTACGCGCAGCCTTCGATGGCGGGGGAGCCGCCGGGTTGTTCCGCAATCTGTCGAATTCGTCGGTCATGGTCAGACTGCCTCCTGTTTCAGAAGGTCCTTCAATCGTTTGCGTGCCTCATGCAGGTGCCAGGAAACGGTTTTTTCGGAACAGCCAAGCACATCGGCTGCCGCTGCGTGGCTGAGGCCTTCGGCATAAACGAGCAGAACCGAATCGCGCTGTTTTTCCGGCAGGGTGCGAACCGCGGTCCAGAGCGTGTCATCGTCGCCATCATCGCGGTCGCAAATTGCCGAAGCATAAAGCGGATCGCTTGCGAGTTGTTTTTCACCGCGACTGCGGCGGGCGGCCTGGCGCTGGTGATCGCGCACCGCATTCAGCGTCAGGGTGTAGAGCCAGGTGCGAAAGGTTGAAGCACCGCGGAAGCTGCGAATGGCCCTGCCCAGCCGGATGCAGACATCCTGGGCTATATCTTCGGCATCGCTTGCGGCACCGGACCACCGCCAGGCGACCGCATGGATGAAATCGTAATGCGCCTCGATCAGTGCCGAGAATGCATCCCGGTCACCTTCGCACGCTTTCTGGAGGATCTCGGCGTTCAAGCTCGTCTCGTCCGCTTCCCTGTCATTTCGAGCTTAGACGCAGGACGCGGGAAAATCCTTGGGTAGTCCGTGAAAAAAATCTGCGATGCGCCTCTGCCGGTATAAAAAACGACCGGCCCCTATCGTCAGGAGCCGGTCGATTGTCCGCCGTCAGTGAACGCTGTCAGGCAGGAACGGCGGGTTCGCGCACGTCGTCGAGCAGGAAGTGAACAACGACATATTTCATCATGTACTTGACGCCGCTGTCGGAGACGCCGTCAACGGATCCGCCATCGGCGGGATGCCAGGCGTGGTAATGGGGATTGTTGGTAATCAGCGTGATCGCCTTGCCGGAAAACCGCCCATCCAGGCGGTAACGGGCCTCGGCCAGCGGCCAGATCCGTTCGAAATCCTGCTGCGACAGGCGCACCTTCAATGCCTGCCGGTGGATCGCGTCAACTTCCACACCATCCTCATTCACCGAGGCCGGGGCCTCCAGCATGACTTCCTCGGCTTGGTCCAGAACGTAGTCATATTCGTCAGGCCACATACGTTTCATGCAAACACTCCTCCCAAGTGGCTATTATGTCAGGCATCATGAATGTAGCGCGCCTGTCCATGGACGCAATGTCCTTCATGCGCCCTGTCGATTTTGACGCGCCTCAGTCCAGCGCCTGCATGTGGAACCGCAGTTGCTCCGGCGGATAGCGATGTGCTGCGCCAACAGGACAAGCATTGCGTGCGAGACAGCCGGAGGCCATGCAGCCGCCCTGCCCGGCCGGCGTAGCGAGATGGCTGCGACATGCCGAGACCGCGAAGCTGGCGGGGTTGGGACTGATGGCGGAGACGGGACAGGTGGTCAGGCATTGTTTCGTGCAGCAATCGTCGCAGGAGTGTCTCCTGCTGGTGACTGCGTCGTTCATGCCGTAGGGCGCGATCTTTCCCGCAAAGCCGATCGCCCCGCGGTAACCGTGCCAGAGACCGTATTGAGGATGGATGAGGATGCCGAGCGGTGAAGGTCTCAGCCTTTCCGCGCGCATCGCCCATTGCTGGAACGGCAACCAGGGCTGATCGGAGGGAAAATAGGCTGTGCCGCCAAGCGTCTTCGCCAGCGGCCTGATGATCTCTTTCGACCATGTGTCGAGCGGATCGGCACCGTCATAACGCTGCTTCCATCGAGAAAATGTCGGCCAGATCGAGCCGCCGGCATTGCCGAGTAGGGCCAGCGATTTGGCGTGGCTGCCGCCAGCGAGCAAAGGTCCCTCGCCCGCTGCAAAATCCACCGTGCCGCGGATCAATATGCCGCTCGGGTTCAGGGCGTTTTCGATCTCGTGATAGATGGTCCGGAGGCCGCTCATGAGTTCAGCGCGGCCCCTTGTATTCGTAGTGTGGACGCCAGACGCTACCCTGGATGAAATCGGCAACCTGCCTTGCACCGCCTTGCTCCCTGGCGGCCTCGGGCTCTCTTCAGGTGAAGGCGTCGGGCATGGAATCCTTACGGTCCTTGATGAAGGCAAGCAAAGCCTCGTCGATCGCCGGATCGAGCGGCGGAGCTTCGTAATGGTCGAGCCATGAACGGCACAGCGCGTTGGCGCGATCCTCGATGCGTTTCGAGCCCTCGATCTCCCATTGCTCGAAGGAATTGTTGTCGGCGAGAGAGGAGCGGTAGAAGGCCGTCTGGAAATGCGCCTGGGTATGGCTGCAGCCGAGATAGTGGCTGCCGGGACCAACCTCGCGGATCGCATCGAGCGCCTGACCTTCGGCCGACAGATCGACGCCCTCCGCCATCTTCTGCATCATGCCGAGCTGGTCCTGGTCGATCATGAATTTCTCATAGGATGACACAAGCCCGCCTTCCAGCCAGCCGGCGGCATGGAGGACGAAGTTGGTTCCGGCGAGCAGCGTCATGTTGAGTGTGTTGGCTGATTCGTGAGCGGCCTGCGCATCCGGCACCTTGGAAGCGCAGAGCGAACCGCCGGTGCGGAATGGCAGGCCGAGACGCCGGGCGAGTTGGGCGGCACCATAAGAGACAAGCGAGGGTTCAGGCGTGCCGAAGGTCGGGGCACCCGACTGCATCGAGATCGAGGCGGCAAACGTGCCGAACAGGACCGGCGAACCCTTGCGGATCAGCTGCGTTGTTGCGGCACCGGCCAACACTTCGGCCAGAATCTGGGTCAGCGTCCCGGCGACTGTAACCGGGCTCATGGCACCGGACAGGATGAAGGGTGAAACGACCGAAGCCTGGTTATGCCGCGCGTAAACCTTCAGCGCACCGAGCATGGTGCCATCAAACACCATCGGCGAATTGGCGTTGATGAGGTTGAGTGTGACGCAGTTATTTTCGACGAACTCGTCGCCAAAGACGAGCTTTGCCATGGCGATCGTGTCTTCGGCGCGCTCGGGCGCTGTAACCGAGCCCATGAACGGTTTGTCAGAATATTTAATATGGCTGTAGACCATATCGAGATGGCGCTTGTTGACCGGCACGTCCACCGGCTCGCAGACGGTGCCGCCGGAAGAATGCATCGACGGCGCGAGATAGGAGAGTTTGACGAAATTGCGGAAATCCTCGATCGTCGCATAACGTCTGACGCCGTCGAGATCACGAACAAAGGGCGGGCCATAGACGGGGGCGAAGATCGTCGCCTTGCCGCCGACATGGACGCTGCGTTCCGGATTGCGGGCATGCCAAGTGAATTCACGCGGCGCGGTTTTCAGAAGTTCGCGGCACAGGCCCTTTGGAAAATGCACGCGGCTGCCGCGGACATCGGCACCGGCATTCGCCCAGAGTTCCAGCGCCTCCTCGTCGTCGCGAAACTCGATGCCGATCTCTTCCAGGATCGTATCGGCATTGCGCTCGATCAGTTCCAACCCTTCCTCATCGAGGACCTCGTAGGCGCCGATCCTGCGGGTGATATAGGGCAAGGACGCGCCGGGGCCGCCACCGGTGCGGGCGGCTCTCCTGCCGGCTGCACCACGTTCGCCACGGCCGCGCCGGCTGGAGCCCGCACCTGCATCCGTCTGCTGGCTGATGTCGTCCATGATCTTCCTCGCCTCATCTCACCTGGTCTTCTGATGCGTCATGCTAGGCTCCCGAACAGGCCCGCCTTTGCCTTCCTGCGTCACCCGCTGGTGCGAGACAGACATTCTATCATGCGCCGTGGAGTGTCGCTTTCCGACGTGCGACGTCGCTTACGAAAGAAAAGACGCGACAAAATGCAGCTACACATAGTTGCGGGTGCCAATGCGACTTGGGCCATCCGCACCATCGCCTCTAACCAGGGAAGAGAATTCATGTCCGACGACGACATCATTCTTTCGGAGCTTTCCGACGAAGAACTCGTTCAACAGATGCATGACGATCTCTATGACGGTCTCAGGGAGGAGATCGAGGAAGCGACCAACATCCTGCTCGAACGCGGCTGGACGCCCTATGATGTCCTCACCCAGGCACTGGTCGAAGGCATGCGGATCGTCGGCATCGATTTTCGCGACGGCATTCTCTTCGTTCCGGAAGTGCTGCTGTCGGCCAATGCGATGAAGGCCGGCATGTCGATTCTCCGGCCGCTTCTGGCCGAAACCGGCGCACCGAAACTCGGCAAGGTGGTTATCGGCACGGTGAAGGGCGACATTCACGACATCGGCAAGAACCTCGTCGGCATGATGATGGAGGGGGCCGGTTTTGACGTCGTCGATCTCGGAATCAACAATCCGGTCGAGAACTATCTCGACGCGATCGAGCGGGAGAAGCCGGATATTCTCGGTATGTCGGCGCTTTTGACGACGACCATGCCCTATATGAAAGTCGTCATCGATACGCTGAAGGAAAAGGGTATTCGCGACGATTATGTCGTGCTGGTCGGCGGGGCGCCGCTGAACGAAGAGTTCGGCAAGGCGGTCGGTGCGGACGGTTATTGCCGCGACGCCGCGGTCGCTGTGGAGATGGCAAAGGATTTTCTCGCCCGTCGCCACAACAGCCTTGGCGCAGGCGGCTGAAGGTTTGCCGCCGTGCCACTTGACACGGCGGCGTCAACCTTAGTGCGATGCGGCACGGTCTACGCGTTTGCCGGCATCCTGCGTGGCGTTCACGGTATTGGCCGTATCCTGACCCATTCCGCGGATCGTATTGCCGCAGGAGCTGAGCGAAGCCGCGGTAACGAAGAGTGCGGCGATAACTGCGAGTGTCTTGGCCGTCATGATGGAATACTCCAATGGGTAGGGATCAAAATGGGTCGGAAAGTGATTTTCCGGCTATGGAACGTTCCAATCGCGAAAAAGTTCACGTGATCGCATGTGGAGCGATCGCAAGGGAAATTCTTGCTGTTTCCAGGCAACAGGGGCTCGATCATATCGACCTCAATTGCCTGCCGGCGATCTGGCATGCCTATCCGCAAAAGATCGTGCCGGGGCTGGAGGCGGCAGTTGCGCAAGCGCGGCAGAACGGATTTGAACGGATCTTTTTCGCCTATGCCGATTGCGGCACCGGGGGCGAGATCGACCGGCTCTGCGAACGCGAGCACATAGCCCGGATCGAAGGGCCGCACTGTTACTCGTTCTTTTCCGGCAATGATGCCTTCGAGGCGAAAGCTGATGACGATCTCCTGTCATTTTTCCTGACGGATTTTCTCGCGCGCCAGTTTCGCGCCTTCGTCATCGAGCCGCTCGGCCTCGACCGTCATCCCGAGCTGAAGCCGATGTATTTCGGCAACTACAGAAAACTAATCTACCTCTCGCAGGAAAAGGATGAGGACCTGCAGCGCAAGGCGCGGGAGGCCGCGGATTATCTCGGGCTGGACTACGAATATCGCTTCACCGGTTATGGCGATCTGACCTCGGCCATCCGTTCGGCTTGAAGCCTCCTTCATGGCCACGAACACGTGGTTCCCACGAATGAAGGGCGACGTCGCTTTTTGCTGGTTGCGACGTCGTGCGAAGCACAGACCGGGCGGAAGTTCCGGTGCATGTTCAATGGGTATTCGGAGGAATTCATGGCGGATCGCATTGTCGTCTTCTGGCGGGATATCCCGGCTCAGGTGATCATCAAGAAAGGACGGCAGACTGCCAAGCGCGAGCTTTCGCTGCGGTTCACCGAGGCGATCGACATGTGCGCCATGCGCACCGGGGCGGCAGAAACCGACGATTATCTCGCAGAATGGCGCAAGGCCGAACCGGTTCAGGTGTCCGACGATCTGGAAGCCGAGGCTGACAGCGCTGCGGCGGAGCTGGAAGCCGCCTACGACAAGGAAAAACTCGTGGCGCTGGTGAAGGCCGGCGGCCGAGAATGAATAGACATCCGTCGGCCGACACATCACGTCCCCTTAGCCGGAGATCGCAATGACCCGCACCATCGTCGCATCCGCAACCCGGGAAGTCGTCATCGGCTTCGACCAGCCCTTCTGCGTCATAGGAGAGCGGATCAACCCGACCGGCCGCAAGAAGCTCGCCGCGGAGATGATCGAGGGCAATTTCGACACGGTCATCAGGGATGCTTTGGAGCAGGTCGCCGCGGGTGCGACCATGCTCGACGTCAATGCCGGCGTCACTTCGGTCAATCCGAACGAGACGGAGCCCGGCCTGCTCGTCCAGACGCTGGAGATCGTTCAGGGACTGGTCGATGTACCGCTGTCGATCGACAGTTCGGTGAGTGCGGCGATCGAGGCGGCGCTGAAGGTCGCCAAGGGGCGGCCGCTGGTCAATTCGGTCACCGGCGAGGAAGAAAAACTCGAAGCGATCCTACCGCTCTGCAAGAAATACGACGTGCCGGTCGTGGCGATCTCCAATGACGAGACCGGGATTTCGATGGATCCGGATGTTCGTTTCGCGGTGGCGAAGAGGATCGTCGAGCGCGCCGCGGATTACGGCATCAAGCCGCATGACATCGTCGTCGACCCGCTGGTGATGCCGATCGGAGCGCTCGGTTCGGCAGGGTTGCAGGTATTTGCGCTTCTGCGCCGGCTGCGCGAGGAGCTGAAGGTCAACACGACCTGCGGGCTTTCCAACATCTCGTTCGGCCTGCCGCATCGCCACGGCATCAATGCCGGGTTTATTCCCATGGTGATCGGTGCGGGCATGACATCGGCGATCATGAACCCCTGCCGGCCACAGGAGATGGAGGCGGTGCGCGCGGCAAACGTGCTCAATGGCACCGACCAGAATTGCGGAAACTGGATCATGACCTATCGCGACTACAAGCCGGCTGAAGGCGGCGCGACAGCCGCCACATCCCCTGCTCCGTCGGCCGGCGGCGGTCGGCGCGGTGGAAGAGCGGCAAGGGCTGGAGTGGGCGCGAGGACGGAGTAAGCGAATTAGAATGTCCGATCTTTCCAAACGAGATCCTCTCGTCCTGTTCATGCCATCGGGCA
The DNA here is from genome assembly GCA_900466875.1 of Hyphomicrobiales bacterium. Classification (GTDB taxonomy): domain Bacteria; phylum Pseudomonadota; class Alphaproteobacteria; order Rhizobiales; family Rhizobiaceae; genus Neorhizobium. The sequence goes on along the minus strand of UBNQ01000013.1, from coordinate 10,405 downwards.
AGCGCGGCCGGTTTGCGGCTGGAACGCCGGTGCTTGATGCTGCGCGCCAGCTCGGGGTCTATGTGGAGAGCGTGTGCGGCGGGCGGGCGACCTGCGGGCGTTGTCAGATCACCGTGCAGGAGGGCAATTTCGCCAAGCATGGGATCACTTCGTCGGTTGATCATCTGTCTGAGACAGGGCCGAAAGAAGAACGGTATGACCGGGTGCGCGGTTTGCCAGGGGGAAGGCGCCTTTCTTGTTCGGCTCATATTCTCGGCGATCTGGTCATCGACGTGCCGCAGGATACGGTCATCAATGCGCAGGTGGTGCGCAAGGCCGCCGACGAGCGAGTGTTCGACCGCAATCCCGCGGTGCGCATGTGTTATGTCGAGGTCGAGGAACCCGACATGGAAAAGCCGCTCGGCGATCTCGATCGACTGAAGGCGGCGCTTTCGACCGACTGGCATTTCGATGATGTCGAAGTCGATTTCCATATCATTCCCCAGGTGCAGCAGATTTTGCGCAAGGGCGAGTGGAAGGTGACGGCGGCGATCCACAAGGACCGCGAGGACGAGCGCCCTCGCCTGATCGCGCTTTATCCCGGGCTGAAGAACGAGGCTTACGGGATCGCCTGCGATATCGGCTCGACGACGATCGCCATGCATCTGTCGTCGTTGCTTTCGGGCCGCACGGTGGCATCCGCCGGCACGTCGAACCCGCAGATCCGCTTCGGCGAAGACCTGATGAGCCGCGTCTCCTATGTGATGATGAACCCGGACGGACGCGCGGCGATGACGGATGCGGTGCGCGAGGCGCTGAACGGGCTGATCGACAAGGTCTGCGCCGAAGGAGAGGTGTCGCGCGAGGACATTCTCGACAGCGTGTTCGTCGGCAATCCGATCATGCACCACCTGTTTCTCGGCATCGACCCGACCGAGCTTGGCGGGGCGCCGTTCGCGCTGGCGGTTTCCGGGGCGGTCGAGGTGAAATCTTCCGAGATCGGCCTGCCGATGAATGCCGGTACGCGGACCTATCTGCTGCCCTGCATTGCAGGGCATGTGGGCGCCGATGCGGCGGCCGCGACCCTGTCGGAGGGACCGCACCGGCAGGATGAGATGATGCTGCTGGTCGATATCGGCACCAATGCGGAAATCGTGCTCGGCAACCGGGCGCGTGTCGTTGCGGCCTCGTCGCCGACCGGTCCTGCATTCGAAGGAGCCGAGATTTCATCCGGCCAGCGCGCGGCACCGGGCGCGATCGAACGGGTGCGGATCGACGCGCTAACGCTCGAACCGCGTTTCCGGGTGATCGGCGTCGAGCCGTGGTCGGATGAGCCGGGGTTTGCACAAGCGGCGGCGCAGATCGGTGTGACAGGGATTTGCGGCTCCGCGATCATCGAAGTCATCGCCGAGATGTATCTCTGCGGCATCATCTCCGAAGACGGCGTGGTCGATGGTGCGATGGCCGCCCGAAGCCCGCGCATTCTCGAAAACGGCCGCACCTTCTCCTATCTTCTGCATGAAGGCACGCCACGGATCACCGTGACGCAGAACGATGTGCGTGCCATCCAACTCGCCAAGGCGGCGCTTTATGCCGGCGTGAAGCTTCTGATGGACAAGCAGAATATCGATCACGTCGACCGGATCGGCCTTGCCGGCGCGTTCGGCACGTTTATCGATCCGAAATACGCGATGGTTCTGGGCCTGATCCCCGATTGCGACCTAGATCGCGTGAAGGCCGTCGGCAATGCTGCGGGAACCGGTGCACGCATGTGCCTGCTCAATCGCGACTACCGCCGTGAAATCGAAAAGACTGTCGGGGAAATCGAGAAGATCGAGACCGCACTGGAGCCGAAATTTCAGGAGCATTTCGTCGCCGCAATGGCCCTGCCGAACAAGGTCGATGCCTTCCCGAACCTCGGCATGGTCGTTACCCTGCCGGAACGGAAAGCCATGGCTGAGGCTGGCGGCGATGGTGGACGCAGAAGGCGCCGCTCACGTGATACGTGAACGGCGCCTGATAACATACTGAAATCTTTAAAATCACGCTGCGACGGATTCCAGAGAACTGAAGGCATCCCTGATGCTTTCGGCAACCGCCTTGGCAGGCACCGAAAGGTTCGGCGCGGTCAAAAGCCGGATGTCGAAGGTGATGAGATCCGGCATGCCCTCCTTGGGCCCGAGGATCTGCATGTCCTCGGTGATATAGGAGAGCGGGAACGGCGCGATTGCCAGATCCGAGACGACGGCAGCGCGCTGCGCCATCGTATGGGCGCTGGCATAGGCGATGCGATAAGGCCGCTTCTGCTTGTCCAGCTGGGCGATCGCATCATTGCGCCAGACGCAGCCTTCCTCCCAGACCGAAATCGGCACCGGATCGCGCAGATAGGCATTGCCGCATTTGGCGCCGGCCCAGACGAGTTTTTCCGTATGGATGATCTCGCCGCCGGTCGGGAACGGGCGGGTCGCGCAATTGATCAAAGCCAGATCGAGCCGCTGTTCCTCCAGTCGCTTGCGCAGGAGAAGGCTCTGATCGACGGTCACATCGACCATGATGCCCGGAAAAAGGGCGCCGAAATCCTTCAATACCTTCGGCAGGAGGCGTTCGGAAATATCGTCCGGCGCACCGAGACGCACGACACCGGAAAGCTCCGGCATGACGAAGCGCGACACGGCCTCGTTGGACAGCGCCAGCATGCGCCGCGCGTAGGACAAAAGCACTTCGCCATTCTGGGTGAGCGTCACCGAACGGGCATCGCGCAAAAAGAGCGTCGTTTTCAACTGCTCTTCCAGCTTTTTGATCTGCATCGAGACGGCAGAAGGCGTTCGCAGTACGACATCGGCAGCCGTCGAAAAATTGCCGGTCTCGGCAATGGCGACGAAAGTGCGCAGGACATCATTATCAAGCAATGGCAGCGGCGTTCTGAACGGTACGGTCATCGGTGCACCCATCAAATTTTCTGAACTTAAGCACCATATCATTTCGTTTGATTGAAAGTCAAACCGGGCAGATACTGCAAAACATCGGAAGAACGCGTCGAAACAAAACAAAGTTTCATAAGACGTGCAGCAGCCATCCGATCAAGTGATGGATTGGCGTTTTCCATTCCCAAGAGGAAATCGCCGAAAACGTGACCGAAACCCAAGGAGCAAATGAAATGACGACGATCACCTATCTCGACCAGCGCCGCCAAGGCGCCTCGTCCAAGCCCCGCAACACCTACCCGCAACAGGCAATGTCGCTGTTTGAACGGGCAATCGCAGCCTGGCAGCGCCGCAAGACGGAACGCATGCTGGAAGGACTTCCGCAGGAGATCCGCAAAGACATCGGCTGGCCGACAACGATCGGCAAGTGATGGCAGAAGCGGGAGCGCCCCGCATTTCAGGTCGGACAGTGCCGGCAATGATGATATCTGAACCCTGAACATGGTCCGCCAGCTCGAAGCTGCGGGCCATGTCGCATTCCGGCAAGCGGTCGGAATGGTGGAAACCGAGAACCTGTCACCAGTGCGACGCCTAGATGTCGCAAAAATGCCATTTCCCTGTCGTCAAAAGCTCTTCTCAGGAATAGCATCCATGCGAGTGTCGCTTTTGAAGCAATGCAAGACCGCATCAAGCGGCGGCAAGGGGAACTACGACAATGGATCTTACCAGCAAGCCACAGGTTCAGAAGCGCGCAATCGTCTTCCTTCTCGTTCCGCACTTCACCATGCTGCCGTTTTCAGCGGCGATCGAAACGCTGCGGATCGCCAACCGCATGCTCGGTTATTCCGCCTATACGTGGCGGCTCTGTTCCGCCGACGGGCAAAAGGTATATTCGTCAAGCGGTATCGGCATAGAGGTCAATTCGTCGCTGGCCGACGAACGGCGCCATCTGGGCGGTGAAAACCGGCCGAACATGGTTCTCGTCTGTTCCGGCATCTATGTCGAGGAATTCAACAACAAGTCGGTCAATGCCTGGCTGCGCGAGACCTATAATCGCGGCATTGCGGTCGGCAGCCTTTGCACCGGCGCGCATGTGCTCGCCCAGGCAGGCCTGCTCAACGGCAAGCGTTGCGCCATCCATTGGGAAAATCTTCCCGGCTTTTCGGAAGCCTTTCCGCAGGCCGAGGTCTATGCCGATCTCTATGAAGTGGACGGCAACCTTTACACCTGCGCCGGCGGCACAGCATCGCTCGACATGATGCTCAACCTGATCGGCCAGGATTTTGGCGACAACCTCGTCAACCGGATCTGCGAGCAGCAATTGACCGACCGGGTGCGCAGCCCGCATGACCGCCAGCGGCTGCCGCTTCGGGCGCGTCTCGGCGTGCAGAATTCAAAGGTGCTCTCGATCATCGAGTTGATGGAGAACAACCTTGCCGAACCCCTGTCGCTGATCGAGATCGCCGATGATGCGGGCCTGTCGCGCCGCCAGATCGAGCGGCTTTTCCGCCAGGAAATGGGCCGGTCGCCTGCCCGCTACTATCTCGAAATCCGGCTGGACCGCGCCCGCCACCTGCTGGTGCAGTCCTCCATGCCGGTAGTCGAAGTAGCCGTCGCCTGCGGCTTCGTTTCCGCCTCGCATTTTTCCAAATGTTATCGCGAGGTCTATAACCGCTCGCCGCAGCAGGAGCGCGCCGAGCGCAAGCTGACGCTCAGCACCGTGCGCACGGGGGTCGTGGTGTAAAACCGGAGTCCGGAGTTACTCTTTTATCCGACGTCATCCTGGCCCTCGGGTGTAACCCCGAGGGTGTGCCGAGAATCTGTCCACGTTGCAGCCGCTGAGACGGTAGCAAATGCTCGGGACAAGCCCGAGCATGACGAAGTGCACGAGGTCACGCCTCGTCCTTCAGAGTCTCTTTCTGAGTAATCAGGCGCGCGCTGTGCTGGCCCGACAGATAGATCCACAACCAGCTCCAGGCGACGGCGAGACGTGACCGGGTGCCGATCAGGAAGTAGATATGGGCAAGCCCCCATATCCACCATGCAAGCCCGCCCTTCAGCTTGATCCTGCCGAAGTCGATGACGGCGGCGCGTTTTCCGATAGTCGCCAGGCTGCCCTGGTGGAAATATTTGAAGGGCGCCGGTGCCGGCTTGCTCGCCAGCCGCGCCTTGATCACCCTGGCAACGTAAGCGCCCTGCTGCTTGGCGGCCGGGGCGATGCCGGGAACGGGTTTTCCATCCTCTTGCTTGACGGAGGCCGTGTCGCCGATGACGAAAATATTCGGATCGCTGACTACGGCGAGATCAGGACCGACAATGGTTCGCCCTGCCCTGTCGGCTTCCGCGCCGATCCATTGGGCAGCGGGCGACGCCTGCACACCGGCAGCCCAGATCACGGTCCTGCAGGGTACGAAGGTCTCACCGACGGTGACGCCGTCCTCGGTGATCGCCGTTACCGGCTGGCCGGTGCGGACCTCGACGCCGAGCTTTTCCAGTGCCGATTGGGCATAGGCCGACAAATCCTCGGAAAAGGCTGCCAGAACACGCGGACCGGCCTCGATCAGCATCACCCTGGTGGCTGTCGTATCGATGCTGCGAAATTCCGGCGGCAGGACCTTCTGGGCGAGTTCAGCGATCGTACCGGCCATCTCGACGCCTGTCGGTCCGGCGCCGATGATGGCGAAGGTCAGAAGCGCATCGCGATCGGCCGTCTTTTCGGTCAGTTCCGCGCGTTCGAAGGCAAGAAGGATGCGGCGGCGCAGCGTCGTTGCATCCTCCAGCGTCTTCAGGCCGGGCGCAAGTTTCTCCCATTCGTCGCGACCGAAATAGGCGTGGCGCGCGCCTGTGGCCAGAACCAGCGTGTCGTAAGGTATGTCGCGACCGGAGTGTAGCCGAACCAGCTTGGCCTCCGTATCGACACCAACGACCTCGTCCAGAACGGTGGTGACATCCTTGCGGTCGCGATAAAGCCGGCGGATCGGCCAGGCGATTTCGGAGGTTGCGAGCAGGGTTGTCGCGACCTGATAAAGGAGCGGCTGAAACAGATGGTGATTGCGCCGGTCGATCAGCGTTATGTCGGCGGAGCTGCCTTTGAGCCCATGAACGGTCTGAATTCCTCCAAAACCACCGCCGACGACGACAATCCTATGCTTGGTCACTGTGAGCGCCCTCTCTTCTGGCAACTTCGACGCACGCAGGCCCCACCACAACGGATGGAGCCGCGCTAACAGTGACTTAGGTTGATAAACTGCAAGAACAAATGCGCTGAGCGCATATCACCGATCCAATTCAGCAAGGTGCAGGTATCAAACCGTCTGGCCGCAGGCACGGCGGAAACGACGAACCGTCTCGGCCATGCCGAATTCCAGCGCGTCGGCCGTCAGTCCGTGGCCGATCGAAACTTCGGCAAGGCGCGGGATGCGCTTGACCAGTTCCGGCAGGTTGGCGACCGTCAGATCATGGCCGGCATTGACGCCGAGACCGAGATCTATGGCAGCATCGGCGGTTCGGCCGAGATCCGCAAGAATCGCTGCGCCCTTCCGGGCATCGTCGAAGCAGCCGCCATAGGGACCCGTATAAAGTTCGATACGATCGGCTCCGGTTGCCTTTGCCAGTTCGACAGCTTCCGTATCGCCGTCGCCATCGGCGAAGAGCGATACCCGCATGCCGCTTTTTTTCAGGCGCGCGACGATCGGCTTCAGCATGTCACCGTCACGGCGAAAATCGAAGCCGTGATCGGAGGTGGCCTGGGACGGATCATCCGGCACAAGCGTAACCTGTTCAGGCTCTATCCGCTCGCAAAGCTGAAGAAAATCCTCGCTTGGATATCCCTCGATATTGAACTCGGCTTTTGGAAACTCGACGTCGATCAAGGCCCGGATCACCGGCAGATCGGAAAAGCGGATATGCCGCTGGTCCGGCCGAGGATGAACCGTGAGGCCGGACGCTCCTGCCTGAAGGGCTATTCGGCCCAGGCTCTCGACACTCGGCCACGGGAGATCGCGGCGATTGCGCAGCATGGCGACGGCATTGAGATTCACGGACAAGAGAGCGGGCATTGGGGTATCCACCGATGAAAGGACACGTCTTCTTAAATGACCAATCACGCAAAAACCACCAACCGAAAGCCATGAATGCCATCAAGATTTTTCATCGACGACATTTTGCTGCACGGCAGGGTTGGATTTGATCGCATTTTATATTAGATTTAGCTAACAGAATTCACCGCGCCACCCACCGGACCGAGGCGGCGGACCGGGACTGGCTCGGTGAATTCTGTCACTCCTCTTTGATTCCCCAAAAAGTCAGTCCCAAAACGCCGGCTCGCACGCTTGAAATGCTGCTGGGATCCATGAAGACCGTTACAAAACGCGGTTACAACCCCGCCAAAGTCCTGCAAGACCAACTTGTCTTGGCGAATGTCCATTTTTGCTGTTGCGGCCTGGGCCGGAACCGTGTATCTCGCCTGCACCTTGGCACGGAGTGTAGCGCAGTCTGGTAGCGCATCTGGTTTGGGACCAGAGGGTCGGGAGTTCGAATCTCTCCACTCCGACCATGGTTTTTCCCACAAGATTAAATTTTTCCAAACGTTTGGGTGCTCATCCGCGCTCGTTGCGTGATGAATCTCCGTCAACGCCCCGTGATCGCTGATCGTTTTTCCATTTTCACTTCGGATTTTTAGCGTTTATGCGGCTCTGGCCGCGCTCAGCCGCCGTTCTTAAGCGGCTTGCCGATCACCTTGTCGCCCACCTTGATACCCAAGGCGCTTGTGCGGCCGGCGTTGAGTTCCAGCACGTATTTCACCGGGCCGCGCGAATCGATGATGTCGCGCGAAAAGGGAACGGCGTTTTCGCGAATATGCGAGATCGTGCCGTCCGGCTGGATAAAGAGCATGTCGAGCGCGAGAACAGTGTTTTCCATCCACATGGAGACCTGGCGCTCAGCTCCGAAATCGAACAGCATGCCGTGGTCGAGATCCATCTGTTTACGGAACATCAGGCCGCGTTCGCGCTGCGCGTCATCGACCGCGAGTTCGACGATGAAAGGATGGGTCTTGCCGCCGGCGCTGCGGATCGTCAGTTCGGACTTGGGGAAAACGATGTCCTGCTCCGCCTGAACCCGTAGAGGTCCCTGCGCGGCGGCAGTACCTGCAGCAAAAACGAAGAAAAGCGCCATGAAGGCGCCTTTCGCTGCATTTTTAATCACGGAGGGTGCGCTCACCGGCATCAGTGCGACCGGCTCGCCGGCGCGACATTGTCGGGGTGAATTTCGGCGGCCATAAGGCCCTTTTCGCCGGGTCCGAACCGCACAAGCACCACTTGGCCTGGCCTCAGCTCGGTCAAGCCGAATCGACGCAACGTTTCCATGTGGACGAAGATATCTTCAGTCCCCTCGCCGCGGGTCAGGAAGCCGAACCCCTTGGTACGGTTGAACCACTTGACCAGCGCACGCTCAAGGCCGCTTGTCGCCGTGACCTGCACATGGGTGCGCACCGGCGGCATCTGCGACGGATGAACGGCTGTCGACTGGTCCATGGAAAGGATGCGGAAGGCCTGATAGCCGCGATCCCGTCGCTGGATCATCGCGACGATGCGCGTGCCTTCGAGAATGGTCTGGTAGCCGTCGCGGCGCAGGCAGGTGACGTGCAGAAGCACATCCTGCATGCCGTTATCCGGCACGATAAAACCGAAGCCCTTCGCCACGTCGAACCATTTCACGATGCCGGTGATCTCGATCAGATCAACCGGTTCGCCCGCAATCTCTTCGAAACTGGCAATGCCCTTAGATGACATTCTGTCTGCCATACCTGTCGGCCCCTCGGTTACGCGCCACACACGACGGTTAACTGATTCTTAGAGGATAGATTAACATTGCGCCAACCGTCCAGCGCAAGTCTCGTGTTCTTCTTATTCACGGCCTTTCTATTCGCGGTGGCTTGCTCCAGGCTGGTGCCTGTTCCATATCGGGGGTGGCGAAACCGCTAAAATCGAGGGATCCAAATGCGTTATCTCCACACTATGGTCCGGGTCAAAGACCTGGATGCCTCCCTTCATTTCTATACAACTCTGCTGGGCCTGAAAGAGGTCCGCCGCATAGAGAACGAAAAGGGCCGTTTCACCCTGGTTTTCCTCGCGGCAAGCGACGATATCGATCAGGCCAGTGCCACCCAGGCGCCGTGCCTGGAGCTGACCTATAACTGGGATACCGAGGATTATACGGGCGGCCGCAATTTCGGTCACCTCGCCTACGAGGTCGACAATATCTATGACTATTGCGAGCATCTGCAGAAGAATGGCGTGACCATCAACCGGCCGCCGCGCGAAGGCCGTATGGCCTTTGTCCGTTCTCCCGACGGCATTTCCTTCGAGATCCTCCAGAAGGGCGGCAACCTGCCGGTCGCCGAGCCCTGGGCTTCGGCACCGAATATCGGCAGCTGGTAATGACATTTGAAGGCGGCGCGTGACGCGCCGCCTTTCTCGCTCAGGGTCCGCGCAAGCTTGAAGGTGATGATGAGACGCACGCGATTCGCGGCTTCAATCTGCATCACCAGCCGGAAAGGCCAAGGCGTTGACGACCATATCCTCCATCCGTTTCCTCCGTTCATCCACGGGCGGCTTCATCCGGCAGGCTGCGATCGCCGGGCTTATGGTCACAATGCTCGGCAGCTGCGCCACGACGAAAAAGGTAGCAGATGCGGGCCAGGCGGAGACTGCCGAGGAGGCGGTCGGCATGCTGGCCAAGGGCGGAACGGCAATGCCCGGCGCCCAGGGCACATATGTCGATCCGATGGTGGCGACGGCACATGGCCGCAAGACTTCCCAGAAAGGAATGCCCGCGACGGGCATGATAGCGATCGCCGGCGGGACGCCTGCCCAAAATGCGCTGACACAGACTTATTCGCCAATGCCGGCATCGATTGCAGGCGCAGTGACGGAACCGACCGGCGTACGTGCCGGCAATGTCAGCATCTTTTCAGGGCACGCCCCTGTTCAGGAACCGACAACGGCAACCGCCCTGACCGCGCTCGATTCTCCCCATCCTGCGGCGAGCGCAATACCGTCAGGCGGCGTTAACGCCATGGCGCGCAGCGTATTCAGCACCGGCGCACCCGTCGCCTGCGGCAACGACGCCAATGGCAACATGATAAGCTGCGGATTCAATTAGGCTTTCAGGCACTTTCCACAGGCTTTGAAAGCCTGTCATTTTTTTGCAAAAAGAGCGTTTTGCAGCTTGCAGGAAATAAATCCCCTCTCTATAAGGGCGCCACAGCACGCGCCCTTCGTCTATCGGTTAGGACGTCAGATTTTCATTCTGAAAAGAGGGGTTCGACTCCCCTAGGGCGTGCCAACCTCTCCCCTCAAGTCTTTGTTTGGATTGCTCAATTCAATATTCGAGCAATTTAGAATTTTTCTGAATTTGACCTTTGAAAAGTGCATTTTTGCGCTTGCGGTCTTTGATCGACGCCCCTATAAGGGCGCCACAGCACGCGCCCTTCGTCTATC
>UBNQ01000038.1 GCA_900466875.1 Hyphomicrobiales bacterium | reverse complement strand
CCCTCCTCCCCCTCCCCGCTTCCGCCCAGAACAAGCCGGATGTCGAACGCCAGTTCCAGCAATGGATCGCCGGCGATCTCGGCCCGGAGGCGCGCAAGGCCGGAATTTCGGAAAAGACGCTGACTGCAGCATTCGACGGGCTGAAGCTGAACTGGAGCCTGCCCGATCTGGTACCGCCCGGTTCGAAACCGCCGAAACAGCAGGACCAGAGCCAGGCGGAGTTTTCCTCTCCCGGCGCCTATTTCAACGAGAAGCGACTTCAGACGCTGGGCTTGGCTGGACGCGGGCTGGCCGGCACCTATGCTGCGGGCCTGAAGAAGATCGAGGCGGCCTATGGCGTTCCGGGTGAGATCATCATTGCCGTCTGGGGTCGGGAATCCGGTTTCGGCAGGGCGAAACTGCCCTATTCGGCGATCGAGGTGCTTGCAACCAAGGCCTTCATGTCGACCCGCAAGCCGATGTTCCGCGAGGAACTGATCGCAGCGCTTACAATGATCGAGCGCGGCGATGTCACGGCCTCGACGATGAAAGGGTCATGGGCCGGCGCACTCGGCCAGCCGCAGTTCATGCCGACGAGCTATCTGAAATACGCCGTCGATTTCGACAAGGACGGGCATCCGGATATCTGGAATTCAGTCCCGGATACGCTTGCGTCCATCGCAAACTATCTGAAGCAGGAAGGCTGGCAACGCGGCCGCGACTGGGGCTTTGAAGTCTCCATTCCCGCCAATGTCTCATGCGCACAGGAAGGGCCGGACCTCGCCAAGCCGATTTCCGCCTGGGCGGCGACCGGGATTACCCGCATTTCCGGCAAGGCCTTCCCGACCTCCGAATTGAAGTCGCAGGGAATGATGCTCCTGCCAGCGGGCAGGAACGGGCCGGAATTCATCGTCACGCCGAATTTCTACGTGCTGAAGGAATACAACAATTCCGACCTCTACGCGCTGTTCATCGGCAATCTGGCCGATCGCATCTCCTATGGTGGCGGATCGTTCCAGGCGAAATGGGGCGATGTCGGCAAGATGCTGCGCTCCGACGTGCTGGCCATGCAGAAGGCGCTGGTTGCCAAGGGTTATGACGTCGGCAATGTTGACGGATTGCCGGGTTTCAAGACCCGCCGCTCGCTCGGCGACTGGCAGGCGAAAGCCGGGATCTCCCCGACCTGCTATCCGGATGCATCACTGAAGGCGAAGCTGCGGTAACCGCGCGCACCCCTCAATGCAGATCGACATGGTGCTTGTGGAAGATATCGTCATTCGGCGGGATGGTCTGCCGCTCGATCATGCGATGAACCCGTGGCCCCTCCACGCCCTTATGAAGCTTCCGGATCGCGTCCCATATCTCTTCGTCGATCTGCAGGCGGCGGCGATTGTGGCGGACATAATCGGCCCAGGTCGCGGTGTGATAACTCTCGGTCCAGATTTCCGGATGCTCCAAATCGCGCATCAACGCCCATTGGCGCGCGCCGTCACGGATGCGAACCCGGCGGCGACGCGCCATCAGGGTGAGGAATTCGGGGATGTCATCCTCACCGATTTCATAGTCGATCTGCAAGACGATGGGGCCGCTTCGCGGTTGAAGGTCGAGCCGCAGCATCGGTTCGTTGAACTTGTTCAACGGGCTCATGTCGACGTCAGTGAATTGCGGCAGCGGGTTCCTCAAACCCGCCAGTCCGCCCGCGAGCATCGCAAGGCTTGCCAAGCTCAAGGAAACCGAAACGCCGAGATTTTCGGCACCGACACCCCAGATCCAACTGCCGACCGCCATGCCGCCGAATGTCGTCGTCTGATAGAAGGACAAGGCGCGGCCGACGACCCAGCGCGGTGCCGAGAGCTGCACCGTCGTGTTGAAAAGCGACAGGGCCAGAACCCAGCAGGCCCCCGGCACAATCAGCACGATTGCCGTCAGCGCGGTATTGGTGCTCAAGGCGATCACAGCCGAACTTGCCGCGAAGCCGACGAAAGAGAGCTGGACGATCCGCTCGCTCGTCAGTTTTTCACGCAATCTCGCATTCGACATGGCACCGCCGATGGCGCCCACACCGAAACAGCCGAGCATGATGCCGTATGTCAGCGGGCCACCGGAGACGAGATCGCGTGCGACGATCGGCAAGAGCGCCAGGATGGCACTGGCGGAGAAGCCGAACAGCATGCCGCGGAAAAGCACATTCAGGATATTCGGCGACATGGACACATAACCGAGCCCGGCCGAAAGCGCCCTCCCCAGGGTTTCGCGCGGCAACGCATCATCGCGGCGCTCGGGTTTCCAGCGCAGAAGCGCGTACATGAGCGCAATATAGCTTGTAGCGTTCAACGCGAAGGCGGCTGCAGCGCCTGCCGCAGCCACAACCGCACCCCCGATCGCCGGCCCTACGCTGCGGGTGATGTTGAAGCCGACGCTGTTCAGCGTCACCGCCTGGGGCAACATTTCGCGCGAGACGATATCGCCGACGGAAGCCTGCCATGCGGGATTGTTGAGCGCCACGCCGCAGCCGAGAAGGAAGGTGAAACAGAGAAGCAGCCAGGGCGTCAAGAGATCGAGATAGGCACAAACAGTCAGCGCGATCGAAACGACCAGCATGAAGAGCTGTGCCGTCAGCATGAGGCTGCGCCGGTTGAAATTGTCGGCTAGCGCGCCTGCGATCAACGAGAAAAGCATGATCGGCAGGGTCGTCGAGGACTGAACCAGCGCCACCATGTCCTGTGAGTCCGAAATCGACGTCATCATCCAGGCGGCGCCGACGGCCTGAATCAAGCCGCCGAAGTTCGATGCAAGGCTTGCTATCCATATCGTGCGAAATGTTTCGTTCTTGAACGGCGCGAGTGTAGCTATCCTGTCCGGCACGATCTGGCCCCAGCTCCTCTTTCGGGTCTATATCCCGGTTATAGACGTCGACCCTGCTAATTCCAGCCTTCAATGGCGGAAATGCGGAAGTCTTGCAATTGCCGGTTCAAGCGCGTATATGCAGCCCATATTCTTGATCGTCCGATGAAGAGTGGGCCCTCCCGGACCCGCTCTTTTTTGTTAGGCGATCGCTTCAACCCGCAAACTCGCGGGGATTGAACCGGAGAGCTTATGCAGCAGACAGACCACGAGCCGCGTCTCATCGTCGAGACTGGACTCGACCTGAGGGTCGCCGAGATCATCGAGCCGGTGTTGACCGCAATGGACTACCGTCTGGTCCGCGTGCGCATGCTGAACCAGAACGGCATGACCCTGCAGATCATGGCCGAGCGCAACGACGGCACGATGGATGTCGAAGGCTGCGAAGCCGTTTCGGTCGCCATCTCACCCGTTCTTGATGTGGAAGATCCGATCGATCGCGAGTATCATCTCGAAGTGTCTTCGCCCGGCATCGACCGGCCGATGGTGCGCAAGTCGGATTTCAGCCGCTGGCTGGGACATATCGTGAAATGCGAAACGTCGATCATGATCGACAATCGCAAGCGGTTCCGTGGCAAGATCGCCGACGTGAATGCCGATGGCTTCACCCTTGAACGCGATCAGGTCGCTTATGGCGAAGAGCCGACTGCGACGATCCCATTCTCGGCACTGGCCGAAGCGAAGCTGATCCTGACCGACGACCTGATCCGCGATGCGCTGCGCGCCGACAAGCTCGCCAAGCAGCAGGCCGCGAACCAGAACGACGAAGTCGAAGCTGAAGACGAAGAATAATCGACCAACACACTGGCCTTTCCGAGGAGGGAGGGCCGCCAGAATTGGACCTACGGAGACCAACGACAATGGCAGTGAGCGCAAATCGGCTTGAACTTCTGCAGATCGCAGATGCTGTGGCCCGCGAAAAGGTCATCGACCGCGAAATCGTGCTGGCTGCGATGGCTGACGCCATCCAGAAGGCCGCGCGCTCGCGTTACGGTTCGGAAACCAATATCCGCGCCGACATCAATTCCAAGACCGGCGAAATCCGCCTGCAGCGCCTTCTCGAAGTCGTTGAAGTTGCCGAAGACTACGGAACGCAGATCCCGTTGATTCTCGCCCGCGACCGCAATGTCGACGCCAAGATCGGCGACTTCATTGCCGATCCGCTGCCGCCGATGGACTTTGGCCGTATCGCCGCACAGTCGGCCAAGCAGGTCATCGTCCAGAAGGTGCGCGAAGCCGAGCGTGACCGCCAGTTCGACGAATTCAAGGATCGCGTCGGCGAAATCGTCAACGGCACCGTCAAGCGCGTCGAATACGGCAACGTCATCGTCGATCTGGGCCGTGGCGAAGGCATCATCCGTCGCGACGAGATGATCCCGCGCGAAAACATGCGTTACGGCGATCGCGTCCGCGCCTATGTCTACGACGTCCGTCGCGAACAGCGCGGCCCGCAGATCTTCCTGTCGCGTACCCATCCGCAGTTCATGGTAAAACTGTTCACCATGGAAGTGCCGGAAATCTACGACGGCATCATCAACATCAAGTCGGTCGCCCGCGACCCCGGCTCGCGTGCGAAAATCGCCGTCATCTCCAACGACTCGTCAATCGATCCGGTCGGCGCCTGCGTCGGTATGCGTGGTAGCCGTGTTCAGGCCGTTGTCGGCGAGCTTCAGGGCGAAAAGATCGACATCATTCCGTGGAGCCAGGATCCGGCTTCTTTCATCGTCAACGCCCTGCAGCCGGCTGAAGTCGCCAAGGTCGTTCTCGATGAAGACGCGGAACGTATCGAAGTCGTGGTTCCTGACGAGCAGCTGTCGCTCGCCATCGGCCGCCGCGGCCAGAACGTCCGCCTCGCTTCGCAGCTGACCGGCTGGGATATCGACATCATGACGGAAGCCGAAGAGTCGGAACGCCGTCAGAAGGAATTCAACGAGCGCACCAACCTGTTCATGGAAGCGCTGGACGTCGACGAAATGGTCGGCCAGGTGCTTGCCTCGGAAGGTTTTGCCCAGGTCGAGGAGCTTGCCTATACCGAGCTTGACGAAATCTCGTCGATCGACGGTTTCGACGAGGACACCGCGACCGAGATCCAGACCCGCGCCCGCGAATACCTGGAGCGTATCGAAGCCGAAAACGATGCCAAGCGCGTCGCACTCGGCGTTCAGGACGAGCTGAAGCAGATCGAGGGCCTTACCGCCCAGATGCTGGTCGCGCTCGGCGAAGAAGGCATCAAGACTGTCGAAGACTTTGCCGGCTGCGCTGCCGACGATCTCGTCGGCTGGTCGGAACGCAAGGACGGTGAGACGAAGAAGTTCGAAGGCACGTTCTCCAAGTTCGACGTTTCCCGCGTCGAGGCAGAAAACATGATCGTCCAGGCCCGTCTGCTCGCAGGCTGGATCACCGAAGCAGATCTTGCCACGGAAGAGGCCGAGGCCGAAGAGGAGGCCGTCGCCGCCGATCAGGAATGATCGCGGACGGTGATGGGGTGAATGATGCAGATGCCATGGACGATCAGTGGCCGGACGATTTTGTCGTGAACGACCGTACCTGCATCGTCACCCGCGAGGCGACCGACCCTGCGCATCTGATCCGGTTCGTGCGCGCTCCCGACGGGAGCGTGGTACCGGATTTGAAACGGCAGCTTCCCGGAAGGGGCTGCTGGATCAAGGCTGAACGGGAACTTGTCGACCGGGCCGTGAAGAGGAAGCTGTTTTCGCGTGCATTCAAAAGCGAAACGAAGGCGGCAGACGATCTCGGAGCGCTGGTCGACCGGCTTCTGGTCGCCGATCTAGCAGGGATGATGAACATGGCGCGCAAGGCGGGCCAATTCGTTTCCGGCGCGATGAAGGTCGATGCCGCAGTCCGCTCGGGAGCCGCCGCTGGCGTCTTCCATGCTTCCAATGCCGCGGCAGACGGTATTCGAAAGATAGACCAGGCCCGCAAGGCCTTTAAGCTCGGCACAGATGCCGAACATGACATTCCGGCCTTTTTGCTCCTCACCGGAGCGGAATTGGACGAAGTGATGGGCGAGAATGCTTTTATCCATGCTTGCGCGCTTGCAGGGCAGGCGGGTGAGGGTGTAGTGAAGCGCGCAAACCTACTTGAGCAGTACCGTAAAGGCGGTCTGCCCCAGACAAAGGATGTCTTTGACATGCCTAAACCATGACGCTGTCACCGGCTCTAGCCGGACGCAGATCGATTTATACGACTTGAACGACAGGTTCTGATGGCTTCCATCCGTTCCTGTACGAAGGAACAGGAACGGAATGACCGACAACAAAGACGACAAGACACTCGGCGTGAAAAAGACCCTCTCGCTCAAGCCATCCGGCATGAACCAGGGTACTGTACGCCAGGACATGGGTCGCGGCCGCACCAAGGCGGTCGTCGTCGAAACGGTGAAACGCCGCCCGACCCGCCCCCAGGACGAAAAGCCTATCACTCCGATCGCCGCTCCAGTAGCAGCAGCACCGGCTCCGCGCCCTGTTGAAGCTGCGGCACAGCCTGCGCCGCAGCCGCCACGTCCGCAGCCGGCAGCACCGGTTCACCAGCCTGCTCCGCAGGCTCAGCGCCCGGCACAGCCGCAGGCTCAACGTCCTGCACAGCCGCAGGGGCAGCGGCCCGGTTCCCACCAAGGCCAGCGTCCAGGTTCCAATTACGGCCAGCAGCAGGGCCAGCGCCCTCAGCAGTCCGGTCAGCGCCCGCAGCAGTCCGCTCAGCAAAACCGTCAGCCGAACCGCCCGAACGTGCTTCACGATCTCTCCGCAGGAGAAATGGAAGCCCGTCGCCGCGCGCTGGTGGAAGCGCAGGCACGCGAAGTCATCGAAGCCAAGCAGCGCGCTGAAGACGAAGCCCGCCGTGCAGCCGAAGCAGAGGTCCGCAAGGCCGAAGAGGCTGCAGAAGCCGCCCGCCGCGCGGCTGAACCGGCTCCCGAGCCGCAGCCCGAACCCGTTGCCGCAGCGCCTGCTCCGGTCACTGCCCGTGCACCGGAACGTACCGGTGATCGTGGCGCTGCCGGTCGCCCGCAGGACGGCCGTCCGCAATCGCCGCGTCCCGGCGCCGACGCTCCGGCCGCTCAGCCGGGTGTTGTGCGTGGCCGTCGCGGCAATGACGAAGAAGACGATCGCGGTCCTGCCCGTGGTCCGGCTGGTGTACCCGGCCGTGGCCGTGTCGCAGCACCCGCCCCTGCCAAACCGCCGGCACGCCCGAAGGGCGATGAAGGCCGTCGCCAGGGCAAGCTGACGATCACCGCTGCCAGCACTGACGACGACGGTAACAACCGTGGCCGTTCGATGGCTGCCATGCGCCGCCGTCAGGAAAAGTTCCGCCGCAGCCAGATGCAGGAGACCCGTGAAAAGGTCATCCGCGAAGTCATTCTGCCGGAAACCATCACCATTCAGGAACTGTCGCAGCGTATGTCCGAACGGGCCGTCGATGTGATCAAGTACCTGATGAAGGAAGGTCAGATGATGAAGCCGGGCGACATCATCGATGCCGACCTTGCAGAACTGATCGCCAGCGAATTCGGCCACACCGTCAAGCGCGTTTCGGAATCCGACGTTGAAGAAGGTATCTTCAACAAGGTCGACGATGCCGGCGAAATGGTGTCGCGTCCTCCGGTCGTCACGATCATGGGTCACGTCGACCACGGCAAGACCTCGTTGCTCGACGCCATCCGTCAGGCAAACGTGGTTTCGGGTGAAGCCGGTGGCATCACCCAGCATATCGGTGCCTATCAGGTCGAACAGAACGGCCAGAAGATCACCTTCATCGACACCCCCGGCCACGCCGCCTTCACGGCCATGCGTGCCCGTGGTGCGCAGGCGACGGATATCGCGATCCTGGTGGTTGCAGCCGACGACAGCGTGATGCCGCAGACGATCGAATCCATCAGCCACGCCAAGGCGGCCGGTGTTCCGATCATCGTGGCGATCAACAAGATCGACAAGCACGAAGCCAACGCGGACAAGGTCCGTCAGCAGCTTCTGCAGCACGAAGTCTTTGTTGAATCGCTGGGCGGTGAAGTGCTCGACGTCGAAGTTTCGGCCAAGAACAAGACAAACCTCGACAAGCTGCTCGAAGCCGTCCTTCTGCAGGCCGAAATTCTCGACCTGAAGGCCGACCCGACGCGTACCGCAGAAGGTATCGTCATCGAAGCCCAGCTCGACCGTGGCCGCGGTGCGGTTGCGACCGTTCTCGTCCAGAAGGGCACGCTGAAGCCCGGCCAGATCATCGTTGCCGGCGATCAGTGGGGCCGCGTTCGCGCTCTGGTCACCGACAAGGGCGACCATGTCAAGGAAGCCGGTCCGGCCATGCCGGTCGAAGTGCTCGGCCTGTCCGGCACACCTGCTGCCGGCGACAAGTTCGCCGTCGTCGAGAACGAAAGCCGTGCCCGCGAGATTTCCGAATATCGCCAGCGGCTTGCCCGTGACAAGGCGGTTGCTCGCCAGACCGGCCAGCGCGGTTCGCTCGAACAGATGATGAGCAAGCTGCAGAACACCGGCTACAAGGAATTCCCGCTGCTCATCAAGGGCGACGTGCAGGGTTCGGTCGAAGCGATCATCGCGTCGCTCGACAAGCTCGGAACCGACGAAGTGCGTGCCCGGATCGTCCATTCCGGCGCAGGTGCGATCACGGAATCGGATATCTCGCTTGCCGAGGCATCGGATGCTGCGATCATCGGCTTCAACGTTCGTGCCAATGCACAGGCTCGTACCGTTGCCGAACGCAATGGCCTCGAAATCCGCTACTACAACATCATCTACGATCTGGTGGATGACGTGAAGGCAGCGATGTCGGGTCTTCTGTCGCCGGAACGCCGCGAAACCTTCCTCGGCAATGCCGAGATCCTGGAAGTCTTCAACATCACCAAGGTCGGCAAGGTTGCCGGTTGCCGTGTGGTCGAAGGCAAGGTGGAACGTGGTGCAGGCGTACGCCTGGTTCGCGACAACGTCGTCATCCACGAAGGCAAGCTCAAGACGCTCAAGCGCTTCAAGGACGAAGTTGCAGAAGTGCCGATGGGCCAGGAATGCGGTATGGCCTTCGAGAATTACGAAGACATCCGCGCCGGCGATACGATCGAGTGCTTCCGCGTCGAACATATCACGCGCACGCTTTAAGCTTGACGATTGTCATGTTACGAACCGCCGGGGAGCAATCCCCGGCGGTTTTCGTTTATGTGGAGATTTGTATGGCACTTTCGTTCGATCTGACCGGCAAGACAGCGATTGTCACCGGCGCCAATACCGGGTTAGGCCAGGCCATTGCAGTGGCGCTCGCCCAGGCAGGCGCCAAGGTCGCGCTGGTCGGCCGCTCATCGATGGCGGAGACCGAGGCCGCAATCAGCGCTGCCGGTGGCGAGAGCCTTTCCATCAAGGCCGATCTTTCCACGCTTGAACCGATCGAGCGCATTCTCGACGAGACCACGTCATGGTCCGGCGGCGCCGACATCCTCGTCAACAATGCCGGGATCATCCGTCGCGCCGATGCGCTGGATTTCACGGAGGAAGACTGGGACGCGGTGATGGACGTGAACCTCAAGAACGTCTTCTTCCTGTCGCAGGCCTTCGCACGCCGCCTGGTTGCGGCCGACAAGGGCGGGAAGATCGTCAACATCGCCTCGCTTCTTTCCTTCCAGGGCGGCATTCGCATTCCATCCTATACGGCTTCGAAAAGCGGTCTTGCAGGCCTGACCCGACTTCTGGCCTGCGAGTGGGCGGGCAAGGGCATCAATGTCAACGCGATTGCGCCCGGCTATTTCTCGACCAACAACACCGAAGCGCTGCGCAACGATCCCGACCGCAATGCCGCGATCCTGGCGCGTATTCCCGCCGGCCACTGGGGGAAGCCGGAGGAACTCGGCGGGGCTGCCGTCTTCCTCGCGTCGACGGCTGCGGACTATATCCATGGCACGGTCCTGCCCGTGGATGGCGGCTGGCTGGCCCGCTAAGCCCTCATAAACAAACTGCCGGTGAGAGCCTGATCTGCGCCATCTTTGCATGGCGCAGGCAAAGCCGCGCCTTGCTGTCTGTTACTTCCGACATCGTGAAGGTAAAATTGGCAGCTTCACTCAAGATTTATTAGTTGCCATTTGAACTCATGTTTATTATCGCATAGCAGCAAAGTCCGTTGCTGGCCTCAAGATAGGCCGTGACCGAATGATATCGTGCCGAGCCGGCAAAAATGCCTTTCGGCAATAGTCGGAGTATCGCCTCAAATGTCTGCTGCTTTTGTCCCTGCCGCCGCCGGAAACCGCCGCCTTGGAAAGGTTGCGAAACAGCTCGGGATGACGGCCGCGACGCTTGCCCTGTTGAGCGCCATGGCAATGGCCCAGACCCCTTCTCCCGAGGCGCCAGCCACTCCGCAGACAGACAATACGGCACAGCAGCCGGCTCCGACCTCTCCCGCTGCGCCGACCACCAGCCGAACAGTGCCCGCTACCCCGCTGGCAACGACGCAAGCTCCGGCAGCAACAACCACGCCCGCGGCACCTGCTGAAAATGCAACACCGTCCACGCCGGCAACGCCTGCCAACCCGCCCGCAGGTGAGACCGCGCCGGCCGCTCAGGCCCCGACGCAACCTGCCCAGCCTTCGAACCCGGCCGACACCGCAGCACCTGCGCCCGCGCAGTCCGCGCCATCTTCAACGCCGGCCGATGCCGCTACGGCTCCTGCCCAGGCGCAAGCCCCACAGGAAACGATAACCGACCTAGCTCCAGTCGAAGAAGACGCGCCTGCGCTGACCATCCCGCATGACCTGTCGCCCTGGGGCATGTTCATGGCGGCGGACTGGGTCGTGAAGAGCGTCATGATCGGGCTTGCCATCGCTTCGCTCGCAACCTGGACGGTCTGGCTGGTCAAGACGCTCGAGCTTGCCGGCGCACGCGCACGCGCAGGCCGTACCATCAAGATCATCCGCAATTCCCGCACACTTTCAGAAGCGGTCGACGCCTCGGCAGGACGCGGCGGCCCGGCTGCCTACATGCTTCAGGCAGCCGCCGAGGAAATGAAGATGTCTGCCGACGCTCTCGACCATGTCGAAGGCGACGGCGTGAAGGAACGCGTCGGATCCTCCCTGTCGCGCATCGAGGCCTTTGCCGGCCGCCGTATTGCCCGCGGAACCGGAATTCTGGCAACGATCGGTTCGGTTGCTCCTTTTGTCGGCCTGTTCGGCACCGTCTGGGGCATCATGAACTCGTTCATCGGCATTTCCGAGACGCAGACGACCAACCTCGCCGTCGTCGCGCCCGGCATTGCCGAAGCGCTGCTGGCGACGGCTATCGGCCTGGTCGCCGCAATTCCGGCCGTGGTGATCTACAATCTCTTCGCCCGCTCCGTGACCGGTTATCGCCAGTTGCTTGCCGATGCCGCCAGCGGCGTCGAGCGACTGGTGAGCCGCGACCTCGATTTCCGCAAGGTTCCGCCGGGCGGCCGCAAGTCCGCCCCGGTATCCCTCATGGCCGGAGAATAAATCCATGGCCGGCGGCATTCGCGAACATCACGGCGAGGAACTGCAGGAGAACCACGAGATCAACGTGACGCCGTTCATCGACGTCATGCTGGTCCTGCTGATCATCTTCATGGTCGCCGCGCCGCTTTCGACGGTCGACGTCAATGTCGACCTGCCTGCCTCCAGCGCAAAGCCGGCGCAGCGGCCGGAAGAGCCTCTCTATCTGACTGTCCAGTCGGACCTGGCGCTCAATCTCGGCAATGATCCGGTGGCGCGCGAGCAACTGGCCGCCAGGCTCGACACGATCACCAGCGGCAACAAGGACACACGCATCTTCCTGCGCGCCGACAAGGCCGTCGATTACGGCCAGTTCATGGAAGTGATGAACCTGCTGCGCAACTCGGGTTATCTGAAGATCGCGCTGGTCGGGCTTGAGGCCCTGCCGGGTGCAGCTCCGCCCGCGGCCCAACCTGGCGCGGCAGGTCAGCCTGCAGCGCCGGCTACGCCAGCGCCGGCCGCACCTGCTCCGGGAGTATCGCCATGAACCCTGCCGCCCCCTATCGCAGCCGGGTGCAGAAGATCGGCGAGATATCGCTGTGGACAGGCGCCAGCGTGCTGGTGCTCAGCGCCCATATCGCGGCCGCGGCTCTCCTGATGCAGGAAGAGCCGGTCGTCGCGGCCGACAGCGCACCGCCCGCTGCGATCATGATCGAGCTTGCCCCCGAACCAGAAGCCGTCAACACGGAAGAAGAACAGGTTTCTCCCGATATGACGGATGCCGAAAAGGTGGAGAGCGAGCAGACCGAGCCGGTGGAAAAGGTCCAGGAGGAGCCTGAGCCAACCCCTGAGCCGATCGAACCGCCGCCGGAAGAGGTCGTGGAGCAAGAACCACCGCCGCCGGAGCCTGAAATCGCTGAGCCGCTGCCCGAGCCGCCGCCGGAGCCGATCGAAGAGCCCGATCCGCTTGAGCAGCAGATGACTGCCGCGCTTGAAAATGTCGAAGTGCCGCTGCCGATCGTTCGTCCGCCGCCGCCGCCGGAAATCGCCGAGAAACCGGAGCCTAAAAAGGAGCCGGTTAAAAAGATCGAACGCCGCAAGCCGCAACAGCAGCAGGCCCAGCGCGAGTTGGCCCAGGCAAAGGCGCAGGTCGAGCAGTCCAACCGGAATGCCGCCAGCCAGTCGTCGAGCGGTTCCGTCTCGACCTCCTCGGTCTCGCCGGCCAGATGGCTGACGCGCGTCAGGGCAAAGATTGCCCGTAGCGCCCGCCGGTGCCCTGGACGAGACAAGGGAGTGGTGACTGTCAATTTCAGCTTCGACAACGGCGGCAATATCGGACATGTGTCCGTTTCCCGCTCGTCGGGCAATGCAAAGATCGACGATTATATGACGTCGGCAATCCGTAAGGCCTCGCCAATTCCGGTACCGCCCGCCGGTGTTGCAAGTACGCTCACTCAGTCGGTAGAGTGCAAGTGACCTCATAAGGGATCCGACCCGAAATTCCGCTTGGAAGCAAAGGCCAGATACCTCAGGTCCCTCGCCTCAAAACGGAATTTCTGGACCCCCTCCCATGCACATGACATTGACCGAAGCCGAGATGCTGGTTCGCAGCATCTTCGAAGATAACGGCGTCCTACCCTCGACCGCTCTGTCCGTTGCCCGCGCACTTGCGCAATCGGAAGCAGCCGGCCAATCCGGCCACGGTCTGCGCCGGGTGCCTGCCTATGTGAAACAGGTTCGCACCGGCAAGGTGGATGGCATGGCCGCTCCAAAGCTTTCGCGGCCCCGCCCCGCAGTCCTTTCGATCGATGCCGCACACGGCTTCGCATACCCTGCGCTCGATCTCGCCTTTGCCGAACTGCCTGCCATCACGCGCGAGCAAGGCATTGCCTTTGCCGCGATCGGGCGCTCGCACCATGCCGGCGTTATGGCGCTGACGGTGGAGCGGTTTGCCGAGCAGGGCCTGATCGCAATGATGTTCGCCAACGCGCCGGCCGCCATGGCGCCCTGGGGCGGCAAGAGCCCGCTCTTCGGCACCAATCCGATTGCGTTCGCCGTCCCGGTCGCCAATGCCGATCCGCTGGTCATCGACCTGGCACTGTCGAAGGTTGCGCGCGGCAAGGTCATGGAGGCTCACCAGAAGGGGAAGAGCATTCCCGACGACTGGGCTTTCGATATCGACGGAAACCCCACCAGCGACGCCGCTGCGGCGCTGAAGGGCACGATGGCGCCCTCCGGCGGGGCGAAGGGTGCCGCTCTGGCGCTGATGGTCGAGGTGCTGTCGGCAGGCCTTGCGGGTGCAAACTTCTCCTATGAGGCAAGTTCGCTTTTCGACGAGAACGGCCCGCCGCCGGAACTCGGCCATACGATCATCGCGATCGATCCGGATGCCGCCAATGGCGGCGGCATGCCTATGCGCATGGCGGGGCTTGCGGAAGAAATGACCAAGCAGGACGGCGTACGGCTTCCCGGCCGCAGAGGAAAAGGCTTGCGGGCCGATGCCCTTGCGAACGGGATCGAGATCGAGGACGACGTGCTGAAGGCGATCGACGCGCTTCGCTGATTGTAGGGTGACGGGATTGCAGCGCCCTGTGAGAACGCACATGGCGCTGCAGGTCTGCACCTCAGGCTCGATGACATGGCGACGGACCGCTTAACGATCCGATCGAGCTGCCGAATTATTTACAGGAAAAACCTCCAGAAAAGCGAAAAGCCTGGCGCGGGAGGAGGATGCGCCAGGCTTTAAACTTGATCGACAACTGGGAGGAGGAGGATGTTGTCGATCCGTATCGAACGACACTGGGAGGAGGAGTGCGTCGTTCGATGACCAACATATAGGCTAACACTGGTATGCTCGCCAAGCCGGTTAGGCGCATTGCAGCAATGCATTATGTGCAATGCTGAGCATTTGCCCAGAACGGAGATATCACCTCCGCCATCATCGCTATATCGCAACGGGCAAAGCTGGATTATAGGCGATATCGATTCAAATGCTTGGAAAGGCGCGGATATGGCTGAAATTCGCTACCATGAGGGTGATCTTCCTGCGACGGCGGCAGTCCGTTACACGGGCGCGGTCGCGATCGACACGGAAACACTCGGCCTTGTTCCCCGCCGTGATCGCCTATGTGTTGTGCAGTTATCACCGGGGGATGGCACAGCCGATGTGATCCGCATTGCTGCCGGACAGAATCACGCACCGAATCTCGTCGCATTGCTGGCTGATTCGTCGCGCCAGAAGATATTCCACTATGGCCGGTTCGATATCGCCGTGCTTTTCCATACGTTCGGGGTCATGGCCACGCCGGTCTTCTGCACCAAGATCGCTTCGCGTCTGACACGAACCTATACCGATCGCCATGGGCTCAAGGACAATCTGAGGGAACTGCTCGAGGTTGATATTTCCAAGGCCCAGCAACAGACAGACTGGGCTGCTGAAACTCTGTCGCAGGCACAGCTCGAATATGCGGCTTCAGACGTGCTTCATTTGCATGCCTTGCGCGACAAGCTGACCATGCGGCTCATTCGCGATGGCCGTACCGAACTTGCAGCAGCCTGTTTCGAGTTCCTGCCGGCTCGGGCCAAGCTCGATCTTCTCGGCTGGGAAGAGACGGATATTTTTGCGCATAGCTGAGCGGGTTCAGGCCGCCTCTGCATAGTTCCCCGCGATGCCGTGAAAACTGCCGCGGGAGTGGCTATCGCGGCAAAACGAATTAGCCGGGCGTTAACCATTTTCGTTTAACGTCTGTCAATCGGCATCATCCCGCCATGAGGCGTCGCGGCCGCAACCGCACCATACCCAGAACCTGGCCGAACTGTTCCACCGTCGCAGATAACAGATGGAGCATGCGATGCTGCCACCCGTTCGTGCCGCGTTGAGTTCGACTGCAGATTACCAGAGTCAGGCGCAGACAGCGATCACCCCTTCGCGCGTGACTGTGCCGTCGAACGCCGCGCCGGCTCAGGCAGAAAGCGACGCGATCCTTTCAAATGCGCGCCTCGACGCTGCATCCCTGTCGGCACAGCTGAAGCTGGCGCACGGCTCCTCGATCCTTGCCGAAACGATCGGCAAGCTGTTGAAGATGCCACGGCGGGAAAACGAAACGCTGATCGACTACACGACGCGCCTGTTCGAGGCGGTGCAGGCCTTGAAGCCACAGGAAATCGCAAATGTGGAGCGGCTCCTGAACCAGATCGTCAAGGGGATCTCCCTGCGGTTGATGGCGGAAATCCTGAAGGAACCTTCCGGGCCTACCGCTGCCCGGCTCGCCGCCCATATGGAGGCGGCCAACATCAACCAGCGAGATCTGGCCGCAAAAACCGTCGTCAGCCTGTACCGGCAGAATGCGAGCGCAGATGCGCCGATGAATTCCAATGCTCCTCGCATGCCGCAAAATAGCAGTCCGGCGGCAGCACAGAGGCCTCAGACCGGCCAGCTGGGCCAAGCGCCTGCACCGGTGGCCTCAGCCGACGATCAGGTTAGCGTCCTCCGCCAGCCGGTCACCAACGATACGCCGTTGAAGGTTGCGGAGGGGCAAAGCCAGCGTCCGGCCGCTTCCCAGACATTCTCCACGCCCATGCCTGCCGCAGTCAAGCCGGATCGGTCCGAGCAAGCACAGGCCCCCATGGCCGGTGCAGTACGTCAAGCCGATACCGTACCTTTGCAGGCCGTATCGAGCCGACCGAACCCCGTGTCAAATGACGTAGCGGCTGCAACCAGGCCGACAACGGCGCAACCTGCCCTGCCGGGCATCCCTCAGCCGGGCGTCGAGCGAGCCGAAGCCCATCGGACCCAGCCTGGCCCCGCAGCGGTCGTCGGCAATCAGCCCCGGATCGTCGCGGACGGCGACGCGCGACAGACGATTGCGGCAAAGCCGCATGAGATGCAGGCTCTGGCCCGCACCGCCGTGGAAATGTTCAAGCTCGATATGCCAGTCCCGGCGCGGTTATGGTCAGCGCTTTCCGACCAGACACTGATCAAACTGGCAAATTGGCTCGCGACGGTCCTGTCCGAACTCGATCTGCCGGAAACCGCGCATATGCCGGCAACGTCACCCGCGAGCCAGACGGCGGCCGATGATCCATCCATTGCGCAACAGCGCCCCACCGGCGGGCAAAGCACGCCTGCCTCGGCTCAGAGTGCGCCGACGGCACCTGTCGTCCATGGCGAAGCCCCGGATAAAGCCGGCATAGCCGCGGCGATTTCACGTGGGGATACGGCGGAGCAGCAAATGGCGACGATGGCGGGTGCCGCTGCCGCTCCGCCGACGCAGCCACGCGAAGCGCTGCCCTGGCCTTATGTAGCCGCCTATCCTCCTGCCGAAGACGAGCCCCGACAGGAACATCGCAAGGCCGAGCCGATCGAAGCCATCGAGGACGAGGAGCAGGACGGATCCACGCAGCAGCAGGCGTTCGACGATGAACAGCAGGACGAGCAGCCACAGGACGATGCGGACGACGAGGAAATCGCCGGTGAAACGATGACGAAGGCGGAAAAGGCAGCCGGATACCGGGCCGGCGAGGCCAGAATAGAGGCCGACGCTCCGGAGGCACGGCCGACCGATCTCTACTGGCGGATGGCCGGCTGGAACTGAATACCAAGTCCCGGGAGAGCCGGCCGTCCCGAAAACACAACAGAAAAGCCGCCGGACCTTTCGATCCGGCGGCTTCTTTTTGTTCAGGTAACGACGATTACTCGTTGTTGCCGCGGTTCTTCAGGGCTGCGCCCAGGATGTCGCCGAGCGAAGCGCCCGAGTCGGACGAACCGAACTGTGCAACTGCTTCCTTCTCTTCGGCGATTTCGAGCGCCTTGATGGAAAGCATGACCTTGCGGTCCTTCTTGGAGAAGTTGACGACGCGAGCGTCGATAACCTGGCCAACCGAGAAACGCTCCGGACGCTGATCGTCACGATCGCGTGCCAGGTCGTTGCGGCGGATGAAGGAGGTGAGGTCTTCGTGGTTGACGAGCTTCACTTCGATGCCGCCGTCGTTAATGGCGGTGATTTCGCACGAAACGACAGCGTTCTTGCGCAGGTCGCCGGTAGCGGCTGCGTCACCAACGGCGTCCTTGCCGAGCTGCTTGATGCCGAGCGAGATACGCTCCTTCTCGACATCAACATCGAGAACGACAGCCTTGACGACGTCGCCCTTGTTGAACTCTTCGATGACCTGCTCGCCCGGACGGTTCCAGTCGAGATCCGACAGGTGAACCATGCCGTCAACGTCGCCTTCGAGGCCGATGAACAGGCCGAATTCGGTCTTGTTCTTGACTTCACCTTCGACTTCAGTGCCAGCCGGATGCGTGAAGGCGAATGCCTGCCACGGGTTTTCCAGCGTCTGCTTGAGGCCAAGCGAGATGCGGCGCTTCGACGGATCGACTTCGAGAACGACAACGTCGACGTCCTGCGTGGTCGAAAGGATCTTGCCGGGATGAACGTTCTTCTTCGTCCAGGACATTTCGGAGATGTGGATCAGGCCTTCGATGCCCGGCTCCAGCTCTACGAATGCACCGTAATCGGTGATGTTCGTGACGGTACCGGAGATCTTCTTGCCGATCGGGTACTTGGCCGCGATGCCATCCCACGGATCCGACTCGAGCTGCTTCATGCCGAGCGAGATGCGGTGGGTTTCCTGGTTGATGCGGATGATCTGAACCTTGACCGACTGGCCAATGGACAGGATTTCCGACGGATGATTCACACGGCGCCATGCCATGTCGGTGACGTGCAGCAGGCCGTCGATGCCGCCGAGGTCAACGAACGCACCGTAATCGGTGATGTTCTTGACGACGCCGTCAACAACCTGGCCTTCTTCGAGGTTCTGAACGATTTCAGAACGCTGCTCGGCACGCGACTCTTCGAGAACCGTACGGCGCGAAACGACGATGTTGCCGCGACGCTTGTCCATCTTGAGGATTTCGAAGGGCTGCGGGTTGTGCATGAGCGGGGTAACGTCGCGGATCGGACGGATGTCGACCTGCGAACGCGGCAGGAAGGCAACGGCGCCGTCGAGATCGACGGTGAAGCCACCCTTGACCTGGTTGAAGATAACGCCTTCAACGCGCTCGCCAGCTTCGAACTTGGCTTCGAGCTTGACCCAGCTTTCTTCGCGACGAGCCTTTTCGCGCGACAGAACAGCTTCGCCGAGAGCGTTTTCAATGCGCTCGACATAGACTTCGACTTCGTCGCCGACCTTCAGCGAACCGTCCTTGCCCTTGGCACCGAATTCCTTAAGCGCGATGCGACCTTCGACCTTGAGGCCGACGTCGACAACTGCCATGTCCTTTTCGATTGCCGTTACCAGACCTTTGGTAACGTAGCCTTCGGCCAGATCGTTGGATGCGAAGGATTCCTCGAGAAGAGCTGCAAAGTCTTCGCGCGTGGGGTTAGTTACTGCCATGAAATCTCCTGATCGTGTCCTAGTTCAAGGACACGCATGCGCCGGTGGTTCGTGTTAAACACGCCCGAAGTCCAGGCCCGCCTCTCTCAATCGGTCATACCGTGGGAGGCTATCCGGCGCTGGGACTGAACTGCGGGATCTTAGCGAACGAAAAGCCAGCTTCCCGGCACTCCGTCAATTCTTTGTCAGTGCGGCATCGATCAACGACTTCGCGGCCTGAAACGCGGCCTCTATACCCATTTTGGACGTATCAAGCAAGTGCGCGTCTTCCGCGGGCTTCAGCGGGCTGTCGGCGCGTCCCATATCGCGCTCGTCGCGCTTCTTCACGTCGGCGAAGACGTCATCATAACTCGCCTCGCCGCCCTTGGCGATGATCTCGTCATAACGGCGTTTCGCGCGCACATCGGCGGAGGCCGTGACATAGAGTTTTACCGGCGCATCGGGGCAGACGACGGTGCCGATATCGCGGCCATCGAGAACCGTGCCGGGCCTCCTTTTCGAGAAAGCCTGCTGGGCTTCGACCAGCGCACGCCGCACTTTCGGCATGACGGCGATCTTGGACGCCGCCTCGCCGATGGCATGGGCGGAGAGGATATCGCGCTCGAGGCCGGCAAGTTCGACCTCGCGTGCCATCTTCTCTGCGACCGCCTCGTCATCCAGCGGCAGGCCCGCATCGAGAAGCGCCTTGGCGGTGGCGCGATAGGTCAGGCCCGTGTCGAGGTGATGGAAACCATATTCCTCGGCGATCTGGCGCGACAGCGTGCCCTTGCCCGCTGCGGCCGGGCCATCAATGGCGATGACCACGCTCATCAGGCTGCCTCACCGTCCACAAACTCGATCTTCGCGCCGAGACCGGTCATCAGGTCCATGAATTCCGGGAAGCTCGTCGCGATGATCGAGGCGTCATCGACGGTGACCGGATGTTCCGAAGCAAGCCCCAGAACGAGGAAGCTCATGGCGATGCGATGGTCTATATGGGTGACCACAGCCCTGCCCGAGGCATTGCCATAACCCTTGCCGCCCGGACGTCCGCGGACGACCAGCGTTTCCTTGCCTTCGTCGCAATCGACGCCATTGAGCTTCAGTCCCTCGGCGACGGCCGAAAGACGGTCGGATTCCTTTACCCGAAGTTCTTCAAGGCCGAGCATCGTCGTCGTGCCAGTCGCATAGGCCGCTGCGACGGCCAGAACCGGATATTCGTCGATCATCGAGGGTGCGCGATCGGCAGGAACGGTGACGCCCTTCAGCTCGGAATATTTTACACGCAGGTCCGCTACGTCTTCGCCACCAGCCAGGCGCGCGTTCTGCACCTCGATATCGGCCCCCATTTCCTGCAGCGTCAGGATCAGGCCCGTGCGGGTCGGGTTCATCAGCACGTTGAGGATGGTGACGTCGGAGCCCGGCGTCAGCAAAGCCGCAACCAGCGGGAAGGCCGTCGAGGACGGGTCGCCCGGCACGTCGATGACCTGGCCCTTGAGCTGGCCCCGGCCAACGAGCCGGATGGTGCGCACGCCGTCTGCGTCAGTCTCGACGGTGAGATCAGCGCCAAAGCCCTGCAGCATCTTTTCCGTATGATCGCGGGTCATGACCGGCTCGATGACCGTCGTGATGCCCGGCGTATTGAGACCGGCAAGCAGAACGGCGGACTTCACTTGGGCGGAGGCCATCGGCACGCGGTAGGTGATCGGGTTCGGCGTCTTCGGCCCATGCAGCGTCACCGGCAGGCGATCGCCTTCGGTGGAGGTTACCTGTACGCCCATTTCGCGCAGCGGGTTCAACACGCGGCCCATGGGGCGATTGGAGAGCGATGCATCGCCGATGAAGGTGGAGGCGAAGTCGTAAACGCCGACCAGACCCATGGTCAGGCGGCAGCCGGTGCCGGCATTGCCGAAATCGAGCGGCGCTTCGGGTGCCAGAAGCGCGCCGTTGCCGGTGCCCTGGATGATCCATTCGGCGCCGACCTTTTCGATCCTGGCGCCCATGGCGCGCATCGCCTTGCCGGTATTGATGACATCCTCGCCTTCAAGCAGACCGGTGATACGGGTTTCGCCGGATGCAAGACCACCAAACATAAAGGAGCGATGCGATATCGACTTGTCGCCGGGTATCCGGATCGTCCCTTTGAGAGCTTCCGAGCGTGCCGATTTCGCCGGCTTCAACGCGGTACCATGCGACATTGAGTGTCCCTATTCCTCAAGCGTTTGCGAATTTTGCGCCGTCGTTATCATAAAGCGTTTTGGCGGTCATCCGCTTGTTGGCTCAAGGTGGCCAAGAAAGCCCGGAAAGTTTGGCTTTGACATGAAGTCCCGTTGGCCTTATGGGGACCGGCTTAGATTTTTCACCCATTCATCCATCGCCGCACATGCGGCGCGCCGATCTGATCGGCCGGCTTATGAGGCTTAACAGTGGCAAAAGCGGAACTCGGAACCAAACGTACCGACCCGGATACCGGAAAGAAGTTCTACGACCTGAACCGCGACCCGGTCGTCTCCCCTTATACGGGTAAGTCCTGGCCGCTGTCTTTCTTCGCTGAAAACAGCGCCGCCATCAAGATGGAAGAGGCTGCCGAAGACGAGGACGACATCAAGGAAGTCGACAGCGAGAGCCAGGAAGCCGAAGTCGTTTCGCTGGAAGACGCCGACAGCGAGGCCAGCGGCGACGACATCCCGGACATGGGTGATGACGATGACGTTGATATCGGCGACGACGAAGACGACACTTTCCTTGAGCAGGAAGACGAAGACGACGACGACATGACCGGCATTATCGGCGTCGGCGGCGACGACGACGAACAGTAATTGATGCTAACGCCCGGCAATTTCAGAAAAATTGCCGGGCGTTTGAATTTTCGGCTTGCACTTCGAAAAATGGCGAAGTAATAAGCCGCCACCCCGGAGCAAACAATGCTTCGGAGTTTCCCAGGACCGGAAAAATACCGGACCACCCTGATGGGGCTATAGCTCAGCTGGGAGAGCGCTTGCATGGCATGCAAGAGGTCAGCGGTTCGATCCCGCTTAGCTCCACCAAATTTTCCAGACGTTGAACTAGAGCTTTCAGGCGTGCGTAAGCTTGCGCGATTGCGGCACACATGCGTGGCCGACCCTGCGCCTGGCCACCGCGGCATTTCGAAGGCGGGTAGATTCTGCCTGCAGATTTAGGTTCGAGCGCTTCGGCCCTTGAAGGCCGAGCTCGTTCAAGGCAGTTTCATCGCGGTAATAATCCCGATATGCGATTGCCTTCTGGCGGATCGCCAGTGCGATCAATGTGCCGAACGCGGCTAAAACAATGAACAGTATGCTTGCTGTTATCATGATGTTTCCTCTGCATTGGTAACGCAGAGGGCGGCATAAGGTTCTCACATCGGGTCATGACCCGGTGTGCACGGATCAGTGATGGCCGCAACCGGATCGGTTTTTGGTCATCTCCGGCTTTTATGCGATTGCTCGGTCATTCACGTCGAATCGATGCATGGATGCCTTGTCGGGGGTCGCGAAAACGATATCGTCCGGGCCATACCGGTGTTCGCCGAACAGGCGCACGGTTATAAGACCGGCCGTCTCCGTTTCGAGATAAAGGATCGTATCGGCGCCGAGATGTTCGGCATGCACGACCTTGCCCTTCCACTCGCCGTTTTCGCGCGAGAGGGCGATATGTTCGGGCCGGATGCCTATTGTCCTGGCTCCAGCCTCCCCCAGCTTCTCCGCCGGGATAAAATTCATTTGCGGCGAGCCGATGAAACCGGCGACGAAGATGTTGGCAGGTTTGTTGTAGAGATCCATCGGCGAGCCGATCTGCTCGATTGCCCCGGCATTGAGCACGACGATCTTGTCGGCAAGCGTCATCGCCTCGACCTGGTCATGCGTGACGTAGATCATCGTTGCCTTCAGGCGCCGGTGCAGGCGGGCGATCTCGAGCCGCGTCTGGACACGCAGGGCGGCATCCAGATTGGACAGAGGCTCGTCGAAAAGAAACAGGCTCGGCTCCCGCACGATGGCACGGCCGATCGCGACGCGCTGCCGCTGGCCACCGGAAAGCTCCGCCGGGCGGCGGGCGAGATAGGGATCAAGCGACAGCATCGACGAGGCTTTCGCCACGCGCTCCTCGATCTCCGGTTTGGGCGTTCCGGCCTGCTTGAGGCCCAGGCCCATATTGTCCTTCACCGTCAGGTGCGGATACAGCGCATAGGACTGGAAGACCATGGCGATGCCGCGCTTGGCGGGCGGCACGGTTGCTACTTCCTGACCGTCGATGCGGATCGAGCCGGAACTTGCATCCTCGAGACCGGCAATGACCCGCAGCAGCGTGGACTTGCCGCAACCGGACGGTCCGACGAAGATGACGAATTCGCCTTCCTTGACGTCGAGATCGATGCCCTTGAGCACCTCATGGTCGCCAAAGGCCTTGCGGATGGATGACAGTTGCAGCGAACCCAAGAGCTTAATTCCTTTAAAGATAGACCGGCTTGCCGATACGGGCACTTTCGTCCGCCGCAAGGCATATACGCAGCGATTGCACCGCGTCGTCCATATGTCGGCTGAGATCGATATTTTCGATGATGGCCTTCAGCATATAGGCCTGTTCCAGATCGCAGAGCTGCTGATGGCCCGGCTCGCCGGCCATCTTCATGTCCTCATCGGGCGACAGGAATTTTCCATCCGGACCGGTTTCGGCGCTGTGCAGGCGGATGACCGAGGTTTTCGTATGGGTGTCGATATCGTCCGATTTCGCATTCGGATCCATGACAATCGACACCGAGCCTTTTGGCGACATCACATCTTTTACGAAGAAAGCAGTTTCCGAAATCATCGGTCCCCAGCCGGCCTCGTACCAGCCGAGGGACTTGTCGTCGAAGATCACCTGAAGATGGCCGTAATTATACATGTCCGGTGCAATCTCGTCGGAGAGGCGCAGGCCCATGCCGCGAACCTCGACAGGCTTTGCATCGGTGATCTGGCACATGACATCGACATAATGCACGCCGCAATCGACGATCGGCGGCGTCGTGTTCATCAGCGCCTTGTGCACGTCCCAGGTCGGGCCGGAGGACTGCTGGTTGAGGTTCATGCGAAAGACGAAGGGAGGCCCCAGCTTTCGGGCCTCCTCGATCAGCCGGATCCAGGATGGGTGGTGGCGCAGGATATAACCGATCACCAGTTTTTTCCCCGCAGCCTTCGCGGCTGCCACGGCCCGTTCGGCATCGGCGACCGTGGTCGCCAG
Organism: Hyphomicrobiales bacterium; assembly: GCA_900466875.1. Taxonomy (GTDB): domain Bacteria; phylum Pseudomonadota; class Alphaproteobacteria; order Rhizobiales; family Rhizobiaceae; genus Neorhizobium. The sequence goes on along the minus strand of UBNQ01000038.1, from coordinate 62,165 downwards.
AGGCTTTTCGACGAAGACGTGGCAGCCGGCCTCGAAAGCGGCAACGGCATAATCCGCATGGCTATCGGAATATGTGCAGATCGCGCAGAGATCCGGCTTCAGCTCCGTGAGTGCGGTCAGAAAATCCGGGTGGATCTTGTAGTTAGACAGCGCCGGATCGAGCTTCGGCGTCGAACGGTTGACCAGGCCGACGATCTCGAAGCCCGGATCGTTGTGATAGGCGAGTGCATGGCTGCGCCCCATATTGCCAAGGCCGGCGACGAGGACGCGGATCGGCTTCTGCTCACTCATTTGACCGCTCCCGAGGTGATGCCGCGGATCAGCTGGCGTGAGAAGATGACGTAGAGAACCAGGACCGGAAGGATGGCAAGCGAGAGTGCCGAGAGGACCGCATTCCAGTTGGTGACGAACTGGCCGATGAACATCTGCGCGCCGAGCGTCACCGTCTTGGTCTCCTCACCCGGTGCGAGGATCAGCGGGAACCACAGGTCGTTCCAGATCGGGATCATGGTGAAAACGGCAACCGTCGCCATGGCGGGCCTAACGAGTGGCAGAACGAGGCGGAAGAAGATCGCGTATTCCGACAGGCCGTCGATACGTCCGGCATTTTTCAGATCGTCGGACACGGTTCGCATGAATTCCGACAGGATGAAGATGGCGAGCGGCAGTCCTTGCGCCGTATAGACCAGCACCAGCGCCGTCAGCGTGTTGACGAGACCGGCGGCCACCATGCCCTGCAGGATGGCGACAGTGCCCAATCGAATCGGGATCATGATGCCGAGCGCCAGATAAAGCCCCATCACCAGGTTGCCGCGAAAGCGATATTCCGACAGCGCGAAAGCGGCCATTGCGCCGAACAGCAGGACGAGCGCGATCGACACGACGGTGACGATCAGGCTGTTCTGGAAATAGCCGATGAAATCGCCCTGTTTCAGCACGGTCTCGTAGCCGACAAGGCTGAAGGTCGAGGGTGTCGGGATCGCCATCGGCTCGCGGAAGATGGCGTTGCGGGTCTTGAACGAGTTGACCAGCGTCAGGAAGACCGGGAAGAGCGCGATCAGCGTGTAGCTGATCAGTGCGAGATGGATCAATCCGCTGCGCAGGTATGAGGTGCGGGCCTTGGCCATGGTCAGCCTCCTCAGAACTGGTAGCGACGGATACGCCGCTGGATGACGAAGAGATACAGCGAAACGCCGGCGAGAATGATCAGGAACATCACGGTGGCGATCGTCGCCCCCATGGAGCGGTCACCCATCTGGTTCTGAAAGCCGAAGAAGGTGCGGTAGAGAAGCGTGCCAAGAATATCCGTGGAGCCGTCAGGCCCCGCAAGCGCGCCCTGCACCGTATAGACCAGATCGAAGGCGTTGAAATTGCCGACGAAGGTGAGGATCGAGATGATGCCGATCGAGGGCAGGATCAGCGGCAGCTTGATCTTCCAGAACTGACTCCAGCCGGTAATTCCGTCACATTCGGCAGCTTCCAGTACTTCGTCGGGAATATTCAGAAGCGCCGCATAGATCAGCATCATCGGGATGCCGACATATTGCCAGACGGAAATCAGCGACACGGTGATCAAAGCGCTTTCCGGCTTGCCGAGCCAGGGAGCAAACATCCATTTCAGCCCGACCCAATCCATCATGCCCGGCGCAATGCCCCAGATCGGCGAAAGGATCAGCTTCCAGATGAAACCGACGATGACGAAGGAGAGAAGCGTCGGCACGAAGATGGCGGTGCGGTAGAAGGTGGCGAACCGCAGTTTCGGCACCGACAGCATGGCGGCAAGCGCGACCCCGATCGGGTTCTGCACCAGCATATGGATGACGAAGAAGATCAGGTTGTTCCAGAGCGCATTCCAGAAATTGGCTGCCAGTCGCGGATCGGAAAACAGGGTGATGAAATTGTTAAGGCCGACAAAGACGGTCTTGCCGTCGACCAGATTGTAAAGCGACAGCCGCAGCGTCTCGACCAGCGGCAGGATCATGATTGCCGTGTAGACAAGAAAAGCCGGCGCCAGGAACACGAGAATGTGCCAGCGGAAGGGACGCTTGATCGCTAGCGCGTCTGTAGGTGGCACGTCGGTCATCGATTGCTCCGGGCTTGCGGCTTAACACTCCTCATTCCTGTGCTTGTCACAGGAATCCAGCCACGCGAAGTCTTTCGCGTGAAAGGAGTCTCTCGCGTCGCAAACGCGACGCTACTGGATCCCTGTGACAAGCACAGGGATGAGGGCTGCATTTGGAGCAGCCCTCCTAGACTTAACGCTTCACTTCGCCGGCTTGTACCAGCTGTCCAAACCCTTCTGGGTCTCTGCCGCCGCCTGTTCCGGCGTCTCGCTGCCATTGATGACATTGGCCGAGACGCGCCACATTTCCAGATCGAGGTTCGGCTGGCCGCGGCCGACGATTGCCGCGCTCGGGCGGATGGTCGGCTTGCAGTTCTGCCGCCAGGAGACGAATTCCTGGGCCAGCGGATCTTCCATCTTCACCGCCGTCGAATTCAGGCTGAAGAAGCCCGGCAGCGAATTGGCGTAAAGCGTGGCGAATTCCGGCGAAGCGACCCAGGCGAGGAATTTCTTTGCCGCTTCCGGGTTCTTGCCCTTGGCGTTCAAACCGATGCCGATGTCGTTATGGTCGGAAATGTAGCAGGTATCGCCGGCCTTCTTCACCGGCGGCGGGAAGGCGCCCATTTCGAAATCAGCCTGCGCCTTGAACGGCGCGATTTCCCAGGAACCGGCGGGATAGATCGCGGCACGACCGAGCGTGAACAGGTTTTGGCTGTCCGGATAGGTCTGGGCTTCGAAACCGTCGCCGAGATAAGGCTTCCACTTGGCGAGCGTCTTGTAGGGCTCGACCCAGTCGGCATCGGTCAGCTTCTGTGTGCCGGCAATCAGCGCCTTGCGGCCTTCCTCGCCCTTCCAGTCGTTCGGACCGATATTGTAATAGCCCATGGTCGCGGCTTCCCACTGGTCCTTGGTGCCCATGGCCAGGGGGATGTAGTTGCCGTCGGCCTTGATCTTGTCCAAGAGCGCGAAGAACTCGTCTTCGGTCTTCGGCACTTCGACCTTCAGCTCTTCGAACGCCTTCTTGTTGTAGATGAAGCCGTGGATGACCGATGCCATCGGCACGCAGAAGGTCGTCTTGCCGTCGTCCGTGGTCCAGGCGGACTTGGCCGTGTCGGAGAAATTCTTGATGCCGTCGAGATCGTTCAGCGGTGCGAGCTGGCCCTTCTGGAACATGGCAAGCGACAGGTCGAACGGGCGGCAGGTGATGAGATCGCCGGCGGTGCCGGCTTCCAGCTTGGCGTTGACGGCGGAATTGTATTCGGTCGGCGCCATCGGTGCGAAGGTCACCTTGATGCCGGGGTTCTTCGCTTCGAAGGCCGGGATCAGCTTTTCCTGCCAGATCGACAGGTCGTCATTGCGCCAGCTTTCGATGGTCAGCGATGCGTCCTGCGCCAGAGCCGCGCCTGCCGGAGCAAACATGGTCGTGGCGAAAAACATGCCTTTCAGTAGACGGGTCATGATGTTCTCCCTGTTGTTAGCGCCCTGAGGCGCATTTCACGGTATTTTCCGTCATGTTCAGTTCCGCCAGTGCTTTCCTCAACACCTGTTCGGAACGATTCAGCAATTCTCTTGCGATAGCCGCATCGGCTGCACCGGCGGCCAGCAGCACGGCCACCTTGACCGACCCATCCGCCTGACCAAACCACTTGCGAGCTTCATCAAAGCCGATACCGGCAATCTCGGCCACCATTGCGACAGCGCGGATGCGCAGTTTCTCGTTATCGGCACGCAAATTGACCATGTGGCCGTCATGCACATGGCCGAGCTTGATGGCCGCGAGCGTGGACAGCATGTTGAAGGCAAGTTTCTGAGCCGTGCCGGCGCCCATGCGCGTCGAACCGGCCACCACTTCCGGCGGCGTTTCGAGCAGGACGGACACGTCTGCGCCCTCGAAAAGCTGCGCACCCGGATTATTGGCGAGCGCCACGACCTTTGCGCCACGACTGCGGGCGATTTCGGCAATTTTCAGCACATATGGGGTAGAGCCGCTTGCGGAAACGGCAAGCACGCAATCACCTTCCGCGATGACGGAAGCGTCTTTTTCGGCAAGCACCACATCGTCTTCCGGAGCGCCTTCCATGTCGGAAAGGCTCGATACGCCACCGGCAAGCAGAAGCGCGATCTGCTCTCGGGCTATCCCGTAGGTTCCGGGCAGTTCGAGCGCATCGGCCATTGCCATCAGACCGGAACTGCCGGCACCGACATACACAAGCTTGCGACCTGCCCGTATCGATGTGGAAACCAGTTCCGCCGCCTGAGCCAAAGCCGGGATCGCAGCATCCACCGCACGGGCCGCGTCCTGCTGGCCTGATGCCAGAAGCGCAAGAATGTCCTCCGGCGCGCTCGTATCGAGGCCGTCCGCTTTTCCATGCTTGGCTTCGGTGGCTTTTTGGCTCATCCGTTTCTCCCTCTAGTTAAAATGATGCCAAAAAAATACCAATTGTCCAGCGGGAAATTAATGATTGTTACCAAGTCCGGCCATGCGAGCGCTCCAACCAGCTAAAACATTAGGAAAACTGGGCTGTTACGCTCGAATTTTGTAATTTCGTCATTTCATCCTTGGTAAATGGTATTTTTTTGGTATCATTTCCGTGGAGGTACCGATGACGGGTTTCATTCTTGGGATAGATGGCGGTGGTACAAGCTGCCGGGCGGCACTGGCGGATGCGGACGGCGTAATGCTGGGCCGCGGCAAGAGCGGCGCATCCAATATCCTGACCGACCCCGATACCGCCCTCAAGCACATTACCGAGGCCGCAAGGCTTGCCTTCGAGGATGCGGGACTGAAACCGCAGCTCGACGCGACACAGGCCATTCTCGGACTTGCCGGCAACAATGTCGGCGATGCGGTTGGTTATGTGACGACCCGCCTGCCGTTTGCCCGCTCGCAGATCGTCTCCGACGGTGTGATCGCGTTGCAGGGTGCGATCGGCGACGAGGACGGAGCCATCGGCATCGTCGGAACCGGAACCGTCTACATCATCCGCGACCAAGGCCAGTTCAGATCCATAGCCGGCTGGGGTTTCCAGGTCAGCGACCTCGGCAGCGGCGCAAGGCTCGGGCAGCTCGCGCTGCAGGAAACACTGCTCGCATTCGACAAGATCCGGCCGATGAGCCATCTGGCCGAGGTGATCCTTGCGGAATTCGACGGCAATCCGGAACTGATCGTCGATTTCGCGCGGCTGGCAAAACCCGGCGATTTCGGCCGCTATACACCGAAGGTCTTCGAATTGGCCGAGCGGGGCGATGAAACCGCGCTGCGGATTCTGAAAGTCGGCGCCAGCGGCGTCGATGAGGCGCTGGATGCGGTTCATGCCATCACCGGGACAACGGGCAAACTCTGCCTGCTCGGTGGTCTGGCACCGCTTTATCCGCCCTATCTGGCCGAACGACACCGGACACGTCTTTCCGAACCCCGCGCCGACGCGTTGACAGGTGCCGTCGAGCTGGCCGTGAAGGCTTATGCGGAGAAATCGGGGGTGCGCGCATGAGCGATACGCTGACCGCCATCCTTCCCCTCGACGGGCTGCAATCGGCCGGATCGGGTCCGCTTTATCTAAAACTGCGGCAAAGTCTCGAAGACGCCATTCTTTCCGGCAAACTCGGTCATGGCGATGCGTTGCCGGCCGAACGCGATCTCGCCGATTATGCCAATGTCAGCCGTGTGACCGTACGCAAGGCGGTCGACGATCTCGTCAGGGATGGGCTTCTGACGCGCAGGCACGGGTCCGGCACGTTCGTGGTCAGACCGCTGTCGCGCGTCGAGCAGCCGCTGACGAAACTCACCTCGTTCACCGAGGATATGGCGCGGCGTGGGCTCGTTTCCCGGTCCGAGTGGCTGGAACGCGGGCTCTTCCATCCGTCGCCGGAAGAGATGATGATGCTGGGTCTGGCGCCCGGCACGATGGTGGCGCGGATCGGCCGCCTGCGTTTCGGCAACGACATGCCGCTTGCAATCGAGCGGGCCAGCATTTCCGCCGAATTCCTGCCCGACCCGACTTCGCTTGCGGGTTCGCTTTATGCGGAACTGGAAAAAAAGGATGCGCGGCCTGTGCGCGCCATCCAGCGGATTTCCGCCACCAACATGAAGAAGACCGATGCCGGGCTGCTGGAAGTGCCGATCGAAGCTGCCGGCCTGTCAATCGAACGGGTTTCATATCTGGCGTCCGGCCGGGTGGTGGAACTGACACGCTCGCTCTATCGCGGCGACGCCTATGATTTCGTGGCCGAGCTCTCGCTCGGTGAAAACTGACACTTCGAGGACCGTAAGATGCAGACCCATATGCGCCAGGAGATCAACGAGATACCGGAAGCAGCGGCTCGCCTGCTCGACCGATCGGCCGCGGATCTTGCCAAAGCCGGTCACGCACTGCGGGAGAAAGACCCGGCCTTTCTGGTGACGATCGCACGCGGCTCTTCCGACCATGCCGCGACCTTCATCAAATATGCGATCGAACTGACGGCCGGCCGGCCGGTCGCCTCGCTCGGGCCATCGCTCGCCTCTATCTACGGCGCCGACCTGAAGCTCGGCGGCGGCGCGGCCATCGCCATCTCGCAGTCGGGCAAAAGCCCCGACATCGTCGCCATGGCCGATGCGGCAACGAAAAGCGGTGCGGTAACGATCGCGCTTACAAACACCCTGCCATCGCCGATCGCAGAAGCCTCGCTGCATGCTGTGGATATCAGCGCCGGTCCCGAACTTGCCGTCGCAGCAACGAAATCCTTCGTCAATTCGATTGTGGCCGGTCTGGCACTTCTGTCGGAATGGACTGGTGACGAGGCGTTGAAGGCTGCCGTTCGCGCTCTGCCAGGCCATCTGGAAAAGGCCGTCACGCTCGACTGGAACGAATTCGCCGGCCAGCTCGGTGATGCGGAATCGCTCTACATGCTCGGCCGCGGCCCGGCGCTGGCGATTGCCAGCGAGGCGGCACTGAAATTCAAGGAAACCTCCAACATGCATGCCGAGGCTTATTCGGCGGCCGAAGTGCTGCATGGGCCGGTGGCGCTGGTGGAGGACAGGTTCCCGCTGCTCGCCTTTGCCGCCCGCGACGCAGCCGAGGCCTCGATCGTGGAGATCGTCGACAGCCTTGCCGTCAGACGGGCATTGGCTTTCGCCACGTCCGACAAGGTCAAAGCCGCCCACAAGCTGCCTTTCGTCGCAACGGGCCATCCGCTCACCGATGCCCTGACGCTGATCGTGCCGTTCTACGGTTTCGTCGAAGCATGGTCCCGTTCAAAGGGTTTTGATCCCGACCAGCCTGCAGCTCTGAAAAAGGTCACGGAAACGCTATGACCGGGACAAAAGCACTTATCGGCCAACGCATTTTCGACGGCACGGACTGGCATGAGAATGCTGCAGTCGTTTTCGAAGGCGGCAGGATCACGGCAATTCTGCCGGTCGCGCAGCTCGCGCCGGAGATCGAAAAGATCGAGTGTGGCGAAATCATCGCGCCCGGTTTCATCGATCTGCAGGTGAATGGCGGCGGCGGGGTGCTTTTGAACGAGGAACCGACGGTCGAAGGCCTGACAACGATCTGCGCCGCGCATGCGAAATTCGGTACGACGTCCCTTCTGCCGACACTGATCACCGATACGTTTGAGATCACCAGCCGCACGGTTACCGCGGGCATCGAGGCGAAGAGGCTCGGCGTTCCCGGCTTTCTGGGCCTGCATCTGGAAGGCCCGCATCTCTCGATTGCCCGAAAGGGCGCGCATGACCCGGCGCTGATCCGGCCGATGGAAGATCAGGATCTCGAAATGATCCTTTCCTGCGGCGAGGCGCTTGATGCGCTGATGGTGACGATCGCGCCCGAAAGCGTCTCTCCCGAACAGGTCAACACCCTCGCACGCGCCGGCATTACCGTCAGCCTCGGCCATACGGAAGCAAGCTATGACACGGCTCGCCTCTACGCCACGGCCGGCGCGCGGACTGTGACCCATCTGTTCAACGCCATGAGCCCGCTCGGTCACCGCGAACCCGGCATGGTCGGTGCGGCGCTCGATACGAAAAACCTGCATGCGGGCCTGATCGCCGACGGCCTGCATGTGCATCCGGCCGCTATGGCGGCAGCGTTGCGCGCCAAGAACGGACCGGGCAGGATTTTTCTTGTGACCGACGCGATGTCGCCGATCGGCACCGACATGACCTCCTTCACCCTCAATGGCCGCGAAATCCTGCGCCAGGACGGACGGCTGACGCTTGCGGACGGCACATTGGCGGGTGCCGATATCGACATGGCCTCGTCTGTGCGGCTGGTTCATGAAACGCTCGGCCTGCCGTTTGAGGAAGCATTGCGCATGGCCTCCACCTATCCGGCGGAAGCCGTCCAGATCGCCGAGACCAAGGGATCGATCAGGCCGGGCCTCGACGCCGATTTCGTGGTACTGGACGCCAGTCTGCATACGCAGAGCACATGGATCGGCGGTGTGGAAGTGTATCGGGCTTGACGTGAGGTTGGCCCCTCACCCTAGCCCTCTCCCCGTAAACGGGGAAAGGGGACGCGCCTCACGCTCAACGTTGCGGAGGGTCGGAGACGCTGAAGGCTTGCCACCTTCTCCCCGCCTGCGGGGAGAAGGTGGCGGCAGCCGGATGAGGGGCTACCGCCACCTATTTCGCAACGGCAAAAGAGATCCCGACCTTTAGGCCCTTGCCTTCACCTCCTTCGGCAAGAACGAGGCTGGCGCCGTGCAACCTCGCGATCTCTTCGACGATGGGCAGACCCAATCCGGAGCCAGGCCTTTCTCCCGCTTCGCCACGCTCGAAGCGCTTCAGCACGGCCTCGCGGCGGTCGCGTGGAATGCCCGGCCCGTTGTCCTCGACTTCCAGAACCGCCCCACCGGCCTGCGCACCGACGCGAACCGTCACCTCTGCGCCCGTGCCGGCGTAAAGCAGGGCGTTGGAGATCAGATTTTTCACAAGTTCGCCGATCAGGATGGGTTCGGCGATGGTCATCACCTCGCCCTCTCCTTCGAAACCCAGATCGATACCCGCCTCTGCTGCCCTCGGCACGTGTTCGGCCGTGACCGCGCGGGCAAGGTCAGCGAGATCCACTTCGCGCATCGCGGTTGAACGCGCCGCGGCATCGATGCGTGCCATCAGCAGAAGCTGCGCCAGGATGCGCTCGGCATCACCTACGGCCTCATCGGCCTTTTCCGCCGCCTGCTGAACCTCCTCCAGATTATCCGAGCGTCTGGCAAGGGTCAGCTGAGTCCGGACGATTGCGAGCGGGGTGCGCAACTGGTGGCCGGCATTGCCGGTGAAATGGCGCAGCGCATCGAGCGCGCCTTCAAGCCGGACCATGAAGGAATTGACCGTATCGACCAATCCCTGGACCTCGTTCGGAACCCGCTCCGTAATCGGATGCAGATCGTCCGGGCTGCGCTCAGACAGCGCTTCGCTGAAGCGGTAGAGCGGCCGCAGCGACAGCGTGACGGCGACCCAGACGATCGCGGCGGCGCCTAGGATCATGAAAAGAATACGCAAGGCCGAGCGCAGCAGGATGGCGTGGGTCAACTGCTGGCGGGCGATTGTCGTTTCGGCCACCGTCACCGTGAAGGGTACCGAATTGATGCCGGTCGAGGCCGAGCGCGCCAGCGCCGCCACCCGGATCGGATCGCCGCGAAAACTGGCATCTCCGAAAGCCGCCGCCTGTCCCTCGCGCCGTGGGATCGACGGAAGGTTCTGGTAGCCGGTGACAAAGGTGCCGGGCGGCCCGTCGACCCGGTAGAAAACCCGGTCCTGCGCGGCAGAAGTCAGCATTTCCAGCGCGACATAGGGAATATCGACTTCCAGCGAGCCGTCTTCCGCGACGATTACCCGCTCCGCGATGGCGAGTGCCGAGCCGGCAAGCACGCGATCGGAAACCTCATTGGCGGTATCGACCGCCTCGTCCCAGGTATCGATCATGGCGATCGCGCCGATCACGGCCGTTGAAACCAGCAGCCAGGCGAGCAGCCGTCTTCGCAGCGAATAGGCGCTCGGAACCGCCGCCGTCATGCGGCCCCACTCGGCGCAACACTCGCCGCTTCGAGATAATAACCAATGCCGCGCGCCGTCTTCACGGTCAGCCCGTGCGGCATCAGGCGCTTTCTTAGCCGGCTCACATATTGCTCGATCGCATTGGCCGACAGGTCGTCGTCAAAGCCGGTCAGTGAGGCGACGATCGCTTCCTTGGAGACGACTTTGCCCATTCGGAGGAACAGCAGTTCGAGAAGCGCGATCTCGCGGGCCGGGATGTCGAGCGGCGTGCCGCTGCATGAAAAGGTGCGCGAGGTGAGGTCGAAGGTCACGCCGCCATGACTGATGACCGAGCTGCGCAAGCCGGCCTGACGACGCAGCAGAACCCGGATACGCGCCTCGAATTCCGGTACGTCGAAGGGTTTGATCATGTAGTCGTCGGCGCCGAGATCGAGCCCGCGCACCCGTTCTTCCGGCAGGCCACGTGCGGTGAGGATCATCACCGCGGCACGGTTCTGCCGGGCGCGCATGGCGCGCAACACGTCGAGCCCGTCCATTTCCGGCAGGTTCAGATCGAGAATGACGAGATCGTAAGCCTGTGCTGCAGTCGCGGCCTCTGCAGAGGCGCCATCGGCGACGAAATCGACGACATAACCGCTGCCGCGCAAAATGGCCTGCAAGCCTTCGGCCAAAGCCAGATTATCCTCGACCAGAAGTATGCGCACGAAATCCCCCCGCTGACGCGCCGACTATAATCGGTGAAGCGGAGGGATGTCACGATGGCGCGGCGGTTATCGTCAGGGACGGCCGAGATAATCCATCTTGCCGATCGGCACGCCCTTGTGGCGCAGGATCGCGTAGGCCGTGGTCACATGGAAATAAAAGTTCGGCAGCGCGAAACCCAGAACATAGCTCTTGCCGGTAAAGGCCGTTTCGCCCGAACGGGTCTTGACCACGACATCGATGTCGTCGCGATCCGCCATGCCGGCGGGAACGACATCCTTCAGGAAGGCGACGGTCTTGTCGATGCGGGCGTGCAGATCGGCGAAGGTGACTTCCTCGTCGGCCATCGAGACATTTTCAACGGCACCGAGACGGACCGGCACGAATTTGGCGGCATCGCTCGCCCGCTGGATCTGGCCGGTCAACGGCAACATGTCCTCGATCAGCCGCGCTTCGAGAAGCTCCTTGTGGGCAATGCCGTTTTCGTCGGCAAACGCCTCTGCCTTTTTCAGGATTTCAGTGAGGTTGGCAAAGCCGCGCAGGAAAGCCGGCACGGAGACGTCATAAAGCGAAAGCGACATGGGAATCTGACCTCGTTGAGGGTGGCATGAGCGGATAAGGTCGCCCTCAGATAGTCCGCTCACGTCACGAAACAAGGCAGGTCGGATGAAACTCCGGCAACCATTGCCGGAAGCTCATCAACTGCGGCGGCTTGCCGCAACCGGCGGCGTCGGGCATTCTTCAATCATGATGCGGTTTGTTGTCCTCTGTCTCTGTCTCGCCGGGCTCTGTCCCGTCGCCCCGCCCGGCCCCGCCGCGGCGGAAGTGCTGATGTTTCCTGCCCTTTCCGGCAAAAAGGATGCACCGCTGCTGACGGTCTATTCCTCGCTCGACGAACCGCTGGCAAAACCGATGATCGACGGTTTCCAGGCGGCCAACCCGGATGTGGCCGTTTCCTACGAGGACATGCTGACCGGCGAGATTTACGACCGGATCGTGCGCGAGACGGATGCGGGCAAGAAAACGGCCGACTTCGCCTTTTCGTCGGCCATGGACCTGCAGGTGAAGCTCGCCAATGACGGTTATGCCCAGGCGAGCGACCTGCCGATGAGCGACCGGTGGCCGGAATGGGCGAACTGGCGCAACACCGTCTACGCGCTGACCTTCGAGCCCGCCGTCTTCGTCTACAACAAACCGAGTTTTCAGCACGAAGCACCGCCCTCCACCCGCGCCGAGTTCATAGAGTTCCTGAAAAAGCACGGCGATTCGATCCATGGACGGATCGGTACCTATGACATCGAGCGGTCCGGGGTCGGCTTCCTGTTCATGTCGCGCGATCAGGAACAGTTCGGTGATATCTGGTCCGTAGTGCGGGCCATGGGGTCTGCCGGCGTCAAGCTTTATTCGACCAGCGGCGCCATTCTCGAACGGGTGGCGGACGGGCGCTTCATGCTCGGCTACAATATCGTCGGTTCCTATGCCGCCGACTGGGCCTCGCGCAGCCCGAATGTCGGGATCGTCCTGCCGAAGGACTATACCGTCGTCATGTCGCGCATCGGGCTGGTGCCGCAGGCGGCCGCCCGTTCGGATCTCGGCAAGCGTTACCTCGAATTCTTCATGTCGAAAGAGGGCCAGACGATCATGGCGCGCGAGCTGCAAATCCCTGCCGTCAGCCCGGAAGTCGCCGGCAACAACACGGCGACGACGATGCGCGAAATGCTCGGCGGACAGTTGAAGCCAGTGCCGGTCAGCCTCGGGCTGATGGTCTATCTGGATCAGGTCAAACGGGCACGGCTGATCTCGAAATGGAATGAGGAACTGCGACATCAATAGAACTTGAAAAAGCTGGCGCCTTCGTTGCGCTTGCTGCAAGAATGACAGCCGTCAAGCGATGTCAGGTAAATGTCAGGTTCCTGTGATCGCTTAAGGCATTCGGAACCCATGGAGGTGGGGCCGGCGATAACGGGAGGGGAAGACAGGCGGAGAGCGCCTGCACGCCATCATCCTTCCGTTGCGAAAAACAATCCGTCCCGCGGGACGACAACGGAGGACATACCCTTGAAACATTTCCTGCTCGCTTCCTTCCTCGCGGGTGCAGTCGCCCTTCCTGTGGCCGCTGCCGACTATTCGATCATGGCGCCGGCAGCCCCGGGCGGCGGCTGGGACCAGACCGCGCGCACGATGCAGACCGTGCTGCAGAAGGAAAAGATCTCCAACCGCGTTCAGGTCATGAACGTACCGGGCGCCGGCGGCACGATCGGCATCGCGCAGTTCGCCAGCCAGCAGAAGGGCAACCCGAACGCGCTGATGGTCGGCGGTTACGTCATGGTCGGCGCGATCCTCACCAACAAGTCGCCTGTCACGCTGAAGGACGTCACCCCGATCGCGCGGCTGACCGGCGAATACGAAGTCATCGTCGTTCCGACCTCGTCCGACATCAAGTCGATCGGCGATCTGGTTGCCAAGCTGAAGGCTGATCCGGGTTCGGTTTCCTGGGGCGGCGGCTCGGCCGGCGGTACCGACCATATCGGTGCAGGCCTGATTGCGAAGGCTGCCGGCGTCGATCCGACCAAGATCAACTACATCGCATTCTCCGGCGGCGGCGAAGCACTGGCCGCGATCCTGGGCAGCCAGGTGACCGCGGGCATCTCGTCCTACGGCGAGTTCGAAAGCCAGATCAAGGCCGGTTCGCTGCGTCTTCTGGCGATCTCGTCCGCCGAAAAGATCGACGGCATCGACGCTCCGACCCTGAAGGAAAGCGGTATCGACGTCGTGCTGCAGAACTGGCGCATGGTTGCTGCTGCTCCGGGCATTACCGAAGAGCAGAAAAAGGCGATCGCAACCGACATCGAGAAGCTCTCCAAGTCCGCCGGCTGGCAGGAGAACCTGAAGACCAAGGGCTGGATGGATACCTATCTTTCGGGTGCGGCCTTCGACGAACAGCTTGCCAAGGACATCGCCTCCACGGAGACGATCCTGAAAGAAATCGGACTGGTTAAATGAGCCTTACCACCCCTAAAAGCTCGAGCGAGCGCCGCCCTGACTGGGCGGCGCTTGTCATCGCAGCCGTTCTCGCCATCGTTGCCGTCGTCATCTTCGTTGACGTGTCCCGTCTGACGGCTACGACCGGCTATTCGCCAGTAGGCCCCGCCTCGGTTCCCTACTGGATCGGCTTCGGCCTGATCGGCCTTGCCATCTGGACGGTATTCGCGGCTTTCCGTCATGATTTTCCCGAGCGGGAACGCCAGGAAATCAGCCCGGTTCTCTGGGTCGTCGGCGGTCTTCTTGCCCAGATGATCCTGATCCGCTTCGCCGGCTTTTCCATCGCCACCGGCCTGCTGTTCGGCTTTGCTGCCCGCGGTTTCGGCGCACGAAAACTGCATATCAGCATTCCGATCGGCATCGTCATCTGTCTTGCCATCTGGTGGCTGTTTGCGGGCGTCTTGCAGCTCTCGCTTCCCGCCGGCCCGCTTGAAAACCTGTTCCTGTAACGGAGCCGGAGAGTAAACCCATGAGCACATTCGAATTCCTCCTCCAGGGCCTGGCATCCGCTGCAGAGCCGATGAACCTGCTTTATGCGCTGATCGGCGTGACGCTCGGCACCATGGTTGGCGTGTTGCCGGGCATCGGGCCTGCGACCACCGTGGCGCTTCTCTTGCCGGTCACCTACCAGCTCGACGCCACCGGTTCGCTGATCATGTTCGCCGGCATCTATTACGGCGGCATGTATGGTGGCTCGACGACGTCGATCCTCCTGAACACGCCCGGCGAAAGCGCCTCGATCGTCACCGCGCTCGAGGGTAACAAGATGGCCCGCGCCGGACGCGGCGGTCCGGCACTGGCAACGGCTGCCATCGGCTCCTTCGTTGCAGGCCTGATCGCGACGCTCGCGCTCGCCTTCATCGCGCCTTACATCGTCAAGCTGGCGCTGGTCTTCGGCCCTCGCGAATATTTCGCGCTGATGGTGCTCGCCTTCGTTACCGTCTCGTCCGCCTTCGGCAACTCGACGCTGCGTGGCCTCACCTCGCTGTTCATCGGCCTTGCGCTGTCGCTTGTCGGCATCGACCAGTTGACCGGCCAGAACCGCCTGTCCTTCGGCGTGCCGGACCTGCTTGACGGGATCGAAGTCACGACCATGGCGGTTGCCATGTTTGCAATCGGCGAAACGCTGTTCATCGCCGCCCAGGGCGCGCAGGCACCCGACAAGGTGGAAGCGATCAAGGGTTCAGTCTGGATGACGGCGAAGGATTGGTCGCGCTCGTGGAAAGCCTGGCTGCGCGGCACCGTAATCGGTTTTCCGATCGGCGCCATGCCGGCCGGTGGTGCTGAAATCGGCACCTTCCTGTCCTACGCGACCGAAAAGAAGCTGTCCAAGCATCCGGAAGAATTCGGCAATGGCGCAATCGAAGGCGTCGCCGGACCGGAAGCCGCCAACAATGCGTCCGCCGCCGGTACGCTCGTGCCGCTCCTGACGCTCGGCCTGCCGACCTCTGCAACGGCCGCAATCATGCTGGCCGGCTTCCAGCAATACGGCTTGCAGCCGGGTCCGCTTCTGTTTGCGACCAATCCGCAGCTCGTCTGGGGCCTGATCGCCTCGCTGCTGATCGCCAACCTGATGCTGCTGGTTCTCAACCTGCCGCTGGTCGGCCTGTGGGTAAAGCTGCTGACGATCCCGAAGCCTTGGCTCTATGCCGGCATTCTGGTGTTCGCGACGCTCGGCACGATCGGCGCCAACCCCTCGGTGTTCGAACTCGGCATGCTGCTGGTCTTCGGCCTGATCGCCTATGTCATGCGCGTGTTCGATTATCCGATCGCGCCGGTCATCGTCGGTCTGATTCTCGGCCCGCTGGCGGAACAGCAGTTGCGTCGTGCACTGTCGATCAGCCAGGGCGACTTCACCGTGCTGTTCACCTCGCCGATCGCAGCGGTATTGCTGCTGCTCGCAGCGACTGCCCTGATCCTGCCTCTGGTACTTCGCCTGCGCGGACGCGGCGACGTGCTGAAGCAGATGGCGGCCAGCGAAGACTGAACAAGTCCTCCCAGGACGAAAAAGCCCGGCACTTCGATAAGAGGTGCCGGGCTTTTTTATTTTGTAGAACGCCGTCATCCTTGGCCTTGTGCCAAGGATCTAACCACGTTTCCAAAACCGATAGGTCAATAGATCCTAGGGACAAGCCCGAGGATGACGCCAGTTTGGTGTTTCAATGCCCGAACACCGACCAGCCTGTCCGATCTGCCAGCATCTCCAATGCCAGCGACCCGACCAGCGAATTGCCGTTGTGATTGAGCCCCGGCGACCAGACGGCGATCGAGGCGCGGCCCGGTGCGACGGCCATGATGCCGCCGCCGACGCCGCTCTTGCCCGGCAGGCCGACGCGATAGGCGAATTCACCCGACCCGTCATAATGTCCGCAGGTCAGCATCAGTGCATTGATGCGTCGCGCCCGCTGGCTCGACACGACCGTGTGGCTGGTCGTCGGATTGCGGCCGTTAGCAGCCAGAAAAAGTCCGGCGCGCGCAAGCTGGGTACAGGTCATGGCGATGGCGCAATGGTGGAAATAGACGCCGAGCACATGTTCGACCGGATGGGTGAGCTTGCCGAAGGAGCGCATGAAATTGGCAAGCGCAAAATTGCGATAACCGGTCGCCTCTTCCGATTTCGCCACGGCGGGATCGATCGCGATCTCCTCGTCATCCGCCAGATAACGGACGAAACGCAGGATTTCTCCGATCGCCTCTCGCGGCGTGTGGCCGGCGAGCACGAGATCGCTGACGGCAATCGCGCCGGCATTGATGAAAGGATTACGCGGCTTGCCTTCCTCCTGCTCCAGCTGAACGATGGAGTTGAAGGCCGATCCCGAAGGTTCGCGGCCGACGCGGTTCCAGGTCGTCTCGCCGTGCTTGCCGAGCGCCAGGGTCAGCGTGAATACTTTGGAGACGCTCTGGATCGAAAACGGCTCGTTGCAATCGCCGGCGCTGTGCACCTTGCCGTCGACGGTAACAACCGCGATGCCGAATTTTTTCGGATCGATATGGGCAAGCTGGGGGATGTAATCGGCCACCTTGCCTTCACCCAGCCGCGCCTGCAGCTTCACATGAATTTCATCGACGATTGCCTGCAGGTCGTCTGTCATTGCGGCTCCGGGAACAATGTTTTTCAAAACACCTAGAGTGTTTTCGGGGCCGATGAAAAGCCCCTATTCGTCGGCGCTGCCGGAAAGGTGATTGCTGGCGGATGCCTTGACCGCGCCGATCTCGCTCCAGAGCGAAGCGACCATGTCCGGATCGACATCCGCCATGATGTCTTTCAGCCAGCGTTCATGCGCCGCGGCCATGCCGGTGAAGAAATCGATACCCGCTGGCGTCAGCCTTGCAACTGTCACACGGCGGTCGGCATGGGGCGTGACGCGCTCCACATACCCATCCGCCTCCAGCCGCTCCACCAGACCGGTGACATTGCCGTTGGTCACCATGGTGCGCTTCGACAGCTCGCCGAGACGCAGGCCTTCACGCTCGCGATAGAGCTGCGCCAGAAGGTCGAACTGCGGCAGCGTCGCGCCGAATTCAGCGCGCAGGCGGCGGCGAATCTCGTTGGTGATCAGCTTGGTGGTCGAGAGCATGCGCAGCCACAGCCTCGTCTCCGGCTTGTTGTTGCCGTGGGCGTCGTGAACGATAAGCTCGAGATCCGCGCTTGCCGCTTCCATTGTCATACTCCGAGATAGCGATCCTGGATATCGGCCGACACATCGCCGCTTGATCCCTGCCAGACGCTTCGCCCGTTTTCGAGGATGACGCAACGGTCCGCAACCGGCAAAAGCTCCGAAAGCGTCTTGTCCACCACGAGAATGGACAGGCCTTCCGCCTTCAGCTGCCGGATCGCCCGCCAGATATCCTGCCGGATAACCGGGGCAAGCCCTTCCGTCGCCTCGTCAAGGATCAGCAGACGCGGATTGGTCATCAACGCACGGCCGATCGCCAGCATCTGCTGTTCGCCACCCGACAGCGATTTCGACATCTGCGCATGCCGCTCCTCCAGCCGCGGGAAAAGCGCATTGACCTTGTCCAGCGTCCAGGAGCCGGGCCTTGCAGCAGCCACAAGGTTCTCGTGGACGGAGAGATTGGGGAAACAACGGCGCCCTTCCGGCACCAGACCGACGCCAAGCCGTGCCACCTTGTAAGGCGCCAGCCGTTCAGTGGCGTTGCCACCGAACAGGATACGGCCGGTTTTCGGCGGCATCAAATTACAGATCGACTTGATCGTCGTCGACTTGCCCATGCCGTTGCGGCCCATCAGCGCCACGACCTCGCCTTCATCGATACGGAATTCGACGCCGAAAAGTGCCTGGCTTGCGCCGTAGTAGGTGGTGATATCCTGTACATCCAGAAGCATCAGGCGTGATCCCCCAGATAGGCGGTGCGCACCGTCGGGTTGCTGCGGATTTCATCCACCGTGCCGGTCGCGATGACCTTGCCGTAAACGAGCACCGAAATCCGATCGGCCAAAGCAAAGACCGCATCCATATCGTGTTCGACCAGCAATATCGGCGCTTCCTTGCGTAATTCGTCGAGGAAGCCCGTCAGCCTTTTGGAACCTTCCGGCCCCATGCCGGCCATCGGCTCGTCGAGCAGAAAGGCCTTGGATTGCAGTGCAAGCGCCATGGCAATTTCCAGCTGGCGGCGCTCGCCGTGGGAAAGTTCGGCTGCCGGCAGGCGCGCGCGGTCGGCCAGCCCAACCCGTTCGAGGATCGCCATTGCCGGGTCGACCAATGAACTATCCCGCATCACCGGCCTGAAGAAACCGAAGCTGGAACCCTGCTTGGCCTGCACGGCCAGCATGACATTCCTGAGCGCGGAAAATTCCGGTGCCAGCGACGAGACCTGAAAGGTCCGGCCGAGGCCTTTTTGCGCCCGTTCGGCTGTGTTCAGCGCGCCGATATCCTCACCGGCAAACCGGATCGTGCCACTATCCGGCCTCACCGTACCGCAGATCTGGTGGATCAGCGTCGACTTGCCTGCCCCGTTCGGGCCGATCAGCGCGTGGATTTCGCCCGGTCGAAGATCGAGAGAAACGCCGTCGGTGGCGCGCAAGGCACCGAATGCCTTGACGAGATTGTCTATCTGGAGAACCGGCTCAACCATGTTTCGCCTTTCCGGCCAGAAGACCAAGCAGGCCGCCTCGCGCAAACAGCACGACACCGAGGAGGATGAGGCCAAGGAAGAACTGCCAGCGTTCCGTCAGTCCACCAAGCGCAAATTCGAAGGCGACATAAAGCGCGGCTCCCGCTAAGGGCCCGAACAGCCGCCCGGTGCCGCCGAGAATGATCAGTACGATCAGCTCACCCGACATGTGCCAGGAGAGCATGGACGGGCTGACGAAGCGGTTGAGATCGGCATAGAGCGCACCGGCAAGCGCGGTCACCATCGCCGAGATGACGAAACCCGTCAGCCGGATACGATAGGGATGGATGCCGACGGTGGCGACACGTGTCTCGTTCTGCCTTGCCGCCTGTAGTGCAGCACCGAAACGCGAGGCGCGGATCAGGGCGAAAAGACCGATACTGGCGAGCAGCACGACATAACAGACGAGGAAGAAGCTCAGGGGCTTCATCGTATTCAGCCCAGGAAACTGGTTGCGCACCAGGATCGACAGCCCGTCCTCGCCGCCATAGGCCGGCCAGGAGATGGCAAAATAATAGACCATCTGGGCAAAGGCGAGCGTGATCATGATGAAGTAGACGCCCGAAGTCCGCAGGCTGATTGCCCCGATCGCCAGGGCCACAAGGCCCGCAGCGATCGCTGCAACGATCCAGATGATCGGCATCTGCACCGTGCCGGACAGACCAAACATCATCGGCTCGTAGGAGAGCGCGTGGCTGGACAGTATACCCGCCGCATATCCGCCGATGCCGAAGAAGGCGGCGTGTCCGAAGGAGACGAGGCCACCGAGACCCAACGCCAGATTAAGCCCCAGCGCCGCCAGCGCCAGAATGGCGATGCGGGTGGCGAGCGTGACATAAAAAGGCTGACCGAGCGCATTGGCCGCCAATGGAGCGACCAGCAGCAGAAGGGCAAGCACAAGATTGACTGTATTTTCGCGTGTCAGCATTTTTTGCCCTCACGCATGTGCTGGCGGGAAAAGCCCGCGCGGTTTAACGGCCAGGATGACGGCCATGACGACATAGATCAGCATTGAGGCCATCGCCCCGCCGATCATGCCGGCTTCAGAGGGATCGACGAACAGCGCCAGAAACTGCGGCAGAAGAAAACGCCCGAGCGTATCCGTCACGCCGACCAGTAGCGCGCCGTAAAGCGCGCCCTTGATCGAGCCGATACCGCCGATGACGATGACGACAAAGGCGAGGATCAGCACCGGCTCACCCATGCCGACCTGCACCGATTGCAGCGCACCGACGAGTGCTCCGGCAAGGCCTGCGAGCGCCGATCCTAGCGCGAAGACCAGCGTGTAAAGCGTGCGGATATCGACGCCGAGTGCGCCGATCATCTCGCGGTCGCTTTCGCCGGCACGAATGCGCATGCCGAGACGGGTTTTTCCGATCAGCAGGTAAAGGCCGAGCGCGATCAGTGCGCCGACGGCGATGATCGCCAGACGGTAGACCGGATAGCTCGCGTCTCCCGGAAGAGTGACGACGCCCTGCAGCAGGGCGGGAATATCGAGATAGAGCGGGAAATCGCCGAACAGCCAGCGGGTGCCTTCGGAAAAGATCAGGATCAGCGCGAAGGTCGCCAGAACCTGATCGAGATGATCGCGGTCATAAAGCCTGCGGATGACGGCAAGCTCGACGATGGCGCCGGCCGCGGCGGCACAGGCGAGGCTGGCAATCAGGCCGAGCCAGAACGATCCCGTCCAGGCGGCGACAGTCGCGCAGGCAAATGCGCCGACCATGTAGAGCGAACCGTGAGCAAGGTTGATGAGGCCCATGACGCCGAAGATCAGCGTCAGCCCGGCTGCCATGAGAAACAACATGACGCCGAGCTGGATGCCGTTCAGCAACTGCTCGAGAGCAAGTGCGGTAGTCACATCTAAGCCTTAGATCTTGCAGTCTTTGGCATAGGCATCACCATGATCGGTGAAGATCTTTTCGACCGTCTTGTTGGTCAGAACGCCGTCCTTCTTCACCACTTCCGTCAGGTAGATGTCCTGGATCGGATGCTGGTTGGTGTTGAACTTGAAGTTTCCACGCGGCGACTGGATGTCGGCCTTCAGGAGTTCGTTGCGGAATGCATCGGCATCCTTGACACTGGCCTTTCCGGCAGCCGACACGATCAGCTGTGCCGCATCATAGGCCTGAACGGCATAGATCGACGGAAGACGGTTATATTCCTTCTGGAAGTCGGCGAGGAACTTCTTGCTAACGTCGGTATCGAAATCAGGCGCCCACTGGCCGGATGCCTTGGCACCGAGCGCCGCATCACCGATTGCCGGCAGAACGTCCTGGCTGAAGGAGAAGCCCGGGCCCATGACCGGGATTTTTACGCCCGACTGGGCGAACTGCTTCATGAAGGAAATGCCCATGCCGCCCGGCAGGAAGACGAAGATGCCATCGGCACCGGATGCACGCATCTGGGCGATTTCGGCGGCGTAATCCGTCTGGCCGACCTTGGTATAGACTTCGCCGGCCAGCTCGCCCTTGTAATAACGCTTGAAGCCGGTGAGACTATCCTTGCCGGCCGGATAGTTCGGGGCGAGGATGAACATCTTCTTGTAGGTTTTGGCGGCGTATTCGCCCATTGCCTCATGAAGATTGTCGTTCTGGTAGGCGGCGTTGAAATAGAGCTTGTTGCAGCCCTGGCCGGCGAGTGCCGCAGGCGCCGCATTGGTGGACACGTAGAATTTGCCCTGCGCGACCGCGCCCGGCACGACCGCCATCAGAAGGTTCGACCAGACGATGCCGGTCAGCACGTCGACCTGGTCGCTCTGGATCATCTTGTCGGCGATCTGGACGGCAAGCTCCGGCTTCTGCGCGTCGTCTTCGGTGACGACGGTAATGTCCTTGTTGCCGGACTGCTTGATCGCCAGCATGAAGCCATCTCGGGTATCGACTCCGAGGCCTGCACCGCCGCCCGAAAGCGTGGTGATCATACCGATCTTGAGCGGCTCGGCCATCGCCAGACCCGATGCTCCGAGGCTGAGCGCCATCGTGGCGGCTGCCAACATTTTCTTCATTGCGGTACTCCCCTTTTTTTGTTCCCCTGTCCCGCGTGGCGTGCATCTTTGCCTGTCGCCACGACGGAACCGTTACCTTCCACATTCCCAAAAAAACGTCCACCTCGCCCAAGACGATTTCGCCGGTGGCAGCGCTATTTACGCCGAAAGAGCTTGCTTCAACCGGAAGCGCTGTATCTTGCCGGTTTCGGTCTTCGGCAGGGTATTGGTGAAGACGACCGAGCGCGGATATTTGTAGGGTGCGATCACCGCCTTCACATGCTCCTGCAAAAGCTTCGCCATGGCGTCGCACGGGTCCGACCCCGGCACCAGCACCACATGCGCCTCGACGATCATGCCGCGATCCTCGTCCGGCACGCCGATCACCGCGCATTCCTGCACCGCCTCGTGCTTCAGAAGCGCCGCCTCCACTTCCGGACCGGCGATGTTGTAGCCGCCCGAGACGATCATGTCGTCGGAGCGGGCGGCGAAGTGGAAATAGCCGTCCGCATCCTCTACGAACGTGTCGCCGGTGACATTCCAGCCGCCGCGCACGAAGTTTTTCTGCCGATCGTCGGCGAGATAGCGGCAGCCGATCGGGCCGCGCACGACGAGATGGCCGGGCGTGCCGCGCGGCACTTCATTCAGATCGTCATCGACCACCTTCGCCTGATAGCCCATCAGCGGCTTTCCGGTGCTGGACGCACGGAAATCGTTCAACCGGTTGGAGATGAAGATATGCAGCATTTCAGTGCCGCCGATCCCGTCGAGGATCGGCGTTCCGGTCTTTCTCATCCACTCGTCGAAAACCGGTCCCGGCAGCGTTTCGCCGGCGGACACCGCGATCCTGAGCGAAGACAGATCGGCACCGTCGTCCATGGCCGACAGCATGGCGCGATAGGCGGTCGGCGCGGTGAAACAGATCGTCGCCTTATGCGTCTCGATGATCTCGATCATTTTCGGCGGGGCGGCGTTTTCAAGAAGCGCGGCGCTGGCACCGAAACGCAGCGGGAAAACGGCCAGGCCGCCAAGCCCGAAGGTGAAGGCGAGCGGCGGAGAGCCGACGAACACGTCGTCCGGGCGAACGCCCAAAACTTCCTTGGCATAGGCATCGGCGATGATCAGGATATCGCGATGGAAATGCATGGTCGCCTTGGGCACGCCGGTCGAACCGGAGGTGAAGCCGAGCAGCGCCACGTCGTCGCGGCCGGTCTTCACCGCCTCGAACTTCACCTGCTTGTTGAGCGCCGCGCGGTCCAGTTCGGCATCGTGATTGGCGGTGCCGTCGAAGCCGATTACCTGGGTCAAGAAATCGCTTTCCTTGGCGGCAGCGACCAGTTCGTCCATCAGCCGCGTGTCGCACAGCGCCAGCGTCACCTGCGCCTTATCGATGATCTTGGCGAGTTCCCCGGCGCGCAGCATCGGCATTGTGTTGACGACCACGGCACCGGCCTTGGTCGCGGCCAGCCAGCAGGCGACCATGGCCGGATTGTTGGCCGAGCGGATCAAAATCCTGTTACCTGGCCTGACCCCGTAATCCTCGGTCAGCGCCCGGGCGATGCGGTTCGTCCAGTCCGTCAGCTCCTTATAGGTGCGCCGCCTTCCATTGCCGATCAGCGCCGTATGATCGCCGAAACCACGCTCGACCATACGGTCGGTCAGCTCGACGCCGGCATTCATCCATTCGGGGTATTCGAAGCCATCGAGCCTGATTTCCGGCCATTCTTCGAAGGGCGGAAGGTTGTCGCGGGCATAGGTATCCTGATGGCCTGACGGTCCCAGCATAATCACGTTCCCATTATTCTTATCGATGTGGCTTTTTGCCTTTTGTCCAGAATTGCACCGGTTTCCGATGCTGACAAGAGAGAAATTTTAAGTTTGTAATATTTTTCGGAAGCGCCTGTTTTCGCGTCATTCTTTCCGATGAAAGGGCTGGTCAGAGGCCACCGATGCGGTATGTCTTGAGAGAAAGAAGCAGGTCAGGAGAGCCGCATGCGCCACAAGATCACCGACTGGGACGACGCCTATGCCAACGGCATCAACATTGCGCAGGGCGATCTCTGGCCGGGCGCATGGGCAGAACCGGCAAAGGCGTATCGCGAGCGCATGACGGAAACCGGACAGGCGAAGCTCAACCTGAGTTACGGCGAAAAGCCGCGCAACCGTTTCGATCTGTTCGTGCCTGCCGGCGATCCGATCGGTCTGGTCGTGCTGGTGCATGGCGGCTTCTGGATCAGGCTCGACAACAGCTATTTTTCGCATCTCGCCCATGGCGCCGTGGAAACCGGTTATGCCGTCGCGGTGCCGACCTATACGCTCGCGCCGGAAAAGCGGATTTCGCAGATCACGCAGGAGATCGGGAAGGCCATCGAGGCCGCAGCAGAAATCGTCTCCGGCCCGATCCGGCTGGCAGGGCATTCGGCCGGCGGCCATCTCGTCACCCGCATGGTCAGCGCCTCATCTCCCCTGCCGGAAGACATCCGCAAACGGATCGTCAATGTCGTATCGATCTCCGGCGTTCACGACCTGCGGCCACTCATCAACACGCAGATGAACGAAACGCAGCGGATCGACATCGAGGAAGCCTATCTCGAAAGTCCTGCCCTTCTCGAACCGCTGTTTCGCAGCCGTGTCACCTGCTGGGTCGGCGCCGCGGAGCGTTCGGAATTCCTGCGCCAGAACGCGCTTCTCGCCAATATCTGGAAGGGGCTGGGCGCCGAGACGGATTGCGTCGAGGAACCCGACCGCCACCATTTCAACATTCTCGACGGACTTGCCGATCCGCATCATCCGCTGACGGAGGCATTGCTGACCTGAAGATGCGGGGACCTCTGGAAAAGCGCTACGATCTGCCGTAACCGGAGATGATGACGAAACAGGTGGCAATCATCGGCGGCGGGCCGGCGGGACTGATGGCGGCGGATGTGCTTTCCGCGACCGGGCTTTGCGTCACCGTCTACGACGCGATGCCCACCTTCGCGCGAAAATTCCTGCTTGCCGGCAAGTCGGGGCTGAATATCACCCATTCGGAAGATTTTACCCGCTTCGCAGACCGTTTCGGCAGCGCTTCGCCCCGTCTGCGTCCGGCGCTCGATGCGTTTACGCCGCAGGACGTCCGGCAATGGGCCGCCGAACTTGGCACGGAAACGTTTGTCGGCACATCCGGCCGGGTTTTCCCGAAGGCAATGAAAGCCTCTCCGCTGCTGCGCGCATGGATGAAGCGTCTGGAGGCGCAGGGAGTCACGCTCAAGACCCGGCATCGCTGGACAGGCTTTGACGGTAACGGCTTCCGCTTCACGACACCCGATGGCGAAATCACCATCCAACCCGACGCCACGCTTCTTGCACTCGGCGGCGCCAGCTGGCCGCGGCTCGGCTCGGATGCCGCCTGGGTGCCGTGGCTGAAAGAGCAGGTCATAGCCGTACACGACCTGCAGCCCGCCAATTGCGGTTTCGATGTCGCCTGGAGCAACGTCTTCGTCGAGCGCTTTGCCGGCGCACCGCTGAAATCCGTCTCCACCACATCCGATGCCGGCACATATCCGGGCGAATTCGTCATCTCGAAACACGGGATCGAAGGCAGTCTCGTTTACGCTCATTCGGCGGCACTGCGCGACCGACTTCGCCGTGACGGAAACGCGGCGCTCATCGTCGACCTGATGCCGGGACGAACGATGGAACGCCTCGCCCGTGATCTTGCGAGGCAGGATACAAAGGCGAGCTTTTCCAACCGGCTGCGCAAAGGGGCCGGACTGGATGGCGTGAAAGCCGCACTCCTGCGCGAACTGTCTGCGGATGCCAATCGGATGTCCACCGAACAGTTGGCAACACGCATCAAGGCACTGCCGATCCCGGTTTTGCGCCCCCGCCCGATTGCCGAAGCGATTTCCGCTGCCGGCGGCATCGCGTGGAGCGAAATCGACGAGCGCTACATGCTGAAATCCCGTCCCGGACTGTTTTCGGCCGGAGAAATGATCGACTGGGAAGCACCGACCGGCGGGTACCTGCTCACCGCCTGCTTCGCGACCGGACGGGCCGCCGCGCACGGGATCCAGGACTGGCTGTCAGACCGTTAGTTTCGACAGGACTGCGGCCCTTTCGCCCGCTATTGTCATGGATCAATGCCGCCAAGCGGTTTTGCGGCAGATTGCGCGAAAAGACACCCCAATCACGCTCGTCAAATGACACGCCAGAGACGTCGACACCTCATCCGCAAACGGCGGACCACGACCGGTTTGATGCTCGTCGCCGCGATCTCCTTCATCGCCGGCATGACGGATGCCATCGGCCTCATCCTGTCCGGCGATTTCGTCTCGTTCATGAGCGGCAACACGACGCGCGCGGCAATTTCGTTTGTCGATGGCAATTACGCCCATGCGCTGACCCTGTTCGGCGCGATATGGGTCTTCGTCCTCGGCAATGCGCTCGGTATCGTGCTTGCCCATCGCGTGTCGGCGCGGCGCGCCTTCGTGGTGCTTTCGACCGTTGCCATCCTGCTCGCAGGCGCCTCGGTGTTACCGTCCGATCACCTTCGGGTGCAATTCTATCTCGTCGTGCTTTCGATGGGCATGATCAACGCGACCGTGGAGCAGATCGAAGGCCTGCCGATCGGCCTGACCTATATTACCGGTGCCTTGTCCCGCTTCGGCCGCGGCATCGGGCGGTGGATGATCGGCGACCGCAATCCGCGCGGCTGGCTGATCCAGACCGTGCCCTGGACCGGCATGGCCGCCGGCGCCGTGAGCGGAGCCTTCGCGACCCATTACATGGGCAAGGACGCACTCTCGATCGTTGCCCTGCTGACGATCATCGTTGCGCTCGCCACAAGGGCGCTGCCGCGTCCGCTTCACCTGCATTTCCAGCAACCGATCGTTCACCGGCGCCGCGACGCAATGTAGACTGGCCGCGAATCGAATTCGCGAGCCCTTATGTTTCTTCTTTCCAAGCTGTTCTGGGTTTTTGCCCAGCCTCTCTCCCTTGCCTTTCTGCTCGCCGCCCTTGCGGCAGTGCTTGCCTTTATCGGCTGGCAACGGCTTTCCGGCGTCTCGGCTTTTCTCGCCGCGCTCACGCTTTTCATCACGCTTTTTACGACAACCGGCACGGTGGCGCTGCAGGTTCTGGAGGCGCGCTTTGGCAAATCTGCAACCGACCCCGCCCAGGTCACCTGCATGATCATCCTCGGCGGTGCCTTCGACAACGAGATCAATACGGCGCGCGGCGGCATGGAACTCAACCAGTCAGCCGACCGCTTCGTCGAAGCCCTCAGGCTCGCCCGCAATTATCCTGAGGCACGTATCCTGGTTTCCGGGGGCGACGGGTCGATCAGCGGCACATTCGAGGGTGAGGCTCAGACGGCGGAACGTTTCTTCTCGGCCTTCGGCATTTCTTCCGACCGGTTGATCAAGGAAAACACTTCGCGCACGACTTACGAGAACAGCCTCAACACGGCCGAACTCCTGAAGTCTCGGGGGCTTGAAAACTGCCTGCTGATTACCTCGGCATTCCACATGCCGCGCTCGGTCGGCCTGTTCCGCAAAGCCGGCATCACCGTCACGCCCTGGCCGGTCGATTATCGCACGAGCGGTGTGGTTAAACCCGGCCTCGACTTCACCCAGCCGGCGCTTAATGCCCAGATCACCACGACCGCGGTACGAGAATGGATGAGCCTCACCGCCTATTACTTGACGGGCCGAATCGACAGGTTCTTCCCGGGATAGCTACTTCTTGGAGATCGTGACGAATTTCGTGCCCCGAACGCGCACGCGCATTTCGCACGGCACCGCATCGGTGCGTTCGCAGAAACGCGGATGCATTTTGAACATGAAGACCATGTTGCCGAAATACAGGACGAAATCATATCCGTAGACCTGGGCGGTGGCGATCATGATGTAACCGCCCTCCTTGGCCTGGACATAGAAATTCTGCGGGCAGCCGTCCTGATTGCATCTCGGCCCGCGAACGCCGTCGCAGGTGAGCGCGCTGTGGTCGATGACGACGTCCTGGATATTGTCGTTGTTGATATCGAAGCGCTTGACGAAATTCGGTCCGAAATCGACCGTCTTGCAGCTCTTGCGGAAAAAGCCCTTTTCGAACATTTCCGGGTCCTGCAGCAATTGCTGCTGGGCCGATGCCATGACGGGCATCATCACCATAAGGGCAATGGCCTGGATTATCGCGACAAAATGCTTTTTCACGGTTCCCACCACGGAAAAATTGATCTGTTCATGATGCCGTGGCACGGATGACGTGTAGACACGGCACGGACTATATCCTCACCCCTTAGCCCCAAGCACTTGCGCGACGCTGGAGAACCACATGTCCCTGCTGATGATACTCGATTATGCGGGCGTTGCGGTCTTTGCAGCGACCGGCGCGCTTGCCGCCTCGCGCAAGGAACTCGATTTCATCGGTTTCCTGTTCTTTGCGGCGGTGACGGGATCGGGCGGAGGAACCGTGCGTGACCTCATTCTCGGTCGGCCCGTCTTCTGGGTCATGGACCCGGTCTACATCCTCATCTGCGTAGCGACCGGCGCCTTCGTCTATTTCACCGCCTATTACGTGGAGTCGCGTTACAAGCTGCTTTTGTGGCTCGATGCGATCGGTCTTGCGGCCTATTGCGTGCTCGGTGCCGCCAAGGGCATGGCCGCAACCGGCTCCCCGACGATTGCGATGGTCACCGGCGTGATGACTGCAACACTCGGCGGCGTGTTGCGCGATGTTCTGGCGAATGAACAGTCCGTGCTTTTGCGACCGGAAATCTACATTACCTCCGCACTGGCAGGCGCCGGGGCGTTCACGGCCGTCCATATGATGGGGCAGCCGCTGATCGTCAGCGCAGGCTTCGGCGTGGTTATCTCGTTTGCATTGCGCGGTGGCGCGCTTCACTACGGCTGGACCCTGCCGCGCTACATGTCGCGGCCGGGCCGGCCTCCTGAAGAAGCCCTCAAATCGAGTAAAAGAAGGAAAAAGCGCTAGGAGCGTTTTTCGCGCAGGCGGATGACGACATCCACATGGGCGATTTCCATGCCTTCCGGAGGTTCAGGAAGGTTGCCGATCTCCAGATTGCCAATCGGCACGTCCAGCACTTCGTTGCGTCCTTCGACGAAGAAGTGATGGTGATCCGACGTATTCGTATCGAAATAGGTTTTTGCGCCTTCGACAGCGAGAACGCGGATCAGGCCGGCTTCGGTAAACTGGTGAAGCGTATTGTAGACGGTGGCCAGCGACACCGGTACGCCCGCAATGATCGCTTCTTCGTGCAGCTCCTCGACCGTCAGGTGGCGGTCACCCTTGGCGAAAAGAAGATCGCCCAGCGCGACGCGCTGACGTGTCGGCCGCAAGCCATGATGGCGCAACTTCACTTCGATTTCGGGCATGGCTTCTGCCATTCTGATCTGCAGCTCCTGCAACTCGCGATACTTCTCAAGTTCCGGATATAACTTTTGGCGGCTTGAGTTTCAACAGTTTCCCGCGTCGGATGCGCGCGAGGCGCCTCAAATATTCGGATTTTATGCCCGTCCCTCTGGTTTGCACGCTTCGGTTCCTATATGCGAACGTGACAAAACGACGTTTTGAGGCCCAATACTTGGGGCTTATTAATGTTGAACGCTTCAATCATGGCCGTGCCTCAATCAGGCTTGGCCCGCCTGACCTAGCGATCATAGGGGAACGCGGAATTCGATGACCACCAGACAGTCCAGCTTCAGCTACGAAGAAATCATCTCTTGCGCGCACGGTGAACTCTTCGGACCGGGTAACGCGCAATTGCCGCTGCCGCCCATGCTGATGGTCCACCGTATCACCGACATTTCCGAAACCGGTGGTGCCTTCGACAAGGGCTACATCCGTGCCGAATACGATGTGAAGCCGGATGACTGGTATTTTCCTTGCCATTTCGAAGGCAACCCGATCATGCCTGGCTGCCTCGGCCTTGACGGCATGTGGCAGCTGACCGGCTTCTTCCTCGGCTGGCTGGGCGAAGAAGGCCGCGGCATGGCGCTTTCGACCGGCGAAGTGAAGTTCAAGGGCATGATCCGCCCGACAACCAAACTTCTCGAATTCGGCATCGACTTCAAGCGCGTCATGAAGGGCCGGCTCGTGCTCGGCACAGCGGACGGCTGGCTGAAGGCCGACGGAGAAACTATCTATCAGGCAACCGACCTTCGCGTCGGCCTGTCCAAGGACAAGACGGCCTGAGCTGAACTCAGGCCAACTGACGGAAACAACAAGGGTTACAGCAAATGAGACGGGTAGTTGTCACGGGCCTCGGTATCGTGTCCTCGATCGGTAACGACGCAGGCGAAGTCACCGAATCCTTGCGAGCTGCGAAATCCGGTATCTCCTTCTCTCCCGATTTCGCGGAGCACGGCTTCAAGTGCCAGGTCTGGGGAAAGCCGAATATCGATGCGACGGACCTCGTCGATCGCCGCGCCATGCGCTTTCTCTCTCAGGGCGGCGCCTGGAACCACGTCGCGATGAAGCAGGCGCTGGCCGACAGTGGCCTGGAAGAGAAGGACTACGCCGAAAACGAGCGTACCGGCATCATCATGGGTTCGGGTGGTCCTTCCACCCGCACGCTGATCGAAGCCGCCGATATCACGATCAAGAACAACAGCCCGAAGCGCATCGGCCCGTTTGCCGTGCCGAAGGCCATGTCCTCGACGGCATCGGCAACACTTGCCACCTGGTTCAAGATCCACGGCGTCAACTACTCGATCTCGTCGGCCTGCTCGACCTCGGCACATTGCATCGGCAATGCCGCAGAGATGATCCAGTGGGGCAAGCAGGACATCATGTTCGCCGGCGGCCACGAAGATCTCGACTGGACCATGTCGAACCTGTTCGATGCCATGGGCGCCATGTCGTCGAAGTATAACGACAACGCAGCCAATGCATCGCGCGCCTATGACGCCGATCGCGACGGTTTCGTCATCGCCGGCGGTGCGGGCGTTCTGGTTCTCGAAGAACTGGAACATGCTAAGGCTCGCGGCGCCAAGATCTATGCGGAAATCACCGGTTACGGTGCCACTTCCGACGGTTACGACATGGTCGCTCCGTCGGGCGAAGGTGCCATCCGCTGCATGCGCCAGGCACTGTCCACCGTGAAGGGCGAAGTCGACTACATCAACACCCACGGCACCTCGACGCCGGTGGGCGATTCGAAGGAAATCGGCGCGATCCGCGAAGTCTTCAAGGACAAGATCCCGCATATCCAGTCGACCAAGTCGCTGACTGGCCATTCGCTGGGTGCTGCCGGCGTGCAGGAATCGATCTACGGCCTTCTTATGATGCAGGCCGGCTTCATCGGCGAAAGCGCGCATATCCAGACCCTCGATCCGGAATTCGACGGCGTTCCGATCGTGCGCAAGCGCATCGACAATGCCAAGATCGACACGGTTCTGTCCAACTCGTTCGGTTTCGGCGGCACCAACGCAACGCTCGTTTTCCAGCGTTACAACGGATAACCCCAAACGGATTGCCTCTACTGGCTGATCAAAGACGGGTGCGCATCATGATGCGCACCCGTCTTGCGTTTCAGGGATACTGGCCAGCCAACTGCAGACCGAAGCCGCCTAGTCTCTCTTCTGGTTCAAGTCCTCGGCCGCCTGGACGTTCCCGGCGGCGGCTGCTTCCTTCAGCAACAGCTTTGCCCGTTTTGGATCTTCCGCTTCCACCAGATGGGCGAGCTTCCACTTGGCCCAATGGTCCTGCGTCTTCGGCAGGCTGAGCTCGAGATAACGTCGCGCCAAGGCGACGTCCTGCTTCATGCCTTCGCCATCGGCAAGCATGAAGGCCAGCATGTGATAGCCCCAGATATTGTCGTTTTCGGCCGCGATGCGATACCAGATGGCGGCGATTGCGGGTTCGGCTGTGACGGCGATCCCCTTCTGGTAACACCAGCCGACCTTGAGCTGGCCGTGCTTGTCGTTCCTGGCCGCCGCCTTCATGTACCAGGAGAAGGCCTGCATGGGGTCGGGAGCGACGCCCTGACCGTTTTCGTAGATCTCACCGAGCTTGTAGGCGGCAGCTATATTGCCCTTTTCTGCGGCAAGCCGGAAATAGTGGGCGGCAAGCTTCTTGTCAGCCGGGCCTGCCGCCTTGCGTCCCTGATGGAGCTCGGCGGCATTATACCATTCCCAGGTGATACGCGCGGAATCGGAAAAGGCCGCGTTGGTGGCGGCAAGCCATATAACAAGAACCGCGATCAACCGTTTCATTCACGCGCCCCACACCACCGAATGCAACCTTAATTTGCATTCGGTGAATTAGGCAAGAGATGGAAACGATCGAGCTTTCTCGAAGCGCCTGGCGCTTACTTCTTGCCCCACATCACCTTGAACTTCGAGTTACGGCAAGTCTCGCCGTATTCGCGGAAGGCTTCGGCAAGCACCGGCTCGTAAGGCAGGCCGCGATTGGCGACCATCATCAGGCGGCCGCCCTGCTTCAGCGCAGCGGCTGCGGTGCGGATCATCGTACGACCCAGTTCCGGGTCGGCGGCCTGCGCCTCGTGGAAGGGCGGGTTCATGATGACCATATCGTATTTTTCCTTCGGCGGCTCGGCTCCGAGGTCCTGCCAGAAGAAGCGCGCCTGAAGATCCGGGGAATTGTGCGCCAGGTTCTGCTTGGCAAATTCCAGCGCCCGGTAATCGGCCTCGAACAGGTCGATGCGGTTTACCCGCGGCGACTTTTCCGCCAGCATCACCGAAAGATACCCCCAGCCGGCGCCGAAGTCGGCGACATTGCCGTCGAAATCGGTCGGGAAGCGGGTTGCGAGCAGCTCGGAGCCTGCATCGACGCGATCATGGGAGAACATGCCCGGAGCCGCCTGGAAGCGTCCCTCGACGGTTATAGCGGCTTTCTGCAGCGCCTTGATCGCATCGCCGGCATCTTCCGGCCGTGCGAACCAGATGGCGACGCCGTGATATTTGGGCGCGTAATCGAGGATGATGCCGAGCTTCAGCAGCATGGTGCGGATCGGCTGGATGCCGTCTTCCTTGCCACCGGCGACGACGATCAGGCCGCCGACCTTCACGCGGGCCAGAGCCTCGGCGATGCGGTTCTCGTTGTCGCCGCGATGTTTGCCGCACAGAACCAGCGCGCCGTCGTAATCCTCGCCCTCAGGTTCTGGAAAGGCGTTGTCGCGCAGGGAGCGGAAGAGCGGACGGAACGGCTGTACGGAGGTGATTTCCGCGTCAAAGCCTTCCGGCCTTGCATTGCCGGCTTCGGCGCCGAGAAAGATCACCCGCTCGCCTTCGCCGGGCATGGGCACGGCATCGGTGACGAAGGGATGGAAGAGGGTTTTCAGGGCGTCGCGGCTCATGGGTGCGGACCTTAAGTGAGTAGTGTGTACGTCTACGAATAAAGAAAAGGCGCGGAAGAAGAAACTTCCGCGCCCCTCATTTCAATCCGGCGAAAGCTTATTCGGCAGCTGCGTCGCCGTCGGCCTTCTTGACTTCCTGGCCGGTGGCCTGGTCGACGACCTTCATCGACAGGCGAACCTTGCCGCGTTCGTCGAAGCCCATCAGCTTGACCCAGACCTTGTCGCCTTCCTTGACGACGTCAGACGTCTTGGCAACACGCTCGGAAGCGAGCTGCGAGATATGGACCAGACCGTCGCGGGCGCCGAAGAAGTTGACGAAGGCGCCGAAATCGGCGGTCTTCACAACGGTGCCTTCGTAGATCACGCCGACTTCCGGCTCGGCAACGATCGAGTGGATCCACTTGCGGGCCGCTTCGATTTCCTTGCCCGAGGAAGATGCGATCTTCACGGTGCCGTCGTCTTCGATGTTGATCTTGGCGCCGGTCTTTTCGACGATTTCGCGGATGACCTTGCCGCCCGAACCGATAACTTCACGGATCTTGTCGACCGGGATGTTCATCACTTCGATGCGCGGTGCGAATTCGCCGAGCTGCGAACGGCCTTCGGAGATGGCATTGGCCATTTCGCCGAGGATGTGGGTACGACCGCCCTGTGCCTGAGCAAGTGCGACCTTCATGATCTCTTCGGTGATGCCGGCGATCTTGATGTCCATCTGCAGCGAAGTGATGCCGTCGGCGGTACCTGCAACCTTGAAGTCCATGTCGCCGAGGTGGTCTTCGTCGCCGAGGATGTCGGAGAGAACGGCAAAGCGTTCACCTTCGAGGATCAGGCCCATGGCGATACCGGCAACCGGCTTTGCCAAAGGAACGCCGGCATCCATCAGAGCGAGCGAGGTGCCGCAGACGGTTGCCATCGAAGACGAGCCGTTGGACTCGGTGATCTCGGAGACGACGCGCAGCGTGTAGGGGAACTGTTCAGCAGACGGCAGCATCGGGCGGATAGCGCGCCATGCGAGCTTGCCGTGACCGATTTCGCGGCGGCCCGGGGAGCCCATGCGGCCGGTTTCGCCAACGGAATAGGGCGGGAAGTTGTAATGGAGCAGGAAGCGCTCCTTGTACATGCCCGTGAGGCTATCGACATACTGTTCGTCTTCGCCGGTACCGAGCGTGGCAACAACGATCGCCTGCGTTTCACCGCGGGTGAAGAGAGCCGAACCGTGGGTGCGCGGCAGGAGGCCGACTTCCGAGACGATCGCACGTACCGTTTCGAGGTCACGGCCATCGATGCGGCTCTTGGTGTCGAGAATATTCCAGCGAACGATTTTCGCTTGCAGGTGCTTGAAGATCGCGCCGATGACTTCGGCAGTGTACTTCGGCTCGGCGCCTTCCGGGAAGAAGTGAGCCTTGACCTTTGCCTTGACTGCATCGACGGCAGCGTAGCGTTCAGCCTTCTGGGTGTTCTTGTAAGCGGTGCGCAGCTCGGCTTCGAAATGCTTCAGCATTTCGGCTTCGAGTTCGGAATGATCTTCCGGCTGGAAGTCGCGCGGTTCCTTGGCAGCCACTTCGGCGAGCTTGATGATCGCGTCGATGACCGGCTGGAAACCACGGTGGCCGAACATGACGGCGCCGAGCATGACGTCTTCGTTCAGTTCCTTGGCTTCCGATTCAACCATCAGGACGGCGTCCTGGGTGCCTGCGACGACCAGATCGAGAACCGACTCTTCCATCTCGTCGAGATGCGGGTTCAGGATGTATTCGCCGTTGATGTAGCCGACGCGTGCGCCGCCGACCGGGCCCATGAAGGGAACGCCGGAGAGCGTCAGGGCAGCCGAAGCGGCAACCATCGACAATACGTCCGGATCGTTCTCAAGGTCGTGCTGAACGACGGTGACGACGACCTGGGTGTCGTTCTTGTAGCCTTCCGGGAAAAGCGGACGGATCGGACGGTCGATCAGGCGGGAAACCAGCGTTTCCTTTTCCGAAGGACGACCTTCACGCTTGAAGTAGCCACCCGGGATCTTGCCGGCGGCATAGGTCTTTTCCTGGTAGTTGACGGTCAGCGGGAAGAAGTCCTGGCCCGGCTTCGGCGCCTTGGCCGAAACGACAGTGGCGAGAACGACGGTTTCGCCGTAGGTAGCGAGAACGGCGCCGTCAGCCTGGCGGGCGATCTTGCCCGTTTCCAGCTTCAGCGTACGGCCGGCCCATTCGATTTCGACGGAGTGGGTATTGAACATATATTGTCCTTCAACGCGGGAAACGGCGTCTCGCCCCGGCTTTTCCAGCTAAGGGGCGGCAACACACTTCACCGCAGTCATTGCGACACATCACGGGCAAGACAACGAGAGGCTTTTTGAACTGACCGAAGCCGTTTTCGGCTCCGGTCAAAAGCATCCTGCAATCCTGCCCCATGACAGGTCTGGTTTTGGTGGCGAAACCGGCCCATCCGGGTCCGCCTCAGTCTGGCACCCCAAAAGGCGCCGAAATAGCGATCCGGCGGGTTCTTCCGAGGAGGAACCCGCCGAGAACTTGTTAGCGGCGCACGCCCAGGCTGGTGATCAGCTTGGTGTAACGGGCTTCGTCCTTCTTCTTCAGGTAGTCGAGAAGCGAACGGCGGCTCGAAACCATGGTCAGAAGGCCACGACGGGAGTGGTTGTCCTTCTTGTGACCCTTGAAGTGTTCCGTCAGATTGTTGATCCGCTCGGTAAGGATGGCAACCTGGACTTCCGGAGAACCGGTATCGCCTTCAACGGTTGCGTATTCCTTGATGAGTTCGGCCTTGCGCTCTGCAGTGATCGACATCGTCTGATCCTTTATAGTGGAGAGGAAATAGGGTCGCCAAAGGCCGGGATGTCGTCCAGCCTTGGCCGTGAATGCAAAGTGTTGCCCGAAGGCAGCCCTTTGGCTGGCGCTGCCTATAGACCATTCAGCCTGCAATTGGAAGAGGCTCGCCATCCGCCTCGATCGAAGCTGACATGCAAACAGCTGTGGCCGGGCTGCAGGCGGTTGCGAATGTCAGGCAAGACTGCGCCCGAGCCAATCCACCAGGCGCAGCGCCGAGGCGGGCAGACGATCAAACCGGCGGGCCACGATCCAATAGGCGCCATGGTCGATCGAAATGCCGAAGGGGCGAACCAGCCTGCCGGCCCTCACATCTTCTTCGGCAAAATTCTCATCCAGAAGGGCGACGCCCTGCCCCCGCAATGCAGCCTGCAATGTCAGCCCCTCGTCGGTATAGAGAGGCCCACGCGCCGACGGCGTGTCGGGCAGCCCCGCCTTTGCAAACCATTGCTGCCAGGTCTCGCGCCGGTCTTCATGCAGAAGAGTGTGGTTCAACAGATCGGCCGGCGTCGACGGCATTCCCTCGCTTTCGACGAGCATAGGCGACATGACCGGCGTCAGCCGGGAATTGGCGAGATGCCGGCTCTCCACACGCGGCCAGGACGTTTCCGAGAGACTGTGGCGTATGGCGATCAGGGCCTCATGGCCACGAAATTCGCTGAGCCGGGAATCCGCTTCCACATTCACATCGATCGTCGGGTTTTCTGCCTGAAACCCGCCGAGATGCGGTATGAGCCAGCAGGTGGCAAAGGATGGTTCGGCATTGACGGCAATCACGTTGCCATGACCTTCGGTGCGGATCTCGTCCAGACGATCACCGATCGCATCGAATGATGGCGTGAGCGTCGCCAAAAGCGCCTCGCCGGCCGGTGTCAGCTCCACCCGTCGATGCCCACGTTCGAAAAGCGGCCGTCCCAGCGTCGTTTCCAGTTCACGGATCTGGCGGCTGACGACGGCCTGGGAAATGAAAAGCTCATCGGCCGCGCCGGTAAAGCTTTTAAGGCGGCCCGCCACCTCGAAACTGCGCAGGGCTGTCAAAGGCAGGCGGCCACGTTTCATCGCATAACCTCAAGTCATCCAATGGCGACGATAAACTCGTTTGAGCGTCCTCGGCAATAGGGCTCACATGGCGGCAAAGGAGATGCCGTCATGTGGAAGGATGTTTTGAAGGTCATGCTGGACGCACTGCGCGTCGCAACCTGGCAAACCGCGCCGTGGCGCGATGGCAAGATGTCAGATATCGGCGAGACGCGGCGGCGATAGAGGCGGCTCCGCGGCAAGCGCGGAACCGTGCAGTGATATTAGCCGAACACGCGCTTCGGGCGGAATTCGCCCTGTCCGATCTCGCCGATGGCGACCAGCCGGCCGCGCACGGTCGCATAAGCTTCCGGTTCTTCGACCGGGGCCGAGTTGCCGCGCAGGATGATCGGGTTGCCCATCTTGATGCGATGCGCCTGCTCGTCGGTGATCGGCAGATGCGGAAGAGACGACAGCGCTTCGGCGGTATCGATCAGGTAGGCATCGAGTGCTGCGAGACGTTCGTCGCGGTCCTCGATCTCTTCCAGCGCCACGAGATCGGCAAGCGGGACCATCTTGTCTTCGCCGAAGGGTGCCACGAAGGTGCGGCGCAGATTGGAAATGTGGCCATAGCAGCCGAGATCGCGGCCGAAATCGCGGGCGAGCGAGCGCACATAGGTGCCCTTGCCACATTCGACCTCGAAATGCGCCTCGTTTTCGCCCACGCCAAGCAGCGTCAGGCGAAAAACTTCCACTTCGCGCGAGGGGATCTCGACCGTTTCGCCTTCGCGGGCGAGATCATAGGCACGTTCGCCGGCGATCTTGATGGCGGAAAACTGCGGCGGAATTTGCTGGATGACGCCGGTATAGCCCGGCAGGAGATCGCGGATCGCCTGCTCGGCCGGGCGCGTATCGGACGACGCCGTCACTTCGCCCTCGAGATCGTCGGTCGAGCGTTCTTCGCCCCAGCTTACGGTGAATTCGTAGATCTTACGGCCGTCCATGACATAAGGCACGGTCTTCGTCGCATCACCCAGGGCAATCGGCAGCATGCCGGAGGCCAACGGATCGAGCGTGCCGGCATGGCCGGCCTTCTGGGCGTTGAACAGCCACTTGATCTTGGACACGGCTTCGGTCGAGCCGAAATCCACCGGCTTGTCGAGGATCAGCCAGCCGGAAACCGCCCGGCCCTTGGGTTTGCGTGGTTTGGACATGCGTTCTTTCAGATTGTGCTTGTTATTCGTCGTCGCTCTTCGCCTCGCCGAGATCCCTCTGGACCTCCGGCGAACGGAGCAGTTCGTCGATCTTCTTGTAATTGTCGAAGCTCGTGTCGTCACGGAAGCGGACTTCCGGCATGTATTTCATCTGCCTCAGCGGACCACCGAGCCGGCCGCGGATATATTTCGCATGCCGGTTAAGCGCCTCGATGACCGCCTCATGATTGGGCAGGCCGAGCGGCGTCACATATGCGGTTGCGATCTTCAGATCGGGCGACATGCGCACTTCCGATACGGAGATGACTGTCTTTTCGATCAGGTCGTCGCGCACTTCACCGCGCTGCAGGATCTGGGTGATGGCGGCGCGAACCTGTTCGCCAACGCGAAGCATGCGCTGGGACGGCGCCGAAGATGTAGCCTTTGCCATGTTTAATCTCTTTGCTA
This sequence comes from Hyphomicrobiales bacterium, assembly GCA_900466875.1. Lineage (GTDB taxonomy): Bacteria > Pseudomonadota > Alphaproteobacteria > Rhizobiales > Rhizobiaceae > Neorhizobium. The sequence continues at coordinate 23,424 of UBNQ01000038.1, read as the reverse complement.
ACGCCGCCGGGGTTCGTCCCGCCAGGGTGAAACCCTTGGGCGCCTTTTCAATCAAGAGGCGTCAAATGACCCAGAGCCGGCCAAAGGTCAAGGCGCAGATGCCGACAAATCGCGTCCCGCCATCGCAGGACGCAGGCTTCCAGCTTACGAGATGACGGCGTTATGCCTGATCAGAACAGCGCATCGTCAATGTCGTCATCGCTCATGACCGTGGCAATGGCAGCTGTTTCGACCGGAGCCGTGGTCCCGAGAACCGCTGCATGCAGCTCACGTTCCGAGACCATGGTGTAAAGCTTTCCAATCCGGGTGCCGAGATCGGCCAGAGCCGGCTCCAGACCGGCAGACGGTTCCGGCGCCTCGACCATCGCTATCTCGTCGGCGCAGTCGCGCAGGACTTCGCCGAGTTCCGCCTTGAAATCGAGGCGCGACAGAGCATTCTCCATCTGATCGATGGCGACCCCGCTCTGCTCGCTCAGCGCATCGATTTCGCAGTCCATCCGGTCGCCGACATCGCGGATGCTCTGCATCGCCCTCGCCAGACGATCGTCCAGCAGCTCCTGGCTGTCGTCTTCATGGCCGATATTCAGCTTGTCGGAAGCGGTTTCCAGCGTCTGCAGTTCGACCAGGACGTTTTCCGCGGTTCCATCCAGTCGGGCTGCAAAATTGCGCAGTTCCGCGGTGACGACGTTGAGTGCCTTGCCCTGTTCTCCGATCTTGCCGCAGCGAAGATTGGTGTTGAGTGCCATGTAGTGGATGTCGGTACGCACCAGCTGCAGCAGTCCGACGCCGTTGATGAGTTCGCGAACCGTTGTCCCGGTCGAGCGGGTGAGTGCACCGGCCTCCTGCGACACCGCCTCGATCTCCCTGACCGCCTCGCGCGCCACGCCGACATTGCCTTCGAGGCGGCGCATCGCGTTGTCGCCACCGCCTTCGGTCATCGTCCGGCGCAGGCCGTCGATTTCCGCAAGGTCGGAACGGAAGCTTGCGACGGTCGCGACAATCTTGGCCGTGTCACGGTCGAAATCGTCGATCGACTGGCTGAGCTGCAGGGCAACGAGGTTGGTGATGATCGACGACAGGTTTGCCCGGTCGTCCGCCTTCAGCATCCCGGCCTCTGTTTCCAAATAGGTTTGAAGAAGGGTCAGCGTGCTTTGGCAATGCTCGATGCGCTGGCGGGTAATGTCGCCGATCTGCATGGCGGAGAGAACGGACGCGAGCTTGCCCTGAATGCCTGCGGCGATCTTGCGAACCCGCGCCGCCCGCTCGACAAGCGTCTTCTGCTGCGCGCTGATTTCGGCGCCGCCGGTCGAAAGCCCTGTAACGATGCCCGGAATGGTCGCTTCATAGCGCTCGATCGTTGCCATGCCGCGTTCCATGACCGAGCCAAGGCCGGATCCGAGAGACTTCAGCTTGTCGCCGAACTCGTTCACCTGCCGCGTACCGGTCTGGATGCGTTCGAGGATTTCTTCGGCAAATCCGGCAAAATCGGCAATGCCTGCTCCGGTTATCTTTGCCGTTACCGCAAATGTGCGCAGATACCGCATGGTTTCCTGCATGTCCGCGACATGTGGTCGAAGATTGCGCTCCGCCCCCGAGATATCGACGAAACCGGCCTGACGCGCGGTTTCGATGGCGCTGAGTTGGGATAGACGACCGACCGTCTGCTGCAATTCGGCCATGGTCCTGGCTGCGGTTTCCTCGTCAAGCGAGCCGGTGATCTGGTCGAGCGAGCCGGTCAGCTTATTGAGGACGTCGAGAACCGAAAGAAGGGCCGCGCCGCCGTCGAGGAAGCGCTCTTCGATGCGGGATCTGGCCGTTTCCATCCGGTCCACAAGACCGGAAACCGGGGCCGATCCTTCAAAAAGCTCCGCCCCATTCACCAAAACTGCCGCAACTGCCACTTCGGCCACCCTTCATGCTCTGCCGGAGGTTTTTCACCCTTACCGACACCGATTTGCCCTGTTCATTCTGGGACAACTCTCCGCCGGGCGGCAAAGCCTGGCACGGGTCGTCCTCACATGACGACACTCTGCGTCGGCGACGGTTAACCGGGACAAAACAGCCTGTTGGTTTCACCGCTCGTGGTTAATTTTCGGGAGATATGAACATGAGCTAAACGCCAAATACGACTAATGCACATGAAAACTCACTGGCGCCAATTAACTTCCGGTTAAGCATGATGGCCCAAATTTGGCAGGCTATTTCAGCATATTCTAAGGCTTTTGGAGCAGGTATGAATATTGCAGGCCTAAACGAAGCATGCCTCCGCTTGCCCGAAAATCTGACGGTCCGGGCTATTATGCCCGTGCGCGAAGACATGCTGAAATTCATTGACGCACACGAGGCCGCCACGATCGAGCTGGCGGATGATGTGCAGGTCGACATCAGCTTCATCCAGATGGTCGAGTCCGCCCGCATTTATGCGGGAACGGCCGGCAAGCACATCGCGCTTGCACAGCCGGCAAGCGGTGCGCTTCTCGAAACGCTTCGCAGAAGCGGCTTCCTGGAAGGCATGTCGGACGACGACGCGAAATTCTGGCTTCACCAAGGAAAAATTCAATGAGTGCCAATATCCTGACCGTCGACGATTCGGCGAGCATTCGCCTGACGACGCGGGTCGCGCTGACCAATGCCGGCTACCAGGTCACCGAAGCAGTCGACGGTGTCGATGGCATCGCCAAGCTCAATGCCGGCCAGTTCGACCTGGTCATCACCGACCTCAACATGCCCAACATGGACGGCCTGACGATGATCCGCGAGCTGCGCAAGCTGCCCGCGCATACGGGTGTTCCGGTCATCTTCCTCACCACCGAATCCGACGGCGAAATCAAGCAGCAGGCCAAGGCTGCCGGCGCTACCGGCTGGCTGACCAAGCCCTTCGATCCGGAAAGCCTGGTCAAGATTGCCAGGAAGGTCCTCGGCAAATGAGTTTCCCTGATCCTATCGCGGTTTTCAGGACAGAAGCGGCCGAACTTCTGGAACAGATCGAAGCGGGGCTTCTCGATCTCAATGTGAATCTCGGCGACAAGGATCAGGTCGACGCGGTTTTCCGCGGCCTCCATACGCTCAAGGGCTCCGGCGCCATGTTCGGCTTCGAGGCGCTTGCAGCCTTCACCCACCATTGCGAAACGGCCTTCGACCGGGTGCGCAAGGGCGAGGTTCCTGCGACCCACGCACTCGTCACCGCGGTCCTCGAAGCCAAGGACCATATGCGCGCGCTGGTGGAGACGCCTTCCGGCGACCATGAAGCGATGAGCGAGGTCCTGCTCCTCAATCTGCGTCACGCGGTCGACGGCAGCGGCGATCCAGCCGCTGCGCCTGCGGCCAAAACTCCGGCCCAGACGCTTTTCAAAATCTGCTTCAGCCTGCCCCGCAATTGCATGGCGAATGGCACGAACCCGCTGCCACTGCTCGACGAGTTGCGCGATCTCGGCACCTGCCGGGTCGTTGCCGACCGTTCAGGCATTCCCGCGCTCGACGCGCTCGTCGCGACCGATCTCCACATCACCTGGGATGTCGAACTGCTGACCGATCAGCCGCGATCGGCAATCGACGACGTGTTCATCTTCGTCATGGACGATATGGACCTTGCGGTGGAGGAAATCGCCGTCGCCGCGCCGGAAGCCGCCATGGCGGCACCGACACGCCCTGCGGCAGCGCCCGTCGCAGCCGAAACGCCAGCACCCGCGGCGGCACTCGCCGCACCGGCCCCGGGCGATGCCAAAGCCGCCAAGGCAAATGAAAACGTCCGCGTTCCTGCCGAAAAGCTCGACGAACTGATGGACCGGGTCGGCGAACTCGTCATTGCCCAGTCGCGGCTCTCCCAGCTGGCTGGCGGTAGCGGCGATCTCACGCTGCGCGCCGTGTCCGAAGACGTGGAACGCCTTTCCGGCGAGCTGCGCGATACGATGATGGTGCTGCGCATGGTGCCGGTGACGCATCTGTTCAGCCGCTTCCGCCGCCTGGTGCACGATCTGGCAAATGAAACCGGCAAGCGGATCGAGCTCATCACCGAGGGCGAAACGACGGAAGTCGACAAAAGCGTCATCGAACGCCTTGCCGATCCGCTCGTCCATCTGGTGCGCAATTCCTGTGATCACGGGCTGGAAACCGCGGACGAACGTCTTGCCAGCGGCAAGACGGAAGCCGGCCATATCCATCTTTCGGCCCGCCAGCAGGCCGGTGAAGTGATCATCACGATCAAGGACGACGGCCGCGGCATCAACAAGGATCGCGTCCGCGCCAAGGCCGAATCCTCCGGCCTCATCACGGCGAACGCCAGCCTCAGCGACCAGGAACTCTACCAGCTGATCTTCCAGCCGGGCTTTTCCACCGCAAGCGAAGTCACCAACCTGTCCGGCCGCGGCGTCGGCATGGACGTGGTGAAACGAACCATCGACGCTCTGCGCGGCACGATCAACGTCGTCAGCCGCCCGGGCGAAGGGTCTGAAATCTCGCTCGCCATTCCGCTGACACTCGCCATTATCGACGGCCTGCTCGTGCGGGTCGGCAACGGCCGCTATGTCATTCCTCTTTCGGCGGTCGAGGAATGCCTCGAGCTTTCGGTGGAGGAAGACATGCGTTCGCGCGGCCGCAGCTTCATCTCGCTGCGCGACAGCCTCGTGCCCTTCCTTCGCCTTCGGGATCTCTTCCGCACCGGCACCAAGCCCGATCAATTCCAGAAGGTCGTCGTCATCTCGACCGGTTCAGAGCGTGTCGGCCTGGTCGTCGACCAGATCATCGGCGACCACCAGACGGTGATCAAGGGCATGTCGAAGCTTCACCATGACGTGGCGACCTTCTCGGGCGCCACCATTTTAGGCGACGGCGATGTCGCGCTTATTCTCGATGTCGGCCACCTCGTCGCCGAGGGCCAGCAGCAGGAGGCGCATCTGCGCGCAGCCGGATGAACCAGGCAATAGCAAAACTCTCGGAAGACCTATGGAACGGACGCGACGAACTGGAGGTCCTGACCTTCGAGATCGCCGGCGAAACCTTTGCGCTGGAAGCCTTCATCGTTCAGGAGATCCTGGATCTGTTGCCGGAAACCAGCGTTCCGGGCGCCAAGGCCTTTGTCGGCGCCGTCATCAACTTCCGCGGCAAGGTCATTCCGCTTGCCGATATCAGGCTCGCCTTCGGCATGGAGGCGACGAAGCCGACGATCGACAGCCGGATCATCGTCATCGAGATCGAAATCGACGGAGAGCCGGTGCTTGCCGGCATCCGCACTGACAAGGTGAATGAAGTCACCACGCTTCTGCAATCCGCCAGCGAACCGCCGCCGAGCGTGGGCATGCGCTGGCGCCCGGATTTCATCAACTGCCTGGTCAAGCGGGGAAGTGAGTTCATCATCCTTCCCAACCTGCAGGTCATCTTTTCAGCCAAACATGAGCATGCCTCAGCCACGACACCCCACGGCTGACCATATTGCGACGGAGATAAACACATGCGTGCCTCGATCAAGCTCAAGCTTGCTTCGGCTTTCGGCTTCATCATCCTGATGCTGATGGTCACCGCCGGTTACGGCGTCTTCAGTCTCGGCAATCTCAACGCTGCACTGGAGGACGTTCTCCAAGGCCCGGCTGCCCGGCTCAACCTTACCCAGGACTTGAGCGGCGAACAATTGCAGCAGATTCGCCAGCAGAAGAACCTTCTGCTGGCCGAGAATTCCAGTGAAATGCAGGCCTCGATCAACAAGGGCGACGTCGCCCGTCAGGCCTTCGACCAGGTCTTCACCTCAGTTGAAGCGCTGGCGACCGAGCAAGGCAAGGTGATCTGGAACAAGCTGAAAGGTCTGACCGCCGAATTCCGCAAGCAGGACGACGAGATCCGCAGGCTGATGCTCTTGGGCAATAGCGAAGCCGCCCTGCGCATTTCGGCGAATGAGGCCCGCACCGTCACCAACGAAATCGACACACTTCTCGATGAAGTCATGAAGCTTGAGGACGGTCGCCTCGTTGAAGCTGGCCAGCAGGCTGAAGCAGGGTATATACAGACCCGCCTCGTGATGATCTCGGTTGCCACCGCAGCCTTGCTGATCGCAGCGCTTGCCGCAACCTGGATCGCACTCAGCATCAACAAGGGCCTGCGCAATGCGGTGAACGCCGTGCAGAATGTTGCGGAAGGTGATCTCACCCGCTTTGCAACCGTTTCCAGCAAGGACGAGATCGGCGACCTGCTCACCTATGTCAACACCATGATCGAGCGCCTGCGTGGCGTTGTCGGTGATGCGCTGTCGGCTTCCGACAACGTGTCTTCCGGCAGCCAGGAACTTTCGGCAAGCTCGGAACAGCTCTCGCAGGGCGCAACCGAACAGGCGTCTTCGGCCGAAGAGGCGTCCGCCTCGATGGAAGAGATGGCCGCCAACATCAAGCAGAATGCCGACAACGCAGCGCAGACGGAAAAGATCGCCCGCCAGTCCTCCAAGGATGCCGAGCTTTCCGGCCAGGCCGTCAGCCGCGCCGTCGGTGCGATGCGTACGATCGCCGAAAAAATCTCGATCGTGCAGGAAATCGCTCGCCAGACCGACCTACTTGCCTTGAACGCCGCCGTCGAAGCTGCGCGTGCCGGCGAACACGGCAAGGGTTTTGCCGTCGTCGCCTCGGAAGTGCGCAAGCTGGCCGAACGCTCCCAGGCAGCCGCCGCCGAAATCAGCGCGCTCTCTGGCGATACCGTTCAGGTGGCGACCGAAGCCGGCGAAATGCTGAACCGCCTCGTGCCGGACATTCAGAAAACCGCCGAACTGGTCTCGGAAATCTCCGCCGCCTGCCGCGAACAGGATATCGGTGCCTCCCAGATCAACGAAGCGATCCAGCAGCTCGACAAGGTGACCCAGCAGAATGCCGGCGCATCGGAAGAGATGTCGGCAACCTCCGAGGAACTGGCGTCCCAGGCCGAGGAACTGCAGGCTTCGATCGCCTTCTTCCGGGTTGATCAGGCCGGTCAGAAAGCAGCACCGAAACGGTCTGTCGCCGCTGCCCAGCGCACCGCGGCAAAGCCAGCCTACAGGGTTCCGGCCCAAGCTGGCCATTCCGTTCATGCGCAACAAGCCAAGGCCAAGGGTTTTGCCCTCGACATGTCGATGGGCGGTCCGGACGCCGACGACCAACACTTCCGCGAAAGCGCTTGAGACAAATAGCTGGTCCGGGCTGCCTCGGTGGCCCGGACCACCGCCGCCGTGTGTATGCGACGACGTAAGACCGGTTCTCAGTCAGGTCCCGGGGCGAATGTTCTGCCCGAATACCTATCCATTCGGCTTTCACCCTTGAGGATGAAAGCTTCACGTCGCCATTCATGCATATCGGGGTTATGACCTTGCGTTTTACCATCAAACTTAAGCTGGCTTTGTCTTTCGGACTGATGATCGTCCTTCTGGCATTGACCGCCGGCTACGGCATCTTCAGCCTTTCCAACCTCAACACCGCCATCTCCGAACTCATTGCAGGCCCAGCCAAACGGCTCGAACATGCCCAGAATGTCGGCGCATTGCAGCTGCGGATCGTTCGCGCCCAGATGAACATGGCGACGGCCACCAATTCGACAGATGTCGACAGCTACATCAAGGCAAGCGACACCAACCGCCAGAAGTTCAAGGAAGAGATCGCCTGGCTGGTCGGCGCTTCCACATCAGATCAGGGCCGCAAGTCCTGGCAGGATGTCGGAGATCTCGGCGACAAGCTGTTTGCGATTGACGACAGGATCCGCGAACTGGCGAAATCCGGCAACGGCGCCGAAGCCGTCCGTCTTGCAACCACCGAAGGCCGCACAACGGTTGATGCGATCGAAGAATTGGCAAATGCACGCGCAGATGCAAGCCGCGACGCCATGCAGAAGGCAGATGCCGATACCAACGAACAGTATACGACGACCCGGAACTTCATCGTCGGCTTGGCCGCGATCGCACTGCTCATCGCAGTCGTCGCAGCACTTTGGATCGCTCTCAGCATCAGCAACGGTCTTCGCAAGATCATGGGCGTAGCCGAGGCCGTTTCGATCGGCGATCTCAACCAGAACGTCGAGATCAAGACCAATGACGAGATCCGCGATCTGGTCAACACCATCAACGTGATGACCGCAAATCTGCGCAATACCGCCGATATCGCCGACCAGATTGCCAACGGCAACCTGACCGTCACGCCGAAGCCGGCGTCCGACAAGGATACGCTCGGCATCGCGCTCGAAAGCATGGTCCAGCGTTTGCGCGGCGTCGTGGCCGACGCGCTTGCCGCCGCCGACAACGTCTCCTCGGGCAGCCAGGAACTCTCCTCCAGCTCCGAACAGCTCTCGCAGGGGGCAACCGAACAGGCGTCTTCGGCCGAAGAAGCTTCCGCCTCGATGGAGCAGATGGCCGCCAACATCAAGCAGAATGCCGACAACGCCGCCCAGACGGAAAAGATCGCCCGTCAGTCGTCGAAGGATGCCGAAGCATCCGGCGAAGCGGTTGCCCGCGCTGTCGGCGCGATGCGCACGATCGCCGAGAAAATCTCGATCGTTCAGGAAATCGCCCGCCAGACCGACCTTCTGGCCTTGAACGCAGCCGTCGAGGCAGCACGTGCCGGCGAACACGGCAAGGGCTTTGCCGTCGTCGCTTCGGAAGTCCGCAAGCTTGCCGAACGGTCCCAGGCTGCCGCTGCCGAAATCAGCTCACTTTCCGGCGAGACGGTGCAGACGGCTGCAGAGGCTGGCGACATGCTGAACAAGCTGGTGCCAGCGATCCACAAGACCGCCGAACTGGTTTCGGAAATCTCCGCCGCCTGCCGCGAACAGGATATCGGTGCCAGCCAGATCAACGAAGCCATCCAGCAGCTCGACAAGGTGACCCAGCAGAACGCCGGCTCGTCCGAGGAAATGTCCTCGACGTCGGAAGAGCTCGCCGCCCAGGCCGAAGAACTTCAAGCGTCGATCTCCTTCTTCAAGGTCGATACGGGCAACTCCCGTGACCGTGCTGCACCGGCAGCAAGGGCGCCGGCCTACAAGCCTGCCCAGCAGAACCAGCGGAACGTTGCTCCGGCAGCGAGCAACAACATCAAGTCTCAGCAGGCGCGCGCCAAGGGTTTTGCCCTCGACATGTCGATGGGTGGACCAGACTCTGACGACGCCGATTTCCGGGAAAGCGCTTAAACCATGGCCGCATCATCCGAATCCCAGTTCGTAACCTTCAGTCTCGGCGAAGAAATCTTCGCCGTGCCTGTCGAGGTGGTGCGGGAAATCCTCGATCATGAGGACGCCTTCAAGATCCCGCACGGGCCGGACTACCTTCTCGGCCTGCGCGACGTGCGCGGACAGGGCGTGCCGATCATTGATCTTCGGATCAGGCTCGGCATGAGCCCGACTGCCCGGACGCCGCATACGCGCATGCTCGTTCTCGACGTGCCGATCGGCGACAAGGTTCTGGCGCTCGGCCTCGTCGCAGACCGCGTCTATGAAGTCGTGCCGTTCCGCGCCGAACAGATCGAGGATGCGCCCGATATCGGCATTCGCTGGCGATCCGACTATATCGCCGGGGTGGTCCGCAAGGATGGCGGGTTCGTCGTCATCATCGATCTTGCCCGGCTGTTTTCCGATACCGGCCCGGCGCTTTCCGGCGTCGCGCCGACCTCGCAGGTCGCATGACGGGTCCCAGTGTGAGCGTAGCATTAAAAACCCAACCGCTGGACGACCGGCTCAGCAAGCGCGATTTTGAAGCGCTGTCAAAATTCATCTATAGCTATAGCGGCATCAAGATGCCGCTGAGCAAATCCACCATGCTCGAAGGCCGGCTTCGCCGCCGGTTGAGGGTAACAGGCATCGCCACCTTCGACGATTATTGCGACTATCTGTTCAATCAGGGCGGCATCGAACGCGAGGCCATCCACCTGATCGACGTGGTCACGACCAACAAGACCGACTTCTTCCGCGAGCCGAAACATTTCGACTACATGCGGGACGTCGCCCTTGGCGATATCGTCCGGCAGTTTCCCGAGCGTCGCATCCGTATCTGGAGTTCTGCCTGCTCGACGGGGGCCGAACCCTATACGCTGGCCATGGTGCTGTCCGATTTCGTCCAGTCGCAGGCGCCGGATCGGGATTATTTCATCCTTGCGACGGATCTTTCCACCGACGTTCTGCAAAAGGCGCAGAAAGGCATCTATTCTTCCGACATAATGGCGCCAGTGACGCCCGACATGATGCGCCGCTATGTGATGCGAGCCGCGAACGCGCATCGGCAGGAGATGCGGATCGTCCCCAGCCTGCGCCAGAAGGTCGGCTTTGCCCGCATGAACCTGATGGATGCAAAATATCCGATCGGCGATCCGATGCACATCATCTTCTGCCGCAACGTGCTGATCTATTTCGACAAGCAGACCCAGCAGAAGGTTCTGACCCGGCTGTGCAACAACCTCGTATCCGGCGGTTATCTGTTCATCGGCCATTCGGAAACCGTGAGCGGCTTCGATCTACCGATCCGACAGGTCGCCAACACAATCTTCAAACGGATATAGGCATAGCATGGGTGGAAAGATTCGTGTCCTGATCGTCGACGATTCGGCGAGCGTGCGGCAGACGCTCGCGACCCTCCTATCGGAAGACCCGGATATCGAGATCATGGGGGTCGCCAACGACCCGTTCATGGCCGCCAAGAAACTGCGCGAGGAGATACCCGACGTCATCACCCTCGATGTCGAGATGCCGCAGATGGACGGCATCACCTTCCTGCGCAAGCTGATGGCGCAACATCCGATCCCGGTGGTGATGTGTTCGTCACTGACCGAAACCGGTTCTGAGACGCTGATGCAGGCGCTGGATGCCGGTGCGGTCGACATCATCCTCAAACCCAAAATCGGCGCCGCCGACCATCTGGCCGAACATGCCGAACAGATCCGCCAGACGGTGAAGGGGGCGGCGCGCGCCAGCGTTTCCAAACTGCGGGCAAGCCGCTTGAGGGAACGGCCCGTCCAGGGCAAGCTGACGGCCGATGCCGTGCTGCCGCCGCCGAAGATCGGCGCGATGGCGAAGACGACGGAGATGGTCGTCTGCGTCGGCGCGTCGACCGGCGGAACCGAGGCCCTGCGCGAACTTCTCGAAACGTTGCCGGCAAACTCGCCGGGCATGGTCATCGTCCAGCACATGCCGGAAAAATTCACCGCAGCCTTCGCCAAGCGGCTGAACAGTCTCTGCGAAGTCGAAGTGAAGGAAGCCGTCAACGGCGACCCTGTCCTGCGCGGCCACGTGCTGATCGCGCCGGGCGACAAGCACATGCTGCTGGAACGCCGCGGCGCACGCTACGAGGTTTCCGTCCGGGAAGGGCCATTGGTCAGCCGCCACCGGCCTTCGGTCGACGTGCTGTTCCGTTCCGCCGCGCGTTCAGCCGGCGCCAACGCGATGGGCGTGATCATGACCGGCATGGGCGACGACGGCGCACGCGGCATGAACGAAATGCACCAGGCCGGTGCCTTCACGGTAGCGCAGGACGAGGCAAGCTCGGTCGTGTTCGGCATGCCGAAGGAAGCCATCGCTCATGGCGGCGTCGACCGCATCGTGCCGCTTGACCAGATTGCGCGGGAGATATTGGCGGCGGACAAGCGACGATAGAGGCCTGACGAGATCACGCGTTGCTATCACAGGATCATCGCCTTGATTGCCAAGTTGCGATTATCGCGGCGGTGGATCTTTTAAATCCTGGAGCACCGTCGGTGGATAGCTCGCCGACCATTTGCAAAACCCATGGGCTGTCGCCAGGAAATCACGTCCTGCCTCCGTCAGGTGATACTCAACATGTAGAACCGCTTCGTCATACTCGATCCGTTCAACGAGACCATCTTCGACAAATCTTTGAAGTGTCATCGCCAGCAGGCGATGACGGATGCCGCGAACATGGCGTTGCAGGGCATTGAAGCGGACAACGCCCTCCTCCAGGGCTTCGAGCACCGGTAGCGACCATTTTGCAGCTGACAAGGTCAACATACGGACCGCCCGCGCACTGCCATCGTCATCAGACTGACCCGAACTATCGGGATCGAACACCGGAGATTCACCCTTCTGATCACGCACCTTAAAGTGCGTACTGTCGCGCAGTGCTGCTTCGTTGGATGATGGCGACTTCACCATGAAAGGCCCTCCTATGATTCTTAAGACTTATGCTCGCCTGTTTGTCCGGTCTCTCGACGACGCATTACCCGTACTTGAAGCGCTTGTCGGCCGTCCGGCCGATTTACGATTTTGGTCGGACGACCCAAAGCTGCTCTGTCCCCTCGTCGGCAACAATAACGACCTACCTGCCGAGGTCCTTGTCGTGGAACAAGCCGCCATCGGAGACTTCCTCGTCATAGCCGGCAGCGATAGCGCTCTCGACATTGCGCGCAAAGCTGCCGGACCAGTCATTGTGGACGATCTTCAACGCACTACGGAACTGGTTGTCAGTGCCGGCGCTGATGTCGTCATACCGGCAACCACCGTATCGACCGGAGTGTTTAACTATATTCGCCATCCCGACGGTAGCTTGGTCGAGTATGTCCAATGGAAGCCTGAACTTGTTTCCAAGATTATCGGTGACCAAGTAATTTGAAGCACTCTGCCGCGAGGGTAGGTCCCGCCACGGACTTACGTTGCCGAAATGAGGGGATGCGGAGAGTACCGGCGTATCGCGCTCTCCGCCGCGGCAAGGAGAACTCTATCGACTGCAATGGGACATTGCCAGGCAGACTAAATGGGCAAAAAACAATGCAAGTTTATCTCACATTAACCATATCCACCAACAATAGACCCGCGCATCATGAGGGTGCGGTCAGAGCCATGACCATCATCGGCTCGCAGCCGAACAGGTCCCTTATCCATGCCCGTCATCACTTTCGCCAATACCAAGGGCGGCGCCGGCAAGACGACTGCGGTGCTGTTGCTCGCAACCGAGCTTGCACAGCTCGGTTACCGCGTCACCGTGCTCGATGCCGACCCGCAACGCTGGATCTCGCGCTGGCACCAGCTTTCGGTGGCCCTGCCGCGTCTCAATGTGATCTCCTATGTGACGCAGGCGTCGATCGAGCGGCATATCACTGAGCATCGCTACACGACGGATTATTTCATCGTCGATCTTCCCGGCGCGCAAAGCCCGCTGCTCGCCAAGGCGATCGGTCTTTCCGACCACGTGCTGATCCCGATCCAGGGCTGCGCCATGGATGCCCAGGGCGGCGCCAATGTGCTCGAACTCTTGCGCTTCCTCGATGACAAGGCGGGCATCAAGGTTCCGCATTCGGTCGTGCTCACCCGCGTCAATTCGATGGTTACGACGCGCGCTCTGCTGGCGGTAAAAATGCTGCTTCTGGAACGCGGCGTCGAAGTGCTGGGCACGCCGATCATCGAACGCGCGGCCTTCCGCGACATTTTCGATCTCGGCGGCACGCTTCACACGATGGAAGACGGCCGGATCAGCAATCTCGACAAGGCAAGGCAGAACGCCCGCGCCTTCGCGCTCGAAATGCTGCGGCATGTGCCGCTAAGGGGCACGAAGCCGATTTCGGAACAGACGACCGCCCGCCGTTTCTGGCAGGCGGCCTGAGCGGCTCTTAGCTCTTCACCTTGATCTGCAGCTTGACGTCGGACGCATGTCCGGCGGCAGCGCGTTCGAAGGCGGCGATCGATTGGTTGAAATCGAACGTGCCGGTGATCAGAGGCTTCAGATCGACCTTGCCCGAGGCAATCAATTCCAGCGCCCGGTCAAAGATGTTGGCATAACGGAACACGGTCTCGATCCGCACTTCCTTGGAAATCGCGCCTGCTGCGTCGAACGGCACCGGCTCCACCGGCAGGCCGACGAGAACGAAAGCGCCGCCGGGACGCACGAGATCGAGCATGCCCTGATAGGCCTTCGGGCTGCCGCTTGCCTCGAACACCACGTCGGCGCCCCAGCCGGATGTCGCTTCCGAAATCACGTCCGCAAAGGACTGCTCGCGGACATTGACCGGGATGATGCCCGGATATTGCGCGGCGATCTTCAGCTTGTCGGCGCTGAGGTCAGAGATGAAGACGCGAGCGCAACCACCCGCCAGTGCCGCCAGCGCCACCATGATACCGATCGGACCGGCGCCGATGACGGCCGCCACGTCGCCCGGCTGCAGCCTGGCGCGGGTCGCCGCCTGCATGCCGATCGCAAACGGCTCGACCATCGCACCTTCCTCGAAGGAGACGTTGTCGGGCAGCTTGTAGGTGAAGGCCGCAGGGTGGACGGTGAAGGGCGCCAGCACGCCATGGATCGGCGGCGTCGCCCAGAAACGCACGTCCGGATCGACATTATAAAGGCCGAGCTTAGAGGCGCGCGACGAAAGGTTGGGGATGCCCGGCTCCATGCAGACGCGGTCGCCGACCTTGAGGTTCTTCACCTCGGAGCCGATTTCGACCACGATCCCGGCCGCCTCATGGCCCAACACCATCGGTTGGCGCAGCACGTAAGGGCCGATCGCGCCGTGGGTGTAATAATGCACGTCGCTGCCGCAGACGCCGACCGTGTCGATCTCGATCTTCACGTCGCCGGGGCCGACATCCAGCGGGAGATCGATCTCCCGCAGCGTCAGCTTGCCTTTTTGCTCCAGTACAAGAGCCTGCATGTGTTTTCCTTCCCTATTGTCCGGAACAGCCCGGCTGCCTTTTCGGCAGCTCAGGTCATGGGGTGTTCATTCCAGTCTCGACAACCATAGCCGCGCAAAAGCCGCCGCGCGACCGGGCGTCGCGTGACAAATGAGAAATATTTCGCAGAAGAAACTTTTGCTCATTCGCTCGCACTCGGTGAAAAAACGCGCCTCGCCTGACAGCCGTCATCTTTATAAAGGTCAGCGGTAGAAGGCTGCGGGCCAATCCCTATATTGACCCCGGCGCAAGCCGCTTTTAAGGCGCGATGAGCAAGGACCGATTTCGATGACCGACAGATCCCCCGCCGACAATTTCCCCGCAGGTTATGAACCCGCAAAGGTCTGGACCTGGGAGAAAGGCAATGGCGGCCAGTTCGCCAACATCAACCGGCCGATAGCCGGCCCGACGCAGGAAAAGGAACTGCCGGTCGGAAAACATCCGCTGCAGCTTTATTCGCTCGGCACGCCGAACGGCGTCAAAGTCACGATCCTGCTCGAAGAGCTTCTGGCGGCCGGACACTCCGGCGCGGAATACGATGCCTGGCTGATCAATATCGGTCAGGGCGACCAGTTCGGTTCGGGCTTCGTCGATATCAATCCGAACTCCAAGATTCCGGCCATGCTGGACCATGCGCCGAAGGATGGCGGAAAACCGATCCGCCTGTTCGAATCCGCTTCGATCATGACCTATCTGGCTGAAAAATTCGGTGCCTTTTTGCCGACCGACGTGCGCACGCGGGCGGAGACCTTGAACTGGTTGTTCTGGCAGATGGGCTCGGCTCCCTTTGTCGGCGGCGGTTTCGGCCATTTCTACGCCTATGCGCCGATCAAGATCAAATATGCGATCGACCGTTATGCGATGGAGACCAAGCGCCAGCTCGACGTGCTCGACCGGCATCTTGCCGACAACCAGTTCATGGCGGGCAAGGAATATACGATCGCCGACATGGCGATCTGGCCATGGTACGGCAATCTGGCACTTGGTCAGGCTTACGGCGATGCCGGTGACTTCCTCGACGTTCAGAGCTATAGGAACCTGCAGCGCTGGACGGCGGAAGTTTTCGCCCGGCCGGCGGTGAAGCGCGGGCGCATGGTCAACCGGACATCCGGTGAGCCGGCCGAACAGCTGCGCGAGCGTCACGACGCTGCCGATTTCGACACAAAGACGGCCGACAAGGTCGCCAACATCTAAGGGACCACGACATGGCAAACCTGCCCGAAATGACCAAACACCGCGGTTTTCCGGGCGGCATGCCGAGCACGGGGATCCAGTTCACCATCCGCCGTGCCAATCCGAAAGGCGTAACACCGATCAAGGCCATCCCGCGGCGGAAACGCCCGGGCATGGCCGAACACCGGGTCGATGCTGCCTTCCTGCATGCGCTCTGGTTTCATTTCGGGCCTGAGCCGTTCGAGCGCGGCAATCTGGATGCCGCTCGTCTGAACCTTCTGTTCGGCCGTGAAGTGCTGCCGGCGGACAAGGATTTCGATCCCCTGTCCTATCAGTCGATGCTGGTCATCAACGAAAAACTCGCCCGCGAGAATTTCCCCGAATCGTTCGAAAACTTCTTCGAAATCTGACCCGGGACGCCAGAGCGCGGTGCGATCTTTCCGATTCACGCACCGCGCTTCAGCGTGATGTTCGTATACATGTCTCCCGAAACCGGCGACCAGTTTCAATAGAGATGTTTAGGCTGGCCAGGCCGCCTGCAGGCTGCGGGTACGCGCCACCCAGACGGCGCCTTCCTTTGCGTGATGAAAACCGTTGGCAAGCGGCGCTGCGGCATAAAGCTGCCGAAGTTTTGCAACACCCTCATCCGCATCCACCACCTCATCCAGAACAGCGCGATGCAGCTTTGCCACCGCCACCATGTCGCAATCCTGCGGCGACAGGCGGAACGAGCGCACTCCGGCTTCAACCAGATGATCCAGCTCGCCCAGCAAGGACTGGCAGGCATGCGATACCGTCTGCACGCCGTTCAGCGCCAGAAAAGACTGGCGGTCGAGCGTGCGCACCGGCAGCCCGTCCGGATCCTCGCGGCAGACAAACTGGCAATTGTCCTTGATCTTGCCCTTGGAACGCGCATGTGCACAGCGTGCCGAGATCGCCAGCGGCATGCGGCCGAAGGCAAAAACCTCGAAATCGATATCGGGGAATTCGGCAACGATTTCCTTCACCGAAGAGAAGGGCAGTTCCGGCGGCAGGCAGATGCGCTTTGCGCCGCGACCGGCGAGCAGCCTTGCGGTCGGTGCATTATAGACGTTGACCAGCGGCCCGATGGTATGCGGCTTGTCCTTCAGGATCGCCAGCGCGGAGAGGTCATTGGCTTCCAGCAGATGCTCGCTGACCTCCGCCATCTCGCGGATCTGTTTGCTCTCGCGGTTGAGCGTCACCAGCGCCAGCGTTGACAGGATCACCGTCTTGCCGGCGCTTTCCAGGCGCTCGACGACATCGGCCAGATGCGGCTCGATGAAATGCTGGCGTTTGGAACAGACGGTCTCGCCGATCACGACCCGATCGACCGGTGCTTCATCAGCTATGCGGAAATGGAAATCGCGCCATTTTTCCGCATCCCAGAGATAATAGACCGGCCCAAGCGTCAGGCTGGTTTTCTTTGTCTGCGTCATCGGTCTATCTCCAGCGTTTCTCATAGGCGCCGGACGTCGTTTTCTGTCCTTCGCTCATGCTGCGCAGACGCGCCAGAAGCGGTGCGCGGCGTTCCGGCGGGCTGTTCAGAGCCGCCTTCATGGTCGACACGACTTCGGCCACATAGGCCTTGCCGCGCTGCCGGCCTTCGATCTTCAATGCCTTCACGCCGGCTGCCTTCAGCGCCTCCAGTTCACCCATGACGTCGAGCGAGACCGGGTCCTCAAAGGCATAACCATTGCTGTCGGCAATATCGAACCGACCCTTGCACAAAGTCGGATAACCCGCCGCCTCACCTGCGGGGAAACGGTTGATGGTAAATTCACCGAGTTCGGAGACGAGTTCGCCGCCATCCTTGCGATAGCGCACATGGCTTGCCGGCGAACAGACGCCGTTCATGTTGGGCGATTTGCCCGTCGCATAGGAGGAGAGCGAACAGCGGCCTTCCGCCATGACGCAGAGCCCACCGAAAACAAAGACTTCCATCTCGCAGCGGATATTCTTGCCGATCCGGGCGATGTCGGCGATCGTCAAGGTGCGCGGCAGGACGACACGCTGGGCGTTGAAGGCGTCGACCAGGAAATTGATTGCATCCGGGTTGGATGCGGAGGCCTGGACCGAGACATGCAGCCGTTGCTGCGGATATTTTTCCGCCACATGCGCCATCAGGCCGAAATCGGCGAGGATCAGCGCATCGGCGCCCAGCGCCACGGCATCAGCCGCGCCCTTGTACCAGATCTCTTCAGACCCTGCGCGCATGAAGGTATTGAGCGCCACGAAGGTCTGCGTGCCTTTCCGCTTTGCATAGGCAATCGATTCTCTCAGTTCCTCGCGGGAGAAATTGAGACCGGGAAAATTGCGGGCGTTGGTTTCATCGCGAAAACCGCAATAAACGGCATCAGCGCCGGCATCGACGGCCTCGTGAAAGGCTGCCGGCGTGCCTGCGGGGCAGATCAGTTCCATGCTGCGGCTTCTCCTGCGGGCTTCATCTGATCTTTCAGCGCACGGTCACGAACCTCGCCGATCACACGTCTCGCAATCGGTGCAAAGGGACCGGCAAGTTTCGCCAGGTCCTTCTGAAGATCGATATTGCTGGCATCGAGTGCATTGCGCATGGCGAGCATCGCTTCCATGTCACCGGTCACCGAAAGATCACGCGAGAAGAACAGCGCGTCGGCATCACAACGCCCTTCCATCAGGCCTAAAAGCAGGAAGAGCGGCGCTTCCGTCACCGCATCCGCCACGATGTCCACCGGCTGGCGCAGCACCGAGATTTCCTGTTTTCCCGGCACGACGACGAAAGCCAGCGGAAGGTCGGTCGGCAGGAAGGCAAAGCGCTTTTCCCGGTGCTCGTCCAGCCGTTCAAAGAGACCCGGATGCGCCTTGGCGATGCGGCCGAACATCAGCCTGCAGATCCGCTCGATCAACGGGATCGGGATCATATGGAGCGGCGCGGAAAGAATGGGCGGTATCAGCATGGGCGGACGACATTTTTCGTTTCAGGGTTCCATGGACCGTAAATCCCCGGTCCGCGAAACCACTTGAGCTATGACAAGGACGTTTGGAAAATCTCTCGGCACAGAAAGGCATGACCCAATCACCCGCCTCTGCCCGAGCCTTGACCCCAGCCCTTCGGCGTTATGACGACCTGCAGCATTTTGCACGGGAGCTCGAAAATCGCGGCCTTTTGAAGCGGATTTCGCGTCCGGTCAGCCTCGTGCACGAGGTGACGGAAATCCATCGCCGCGTGCTGGCCGACGCCGGCCCTGCCCTGTGGTTCGAAAAGCCGGTCGATGCGGATGGAAACGTCGCCTCGATGCCGCTTCTCGCCAACCTGTTCGGTACCCGCGAGCGGATCGAACTCGGTTTCGGACTGGAGCCGGGCCGGATCGGCGATCTTGCAAGTCTTCTGGGAGACCTGCGCGAACCCAAGCCGCCGGCCTCGCTGAAGGATGCGGTCGGAAAACTGCCGATGCTGCGTGCAGCACTCTCGCTCGGCGTTCGTCGCCAGGCCACATCCGCACGCTGTCAGGAGCAGCTTCTGATCGGAGACGAGATCGACCTCGACAAGATCCCGATCCAGTGGTGCTGGCCGGGAGAACCTGCCCCGCTCATGACATGGCCGCTCGTCGTCACCCGTGGCTTCGGGGACGAAAACGACGTCAATCTCGGCGTCTACCGGATGCAGAAACTCGGCCGCGACCGGCTGATCATGCGCTGGCTTGCCCATCGCGGCGGTGCAGGACACCACCGGCAATGGCAAAAGGCCGGACAGGACATGCCGGTCGCAATCGCCATAGGTGCCGACCCGCAGACCATCCTTTCGGCCGTCATGCCACTGCCCGAGGGGATGAGCGAACTTTCCTTCGCCGGCGTCCTTCGCCGCCGCCGCAGCCGCGTCGTCAAGGCCAAAACCCAGCCGCTCTACGTTCCGGCCAACGCGGAAATCATCATCGAGGGCACGGTCTCGGCCAGCGAAATGGCCGACGAAGGGCCTTATGGCGACCATACCGGCTATTACAACGCGGTGGATCGTTTCCCGGTCATGCAGGTGACCGCGATCACCATGCGCAAGACGCCCGTCTATCTGTCGACCTATACCGGCCGTCCGCCGGACGAACCTTCGGTCATGGGCGAAGCGATGAACGAGCTCTTCATCCCGCTGGTAAAAAAGCAGTTCCCGGAAATCGTCGACCTGTGGCTGCCGCCGGAAGCCTGTTCCTACCGCGCTATCGTCGTGTCGATCGACAAGCGTTATCCCGGCCATGCAAGGCGGATCATGCTCGGCCTCTGGTCGATGCTGCCGCAGTTCAGCTATACGAAACTGATCATCGCGGTCGATCCCGATGTCAACGTGCGCCACTGGCCCGATGTCATCTGGGCGCTGTCCACCCGTTTCGACGCCTCGCGCGACATGATCGTGCTCGACAATACGCCGATCGACTATCTCGACTTCGCCTCGCCGAAACACGGGCTCGGCGGCAAGCTGGGTCTCGACGCCACCGACAAGATCGGCTCCGAGACGGACCGCGAATGGGGCAAAGTCCTTGCCATGACACCCGAGGTCAAGGACCGCGTTTCCGCCATGTGGGACGAACTCGGCCTCGGTCCCGCCGGAGACGCGCCTTGAAGCGGGTCGTGCTCGGCGTCGCCGGTGCCTCTGGAGCGGCCATCGCGATGAGGATCGGCGAACTGCTTTGCGGCCTGCCGGATGTGGAACTGCATCTCGTCGTCTCGGAGGCCGGAAAGCGAACACTCGCCCACGAGATCGGGCCGGATGCGCTGGACAAACTCGCCAAATTCGCCCGCCACCATTACCCGGCTAACGACATCGGTGTAACGATCGCCAGCGGCTCGTTCAAAACTGCCGGCATGATCGTCGCCCCCTGCTCCATGCGCTCGCTTGCAGCGATCGCCACCGGCCTTTCCGACAATCTCCTGACCCGCGCCGCGGACGTGCATCTGAAGGAACGCCGCAAGCTGATCCTGCTTGCCCGCGAAACCCCGCTGCATCTCGGTCATCTCCGCAACATGGTTTCGGTCACGGAAATGGGCGCCACGATCATGCCGCCGGTGCCTGCCTTCTACCGACGTCCGAAAACCATCGCGGATATCGTCACCCACATTGCCGCCCGCGCCATCGACCAGCTCGATCTCAGGCAAGCTCCACTCGCCGTCGAATGGGACGGCAATGCCTGAGCCGACCACGCCGACCAGGGCGGTATTCGACTATTTCCGCATTGCCTTCTTTCTCGCAGCCCTCACCGCTATCCGGGCGATCGCGTTTCCGTCGGAAATCTGGCAGGGCGACTACTCCCGTCACGCCAATGAACTGATTTTCGGCTTCATGCTGGTGCAACTGTTCGGTTTCATGCTGAAGGCGCTGCCGCGCTGGGTCGGCCGTCCGATCCTTTCGCCGCCCTTGATCCGGCTGTTCCTGACTGCCCAGGCATTGGCCTTTCTGCTGGGTCTTCATGATCTCGCGCTTGGCGCGCAGCTGCGATCGATCATCGGCCTTGCAGGCGTCGCGGCCCTCTCCATCACCGCGATGCGGGCACGTGCAATACAGGCCTTTCCACTGCTCGCGCTGGCCACCGCGCATGCCGGCACCGGCATCGTGGCCGCCTTCGATCTCTGGCCCGGTGCCACGATGCCCGGTTTTTGCCTGATCCTTGCGATCTGTTTCGAAGTGGGCAACCGCATTTTTCCGATGGTGATCGATTCCGGCCGCACACGCGATGGCCGGCCGTCGCGGCCTCTTCCGCCCGCCTGGCTTTCTCTCACCCAGCGCATCACCAGTCTCCTGACACTCTTGCTCTGGGCTTTCGACCTGCCCTATGCCCTGCCCGCAGCACTTGCCGGTATCAGCGGTATGCTCTGGCTGATCCGGATCGTACCCTGGCACGCCTTCCATTATGGCGGCGTGAGCTTCATGACCTTCGCCATGGTGTCGAAACGCATCGGTTTCCTGCTTCTTTTCATCCAGGCGATGCCGGGAAGCACGATGCCGCTCGCAGTTCCGCAACATGTGCTGGCGATCGGCGGGCTCGCCTCGCTTGCCGTTGCCATCGCAACCTCGATGGTGCGGAAGCGCAACGGCCAGTCCTTCCAGCGCTCGCTTCTCGGCACGGCCACCTATTTCTGCCTTGCCTGTGCGCTTGCCCAGCGTGTCGGTTATGCACTCTATCCCGAATATGGGCTGGGCCAGCTTCACACAGCCCAGGCCTTCTGGCTCGCCGGGTTCGCCGGTTATGCCGTGCTGGTTCTGCGCCGACGCAACACGCCCGATTGTGCGCGTTGATTTCAGCTCTGCTTATTGAGACGATGGACAAATGGCGTTTGAACAGATGGCCCCCCATATGAGGAGTTGAATACAATGCCGCTCCCATTCCTGCTGCAGATGGCAAAACTGCCCGATCCGTTCGACTGGCTGAAACCCGGCTGGCTCAAACGATGGACCGTCCGGCAAAGGGCGCGGGACGCAATTCTCCACAATTCCCGCAAACCGAAACTGACCCCGGAGGAAGCGCGCCGCGATCATCGGGAGATGCTGCGGTTTCTCGGCATCAACGCACTTCTGGGCGTTGTCATCGGTATCGGCGTCGGCATTGCCCTGATTGCGCTCGATATCGGCGGCCTGCGCGGTCTGATCACGCGGGCCGCAAACCCCGCCCTGCCGCTTTTTCTTGTCCTCGTGCCTTTCGCCTCCCTGTTCGGCGGGGCGGTAGCGGCATCGGCCATTCTCACGCTCCCCTATGAGAGCAAATACCAGGAGGAGGAAGACGAGGTCTCCGAAGACGATCCTTCATCGCGGTGAAGCCCTGGCCGGACAGCGGTCGCCACAAGGGGTGGGTTCGCTTGCGCAAATCAGCTATCGGTCGCTGATCATCGATTTCAGGCGCGCATGGAAACCTCGCTCTATCTCCCCGTCAAACAGTTCCTCGAAGCCGCCGGTTATTCGGTCAAGGGCGAGATCGGCGGCTGCGACATGCTGGGCCTGAGCGACGGCGACCCGACCGTGATGGTCGTCTGCGAGCTGAAACTCAGCTTCAACCTGGAACTGATCCTGCAGGCCGTCGATCGCGCGGCTGCCGCCGACGAAGTCTGGATCGCCGCCCGCGTCTCGGCCAAAGGCAGGGGCCGCGAGACCGACAAGCGCTACCGCGATCTCTGCCGCCGGCTCGGCATCGGCATGCTCGGCGTTTCGGATCAGGAAGAGGTCAGCATCCTCGTCAGCTCCGTCTCGCCCATGCCGCGCACCAATCCGAAACGGCGCACGAAACTCATCAGGGAACACCGCAAACGCCAGGGCGATCCGGCGCTCGGCGGCTCGACCAAAATCCCGATCATGACCGCCTACCGGCAGCAGGCTCTCGCCTGCGCCGCCGCCCTTGTCGAAGGTCCACTCCGGCCCCGCGACCTCAAAGCCATCACGCCCAAGGCCGGCGCGATGCTGCGCGACAACTATTACGGCTGGTTCGAAAAGATCGACAAGGGTGTCTATGGCTTGAGCGAAGGCGGGGCGAAGGCTCTCGGGCAGTGGACGGCTTCTGCCGAGATCGGCCCCTCACCCTAACCCTCTCCCCGCAGGCGGGGCGAGGGGACGTGCCCCGCTCTATGATGGCGTGCTCGGGTATCGTCAATCCTAGCATTGTAGGGATCTGTGTCTGGATCCTCGGG
>UBNQ01000021.1 GCA_900466875.1 Hyphomicrobiales bacterium | reverse complement strand
GCGGCTGCATACCGAACTCGTCGGCGAACGGCCCTATGGCCTGTACCAGGGCAAGCCCTCGGACAATACGCTGAAGCTGGTGATGGAGGAGGGCGGTTTTCTCTATTCTTCCGACAGCTATGCCGACGATCTGCCCTATTGGGTACCTGGCATCGATGGAAAGCCGTTTCTGATCATTCCCTACACGCTGGAAACCAACGACATGCGGTTCGCCACGCCGCAGGGGTTCAATTCCGGCGACCAGTTTTTCACCTATCTGAAGGATGCGTTCGACACGCTTTATCGCGAAGGCGAGGAGGGGAGCGCGAAGATGATGTCGGTCGGCCTGCATTGCCGTCTCGTCGGTCGTCCGGGCCGCATCGCCGCGCTCAGGCGCTTCATGGAATATGTGCTGTCCCATGACAAGGTCTGGGTGCCGCAACGCATCGAGATCGCCAAACACTGGCATGAGCATCACAAGCCCGCCACCACGCCGGCAGGTGACGCATGACCGCAAGAGAGGATTTCATCTCGACCTTCGGCGGGGTGTTCGAGCATTCGCCCTTCGTGGCAGAGCGTGCCTATGATGCTGGCCTGATCTTCGTGCCGCTGACCGCCAGAGGCGTGCATGCGGCCATGGTGTCTGAGTTTCGCAAGGCGAGCGGCGAAGAAAGGCTCGGCGTATTGCGCGCCCATCCCGATCTTGCGGGCAAGTTGGCCATTGCCGGCGAGTTGACGCACGACAGCAGGCAGGAGCAGGCTGGCGCCGGCCTCGACCGGCTGAACGCTGACGAACATGCCCGCTTCACGACGCTCAATGCCGCCTATACGGTAAAATTCGGCTTCCCCTTCATTATTGCGGTCAAGGGGCTGAACAGGGACGACATCCTTTCGGCTTTCGAGACGCGCATCGGCAATAGCGCGGAAGACGAGTTTTCAACGGCTTGTATGCAGGTTGAGCGGATCGCGCTTCTGCGGCTGCTGACCCTTCTGCCCGAGGGGTGAGGAGCTGCGTGCTTTTCCCGTTGCCGCCTGTCGCCTATAATGATTGCAAACGGAGTATTGCCGTCATGAGACCTTCGGAAGTGCTAGAGAAGAACAGGGACTTGATCAGGAAGATCGTCGCACATCGACAGGTCTCCAATCCTCGCGTCTTCGGCTCCGTCTTGCGAGGGGAGGATCATTCGGGGAGCGATCTGGATATCTTGGTGGATCCGTCGCCGACGACGTCTCTTGTTACGCTTGGCGGATTGCAGGGAGATCTGGAGGCTGTGCTCGGTATTCCGGTCGACGTGAAGGTGCCTGGAGATTTTCCATCCGAGGTTCGAAAGCTCATCATTTCGGAGGCAACGGCAATATGAGCTTGCCGCGGCTGGAAACCTATGTCGATCGCATCATCGTTTCTGGCGAACGCGCCATGCAGTATATGGAAGGCATGGATCGTATTACGTTTCGGACAGACCCGATAAGGCAGGATGCCGTCATCGCCAACATCATGGCGATCGGTGAGTGCGTTACCAAGATCATGGACAATTTTCCCGATTTCGCATCCGACCATCCCGAAATACCATGGCGGGATATAAAGAACATGCGCAACAGGATTGCTCATCAGTATTTTCAGTTGGACATCAACACAATCTGGGTGACCATCGATCTGATGATCCCCGAACTCGTGTCGCAGCTCTCCGGTGTCCGCAATCAACATGCCCAAGGCGAATGAATTGACTGAAATTCTCGAAGTTCTTCCCCTCACCAAAACCGCTTTCGCGCCCTACGGTGATGTCATTGAGGCCGATGCGTCGACGATGCGGCTGATCAATAACGGCACGACGGAGCGATATCACGCGCTGGCGCAGCCGGTCGTCGTTGGGGCACCGGAGCGGCTGATCTTCAACATCTTTCGCGGCCAGCCGCGGCAGTTTCCCTATACCGTCGGCATGATGGAACGGCATCCCTATGGCAGCCAGAGTTTCGTGCCCTTGTCCGGTCGACCGTTCCTGGTCGGTGTGTCGTCAGACGAGGGCGGAAAGCCCGGGCGGCCGGAGATATTCCTGGCGGCGGCGCATCAGGGGGTGAACTATGCCCCCAATGTCTGGCATCATCCCCTGATGGCGCTCGGCGAGGTCAGCGATTTTCTGGTCGTCGACCGCGACAATACCGCCGCCAATCTCGAAGAGTTCTTTTTCGACACGCCCTACCAGATCTCGGAGCCAGTACCATGACCGGCCTCACCACCCACGTGCTTGATACGGCCAGCGGCCGGCCGGCCGAAGGACTCGTCATCGATCTTTACCGGATCGAGGGGGAGGCGCGAACGAAGGTCAAAACCGTGGCGACCAATGCCGATGGGCGTGTCGATGGCGGTCCGATCCTGATCGGCGAAAGCTTTGTCGTCGGAACTTACGAACTGGTCTTTCATGCGGGTGACTATCTGCGTGGCCTTGGCACCAGCCTCACCGAGCCGGCTTTCCTCGACACAATTCCCATCCGTTTCGGCATTTCGGATATCACGGCGCATTATCACGTGCCGTTGCTTCTCTCGCCCTATGGCTATTCCACCTATCGGGGCAGCTGATGCGTTTCGCTGCGATCGCCGACATTCACGGGAATTGCGCGGCGCTGAAGGCAGTGCTCGACGACATCACCGCGCTTGGAATTCGCGACATCGTCAATCTCGGCGATTGCTTCAGCGGACCGCTGGAGGCTGATCATGCCGGCGATCTGCTGCTGTTGCTCGATCTGGAGGCCGAGCGGACGGTGCGCGGCAATCACGATCGTTATCTGATCGAGACGCCGGCCGATCAGCTTGAGGCATCGGATGCGCAAGCGCATCGCCAGATGTCGTCCCGGCATTTCGACTGGTTGCGCAAACTGCCGTTCAGCATGGTCTGGCGTGACGACATTTTTCTGTGTCATGCGACCCCGCAAGACGACAATCTCTATTGGCTGGAGACGGTTTCGCCGCAGGGGCATGTCACGTTGCGTCCTCATGGCGAGATCGAGGCGCTGGCGGGAGGAATCGAGCAGTCGCTCATCCTTTGCGGCCACAGCCATATCCCGCGTGTGGTTTCCCTGTCCGACGGTCGGCTGATCGTCAATCCCGGCAGCGTGGGGCAGCCGGCCTATGACGACGATGCTCCTTACTTTCACAAGGTCGAGACCGGCCACCCGATGGCGTCCTATGCGGTGATCGAGAAGACAGAAAGCGGGTGGATGCCGATTTTCCGCAATGTCGCCTACGATCATATGGCCATGTCGAGACTTGCCGCCGAAAACGGCCGACCCGAATGGGCAAGCGCGCTTGCGACCGGGCGGGTCGGATAATTTACGCGGCGTTGCTGCGGTCTATCTCGTGCATCGCTGCCCGTGCGAGAAAACCGGAGCGGGAAAGACCGTTTGCCTCCGCAAAGGCGTCGATCGTCTGCAACACGTCTTCCGGCAGTGTGATGTTGATGCGCACCGCTTTCGGCGACTGCGTCTTGAGCATGACGAGAATTGCTACTCCATCGCGATTACCCGGCTCAGCCATCACCTTTTCCAGGTTTGATGGTTCTGGAATTTCTTCTCCATCATCCAGAAGCCCCTCGACATGAAATGCCAGTGCTTCCTCGGCCATGGCTCGTGCCTCATCGAGTGTCTCGCCGGCAGTCACAACGCCGGGAAAATCAGGAAAAGAGACGCCGTAGTCGCTTTCCGGTTCCTTGTGGATGAGGCCGATAAAATTTCTCATGGTTACCTCAGGCTCAGTCCTGCTTGCTTTTCGATGCTGCGAAGAGTTCCGATCGGCAGGTCGCGTTTCGGATGAGGCACTGTCACTCGTCCAGGTTTTGTCGGATGCTTGAACTGAACATGGCTGCCCTTGCGAGCTACCTCGGTCCATCCGTCTGCGCGCAACAGCGCGATTACATCGGCGCTCTTCATTCTATTAATTTATACACATTGATACACAACGTCAAATATCATGGCACTGGGCGGAAACTATTCGGCAAGGCTTCGCCTCGATACTGCTCTTCGATTCGACAGGGGATGATTCCATGGCTCAGGTACGGAAAAAATCGAGCGCCAGAGGCAAGAGCAAAAGCCGCGCATCGGCGCGCTCCGGATCGTCGTTCCTGCCGTGGATGGCGGCACTCGTGGCTGTCGGCGGTGGCATCGCGCTTTATGATAACTTTGCCCCGGCTCGAAAGTTCGTCGCCAGCCTGACGGCCGATCGGCCGGTTCACACGGCAAACCGGGAAGAACCGCGGGAAAAGGTCGCCGTCGCCAAGCCGCAGCCGGCACCATCGCATCGTGGCGTCACGCCTGTTCCGCCCCGCCCGGTCGGCCTGCCGGACCAGACACAGACGGCCGCCATCATTCCGCCGGCGCCGATCGGAAAGCCCGGGCTTGAGGTTGCTTCGTTATCGGCTGCAGCGCCGAAATCGGGCGAGGCGCTTGCCGGCGGCTATCAGGGCAAATTTTTCCTCTGCGGCACGGCCAAGCAGGACGACTGCGTGGTGAGCGCCGACCGCTTCGTCTTCCACGGCCAGAAAATCCGCCTTGTCGGCATCGAGGTGCCGGATATCAAGAAGCCGCGTTGCGAGGCGGAGCGGATCAAGGCGAGCGACGCAAAACTGCGCGTCCGGGCTTTCCTCGATTCCGGTCCGTTCGAACTTGTGACATGGCAGGGCAATAACGCCATGGTGGATGGCCACCAGCTGCGTGACGTGACGCGCAATGGCCGGTCGCTCGCCGATGTACTGGTCAATGAGGGGCTCGCGAAACGCCCCGGTGCAGGCAGAAACGGCTGGTGCGGCTAACAAGGCTCGGCGGCTAGAGCATTTCCGCCTTTCTTTTGCTGGAATTGCTCTAAAACTTCAACGATTGCGGAAAACGGTGCAGGGAACGCCTGCGGCCCTGATGGCGCTGCAGAGTTTTGTCGCTTCCTGGCGCGTTTCTCTACCGATCCTTGCCGCATATCGGGGACGATGTCCAAAATTGCCGCCACGTTGCCTGACGACCAGCGCCCGTTCCTCGTTCAGGGGCGCGGGCAGTTCGAGGATTGCGCGGGTGAACAGGCGATCGACGACCGTGGGGCGATAATGCGCCGCCAGTTGCACGCCCCAAGGCGCCCAGTCGGCGGAGCCTGTCAATACCGGTTCAGTCATCCGGCGTGTGTCCGCCAGTGTCGTGCAGGCTTCCTGAAAGGGGCGAGCGTCGTCCAGTGCAGGGGCTGCGCGTTCAGGCGGGCTATCGCGCCAGGTTTCAATCAGCGTGCCGGTGATGGCGAAAACATAGTCGCGCGTCTCGATCGGCAGTCTTTCGGTGGACAGAAAGCGGGTAAAGCCATTCTCTCCCGCATTATAGGCCGCTGCCGCAAAGCCGAGATTGCCGAACCGGGTCCTCAGTTCCTTCAGATAGGCGGCGGAGGCATCCAGCGCGTCCAGCACATGAAAGCTGTTGCCAAGGCCGCGCATCCGGGCCGTGGACGGCATGAACTGCGCAATGCCTTCGGCGCCCTTGTGGCTGACCGCCTCGGGACGAAACAGGCTTTCCCGCCAGATCAGGCGGGCGAAAAAATCCGGTGGGATGGTGTGGGCATTGGCCGAGATCTCGATCGCACGACAAAGATCGGCGTTGAAGAAATCCTTGCGGATGCAGATCGGCTGGTGACCTGCCGATCGCTCATAGAGGCATTCGGGCTCCTCCCGCTTTGCAGGTCCGGCCTCTTCTGATGCCAGGACACTGCCTGCGCCGAGCATCGCGACGGATATCACCGTCGCTGCAAAAGACCGTCCAAAGCCGCTCATTCCGCCCCCGCTGCATCGAGGTCGCATCCTAACCGGCTTTGGACCCAATCCCAAATCAGAAGGGCGACGAGGCGATGATGTTTGCTCCGCAATCCTTGATATCGCGCTTGCCGCAGAGCGCCATGGTGATGTCCATCTCCTTGCGGATGATTTCGAGCGCCGTCGTTACGCCCGGCTTGCCCATTGCGCCGAGGCCATAGAGGAAGGGACGGCCGATATAGGTGCCCTTGGCGCCGAGCGCCACGGCCTTCAGCACGTCCTGGCCGGAGCGGATGCCGCCATCGAAATGCACTTCCATCCGGTCGCCGACCGCATCGACGATTTTTGGCAGCATCGAGATCGAGGAGGGGGCTCCGTCGAGCTGGCGACCGCCATGGTTGGAGACGATCAGCGCATCGGCACCGGTATCGGCGGCAGCACGCGCGTCTTCCTCGTCCAGAATGCCTTTGATGATCAGCTTGCCGCCCCACATATCCTTGATCCAGCGGATGTCGTCCCAGGACAGGCGCGGATCGAACTGTTCGGCCGTCCAGGCGGACAGCGAGGAAAGGTCGGAGACATTGCTGGCATGGCCGACGATATTGCCGAAACCGCGACGTTTGGTTTGCAGCATGTCCAGGCACCAGGAAGGTTTGGTCGCCAGCTGGAAGGCGCTGTTTAGCGTCCATTTCGGCGGGGCCGAAAGGCCGTTGCGCAGGTCCTTGTGGCGCTGGCCCAAAATCTGCAGGTCGGCGGTGACGACAAGCGCGCCGCAGCCGGCCGCCTTGGCGCGACCGATCAGGCGCTCGATAAAACCGCGATCCTTCATCACGTAAAGCTGGAACCAGAAGGGTTTTGATGTGACTGACTTCACATCCTCGATCGAGCATATGCTCATGGTCGACAGCGTGAAGGGCACGCCGAATTCTTCCGCGGCCTTGGCCGCCAGCATTTCGCCATCGGCATGCTGCATGCCGGTCAGGCCCGTCGGTGCAAGCGCCACCGGCATCGAGACATCCTGGCCGACCATGGTCGTTGCCAGCGAGCGGTTGGTCATGTCGACCAGCACCCGCTGGCGCAGCTTGATCTTGGAAAAATCGTCCTCGTTGGCGCGGTAGGTGCCTTCTGTCCAGGCGCCGCTATCGGCATAATCGAAGAACATTTTTGGCACCCGACGACGGGCCATGGTCTTCAGATCGGCGATGGTCAGCGGCTTGGACATGATGAGCGGTTCCTCCTGAAATCAGTATTCGAGAGGTAGCATATCGATGGCGAGAGGAAACAGAAAAACCATGCTCCCGGCATTTTTTGCCGGTACTCGCCGGCAGGCCCGAAACTTGATACAGGTATCAAAAAAGAGCGATAAACAGAGCTGAATTTAGATCCAACAAGGTGGCGATGATGCAACGTGTCGAAGCAGAAATGGCGGTCAGTGTGTCGGACCTGAAGAAAAACCCGAGTGCGGTGGTTGATGGAGCGGCTGGAGGCGCAGTCGCCATTCTGAACCACAACCGGGTGATGGCGTATATGGTGCCGGCCGATACTTACGAAGCCTTGATCGACGCTCTGGACGATCAGAGCCTTTTGGAAATTGCCAAGGCGCGCGCCGGTGAAAAGGGCGTGCCGGTCGACCTCGATGACCTATAGGCTCGAATTTCTTCCGGCGGCGCGAAAGGAATGGGACAAGCTTGGCGCGACGGTAAGGGAGCAGTTCAAACGTAAACTTTCCGAGCGACTGCAAAGACCGAAAGTGCCGGCTGACGCACTGCGCGGCATGCCGGATCACTATAAGATAAAGCTCCGTGCCGCCGGTTATCGACTGGTTTACCGAATCGAGGACGAGCGGATCACCGTTGTCGTCGTTGCGGTAGGTCGGCGTGAGCATTCGGGCGTCTATCAGAGCGCAAAAAAGCGGTAGCTGTTCAAAGCCCGCTCTTCATCGCCTTGCCTGCCACATAGGTTTCCACCACTGCCCGGTCGTCACCCATGGTTTGCAGCAGGAACAGCTCTTCCGGCAGCGTATTCACCGTTTCCATGCGCAGTTTCATCGCCGGCGTGGACGCCGCGTCGAGTATGACGAGATCGGCAACCGAGCCCACGTCCAGCGTGCCGATATCGGCTTCCATCGACAGCGCCTCGGCATTGCCGCGCGTCATCATATGAAAGCTTTCGAGCGGGTTCAGCCGTTCGCCTAGGATCTGCTGGATCTTGTAGGCCTCGTCCATCGTCTTCAGCATCGAATAGCTGGATCCGCCGCCGATGTCGGTGGCGACCGCGATGCGCACCGGCTTTTCCCGGCGCGTCAGCGGCCGTAGCGGAAACAGGCCGGAGCCGATGAAGAGGTTGGAGGTCGGGCAGTGGACGGCGATGCTGCCGGTCTCCGACAGAACATCCATTTCGCGTTCCGACAGATGGATGGCATGGCCGAGCAGGGTCTTTTTTCCGAGCAGGCCGTAACGGGCATAGATGTCGGTATAGTCCTTCGCCTCCGGATAGAGTTCGCAGGTGAAGCGGATTTCCTCGCGGTTTTCGGAAAGATGCGTCTGGATGAACAGATCCGGAAATTCCTGCGCCAGCGCCTGCGTCGCCGACATCTGCTCCGGTGTCGAGGTGATGGCGAAGCGGGGGGTGATGGCGACGTGGTTGCGGCCCTTGCCGTGCCACTGCTCGATCACTGCGCGCGTCTCGTCATACCCCATCTGCGGCGTGTCGAGCAGGCCCTGCGGGGCATTGCGGTCCATCATCACCTTGCCGCCGACCATGCACATGTTGCGCTTCTGGGCTTCGGCAAAAAACGCGTCGGCGGAGGTCTTGTGGACCGAGCAATAGGCGACCGCCGTCGTCGTGCCCTGTCGTAAAAACTCGTCGTAGAAATGGGTGGCGATGCGGGTTGCGTGCTCGCTTTCGACGAAGCGGCATTCCTCATGGAACGTATAGGTATTCAGCCATTCCAGGAGGTTCGCCGCATAGGAGGCGATCACCTGCATCTGCGGGAAATGCACGTGAGTGTCGATGAAGCCCGGCAGGATGAGATGCGGCCGATGGTCGATCTCGGCCACATCCTCCGGCGCGCTTTGCTTGACGCTGGCATAATCTCCCACTGCAACGATCTTGCCATCCGCGTCGACCAGCAGGCCGCCGTCACGCTCATACAGATAGCTGTCGCTATCGGTCAGAGATTCTGGCGCGCGCTTGAAGGAGAGGAGGCGTCCACGGATGAGGGTGTCGGTCATGTGGGCTTTCGTCGGTGATGTCTATTGCGGGGCGATGGCGCTTTCATACCATGCGACGAGAAGTTTTCTCTCCTCCGGCGTGAGATCCGTCACGTTTCCGGGCGGCATGGCATGGCTCCGTCCTGCCTGGATATAGATTTCCCGCGCGTGGCTGGCAATCTCCGCATCGGTTTCGAGTCTTACCGATTTCGGCGTGAACGGCACGCCATCCCAGACGGGCTCGGCTGCATGGCACATCGAGCAACGGGCCATGACGACGTCGCGGGCGGCCTCGAAATGGGCGTTGGAGGCGAATTTCTGGCTGATCGGAGAAAGCGCGGTTTCCGTTTCGCCGGTGAGAACTTTTGGCACGGTCGACAGCCACATGATGAGGATGAACAGGATCACCGTCACCAGCCATGTCCAGGTCGGTTTGCCTTTTCTGGCATGGGTGGTGTTGAACCAGTGCCGGATGGTGACGCCCATCAGGAAGACCAGCGCCGCGATCACCCAGTTGAACTGGGTGGCAAAGGCGAGCGGATAATGGTTCGACAGCATGAAGAAAATGACGGGCAGCGTCAGGTAGTTGTTATGCAGCGAGCGCTGCTTGGCGATGCGGCCGTATTTGGCATCCGGCGTGCGGCCGGCGATGAGGTCGGCGACGACGATCTTCTGGTTCGGGATGATGATGAAGAAGACATTGGCCGACATGATCGTGGCAGTGAAGGCGCCCAGATGCAGGAAGGCGGCGCGGCCGGAAAAGACCTGCGTATAGCCCCAGGCCATGGCGACCAGCACGACATAGAGCAGGATCATCAGACCCCAGGTATTGTTGCCGAGTGGCGATTTGCAGAGCTGGTCGTAGATGATCCAGCCGATCGACAGCGATGCCAGCGACAGACAGATCGCCTGCCAGTTCTCCAGCTCCATCACAGTGCGGTCGACGAGGAAGAGGTCGGCACCGCCATAGTAGACGACGCAGAGCAGCAGGAAGCCGGAGAGCCACGTAAAATAGCTCTCGTATTTGAACCATGTCAGGTGCTCGGGCATCTGTGCTGGCACAACCAGATATTTCTGGATGTGATAAAAACCGCCGCCATGGACCTGCCACTCCTCGCCATAGGCGCCCGGCGGCAGATGCGGTCGTTTTACCAGCCCGAGATCGAGTGCGATGAAATAGAAGGACGAGCCGATCCATGCGATCGCCGTGATCACATGGAACCAGCGCACGGCAAAGCTCAGCCATTCCCAGGCTATGGCATATTCATACATTGGGTTGTTCCCGTTCTTTTTGTTCCCGACTCATGAGTGTGGGGAAAAAAACGAGGCGAGGGAAGTGGCGTTATGCCGCGAATGGGTTAACTCGTGAGGCGAAGTTCTCGCGCAGCAGTCGCTTTTTCGAAGAGTTTCTTCATAACGGCGCTCATGTCGTCCTCCATGCGTACCTCGGCATAGAGATCCGTCGATGCGCATTCTTTCAATTGAGGGCCGATCTTGCCAGCGAACTTTTTGACGTAGGTATGATAAAGGTGATCATTCACCGCGTAATAGGTCGTGTACATGATGGCGATCTTGATGCCGCGCGCCTTCAGTTGGTCGCAGTAGGCGAGATCGATTGGCTCGAAGCAGCGGCCTTCCGTCCCGGAGTAGAATCCGGTGCAGCCTGGCCGTTTCAGGCTGTTTCCAACACCGTCGGTAATCATCAGGACGATCTGCTCGCGATCGGTGGGGGCGGTCCCCGTCCCACCTTGAAGCTTGATTTCATTGCCGACCTGCGTGAGCGAGCTGTCGAAGCTCGTCAACGCATCCTGATTGTAGGTCGAGTGCGGCGTCGACATGAGCGTAACCGCGCCGACTGCTTTGCGGAACGACTGTGTATCTGCCGTCAGATCGGATAGTTTGTCGATCTTATACGTATTTATGAGTGCTTTGCGTCCAAAAGTATAAGCGGAGAAGCGCGCTCGGTCGCCTGAGCCGTGATGAAGCGTGCCTGCATAATCAATTGTATCGAGCACGGCTTGGCGCAGATCGTCGATGCGCAAGCGAACATTATGGCGGCGTGCGGCGTAGTAGTTGCTCTTCGTGTCCTCGACGCCGCTATTCCACACCTGATGGCATGCGAAAGCGCAGCCGTTGCCGCCCTGTTCGGCCTTGGTTGCCACAATCAGATTGTTGATGTCGTTGATGGTCGCGCCAAGCCCCATGGACGGGCTGTTGTCGAGAAGGAAATGATAATCCGCATAGATTGGTGTCCCCAGACCAAAGGAGGCGGTAGCCATGCCGGCCACAGTCAGAGTCTCCACCCCCAGGAGATGCATGAAATAGGTCGGGATTTCGGCGGAAAACGTGATGTTTGAAGACAGTATGCTGCCGCTCTTTTCCACGCCGGCGCTGACGTTTTCGGGCGGGATGACGATGAAGTTTGCGGCATTGGAGAGAAACATCGCCTTGCTGCCCTGTTCCGCTTTCACAATCCTGCCGTCATTGCTCATTGAAGAGGCGAGGGAGAAGCCATCCGACTGCTCCGCGATGGCGCCCAGGGCTGCAGCATCGGCGGCGCCCATCAATCGTGAGCGCTGTTCGAGAGCGTGCGCGACATCGATGACGGATCCGGCCCCGGCAATAAGGGGTAGGGCAAGTAAAGCGGTCGTTATTCCGAAATTTCCAGTTTTGTCTTTTAGAAAACGTTTCGCAATTGTCATTGTTTGATGTCTCTAGAATGTAATAAAGTATTGTTTTCTGGGAAATCGGGTCTTCATTCGAATAATATGTCGAGTGTATTAATTATTTTCTTTATTTTGCTTATTTTTATTTTCACATAGTTGTTATATTTGCGATTTATAATTTATAAATCTTTGCCGAAGCCGGAGCTTCTGTCGCGCGGTGCCTCTCGACGTCGCGCATGCCAATACCCGCGCTTTCCGCGGCATGGGATCTCCATGCCCGGATTGTTCCCGATCCGCGTCGGGGGTATGAGAGGAACAGGTCGCCTATCTGTCGTCTGCCATGATCTGGCCGGAGGTTAGCCGCGGGGACGCCCGGCTTGTGGCGGTGTCGCGGCTTGGTAAAATGACCGCATGTCCTCGTTCGCTTGGTGTCTCGAGTTCGGGTCGCTGTAGAACATGTGGCCGCCGCGGTAGAGCTTCAGTTCGGTGCGGCCCTTGGCGAGCTGTTCAGGCAAATGGTTGAGGATGAATTTCGAGACGCCATAGGGCGTCAGGATATCGCTGTAGCCATGCAGGACCGAGAGGCGGAACGAGGGGATGACGGAGAGGAGATCGCGGATGTCGTCGGAGGCGGAAGCGTTGGACCGGCCGCCGTCCCAATCCCATTGCCGGTTCACCTCGCGGCTCAGGAGTGTGTAGGTCATGTCGGTTTCGAAACGCAGATCCTTCCTCGCATAGGCGGCAAAAAGGGCGCCATAGGCACGCGTATAGCCGTCGAGGATGTTGTCGTCGTTGGTGACGTTGGCACGTTCCGGATAGGCGTCGGCTGCCATGTCCGCAGCATCATAAGGGCTGACGATGCGGCCATCTCCGGCGGCCTGGGTTCGATAGATGGAACTGACGAAACCGCGTGTGCGGGCAACGACGTCGTCCGGCAATCCCGTCAATTCCGAGATGCGCGCGTAAAGCGCCTCCGCCTGCGTGCCTGAAGGGGTGGTGCCTGCAAGCGACACGAGATAGGTGCTCATCGCGTAAGCCTCAGCTTCCTGCACTTTTTCCGGCGAAAACGTCTCCGTCCGCTCCAGTTCGGCGGCCGCCAGCGAAGGCAGTTGCAGGGCAGCGGTGACCGGATCCGTATCGGCTGCCATCAGGAAACGGCCATCGATCATCGGCGAGACCATGACGATGCCGGAGACCAGAACGCCCTGACTGTCCTTCAGCGCTTTTGCTACTTTCGCGGATCGGAAGCCGCCATAACTTTCCCCGACGAGATATTTGGGGGATGACAGGCGATTGTTCTTCTGCGTGTAGAGGGCGATGAATTTTGCAAGGCTTTCGGCATCCTGGCGCACACCGTAAAAGCCGTTCTGGGCATCGGGCGCAGCACGGCTCCAGCCGGTGCCGACCGGGTCGATGAAGACGAGGTCGGTAAAGCCGAGCCAGCTGTCGGGGTTGTCTTCAAGTGTCGGCGTTGTGCCGTCCTCGCTAGCACCGCCAAGATTGGCGACCTTCGGTCCCATCAGGCCGAGGTGAAGATAGGCCGATGCCGCGCCGGGGCCTCCGTTAAACACGAAGGTGACCGGGCGCGGTGCCGCGACGTCGGGAACGGTGTAGGCGGTGTAGAATATCTTTGCGTTTCGCGCGCCGGTCTGCCCGAACAGGTCGATCGTTCCGGCGGTCGCCTTGTAACCAATATCCCCGCGCGGCGTCTTCAACAGGTGCTCGGTCGAGGAATCTACTGGAATGAGGTCGAATATCGAAGGCCCGCTACTGTTGCGCGCCGCATCCTGAGCGCCCGCTTCCCGCATATAGGCCGGGCTGCCGGCGAGGCCGGCGAGCGCCAGCAGGACCATGGTCACGATCGTATAGTGCCGGACGTGCATCTGCATTCCTTCCTCTGAGGCCTCGCCGACAGGATAGGGGATGTCGCCGGTCACCGGAACTCAACTCTTGCTCATCTCCGGCGTCAGTCGAGGGTCCGTCCGGGTGCCGCAAACTGTCTGCCTCCTTCGCAAAGTAACGCCGGTCTTTTCCTGCAACTGAAGGATCTTGTTCCTGCACGGGAACCCGATGAGCTGCCCCGGCGTTCAGGCGCCGAATTGATGAATATTCGAAATTACTAAATAATATAATTGTGCATTGCACCTATCACGGGCTTAGCCGGCTAAGGCGACTCTGGTATTGTAGCAAGTGCAAATTCAACCGGCGGTGCCCGGTATTGCGTCCGTAACACCGCCGGGGATGGCATCCATCAACGGAGAACAGGCTGATGCCCAAACAGAGGCGATGCATTCCTACAGGTGCGATGATTGCGTTTTCGCTGGGGACCGCGATGGGCGTCGGGATGCTTCCCGCCGGCGCTCACGAGGCCCACAGTCCCATGGGCGTGAAATGGAGATATGATGGTTATTGCTGCAATGGCGACAGCAAAAGCGGTGACTGCCAGATGATCTCGACGCGCAATGTCAGGATCACCAATCAGGGATATGAAATCTCGCTCGGCCCCGGTGATCACCGGCTGATCACGCGGCCGCATCACTTCACCATGCCGCAGAGCGAGGCGCGTCGTTCCAAGGATGAGGAATATCACCTCTGCCTCTATCCGACCGAGGATACGCTGCGCTGTTTCTATGCACCCGACATGGGGTTTTGAGCCGGTACGCGACAGATCTCAATCGCGAAAGGTCGGCATCATCTTGCGCATGAATTCGCGGAAGGCGGTGATCTTCCTCGAGTGCCTGCGTGCTTCCGGATAGGCGAACCAGTAGTCGCTGCCGTCCGTCGCCCTGAGTTCGAAGGGCTGGATAAGCCGGCCGAGCGCCACGTCATCGGCATAAAATTCCGGTTTGAGGATTGCGACGCCATGGCCGGCGATTGCGGCTGAGGCTTCGAAGGACTGTGCGCCATACCGGCTTATCGGGCGTCCTTCGAGATCGGCTTCGGGCAGGCCGGCTGCCGCAAACCAGTGGGGCCACCAGATATCGCCGGGATCGATGATCCTGAGCTTGAGGATATCGGCAGGCTCGTGAACGCCGCCGATCGTGTCCGCCAGCGCCGGGCTCAGCATCGGGGTGAAATCGCTCTTCATCAGGAAATGCGCTTTCAGCCCCGGCCATTTGCCGTTGCCGCTGCGGATCGCCACGTCGGCCTCGGTGCGGGTGAAATCGACAGTCTCCTGCGAGGTTTCGAGCCTCACCGCAATTCCCGGGTTTTCCAGCTGGAAGGTGCCCAGATGATAGGCCAGCCAGCGTGAGGCGAAGGTCGCGGTCGTGTGGATAATGAGCGTGCTGTCGGACTGGTCTTTCGTGCCCGCCAGCGCCTCGTCGATCATCTCGAAGGCTTCGGATATTTTTGGCGCCAGCCGGGCGCCGGCATCGGTCAGCATCACCTGTCGTGGCCGGCGCAGGAAGACCTGTTCTCCAAGCGTGTCCTCCAGAAGCTTGATCTGGTAGCTGACGGCGGTCTGCGTCAGTCCCAGTTCTTCGCCCGCGCGGGTAAAACTCATGTGTCGCGCTGCTGCTTCGAAGACCCGCAATGCATTGAGCGGAAACTGCTTCGACATTTTCATGGATTAAATCTCTTTATGCATGCAGACGGATGTTTCGTTGGAAATACATCATAATCGAGCGCATCTTCCAATCATAGACATCAATCAAACGATGGTGTGACAAGGAGATGCGACCATGACCCATGGTTTGCTGAAAGACTTTCTGCGCTTTAAAGATACGCGTGGCACTCTGGCGAGCGCACTTTCCGGAATAGGTTTCGGCGCAGCCAATCGCGCCGATGTCGAGGCGTTGAGCGAACACGATCTGCGGGATCTGGGCATGCTGGACGGCCGCGTGTCGCCAAGCACTGTCGACCGATGCGGCCGGTCAAAGGGCTGGGATCTGGTGGAGCGGATGCCGCATTCGTTGTGAGACGCGCGGGTTACTTAATCGGCCGCGACCCGCCCTTTTGAAGGTATCTTCGTTGCGGCCAGCGGCAACCGGTGCAGCAGTTCGGCGGCAACAAGGGCTGCGATCACTTCCGGACGCTTGTCCCTGACCATCGAGCCGCCGATCGGCAGCACGAGGCGGGACATCATCGCGGCACGCTCCGGCATGGGGTTTTCGGCGTGCTGCCGGTCCAGCCAGTGGGAAAAGGTCGCCCGTTTGGTGGCCGATCCGATCATGCCGACATAAGCGAGATCGGGTCTTGCCAGGGCGCGTTGTGCGATCAGGAAGTCGAGCGCGTGGTCATGGGTGAGGATGACCGCGGCGCCATTGGCGGAAATGTTATCCACAAGGGATTCCGGCATGGCCGTGAGGTGCTGTGTCACGCCCGGGGGCAGGTTCTCCAGAGCATCCTTGCGCGTTTCGATGACGGTGACGGCAAAGGGCAGGGGCTGAAGCGCCTTTGTGAGCGCGAGCCCGACATGGCCTGCGCCGAACAGAAAGACGGCGGGGCGCCCGTCCAGCTCGCGGACCATCCGTCGTTGCAGTTCTTCCGCAATCTCTAGCGTCACCAGTGTGAAGTGGAGCTTCGTGCGGCCGCCGCAACACTGGCCGATCTCGGGGCCGAGCGGGATGTCCATCACGGCTTCTCCCCCACCTTTCAGGATCGCGCGTGCATTGTCTATCGCCATGTATTCGAACTGACCGCCGCCGATCGTGCCCCAGATCGCTTCATCTCCGACAAGCATGTAGGCGCCGGCCTCGCGCGGCGTCGAGCCTCTGGCTTCGATCACTTCGGCGAGAACGGATCGGTTGCCAGCGAGGAAAACGGAGAGGGATGGTTCGCTCATGCGATGCAGCATAGCAGCTTCATGGCCGGCCGCATCATTGGTTTTTTGCTTTCCATCTTTGCGGGTATTCTTCGCGTTGCTCTCACGAAGCGAGAGATTCTATTAAAAATATATCAGTAATTTCCTC
Source organism: Hyphomicrobiales bacterium (assembly GCA_900466875.1). GTDB lineage: Bacteria > Pseudomonadota > Alphaproteobacteria > Rhizobiales > Rhizobiaceae > Neorhizobium. The sequence continues at coordinate 178,796 of UBNQ01000021.1, read as the reverse complement.
GTAGATGTTGCTCGGCGTCAAATTGATTTTTGGTAATTATTGCGCAACCTTCCAGTAGACGACGGGATACTATGACCGAGAGAGCATCGATTGCCTCGCTGATTCCAGCCTCCCAGGATATCTATCGCAAGATCGTCTTTGAAATTGCCGATGGCATTATCGGCATTGATGACCATGGAATCATCCGGCTCTGCAATCCTGCAACCGAAAGCATCTTCGGCTGGCAGTCCGGGGAACTGCTCGACAAGCCGCTGGAAGTTCTTTTGCCGGAACGCGTTCACGGGTTTCACCAGAAGCTTGTGGCCAATTTTCAATCGGGTCATGCCGAAGCCCGTTACATGGGGCAGAGAAGCGCCACCATCGTCGGCCGTCGCCGGGACGGTGCGGAGATCAATCTTGGTATCACGATCCTGCGCACGTCTGCAGCCGGGTCTCCCATGATGGTGGCGGTGATCCGCGATGTTTCCGATCATGTCCGGTATCAGAACGACCTCAAACGACTGGCGGAAACCGACAGTCTGAGCGGCCTTCTCAATCGTCGCGCCTTCCGGGCCAATGTGCTGCAGAGCCTGAGCACGGCCGACCATTCCTCCATGGTGATTTTCGATCTCGACGCATTCAAGGGCGTCAACGATCGTTTCGGGCATGATGCGGGCGACGATGTCATTACCAGTTTCTCGGAGGTCCTGCGCAGCTCGATCCGTGCGACGGATGTGGCCGGACGCTGGGGCGGTGAAGAGTTCGTGCTGTTCCTGCCGAACCTGAACGCGAAGGCGGCGATCGCTGTGGTCGAGCGGATCCGGGCCAATTTCACCGGCGTGGATTTCAGGTGGAACGGGCATCCGGTCGCCAATTTCACCGTCAGCGCCGGTCTTGCGATCGTCACGCCCGGCTGTGCCGACTTTTCCGACATGATCGCATCCGCCGACAAGGCGCTCTACGATGCCAAGCACGCAGGGCGCGACCGGCTGGTTGCCGTTGAGATGCAGCAGGAAGCACTCGCTTCCTGAGCGGTGCCTCATTCCTTCAAGGCAAATGCCGGAGAGAAGGTGAGCGCGCCATGCGGGGCATGGCCCGAAAGCGTCAGATATTGCACATAGATATCCGGCACGCCTTCATAGGTGAGCTGTCCGTCGCTGACGAACCCCACGCCCTGATAGACCGCCTGATCGCCGACCAGAGCGCAGCCCTTGCCACCCAGTTCCTTCAATCGATGGATCCCTTCGCGGATCAGTCTGTGGCCGATGCCCTGCCTTTGCCTGTCGGCCCTCACTGAAATCGGCCCCAGACCGAACCAGTCGTCGTAATGGCCGTCGATCGTGACCGGCGAAAAGGCCACGTGACCGATGATCTCGTCATTCTCTTCCGCCACCAGCGATAATGCGAGCTCGCCACCGGCGCGCAGCGCGCGAATGATCGCGGCTTCGGTTCCCGAACTGTATGACATGGGCGCGAATGCCGCCCGGGTCAGTTCGTGAATAACCTCTTCGTCGCCGGGACGTTCTGCGCGGATGATGATGGTCATATCTGCCTCCTCGATATTCCGCTCTCCCACATCTGAAAATAGGCCTCTGCGGGAAAATATCGAAGCGTTTTTACAGGGTGTTTTACATCGTCTTCAGCCGCTCGACCGCCATCAGAACCCGTTCCGGTGTCGCAGGTGCATCGAGGCGCGGGCAGACGGCGTAATCGGCGACGCTTGCCACCGCCATGGAAATCGCCTCCAGAACCGAGATCGCCAGCATGAAGGGCGGTTCGCCCACCGCTTTGGAGCGACCTATCGTCGGTTCCGCGTTTTCCGACCATTCGGCAAGCTTGACGTTGAAGATTTTTGGCCGGTCCGAGGCGAGGGGGATCTTGTAGGTCGAAGGCGCATGGGTACGCAGGCGACCCTTCGCATCCCACCACAATTCTTCCGTCGTCAGCCAGCCCATGCCCTGCACGAAAGCGCCTTCGATCTGGCCGATATCGAGCGCCGGGTTGAGCGACTTTCCGACGTCGTGGAGAATGTCGGTGCGATCGACCATATATTCGCCGGTCAGCGTGTCGATCGACACTTCCGAGACGGCGGCGCCATAGGCGAAATAATAGAAGGGATGGCCTCGGCCGGCTGCACGGTCCCAGTGGATTTTCGGCGTCTTGTAAAAACCGGCAGCCGAAAGCTGTACCCGGTCGTAATAGGCGGCCTTGATGAACGTGTCGAAGGGCACGATCTCGTTGCCGATCCTCACCCGGTTCGGCAGGAACTCGATCCTGTCGCGATTGACCTGCCATTGCCGCGCGGCAAAGTCGATCAGCCGTTCCTTGATCTGGCGGCAGGCGTCATAGGCGGCCATGCCGTTGAGATCCGAGCCGGAAGAGGCGGCCGTCGCCGAGGTGTTCGGCACCTTGCCGGTCGTCGTTGCAGTGATCTTCACGCGGTCGATATCGACCTGGAAACAATCGGCCACGACCTGCGCCACCTTGGTGTAGAGACCCTGGCCCATTTCGGTGCCGCCGTGGTTCAGATGGATCGAACCGTCCGAATAGACATGCACCAAGGCTCCGGCCTGATTATAGGCGGTCATCGTAAACGAGATGCCGAATTTTACCGGGGTCAGCGCAATGCCCTTGCGGATCACGGGGCTGTCGGCATTGAATTTCAGGATCGCCCTGCGCCGTTTTTTATAGTCGGACGAGGCTTCCAGTTCCTCGACGATGCGGGCGATGACGTTGTCGTGGATGTCCTGATGATAGGGCGTGACGGTGTGGCCCGATCCGCGCTGGCCGTAAAAGTTCAGCTTGCGGATTTCCAGCGGATCCTTGCCGAGCGCATAGGCGATGTCCTCGATGATCCGCTCCGCGCCCAGCATCCCCTGGGGACCGCCGAAACCGCGAAAGGCGGTGTTGGAGACGGTATGGGTCTTCAAGGGCTGAGAGGTAAGGCGTACATGCGGATAGAAATAACTGCTATCGGCATGGAAGAGCGCACGGTCGGTGACCGGGCCCGAGAGATCTGCCGAGAAGCCGCAGCGCGCCGCATAGGTCGCATCGACCGCCTGGATCCGGCCTTTCTTGTCGAAGGCGACATCGTAGTCGACGCGGAAATCGTGGCGTTTGCCGGTGATCGCCATATCCTCGTCGCGGTCGGGGCGGAATTTTATCGCACGCTTCAGCGTCTTGGCCGCGACGGCGGCAAGCGCTGCAAACTGGTTGCTCTGGGTTTCCTTGCCGCCGAAGCCGCCGCCCATGCGACGCGTCTTCACCTCGACCGCGTGATTGGCAACGCCCAGAACATGCGCCACCATATGCTGCACCTCGCTCGGATGCTGGGTGGAGGACCAGACCGTGACGTCTTCGTCCTCGCCGGGAATGGCAAAGGCGATATGGCTTTCGAGATAGAAATGCTCCTGGCCGCCGATAGTCATCGAGGCCTGAATGCGGAACTCCGGCCTGCCGATCTCGGTTTCCGGCTCGCCGCGTTTCAGCGTCATCGGCTCGGTGACGAGAGGTGCGCCGTTTTCACGGGCGCCGTCGATATCCGTCCAGTGCGGCAGGTCGCGATATTCGATCTTTGCCAGCCGTGCCGCGCGGCGGGCCTGATCGCGGGTTTCGGCAAACACGGCAAAGATCGGCTGGCCGTGGAACTGGACGAGATCGGTCGCCAGCAGCGGCTCGTCATGCTTGCCGGTCGATGCGACGTCGTTTTCGCCGGGAATGTCGTCCGCCGTCATCACCCAGACGACGCCGGGGGCTTTTCGCACGGCGTCGAGATCGATGGACAGGATCTGCGCATGCGCCCGCTCGGCAAGGCCGAGGCCGCCATGCAGCGTGCCCGCCGGTTCGGGAATATCGTCGATATATTCGGCAGTTCCGGTGACATGCTTATGTGCTGAATCATGTTTCAGCGACACATGCATCGAGCCGTCGATGGCGGATTTCATCTCGAAGGAGGTCTTGTCCATCAGATCTGGCCTCCGAGGTTGGCGGAACTGCCCCTCATCCGCCTGCCGGCACCTTCTCCCCGTAATGACGGGGAGAAGGGATGTGCCGCGCCGTTGCCGATCTCCCTCGCCCCGTTTACGGGGAGAGGGTGCGCCGAGCGAAGCGGAGGTGGGGTGAGGGGCTTTTCACCGAAGTTTGCGCGGCTAGTCTTCAACCCGACCATCATCACGCCTCCTCCATCTCGAACCGGTGCAGCTCCGTCGGCGCACCGGCGGTTTCCAGAAAGAAGCGTGTCAGCAGGTTCTTTGCCGTCAGGCTGCGGTACTCGGCGCTTGCCCGCCAGTCGGTCAGCGGCTGGTAATCCACATCGAAAACCTCTCGGGCGGCAGCGATCGTGTCCCATCGCCATGGCTTGCCGATCAACGCCTGTTCGACATGTTTCGCCCGTTTCGGGGTTGCCGCCATGCCGCCGAAGGCGATGCGGATATCCTCCACATGGCCGTCGAGGTCAAGTATCAGGTTGAAGGCGCCGCAGAGCGCGGAAATATCCTCGTCGCGGCGCTTGGAAATCTTGTAGACGGCGAAATGGCTGTCTTCCGGCGGCTTGGGCACGAAAATCTTCTCGACGAATTCGCCGGCCATGCGGTCCTGCTTGCCGTAGGCCAGAAAGTAGTTTTCGAGCGGCATCGTACGGCGGCCCGAATGGGAGCGCAGCGTCAGCGTTGCGCCGAGCGCAATCAGCGGCGGCGGCGTGTCGCCGATCGGCGAGCCGTTGGCGATATTGCCGCCGATCGTACCGGCATTCCTGACCTGCTGTCCGCCGATGCGATCGAATAGTCTTCCGAATGCGGGGATGACCGCTTCGAGAAAACCATGCGCTTCGGCGTAACTTACACCGGCGCCGATCGTGATGCCGGTCGGCTCCACCGAGATCGATTGAAGCTCGGGGAGATGGTTGATGAAGATGACCGGGTCGAGCTTGCGCATCTGCTTCGTCACCCACAGCCCGACATCGGTCGCGCCGGCGACCACAGTGGCATGCGGTTCATCCGCCAGCGCCTCGGCAAAGGCTTCGAGCGACCCCGGAATGATGCAGCGATCGCCATCCTTTTCGATGACGACGGTCTGCATGTCCGAGCGGATCGACCAGAGCTTTGCCATCACCTCGGTACGGTCGCGTTCCAGCGGATCGAAGAGCGAACTCGGACGGCTCAGAGCCACCTGTTCGGCGGCCTTGACGATCGGTTCATAACCCGTGCAGCGACAGAGATTGCCCTGCAGCGCGCTTTCGATCTCCGCGCGGCTCGGGTTTTCATTGGAAAGCCACAGGCCGTAGAGCGACATGACGAAGCCCGGCGTGCAGAACCCGCATTGCGATCCATGACAGTCGACCATCGCCTGCTGGACCGGATGAAGCGTGCCGTCCGCTGCCGCGAGGTGCTCGACAGTGACGACATGGGTGCCGTGCATGGAACCTAGCAGCCTTATGCAGGCATTGACGCTTTCGTAGCGCAGGCCGGTTTCGGTCAGCCGACCGACCAGCACCGTGCAGGCGCCACAGTCACCTTCGGCGCATCCTTCCTTCGTCCCCGTCAGCCGCCGTGTCAGGCGGATATGATCGAGAAGCGTGTCCGTGGGTGAAAAATCTCCAAGGGTCACGTCTTCCCCGTTGAGGATGAAGCGGATGGCTGAACTCATCGGTCTCCTTCGTCCGCCGTTGCCGGCTCCCAGTCAAGAATCACCCGGTCGCCATTCGTGGCTGTTGTCGGGCCGTATATCCTACTGCGCCGTCCAGCCGCCGTCGATGGAGATATGCGTTCCGGTGATACTCCTTGCGGCATCGCTTGCCAGATAGATCGCCGCCGCCGCCACCTCGTCGATGCCGACGAACTCCTTGGTCGCCTGCAGGCGCAGCATCACCTCGTCCTTGACCTTCTCCTCGCTGATGCCCTTTTCGCGCGCCTGGTCGGGGATTTGTTTTTCTACCAGCGGCGTCAGCACGAAACCGGGGCAGATTGCGTTGACGGTGATGTTGTCCTGCGCAAGCTCCAGTGCGGCCGTCTTGGTCAGGCCCATGATGCCGTGTTTCGCGGCCACATAGGCCGATTTGAACGGTGAGGCGACGAGGCCGTGGGCGGAGGCGACGTTGATGATGCGGCCCTTGCCCGAATTCTTCATCAGCGGAATTGCGTGACGCATCGTGTGGAAGGCAGAGGACAGGAGGATGGCGATCAGCTGGTCCCATTTCTCCGGCGGAAACTCCTCGACCCTTGCCACGTGCTGGATGCCGGCATTGTTGACGAGAACATCGACCGTGCCGAAGCTGTCGCGGGCGGTCATGATCAGGTCTTCGATGTCGACCGGTTTCGTCATGTCTGCGGGGTGGTGCAGGACCGTGCCCGGACCGGCGGCATCGAGCGATGCCCTGATCGCCTCGATCTCGTCCTTCGCGCCGAACCCGTTGATGATGACATTGTCGCCCTCGGCCGCGAATGCTTTCGCGATGCCGAGGCCGATGCCGCTGGTAGAGCCGGTGACGACCACGGATCTTTTCATGCTTGTTCCTCCCCGAACGTGCAGGCGCGGTGTTCTCCCTCACCGCAGCCGGAACGTTATGCGCAAAGCCCGTAGCCTGGCAACGGGCTGATGTCGGGTGGAGCCGGTCGGCGTCAGAGGATGTGCTTGCCGTTGACCGGTGAAGCAGCCTTGACCGGGATGAGCGTTGCGGCGGCGATCGCATCCTCGCTATCGCTGTCGCGTGCGCGCCTTATACAGTTACGGCCGTCGCGTTTGGCCTCGTAAAGGGCAAAGTCCGCCCGCAGCAGCATGTCGGGCAGGCGGTCGCCGGGGCCGGCGGCGCAGATGCCGAAGCTTGCCGTCATCCGTCCCTGCCGCAGCGGCGGCACGGTGGTCGCCGCCATTGTTGTGCGCAGCCGTTCGCCGATCGCTTCCGCTTCGTCAAGGGAGGTGCGGGGCAGCATGATGCAGAATTCCTCGCCGCCGATACGGGCTGCAAGATCGTAAGGGCGCAGGCAGGTCCTGACGATCTCGCCGGTCGCCACCAGAACCCGGTCGCCGGTCTCGTGGCCGTGGCCGTCATTGATGCCCTTGAAGCGGTCGAGGTCGAGCACGATGATCGACAGCGGCTCGCCCAGTCTCTCGGCGCGGGCCAGCTCTTCGGCTGCCCGTTCGTTCAGCCAGCGACGGTTGCCGAGGCCGGTCATGATGTCGGTCATTGCCTGATGGCGCAGCTTCGTCATCAGCGTTTCGGTTTCCGCCACCATGGCCGTCACCGTCGATGCCAGAAGGCCGATCTCATCCTTGCGATCGATCTGCATGCGGACAGGCGTGCCGTTTGACCGGTAGATTTTAATGGCATTTGCCAATTGGCGCAAAGGTCGGATCACCCACCACAGGCTTAGAAGACATATGGTCGTCCCGGCCACGGTGGCGGCCAGAAGCAGAAGCAGGACTGGTTCGGGCTTGGCCGCGTAGCCCCCGGCCAGAAAGACGATAAATACCAATAGCGGCACATGGACGGAAACGAAGCAGATTGCGAAGACCTTGATGGTAAGGGACGTTTGAACCATCTGGGTCAGCCTCGAAGACATCGGAATCATTCCGAGCTTTCCTCCTCTGAAGATTGCATTCGGGCGCAAGCTAGAAAGTTGGCTATAAAGTTCAGGTTAACCTATTCGTTAAAATGCAAGCATTCACAGGCCCTGTTTTATTCTGATACGAAGTCAGTATTTCATTGCGCATAACGAATTGTGGGCCGGTGGATTAACCATAGGTCAAGAACTTGAATTAATTTCAGATTGAGTCATTTTCGCACCATGTTGGGTCACTATTCATGGCCGCGGTAACGAGGGGGAGCAGATGCTTCTAATCCGGCGGATCATGGCGTTCGTGTTTGTAGCAGGCGCCTTTCTATCAATCAGCCGAACGGCGGAGGCCGGTTACGCGCATTACATCTATGATGTGCAGAGCGGCAAGGTGCTCTCCTCGCAGAATGCCGAGACCCTCAATCATCCGGCGTCGCTGACCAAGATGATGACGCTTTATCTGACTTTCGAGGCCTTGCGTGCCGGCCGCCTGCGCTGGGACGACAAGATCGTCATGACGAAAAATGCGGCGTCGAAAATTCCCTTCAAGCTCGGCGTGCCGGCCGGCCAGACGATCACCGTGCGCGAGGCGGTCTATGGCATGGCGATCCGCTCCGCCAACGACGCGGCTGCCGCGATGGGCGATCATCTGGGCGGTTCCGAGGATCGTTTCGGCGTGCTGATGACGAAAAAGGCGCGCCAGCTCGGCATGCGCAGCACTGTGTTCCGCAACGCATCCGGCCTGCCGGACAAGGCGCAAGTCACGACCGCGCGCGACATGGCGGTCATGGCGCTGTCGCTGATCCGCGACTATCCGCGCGAATACAAGATCTTCTCGCAGCGTTCCTTCAGCTTTCGCGGCCGCACGATCAAGGGCCATAACAACCTGATGTACCGCTATCCCGGCATGGACGGCATCAAGACGGGCTTCGTCAACGCTTCGGGCTACAATCTTGCCAGTGCGGTCAATGTCGGCGGGCGGCGTTATATCGGCGTCGTGCTCGGCGGCAAGACGGCGCGCCAGCGCGACAACCGGATGGCGGAACTGCTCGATCAGGCCCTGCCGGGCGGCGCAGCACTTCCCGGTGTTGCTGTTGCCACTCCAAGTCAGCAGAAGCGCCCGGCCGAAGGTGTTGCTTCCTTCGCGTCCAAGGCGCCGCTTCCCCGCCCGCGTACGGACATCATTATGGGAGGCGCTGCCCCAACTGCTGCGAGCGTCATGCCCTATGCCACGCCGTCCAAGTCTTTGCCGATGGAAGCGATGGCGCGGCAGGGAGCGGTACAGGGCGGGCCGCTCTGGGATATCCAGATCGCAGCGGCCGGAAGCCAGGCTGCGGCCACGGGCGCGCTGAATTCCGCCTTGCCGCTGCTTGCCGATTTCGGCCAGATCGCACCGAGCGTGCAGGGATCCAGCTCGGGTGGCAGGGAAATCTTTCGTGCCCGGCTGACCGGATTTGCCGATCGCGACAGTGCAAGCCGGGCCTGCTCATTGCTGCAGACGCGGTCGATCGATTGCTTCGTCGTGCGGTGAACGGATTATTCCACCCGCTCGTGCGGATAGACGCCCCAGAGATTTGCTTGGACGACGTAGCCTGAAAGGCTGCGGTTCTGGAGCGAAACATCGCACCATGAACCGTCGCAATTCCTGATGTTCAGCCGCACGGAGGGCGCAAGTTCGGCGATTGCCGGGGCCGAGGAACGGGGCGCGTTTCGTAACTCGACCGACCTGGTCATCCAGGGGCCGACAACGGCGGTGCGACGGCCGGAGAGCAGGGGGGCGAACATCCAGCCGCTGGTGCCCTCCGGATCCCTGACCTGCCGCCAGTTGCCGTATTCCTCGATGATCTCAAGCGGCAGTCCGCGCGCCGAATAGACCCAGTTGGTTGCATAGTCGGTCGACGGGCCAACGCGCATATGGGCGTTGGCCGATTTGATCGAAACGAAGCGGGGCACCGGATAACCCGTCACCCGCCCGGTCCTGAACCCCGCGCCGAGACTGCCGGCCGCGCTTGCGGGCTGGATGTCGCTGGCTTCGATCCGGGCTGCGAGCGGCAGGCCGAGCGCAGCCGACAGGATGACGGCGACGAGGCGTCGCCGAATTCTTGTCCGTTTCATTCTTGCCTGCGGCTCCGTTGCGCCGATGCTCACGCCGCAGCCGTCAGCGGCACCGGCTTACTTCCTGAAGCGCGGCGGTCACGCCGCTCAGCGAGTAGGTGTAGTTGGTGGCTGTGCCGCGGCCGGATGTGGCCTGCAGCGTCATGCGGCTTCCGCCGCGCATCGCATTCACCAGCGCCGGCTCGCGGCCCTGGTCCCGCACCCAGGCGGTGTTGTCGCGCGGGGCAAGGTCGAACTGCTCGTTGTCGACGGCAACCTTGACAGCCGAACCCTGTCTGAGCGCGTAGCCCATGATCGCCTGCGGCATGTAGGCCTGGCCCTGCGGCGAGATCAGGAAAAAATTGTCGCCGTGATTGACGCTTGCCGGCGCGGAACTTGTCGGCACGGACAGGGCGTAGCAACTGGTCTGTCCATTGTTGCTGTAGGAATACACCCCCCATGCTTCGAACTGCTTGATCCGGGTGGGCTGTGCCGCGGCAGCGGCAGATGCCGAGACGAGGGTGAGGGCGAGTGCAATGGCTGCAGATTTGGTGCGCATGTTGTCTCCACAAAAAAACACGAACAGACCCGGGAGATGGGCCTAGGCAAACACGGGGCCATACAAGGCCCGCACAGTTAGCGAGAGGTTAATTTGTGTGTCAATTCGATGATGCCGACGGTCACAAAGGGGTGACCGTAGTTTGTGTGGACGCCGGCAGACGTCTGTTTTTCAATGATAAATCTGAAAATCGCCAATTGTGGCGTGTTCTTTTCAGTCGCGATCACATGTGTCGAAAACGGGCGTTACGAGCCTTTGACTGTTGCTGCAAAACGGGGGCGGGTGAAGGCATTTTCCGAATAGGTAACAGTTCCGAAGCCGAACAGCGCGGCGAGCGCCGTATATTGCGTCACGCCTTCAACGAAGATGAGCGAGTCACCGGAGGGAATGGTCGGAAGTGTTGCTGCATCCAGTTTCTGTTCCGGAAGCAGGGCTGTCGTTCCTGCCTTCTTCGTCCAGTCGGCCGTGTATTTCCCATCCTTCCAGATGACGCTGGTGATGCGCAGGGCGTTGGGCATCGACTTGTCGGCCTGCAGTGCGGCAAAGGCGCCGTAGGTCTTGGTGAAGAACGCGTCGTCCATCGTCATCTGGCGCGCGACGACATCCGCCACGATGCCGTTGGCCTCGACGATCCTGTTATAGGCGCGCAGCAGGTCGTAGAGGGTGGCGCCGCCGAGAAACAGCAGGATGATGACCGGAACGGTCAGGGCGAATTCGATGCCGGATGTGCCGGCCTCGTTCGACAGGAGGCGTTTTGCGAAGGATTTTCTGGTCATATCGGCTCGTTGACGAAAGCGAAGCTGGAGGTCAGGCGCATTGCACCGGTATTGTCTTTCGGTACCGAAAGCCCGTAACCGATGCCCGGAACCATGGGGTCGACGACAAAACAGGCGCGGGCGAAGACGAGTTGCGAGGTCTGGCCCGACTGGTAGGTGGTGACCGGATCGATCGCCACGCTGCGGTCGACGCAAGGGGCCGCAGATGTCGGAAAATCCGCCGCCGTGTCGATCGGCGTCAGTTCGAGCCGCAGTGCCTTTTCGCAATTGGCCAGAATGAAGGCTTCGTCACAGACCCTCTGCTTGTACTGGGTATAGGTCATCGCCGTCGTGCCGATCTGGACGGCGCGCGATGCCCGGCTCAGGCCACGGTCGAGCATGATCGACTGGGTCATGATCCAGCCGGCCTCGAAAACGGAGAACAGCAGGGCAAGAACAAGCGGGACAAGCAGCGCGAATTCGACGGCGGCACTGCCGCTTTGGTCCGCAATATGGCGACGAAGGCGGCCGGTCACTGGGTCAGCCTCAGCTTCTTGATCGAGATGGAGATCGACTTGAAGGCATCGGTGATGTTCGAGCCCGATGTCGGATAGTAGTGGGCCTTGCTGGAGGCGCAGTTGGTCATCTGCGTCGTCGCATCACCGCTGACTTCGAAGCCGATGGTGAAAATGGTGACGCCTTTTGCCTTCGCCACGGTGCAGACGTTGGAAAGCCGCTCCGCATTGGTCTTGCGGTTGGAGATTTCCTTGTTGTCCGGTTTCAGCGTTACCGATCGGCTGTAATCCTTCGGGCGGACCTGCTCTGTGATTTCCCCGTCGGTCATCAGAACGATGACCTTCATCGTATCCGCATCGTTGAAGGCCGCGGGACGATCGGCGAACTTGCTGTCCATCTTTCCTGTCGCGAGAGCTGCCGCAAAGACGCTCTTGCTGGCGGGATTGAGCAGGGTATAGCCCCATTGCATGGCATTCTGGGTGCCTGTGCCGTCATGCATCTCGAGCGCGTCGATCTTGGCCTTCAACGCAGTCGCATCGTTGGACAAATAGGTGATCGATGTACTTTCCATCGGACACCACCAAGGGCGCATATCGGTTCTGCCGAAATTCCAGTGGGTGAAATGGGGCAGCTGTGCTGCACCCTTGAAGGTGATCGGGTCGGCGCCGTAGGCCGCTGTCGTCTCGCCGAGTTCGAAACACGACGAGTTGGAGTGATCGCGCTTGCCGCCGAGCTTGTCGAACATCGCCGCGCCGACATTCACATGGCCCGCATAAGGAACGATGCTGATCGTCGTGTAGCTCTTGGTATCGTCGGTCAGCATCTGGTCGATGAAGGACTTTGCGGCCTTCTTGAGGTTGCCGATGCGGTTGTTGGTGATCATGGAGCCCGACATGTCGAGCATCAGCGACATTTCGATATTCTGCTTGGCTTCCTGCGCGGTCGATACGGCATTGATGGTCAGCTTGTTGACGCCGACGAGCTTGATAAAGGCGGTATCGATCGTATAGCTGGCCGAGGCCTTGACGATGCGATGGTTGAGGCTGTTCTGGCGCTCGAAACCCAGAGTCACATCATTGGCATAGCTCAGGTTCTTCAAGTAGTCCTGAAGAACGGCCTTGGCATCACGCGACTGGGTCAGGGAGGCGGCGGCAAGTACACCGCGGTCAAGACCGTCCTGAAGCTCGACGCGGACGGTCTCGTAGCGGGCGATATCCACGCCCGCGCCGCCGAGTGCCACGAGCGGCACCAAAAGCAAGCCGAAGACCATGCCCACGTTTCCACGCGAATCCGCATAGAACGCTTTCAACCGTCGCAAGACCATAGATGCCCCCATTAAATCGTGGGGGATATTCGCGTGCGATAATTTACGATCTCATAAATGGTGTATCGGTTGCACAGGCAAATATTAGGATTTGGTTTCTGACGAGTTACTTAATATTAGCCCTAATATATATCCATAAACACTGTCACGTTTTCGTGTTCATGACCGTTGAACTGTCCCATTCTGCAAACTCCTTCATCAGTCCCTCAAATGCGTCGAGAGGCGGAAATTCCGGATAACCGTGCCGCGCGCCGGTCTCCGCCCAGGAGAATTTCGTCGATGTATAGGTCTCGACGAAGGGCGCGAACCAGGTGGCATCGTCGAGCATGGTCGCCCGCAGATTGACGAACCACTCCATGCCGACCATGCGTGTGAAAATCCAGCTCTTGCAGCGTGGGCAGTGATAATGGTGGATGCCATCACCATGGGCGCCGCCGATCACCGGTTCGCCGGCCGTCACCTCGAAACCGGCCGTGGGCATGGCCGCCGAGCAGGAGAAGGCGCTGGCGGTCATTTTCTGGCAGCCCTTGCAGTGGCAGGCCATGGTGATCATCGGCGCAGCGCTGATTTTCACGCGCACCTCTCCGCAGCGGCAGGAACCTTCCATGGGCAGGTTTATCTGTGGCATCGCTATCTCCTCGATTCTGTCACGAGGAGATAGCGCAGCCTGCAAAGAAGTCAGGCTGAGATCAGGTGGGGCGTTTGGGAATTTCCAGGCCGCGCTGCACGGCCGGGCGGGAAAGGCCGCGTTCCAGCCATTTCGGCACGGCCTTCAATTCGTCATAGGCGATCAGTTCGCCAGCGCCATAAAAGCCGATCAGATTGCGGACCCAGCCGAGCATGGAAATGTCGGCGATGGTGTATTCGTCGCCCATGATCCAGTCGCGGCCTTGAAGCCGGGTTTCCAGTACGCGGATGAGGCGGGCGCTTTCCTTGGCGTAACGGTCGCGCGGGCGCTTGTCTTCAAAATCCTTGCCGGCGAACTTGTGGAAGAAGCCGAGCTGGCCGAACATCGGGCCGAGACCGCCCATCTGAAACATCACCCACTGGATGATTTCGTAGCGTCCGGCTGGATCGGCGGGCAGGAGCTTGCCGGTCTTTTCCGCGAGATAGATCAGGATCGCGCCGCTCTCGAACAAGGCGAGCGGTTTGCCTCCGGGGCCGTTCGGATCGAGGATCGCCGGGATCTTGCCGTTGGGATTGAGCGACAGATATTCTTCGCCCCAGGTCTCGTCGGCGCCGATATTGATGAAATGCGGCTCATAGGCCAGCCCCGTCTCCTCCAGCATGATCGACACCTTGACGCCGTTCGGTGTCGGGGTGGAGTAAAGCTGCAGGACGCCCACATCCTTCGGCGGCCATTTTGAGGTGATCGGGAAGGCGGAAAGATCGGTCATGGAAGCCTCACTGGGATTTTTCAGGAGGCCAGTCTGTTCCTATTCGGATTGGCGGCGCAAGCGCATTTTACCCCTCATCCGCCTGCCGGCACCTTCTCCCCGTAAGGAGGGGGAGAAGAACGCAAGTCGCAACGCCTCCCTCTCTCCAGCATTATGAGCGGGGCACGTCCCCTCTGCCCGCGTGCGGGGAGAGGGTTAGGGTGAGGGCAGGGGCGCTCAAGATGAGGAGCTTTTTCCCGTGCCCAGTTTTTCTGATGCGCAGTGTCGGATCGGCGGTTACCTTTTCGTCTTCAAACCGAGAAGGAGGGAACCATGCTCTATGCCATTTTATGTTACGCCCACGAGGAAACGGTCTTTGCCTGGTCGAAGGACGAGGAAGCCGCGGTGATGGACCGGCTGATGAAAGTGCAGGAACCGCTCGCCCAGGCCGGAAAGCTAGGTCCGGTCGGGCGGTTGATGCCGACCACGGCGGCAACGACGGTGAGGAAGGGCAAGGACGAGGCGCTGGTTCTCGACGGGCCGTTTGCCGAGACGAAGGAAGTGCTGCTCGGGTTCTATACGGCCGAGTTCGACAGTCTCGATGAGGCGGTCGCCTTCTCGAAGGAATTGTCGGCGGTCAATCCCGGCTCCAGTTCCTATGAAATCCGCCCTTTCTACGTGTTCCATCACAATGAGATCAAAGCGGCGGAGAGCGGGTCGTCATGACGGATCTTGCCTATATCGACCTCGCCCTGACGGCGGCGCGGCCGCAGGCGCTCGGTGCGCTGCTGCGCTATTTCCGCGATCTCGATACGGCGGAAGAGGCGTTTCAGGAGGCCTGCCTGCGAGCCATCCGCACCTGGCCCGACAAGGGGCCACCGCGCGATCCGGCCGCGTGGCTGATCTTTGTCGGGCGCAACAGTGGTGTCGACCAGATCCGCAAGCGGGCAAAAAACGAGCCGCTGCCGGAAGAGGCGGCCTTTTCCGACCTGTCCGATGCCGAGGAGGATATCGCCGACCGGCTGGACAATGCCCATTACCGCGACGACATCCTGCGGCTTCTGTTCATCTGCTGCCATCCGGACCTGCCGAACACGCAGCAGATTGCGCTGGCGCTGAGGATCGTCTCGGGGCTGACCGTGCAACAGATTGCCCGCGCCTTTCTCGTCTCCGACAGCGCCATGGAACAGCGCATAACCCGCGCCAAGGGCCGGGTGGCGAAGGCGGGCGTCGCCTTCGAGACGCCGGATGTGCACGAGCGCGCCGAGCGGCTGAAGACGGTCGCGGCGATGATCTATCTCGTTTTCAATGAAGGCTATTCCGCGGGCATCACCAATCCGGACAGCGTTGCCTTCTGCGATGAAGCGATCCGGCTTTCGCGGCTGCTGCTGCGGATCTTTCCGGCGGAACCCGAGATCATGGGGCTGACTGCGCTGATGCTCCTGCAGCATTCACGTGCCGCGGCGCGGCTCGACGAGGCGGGGCAGATCGTGCTTTTGGAAAACCAGGACCGCGGCCTTTGGAATCGCCGGCTGATCGACGAAGCGCTCGCCATGCTCGACAAGGCGATCCGCCACAGGCTGCCCGGTCCCTATCAGGTGCAGGCGGCAATCTCTGCGCTGCATGCCCGCGCCGGCCGTCCCGACGACACCGACTGGGGCGAGATCACCCTGCTTTACGAACTTCTGGAAAAACTCGCCCCATCGCCCGTCGTGACACTGAACCGGGCGGTCGCCCTGTCGAAACTGAAAGGTGCCGAAGCGGCTCTCTGCCTGATCGAGCCGTTGTCCGACAAGCTCGACGGTTATTTCTATTACCATGGCGTGCGGGGCGGGCTGCTGATGCAGGCGGGCCGAAACGCCGAGGCTCGGAGTGCCTTCGACCGGGCAATCACGCTTGCCAATTCACCGGCGGAATGCGCCCATATCCGGTTGCAGCTGGACAGGCTCGGAGCGAGCAGGGGCTGAGGCCTCAGGCCGTGCCGATATAACCGCCGGTCTGGCGCCTCCACAGGCGTGCATAAAGTCCGTCACGGGCCAGAAGCTCGTCCGGCGTGCCGGTCTCGACGATCCGGCCCTTGTCCAGCACGATGATGCGGTCCATGCTGGCGATCGTCGAAAGCCGGTGGGCGATGGCGATCACCGTTTTGTGCCGCATCACCTGCGCCAGGTTGTCCTGGATGGCTGCCTCGGATTCGCTGTCGAGCGCTGAGGTCGCTTCGTCGAGCACAAGGATCGGGGCGTTCTTCAAGAGAACACGGGCAATCGCGATACGCTGCCGCTGGCCGCCCGACAGTTTCACGCCCCGATCGCCGACGAAGGCGTCGTAGCCGGAGCGTCCCTGCTTGTCCTTCAATGCCGCGATGAAATCCTGCGCATGGGCGGCAGCTGTGGCCTGCTCGATTTCATCCTGCGTCGCTGCTGGGCGGCCGTAGCGGATGTTGTCGCCGACAGAGCGGTGCAGCAACGAGACATCCTGCGAGATGACGCCGATATTTTCGCGCAGGCTCGACTGGGTGATCCGTCTGATATCCTGTCCGTCGATCCGGATGGAACCGCTGTCGAGATCGTAGAAGCGCAGGAGCAGGTTGATGAGGGTTGTCTTTCCCGCGCCGGACAGGCCGACAAGGCCGACCTTCTCGCCGCCTTCGATCGAAAGGTCCAGTCCATCGATCACCGGCTTGTCGTCGTGGTAGGCAAAACCGATTTCGTCGAAGCGGATCTTGCCGTCCTCCACCGCAAGCCGGGGCGCATCCGGGATGTCGATAATGGTCGGCGGGGTGGTCATGACGGGCATCGCGTCGCGCAGCGTGCCGACCGCCTGAAAAACCTGATGACACATGTCGAGGAAGGAGCCTGCATTGGCCTGCAGCCGGTTGCCGAGATAGAGTGCCGCGATGAACTGGCCGGTGGTGATGCCGCCGCTCATCATGCTCCAGAACCCTGTCGCCAGCATGGCAATCCAGAACAGAGCGTTGACGGAAATGATGGTCGTGCGGGTGATGAGAAAAACGCGCCGTTCCTTCTGCTGGCTGTCGATGGTTTCGCCAAAGAACTTGCGCAACGCGTCGGCTTCGCTGTCTTCGGCGGCAAAATGCTTGACCATCTGGATATTCGCATAGATGTCCGTCATGGCGCCGACGACGAGACTTTTCTGGCGTGCGGTCAGTTTCGAACGCTCGGCAAAATGCGGTACGGCCTTGAGAGTGATCAGCGCGATCGCAATCATCCAGATGACGGCCATCAGCGCCAGTTGCCAGCCCAGCGTGCCCAGCAGAACGAGCGTGCCGATGAACTGGATGACGAAGGGCGGTATCGTCTGGAAGGCGATGCCGAGCTGCTGCTGAACGGCGGACGCGACCTGCGACAGGCGCGAGGCGACCTGCCCGGCAAACAGATCGTGGAAGAAGGCTATGTCCTGCCGCTCCACCGCCTTGTGGCCCTGCCACTGGATCGCCGCGGGAAGACAGACTGCCCCGACCTGCGACGCGAGCGTGTTGGCGATGAAGGCGAAAAGCGGGATGGTTGGAAACAGCAGCACGGCCATGATCAGAAGCAGCGGCCAGTCCTCGCTGACGAAGTTTGCCGCGCCCCTGGCGGCGACGCCGTCCACGATGCTGCCAATGCTCCAGATCAGGAACAGGTTTATCGCCTCCACCAGCATGGCAAAGATCGCGATCGGAACGAGGATCGGCCCGAACATGCGGATGAAATGCCAGAGCAGTGTGAACGGGCCTTTTGAGGGAAGGGGCCTGTAAGGGATGTCCAGCGGCTTGATCAGCGTCTCGAAAGGACGGAAAACTCGATCTGAAAAGGTCATGGTGCCGGGGCGCTCGATTTCGATTGACGATTCGGGTGGGCCTGCAATGGCGCCATTCAACCACGGATCGTATCGGACACGCACCCCCGGGATCATGGGGTCCATTCATTCTTCAGGCGGGCGAAGCGTCACGGTGACGAAGAAATCGTTGCCTACAGTCAGGGCAGTTTTGCCGCACATGACGTCGTTTCATCCGCAGTATGTCGGTTCTGTTGCCGAGTATCCGCCGGCAACCGGACACAAGTCAGGTCGCAGCCATCAGGTTCAGTTGTGCCGTGACTTTTTCGGTGTCGTAGGGTTTTGGGAAAAAGACGCTTCCCACGGGCAGGGTGACATCGCTCATCCGCGCGTGGCCGGAGGTCACGATCACCTCGATCGGCGGCCAGCGGTCGCGGATCGCTGCTGCCAG
This sequence comes from Hyphomicrobiales bacterium, assembly GCA_900466875.1. Classification (GTDB taxonomy): domain Bacteria; phylum Pseudomonadota; class Alphaproteobacteria; order Rhizobiales; family Rhizobiaceae; genus Neorhizobium. Next base: position 160,415 of record UBNQ01000021.1, on the reverse strand, counting down.
TTTGAGCCCGTCCATCGAACCGGGCATGTCGACATCGGTAAAGACGATGCGGATGTCGGTCCGGTTTTCGAGAATAGTCACTGCTTCGTCGGCGCTCCACGCCTCGACGACGTCGAAGCCGGCATCGAGGACGAGGTCAACCGCCATCATGCGCTGCAGTGGTTCATCCTCTACGACGAGAACCACGATCCGATTTTTGATCGGCGTTGACTGTGCCATTCTTCAATGTGCCTGCTGGAGTTGTTGAAGGGACGCCGACATTTCAACGGAAAAGCCGGGTGCTTCATAACTCGTGACAACGCCGCCTGTTCCGATCAATCCCATCTGAATGAGTTTCGAGCCGAAACCCTTGCGTTCCGGCGGCTTGGGCAGCGGGCCGCCGCTTTCCTGCCAATAAAAGGTCAATTGCGGTTCCTGCCCGCCGTCGTCGATCACCCAGCGGATGGTGATAATACCCTGCGGCTGCGAAAGCGCGCCGTATTTCATCGCGTTGGTGCCAAGCTCGTGCATCACCAGCCCCATGGACAGTGCGCCGCGGGGCCCGAGCACGACATCGGGGCCATCCAGATCGATGCGGCCCGGCATTGCCAGCGTCTCGTCCAGGCTTTCAACGATGGTGCGGATCGATGCGCCGCCGTGGTCATGAATGAGGATGTCATGCGCCTTGCTAAGCGCGAAAAGGCGCTTTTCAAAGTTCTGCACATGGTTGCGCTCGGTGACCGGCCTGAGGGTCTGGGTGGCGATTGCCTGAATCATGGCAAAGGTGTTTTTCAGCCGGTGGCCGATCTCGCGGTTCAGCGTCGCCTGCTCGGTCTCGGCCTGCAGTTTCGCCATGGCCATCTGAACACGGTCGCCAAAACTTCGGATGAAGGACACTTCCTCGTCGGTCCAGTCATAGACGTGATCGTGATGGACATAGACAAGAAGATTGAACCGGCCGTGGTCGAGAACCGGCAGGTTGACGAAGGAGCGGATATCGAGCGCCAGAAGCGCATCCGCGGTGTCGGCAGTTCGGGGATCGGTCTTAACGTCGGAAAGCACGACCGGCTCGCCACGCTTCAGATCCTCGATATAGGAGCCATAGCTGCGGAAATGGTGCTTGAGCGCAAGGGCATCGGCGTCGACCGAATGCCATTCCGACTGGATCGTCAGGGTTTCCGCGGCCTGATCGACAAGGCCGAAACCGGCGCGGGTGGCATCGAACGCCTTGCCCATCAGGTCCGATGCGACGAGCGCCATGTCGGCAATGTCCTCGAGATCGCGCAACCTGTCACCCAGGTCGAGCAGGGCCTGGGTGCGCAATACCGTCCGTTTTGCTTCGGTGATGTCCTGCACGGTACCGATCATTTTTACCGGCCGGCCGTTTTCGTCATGCTCCAGAACGGCGTGCCGGCTGATCCACCGCACGCCGTGGGTTGCGGTTCTAATCCGGTATTCGACATTCATCGGCGCGGAACCGTCGGCGCGGTTGCTGTCGTTCGAGTGGATGCCCCTGTCCGACGGAACGACCATGTCCTGAAAGATTTTCGCGTCGTAGGTCGGCACCGCCGGCACATCGAAGATACGGCAGAATTCCGCCGACACGGCAATGACATTCGTCGTGATATCGATTTCGAACGTGCCGATGCGCCCGGCTTCCTGGGCAGCGATGGTCTTGTTGACGGTCGCCCTGAAATTGGCCGACATGCCCTTCTGGCGGCGGAACAACTCGTCCTTGCGATGCGAGGTGCGCCGGTGCTCGAGAAGCGCGATCACCTGCCGCGACAGGGCGGTGAGAACCTTCTGCTGCGACGGCGTAAGGCCTTCCGGGCGGGGTGTGGTGTCGATGACGCAGAGCGTGCCGATCGCGACGCCATCCGGGCCGACCAGGGGAGCGCCGGCATAAAAGCGGATATGCGGCGGCTCGGTGACCAGCGTGTTCTGCGCGGTTCTCGGATCGAGCGTCAGGTCGGGGATGATCAGAAGGTCAGGGCTTGTCAGCGAATGGGCACAGACGGATTGCTCGATCGGCGTTTCGCAGGGCTCGAAGCCGACGCTTGCCTTGAACCACTGCCGGTCGGCCTCGACCAGGCTGACGAGAGACACAGGCGTGCCGCAGACTTCGGCGGCGACGAGCACGATGTCGTCGAATTCCGGTTCGGGCGGGGTGTTCAGAATGTCGTAGGCTTCAAGCAGCTCAAGGCGGCGTATCTGGTCTAAATCGGGCAGGTTCGTCACGTTCGTCTCGGGCTGTCTCAATGCATCTCGTCGGAGCGATAGCAAACCGGGCATTTTCGTCCCTTCAATCCCCAGTGATTTAGCAGAGTTGCGAGCAACGGCAATATAGGTGACCGTACCAATTTCGTTACTTTAGGTCGCGGGACTGCAATTTGGTGCCCGGTATCCCCGAAAAAGAAAACCGGGCGTCCAAGGACGCCCGGTTCGTAATTTTGTATCGTATTTTCAACAAGCTTAGAGCGCGATGTCGGGAACGCGCTTGACCTCGCCTGCCGGAGCGGTTGCGGCCGGTTGGCCGTAGCTTGCGGGGTCGATCACCGGAGCCTTGATGGCGAGCTGAAGGCGTTCTTCGGTCGCGACCCATTCGCGGGCCAGCATGTCCGGGTTCTCGTTCAGCTTCTTGCCGTAACTCGGAACGATCGCGTGCAGCTTGTCCTGCCATTCCTGGGTCTTGAGCTTTTCGGCAAACACCTTCTTCAGCACGTCGAGCATGATCGGGGCTGCGGTCGAAGCGCCCGGGGACGCGCCGAGCAGGGCTGCGATCGTGCTGTCTTCGGCGGCAACGATTTCCGTGCCGAGCTTCAGTACGCCGCCCTTTTCTGCATCGCGCTTGATGATCTGTACGCGCTGGCCGGCCTGCCAGTAGCGCCAGTCTTCCGCCTTGGCATTCGGGAAGTAGCGCTTCAGTTCCGCAAGGCGGTCCTCGTCGGACATCATCAGCTGGCCGGCGAGATACTGGACGAGAGCAAACTCGTCTGTGCCGACCTTGGCCATCGGCCAGATGTTGTCGAGCGTGATGGTCGAGGGCAGATCGAAGAGCGAACCGTCTTTCAGGAACTTCGTCGAGAAGGTGGCGAACGGTCCGAACAGGATGTGACGCTTGCCGTCGAAGACGCGGGTGTCGAGATGCGGGACCGACATCGGCGGAGCACCGGTTTCCGCCTGGCCATAGGCCTTGGCGAGATGCTGGTTGACGATGTCCGGGTTGTCGCAGACGAGGAAGGAGCCGCCGACCGGGAAGCCCGCATAATCGTCGCCTTCCGGAATGCCGGACATCTGCAGCAGCGGCAGAGCGCCGCCGCCGGCACCGAGGAAGACGAACTTTGCCTTGATCGAACCGGCCGAACCGCTCTTGGTATCGTCGAAGGAGACGGTCCAGGTGCCGTCTTCGTTTTTCTCGATGGCGGTGACTTCGCAATTCGTGTGCAGCTTGAAGGCGTCGCGGGTCTTCAGCGAGGCGACATACTGCGTGGTGATCTCGCCGAAGTTGACGTCGGTGCCGAGCGGGCTCCAGGTGGCGGCGATCTTCTGGGCCGGATCGCGGCCTTCGATCATCAGCGGAACCCATTTTGCGATTTCGGCCTGATCGGTCGAGAATTCCATGCCGGCAAACATCGGGCTCGCCTTCAGCGCCTCGAAGCGCTTGGTGAGGAATTCGATGTTCTTGTCACCCCAGACGAAGCTCATGTGCGGGGTGGAGTTGATGAAGGAGCGCGGGTCCTTCAGGACGCCTGCGTCGATCTGGTGGGCGAGGAACTGGCGGGTGATCTGGAACTGCTCGTTGATGCCGACGGCGCGGGCGATCTGCACGTTGCCGTTGCTGTCTTCCGGCGTGTAGTTCAGTTCTGCGAGAGCGGAGTGACCGGTACCGGCATTGTTCCAGCCGTTGGAGCTTTCCATCGCCACGTCATCGAGACGTTCGATCATTTCGATCGACCATGTCGGTTCCAGTTCGGAGAGCAGCACGCCGAGCGTTGCGCTCATGATGCCGCCGCCGATCAGGAGGACATCAACCGTCTTGTCTGCAGGAGCCTGCGCCCAGGCGGGGAGCGATGTCACGCTGACTGCGGCCGCGCTGCCGGCTGCGGAACCGAGAAGCTGACGGCGGCTCAGGCTGAGGCCGCTGGAGATCGTGGAAATATCTTTGTTTTTGGAAGGCATCGGCCACTCGAATTGCTATTTGTCAATCCTCCCGAGGTGCTGATTAAGTGAAAGATGATTTAGCGGCAAGCCCCTCATGCGGCATTTTGTCTGAATCATGGGCTGTCGCGCCTATAATTTGCGCAAAAGATGAGCGGAATGCTCTTGTTTCGCGCCGCTGCGGTGGATATAGCGCCCTTGCGTCTCGTACCCCTCCAGACAGGACAATTCCCGTGACTTCTCTCAAGTCTCTTCTGGCCGCTTCCGGCCTGTGTGCCGCCCTCGGTTTCTTCGCGGCAAACTCGGCTCAGGCCGCCACCACCTATCCGCTGACCATCGACAATTGCGGCGCGTCCGTGACCTTTCCCAAGGCACCCGAACGGGCCGTCGGACTTGGCCAGAACAGCGCGGAAATCCTGCTGCTGCTCGGTCTCGAGGACAAGATGGTCGGCACCGCCTTCTGGCCGAGCAAGGTCCTGCCGCAGCTCGAAGCCGCCAATGCCAAGGTGAAGCTGCTCACCGTCGAATTCCCGACCTTCGAGAGCATTCTCGCCCAGAACCCGGATTTCGTCGCCGCCGCCCTGCCGAGCCTGATCGGCCCGACCAGCAAGGTCGCCAAGCGCGAGGATTTCGACAAGGTCGGCGTGCCGTCCTACATCTCGCCCAGCACCTGCCTTTCTACCGAAAAGGTGAAGAACGAATATGGCAGCCGTGACCAGCTGTGGAACATGGACTTGCTCTACAGGGAGATTTCCGAGCTTTCGCAGATCTTCGACGTTTCCGACCGCGGTCAGGCGCTGATCGAGGATTTCAAGAAGCGTGAAGCGGCTCTGCGCTCCAGCGTCTCCAAGGACGGAAGTAAGCTCTCCTATGTCTTCTGGTTCTCCAGCCCGTCGCCGACGGCCGATGCCTATCTCGGCGGCCAGAACGGCGCTTCCGGTTTCATCGCCGACGTGCTCGGCGGCGAAAGCGCGATCAAGACCGAAGCCGAATGGCCAACGCTCGGCTGGGAAAGCATCATCGCCACCAATCCCGACGTGATCGTTGTTGCCAATCTCGACCGTAACCGTTGGGAACTCGACAAGCCGGAAGCCAAGATCAAGTTCCTGACCACGGATCCGGCCGTCAGCCAGATCCCGGCAGTGAAGAACAAGGCGCTCGTCGTCATGGACGGCCAGGCGATGAACCCGACCGTCCGCACCATCTATGGTGCAGAACAGGTGGCCGAGCAGCTCAAGGCACTCGGTCTTCTGAAGTGAGCCAGACGCGCAGTCAAATACAGCAGGTCGCTGTTCTCTCAGTGCTCCTGCTGGTATCTCTGGCCGCCATCGCATTTGTCGTGGGCGTCAGCGTCGGGATCGGTGACCTGCCGATCCCGCTGTCGACGACCTATGCCGCGATCACCAACCGGCTGGGCTGGACTGCGATCGAACTCAACCGCATCCACGAGACGGTGATCTGGGATTACCGTCTCAGCCGGGCGCTGGTCGCGGCCTTCTGCGGTGCGGGACTGGCGCTGTCCGGCGCAATCATGCAGTCGCTGCTGCGCAATCCGCTGGCCGAACCCTATGTGCTCGGCATTTCGGCGGGTGCCTCCAGCGGTGCCGTGGCGATCGTCATCCTCGGGCTCGGCTCCGGTGCCGTGTCTCTTTCGGCCGGTGCCTTTGCAGGCGCTTTCGCGGCCTTCTTTTTCGTGGCGTTGCTGTCGAACGGCACGCGGGGCGGAGCGGATCGCACCATCCTTGCCGGTGTCGCAGCCTCGCAGCTTTTCAATGCCGCCACCTCCTATATCGTCACCACATCCGGCAACGCGCAGCAGGCGCGGGATGTGATGTTCTGGCTGCTCGGCAGCTTCGGGGGCGTGCGCTGGCCGGAATTCATGCTGGTCTCGGTCGTCGTCGGTGTCTGCCTAGTTGTCTGCCTGTGTTATGCGCGGGTGCTCGACGCCTTTGCCTTCGGGGACGAGGCGGCCGCCTCGCTTGGCGTCAATGTCGGCTGGGCGCGGATCATTCTTTTTGCGCTGACGGCGATGATGACGGCGACGATCGTCTCGATGGTCGGCACGATCGGGTTTGTCGGGCTTGTCGTGCCGCATGCGGCGCGGTTCGTCGTCGGGCCGTTGCATATCCGGCTGCTGCCGGCCTGCGCCATTGTCGGGGCAATCTTCATGGTGCTGGCGGATATCGCCTCGCGGGCGTTGATCCCGCAGCAGGTCTTGCCGATCGGCGTCGTCACGGCACTCGTCGGCGTACCGTTCTTTGCCGTTATCCTCTATCGTTTCCAGAGGGTGTCATGAGCATCAGGACCGACAATCTCACGTGGAAGATCGGCCGAAAGACCATTCTCGACGACGTGTCCTTCGCGGCAAAACCCGGACAGATGCTTGGACTCTTGGGGCCGAACGGATCGGGGAAGACTTCGCTGCTGCGGCTGCTCGCCGGACTGAAGAAGCCGCATTCGGGCAGCGTCACGCTTGAAGGGCGGGACATCAAAAGCATCGGCCGTCGGGCGATGGCACAGCGCGTCGCCTTCGTCGAGCAGCATGCGGCGACCAATTCCAACCTCAAGGTCATCGACGTGGTCAAGCTCGGGCGGTTTCCGCATCGCTCGATGTTTTCCGGCTGGTCGAAGGCGGATGACGATGCGGTATCGGAAGCGCTCGATCGCGCCGGCATGAGCGAAAAACGCGACGATCGCTGGCAGAGCCTTTCCGGCGGCGAGAAGCAGCGCGCACACATAGCCCGGGCGCTGGCGCAGTCGCCGAAGGAACTGATCCTCGACGAACCGACCAACCATCTCGACATCCAGCACCAGATCAGCCTGATGCGTCTGGTCTCCAGCCTGCCGGTGACCAGCATCATCGCGCTGCATGACCTCAATCATGCGGCGATGTTCTGCGACCGGCTGATCGTCATGCAGCGCGGAAAGATCGTGGCGTCCGGTACGCCGGAAGAAATCCTGACGCAGGATCTGTTGCGTGATGTGTTTTCGGTCGACGCGCGCGTTGAAACCTCACCGCATCATGCGCGGCCGCATATCCATTATCTGCGGTGAGAGCGAAGGGCCGGCGATCAAATCGCCGACCCAGTTTGCTGAAAAAGCTGTTTCTAGTGGCGAATGTCTATCCATCCCTCATTCCTGTGCTTGTCACAGGAATCCAGCCACGGCGCGTCTGCGCCGTGAAAAGGCTCTTTCCGCCCAAGGACTTGGGCTACTGGATTCCTGTGACAGGCACAGGAATGAGGGAGTTTGGATTGCCGATTCCGGCCAAAGCAGGCCTTTGAGTTCGCTGAGCCGCAATATTTGTGACCAGTTTAGGCCGGCGATAAAAATTGTTGGCCCTGTCGGTTTCCTGCCTTGTCTTTCGTCCTAGGTTCAACATCCGATGCGATGATGGGAACCCGAAGGGAGACATGGGTCATGGCCGCTACCTACCAACTGCAGTTTACTCGCGAATTCGACGTGCCCGCCGAAAAGCTGTTCAAGGTGTGGACGACGCCGGAGCGGTTCGGCGAGTGGTTCTGCCCGCTGCCGTGGAAGGTGACCGAGGCGCGCTCCGACCTTCGCCCCGGCGGCGAGAGTTTTGTGCTGATGGAAGGCCCGAACGGCGAGAAGGCCCCCAATCACGGCGTCTATCTGGAGATCATTCCGAACCGCAAGCTGGTCTTTACCGACGCCTATTCCGCAGGCTGGGTGCCATCGGAAAAGCCGTTCATGACCGGCATTCTCGAATTCGAGGATCTGGGGAACGGTCGTGCGCGCTACACGGCGACGGCAGTCCACTGGACGGAGGAAGATATGAAGGCGCACGAAGAAATGGGTTTTGAAGAGGGCTGGGGAACAGTCGCCGACCAGATGGCCGAGGTGGCAAAGACGTTCTGATTTCCGGGAGTCTTTTCAACGGATTGTTCCGGCAGGCTGATGAACTGATTCAGCTTGCCGGACCACGTCAAATTTCCTCGATCCGGCGCTCCTCTTCCGGCAGCACGGAAAGCTCGCGCCAGTCGATCTCTTCCAGAAACAGATTGTATTCGTCGACGGTGAGCTTGTTGTCTTCTCGCAGCTGTTCGAGGGCTTCGCGTTGGGCATTGATCGCGTCGAGCGCAAGCCGGCGGTAGGTTGCGAGCGCGGTCGCGCCTTCCTCGTGCAGGCTGCCGTGTTTTTCCAGCTTGAAATTGTTGCGCAGCATCTCGGCCTCCGGGCCGGCGGCGTTTTCGAGCTTCATGAAACCGGCGCGGGCGATATGGGCGCGCAGCTTGGTCTGTTCACGCATGCCTTCCGCCGTGCGGTCGAGGCCGAGCCAGTTGATCAGCGGCACAAGCGTCAGCCCCTGTGCGACCAGCGTTGCCAGCACGACGGCGAAAGCGGCCAGCACGACGATATCGCGTTGGGGGAAATCGGCCGGCAGGGCAAAGGAGGTGGCGAGCGTGACGAGGCCACGCATGCCGCACCAGCCGGCCAGCACCGCCTGTTTCATCGTCGCCGGTTCGGGGAGACCTGCCCGGTGTGCGTAATAGGCATGAATGCGGTTGAAGCCGATGCAGACGACAAGCCTGGCAACGATCACGGTGGCCACGACCAGGCCGGAAAAGGTGATCGCTTCGCCCAGATGGCCGGGCTCCATGTCGGACAGGATGGCGCGGGCCTGCATGCCCATCAGCAGGAAGGCCATGACGTTCAGCACGAAGACGGCGGCGCTCCACACGGCATAAGATTGCACCCGCATGCGGGCGGATGAGCGCGCTTCCGACATCTGCGCCAGCGTCATGCCGCAGCAGACGACGGCCAGCACGGCGGAGAGGTGCAGCCGCGTCGCGATGATCCAGAGAAGGAAGGTCTGGGCAAATTGCAGGACATTGCCGCCCAGCGTGCCGCTGACCGACAGGGTGAGGCGACGGATCAGGCGGGCGGCGAGAATGCCGAAGATGATGCCGCCTGGAACCGCGAGCGCCAGATGCAGGCCGACTTCGGTATTGAGGTGCCCGGCCGATTGGACTGCGAGTGCGGCATCGAAGATGAGCAAAGCGGCCGCATCGTTGAACAGGCTCTCGCCGCGCAGGATCGTGTCGGTTTCGCGCGGGATGGACATGGTCGACAGCATCGCGGTTGCCGCTGCCGCATCCGGCGGGGCGACGATCGCGCCGAGCACCACGGCGGCTGCGATCGGCAGGCCGGCAAACGTCCAGCCGACCCAGGCGACGCTTGCCGCCGTGACGATGACGCCGCCGATGGCGAAAGCGACGAGCGGCAGCCAGAAACGTTTCGCGGTGCCGAGCGGGAAATCGAAGGCCGCATCGAGAAGCGCCGGAGCGATGAACAGGGCCAGTGCGGTTGCCGGATCGATGTTGATCACCGGCGTGCCCGGAATGAGCGCCACGCCGGCACCCGCCAGCGCCAGCATGGAAGGGTAGGGCATACGCAGCCGCCGCGACACCTGCAGAAGCGCGATCGCTACCAGGATCAGGACCAGGAGGCTTTCGAAGAAACTCATGATCGCCCCGGCTTCTCCTCAGGCGCGCGGCCTGTGGTTCGATTGATCGGAGTGTCAATGTAGCGCGTCGCCGCAGCCTTGCCAGTCGTATCTCACAGGCCTGCTTATTGGAGAGCCGTGGCGGTGGTGCCTATTCGGCGGCGGCCGGATGGATGTCGGACAGGGTCTCGACCCGGTTGCGCCCGCCGTTCTTGGCCGCATAAAGCGCGCTGTCGGCCTCGATGAGCAGGTCGGAACTGCTTTTCTGCCGCTCCTCGTCGCGATAGGCGAGGCCTATGCTGGCGGTGACGAGGCGGCGAATTTTCTGGGGGTGAGCCGCGGCGAGGACCTGGATATTGGTGCGGATCGTTTCTGCGACCTCCAGCGCCCGGTCCCGATCGATTTCGGTCAGGACAACGACGAATTCCTCGCCACCGTGGCGTGCCACGAGATCGGTCGAGGATCGGATGCTGTGGCGAAGCGCTTCGGCAACGAGGATGAGGCAGACGTCGCCTTCGCCATGACCGTGAGTGTCGTTATAGGACTTGAAGTGGTCGATATCGACGACCAGCACGGCGCAGCGATCCGGCACACGGCGAAGAAACTCGATCAGTTGTCGCCGATTGGCGAGCCCGGTCAGCGGATCGGTCAGGGTCTGGGCCGTGAGTTCGCGGTTTTCCTCTTCGAGGACGGACCCGCGCGCCGCCAGCTGTTCGGTCAACTGGCGGTTCGTGTCGAGCAGGCGGAATGCCATGCTCAACTGTTCGCCCATGCTGCGGGCGATGATTGCCAGCGCCACGCACAAGGTGGCCGAAGCGACCGCAAGGAGATTGCTGTATTCGATATCGCTGATCGCAAAGGCGGTTGAAAAGGCAAGGAATATCGGCACCTGAAAGAGGTTGAAGACTGGTCGGTAGACGACTGCCGGATAGGTTACCGTGACGGCGCCCATGGCGATGCAGCACATGACCAGCGTCTGGTGGTCGTCGCCCTGAAGCAGCAGCCAGGATCCCCCCAGTCCCCAGCAGGTGCCGGAGGAAAAATAGACGATCCGGATAAGCCGGGACCAGGCGGCAGGAGACCAGTCGAGCTTCCAGCGCTGCTGTATCGTGAATTCCGGGCGCATCGCGGCGCTGGAAAGATGGGTGATGGCGATCACGCAGATGCATGCAAACCAGCCGGTGAGCATGGGTGCCAGCGACGGTGACCAATAGGTGAGAATCGTCAGCACGCCACCGAAAATGCTCATCGCCGAGGCCGGCGCGCCCCGGTAAAGCGCCTCCATCTGCATGGCAAGAAGGTTCGACTGCTGGTCGTCTTTCCGAGCCAGTTCTTCCATGGGCATTCTCCCGGATCTGGCCGGAAACTAGAGTGAGAATGCTAAGATTTACTTGTCGGGAAGAAGCCAGTTATCGAACTTATCGAACGTTTCGTTCAATCTTTTGCGGTTTGCGCTCGGGGCTCGCGGTCTCTATCTGAAGCCTGGAACCATTCCACGCCACGCGTTTGCGTGCATGACAGGATTTCTCATGGAACTCGGGCTTCATACATTCGGCGATATGGACGCGGCTGCTCTCCACAAGGGAGAAGAGGGCGCAAGGCGGCTGAAAAACCTTCTCGAAGAGATCGCGCTCGCGGATCAGGTGGGGCTCGACGTATTCGGGCTTGGTGAACACCATCGCCCCGACTATGTGATTTCCTCGCCCTCGACGGTGCTGGCGGCGGCTGCCGCATTGACGAAAAACATCCGGCTGACCAGCACCGTCTCGGTGTTGAGCTCCGACGATCCGGTGCGGGTCTTTCAGCAATTTTCGACCGTCGACCTGATTTCCGGTGGTCGCGCCGAGATCATGGCCGGGCGCGGTTCGTTCATCGAATCGTTCCCGCTGTTCGGTTACGATCTGGGAGACTACGACGCGCTGTTTTCCGAAAAACTGGACCTGCTGCTTGCGCTTCGGGATCAGGAAGTCGTCACATGGCCTGAGCATGGGAAGGCGCAGATGCGGGCACCGATCAACGGCCACGGCGTTTATCCGCGGCCGCTGCAGGAACAGTTGCCGGTCTGGATCGCGGTCGGCGGCACGCCGCAATCGGTCGTGCGCGCCGGAACGCTTGGGCTGCCGCTGGCGATTGCCATCATCGGCGGCGAATATCCGCGCTTCAATCCGTTTGCCGACCTCTATCGCGAAGCCGGGGCAAAGGCGGGACACGGTGCCGGAAAACTGAAGACCAGCATCAATGTGCATGGCTTCATCGCCGACACCACGGAGGCTGCTGCAGACCAGTTCTATGGCCCGCAATCCGAGGTGATGAACCGGATCGGCCGCGAAAGGGGCTGGGGACCGACAAGCCGGGCACATTTCGATCAGGCCCGTTCGCCGCTTGGAAACCTCTTTGTCGGAGAGCCGGAACTGGTGGCTGAAAAGATCATTGCGGCCCATAAGGTGTTCAAGATGGATCGGTTCCTGCTGCAGATGGCGATAGGCCTTATGCCGCATGACCAGATCATGCACGGTATCGAGCTTTACGGCACGAAGGTGGCGCCGATCGTCAGAAAGGAATTGACCGGATCGGCCGAGCGCGCCACATCGCAGGCGAACTAAAAAGACATAAAGAGGAAACGACCCGAAATGGTAATCTCCAGTGAAGACGAACTCGACAAGCTGAAAGCGATCGGCCGGCTCTGCGCCCAGGCGATGGAAACGATGGCGAAGTCGCTCGAGCCGGGGATCACCACCAAGGAGCTGGACGATATCGGCCGCAAGATCCTGGAAGACAACGGCGCGCAATCCGCGCCGGAAACCTGCTACCAGTTTCCTGGCGCAACCTGCATCAGCGTCAACGAGGAGGTCGCGCACGGCATCCCGGGCGGCCGGGTAATCAAGGCGGGCGATCTCGTCAATATCGACGTGTCTGCCGTGAAGGACGGGTTCTTCGGCGATTGCGGCGCGTCCTATGCGGTGCCGCCGGTGCGTCGGGAAATCGAAAAGCTCTGCCGTGACGGCAAGCGGGCCTTGTGGACCGGGTTGCAGCAGGTAAAGGCCGGGGCTCCGATCGCCGGGATTGGCAATTCAATCGGTGCCTTTGCGAAGAAGAACCGCTATACGCTGATTACCAATCTTTCCAGCCACGGCATCGGCCTGACCCTGCATGACGAGCCGAAGGAAATCCCGACCTGGCCGGAAAAGAGCGAACGCCGGATCATGGAGGATGGGCTGGTGTTTACCGTCGAGCCGTTCCTGTCGCTCGGCGGAACATGGGCGGAAGACGGCGACAATGACGATCCGTGGACGCTCTACAGCGATCCGAACGCCCCGACGGTGCAATACGAGCACACGATCGTCGCGACCAAAAATGGGCCACTGATTCTGACGCTGGCGAATTAAGAATTATTCCGTGGTCTTGGAATGGCCGGTCGCGGCAGGAGCGGCGACCGGAAACTTCTCAGCGGAGGCAGGCTTCCGCGCGATTGGACGCCTCGATGGCGCAATAAAAGGCTGTTGCGCGCTCTTCGCCGAGATTGTCGATCGCGCGGCGCGAATGAACGCGGGCAGCACTTTCCATCAGCTGTGCGAATGCGGCATTTCCGATCAGGTCCGCCTTGCGCAGCTGCGCGATCAGCGGGTCCACCAGGACTTCCGATACGGTCAGGTCACGATCCATTTTGCGCCTCCCGTCTGTTGATTTGGCACAAGACAGACAATGGCGGTCATTCGTGTCAACAACAAGACAAATGACTCCCTGCAGTGCACCAATTCGTTACTGCGGCTGCTTTCTTCAGCCGGACCATTCAAATTATTCCCGGAGTGATGAAAAATGCTGATTTGTGCGGTGCATCGGGCGCTGCCATAAGCAGGCATGGATATGACCCCTCGCTTGAACCTTCGCCTTGTCGGCCTTTCCGGCGCGATCGCCATGGCGGCCGCCATGGGTTTTGGCCGCTTCTTCTACACACCCGTCCTGCCGGGCATGATCGGCGGAATCCCGATCTCGTCGGCGGATGCCGGTTACATTGCCGCCGGCAATTTCGCCGGATATCTGGCAGGCGCCATCCTTGCGGGGCAGGGCTGGGCGGCGGGCCGGGAAAGGACCATCGGGCTTGCCGCGCTGATGGCCACTGCAATCCTGCTGGCGGCGATGGCCTTGACCACATCGGTCCCGGCTTTTGTCGTCATCCGGTTCCTCGCGGGACTGGCGAGCGCGCTGGCGATGATCCTGATTTCCTCGATCGTGCTTCCCTATGCGCGACAGGGCGGAAAGCAGGGACATGTGGTCAATTTTCTGCATTTTGGCGGGGTGGGGGCGGGGATCGCGCTGTCTTCGGCGCTGGCGCTGGGCGTCAACATGTCGGCGGGGGATGCGGCGCATGGTTGGCGAATCAACTGGCTGGCTGGCGCGGCAATCGCTTTCATTGCCGTGTTTCTCGTTCATTGGATGTTGCCGCGGCCGCATGGCGTAACGGAACGACGGGTAGAGCCGCCGCTCACATGGAAACTGCCGCTCGTTCTGCTGACCACGTCCTACGGTCTGTTCGGCTTCGGCTACGTCATCACCGCGACCTTTCTGGTGACGATCGCAAGGCAGGGCGATGCGGGACCGATCATCGAATTCCTCGCGTGGTTCATCACCGGCTGTGCGGCCGCCGTCTCGCTTCTGGCCTGGCATCCGCTGGCCATCCGCATCGGACTTGCCAGATCCTACACGGCGGCGATGGCTGTGCTTGCGGTGGGCGTTCTGTGTTCGGTACTCCTTCCGTCGACAGCGGGGGCGCTGTTCGGCGGCCTGCTGCTCGGCGCGACCTTCATGGTGATCACCGCCTACGGGCTGCAGCTCGGCGGCAAGCTGGTGCCGGAAAGCCCGCGCCGGGCACTGGCCTCGATGACGGCCGCCTTCGGCGTCGGCCAGATCCTCGGCCCGCTTGTGGCCGGCTGGGCAGCTCAAAAGAGCGGCAGCTTCGCGCTGCCGACGCTGATTGCGACGGGTGTGCTCGTTGTCTGCGTGGTGCTGGCGGCGCTCGTCGCCAGACGTGTGCGCTAACGGGAAGAACGTGGTTACAAATGCGTAACAAAGCGGCGCGGCCATTGCCGCCTGCGCATGATTGCCATAGTTTCCGCCGCTAATAAATGACCCGCAGCTCAGAACTCAGGAAAGCACCCGCTCCGTGTTCCATTCCTTCTTTCCCAAACCGAAACTGTTTTTTCCCTCCGCGCTTTTATGGTGCGCTTTGGTGATTGCGTCCTGGTACTCAGGCGGAAGCCAGCTTGGATCGATAATCGGGATCGACCCAGCTCCTGCGGGAGAAGCGGCAGAGATCGGGATGTCGCTGTTCTGGAGCCCTTCATATCTGTGGTTTTACGCCTATTATCTGGCTGCAACCGCGATATTTGCAGCCTTCTGGTTCGTGCTCGCTCCACATCGTTGGCAAATGTGGTCGGTTCTTGGAACGTCGCTGATCATATTCGCCACCTATTTTTCCGTTCAGGTCAACGTCGCGTTCAATGCCTGGTATGGGCCATACTACGATCTAATCCAGCAGGCGCTGGCCAAGACTGCGCCGGTAACGGCGCAACAGCTTTATTCCGGCCTGCTCGGAATCACAGGTATCGCCTTCGTGGCGATTACCGTCAGTGTCCTCAACCTCTTCTTCGTCAGCCACTATATTTTCCGCTGGCGTACGGCGATGAACGAGTTCTACATGGCCAACTGGTCGAGGCTGCGCCATATCGAAGGTGCCTCCCAGCGCGTTCAGGAAGACACGATGCGGTTTTCCTCCACCGTCGAAAGCCTTGGTGTCGGCCTGGTGCGTGCCGTGATGACGCTGATCGCCTTCATGCCTGTGTTGTTTACGTTTTCGCAGACGATCACCGAGTTGCCCATTGTCGGCGAAATCCCACACGCACTGGTCTGGGCGGCAATCGTCTGGTCCGTATTCGGTACCGGCATCCTGGCGCTCATCGGCATCAAGTTGCCGGGACTCGAATTCCGCAATCAGCGGGTCGAGGCTGCGTTTCGCAAGGAACTTGTCTATGGCGAAGACCACGAGGACCGCGCGCAACCCGCGACCGTTCAGGAGCTGTTCGGAAATGTCCGGAAGAATTATTTCCGTCTCTATTTCCACTATCTGTATTTCAATATCGCTCGTATTTTTTATCTACAGGCGGACAATCTCTACAGCTTGATCGTCCTCATCCCTTCCATTGCCGCCGGAAAGATAACGCTCGGCGTGTTTACCCAGGTCGGTAATGTTTTCGATCAGGTCCGCGGGTCTTTCCAGTATCTCATCAACTCATGGACGACGATCGTCGAGCTGCTGTCGATCTACAAGCGTCTCAAGGCTTTCGAGGCGGTGATCTACGATGAGCCGTTGCCGACGATCGATCAGAATTATCTTCAGCGGGAAGCTGAAGGCGGGGAGATGGCGGCGAACAAGCCGACCTGATCCGGAACAGAAAATCGCAAGCATTTTTGGCCGCGCCGGATATGTCTATCCGGCGCGGTTTTGCGTTTGGGAAAGCGCTTCGGCCCGATGATCCAAGGTCGGGCGTTACGATCTTCCCGGAGGGAAAGGGCAGGCGGGTATTCGATTGCAGTGGGTAGGTCAGGTTTTTGCCTGCCCCGACCGCTTCCGATGCAGGAAAAGAGGACTTGTCAGTTCCTCCTGCCGCATCGGCTGCGACCATCACCGAAACCAAGCTCTTCGAACCTGCTGAGGAGGCCGGTTCGCGAACCCGGTTCCCATCCGATGACGAGCCGATTATGCGCCGGTTTTTTGGTGCGGGGATGAGGCGGGGATGAAAAAGATGAAATTGGTTGAAATGTCTTATGCTCGTGCCGTCAGGCCGTCGCGGGCTGGCGAAACCGGCTGATCGTGCGGTTCGCCATCAATCCGACTAGGCAGCCGATTGCAGCACCCGCCGCCTTGACCGCGGCATCGTCGAGATGGGCATGGCGGCTGGGCGAGAGGAACTGCAACAGTTCGATGCCGCCGGCGCCGAGCATCAGCAGGAGGGCGCAGAGCAGCCATTGCCGCGGATAGGCGAGCACGAAAAGCAGCGCCATGACAGCGAAGGCACCGGCGCGATCGACATCCACCGAGGCAAAATCCTGCGGTCGCAGCCGGATCGGCGATACCGTCGCAAAGACGATGGCAGCTAGCGCCAGCCAGGGAAGGAATTTGAAAAGGCGTGAGGTGATCGATCGTGTCATTGAATTGTCATATCGTGAGCGGGGAAGGTAGGAAGCCGCATGAAACGGCGATGGTGACGGAAAGAGATGAATATCGCGTGAGCGGCTGTTTCCGGTGGTGCCTTTCGTAAAAGCTATCCGGCTGAGCTTGTGCCGCTTGCGGCGGAAGATCGGCGTTCGTCGAGCATGCGGATCGCCTCGGTATAGCTGACGCAGGCGACGTCGGACTTGGTGCAGACTTCCGAGGCGAGGCGTTCCATGGCCCGCCAATAGGCGCCGGCATTCATTTCGACGAAATGCAGGCCGATCTGCATGGGGATGCGGTCGCCGTCATATTGCCTGTCGAAGGCGGCGCGGAAGGCGGAATAGGCACGCTCCTCGAATTCGGCCGAGCGGCTGGGATTGTCGATGCCGCCGGAATGGCGGATGAAGAGGTTATAGTCCATGGCAATGATCGGCCGCTGCTGCGGGCCTTCGGGGATCAGCGGCAGGCCGAAGCGGATAAGCCCGCCCTTGGTCTCCGGCATCAGCGGATCCTTGGTGACGAGGCTCGCGTCATACAGGAAGCCGGCCTTTTTCTCTGCCTCGGTCATGCCGGCGCTGGTGGAGAAATAGGGGGCGCGGAATCCGCGAATGTCGTTGTCGATGAAGTCGCGCCAGCCCTGCGGTTCGTCGGTGGACGCGCCGATTGACTTCCAGGCGTCGGTCATCACGTCGTGAAAGCTCGTCATCTCCTTCTGCCACTCAGCCTCCGACCAGTCCTTGCCGTCGAAATGGCCGCAGGTATGGCTCGATATGTCGTGGCCTTCCTGATGTGCCTGCCAGATATGGCCGAGACGTTCCTTCGCCTCGGGCCCATCCTGCGCGAAACCGATATTGGAACGGCCGGCCCTTTTGTCGGGGCCCTGGTAACGAGCCTTGTCGGCGCGGGGGATGACCAGTGTGCAGGAGAGGAAATAGGTGAAATGCGCGTTGTTGTTGCGGGCGAAATCGCGGCTGCGCTGCCAGAGCGCGTTCGAGCCCGCGCCATCGAAGGAGATCATCAGCAGCTGCTTTGGCCGTTGCGCCACGTCCTCAGCCATCGCACCGGTGGAGACGGCGAGGGCGGCAAACAGAGTGGCCAAGGAAGCAAAGCGCATTATCAGTTCCTGATTCTTTTTCGACGAGCTGGGCAATAGCCGGTGCTCTTGACCCTCGATTAAGGCGAAGCTTTGATTTTGGGAACAATGAGGTGGTTGCTGGTCTGCAGTCGATGTCTTTACGGCTAGAAACGCAGGCGAAAGCCGACTGTCAGATACTGGATGCCGCCATCCGCATCACTGATCAGGCCATAGGCGCCGGACCGATGGTGAAAACGGATGACCAGTTCCCTCGACTTGTTTTCCGGCAATGCGAAGGTGATTTCCGGTGCGAGATAATGCAGGAGCCGGTCGCCGCGATCGTTTCCCGCGCGGGCCCTTTCCTCGTCCGAAATGCCGCTCGCATAGTTGAGGCCGGTCGAGACAGCCACGGTCGTGTAGAGATGGTCGTTCCAGGGGAAGTCGCGATAGCGAAGATACAAGGCTGCCCAGGCTTCGGATTCGTGCATGCTGCCAAATCTCTTGCCGACGCCCAGCTCTGTTTCGATCGCAAAGCGTTCCCGCCACAAGCTTGCGACCGTGCGGGACGTGGAAAGGCCGATAAAGCCACTATCGCCAAAATCCCAGTCGAAAGGTGAGAGATTCCCGTGAAGAAAAATGTCCTCCATGGGCGTCTCGACGAATTTGCCACCGAAAACCATGACTGCGCATCTGTCGTGGCAGGGGCCGGTCATGCCGTACCATTGCCAGTCGAGCCAATCTCCGGCGTCGGCTTGCAAGGGACATAGGATCGAAACCAGCGTGGCGAAAGCCAGAGCTGCGTGAAGTCTTCGCATCGAGCCGACCTCCCAATCCACTCGCGGCGCGATCACAATGGCGAGATGCAGTCTCCCGATAGGGGCGACAGTGAGGGGCTGATGCTGGAGCCCCACATGCGAAGAGACGCAACTCGTCGCGGGAAATTCCACCCTGAGGAGCATACTCTCATTATCTGCAGCTTCAAGACGTGGTTGGTGATGGCCGCGGCGGGCTGGCCCGGTGCCGAATCCGGGTGTTGCCGGTCAGTTTTGCGTGGGGGGCCTTACATCCTCGGGAAAATAGGCTAGAAGGCGCTTTTCCGACCGATTGTCTGCCGCATGGCGGAGCCTTGGCCGGATGACCGACCCAGGATTGGCCCGCGAGAGGGCCGGAGACTTCGATGGCGCATAACGACGACAGTTTTTTCCGTGAAGTGAATGAAGAGCTTCGCTCCGATCAGCTCAAGAACGCCTGGTCGCGTTATGGCAAGATCGCGATCGGCGTTGCCGTGGCGATCGTCATCGGCACTGCGGGCTGGCGCGGTTTCGAATACTGGGACAACCACACGTCCTCGCAATCCGGCGACCGGTTCATCGGTGCCCTGACGCTTGCCTCCGAAGGCAAGAACGACGAAGCGCTGGCCGCTCTCGCTGCAATCGAGAAGGACGGCACTGGCGCCTATCCGATTTTGGCGAAAATGCGTGCCGCTTCCGTGCAGCAGGCCAAGGGCGATGCGGCTGCCGCCGTCGAAGCCTACCGTCAGGTCGGAAATGACAATACAGCGCCGCAGGCCGTTCGCGATCTCGCCAAGATGCGCGCCGCCTTCATTCTCGTCGATACCGGCTCTTACGAGCAGGTTGCGGCGGAAGCGGAAATCCTGTCGTCGCAGGGCCATGTTCTGGCCAATTCCGCCCGCGAAGCGCTCGGCCTTTCCGCCTACAAGGCCGGAAACATGCCGCAGGCCAAGCAGTGGTTCCAGCAGGTCGTCAACGATGCGGGCGCACCGCGCAATGTCGTCAACCGCGCCCAAATCATGCTCGACAATATCGCCGCTACCGGCAAGGCGCCCTAATTCCAGTTCCGGATAAGGGCTTGAGGAAAATACTATGAGCTTCACCGTCGCCATCGTCGGACGTCCGAATGTCGGCAAGTCCACGCTTTTCAACCGTCTGGTTGGCAAGAAGCTGGCGCTTGTCGATGACACGCCGGGGGTTACCCGCGACCGTCGTCCGGGCGATGCGAAGCTCGTGGACCTGCGCTTCACCATCATCGACACGGCCGGTCTGGAAGAGGCCGGCGCCGATACGCTGGAAGGCCGGATGCGCGCCCAGACCGAAATGGCGATCGAAGAGGCGGACCTGACGCTGTTCGTCGTCGATGCGAAATTCGGCCTGACGCCGCTCGACAAGACCTTTGGCGAGCTTCTGCGCCGCAGCGGCAAGCCGGTCGTGCTCGTCGCCAACAAATCCGAAGCCAAGGGTTCCGACGGCGGTTTTTACGACGCCTTCACGCTGGGCCTCGGCGAGCCGGTTCCGATCTCGGCTGAACACGGCCAAGGCATGATCGACCTGCGCGACGCAATCGTCGAGGCGATCGGCAATGAACGGGCGTTTCCGGATGACGGTGACGACGACGAGGCGGTAACCGATGTCGACGTTCGTGATTCGCTTCTAGGTGACGAGGCTGACGATGACGCGGAATATGACGAGACCAAGCCATTGCGCGTCGCCATTATCGGCCGACCGAATGCCGGCAAGTCGACGCTGATCAATCGGTTTCTTGGCGAAGACCGACTTCTCACCGGACCGGAAGCCGGCATTACTCGCGATTCGATTTCGGTCGAATGGGACTGGCGTGGCCGCACGATCAAGATGTTCGACACGGCCGGCATGCGCCGCAAGGCGCGTGTGACCGAGAAGCTGGAAAAGCTTTCGGTGGCGGATAGTCTTCGGTCGATCCGTTTTGCCGAGACGGTCGTCATCGTGTTCGATGCGACGATCCCGTTCGAAAAGCAGGACCTGCAGCTTGCCGATCTGGTGTTGCGCGAAGGCCGTGCCGCCGTGCTCGCCTTCAACAAGTGGGACCTGATCGAGGATACGCAGGCGGTTCTGGCCGAGCTGCGCGAAAAGACCGAGCGGCTTCTGCCGCAGGCACGCGGCTTGCGCGCCGTGCCGATTTCCGGCCAGACGGGCTATGGGCTCGACAAGCTGATGCAGGAAATCATCGAGACCGACAGGGTGTGGAACAAGCGCATCTCGACGGCCAGGCTCAACAAGTGGCTGGAAGGTACGCAGGTCCAGCATCCGCCACCGGCGGTTTCCGGCCGTCGCCTGAAGCTGAAATACATGACCCAGGTGAAGGCGCGCCCGCCGGCATTCATGGTGTCCTGCACGCGGCCCGAGGCTATTCCGGAAAGCTATATCCGGTACATGATCAACGGATTGCGCAACGATTTCCAGATGCCTGGCGTGCCGATCCGCATTCACTTCAAGGCAAGCGACAACCCGTTCGAGAACCGCAGGAAGAAGCGCTGAGCTTTCTCTGCGCACATCTCTCGCATCCATTTCCGTCACCGCTGATGCTCTGCGTCAGCAGCCGGTTTTGGTGCCAACTTGCGTTATTTAGTAAAGCGTGATGCACTGCCACTCAGGCCTGTGTGGTTGGAGGACCCGCAAGCCTGTCTTCGGCGGATCTGCCTTGCAGCGCCGGTTTCATGATCGGGAGGATCATCATGATTGTAGTGGGTCTCGTCGCGGCTATCTGTCTGGGTGTCGGCAGCGTTTTCTATTTTCGTCAGCGTGACGGCCGGGGCGGCTAAACCACTCCCGTTTCCATAACCTCTGGTTGGCGTCGGGCGCAGGTCATTCTGCGGCGGGCAGGGCGTGGCCGTTCGGCTGTCGAGCGGACTGCGCTTTCAGGACATTGCCGAGAAACTGTTTCGACGCCGCTTCCCAAGTGTAGCTGCGCGCAAGCCGGCTTGCGTCCTCGCGCCGACAGCCGAGCGCCCTCAGGCACGCAGCCCGCAGATCGTCGTCCAGCGCACCGGCGCCTGACCCTTCCTCGATGATATCCACCGGTCCCATGACCGGATAGGCGGCGACGGGCACGCCGCTTGCCAGCGCTTCGAGAATGGTGTTGCCGAACGTGTCGGTCTTTGACGGGAAAACGAAGACATCCGCCTGGGCATAGGCACGGGCAAGATCTTCGCCTGTCTTCATGCCGGTGAAGAGGACCTTTGGATACCGTTTCTTCAGGTCCGCCAGAGCCGGGCCATCACCGACCACGATCTTCGAGCCGGGCAGGTCGAGATCGAGGAAGGCTGGAAGGTTCTTTTCCACCGCAACGCGGCCGACCGTCATGAAGATCGGGCGGGGCAGGTCAAAGGGACGCTCCTCGAGATGCATCGGGTGGAAGGTGGTCTGGTCTATGCCGCGGCTCCAGCGCAGGAGATTGCGGATGCCGATCTTCGATAGTTCGCGCTCCAGACTTGCAGTTGCGACCATGCAGCCATTGCCGGCGTTGTGGAACCAGCGGACGAAGGCCTGCATCCAGCGGATCGGTACCGGAAAGCGTGCCGCGACATATTCCGGAAACCGGGTGTGATAGCTGGTCGAAAAGGGCATGCCGTTCTTCAGGCACCAGCGACGGGCCATCAGGCCGAGCGGTCCTTCGGTGGCGATATGGACGGCGGTCGGCAGGGTCTTTTCGATCGCGCCGGCGACATGCGCAAAAGTGGTGACCGAAAGCCTTATCTCGGGATAGGTCGGGCAGGGGATGTTGGTGAAATCCTTCGGCGTGACCATGACAACCTCGACGCCCATGCGGGTCAGTTCGCGGTTGGTGTTCTCGATCGAGCGGACAACACCATTCACCTGCGGGTACCAGGCATCTGTCACGATGGTAATTCTGGTCATGTGGACCAAAGCCTCATTGCCGATCCGGTTCGCGTCCTTTGGCGACTCAAGCCTTCGGAAGCATTTTCCAGTCCTCTATCGGCAAATTTCATGACAAGCGAATGAAGCATGCTGTGGAGGGTTTGGCAGGCTCTGCGCCGGTCTATCCCTCAGGAGAAAAGATGCCGGCTTTCATTTCGGATTTGCAGCGCGGCACACCAAGGCTTATCTGATAGCCAGTTGATGTTGTGAGTATTCCTCCGTGACCCTGCGTTCGATCAAGATTGCCGCCGCTGCTCTTATCGCGCCGATCGCTGCCGTTGGCATCTACATGGGTGTCAATCAGATGACCGGCAATTTCCATGAGGTGATTGCGGGCGAGCTTTACCGCTCGGCCCAGCCGGGTGATGCGCAGATCGACAACGCGGCCGGCCGATACGGGATCAAGACCATTATCAACCTGCGCAATGAGCGCCGCGGCGACTGGTATACGGAGGAAAAGGCGTCGGCCGAGGAAAACGGCGTGACGCTGATCGACTTTCCGTTGAGCTCATCGAAGTTCGTACCCGTCGAGGAAAGCGCGCGGCTGGCCGAGATCATGCGGACAGCAGAAAAGCCGATCCTGATCCATTGCGAGCACGGCGCCAACCGCACGGGGCTTGCCTCGGCGATCTATGTCGGCGCGGTCGCCAAGCGCAGCGAAATGTTTTCAGAGCTGCAGCTTTCGCCCTATTACGGGCATATCCCAATCCCCGGCATCGGGCGTTATGCGCTCTATCAGTCCTGGGACGAGTTCGAAGAGACGATCGGATTCTGACCGTCTCTTCGCGTCGTCTCGTCTTTGTTACTTCGGCAGCAGATCGGGGCTGATCAGTGCGCCGTGGTGGCAGATGACGGTGGAGGCGACGGCGGCACCGTGGGCGGCTGCCTCGGCAGGCGTTGCGCCCTGAACGAGGCGGGACAGGAAGCCGCCGTTAAAACTGTCGCCGGCGCTGGTCGTGTCGACGACTTTTTCCACTTTCACGGAAGGGACATGGGTGATGGGCGTGTCGCCGAATGCGAGCGTGACGCCGCCGGGACCATCCTTCACCACGATGTTCTCTACGCCCAGACCCTTGTAGCGGGCGATCGTCGCGGCCACGTCCTTGTCGCCGAAATGAACGGCTTCGTCATCGAAGCTCGGAAGCACGAGGGTGGAGGCGCGGGCGCCGTCCTCGATCGTCTTCAGCATGTAGTTCTTGTTGTGCCACAGGCGCGGGCGAATGTTCGGATCGAAGACGACCGTCTTGCCCGATGCCCTGGCGCGGCGGGCTTCAGCCAGCAGCGTATCGACAGCTTCCGGCGCCAGGATGCCGAGCGTGATGCCGGAGAAATAGATGATCTGCGCACTCTCGATCGCGGCGCGCAGATGGTCGGCATCGTCTGCGAGCTTTTTTGCTGCAGCCGTATCGCGCCAGTAGCTGAAGGTGCGCTCGCCATCCTTCAGGGTGATCAGGTAGAGGCCGGGCGTCTTGCCCGCAATGCGCAGGATCTGGCTGGTGCCGATGCCGGCACCTTCCATCATCGCCAGCATTTCACCGGACATCGGATCGTCGCCGACGGCGGTGAAATAATCGATCGACCAGTCGGAGGGGAAACAGGCGCGGGCATACCAGGCCGTGTTCAACGTATCGCCGGCAAAACCCTTTCGCAGCAGGCCTTCGCCCGCCTGCGACAGTTCCACCATGCATTCACCAATCGAAAGAAGCCTGCCTGCCAAAATTATGTCCCTCCGGTAAAGTCCTGTCGTCGCATAAGCTTTAAGCCGGTGCCTGACAAGTCCGTGCTGGGGGTGGTTTGCGCGTTGTCTTTTGTCGCAGGGGCTCTAGGTTGGCCGGTATATTGATGTTGGAACATTTGCATAAGGGAGCATGATAGCATGGCGACGGACGTGCAGAATAAGGCCATTGGCGCGGGTGCGGACTGGTGGCGCGGCGCAGTGATCTACCAGATCTATCCGCGATCCTTCCAGGATACGACGGGTGACGGACTGGGGGATATCAAGGGTATCACGCAGCGCCTTGCCCATGTCGCCTCGCTCGGCGTCGACGCGATCTGGCTGTCGCCCTTCTTCACCTCGCCAATGGCCGACATGGGCTATGACGTTTCCGACTACTGTAATGTCGATCCGATGTTCGGCACGCTGGCCGATTTCGACGAGATGATGGCGGAGGCGCACCGGTTGGGCCTGAAGGTCATCATCGACCAGGTTATCTCGCATACATCCGACCGGCATCCGTGGTTCATCGAAAGCCGCACCAGCCGCACCAACCCGAAGGCCGACTGGTTCGTCTGGGCAGATCCGAAGCCTGACGGCACGGCGCCAACCAACTGGCTGTCGATCTTCGGCGGGCCGGGCTGGGAATGGGACGGCGTGCGCAAGCAATATTACATGCACAATTTCCTCATCTCACAGCCGGACCTGAATTTCCACAATCCGGATGTGCAGGATGCGATGCTGGACACGGTAAAATTCTGGCTGGAGCGCGGCGTCGACGGGTTCCGGCTCGATACGGTGAACTACTATTTCCACGACAAGCAGCTGCGCAACAACCCGCCGATGGTCTATGACACCGATGGAGCCGGCATGGAGACGGATACCAATCCTTACTCGATGCAGAACCATCTCTACGACAAGACGCAGCCGGAGAATATCGGCTTTCTGAAGCGGTTCCGGGCGCTGCTCGACAGCTATGACGACCGTGCTTCTGTCGGCGAGGTGGGTGACGGCCCGCGGTCGCTCAATACGTTGGCGCTTTATACGACCGGCAATGACAAGCTGCATATGTGCTACACGTTCGACCTGCTGGGGCCGGCGTTTTCGGCAAGCTACATCCGCAAGGTGATGCAGACGGTGCTCGACACGGTGGTCAATGGCTGGGTTTGCTGGGCATTCTCCAACCATGACGTGGTGCGACACGGCACCCGCTTCATCGAGGACCCGGCGGAGCAGGATCGCGTGGCAAAACTTTCGGCCTCGCTGATTTCGAGCCTGCGCGGCTCGATCTGCCTCTACCAGGGCGAGGAGCTTGGCCTGACGGAAGCGGAGCTTTCCTTCGAGGATCTGCGCGATCCTTACGGTATCCGCTTCTGGCCGGCCTTCAAGGGCCGCGACGGATGCCGTACGCCGATGGTGTGGGAGGCGAAGGCGCCGCATGCGGGCTTTACCGAAGGGTCGACGACCTGGCTGCCTGTGCCGACAGAGCATGCTTCCCGCGCGGTCGACGCGCAGGAAAAGTTGGCAGATTCCGTTCTTGCCCATTACCGCGCGACATTCGCCTTCCGCAAGTCGCATCCTGCGCTGGTCGACGGCGACATGACCTTCATCGAGACTAACCAGGACCTGCTCGCTTTCGTGCGCGAGAAGGGCGGCGAGAAACTGCTGTTCGTCTTCAACCTGACGCGGGAGCCACAGAAGTTCACACTGCCTTCGCGTTTCGGCAGCGTGATGCCGGTGGACATGCCGGGGTTTGTCTCGAAGCTGGAGAATGGCGTGGTGGTGCTGGATGCCGTGGACGTGTTCTGCGCGCGGGTGTGAGGGGGATAGATCAGGTTAGGTGAGAGCGTACCGCAGTCACCTAACCTCCCGGCTTGTCAGCCGGATTTGCGGTGAAGCGGCGCTTTAACCTCCCTCATTCCTGTGCTTGTCACAGGAATCCAGCAGCGCCGCGTCTGCGGCGCGAAAGACTCTTGAACGCTAACGTGGATGGCGAGATCCTTCAATCATGAAGGGCTATGTGTACATTCTTGCGTCCAGAAGAAACGGCACTCTGTATATAGGGGTGACGCGTGATCTGCCCGGCCGTCTTTATGAGCACCAGAACGAACTGACGCCGGGCTTTACCTCAAAATACGGCGTAAAGACGCTTGTCTGGTTCGAAGAATACGATCTTCTCGTCGATGCGATAACCCGCGAAAAGACAATGAAGAAGTGGCCTCGCAAGTGGAAGCTCAACTTGATCGAGCAGATGAATCCAGAATGGGAGGATATTTCCAACTACCTTCATTCGCTGTGATCCGGAGTCCTTTCGCCGTGCGGACGCACGGCGGCTGGATTCCTGTGACAAGCGCAGGAATGAGGGAGTTTGGATTAGGCGCGATGCCTCAAGAGAGCCTGATGGCCGGATAGTCATGTTCAAATGGACTTCCGAGGACGAAGGCCCAGAACGTAGAAAGGCCCGCGATCGCTCGCGGGCCTTTCGTCATTTCAACCATCAGGCAATGCCCGCATCTCAATCGAAATGCAGTTCGCGTTCGCCCTGTTCGTCGCGGATGCAGGTCTGCAGGCCGATCTTGTTCAGGACGTTGAGGAACGGGCGCGGGGCAAGTTCTTCGACGTTGGCCATCTTCTTGACGTCCCATTCGCCAGTGGCGACGAGCATCGCTGCTGCGACCGGCGGAACACCTGCCGTGTAGGAAATGCCCTGGGAGCCCACTTCGTTATAGGCTTCCTTGTGGTCGGCGACGTTGTAGATGAACACCGTGCGTTCCTTGCCGTCCTTCGTGCCCTTTACGAAGTCGCCAATGCAGGTCTTGCCTTCGTATTCCGGGGCCAGCGACGACGGGTCGGGCAGGCAGGCTTTTACGACCTTGAGCGGCACGACTTCGGAACCGTCGGCCAGCTTGACGGGCTGTTCGGACAGAAGGCCGATGTTCTTCAGGACGGTGAAGACGTTGATGTAGTGATCGCCAAAGCCCATCCAGAAGCGCACGTCGGCGCCGTCCATGTTCTTGGCCAGCGAATGCACTTCGTCATGGCCGCAGAGATAGGCGCGGCGGGTGCCGACGACCGGCAGGTCGTAGTCCTTGCCGATTTCGAACATCTTGTTGACGTTCCATTCGCCGCCCTGCCACGAGTAGACCACACCCGTGAATTCGCGGAAATTGATTTCCGGGTCGAAGTTGGTGGCGAAATATTTGCCGTGGCTGCCGGCATTGATGTCGACGATATCGACGTCGGTGACGGTGTCGAGATATTCGTCCTTGGCCAGACGCGCATAGGCGTTGACGACGCCCGGATCGAAGCCGGCGCCGAGGATGGCGGTGATGCCCTTTTCCTCGCATTCGGCGGCGCGCTTCCACTCGTAGTTACCGTACCACGGCGGGGTCTCGCAGATCTTGTTCGGCTCTTCGTGGATGGCGGTATCGATATAGGCGACGCCGGTATCCATGCAGGCGCGCAGCACCGACATGTTCAGGAAGGCGGTGCCGACGTTGATGACGATCTGGCTGCCGGTCTTTTCGATCAGGGCCTTGGTGGCTTCGATGTCGAGCGCATCGAGCGCATGACCTTCGAGCACGCCTTCCTGCTTCATCGCCTTCTTCTCGTGGACCGATGCGATGATGGCGTCGCATTTCGACGCTGTGCGCGAAGCGATGTGGATGTCACCAAGGACATCGTTATTCTGCGCACATTTGTGGGCAACGACCTGTGCGACGCCGCCGGCGCCGATGATGAGCACGTTCTTTTTCATTCTGGGGACCACTCCTTGCGTCCAATCGTCAGAGAAGTCTTTCCTGTGGGCCTTTGGCCCTGTCTGATCAGGAAAGGCTCTGTTCGTAGTCCGTGTAGTCAAACTCACGGACCGTCCTGAGGCTGCCATCCAGTTCCCGGATGGCGATTGCCGGCATTTTCACGCCGTTAAACCAGTTTTTCTTGACCATCGTGTAGCCGGCAGCATCCTGGAACGAGATGCGGTCGCCGACCTTTACTTCCTGCGGGAAATCGAATTCCCCGAAGATATCCCCGGCAAGGCATGACTTGCCGCAGACCATCGCACGATGGGGTCCCTGGTTGGGGTGAACCTTGGCATTCTCACGATAGATCAGGAGATCCAACATGTGCGCTTCGATGGAACTATCCACCACGACAAGGTTCTTGCCGTTGTAAAGGGTGTCGAGGACGGTGGTTTCCAGCGTCGTCGATCTGGTGATCGAGGCCTCTCCCGGCTCCAGATAGACCTGCACGCCATATTCGCCGGAGAAACGCTTGAGGCGTTCGGCAAACTGGTCGACCGGGTAATCATCGCCGGTGAAATGGATGCCGCCGCCGAGCGAGACCCATTCGGCCTTTTTCAGCAGTGGCGCAAATTTCTCTTCGATATCGCCGAGCATGCGGTCGAACAGGGCAAAATCCCTGTTTTCGCAATTGTTATGGATCATGAAGCCGGTGATCATGTCCATGACCGGCTCGACCTGCTTCAGATCCCATTCGCCTAGGCGCGAGAAGGGGCGGGCCGGGTCGGCGAGATCGAAGCTCGACGAGGAGACGCCGGGGTTGAGGCGCAGGCCGCGGGTGATGCCCGAGGACTGGCCTTCGAACCGCTGCAACTGGCCGATCGAGTTGAAGATGATCTTGTCGGCGTGCGACACGACCTCGTCGATTTCGTAATCGGCATAAGCGACGGAATAGGCGTGGGTTTCCTTGCCGAAACGCTCGTGGCCGAGGCGGACTTCATTGAGCGACGAGGAGGTCGTGCCGTCCATGTAGTCGCGCATGAAATCGAAGACGGACCAGGTGGCGAAGCATTTCAGCGCCAGCAATGCCTTGGCGCCCGACTTCTCGCGGACAATAGCGATCTTTTCCATGTTCTGGAGCAGCTTCGATTTGTCGATGAGATAGTAGGGTGTCTGCAGCATTTCTGTCGGTCGGCCTTCTTACTGTTGTTCTAAAATGTAAGGGGGCCTATTGCCTGACGCAGATGACATCTTCAAGACCCCAGTGCTTTTTGGGGTAAAGAAAAGCCCCGAAGCAGGGCTTCGGGGCTTATTGTTCTGGATTTACGTGGTTATTCGGGGATCAGCCGTTCGTATTCCTCCCTCAGTCGCAACCAGCCCTGCCAGAAGGGTTCCGGCTTGTGGCCGGCTGCCTTGGCGGCAAGGATATCGAGATGCATATGCCAGCCAGCGCCGACCATGGTCATGTTACGGCGGTCGGAAATGTGGCTATGGACAAGGGTCAGCAGCACGTCCGAGCCGATGGGTTTCAGTTCGATCGACACCTCTCCACTCGGCGGCCAGGTGAAGACCAGACGGTGCGGTGCCTCGAATGCGACGATCTCGCTTGTCATCCGCTGCTCCTGCGGAAAACCTTCCGGGCGTTCCTCCGGTTGACCCGTCAGTTCGTCGTTACGCCAGACGAGTTCGAATGTGTCTCCCGGCGTTTCCTGCATGACGCCGGACGCAAGCCACTGGCGGCGCAGGTCGCTGTCGGTCAGATAGTCCCAGATGCGCTCGATGGGGCCGGGCAGTTTGCGCTGGATGGTGATCTCGAACGGCGCTGTCACCGCACCGTATTTATTCAACGATATCATGTCGTTCATCGGTCTTCTCCCAGTTTTGATTCAAGCTTTGTCTTCCGTCCGCGTGTCCGCAGTTTTCTCGCCGTTTTTCGTGCCGGCCTTGCGGGCATCGTCTTCTTTCAGAAGGCGTTCGAGGGCGTCCAGACGGCCGGTCCAGAAGCGTTCGTAGAAGGCGATCCATTCATGCGCAGTCGCAAGTGGGCCGGGATCGAGGCGGCAGAGATGGGTGCGCCCCTGAATCTCACGACGGACGAGACCGGCATTTTCCAGCACCTTGATATGCTTGGAGGCGGCGGCCAGTGACATGGCATAGGGTTCTGCCAACTGCCCGACCGTTCGCTCGCCGTTTGCCAGTTCCCGCAGCATCTGACGACGGGTGGCGTCACTGAGTGCATGGAAAACGGTGTCGATCTGATGTGTGCGTAATTCAACCATGTGGTTGAATGTGCACTTCGCGAGAGTGATTGTCAACCGATCGGTTTAATGTTTATGGCGAGTGAGGATGCAGGCGCATTCAGCCCTTTGTCCAAGTTCCCAAACGCGACAGGCCGTCCTATCGTGGCGCCGCGCTGGTGAGCTGGGATTGCCACGTGCGCGCCACAAGACTTCGCATGCATTTTGCCAGATCAACTCGAGGGAAAATCATGAGCAGCGGTTTCATCACCACCAAGGACGGCACGCAGATCTTTTACAAGGACTGGGGGTCGAAGGATGCCCAGTCGATCGTTTTTCATCATGGCTGGCCGCTTTCGGCCGACGACTGGGATGCGCAGATGCTGTTCTTTCTCCACGAAGGGTATCGCGTCATCGCCCATGACCGGCGCGGGCATGGGCGTTCCAGCCAGACCGAGACCGGCAATGAGATGGATACCTATGCCGCCGATATGGCGGAGCTGGCGGCGCATCTCGACCTGAAAAATGCCATCCATATCGGTCATTCCACCGGGGGCGGGGAGGTGACGCGGTATGTGGCAAAATTCGGCCAACCGCAGGGGCGGGTTGCCAAGGCGGTGCTGATCGGGGCGGTGCCGCCGGTGATGGTGAAGAGCGACAAAAACCCGGGCGGGTTGCCGCTCGAAGTGTTCGACGGGTTCCGCAAGGCGCAGGCGGCGAACCGCGCGCAGTTCTTCCTCGATATCCCGACCGGGCCTTTTTATGGTTATAACCGGCCGGGAGCAGAGGTTTCCGAAGGCGTGATCCGTAACTGGTGGCGGCAGGGAATGATGGGCGGAACGAAAGCCCATTACGACTGCATCATGGCGTTTTCGGAGACGGATTTTACCGAGGACCTGAAGGCGATCGACGTGCCGGTGCTGGTGATGCACGGAACGGACGACCAGATCGTGCCGTTCGAGGATTCGGCACCGCTTTCTTCAAAGCTTCTGAAGAACGGGGTGCTGAAGGTTTATGACGGGCTTCCGCATGGCATGGCGACGACGCATGCGGATATCATCAATGCGGATCTGCTGGCGTTTTTCAGGGCGTGATTCGGCCTTGGCGTTTGTGACTGCCCCTCACCCTAACCCTCTCCCCGTAAACGGGGAGAGGGGACGTGCCCTGCTTGAGGTTGGAGATGGAAGGAGAGGGTGCTTGCTCGTGTCCTTCTCCCCGCTCGCGGGGAGAAGGTGCCGGCAGGCGGATGAGGGGCCTCTCGCGTAGCCTTGCAGTCTTGCCGTCAAATCAGCTGGAATTTGTCCACATCCACCATCCCCTTATCCGAAATCTTCAGATGCGGGATCACCGGCAATGGCAAAAACGCGACCTGCAGGAAGGGTTCTTCGAGAGTCGTTCCAAGGGCATAGGCGTGTTTTCTCAAGTCATGCAGCGTGTCGCGCACCCATTCATAAGGTTCGAGGCTCATCAGGCCGGCGATGGGCAGTGCGATCTCGCCGGTGACCTTGCCGTCTTCCACCACGACGAAGCCGCCCTTGATTTCGCTCAAGCGATTGGCGGCGAGTGCCATGTCTTCCTCACTGATGCCGACGACGCAGATATTGTGGCTGTCATGGCCGACGGTGGAGGCGATGGCGCCCTTCTTCAGCCCGAACCCTTGGACGAAGCCGTTGGCGTGGTTGCCGTTCTTGCCGTGTCGCTCGATGACGGCGACCTTGATGATGTCGCGGTCGAGATCGACACCGGCCTGGTTGCCGGCGGCGGGCAGGCGGTAACGGCGGTGTTCGGTGATGATTTTTCCCGGCATGACGCCGATGACCGGCGTTTCGGCTTCGGAATAGGGAACACCGAACTGCATGGCCTGGACCGGACGTGCCTTGACGCTGTCGAGGCCGACGGGGGCGACGGGCTTGCGGGTGGCGAAGAGGTCGTCGGTGACTTTTCGACCTGCTGAGAAGACCATTTCGGCCTTGCAGTTTTCGAGGCTGTCGATGACCACCAGATCGGCGCGCCAGCCGGGTGCGACGAGGCCGCGGTCGCGCAGGCCGAACGCTTTTGCAGCGGAAATCGAGGCGGCGCGGTAGATGGCGAGCGGTTCTACGCCGGCCTTGATCGCGGTGCGGATCATGTAGTCGAGATGGCCCTGTTCGGCGATGTCGAGCGGATTGCGGTCGTCGGTGCAGAGCGCCAGGTAGGGCGACAGACGCTCGGTGATGATCGGCATCAGCGCTTCGAGATCCTTCGAGACCGAGCCTTCGCGGACGAGGACATGCATGCCCTTGCGGATCTTTTCGAGTGCTTCTTCGGCGGTCGTCGACTCGTGCTCGGTGCGGATGCCGGCGGCGAGATAGCCGTTCAGGTCATTTCCGCGCAGCAGTGGCGCGTGGCCGTCGATATGGTCGCCGTAGAAGGCATCGAGTTTGGCGAGGCAGATAGGGTCCTTGTGAATGACGCCAGGGAAATTCATGAACTCGGCAAGGCCGATGACCTGCGGGTGATCGCGGAAGGGCAGGAGCTTTTCGATCGGCAGATCGGCGCCGGCTGTCTCCAGATGCGTGGCGGGGACACAGGAGGAGAGCTGGACGCGGATATCCATGATCGTCTCAAGCGACGAGTCGAGGAAATACTGGATGCCCTCGGTGCCGATGACATTGGCGATCTCGTGCGGATCGCAGATGACCGTTGTCACGCCATAGGGCAGGACGCAGCGGTCGAATTCATGCGGCGTGACGAGAGAGGATTCGATGTGGAGATGGGTGTCGATGAAGCCGGGGACAACGATCTTTCCGGAAATGTCGATCTCGGTCTTGCCGGTATAGTCTCCGTAGGTTCCGACAATACGGTCGCCACAAATGGCGATGTCGGAGGCGATCAGTTCGCCGGTGACGAGATCGAAGAATTTGCCGCCTTTCAGCACGATATCCGCGGGCTCGCGGCCGGTGCCCTGATCGATGAGGGTTTCGAGGCGAGTGGTCATGGGGTGCTCCTGGCATTTTTC
Organism: Hyphomicrobiales bacterium; assembly: GCA_900466875.1. Lineage (GTDB taxonomy): Bacteria > Pseudomonadota > Alphaproteobacteria > Rhizobiales > Rhizobiaceae > Neorhizobium. The sequence continues at coordinate 127,122 of UBNQ01000021.1, read as the reverse complement.
GATTCCCCCTACTTAGCCCGTCAATGTGAAAACGGGGAGGGGCGAACGGGAATACCGGCTTTTATCCCGGATTTGCCCTGACATTGCCGCCGCAAAGGATCGTGGCGACGGTTTTTCCCTTGAGGCCGCTGCCGTTTTCGATGAGGCCGGCGAGACCGGCAACGCCTGCTTCTTCGACGACAAGCCCGTAATGGCTGAGGCAGAACTCCCGCGCCTGTCGGATCGCTCCCTCGCTTACCGCCCAGACTTCGTCGACAGTGGTCTTCATGCAATCGAGTGCATAGGGTACGCATTCGCGTACGGCGATGCCATCGGCGGCGGTCTCGGCTGTATCGGTCGAAAAGAGTGTGCCGGTTTCCCACGATTGTTTCATTGCCGGCGCATTGGCGGCCACGATGCCGATGATCCTGCAGTCCGGCGCTTTCGCCCTGATCCAGGTGCCGATGCCGGTGAGCAGCGCACCGTTGCCGAGCGGCACGATGATGGCGTCGAGCGATATGCCGTCTGCGGATAGACGCTCGGTGATTTCGAGGGCGATCGTGCCGGCGCCTTCGGCAATGGTGCGCAGTGCACCGTCTTCGACGAAGGGGCAGTCGTTCACGTCGGCATAGGCGCGGGCGGCTGCCTTGGCGTCGTCGAAATCGTCACCCTCCAGCCGCACATCCGCGCCGAGGCGGCGCATGGCTTCCACCTTGCCGGGATTGGCGGTGGTAGCGGAGAATATGACCACTTTCCGCCCGCGGGCGCGGCCGGCATAGGCAAGGCTCTGGCCGAAATTGCCGGCCGAGGCGGAAACGACCGGGTGGTCGCCCGGCGGATCGTTTCGCATCCACCAATCGGTGCCGCGGCCCTTGAAGGAGCGGATCGGGTTGAGCGTCTCAACCTTGGCGAAAAGCCGCAGGCCGAGTTCGGTATTGGCAGTCTGCTGTTCGATCAGCGGGGTACCGGTGAAAACCGGATCGATGGCGCGGGAGGCGGCAAGAATGCCGTCGGCTGAGGGATGTGTCGGCGCCTGAGTCATTTCAACAGGATGACAAGGAAAAGCTGGAGTTATTCCTGAAGATATCGGACGATGCGGAAATATCTCCCGATTATCCAATTCAGATGGGAAATTCACCCATGGCGCTGACCAAGGCGGATCGCGACATCCTCAAGCTGATGCAGCAGGACGCGACCATTACGCTGAACGAGCTGGCAGAGCGGGCAGGACTGTCCCGGTCTTCGGCGCAGAGGCGTCTGCAGAAGCTGCGCGAGGACAAGGTGATCCTGCGCGATGTTTCGGTTGTCGATCCGAAGAAGGTGGGCGGTGCGGTGTCGATGCTGGTCGAGGTGGAACTGGAACGCGACCGGCCGGAGCTTTTGCCGCCTTTCCTGCGATGGGTGGCGGAGACGCCGGAAGTGCAGGAGGCCTGGAGCACGTCAGGACGAGGGGATTATACGCTGGTGATCCTGGCGCAGTCGGTGGAGCATTTCGATGTGCTGGCGGACCGGATGATGGAGCTCAATCCGAATATTCGCAAGTTCACCACCAGCGTCGTGTTGAAAACGTTGAAGCGCGGGTTGGTCGTGCCCGTTGAGTGACATCGAGGACGGATCCGGCGTGGTTGTCTTCGGCATCCCACCTGCTTATGGCGAAGCCTTTGGGTAGCTGCCGGCAAATAAAAAACGGGCGCCCGAAGGCGCCCGCTGCATGGATGTCTTGTGCGTGATTACTCGGCAGCGACGATCTTGCCGCCTTCCCACTTGTAGAGCGAGAAGCTCTGCGAGGTGAGGTCGCCGGTTTCGCCGTAGGTCAGCTGGCCGATGGCGGTCGGGATGGCGGTGCCGTCCTTCAGCGCTGCGGTTACGGCTTCGGCGTCTTCGGCAGTCTTTGCCTTCTCGATACCGGCCTTGATGACCTGCACTGCAGCATAGGCGTTGAGCGTGAAGGCTTCGGCCGGGATGTTCTTGGCAGCGAGCGAATCTGCTGCAGCCTTCGAATCCGGGCTCTTCAGCGCGTCGGATGCGTTGGTGAAGAGCGTGCCGGCGGCGGCTTCACTGCCGATCGTCCAGTACTCGGAGTTCGACAGGCCGTCGCCACCGATGATCTGGGCGTTGAGCGCGAGATCACGCAGCTGGCGAGCCATCAAGCCGCCTTCCGGGTGGTAGCCGCCGAAATAGATCACGTCGACCTTTTCCGACTTGAGGCGAGCCGTGAGCGCGCCGAAATCCTTGTCGCCGGGAGTTATGGCGTCGTTGACGACTTCGGTGACGCCGCCGGCGTTCAGCGTGGCCTTGAAGGCATCCGCGAGGCCTTTGCCGTAGGCACCCTTGTCGTTGATGATGGCGACGCGCTTATCCTTGAGCTTTTCAAGAACGTATTTCGCGGCGACTTCGGCCTGCTGGTCGTCGCGGCCGCAGGTGCGCAGGACGTTGGTCAGGTCGCGCATGGTCAGGTCAGGCGCAGTTGCCGTCGGAGTGACCATCAGGATGCCGTTTTCGGACAGGACGTCGGACACGGGAATGGAAACGCCCGAGGTGACCGGTCCGACGACGAAATGGATACCTTCGCCGACGATCTGGTTGGCGGCGGAAACGCCCTGTTTCGGTTCACCGGCGTCGTCCGCCAGTTTCAGCACGACCTTTTCGCCGAGAATGCCGCCTGCCTTGTTGATGTCGTCAACGGCCGTCTGGGCGCCGTTCTTGACCTGATCGCCATAGGCTGCGACCGGGCCGGTCAGCGGCGCGATGAGGCCGATAGTGATGTCGGCATGAGCAAGCGGCGCGAATGCCAGCGTGGCAGCCAGTGCTGCCGTGATTGTTTTCAATGTCATGTCTGTCTCCTTGGGGCATCGGCGGAATTCATTGGCAGGCCTCCCGGTCCACCGGTCATGACGCCTGGCGCGCCCAGCTGTACGATCGGAATTGTCGTGCAGATAAGGCTGCGCAAAACATCGGCCTGCGAGCGGCTACGTTTAGCTCGCGAAGCAGGCGGTAATTTTTGTAGAAATCTTGGAGCCGACGCGCAAGAAGATAACAGAAACTGCGACATTTCGGTGGGGATATTTCAACGTTCCATCCGGGCACAACCACAAGCCGGATTGTCAGCATGTGCAGGCCGATGCACTGACACAATGAGCCGCCTTGTCAGACCGCAAAAAAAGCGTCGAGAGTTGTGAAAATGCGCTGTCGATCTCGTCCGAGAAGCGCTTGGAAGTCGGTTTAAGAACGTAAAAGAGCCCGGGGGGTACCCGGGCATCTTTTAGACCGATCCAAAAAGATCAGGCGGCTGCGGATGTCTTCCGCTCAGCGGCGATGTAGATGTCCTCGAGGCTATCGAGGATTTTCAGCACCGATTCCGACGAGCTGGAATAGTAGATCGTCTGTGCGTCACGCCGGGTCTTGACGAGCTTTTGGGCGCGAAGCTTGGAAAGATGCTGGGACAAGGCCGACTGGCTCAAGCCGACGCGTGTCGCCAGTGCACCCACTGCGACCTCTCCCTTGACCAGGCAGCAGAGAATCATCAGCCGCTTGGGGTTGGCCATTGCCGACAGCAGTCCCGCTGCCGCGTTCGAATGTTCAGAAAGTGCAACCTTGTCCATTAGTTCTCTTCACCTCGTCTCCAAAGTGGCCGCGCAATTCACCGGATATTGTTATCCGGTAATGTTAGGCGGCACATGCAGAATTTGTACATCCCCTAAATTTCGGGTAGTTCGCGCTACATTTTAGTTTATTTGCAGATATAATGTATGACGTCTTCCGGCAAGTCTAGTCTGTGCTGAAACTCGTGCCGGACGAGTACATCACCTGAAATTAGGTCGATCCCTGAGGGGTCAACCAATCCAAATCTCCAATTTTTGTCTTCCAGCCCGAGGCGTTGCGCAAATCTTGCGGCGTCCGACGCCTTTTCGGCCAGTTCATTCTGTAAATCCGACCAGGATGATTCGTCCTCGGCGAGCGGAAAAACAAGCTCCTGGCCGGTCAGCGCATAGGCGCGCCCGAAGCCTCCGTTCAGTGAAGCCTGAACGGGAACAAGGCGGTAAAATCTGAAATCAGGAAAATCGACATAGAGCTGTGCCTTGGCATGCCGTCTCAAAAAACGGGCGCGAATCCTCTGATGGGCTGCGCTATCTCTTGAGACAAGTTCTGCTTCACAGAAAACGGTGATGCGGGCATGCGCAAGCGGATCACCCTTTCCCGGTTCACCGGCAAGGAGGGAACAACGGGAATCATCCTTCAGACCTTTCGTGTGGCCTGAAAGCGCCGAGACGAGCACGACGGGAACGCCATCGAGATCGATCGCCGTCAAAGCCCTGCTGACAGCGGGAAAACCTGTTGCCGGATCGAGGACCGCGAGTGACATGTAGCGTGCACCACGTACAAGTGAGCGCGCAAGCTCGCGTGCTTCGTCGTCTGTAGGGCGCAATAACTGGGCCTGCTCGGCCATTCGTCACTCTCTGGTTGTTTTTCGATTTTGCTTTATTTTTATATCATTTAATTCCGCGCTGCAAAAGAGACCCTGCCGCGTCAAGTTTGCGCACCATCTACCAGAGGTTAAAGGCTGAAATTCAGCGATTGCCGCGCAGCCTGTGGCGTGTAAGGCCCGTCACCACATCGTTAGCCGTAATCGAGCCGACAACGCTGCCGTTGTCGACAATGGCGATCGCGCCGTTCTGACGCGCCAGGCCATCCATGATATCAACCAGAGGTGTATCCGGTGATGCGGAAGCCAGGATGGGGATGCCGCTTGAGGCGGCAGAAACGCCTTTCGTCATGACGTCGCTTGCCGTCAGCATGCTGATTGGGTTCATGTGCCGGACGAACTCGGCGACGTAATCATCTGCCGGATCACGGACGATTTCCTGCGGTGTGCCGCACTGGATGATCTGTCCGCCTTCCATGATGGCAATGCGATTGCCGATGCGGAACGCTTCATCGAGATCGTGGCTGACAAAGAGGATGGTCCTTTTCAGGCGGCGCTGGAATTCCAGCAACTCATCCTGCAGCTTGGTGCGGATGAGCGGATCCAGCGCGGAGAAGGGTTCGTCCATCAACAGGATGGACGCGCCGGTGGCAAATGCCCGGGCCAGACCGACGCGTTGCTGCATGCCGCCCGAAAGCTCGCCGACACGGCGATCCGCCCATTGGCTGAGGCCGACGAGTTCGAGCTGTTCGCCGATGCGCCGCCTGCGCTCCGCATCCGGGACACCTGCCAGTTCGAGGCCGAAGCCGACATTTTCGGCAACCGAGCGCCAGGGAAGCAGGCCGAACTGCTGGAAGACCATGGAGACTGTGTGCATGCGCAGTTCGCGCAGCGTCTTTGCATTGGTCCTGTAGGGATCGACGGGGCCAGCGGGCGTGGCGACGCTGACGCTTCCCCGCACGACCGGAGCGAGACCATTGACGGCGCGCAGAAGCGTCGATTTCCCCGAGCCGGACAGTCCCATCAGGACGAGAATTTCACCTTCGCGGATCGACAGCGAGGCATTCGAAACGCCGACGACGATGCCGGTCTTTGCGCTGATTTCGTCGCGGGTCTTGCCGCTGTCGAGCAGCGGCAATGCGGCGTTCGGCTCGTTGCCGAAAACGATATCGACATTGCTGAATGTCACGCAGTCCCTGGTCGAAGCGCTGGTCATGTCGCATCTCCGTTGCCGCTCTTGAACAGGCGATCGAGGATGATGGCGAGGATGACGATGCATAGTCCCGCTTCGAAGCCCCGGGCGATGTTGACGGTGTTGAGCGCCCGCACGACAGGCACGCCGAGCCCGTTTGCGCCGACAAGCGCGGAGATGACGACCATGGACAGCGACAGCATGATGGTCTGGGTGAGGCCGGCCATGATCTGCGGCATCGCGTAGGGAAGTTCCACCTTGCGCAGCACCTGGGCGGGCGTGGCGCCGAACGCGACGGCCGCTTCGGTGAGGGCGCTCGGGGTGGAAATGATGCCGAGACGCGTCAGGCGGATTGGAGCCGGGATGGCGAAGATCACGGTGGCGATCAGGCCGGGCACCATGCCGAGCCCGAACAGGATGAGCGCCGGGATCAGGTAAACGAAGGTCGGGATGGTCTGCATCAGGTCGAGGACCGGGCGCATGCCTTCATAGATCCACTGCCGTCTTGCGGCCAAGATGCCGAGCGGTATGCCGATTGCCATGCTGACCATGGTTGCGGCGAGCACGAGCGCAAGTGTCTCGGTCGTCTCTTTCCAGTAGCCCAGGTTGTAGATCAGCAACAGGCCAAGACAGGTGAAGGCCGTGACGCCGAGCGACCGGCGAAGGCCGTAGGCCAGTGCCGAAAAAAGCGCGATGAGCAGAAAGGGATGCGGATATTGCAGCACCGCCAGAAGCGCGTCGATCACCTTCGACAGGACGTGCGAAAGCCAGTCGAAAAACCAGCTCGCATTGGTCGTCAGCCAGTCGACGGCGTTTTTCGCCCAGTTGCCAAGGCGAAGTTTTCCACTCGAATCGACGAGCCAGTCGGGTAGCCAGTTCACGTCCGGTACCACCTTAAAATATTGCATGGGCAGGGCGAAAGGGCCGGAAATCCGGCCCTTGGCTATCGGAGATCAGAGGCCGAGTTCCGATTTGACGGCTTCGAGGCCCGGCTTGCCGTCCTTGGTCGTGACGCCGGCCAGCCATGGCTCGATCGCGCTGCCATTGGCCTTCAGCCAATCGGTGGCGGCGGTTTCCGGCTCTTCGCCGTCATTCAGGATGCCGCCCATGATCTCGTTTTCCATCGGCAGCGCGAATTTCAGGTTCTTGATGAAGGCGCCGACATTCGGGCATTCTTCTGTAAAGCCGGCGCGGACATTGGTGTAGACTTCCGCACCGCCGAAATTCGGACCGAAGACATCGTCGCCGCCCGTCAGATAGGTCAGCTTGAAGTTGGCGTTCATCGGATGCGGTTCCCAGCCGAGAAAGACGACCGGCTCGCCGGCCTTGTCGGCGCGGGCGACCTGGGCGAGCATGCCCTGTTCGGAGGATTCCACCACTTCAAGCTTCTTCAGGCCGAACGTATCCTTCTCGATCATGCCAAGGATTAGGCGGTTGCCGTCATTGCCGGGTTCGATGCCGTAGATCTTGCCTCCAAGCGCATCGGCATGGGCGGCGATGTCCTTGAAATCCTTGATGCCGAGTTCGGCACCCTTGGCATTGGTGGCGAGCGTGTATTTCGCGCCGGTGAGATTGGGGCCGAAGGATTCGACCGATTTTTCCGTCAGGAAGGGGCGGACGTCGGCTTCCTGCGTCGGCATCCAGTTGCCGAGGAAGACGTCGATATCCTTGTTCTTCAGCGACGAATAGGTGACCGGTACGGACAGGACCTTGATATCCGTCTGATAACCGAGCGCCTTCAGGAGCACGGAGGCGGTTGCCGTGGTGGCGGTGATGTCGGTCCAACCGACATCGGAAAAGCGGACGGTGCCACAGGCGGCCGGTTCTGCAGCGGATGCACTGGCGGCGAAACCGGCAACGGAGGCAGAGAAGGCGACGGTAAAGGCCAGCGATTTATGGATGCGCATGATTTGCTCCCGTTCTTGTTTGTTCCCGGTCATTATCAATAACTTCCTGCGGCAAGCAAGCACGTGCGTTTACGCCGCAGGAGACAGGCCATTTGCGACATTCAGTCCGGTATCGGCAAAATTGTCACCATGGGCCGCTTGCTAAGCCTGATGCCCTGGTTGTGACTTGATCTAACTCATGCCAGGGCGGATAGAAGCTGATCGTCATCTGCTTAATCCCGGAAATAACCTTATGCCCACTTCATTTTCCCTGTCGCGGCGGAGTTTCGTGCTTGGCTCCGTCTCCATGACGGCGGCGCTTGCCGGCTGCTCCACGACCTCCCAGCCCTCCGTGGTGCCTGCCGTGGCACAGCGCCCGGTCGGCCCGCCGAGCGAGGTTGAATTGCAGGCGCGCTATGCTGCGCTGGAAGATGGCGGGCATCAGATTCCGGCCATTCCCTACCAGCAGATCGACCCGAAATATTACCGTCAGCGGGTTATCGATCCGACCGGGGAAAAGCCGAATACGGTCGTCGTCGATACGCCGAACCGGTTCCTCTATGTCGTCGAGCCGGGTGGTACGGCGATGCGCTACGGCGTGGGTATCGGCCGGGACGGTTTTGCCTGGGAAGGCGAGGGCGTGATCCAGTGGCGCCAGCCCTGGCCGCGCTGGAAGGTGCCGGACGAGATGATCGCCCGCCAGCCTTCGCTGGCGCGCTATTCGGTCAAGGCGGGTGGCATGGAGCCGGGGATCAAGAACCCGCTCGGTGCGCGTGCTCTCTACATCTTCCAGAACGGTCAGGATACGCTCTACCGTCTGCACGGCTCGCCGGACTGGCAGTCGATCGGCAAGGCGACGTCTTCGGGCTGCGTGCGCTTCGTCAACCAGGACATTCTCGACCTCTATACCCGCGTCCCCTATCATGCCCGTATCGTCGTGCATCAGGGTTCGCTCAGAACTGCCTGATCGCCGGGGCGGTGTAAACTTTGATGCAGCGTGTCGGATTTCGGTCCGGCCGCTCGTCCTTAGCGTGAAAGGGCGGCAGAATGCCGTGCCGACCCGCTGGAGGAGAAAGTCATGACCCGTTACCTTGTCGCCGTTCATCATCCCGACGACTACGACCCTGCGGCGATGGAGGACGAGTCGATGCATCGCGACATCGACGTGCTCAACGAAGAGATGATCGCTGCGGGCATCCGGCTTTTTGTCGGCGGGCTCAACCCGGTCGCTGATGCCAGATCGCTAAAGGCTGGGCCTAGCGGCGCAGTCGACGTTACCGAAGGCCCGTATCTGAAGACAGGCGAGCATGTCGGCGGGTTCTGGGTGCTGGAGGCGTCCGATATGGATGAGGCGCTCGCATGGGGCCGCAAGGCCGCCTTTGCCTGCAGGGCGCCGATCGAGGTTCGGCCGTTTCATTGAACGAAAGCGGATTTATTTCAGCATTGGCCAGGTGTCGGAAAGCTTGTAGCCGCCAGGAAATGGGTCTGACGGATCGAGCATCAGTTGCGAGGTTCCGCTGATCCAGGCCCGGCCGGTGATCGAGGGCACGATCGCCTTTTCTCCGGCGATGGTCGTTTCCCTGACGATCTTGCCGACGAATCGTGTGCCGATGATGGAAATGCCGGTCAGGCTATCGCCTTCCTTCAACTGGCCGCGTGCGTGAAGAAGCGCCATGCGCGCCGAAACGGCGGTGCCGGTCGGCGAGCGGTCGATCTTGCCGGGTTGGATGGCGACGACGGATTTCGCCATGAGCTGGCCATTCTCGTGAAAGGTCTTGCCGGCAAAAAGGCAGAATGAGATGTGGTTCCAGCCGGTATCTTCGGGATGCGAAAAGCCGAGTTGGCGGTTTGCAGCATTGGTGATCCGGATGCCGGTTTCGGCGATCTGGCGGGCATTTTCGGGGGCAAGATCGATGCCGATCTCATCCGGATCGACGACGACAAAGCTGTCGCCGCCATAGGCGGTATCCACGGTGATGGTTCCGATTTCCGGAACGTCGAGGGATGCGTCGAGTTTCTGGGCGAAGCTCTTGACGTTGGTGACCGTGATCCGCTCGGCCTTGCCGTTCCTGCATTCGGCTTCGACCTCGACCAGTCCCGCGGGCGCTTCCAGCACCATTTTCGTCACCGGTTCGGTCATCGGGATGATGCCGCTGTCGAGCAGGACCGTGGAGACGCAGATGGAGTTCGAGCCGGACATCGGCGGCGTATCTTCCGGTTCCATGATGATCCAACCCATCTGGGCTTTCGGGTTCTTGGGAGGAACCAGAAGATTGACGTGGCGAAAGACGCCTCCTCTAGGCTCGTTGAGGACGAAATTCCTCAAGGTCTGGTCCTTTGCGATAAAGCGCGCCTGTTCCCAGATGGTTTCGCCCGGAGGCGGCGCGACACCACCGACAATGACGTCGCCGACCTCGCCTTCCGCATGGCAGGTGACGATGTGGAGGATTTTGGAGGAGCGCATTTCTTTTCCCTTGAGGATATCGAAGCTGCCCGGAGGAGCCTTCCGGTATTTCCGCCGAGGCTCTCCGCATTCCAAAATATGCTAGCCAGCAATCTTGGTCGCGACAACGGACGGAGGATATGCATGAACCGTTTTGTACTGATTTCCGGATGTTCCGGAGGCGGTAAATCGACACTTCTGGCGGAGCTTGGCGTTCGTGGTTTTTCCGTCGTCGAGGAGCCCGGAAGGCGCATCGTCAGGCAAGAACAGCAAGGCAACGGCGCGGCGCTTCCCTGGGTGGATCTCGCGGCATTTGCGAGACGAGCGATCGACATGGCCATTGCCGACCTGGCGATGGCTACGGCGAATACCGGCTGGACGTTTTTCGATCGCGGGTTGATCGATGCCGCCGTAGCGCTGGAGCAGGCCACCGGAGAGCCTCACGTTGCGCGGCTCAACGCGATCCATCCCTACCAATCGACGGTTTTTCTGACGCCGCCCTGGCCGGAAATCTATGAGGCCGATCCCGAGCGGGTGCACTCGCTTGAGGATGCGATTGCCGAATATGAGCGGCTTTCCGCGATCTATCCGGCGCTCGGATACGAAGTGGTGATCATACCGAAACTGCCCGTCGCCGAAAGAGCGGATTTCGTTATTCGTATGCTCGGCTGATCTCATTGCCGCGCTTTAGATCGGCAAATATCTGTGGTTATCCGGTCTTCACCCTTCCGCTTGTCGCCGGAGCGGTCGAAAACGCCAGACATGGCCAAGCTCTATTTCCATTACGCGACGATGAATGCCGGCAAGTCGACGATGCTGTTGCAGGCATCTTACAACTACCGCGAACGCGGCATGCGCACGGTGATCTTCATCGCCGCGCTGGACGAGCGTGCGGGCAAGGGAAAAGTCGCGTCGCGGATCGGGCTATCCTCCGAAGCCATTCCTTTCAGCCCCGGTGACGATCTTTTCGCCGCGATTGCGGACATGCATGCGCAGGAGCCGATTGCCTGCGTCTTTGTCGATGAGGCACAGTTCCTGTCGGCCGAGCAGGTGTGGCAGCTGGCGCGGGTCTCCGACCGGGTCGGTATCCCCGTCATGGCCTATGGTCTGCGCACCGATTTCCAGGGCAAGCTGTTTCCCGGTTCCCACGAACTTCTGGCGATCGCCGACGAATTGCGTGAAGTCAGGACCATCTGCCACTGCGGCCGCAAGGCGACCATGGTCGTCAGGGTGGACGAGGCAGGCGAGGTGATCCGAGAAGGCGCGCAAGTCGAAGTGGGCGGCAATGAGAAATACGTTTCGCTCTGCCGGCGGCATTGGGAAGAAAAGATGCGCTGCGACTGACGTTGCTGTGATCGCCCCCTAAAAAAGAGGGGAGGCGTCGTTCTATTGACCAATGTCAAAGCGCCAAAGTCCTGCAGCGGTAAAACGCAGACATCGCGGTGGTGCCGCGGACCTTTGCAGGAGAATTCAATGATCAGAACGATACTGAAGACCGCCACGCTCGCCGCTGGCGCGGTTCTGCTGGCCTTGCCGGCACTGTCCGCCGAAATCGAGATCAAGATGCTCAACAAGGGCTCCGACGGTCAGGCAATGGTCTTCGAACCGGCTGCCGTGAAAGCTGCACCCGGCGATACGATCAAGTTCGTTTCGGTCGACAAGGGGCATGACGCCGCTTCCATGCCCGGGCTTATTCCCGAAGGGGTCGCCGCAATGAAGGGCAAGATCAGCCAGGATCTGGTTGTGACCGTCGATCAGGCAGGTGCCTATGTCTTCAAGTGCACGCCGCATCTCGGCATGGGTATGGTTGCTCTCGTTGTCGTCGGTGACGCGCCGTCCAATATCGACGCCGTCAAGGCCGCCAAGATGCCGAAGAAGGCAAAGGAACGCCTCGACGCTGAAATTGCAAAGCTCGGTCTCTGAGCTGTCCACTATTTCCAAATAGACCTTTTCATTACCTAATCATTACCCTTTTTATCACCTAAGTATTATTGCAGGGCCGCTGTCGTCAAAATGCGCAGCGGCCCTATTTCTGTTTCCGGGTAAGGAGGCAGAGACGATGGTGAAGGCGGGCGTTTCCACTCGTTTTGAAGACACGATTATCGACATCGACACGCGCCTGACGGCGGTTATCGATGCCGGCAGGAACTTGCTGGCGACAATTCCCCGGGCGGCGGGCACGATCCAGGTGCCGGATGAGGAGGCTTTCGGCGCACTGGGCGCACGGCGTCTGGAGCTTCTGCTTCAGCAGAAATCCGCCTATGGGGAGATTGCTTCGCATGTCGCGACGATCGGCGTCGCCGTAGAGGAAGAGCGGGCAATTTTCGACAGACGGGAAATGCTGCAGACGAGCGATCTCTTTCTCGGCTTCTTTTCGAAGAAGCGAATGCGGCGGCGGATCGAACAGCGTGCCGCAAGGGCAGGCGGCGTGGACCGGTTGCGGATTGTTCTGGGCAGGGCAGACAGGCTGGCAGGGAGGGTCGAAGCCCACCGGCAGGCGGTGATGAACCAGCGGAGACTGGCTGAAGACGCGCTTGATTTGATGGCCGGACGCAAGGCGAAAGACGCGACAAATGCGCTTGAGGCCGGTGATGGCGATTCTGCCAAGGCAGGCGGCCGGCCTGCATTCGAGAGCATCATCGGTCTGATCGATCCGGTGGCGCGTGCCTTCAACGGAGGCGTGCGAGACCTCAACCTTCTGCTGCAGAAGCTCAGCCTCGATATCGAAAAACTTCTCGATCTCTATTCTGTCCTTTTGTCTTTCGAGCGGGGGCGGGAGGCGCATTTTCTTTCTCCCGACGCCTATCCGCATCTGACGCAGCCGGTGTGGCGTCTCGGGAACGGACTTTTGCCGGGTGCCCGGCTCGACCGCAGCCGTCAGAGGACCGATTCCGCTTTCGTCAAACGGTTCGAAGACGCCTGACATGCTGCGCGCCGGCACCTCAAATAGGGCATGCGACGTTATCCCTGTCGAAATTGTTCCAAATCACTCCGCCGCAACTGTTGTACCGGGCGGGTCGACATCATATGTCAGCGGTGACCGATCGGCTTCCAGGAGGACTAGATGCGCGACCAGATCACCGGATTTTTTCAGAACGTGGCTGCTGCCATAGGGCGCGGCATCCGGATATTGATCGCGTGGTTGATCTGGCCCGTCATGGCAGCGCATGGCTGGTACCGGGGACGTCGTCTCTGGGTAAAGGGGCCGATCGCGGTCTTTCTCGTCCTGCTGGTCTCTCTCTACGGGTATTTCATCTGGCAGACGCAGGTCTGGCGTGGCTTCGATCCGAATTTCGTCGACAGCTATCGCTGGACCGAACGCAATATGCCGGCGGGGCAGGAATTGCCCGTGCCCGGCGTCGAGGCGCAAGCCCAGGCACAGGCAGCCGGGGCCCCGGCGGCAACGGCAGCAGCAGCCAGGCAGTGCCAGACCTCCGCAATCGCGGACGCGGCAGCCGATCTCACCGACATGAACGTCAACCAGAATGCATGGATTTCTTCCATGCTTCTCTATCGCCTCGGCCTTTTTGGTATGGACTGGGACCACACGCCTTTCCTCGACAACAAGGCATCGTTCCAGCGCGGCGTGAACCAGGCGGTGCGCCGCACCTCGGTGGAACTCGTCGATACGCTGGCGCGGATGAGGGGTACCTCGGGTGTCAATACCAACCTGCAGGATGCGCGCAGCAATCTCCAGTTCGACGAATATTCCTGGTATTTCGGGCTCAGCCCGTTTGGGCCTAAGACGCCGACGCCGAGCTATTACCGGGCCGCCATCAACAGCCTGAACAAGTTCAACACCGAACTGGCCAACTGCTCGGCGACGTTCGACAGCCGCGCCGACAATCTCGTTCAGTTCATCGACCGCGTGGCCAACGATCTCGGCGGCACGTCGGCGATCCTGCGCGAGCGGTCGGAAAACTATAATGGTGGTTGGTTCGATACCCGGGCGGATGATCGTTTCTGGTTCGCCTACGGGCAGATCTACGGTTATTATGCCATCATGTCCGGGGCCGGCGCCGATTTCTCGCAGGTCATTCGCGAACGCAATCTTGCGCCGCTTTGGACTGATATGCTGAAGCAGATGCAGGCCGCGCTGCGCATCCAGCCGGCGATCATCTCGAACGGTGCGGAAGACGGCTGGATCATGCCGACGCATCTGGCGGTGATGGGCTTCTATACGCTGCGGGTGCGGTCCAATCTGGTGGAAATCCGGCTGGTTCTCGACCGCTAACAGGGGGGGGCAACGCGAAACCGGTTCCCGCTTTTGCCGGAATTGCCCTGATCAGCCCCTCAGCAATTCGTCATCGGGAATGAAGCCGATCGTCGTGCTGGCCTGCGGGAAAAGCTCGTAGGTCATGCCGATGACATCGCCCTGTCCGGTATCGGCTGCGCGGAACTTTCCGACGCTGCGAACGAACTTGAAGCTCGAAGCGCTGGTTCTGACGCGATAGAGATTGTGGAAGGTGAGCCGCGCGGCGCTGGCCCGCTCGAATGTCTCCATCATTGCCGTCAGGTCATCCGGATGGATGGCCGCGCTCAGCCGAACCAGATCGAGCGGTCCGTCGCAGTGATCAATCCCGAAGATCTGGGCGTATTCGGCGGTGCCAAAAATATGGCCGCTGTCGATGTTGAAACGCCAGAAGCCACACAGGCGGAAGGAGCCGACAAGTTCCAGCACTTCCATATCGCTCAAGCCGACAAGCCGGTGCTGCGCTTCATAGGGTTTACGCGAATGCTCTATCCACGATGCCAAGTTGAGGTGTTCTCCAGTCGGTGCCGACTTGTCTTATGCGATCAGGCGCAGCCGCAGCGCTTTTGCGACAAGCTGGGTCCGGTTGACGCAATCGAGCTTCTTGATGGCATTGGTCATGTAGGCGTTGACCGTGTGATCGGACAGCGTGAGGATCTGCCCGATCTCGGCGGATGTCTTGCCCTGCGCCGTCCAGCGCAGCACTTCGAGTTCTCTCGTCGTCAGGGGAGAGGGCGCGGTCTTGCGTTGGTCGCGCCGGATCTTTTCGAACATGTCGAAAGCATGCAGGGTGATCATGCCGATCTCGTTGAGTTCGACCTGCGTAAGGCGGGGGCGGGCGCCGTCGAAGCGAAGGATAAAACGCTCGCCCTCAAGCGAATGCAGCGTCATGGCGACGCTTGTAATCAATCCGTAGCGCCGTTGAATGTCTTCGATGCCGCTATCGATCGCGAATGGTCGCGATGGCAAAGGATCGCCGATCGACCAGCAGAACGGCAGTTTCGATTGCAGGATGATGTCGGCAATAGCGCATTTTTCGAGCAGGTGTTTCCGGTCGAATTCCGCAAAATAGGCATCCGGAATGCTGCTTTGCACAATCATTCGCGACAGAAGCTTCTCGTCGGGATTGTTCACTGACAGCAGCGTGACGTGCTGCAAACTGAATTCATGCGTCACACGCCGCAAGGTCAAGAATAAACCTTCTTGCGAGTGGGCCGCAGATATCTCGCAGCTCAGCACTGATTGCCGTTCGTGAGTTATCATCAGTTTTTCGGGTTCAAGGGAACTATGTTATTGTTAATAAATATACTAATTACCTCGAATAGCCAGCGGAAAGTCGTAGAAAAACCGCAAGTTAACAGGTTTTATGACATGTGATCAGGTAAGTTATTTGATTTCAGTGACTTATGAGCAAATGCCAGTGATGCCCCGATAAGCCCATATGGGCTTTTTTGCCGTGCAGCAGAAAACAGGCTGCGGATCCCGCGTGCCGAACGCGGAACCGGTGCCTGATATCGATGTGTCTGGTGTGTTGAGAAAAATGCGTTTGCCGTCGACGCGAACGGAGTAACAATCCGGCAATATTGCCAATCTCAAACGCCGGCGGAGGCCGTCGGGGTGATCGCCTCGGGAATGGTCAACGTGGAGTAGACCCGGTTTCTGCCTTTCGCCTTTGCCAGATAAAGAAGCTGGTCGGCGGCGTTCAGCTGATTTTCGAATGTTTCACCCGGCTCGAATTCGACGACGCCGATCGATATGGTCGCCGATATGGATCGATTGCCGGCCTTGATCACCAGGTCTCCGATCCTCCCGCGCAGCTCCTCGCAGAAGGAATGCGCCTGAAACGCGTCCAGCTGGTTCAGGTGGATGGCGAATTCCTCGCCGCCGATGCGGGCGGGCATGTGTTTTGCGGGCGCGCACATATCTGCCATGACCGCCGAAATTGCCTGCAGGACGGCATCGCCGGCATCATGGCCATAGGTGTCGTTGACCGTCTTGAAATGATCGATATCGAGGAGGGCGATGGACCCTTGTCTCGCCACTTTTGCGTTCTGCCGCATGGTCGAAAAGAAATGCCGCCGGTTTGCGAGACCGGTCAGGTAATCCTGCTCCGCCAACCGGCGCAGGTGGTTGAGCTGCGTCAGCGTCTCGACATTGTTGTCGATGCGGCATTTGAGCTCTTCATGCACGAACGGCCGGTAGATGAAATCCGACGCACCGGCCTTGAGGAAGCTTGCGGACAGGAGCCGGTCCGAGGAAGAGGAAATGCCGATGATGCGCAGCTGCTCGGAATTGCGGGTCTGGCGGATGCGGCGCGTCAACTCGTAACCGTCCATATCGGCCATGTGGTGATCGGTGATGACGAGGTCGATCGTTTCGTCGGCAGTTAGTATTTCAAGCGCCTGCCGGCCTGAACGCGCTTCCAGAACATGGAAATTCTGGCGGCCGAGAATTTCGACGAGTTCGGAGCGGGCGGTGCGGGCATCGTCCACAACGAGAATCTTGTGGGCGCTGTTGGCGAGGATGCGGTTGACTGTGTGCACGACCGTGTCGACCGTCTTTGCGCCGTCCTTGACGATGTAGTCGACGATCTTCTTGCGCGTGCAGCGCTCGCGTGTATTGGCGTCGAACATAGCAGTAAAGACGATCGTCGGAATTGCCTTCTCCAGCAGGAGTTCGAGGATCTCGCCGTCGGGGGCATCGGGAAGATTGAGGCCTGTCAGGGCAAGCAGGAATTCGCCCTCGGCAATCTTCTCGCGGGCCTGCGAGAGAGAGCCGCAGCGCGTGACAATTGCGCCGGTTTCCTCTTCCAGCCGCTGGGTCAGCAGCGCCGACAGGGCGACGGAATCCTCGACGAGAAGTATTCTTTCTCCCTGCTTCAGTCGCAGTCCGTTTATCGAAAGCAAATTCTCGCGGCCTACCGTCATGTCGTTCTCCAGTGCAGTCTATGCACCGCATAAGCGACATGGATTACGAATCAATTATCCGGCTGGAACCGTCCCTGCCTGCATCTATCTCCCGTGGCGGAAAGCCGCGGAAAGCGCATCACAGATGCGCTTCCTGCTTGTCTTCGTTCTTGTCTGCCTTGGCTGCCGCCATGATGCGTTCCAGCCAGCCCAGCATGACGGCGGAGACGACGAAAGTGAGGTGGATGATCGTGTACCACATCAACTGCCCATCCGTGTATTGAGCGGCGTTGAGGAAGATCTGCAGCAGGTGGATCGAGGAAATCGCAACGATCGAGGAAGCAACCTTGATCTTCAGGCTGCCGGCATCGAGCTTGCCGAGAAAAGAGACGTCGGCTTCGGTTTCGTCAAAACGACTGACGAAATTTTCGTAACCGGAAATCATCACCATGACGATGAGGCTTGCGACAAGGGCCGCGTCGATCAGCCCGAGCATGGCCAGGATCATCTCCGCCTCGCCAAGCGTGAAAACATTCTGGGCGACCTTCAGGAACTTGAAGGCGAAGGACAGCGCATAGACCGCGAGTGCGGCAACAAGGCCCATGTAAAAGACGACCAGCAGCCAGCGACTCGAGAGGATGATCTTCTCGACCAGCAGTTCCAGCGATTTCATTCAATGCTCTCCGGCTTAATCAGGGGTGCTTCACATAATAGGCCGGAGGTGGGTCGGGCAAGACCGGAGGTGGCTGCTTTGTTGCATTTTGATCACTTGGAACAAATCACACAAACATGATTCAATGCGTCATGTTTTAATAATTGACAGCAAGAGTCATGTTTTCTAATGGCTTGAATAAGGCAGTTTTTCGCTCGCGCCACATTTTTGACAGATTTTAAATCGGCCCGCTTTCGCCATCGTGCTTTTGCGCGAGGAGGATGACGTTCGGCCATGTGAAGGGACAGTTATGGCCAACCGGCGTCTTCAATCGATCCTCACCACCTGCACCGCACTTGCGCTGCTTTCATTCGCTGCCGACGCATCCGCCCAGGAGGCGGCGAGTGCTGCGCAGGACGGGACGACATTGAGGCCTATCACGCTGAAGGGGAAGCGCGTGAAGGCGGATGATCCTGCTACTGCCACGCCTTTGGCGAGCACTACGACGGCCGACGATATCGCAAAAAAAGAAATCAACAGCATTCAGGATCTTGGTAATACGACCGAGCCGGGTGTCGACTATGTCGAGAGCCGTCCAGGTATGCCGGGTGGCCTGTTCATTCGCGGTCTTGGCGGACCTCGCATAACCACGCTGGTTGATAATATTCCTATCCCATTCCTGAGCAATGACGCGCGTTCCGGATCTCAGTCGCCGACGACCGGCATTAGTGATGGCAATGATAGTTTCGACCTTTCATCGTTGTCGACAATCGATGTCGTTCGCGGAGCGGATTCCAGCCGAATTGGTAACGGCGCCCTTGGTGGTGCACTCGTGCTGCGTACCCTGGAGCCAGAAGATTTGATCGAAGAAGGCAGAGATTGGGGTGGCGTTGCCAAACTTACCTTCGACGGCACAAATAACAGCATCGGCGGATCGGTGGCTGTTGCGAAGAAAATTGAAAATACCTCGATCCTTTTTCAGGGTGGTTTGAAAAAAGGCAACGAGCGTAAGAATGAAGGCGACAGAAGCGGCCTTGGTCGCGGAGACACCGGACGAACCGAAGCAAATCCGGCCGATGTTGACCAGAACAATCTCCTGTTCAAAGTGCGTCAGGATATCGAAGGCGGTCATCGCATCGGCGTTACCGCAGAACGCTTCGACCTCCGCACCGATACTGAACTTAAGTCTCAAGCGGGTACCGCGCTGCCGACTGACTTCAATCCAAACGATTATGACGGTTACGATGATACTCGCCGGGAGCGCGTTTCAATCGACTATGAATATCAGGCTCCTGAAGCCGGTGGCCTCATCGATGCGGCTGCGTTGACCCTTTATTGGCAGCGATTGAGCAAGAATGCCGGATCAGAAGGTACGCGTAACAGCGGTGCCTACTATCTTCGCGACAATGACATGGAAGAAAGCGCTTTCGGTATCACCGGTGGGTTCATCTCGCATTTCGATACCGGCCATCTTGATCATGAACTCCGTTTTGGCGGGCTCGCTTCGATCTCGAACACCACCAGCTACCTGACCGTGTCGCCTGCAAGTGCAGCAACCTTTTCGCAAGGCGATTTCCCTGATGTGGATAGCCGAAAGATCGGTCTCTATCTCGAAGATGAAATCAGTTTCGGTGAAACCGGCTTTGCACTGACGCCAGGCGTCCGCTTCGACTGGTATGACTACGATCCACAACGATCCAGAGGCTTCGACGAGAATGCCGGTAGTGGCATATTCGGTCTGCCTCCGGGCCAGGACGGTGTCCGTCTTTCTCCCAAATTGCTTGCGACCTACGACCTTACGCCTGAAGTGCAGCTCTTCTCGCAGTGGTCGATGGGCTTCCGCGCTCCTACCGTCAACGAACTGTATCTCAACTTCAGCAACCCGTCCTTCGGTTACGCTTCCGTCGGCAATCCTGACCTGAAGCCCGAGACGTCCAACGGATTTGAAGTCGGTGCTACCTACACGACGGCTGATCTCACTGCGAAGCTCACGCTTTTCCACAACAGATACAAGAACTTTATTGACGAGTACGAGACAACTACGCCGCTGTTTCCCAATCCATTCCCTCCTTTCGGGGATGGCAACCTCTTCACTTATCGCAATCTCGACAGGGTTCAGATCTCTGGTGTCGAACTTCGCGCCCGTAAGGATTTCGCCAACGGCTTCAATCTGAACGGTTCTCTCGCCTATTCCTACGGCAAGGACATGAAGACCGACGAATTGATCCGAACAGTTGCACCGTTCAAAGCAATCCTGGGCGTCGGTTACACGCAAGGAACCTGGGGTACCGATCTCACTGGTATCTTCTCTGCACATATGCGCGACGATAATGACGCAACCACTTATGATGCACCTGGCTATGGTATCGCCAACCTGACTGGCTGGTGGGAGCCTGAGCAGGTAAAGGGGCTTCGCATTCAGGCCGGCGTCTACAATATCTTCGACAAGAAATATTGGAACGCTTTGGGAGTGCGTGATCTTAATCCGGATAGCGGAACGGCTTCGCGTCCAGATTTCTATTCCGAGCCGGGCCGTTCGTTCAAAATCTCCCTGACCCAGCGGTTCTAACAGCCGGTTTTTCAAAAGCTCCAGTCGAGGGCGGTGCGAGTGATCGCGCTGCCCTTTTTCTTTGGATCGGCGGTGGACGCGGGATGCCTGCTATTCACAGCGCGGATGCGCTTCGCTAAGCATGGCGGCACAGAGCGATCGTCGAAGGGAAGCCACATGGCAGATGTGAAGTCGGATATCGAAATTGCCAGAGCGGCGCAAAAGCAGCCCATCCTGACGGTCGGCGAAAAGCTCGGGATTTCGTCCGGCGATCTTATTCCTTACGGTCATGACAAGGCGAAGATCAGTGCCGATTTCATCGCCTCGCTCGACGGCAAGAAGGACGGCAAACTGATCCTCGTCACTGCGATCAACCCGACGCCGGCAGGCGAGGGGAAAACGACGACGACGGTGGGGCTTGGCGACGGGTTGAACCGGATCGGCAAAAAGGCCGTCATCTGCGTGCGCGAGCCGTCGCTTGGGCCCTGTTTCGGCGTCAAGGGCGGGGCTGCCGGCGGCGGGTATGCTCAGGTCGTACCGATGGAGGATATCAATCTCCACTTCACCGGCGATTTTCATGCGATCACCTCGGCGCATAACCTGCTCTCGGCGATGATCGACAATCACGTCTATTGGGGCAACGAACTGAATATCGATATCCGTCGCGTTACCTGGCGGCGGGTGATGGACATGAACGACCGGGCGCTGCGCGAGATGGTCATGTCGCTTGGCGGCGCCAGGAACGGGTTTCCGCGCGAAAGCGGTTTCGATATCACCGTCGCGTCTGAAGTGATGGCAATCCTGTGCCTGGCCGAAAACCTCACCGATCTCGAACGCCGGCTCGGGCAGATCGTCATCGGTTACCGGTTTGACCGCTCGCCCGTCTATGCGCGGGACCTGAAAGCCGACAAGGCGATGGCCGTGCTGCTGAAGGATGCCATGCAGCCGAACCTGGTGCAGACGCTCGAAAACAATCCGGCGCTGGTGCATGGCGGACCTTTCGCCAATATCGCGCATGGCTGCAATTCGGTGATCGCCACAAAGGCGGCGCTCAAGCTCGGCGATTACGTGGTGACGGAAGCCGGTTTCGGCGCGGATCTGGGGGCGGAAAAGTTCTTCGACATCAAGTGCCGTCAGGCGGGCCTAAAGCCTGATGCGGCCGTTATCGTTGCGACCATCCGGGCGCTCAAGATGAATGGCGGGGTGAAGAAGGACGATCTTTCCGTCGAAAATGTCGAGGCGCTGACACGTGGCTGCGCCAATCTTGGTCGCCATGTCGCCAATGTGCGCAAGTTCGGCGTGCCGGTCGTCGTCGCGATCAATCACTTCATTTCGGATACGGATGCCGAGATCGCCGCGATCAAGGACTATGTCGATCGGCTGGGCGCCGATGCGATCGTCTGCCGCCACTGGGGGCAGGGATCTGCGGGGATCGAGGAACTGGCCTACAAGGTGGTCGAGCTTGCCGATGGCGGGCAGGCGAATTTCCAGCCGCTCTATCCCGACGATACGCCGTTGATGGAAAAGATCGAGACGGTTGCGTCGAAGATTTATCATGCGGGCGAGGTGACGGCGGACAAGGCGGTTCGCGATCAGCTGAAGGCTTGGGAAGAGCAGGGCTACGGCAACCTGCCGGTCTGCATCGCCAAGACGCAATATTCCTTCTCGACCGACCCGAGTCTTCGCGGCGCGCCGGAAGGGCATGTCGTGCATGTGCGCGAGGTGCGGTTGTCGGCCGGGGCCGGCTTCATCGTGGCGATCACCGGCGAGATCATGACCATGCCCGGCCTGCCGCGATCCCCTTCCGCCGAGCGGATTTTTCTCAATGACGAGGGTGAGATCGAGGGATTGTTCTGATGAAATCGTCCGGCCGCCTGCGGTTTGGACTGATTATATCAAGCTGCGGGAAAGCATTGCGGGAACATGCGCTTGAATTTGGAATTGATGCTGCGCAGGATGGGGCAAGAGCCGATCCTCGTTCAATCCGTCTGGAGAGTTTCATGTCGATCGTATTTGGAAAAAAATCACTGTCTTTCGCCGCTGCCATCGCGCTTGGCACCGTCAGCGTCCTGCCGGCTGCTGCGGCAGATCTTGTCGGCGGTTATTACCCGCCGGCGGCAAAGGGGCAGCGCCACTACGTCCGCACCACCTATGTCAACGAGGAGTGCGGCCTGTTGAAGGTCACGCAATCCGGTTCTTCCCGGATCGTACGGATATGCTCCCCTGTGCTTGATCTGAAGCCCGCTCCGACAAGAGGGTCTTCCACCGGCGATGCCGGAAACGGGTCGTCCTTCACCGTCACGCAGCCGTGAGGCTGTCATCACCGGCAGTAACGATAGCCGCCGTTTCGCTCCAGGATGTCCAGATGGAGATGGTCTTCGTGCGCTTCGTCGCTGCCCGGCGACAGCACGGTGGTGAAATGCAGGCAGGCGCCGGCCGTGGCCGTGCGCTGGAAGGCGCCTTCCAGCGTCGAATCCTCCGTACGCGGCTTCATGACGATCTTCTCTCCGTTGTCGAGCTTGAAGGCGGCAACGTCATAGGCGTTTCCGCGGGCATGTTCGGAAATCTTGCCGGTCGAGGCGCTGTTCCTGAGACGGCACTGGTAGGTTGAGCCGGGAACAAGGCCGGTGATCCTGCGGCCCGGCATGGCTATGGTCAGCGCCGGCTGGACGGTGTCCTTCAGCCAATGGGCCATGGTCAGCGCCGTCTTGCAGCGCATGGTCGCGCCGCCCAGTTCGACGCCCGGCAGGACTTCCGCCACGTCGATCGGGTGTTCGATGCCGCAGCCGTTGCCGTCATCGATCGGATCGTCCGTCTCGAATTTTGCGCCGATCGCCTTCAGGTCGGCGAGGCAGGCCTGCAGCTCCTGCGGATCTTCCTTCACCAGCGGTGGCGGAGGCGGTGTCTCGGCCTTGTCCGTCTCGCCTTGTTCGGCCTGTTTGTCATCCGGTTTCGTTTCGGCCTGGCCGGGTTGACCCTCGACAGGTTTCTGTGCGGCATCATCGTTTTTTGCCGGCTCGCCGGTCGGCCCGTTTGCCGTGTCCGTTTCAGGTTTGGGCGTGGGTTTGGGGACCTCGGCCTCGTGCGCCGGTTCGGTCGTCGTTGCGGGCTGCTCGACGACAGGCGGTTTTGCCGGCTCCTGCGTATCGGCTTTTTCAGTCGCAGTGGATGCCGGCTCATCAGGCCTTGCGGCTTCTGACGGTGCCGGTTGGGCCTCTGTCTTTTCCGGCCTGGATTGGGGCGACGCGGCCTCTTCCTGCGCCCGCGGACTTTCTTTCAGGTCCGGCGCTTCAGCGGGAACCGGCGGCTTTTCCGTCTCCGACTGTGCCGTCTCGGCCGGTTTGGGGATGGGGAGTGGAACGGAAGCGAGCGGCGGCGGTTTCGGGATGGAATTGCGTGTGCTGCGGGTGCGGTTCTTTGAACGCTGCGTGGAGGTCGACTGTTTGCGGATGCCGGTATCCTTGAGGAATTGATCGATCACGTTGATCTGCACGAGCTCGGCATTCCGGCCCGGCATCAAAGGACGTTCCGGCGGCAGCGATGCGCCGAGCATGAAGGGGGCGGCAAGCGCGATGAGGGTTATGGTCCGCTTCATTCGTTGTCTGTCCTCCAGAATGCGCAGCGCAATGGACGTCCGGCGATGAGGGCAACGCTTATGTCCCGGTTTTGGTCGCATCGGGCGGCGATATTTTTGTGCTTGCGCGGGGTGTTCAGCCAAGCTAACAATTCAGCCCATGACGATTTCGATGAACAACAACGGTAACTGGTGGTGGGCACGCTGACGCGGCCTTGACCAGTCATGTCCATCGACAAGACCAGACCAAGCCGCCCGAGAACCGAGGCGGCTTTTTTATTGGCCGCTTTGCAGTACGGGCGAACCAGATCGAAGAGGCAAGGGCATTACAATGGTGACGATCATTCGCGAGGACGGCTCAGAGACTTACGAGACCAGAGGAGGCATCACCGTCAGCCGCGCCCGCCGGCCGGCGGAATATGCAACGGCAATCTCGTCCTATGTGGACAGGCTGGATGAGCGTCGCGGCGCCGTCTTCTCGTCGAACTACGAATATCCGGGCCGTTATACCCGTTGGGATACCGCGATCGTCGATCCGCCGCTCGGGATTACCTGCAATGGCCGCAACGTCTGGATCGATGCCTATAACGAACGCGGCGAAGTGCTGCTCGGCTTTGTCGCAGAGCGGCTGCAAACCGTCGAGGATCTGACGCTCGGTGAGCGGTCAGCCCGCCGTCTCGACCTGACGGTCAATCAGCCTTCGCGCGTGTTCACCGAAGAAGAGCGTTCGAAAATGCCGACGGTGTTTACCGTGCTGCGGGCGATCGTCGATCTCTTTTATTCCGACGCGGATTCGGCGATCGGCCTGTTCGGCGCCTTCGGTTACGATCTGGCCTTCCAGTTCGACGCGATCAAGCTGTCGATGGAGCGGCCACAAGACCAGCGGGACATGGTGCTGTTTCTTCCCGATGAAATTCTGGTCGTCGACCACCATGCAGCCAAGGCCTGGGTCGACCGCTACGATTTTGCCAGGGGTGGCGTGACGACCGAGGGCAAGGGCCAGGAGATTTCGCCTGATCCGTTCCAGCGCACGACGGTCATGCCGCCGAAGGGCGACCACAAGCCCGGGGAATATGCCCAGCTCGTCACCAGGGCCAAAGAGAGTTTTCGTCGCGGCGACCTTTTCGAAGTCGTGCCCGGCCAGAAGTTCATGGAACGTTGCGACTCGAAGCCTTCGGAGATTTCCAACCGGCTGAAGGCGATCAATCCTTCGCCCTATTCTTTTTTCATCAACCTCGGAAACCAGGAATATCTGATTGGCGCTTCGCCGGAAATGTTCGTGCGCGTCTCCGGTCGCCGCATCGAGACCTGCCCGATTTCCGGGACTATCAAGCGTGGCGAGGATGCGATCTCCGACTCGGAACAGATCCTCAAGCTGTTGAATTCGAAGAAGGACGAGTCGGAGCTGACGATGTGCTCCGACGTCGATCGAAACGACAAGTCGCGCGTCTGTGAGCCGGGTTCGGTGAAGGTGATCGGGCGTCGTCAGATCGAGATGTATTCGCGCCTCATCCACACGGTCGATCACATAGAGGGACGCTTGCGGCCTGACATGGATGCCTTCGATGCCTTCCTGAGCCACGCCTGGGCCGTCACCGTCACCGGCGCCCCAAAACTTTGGGCGATGCGCTTCGTCGAAGCGAATGAACGGAGCCCGCGCGCATGGTATGGTGGGGCGATCGGCATGGTCGGCTTCAACGGCGACATGAATACCGGCCTGACGTTGCGCACCATCCGGGTCAAGGACGGCATTGCCGAGGTGCGCGCCGGAGCGACGCTTCTGAACGACAGCAATCCGGAAGAGGAAGAGGCCGAAACCGAACTGAAGGCATCCGCCATGATTTCAGCCATTCGTGATGCGCGCGCCGGCAATTCCGGCAAGGTTTCCCGCGATGTTGCCCGGGTGGGCGAGGGGGTGAGGATCCTGCTCGTCGACCACGAGGACAGCTTTGTCCACACGCTCGCCAACTATTTCCGCCAGACGGGGGCGACGGTTTCGACCGTGCGGACACCGGTGCCGGACGAGGTGTTCGACCGGATCGATCCCGATCTTGTCGTGCTGTCGCCGGGACCGGGCAATCCCAAGGATTTCGATTGCAAAGCGACGATCAAGGCGGCGCGGGCGAAGGACCTGCCGATTTTTGGCGTCTGCCTCGGGCTCCAGGCGCTGGCGGAGGCCTATGGCGGAGAGCTTCGGCATCTGGCGGTCCCAATGCATGGCAAGCCGTCCCGTATTCGGGTGCTGGAGCCGGGGATCGTGTTTTCCGGCCTTGCCAAGGAGGTGACGGTCGGGCGTTACCACTCGATCTTTGCCGACCCGGCGACGCTCGATCCGAACTTCATCATCACCGCCGAAAGCGAAGACGGAACCATCATGGGCATCGAGCATGCCAAGGAGCCGATCGCAGCGGTGCAGTTCCACCCGGAATCGATCATGACGCTCGGTGGGGATGCCGGGATGCGGATGATCGAGAATGTCGTGGCGCATCTGGCGAGGAAGCGCGAGACGAAAGCGGCTTAGGGTCCTCGACCTGCGAGCGCGGATTGCCCCTCAGCCTCTCCCCGCATGCGGGGTAAGAAGTGCCCCTCACCCTAACCCATTCCTGGGTAGAGCCACGGGTCTCTACCCGCCCTTCAGGCCCCCGTAGATGGGGAGAGGGGACTTGCCCCGATTGAGGTGAGGAGAGTGCGGCTTGCGTCCTTCTCCCCGCGTGCGGGGAGAAGGTGCCGGCAGGCGGATGAGGGGCGGTTACAGGTGAAAGCGGAAGACGATGACCAGCACTGACAGTTCCACCATCATCATCGAGCCGATCCGGGAGGATCATGTCGAGGGGTTTCGCGACGCCCTCGACATCGTGGCGCGTGAGCGGAAATACCTGATCTTTCTCGAGGCACCGCCCATCGAGGCGATGCTGGCTTTCGTTCGAGACAATATCGCCGCCCGCCATCCGCATATGGTGGCGGTGGCGGATGGCAAAGTGGTCGGCTGGTGCGACATTCGCCGCGGTGCGCGGGATGCGGAGGCTCATTGCGGTTCGCTCGGCATGGGCATCATCCCCGGCTATCGGGATCGTGGGCTGGGCAAGCGGTTGATCACCGCTGCGCTCGAAGCGGCGAAGGCCGCCGGTTTGCACCGGGTCGAACTTAATGCGCGTGCGGAGAACCTTCGGGCGATCACTCTGTATGAGCGGGTCGGTTTCGAACATGAAGGCATTGCCCGCCATGCGGTGAAGATCGACGGTCGGTATTTCGACAGCGTCAAGATGGCGTTGCTCTTCGACTGATTTACTCCGCCCGCTTCACGACGCGGAAATTCATGTCGCTGCGGATGGCAAAGCCAAGCGAACGATAGAGGCCGACGGCGCCTTCGTTGTGCTTGTAGGCGTGCAGGTAGACGGTCTCGTTGCCGGCCGAGATCTCGCCGGCGACGAAGCGCAGCATCAGCTTGCCGAGGCCCTTGCCCTGGAAATCCGGATGGACGCAGAGGCCGCTCAGTTCGGCAAAACCCGGCTGGCGCATGCGCTGGCCACCCATGGCGACAAGCCGGCCATTCATGCGGATGCCCCAGAACCGGCCAAGGGACTGAGCCTTCAGCGTGAAGGGGCCTGGCTTGGTCAGAGTTGCAAGTTCCAGCATGTCAGCTGCATCCTGTTCGCCTAAGGCCACGATGCGCGGGTCTTCAATTCTATTGAACGGCTTTTCGGCCAGCATCTGCACCAAGGTGGCATCGATGATGGTCTCGAAGCCGGGAATGGCAGGGATCGGCCGGGCTTCGACCAGCGCCAGAGTCTCGCCGGAAAGAGGCAGGGACGTCAATGCAGCGATGCTTTCCGGCGTGTCGTCCTGCATCGCGGCGAAGGGCACGATCGAGGGCGCATAGCGTTTGGCAAGAGGTGTGCCTTCGGCGAATTGGGAATGGACGCTGGCCAGAGCGTTCCAGGCGGGGCGATCGAGTATGTGGGTCATTTCAGTTCCTTATTGTCGTTCATACGCTCGATCAGCGGGCGAAGTCTGAGCCCGTCTTCGATGACGGCAAGCTGCTCCAGGAACGAGCCGTCCAGATTGGCGCAGAGGTTTCTCACGGCGGCTTCGACGCCGGGCCAGACGTCTTGCGTGGAATAGGCAACGAGGTCCTGCCCCGCCTTTGTCAGCGACACTTGTTTTCGGCGCTGGTCGCCGTCGCTGACGGACAGATCGAGCAAGCCCGCTTCCGCCAACTGGCCGATCGTGCGGGTCGCGCCCGGTTGCGATATGCCGATGACATCGGCAAGCTCCCCGACCGTAAGCGGACCGTTGCGGTCGATTGCGGCGAGGAAGGGATAATGGGCTGCAGGCAGGTCGATGCCGCGCTCCTGCATAATCAATTGCGTATTTGCCTGTACCATTTCGCCAAGCCGGCGAAGCCTGGTTCCCAGCGTGAGGTAGCCGAAGTCCTTGACTATGTCCTGAGGCATGCGCGCTTTTCCGTGAAATACATAACGAGTTATATAAATGGTTATGTGTTTCGTGCAAGAGGTTTTGACGCGAAACCGCTTTGACAAAACTGGCGCTCTGCGGCATATGCTGCCTTACCAGAAACCGCTGCTGCGAGACCGCTCGCCGTGGCGGTTTCGTCGTTTCGGGGCATGGCTTCTGCAAGTCATTCTCACCAGCAAAAAGGCGCCGAAAGGCGGCGCAGCGAATGAAGGACAAACCGGTGAACACGGCGCTTAACAAAGATCGGGCCATCGTCGAAAGGCTCGCATTCTGGGGTATCCCCATCTCGATCGGGGTCATGGGTCTGAAAATGCTGGCATGGTGGGTCACCGGCTCGGTGGCGCTTCTGTCCGACGGCATGGAATCGCTCGTCAATGTGACCGCTGCTTTCATCGCCTATTTCGTCATCCGCTACGCCCAGCGGCCCGCCGATAACGACCACCAGTTCGGACACCACAAGGCAGAATATATCTCTGCCGTTGTCGAGGGCGTGCTGATCATTGTTGCGGCGATCCTGATCATCCAGGAAGCCTCGGGTGCCCTGTTTGCGCCCTCCGTCATGGCTGCACCGGCGCTCGGCCTTGCAATCAATGTCGTTGCCGGCATCATCAATGCCATCTGGGCGACAATCCTGATCCGGGTGGGGACGGCGCACCGGTCACCGGCGCTTACGGCCGACGGTCATCACATCATGTCGGATGTGGTCACCTCCGCCGGTGTCTTCGTCGGCCTTATCCTTGCCGTCCTAACCGGTTACGCGATCCTCGACCCGTTGCTCGCCATCCTCGTTGCGATCAACATTCTCTGGCAGGGATACAAGGTGATCTCCCACTCACTTGGCGGGTTGATGGACAAGGCGCTGGAGCCGGAAGAGGAGGCTGCGGTGCGCGAGGCGATCACCGCCCATTCGTCCGGCGCGCTGGATGTGCATGACCTGAAGTCGCGGCGGGCAGGGGCTGTCGCCTTCATCGATTTCCATCTCGTCGTTCCGGCTTCGATGGCGGTCGGTGAGGCACATGATATCTGCGACCGCTTGGAAGATGCGATCAAAGCGGCTATTCCCGGCGCCACATTAGCGATCCATGTGGAGCCCGAAGGCGAGCGTGCTCATGGACAGAAGGTAGAAATCGAAGGAACCGGAAAATGACGATGACGGATGTCAGCGGGCTGTCGCAGCTCGGAAAACAGGTGGACGCGCCGAAAAGCCCGGAAGAAGCTGTTCTGGAGCGGGTGCCGAACAGCAATCAGGGCGTGAATTACGTGACGCGTTTCACTGCGCCGGAATTCACCTCTCTCTGCCCGATGACGGGCCAGCCGGATTTCGCCCATATCGTCATCGATTATATTCCGGATGCCTATCTGGTCGAATCCAAGTCGCTGAAACTGTTCCTCACCTCGTTCCGCAATCACGGTGCGTTCCATGAGGACTGCTCGGTCTATATCGCCAAGCGGCTGGTCGAGCTGTTGCAGCCGAAATGGCTGAGGATCGGCGCCTACTGGTATCCGCGCGGCGGTATTCCGATCGACGTGTTCTGGCAGACGGGGGCGGTGCCCGAAGGGGTATGGCTGCCGGATCAGGGCGTGCCGACCTATCGCGGACGTGGGTGAGGAACGGTCGAGCGTAGCTCGAGCAATCGATCCAGTGAATCGATTGCAGTGACGAACGCACCGAGCCCTAGCGAGGGGCCGGGATAGGCTGCCACATTCGAATAAAAAAGCGCCGGAGCATGATTGCCCGGCGCTTTTCTCGTTGGTGATTTTATCGATCAGACGTCGAAGCTATCGTCGTTGCTTTCGAAGTCGCCATTATCCTGATCGGCATCGTCATTCGAATAGTTGGCCTGCTGCCAGGCGTCGTTGTCATTGTCGTTATTGCCGGCATCCGAATTGTCGGATGCTTCGCGGATCGCGTCGTCGCCATAATAGTTGTTGACCACGGTTTCCTCGACTGCGGGCTGTTCCGAGGCGCCGAAAGAGCTTGCTCCGGCCAGCGGATTGCCGAGACCTGCGCCGGCCATGTGATTGCTGAAGATACCCGACAGCGAGTTGGCGAGCAGCATGCCGCCGGCAACGCCGGCCGCGGTGCCCAGTGCACCGGTTAGGAAACTGCTGCCGGCGGACGGTCCGCGATAGGCGTTGTTGCTCCATGGTCCGGAAGGTGGGGGCCCGGAAGGTTGGGGCGAGGAGGCCTGCGAGCCATAAGGCGGAGGGGGTGCACGATAACCGTCGTCATATCCGCGTGGGCCTTCATAGGCCTGACGTGTGCTCCAGGGGCCGGAAGGCGGAGCCGACGATTGCTGGGCAGGAGCCTGCTGGCGTGACTGTTGCGAGCCGAAAATCGAACTGAGGAAACCACCGCCCTGTTCCGCCTGACGCGTTGTACTTTGCGCGGATTCAAGCTCGTGGATATGGGCTTCCAGTTCCTTGATGCGGTTGGATGCTGCCTCCAGCCCCTTTTCCTGCACGACCACCGCCTGAGCGAGGTAGTAAGTCGCGTAGGGCTGCTTGCGGGTTTCCTGATCGATCAGGTCTTCCGCCTGCGTGTTCCGCGGCGTTGCCGAGGCGGTTCGGACGCGATCGAACAGACCGTTGAGGAGCTGACGTTCTTCAGGTGACATGATTGCCTCCTTGGGCACTTGAACTGCCCAAGGAGGTAAGCAGGGATTGCGGCTTTTCAAATTGCCACGAGATTAAATCTCGGTAATGCCGGATCGCTCCGCGTCAGTTGAACTGCGTCAGCCGCCGAATGCGAGTGACAGGCCGAGAAGTGCCGTGATGCCGCCGAGAATGCGGGCGACATAAGGGCTGAAACGGGAGATGCCGAGGCCGGCCGCAATGCCGGCAATGTGCAGCAGGGACGTTGCAAAAACGAAGCCGATGCCGAACCGGAGCGCGCCGGCCGAACCAAGCTCACCGCCATGCGCGTGGCCATGGAAAAGGGCAAAAACAGCGACAATTGCCGCGCATGCTGCAGTCGGCAGGCGAACTGCGATCGCGACGAGCAGGCCGAGAGCGATGACGGAGGCAAGGATTGCCGGTTCAACGAAGGGAAGTTCAATGCCGGAAAGCGCCAGTGCAAAGCCTACCGCCATCGTGCCGACGAAGGCGGCAGGCACGATCCAGAGCGCCTTCCTGTTGCCTGTCTGCGATATCTGAGCGGCCCAGAGACCGACGGCGACCATCGCCAGGATGTGGTCCATGCCGAAGAGCGGATGCGAGAAACCGGCCATGAAGGAGCCGTGTTCCTCCGGGTTGAGATGGGCGAAGGCAGGTGCTGCAGCGGCGGCAAAAATGGCGGCGGAGAGTGTAAGACGTCTGAACATTATGGTCCCCTCAGATTCTGTCGTGTCTTGAAATGCGGCGGAGCATAGGACGCACGACTTCCGGCTGTCCACAGCAATTGCCGGCCGCAGCGACGAGATTTCTACGTCATTCACCTTATGGTGCGCCTTAGTCGTGGCTTGCGGCCACTCTCCATTGTCTTGTGGCCGCGAACACATTATGTCCGATGTTATGAATCCCATGCAGGAGACACTGACTGTGCTGAACGACGAAGACGACAACGACGACAAGACCAAGGAATTGCCGCTCGGCAAGGAAACAGAGGCGAATCTTTTCAAGTCTCGCTCGATCTTCATCTACGGTCCGATCACCCAGGAACTGGCGCAGAAGGTCAACACGCAGCTCGTCGCACTGTCGGCGGCCAGCGACGACGATATCCGCATCTATGTGAATTCTCCCGGCGGCCACGTCGAATCGGGCGATTCCATCCATGACATGATCAAGTTCATCAAGCCGAAGGTCTGGATGATCGGGACGGGCTGGGTGGCTTCGGCCGGCGCGCTGATCTATGCAGCGGCTCCGAAGGAACGCCGTATCTCGCTGCCGAACACGCGCTTTCTCATCCACCAGCCGTCCGGCGGCACGCGCGGCATGGCATCCGATATCGAGATCCAGGCTCGCGAAATCGTCAAGATGAACGAGCGTCTGATCAAGATCTTCGCCAAGGCTACCGGCCAGACGGAAGAGAAGATCGCCAAGGACATCGACCGCGACTACTGGCTTTCCGCAGAGGAAGCCGTTTCATACGGTCTGGTTTCGAAGATCGTGACGTCCCAGAGCGAAATCTGAGACACGACTTCGATCCGTGAATCCAAAAGCCCCGCCGGTGAACAGCCGGCGGGGCTTTTTGGTATCCGGTGTGGGGAAAGCTCCGGTGCGGCCGCAGGCCGGCAACAGGTTATCCTGTCTCTTTCAGCCGTGTTCCGTCTGTTTCAAGCCGAGCCTGCCAATTCTCGACGAAGGTTATGAATTCGGCTGCCGGGAGCGGTTTGGAAAAGGCATAACCCTGCAGCACGTGGCATCCGAGGCCGCGCAGGATTTCGATATGCTCGCGCGTCTCGACACCTTCGGCGACGATCTCGATATCCTGCGACTTGCCGATTTCGATGATCGAGGCAACCAGCCTGCGCTGGGATGCGGAGGCCTCTATGGGCGAGATCAGCTTGCGGTCGATCTTCAATCGCTTCGGCCCAAGTTCAATCAGGCTGACAATCGAGGCGTGGCCGGTGCCGAAGTCGTCGATCTCTATGTCGATGCCGAGCGATTTAAGCCGGGCGATCGCTGTGCGCAGGTCTTCGTCCTGATCGTCGAAGGAGATGGATTCCAGCAGTTCGAAGGACAGGGTGCCCGGGGTGAATTGCAGGCCGGACAACCGCTCGAACATGCGCCCGTCCCTTAATCTCTGCGCCGATATGTTGACCGAGAGATGCGGTACATCGAGCTCCATCGCCTTCCAGCGAATGGACTGGAACAATGCTTTTTCCAGAATGATCGCATCGAGATCCGCCGCGCGGTTAAGGCTTTCGGCAATGTCGAGAAAGCGGTCGGGCGCGAGCGTGCCGCGATCGGGGTGCTGCCAGCGCGCCAGCGCCTCGACGCCGACGATCTGCAACGTTTTGGCATCGAACTGGGGCTGGAAATAGGGAACGATCTGGTCGTGTTCCAAAGCGGTCAGGAATTCATCCGACATCGTCTTGCGCAGCACTGCGGCCATGCGAAGTTCGTCGGAGAAGATTTCGAAGCGATTGCGTCCGCGTTTCTTTGCCTCGTAGAGTGCGATATCCGCGTTGACGAGAAGCTCGCGTGGTTCCTCCATCGCCGCCGTCTGGCAGGCAATGCCTGCGCTGCAGCCGATACGGCATTTCTGGCCGCCGATGTCGATCGGTTTCGCCAGGGACCTGACGATCGACTGCGCAAGTTCGCGCGAGCGGCGCTCGACGGATGGTCCGCTGGTGGCGATGACGAATTCGTCGCCGCCGACGCGCGAGGCAAATTCATTCGGGGTGACAAGACCGAGCAGGCGGACCGTCGTTTGTCTCAAGACCTCATCGCCGGCCGCGTGGCCGAGCGTGTCGTTGACCTCCTTGAAGCGGTCGAGATCCACGTGGATGAACGCCATTCGGTGGCGCGGATCAGCCTTGCCGCTGCCTGCCTCCATGAACTGGTCGAGAAAACGCCGGTTGGGCAGGCCGGTCAGGGCATCGTGAAGCGACTGGTGTTCCAGTGTCCGGCGCGTCGCCCTCAATTGGACGTTCTGCTCTTCCGCCCGCATCCGCGCCTCGCGCAATTCGGCCTGCAGAAGCATGTCCTTGGTCACGTCCCAATTGGCTCCGACCACCCGCATCTCGCGACCTGCGGGGCGATGAACCCTGCCATTCGCGCGGATATATCTGATTTCGCCGGTTGGGGAGACGATGCGGAACTGGGTAATGTAGGGCTCGTCCTCTTCGACCGTCCGAAGCAGTCCGTCCTGCGCGGACTGCAGGTCTTCGGGATGGATCGCCTTTTTCCAGTCGTCATAGAAGAACACGTCGCGATCCGGTGAGCCGTCATACATTTCGCGCATGCGGCGATCCCAGATCAGCTTGCCGGATTCGGGATGATATTCCCAGACGCCGATGCCGGAGGAATCCAGTGCGAGACCGAGGCGATGGGAGACTTCCTCCAGTTCCTCCTCACGCTGCTGGAGCGTGACGAGGTTCAGGTGCCGCTGCCTCATCAAAATGCCCGCCCAGATCAGCGGTCCGATAATGCCGATGGCAACCAAGGCCGCATAGATTCGGAAGGTCGTGGCTGACGGGCGTGTCTCCACCCATCCCCCCTTGGGTAATGCGGCAAGGTACCATGTGTCGTATCCGAGTTCGATGCGGGTGCGCACCGAAGCCTCGTTGAAGACTGCGGGGTCGCCGACGAAAACATCCTTTTCCTGCGGCTGCGGTCGACGAGCGATGGCGATGTTGAGAGATTGTTGGGGGGAGTCGAGATTGCTGTCTCGATAGAGGCGCTCGGCATCGATCACGGCCGAAACGACACCCCAGAACTGACCGCTTCCGACGGAAAATACCGGGTATCTCGCGAGCAGCCCATGGCCGCCCTGCACGAGCTTTATCGGGCCGGCTACGGTTGTCTTTCGTCTTTTTATAGCCTCGAAAACCGAGCCGGACTGTTTTGGGTTGGCATTGTAGTCCTGCCCGATCAACTGCTTGTTTTCATCGAATGGATAGACATGCCGGACGACCAGGTCCGGTGCGGCAACGACGTTTCGCAATTGGGAAGGAAGGTCGAAGATCCTTCCGGCAAGTGCGCCGAACTGCGCTTGCGTCATGTTGGGATTGGCCGCAATGGCTGCGGCAAGCCCCTGGATGAGGTTTACGTTGCCGCGGATCTGAGCTTCCAGGCGGGAGGAGACCTGGGCCAGGCCTTCGGAAGCGACGAGCCTCTGTTCCGCCAGAAAACGCTCGTGCTCTTCGCGATCGGCCCGGACAAAACCAATGGCAACCGCAACAACAACGGCCGCGGCGGGAATAAAATAACTGAATCCGAAAGCCTTTTGAATCGGTCGCACGGATTTGTCCGAAAGAGAAAAAATAGCCATAGAATAGTCCGGTCGCATCATGACGTAACGTCGCAGACAAACTTTAAGATTATGCTTTCGCGGCGAGGGGTTAGCGCAGAACATGGTCACTTTACTGTAAACTGCAGGGCGGTTTAGTGACGGTCGGCACTCTTGCCGTGTTTTTCTGTTGTTACTGCTCGCTACAGTTTGTGGACTGGACCCTGCCTGTCGGGAGGCGCATAATTTCCAATCCCGGAGGCGGCAATGCAGGATGAGGGATACAATCAGTTTTGCCCGATCGCCAAGGCTTGCGAACTGCTCGAGCCGCGCTGGACGCTGCTGCTGCTTTCCGAAATGTGGTCGGGATCGACTCATTTCAACGAGATCCGCCGGGGCGTGCCCGGCATGTCTCCGACCCTGATGTCCAAGCGGTTGAAGCAGATGGAGGCGAACGGGCTGGTGACCCGATCGACCAATGAACGGACCGGCGAGATCACCTATCTCACGACCCGGATTGCCGACGAGCTTGGCCCGATCGTTCGGGAGCTTGGCCGCTGGGCGCATCGCAATATCGATGCCGATGTGACGCTTGAAAACCTCGATGCGCGGCTTTTGATGTGGAACATGCGCCGCAAGATCGATGCGGACGCCTTGCCCAAACGTCGGCGCAGCGTGATCGAGTTCAGCTACCCGGAATTGCCGCGTGACGAGCGTCGATACTGGCTTGTCAACAAACCAGGGCAAGTGGTCGATCTTTGCCTGATCGATCCCGGCTACGATGTCGATCTCTACATAACGGCGGAACTGAAGGCGATGACGGCTGCCTGGATGGGGCTTTCAGGCCTCAAGGCCGAGATAGAACGAGGCAGGATTTCACTGATCGGCGATGCAGACATTGCCGCGCGGATCGATGACTGGATGGTGCGCAGTTCGTATGCCGCCTGTTGAGCCGATCCAATTTCTGTATCGGGATCGGTTCATTTTCTACACTGGAGCAATCGGCATAAGCTGACGCATCCTCCGATCATTGCCCGTTTCACCGGGCTTGTCGATATGGGAGGAAAGACAATGCAGACAGCCAATCTCACCCAACCGCATCCTGCTGCATCGGCGGGAGCGGATCTTGCTGCGGTCAAGGCGCGCCAGCAGGGCGCCTGGGCCTCGGGCAATTATGCGGTCGTGGGCACGACGTTGCAGATCGTCGGCGAAAACCTTTGCGAGGCGCTCGATCTGAGAGCCGGCGAAACGGTTCTGGATGTTGCGGCTGGCAACGGCAACGTGACGCTTGCGGCAGCCAGGCGATGGTGCGTGGTGACGTCGACCGATTACGTGCCGGCCTTGCTCGAACAGGGCAGGCGGCGCGCCGATGCGGAAGGTCTCAGCGTGAATTTTCAAACCGCCGATGCCGAGGCGCTACCTTTTGCCGACAGTCATTTCGATGTCGTGCTCTCCACATTCGGCGTCATGTTCACGCCCGATCAGGAAAAGGCCGCGTCCGAATTGCTGAGAGTATGCCGCTCGGGCGGGCAGATCGGTCTCGCCAACTGGACGCCGGACGGTTTCATCGGGCAGTTGTTCAAGACGATCGGGCGTCATGTGGCGCCACCGACCGGCGTGCGGCCGCCTTCGCTCTGGGGGACGTCCGAGCGGCTGAACGAGCTGTTCGGCCATGCTGCGGGAGTTTCCGCGACCCCGCGGAACTTCGTTTTCCGCTACCGCTCGGCAAGCCACTGGGTGGAGGTGTTCCGCACCTGGTACGGGCCGGTCCACAAGGCGTTTGCCGCGTTGCCGACAGACAAGCAGGCCGATCTGGAAAAGGATCTGCTTGACCTGATCGAAAGCTTCAACCGGGCAGAAGACGGCACGATGGTGGTGCCGAGCGACTATCTCGAGGTCATCATAGCCAAGCGCTGATGACCGGCGGGCCGGCGTCTGTAACGAGGATGCAGGCGTTACCGCGCCGTGTGCCGCTTTGGTGCACGGCGCCGGCATCCCGTTCGAAAAGTCGATATGTGTTTCAGTTCGACACGAAAAGCCTTCCTGTTTTAGGCGAGGTTTAACTCTGGAGCCAGGTTGTTCGTCAGAATGACGCGTTATTGAAAAACTGAGGTCATCCGACTGTTAGGCTGTAGGTGGGAGAATTTTGGAGGAGAGCCACTCAACAGGAGCAGTTTCAATGACGAACTCCATTTCGAATGCGCTTGGTGTAGCACTTTATTACAGCGGCAGTTCCAAGGCCTGGTTTTCCGCAACAGGCTCAGGTCCCATCCAGTACGGAACCGCCGGCAATGATTCCATGTGGGGCGACAGCTCCGTCAACGTCACCATGACCGGCGGCACCGGTGACGACATCTACTATCTCTATTCCACCATCAATCGGGCCGAGGAAAAGCCCGGCGAAGGTGTCGACACGATCGACACCTGGATGAGCTACACGCTGCCGGAGAATTTCGAAAACCTGCGGGTGACCGGCGATAACCGCTATGCTTTCGGAAACTCGGCCGACAACATCATCACGGGCGGTTCGAGCCGACAGACGATCGACGGCGGCGCTGGAAACGACGTGTTGATCGGCGGTGGCGGCGCCGACACGTTCATCATTTCGAAGGGCAACGGCACCGATCTCATCACCGATTTCGGTGACGACGATACGATCAGGCTCGATGGTTACGGCGTGACCTCCTTCGACCAGTTGGTCAGTCAGTCCACCCAGCAGGGCAACGATCTCTGGCTGAATCTGGGCAATGGCGAGAGCGTCGTTCTGGCGGGGACGACCGCCGACGATCTCAGCGCGGACCAGTTCGAATTGAACCTGGACCGGTCCGGCCTGACGTTGAGTTTCAATGAGGATTTCAACTCCCTTTCGCTTTTCGACGGTCAGGATGGCGTATGGGAAGCCAAATACTGGTGGGCGCCGGAAAAGGGGGCGTCGCTGCACACCAATGGCGAGCAGCAATGGTACGTCAATCCTGGATACGGACCGACCGCATCGGCCAATCCGTTCTCGGTGACGGACGGCGTGCTGACGATCAGGGCAGAACAGACGCCGGATGCGCTTTCCGGCGAGGTCGAAGGTTATGACTACACGTCGGGCATGCTGACGACCCATGCTTCCTTTGCCCAGACCTACGGCTATTTCGAAATTCGTGCGGATATGCCGGATGAGCAGGGGACATGGCCCGCCTTCTGGCTGTTGCCTGAGGATGGCGCATGGCCGCCGGAACTCGACGTCATCGAAATGAAGGGGCAGGACCCGAATACGCTGATCCTGTCGGCCCATTCGAACGAGACGGGTCAGCAGACCTCGGTCATCAAAAATGTCGCGGTGGCCGATACGGAAGGTTTCCACACCTATGGCCTGCTATGGGACGAGGATCACATCACCTGGTATTTCGACGATGTGGCGGTGGCGCAGACGGACACGCCATCCGACATGCACGATCCGATGTACATGATCGTCAATCTGGCGATTGGCGGCATGGCCGGCACGCCATCGGACGGGCTTGCCGATGGTGCTGAAATGAACATCGATTATATCCGCGCCTATTCGCTGGATGAGCTGGAGGCATCGAATGTCACCTCTTCGGCGCAACCCAGCGAATGGCTTCTCTGACTACGGGTCTCGAAGCGAACGGTTTTGACGTGACCGGACTTGCAAGGGGATGAGGATTTTGATCTTGAGGGATCAGACTTCCACCCCTTGCCAGGTTTTCGGTCGCCCATGCTCAAGGACTTTTCGCCCTCGGCCCTGACAATGGGGCTGCTGACGGCCTTTGTCGGTTTCGTCAGTTCCTTTGCCGTTATTATGCAGGGCCTGCAGGCGATGGGAGCGTCGTCGGAGGAGATCGCTTCGGCGCTGCTGGCCGTCTGCATCGCCCAGAGCGTGCTGACGGTGTTCTTTTCGCTTCGCCACCGAATGCCGATCATGATGGCGTGGTCGACGCCGGGTGGCGCACTTCTTGCGGCAACCGGCGCGATCGAGGGCGGTTTTCCGGCGGCTGTCGGCGCCTTCGTGCTGTGTGGCGCGATGATCGCCTTGTCGGGGCTGTTCCGGCCGCTCGGGCAGATGATCCGCAAGATCCCGGCACCGCTGGCCAATGCCATGCTTGCCGGTATTCTGCTGAGCCTCTGCCTTGCCCCGGTGAAAGCCGTTGCCTTCAATGCCGCGCTCGGGCTTCCAATCGTGCTGACATGGATGGTGGTGGTCTCGCGGTGGCGGCTCTGGGCGGTGCCGGCGGCACTCGGCGCCTTCATCCTGGTGCTGGTCTTCGGCGTCGATCTGCCCGATGACGTGTTCGGCCAGATCGGGGCCGCGATCCATCCGAGCCTGATCTGGGTTCCGCCGCTATTTACCTGGCACGGTTTCGTGTCCGTCGGACTGCCGCTCTTCATCGTCACCATGGCTTCGCAGAATATTCCTGGCATCGCGATCCTCAAGGCGCATGACTACGAGCCACCGCCGGGGCCACTGTTTGCCTCGACGGGCATATTCTCGACCATGATTGCCTTCTTTGGCAGCGTGCCGGTCAATCTGGCGGCAATCACGGCGGCGATGTGCGCCAGCGAGGATGCCCATCCCGCCCCTAAACGGCGCTACTGGGCAGCGGCTGTCGGCGGAGCGGCCTATACGGTGCTCGGGCTGATCGCCGGGGGAATCATCGCCTTCGTCTCGATGGCGCCACCGATTCTGCTGCAGGCGGTCGCCGGTCTCGGCCTGATCGGAGCCTTCTCGAATGCGGCTTTTGCGGCCTGGCGGGAGCCGGAAACGCGCGAAGCGGCTGCGATCACCTTCCTGGTCACCGCGTCGGGCGCCACCTTTGCCGGGATTTCCGGAGCGTTCTGGGGGCTTGTCGCCGGTGCCGCCATGATGGGCCTGTCGAAGGTGATGAAGCGCTCGACTTGATGATAAGCGTACCGGAAGCGCGAAAGCGGTTCTTGCCGGATGGGTGATGTAACGCTATACATCACCCATGACCATGACAGGCGCGATCATGTTTGACCGTTTTGCAGCCCGCAGCATCGCTGCCGGGGCGGCGGTTTTTGCGCCTCTCTCGCTTCTTAGCCTCGACCTTACACTCGGTTGCCGGGTCCGTTGAGGAGCGCCCGGCGGCCGAAAAGCCTGCCGGCGTAAGTGCTCCTCGCATCAAATCCCAGACATGAAACCGGACCAGAAGATGGTCCAGAATCCGCAGTCGGATAGCCGTGAACGGCACCGAGCCAACGGCTCCTGCGGAAGGCGAGTGAAGGACGAAAACATGGACAGCAAGATTTCCGCATCGGCCAAGGGCATGCAGGCTGCAGGGGTAAAATACCGCGCCTATCCGCAGATCAACATTCCCGACCGCACATGGCCGTCAAAGGCGATCGAGAAGGCGCCGATCTGGTGTTCGGTCGACCTGCGCGACGGCAACCAATCGCTGGTCAACCCGATGGGGCATGACCGCAAGGCGCGCATGTTCAAGCTGTTGCTCGACATGGGGTTCAAGGAAATCGAGATCGGTTTCCCATCGGCGTCGCAGACCGACTTCGACTTTGCCCGCTGGTGCGTGGAAGAGGGCGGCGTGCCGCAGGACGTGTCCCTGCAGGTGCTGGTGCAGTGCCGGCCGGAGCTGATCACCCGCACGTTCGAATCACTGGAAGGCGCATATAAGCCGATCATCCATTTCTACAATTCGACCTCTGAACTGCAGCGCCGCGTCGTGTTCGGCAAGGATGTGCATGGCATCAAGCAGATCGCCGTGGATGCGGCCAAGATGATTACCGACATGGCGGCCAAGGCCGGCGGCGGCTACCGCTTCGAATATTCGCCGGAAAGCTTTACGGGCACCGAGCTGGACGTGGCTCTGGAGATCTGCAACGCCGTCATCGAGGTGGTGAAACCGACCGCCGACAACAAGCTGATCCTCAACCTGCCGTCCACGGTCGAGATGGCGACGCCGAACATCTATGCCGACCAGATCGAATGGATGTGCCGCAATATCGACAACCGCGAGAACGTCATCATCTCGGTCCATCCTCACAATGACCGCGGTACCGGTATTGCCGCGACCGAACTGGCGCTGATGGCGGGCGCCGACCGTGTCGAAGGCACGCTGTTCGGCAACGGCGAGCGCACAGGCAATGTCGACGTGGTGACGCTGGCGTTGAACATGTTCACGCAAGGCATTGATCCTGAACTGGATTGCTCCGACATCGAGCGGATCAAGGAAGTCTACGAATATTCCAACGAGATGGTTATTCCTGAGCGCCATCCTTACGTTGGCGAACTGGTCTATACGGCGTTTTCCGGCTCGCACCAGGATGCGATCAACAAGGGAATGAAGGCGATCAAGGTCGCCAATCATCCGGTCTGGGAAGTGCCTTACCTGCCGATCGACCCGCAGGATGTCGGCCGTTCCTACGAGGCGATCATCCGCATCAACTCGCAATCGGGCAAGGGTGGCATCGCCTATATCCTGAGCCAGGACTACGGCCTGAACCTGCCGCGCAACCTGCAGGTGGAATTCCGCGAGGATATTCAGCGTATCACCGACGAGGAGGGCAAGGAGCTCTCTTCCAAGCGCATCCACGAGCGCTTCATGGAACGTTATGTGGAGCAGTCCGGTTCGCGGCTGAAATTCGTCGACCATCACACTTACCCATCGGAGCCAAACCACAAGGGTGTGCGGGTCGTTGCGGCCGAGATTACCGATGGTGGCGAGACGAAGCGGATCGAGGGCAGGGGAACCGGTCCGATCGACGGGTTCATTAATGCGCTGTCGATCTATCTCGGCATCGATCTGTCGGTGAACGACTATTCGGAGCATTCGCTGCAGCACGGCTCGAACGCTTCGGCCATTGCCTATGTCGAGGTGCAGCATCCGGGCGGCAAGCTGTTCGGCGCGGGCGTCAACACGAATATCGTCACGGCTTCGCTCGATGCGATCGTTTCGGCGGCGAACCGGGTCCTGGAGGAGAGGGCGCGCTAAGCGCTATCAACGGTGCATGAATAAGAGGGCCGCTGCGGTAATACGCGGCGGCCTTTTTCTGTTGGGCAAGGCTCAGCTCAGATCAGGCCGGCGGCCTTGGCGGCAATCTCATCGAGGTCGACGGCCGACGAGGGGGCGGCGATCACATAGGTCGCAAGCGGCGAGCTCCACGAGACCAGGCTTGTATCGAGGCGGATATCCTCGATCGGCTTTGCCGTCTCGGGCCGTGCCCTGGAGAAGGTCAGAGCCAGAATGTCACCTTCATTGTCGCCGGATGTGCGGCGATAGAACAGCACGCCGGTCGGGGTGTTTTCGGCCGTGACCATCCGCGCGCCGACAAAGGCGAGCCCGCTTTCCGTCAGATCCGGAATGCGGAAGCTGACACCTGTTCCAGTGGTCAGCCATTCGAGAATATCGGCCGGCCTTTCGGCACCGATTTCCACCAGC
The DNA here is from genome assembly GCA_900466875.1 of Hyphomicrobiales bacterium. GTDB lineage: Bacteria > Pseudomonadota > Alphaproteobacteria > Rhizobiales > Rhizobiaceae > Neorhizobium. The sequence continues at coordinate 84,478 of UBNQ01000021.1, read as the reverse complement.
CGGTTCTGCTGGCGGCTGTAAAGGCGATAGTGGGAAACGATGTCATCAAGCCAGTCGCGTTGCTGGAATGTCTGGCCCGCCAGCGTCTGGGGCGGATTGGTGCCTGTGGGCCGGGCGCCGATCATGTAACCCAGGCCGCAGCCCAGCAGGAGCGTCAAAGCGCAGGCCGACAGAGCCTGCAGGCCCGACGGGCGAAAAGTCCTGCTGCGGCGAGCCGATCCGGGAAGGCGTACCGCCTTGCGCGGCAAGGGCGCATTCTTGATGCTGCGCACCAGATCAAGCGGCACGGGTTCCTTCAGCATCTCCCCAAGAAGATGCCGGCCGGTCTGGCTGCCGCGTTTCAAATCGTCGTGCAGTGCCCGCGCATGCGGATCGTTTACCAGCAGCGATTCGACATCCTGCCGTTCCGCATCGGAAACCTGGCTGTCGACAAAGGCCGAAAGGCGACGCTCAAGTGCCGATGGCTCCGCGTTTGCCATGGTCATGCTCTCTTCTCCGCCAGTCCGGGCGGTTGGGAGGCAAGCGCAAGGCGTGCGGCGCACAGGCGGAAAGACAGCACTTCCGGGGGGATGCCGAGGATCGATGCCGCTTCTAAGTAATCGAAGCCTTCGACGTCGACCAGCAGAAGCGCGCTCGCAAATCCCTCGGGAAGACCGAGAAATGCCTTGCAGACGCGGTTTGCGTCGCCGCCCGTTTCCCTGGCATCGTGCCTGGTGTGCTGATCCTGGCGGCTGCGTTTGCGGGAATCTTCGCTCCAACCGACCCTGATCTGGTTGAAGACCCAGCTTTCCAACCGGCATTCGCCCTTCCAGTGGTGGCTTTTGAGGATGACGCGGGCGCAGACTTCCTGCGCGAGCGCGTCCGCGGCACTCGCGTCTCCTGTCAGCGTCTGAGCGAACCGGCGAAGGCGCGGCAGCAAGGCCACAAGATCGCGGCGGATATCGGTCGAAACTGCTGACGGATTCATCAGAGGATTATGGCCTTCTGTTTTCGGTCGAACGAATTCTTGAAGGCTCTAAGTATGAATCGAATGTGACGATTCTGCAACAAGCATCTCCTAACCTTGCAGAACTCTTGCTGCTTCCTCCACGGAGATTTGCGGCATCGGCTCGCCATAGAAGATCTTGGTGTCGTCGAGATGCACGCTATCGCCGGTTTCGGCCAGCCCGTAGCGCTCGCAGGTCAGGTTCCAGGCGCCCTGCTTGCCGGACAGGCTGAAGAGATTGTAGGCCGCACGTGGCTTGTGTCCCCCAGGACCTTGCGAGGCCGATGCTATGCCGACGACAGGCACGGGCCGGTCATGGGTCTTCAGCCAGTAGACGGTGTTGAGGTGGGTATGGCCATGCAGGATGAGTTCCGCCCCGCCGGTGGAAATTGCCGCAGCGAAGCGCCGGATCCCGATCATCCGCTTATGTGATGAGGCCGCCCCGTGGATCGGCGGATGATGGATGAGGACGACGCGAAAAAGCCCGTCTTCTCCGGCCTTTTTCAGAAGGTTGACCGTTTCCCTGGCCTGTCTCGGACTGAAAAAGCCGGAAGCCGAAAAGGGTGGAGTTGCGTTGGATGTGGAGCAGCCTATGATCGCCAATGGTCCGCGCTGGCGGTAGGTCGGAAAGATGTGGTCGTCCTTCGGCCACTCGCCGGGGTCGTCGTCGCTTTTGATGAACGGATACCATGCCGCCACGGATTTATCGTGGGCGCCCGGTACATAGGCATCGTGGTTGCCGGGAACGATAGTGGTATCCTGCGGATCTCCGATCGTATCCAGCCATTCTCTCGCAAGCCGGGTCTCGATCTTGGTCGCAAGATTGACGAGGTCTCCGGTGATAAAAAGCTGGTCCGGATGGCGCGTCTGGAGATCGCTCAACAAGAGATCGAGTGTGTTGATAAAGAGATGCTTGCGCCGGTTGCGGTGCCAGTTGATGAAACCGGTGATACGCTTGGACATGAGTTCCCGAATCGACAGTTTCGGGAGCGGTCCAAGGTGGATGTCGGAAATATGGGCGAATTTGAACATGGCCCAGACATAACGCACGAAACGGAAATTCGTTATGAAATTTACGCGAGCGAATTGGAGAGTTGATGGGCGCTACCGGCATAGCTGAAATCGGCACATGGCGCACCCGCGTTGTCGTGTGGCTGCTGCACCGCTTTTTCCTCCTGTCGCGCGGGATGACGATGGGCGTTCGGGCCGCCTGTTTCAACGCTGAAGGCGAGGTGTTTCTGGTGCGCCATACCTATGTTCCCGGCTGGTACATGCCGGGCGGCGGTATGGAACACGGCGAGACTGCGCTGGAGGCGCTTACCAAGGAATTGCGGGAGGAGGGCAATCTCGTCATGACGGAGGCCCCCGATCTTCTGCATGTCTATTACAACCGCAAGACCAGCAAGCGAGACCATGTGCTGTTTTACCGCGTCACCGTCAGGCAGACGGCGCCGCGGCTGCCTGACCGGGAGATCGCCGAGAACGGATTTTTTCCGCTCCACGCATTGCCCGATCAGATCACTGACGCCACGCTTCGCCGCCTGAGGGAGTTGAGCGGAGAAGAGACGCGGTCGGACATCTGGTAGCTATTCGCCCAGTCCCTCACGCCCATGTGCCGCGTCGAGATCGAGCGCCGGACCAACGGGGACAATTCCGGTCGGATTGATTGTCTTGTGACTGCCGTAATAGTGGTTCTTGATATGCAGGAGATTGCAGGTCTCGGCCACGCCCGGTTGTTGATAGAGATCCCTCAAATATCCGGAGAGGTTCGGATAATCGGCAATCCGGCGGATATTGCACTTGAAATGACCGACATAGACGGGGTCGAAACGCAGGAGCGTGGTGAACAGTCGCCAGTCCGCTTCCGTCAGCGTGTCGCCCAAAAGGTATCGGCTTGTTTCGAGGCGCTGGTCCAGCATGTCGAGTGTTTCGAAAAGGGCGGCGACGGCCTCTTCATAGGCTTCCTGTGCCGTGGCGAAACCTGCCTTGTAGACACCGTTATTGACCCGGTCATAGACGATGGCGTTGAGCGCATCGATCTCCTCGCGCAGTTCTGCTGGATAAAGATCGAGGTCCGAGCCTGTCAGTTCGTCGAAGGCGCTGTTCATCATGCGGATGATCTCGGCGCTTTCGTTCGAGACGATCGTGTTCTGCTGCTTGTCCCAGAGGACCGGGACGGTCACACGACCGGAATAGTGCGGGTCGGCCTTCAGGTAGACTTGGTAGAGATAGTCGGCGCCGAACAGATCGTCACCGGTTGCGCCGTCGCGTTTCCTGAATTCCCAGCCGTTTTCCAGCATCAGGTAATCGACGACCGAGACAGAGATGAGGTCTTCCAGCTTCTTGAGCTTACGGAAGATCAGCGTGCGGTGCGCCCAGGGACATGCATAGGAGACATAGAGGTGGTAACGTCCGGCTTCGGCCTTGAAGCCGCTCTTTCCTGACGGGCCGGCGGAACCATCGGCGGTGACCCAGTTGCGAAACTGCGATTGCGACCGCTCGAAACGCCCCTTGGTTGCCTTCGTATCGTACCAGATGTCCTGCCATTTACCGTCTACGAGCCTGCCCATGGCGCTCTCCTTTTTGTTTCCCGGATAGATACGGCAGGGGCGTGAGATTACGAGACGCAATTTTTCGAACAGTGCGTTTTTGCATTGGACGGGTGAAAAAAATCCTGCTAGTTGGCTTTTCACATTTTTGTGGGATACCCAGATTACATGACCGAAGCACGGGCACTGCGACGACGCTGAAGATCGACCACGACGCCAGACGAGGCGTCATCGACTTCGCATGTCCTGTCCGCTCTTTATCTACGGCTTCGGTTCTCCCATGTCCTCATCCGCTTCCCTGCAGCTTGTCGCCCGGAAATCTCTGGCAAAGCACGAACTTGTCTATCTGACAGAAGACGCATCTCATGATGCGGCTATCGAGGTGATCAACGAGGAGGCGTTTGGTCCCGGCCGTCATGTGCGTGCTGCCGCGCGGATCCGCGAGCAGGGGCCGCATGACCGTTCGATTTCCTTCATCTGCGCCGACGATGGCGAGACGATCGCGTCTGTCCGCATGACGCCGGTTTTCGCCGGAACGGTGAAGGGGCACATGCTCGGGCCACTAGCGGTGCGGCCGACGCACAAGAACATGGGCATCGGCCGGGAGCTGGTGCGGATCGCAATCGAGGCCGCGCGGCGCAAGGGATCGGAAGGGGTGATCCTGATTGGAGACCCGCCCTATTACATGCCGCTCGGTTTCGAGAAGGTTGCCTATGACGCGCTGAAGTTCCCCGGTCCCGTCGATCCGGCGCGCGTGCTTGTCGTTCCGCTTGCAGAGGATGTGCATGCACGCCTCAATGGCGACATCGGCTGGCGCAAATAACACAAATCAACTATGCCTCGAATGGAGCCGACAAAATGGGGAGTCGGCCGCCTCACAAAGAAGGCATTGGGATGAGATCAATTACGGTTGACGAGGCGCTCGACCGCGCCGGGGCTGAACGATATCAGCGCAGGCTGATCGGCGTTTTCGGCCTCGTCTGGGCGGCGGATGCGATGCAGGTTCTGGCCGTGGGCTTCACCGCGGCATCGATTGCCGCCACTTTCGGCCTAACCCTGGCCCAGGCATTGCAGACCGGCAGCCTGTTTTTTCTCGGTATGCTTATCGGCGCCATGGCGTTCGGCAGGCTGGCAGACAGGATCGGACGGCGCACGGTGCTGATCGTTACCGTTTTCTGCGATGCTCTGTTCGGGCTGCTTTCGGCCTTCGCACCGGATTTCACCATTCTTCTCATCCTGCGCTTCCTGACGGGCATGGCCGTCGGCGGGACTTTGCCGGTCGATTATGCGATGATGTCGGAGTTCCTGCCGACTAAAAATCGCGGGCGCTGGCTTGTCGCGCTCGAGGGGTTCTGGGCTATCGGGACGCTGGTCGTCGCCTTGACCGCCTGGGTCGCGAGCCTTGCGGGAATGCAGGACGCCTGGCGGCTGATCTTCGTGGTGACGGCGCTGCCGGCTCTCGCAGGGATCGGCATGCGCGTGCTCATTCCCGAATCGCCGCACTATCTCCTGCGCACGGGGCGCAACGAGGAAGCGCGGCAGGTGATCGACCGGATCATGACGGTCAATACCGGCCGCGGTCTTGCCGATGACGAAGAAATCGCGCCACCGCCCTCCACTCCGCGGGAAGGGATTTTCGCGCCGGCGATGCGGCGCACCAGCGTCACGATCCTGGCCATCTGGTTTCTCGTTTCGGTTTCCTATTACGGCATCTTCACCTGGATGCCGGCAAAGCTTGCCAGTGAAGGGTTCGGTTTCGTGCGGGGCTACGGCTTTCTGGTGCTCGTGGCATTGGCGCAGCTTCCAGGATATGCGCTGGCCGCCTATGGTGTGGAACGCTGGGGGCGCAAGCCAACGCTGACAGGCTTCTGCCTGTTGTCAGCAGCCGGATGCCTGCTTTTCGTGCTCGCTTCCGGTCCAACCCTCATCGGCACGTCCCTGCTGATCATGAGCTTTGCGCTGCTCGGCACATGGGGCGCACTTTATGCCTATACGCCCGAACTGTTCCCGACGCGGTCAAGGGCTACCGGAATGGGAGCGGCGGGGGCGATGGCCCGGCTCGGCGGGCTGCTTGCGCCGTCTGCGATGGTCTATGTGGTCAGCCACGGATTTGGCCTGACAGTCGGCATCTTCGCTTGCCTTCTTGTTCTGGCGGCCGTGGCGGCATTGATGATCCGGGTCGAAACGCGGGAAGTATCGCTGTCCTGACCGTTCAGAAACGCTTGGCAAGCCAGGTGACGACGTGGTTGCCGGAAAGCGCATCCAGCTTGCCGATCTCGGCGTAACCGAGTTTTCGGTAGAGCGAGAGGGCGGCCGGGTTCATCGTGTCGATATAGGCGCCCATGCAGCCGCGCTTGCGGGCCTCGTCCTCGGCCATGGCCAGCATGCGGGTGGCGAGCCCCTGACCGCGCGAGATTTCGGGAATGTAGAGCATCGACACGTAAAGCCAGCCGCGCCCGGTATAGCCGACAAGGCCGCCGCTGATTTCGCCGCCGTCGTCATAAAGCGGGATTGTAAGCTCGCGGCGGTCGCTTTTGCCGAAGGTGGTTATATTGAAGGCCCGCAGCTTCTGCAGGATGGCGTCTTCCTCCAGGGGAGCGATGCCCTCCGTCACTTTCAGTTCCATGCCGATTTCTCCTCCCGAAGAGGAGCGCATCGATAAACTAAAGGGCCTTTTTAAGGAAGGTGCGGGTGCGGTCGCCGACGAAGGCGGGGAGTTCGCCGAATATTTTGTAGCCCTGACGCTGGTAAGCCTTGAGCGCCAGAGGGTTGAACGTGTCGATCCAGGCTCCGCCACAGCCGCGGCGACGGGCTTCGGATTCCGCCTGATCGAGAAGTTTTGCCGCCATGCCCTGGCCGCGCAGTGTTTCCGGAATGAACAGCAATTGCGTGAACAGCCAGCCCCAGGACGTATAGCCCGAAAGGCCACCGATGGTGCGGCCCTGTTCATCCCTAATCAGAACTGCGACCGGCATGCGGTCGGCGGCCCCGACTTCCGCTTCGTTGTAAGCGGTCAGGCCTTTGAGGATGACGTCGAGGTCATCGCTGGAAGGCGACGCGGTCAGATCCAGGCGAATCGGCATTACCGTCCCTCGCGCCACCACATCGCGGCGACCGCAAAGAGCAGGGCCGAGAGGCCGGCGAAGCCGGCAAAGAGCGGCAGGCTGTTGACGCCGCGCAGGACGCTCTCGTCCGTCATGCGGATCGACATGCGGTTCGGATTGCTGACCCTGACCTCGCCGCGCACCGGCAGGATGTCGGGCAACGTGATCTCCGCACCGGAGGCAACGCGGGTAACGAGGCCGTTGGTCTTTTCGGCATAGGGCCGCAGCGTTTCCTCGGTCGAGATCATCGCCTTGAATTCCGGGGCATCGACGGCGCCGACATGCACGAGCGTGGAGAATTCCCCGTTCGATACCTGGAAGAGGCCGACTTCATCCATGCGGCGTTCGAGGCGGTACTGGCCGGGTTCTGCCTGTGTCATCGCGATGGTTTCGGTGCGGCCGGAGGGGAAGCGGACGGTTGCCGGACCCGGGTCTTCGCCGATCGTCTGGCGCGTCGCTTCCAGCGTGCGGCCGGAGGAGCGGGCGGTGAGCGCTTCTTCTTCCAGTTCCGGTTCCTTCATCAGCCAGTGGGCGATGCGGCGATAAAGCGCCACATGCGGGCCGCCGCCTTCAAAGCCGCGGGCCCAGAGCCAGCCCTGGTCGGACAAGAGCATGGCGACGCGGCCCTGACCCTGGCGGTTGAGCACGAGCAGCGGACGGTCACCGTCGCCTTCCATCACCGTCTGTCCACGCGGCTGGTCGACATCGATGGTGCGGAACCAGCGGCCCCATGCGGGTGGCGTCTGACCTGAGCTGTCGAGGCCGCGGGTGACGGGGTGTTTTTGCCCGACTTCGGAGAGATGCGGATAGAAGGCGGCGCTGTGGACCTCTCCGGTTGGGGAGGCGGGAAGGACCTGCTCGAGCGGCGTGAGCGCGATCGAATCCTCGCTTGCATGTTCAGGGCCGGCCGCGATCAGCAGCGCGCCGCCGTTTTGCACATATTGCGAGATGTAATCGTAATAGAGGATCGGCAGCACGCCGCGGTGCTTGTAGCGATCAAAAATGATCAGGTCGAAATCCTTGATCTTCTCGACGAACAGTTCGCGGGTGGGGAAGGCGATCAGCGACAGTTCGTTGATCGGCGTGCCATCCTGCTTTTCCGGCGGGCGAAGGATGGTGAAGTGGACGAGATCGACGGACGCGTCGGATTTCAACAGGTTGCGCCAGGCGCGCTCGCCCGCATGGGGTTCGCCGGAAACCAGAAGAACGCGCAGGTTCTGGCGGATTCCGTCGATGACATGGACGGCGCGGTTGTTGGCGGTCGTCACTTCACCCGGAAGCTCGTCGACGGAAAATTCCATGACGTTGTTGCCGGCGCGGGGGACGGTGAAGGGGAAGGGCGTGTTGGCGCCCGGCGAGGCGCGGAAGGTGGCGATCTGCTCACCATTCATGCGCACCGTCACCTGGGCGGGCGTGTTGGTGGCGCGGCCGTCATCGACGACACGGAGCGTCAGTTCCTGTTCCTCGTTGACGATGCCGAAGCGTGGCGCGCGCACGACTTCAACGCGGCGGTCGAACTCGTCCGGTTGTCCGGTGATCAGACCGTGGACGGGGGCGGTAAAGCCGAGATCCTGATTGGTGCCCGGCAGATCGTGGATCTGGCCATCGGAAAGGAAGACGGCGGCACCCAGGCGGGCAGGGGGCACGTCCGAGACAGCGGACCGCAAGGCTGTGTAGAGCCGCGTCGAAGGCGTGTCGCTATCCGGGTCGTCGGCCACTTCGACGATGCGGGTCTCGATATTCGGGTAGCGGGAAAAGCGGTCGCGCAGTTGCGCCAGTGCTTCGTCCGTCTGCTGCTTGCGTTCAGCGGTCTGTTGGCTTTGCGAGCGGTCGACGAGGATCGGCACAATGGTCGAGAGCTGCTCACGGTCTTCCTGCAGCAGTGTCGGGTTGGCGAGCGCCAGAAGCAGGAAGGCGAGCGCCAGTGTGCGCAGGCTGGCACCACGGACACGACGCCAGAATGCAAGCGCGCAGAGGATAAGCGCGAGGACGCCAAGTCCGATCAGGACGGGCCATGGGAAGAAGGGAGAAAACTCAAGGGTCATGGCGTTTTCCCTCTTCGAGGCTGCGGTGTCTGAAGCTTGCCCTTCACCCTAACCCTCTCCCCGCAGGCGGGGCGAGGGGATGAGGTTGCCGTTGCAGTTCCGCCCAACTCATCCTCGGTGCATGAATAAGGGGTGGCAATGGTGCGGCTTGCGTCCTTCTCCCCGTCGTGACGGGGAGAAGGTGCCGGCAGGCGGATGAGGGGCTGGCCAAGAGCGCAAGCGGAAATGACAGACATCCGATCCATCCTACTGGCCAAGCCGTTCGAGAAGGGCAGGGACATGGACCTGGTCGGCCTTGTAGTTGCCGGTCAGCATGTACATCATGATGTTGACGCCGGCGCGGTAGGCGTATTCGCGCTGCATGTCGTCGGGCGGAACTGTCGGAAGCACTGGTGCACCCTGCTGGTCGACAGCCCAGGCACCGGCAAGATCGTTGCCGGTGATCATGATGGGTGAAACGCCGTCGCCGCCGGAAGAAACCTGGTTGGCGTTGCGGGCATCCTGACGCGCTTCGACCCACAGAGCGCTGCCGTTATAGCGGCCGGGGAAATTTGTCAGCAGATAGAAGGACCGGGCGAGAACGTGGTTTTCAGGCACGGGTTCAAGCGGCGGTATGTCGATATTGGCAAGGATCTGCTGCAGGCGCTCGCCGTTGGGGGAACTGCCGCCGCCGTCGAGCGATGAATACTGGTCGCGGGTATCGAACAGGACGGTGCCGCCGTTGCGCATATAGGCGTCGATGCGCGAGATCGCCGCCTGCGATGGCATCGGCGCGTTGGCGGAGATCGGCCAATAGATGATCGGGTAGAAGGACAGTTCGTCCTTGGTGATATCCAGACCGACGGGGGTACCCGGCTCCAGCGTCGTGCGGTAGGTGAGGAATTCCGTCAGTCCGGCGAGGCCCTGTTCGGAGATGCGGTCGACATCGCCTTCGCCGGTTACGACATAGGCGAGGTGGGTCGTGTCGAGATGTTCGAGGATCTGCTCGTCACCGGCTTTCGCGCCGCTGCCCTCCGGCATTTCCTGTGCGGAAACCGGATGTGGCTGGAAGGCGGCAAGACCGAAGGCGAGTGCGGCAATCGTGGCCGCTGCCGCGCCGGAGCGACGTTTGGCGCCTCTGGGCATTCGGGAGAATGCGCCGTTGATGAACAGGATGATCAGGCTGTCGAGGATGAGCATGGCGAAGGCGGCGGCGAAGAGCGCCGGGCGCAGCGACACGGATTCTCCGCCGGCAAGGCCTTCGCGGGCAACAGCACGGCCGATCGGAGCCGGATCGAAAGCGGTAAGCTCGGAGCCGGGCGGCAACAGGTTGACGGCGGAAAAGCCGTCTTCTGTGCCGTAAAGACCCGGGGGGTGGTCGAAGGTGGCAGACGGCGTTTCGCCGGCGCGGATCATGATCGGGCGGACACCGCTGGTCTCGGTCGAGAGCAAGCCGTCGGCAGTCAGCAGGCGATAGGCGGGGAGCGTTGCTGCTGCGTTTTCGGAGCCTGCGGATGCGGTGGTCGCACCGCCGGCGCGGGCCATCTGAACGACACGGCGCAGCATTTCGACGAAATTGCCCGAGAGCGGCAGGTTGGACCATGTGGCTTCGGCGCTCGTATGGAAGAGCACGAGGCGGCCGGCATCGACATCGCGCGTGGTGACGATCGGCGTGCCGTCGGCAAGGCTTGCCCAGGTGCGTTCGGCGAGATCCGGTGTCGGTTCGGCCAGAACCTGACGGGTGACGGTGATGTCGGCGGCGCGCGGCATGCCGGCAAAGGGACCGATATTGGGGAAATCCGCGAGCGATTGCGGCTCGGACCAGGACATGGCACCACCGAGTGCGCGCTCGCCCTGGCGTAGTCTTACCGGCACGAGAGGATCGTCGGCGGGCGCTGCCGCGAGACGCGGACCGGCGAAGCGAATGAGCGTGCCGCCTCGGGCGATCCAGCGTTCCAGCGGCTCGTAGGTTTCAGCCGGCAAACGGCCGACATCGGCCATGATGATGGCGGAGGGATTGTTTTCGAGGATCTGCGGGATCGAGACGGCGAGATCGGCCGTGTTCGTCTGGATGATATCGGCATAGGGCGAAAGCGCCCGGTTGATATAATAGAGCGGCTGCAGAAGCGGCTGGAAATCGCTGCCGCTCTCGCCGGAAATCAGCGCGATGCGGCGACGCTTGAAACCGTCGTCGAGAAGATGGGTGGCGCCAGCCGTGGCGATGCCTTCTATGCTCAAACGGGCGAAATCGTTGCGCAGTTCGAAGGGCGCGGAGATTTCGGCTGATGCCGTGCGGGAACCGGCGGAGAAATCGACAATGCCCGAGGCGAGCGAGCGGCCCTGCTGGTCGAGTGCGTTGACCGTCAGCTGCTGCGGAGCGGCCGTATCCAGGCGGGTGGCGGTGACAGCCATCGTTTCGGAATTGTTCGTCGCACCGGTGAGTGCGACTGCGCCGCGGCCATCGCCCTGATAGAGCCGGACATCGTTGGGGGCGAAGGCGGCGAGCGCCGTCATTGCATCATTGTCGCCGGGCGCAGCGATACCGTCGGAGATCAGCGCGACCGTGCCGAGCGGATTGCCATCGAGCGCTTCCTGCAGGGAGCGGATGGCGCGCAGGCGATCGGGAACGAGCGGTTTCGGCTCGGCTGCGGCGAGCTTGTCGCGCGCCGCGGACGCTGTGCCGGCCCCAGATTCGTTGCTGGTGTCGGCGGTGAAGGTCAGGGAGACCGGCACGTCGGCGCTTTCGGCCTCGTCGATCAGCATGTTGGCGGTCTCGACACGGCGTTCCCAGTCGACGGCGCTCGACCAGCCATTGTCGATAACGAGCGCCAGGGGGCCACTGGCATTGAGCGAGCTGGCGCGCGGGTTCATCACCGGATCGGCAATCGCCAGAATGACGGCAGCGGCGAGCAGCATGCGCAGGAGCGTCAGCCACCAGGGGCTCTGGGCCGGGGTTTCCTCGCGCTTGAGCACCGTTGCCAGAATGCGCAGCGGCGGAAAGATCTCGGCCTTTGGCCGGGGCGGGGTGAGCCTCAGCAGCCACCAGATGGCCGGCAGCGACAGCAGGCCGAAGAGGATCAGCGGATTGGCAAAGGCGAATGCACTCATGCCCGACCTCCCGGAAATGCCGCGGGCATGCCGGACAATTGGCTATGGACGGCGACCAGTGCTTCGGAAGCCAGATGATCGGTGCGATGGAAGGTAAAGCTCCAGGCGAGGCGCCGCAGGCCTTCGCCCAGCGCCTCGCGGCGGGCCAGATAGGCGCGCTGGTAATCCTCGCGGATCATTTCGGCGCGGCCGGAGGTGAGCTTTTCACCGGTCTCCGGATCGGTGAATTCGGTGCGGCCGGTATAGGGGAAGGTTTCTTCCGCCGGATCGGCGACTTCGATGACATGGCCGCGCAGGCCGCGTTTTCCGAGCGGCGAGATACGCGACATGATGGTATCGGCGTCGTCGAGAAAATCGCCGATGAGCACGATATCGCTTTGGCCGCGGATCATCCTGGTTTCCGGCAGGCCGGTGGTGAGCGGTGCGTGCATGATGGCGGTCGCCAGTCGTTCGGCGGCGTTGCGGGACGAGACCGGCTCCATGATGCCGGGACACCCGATGCGCTCGCCGGAGCGGGCAAGGATTTCGGCCAGCGCCAGCATCAGGACGAGGGCGCGGCTTTCCTTCGAGACCATGGCAAAGGTCGACTTGTACATCATCGACGGCGACATGTCGGCCCACAGCCAGATCGTGTGGGCTGCCTCCCATTCGCGGTCGCGGACATAGGTATGGTCGTCGCGGGCGGAGCGGCGCCAGTCGATGCGCGACAGGCTCTCACCTTCCGCATAGGGGCGGAACTGCCAGAAGTTTTCGCCCATGCCGCGCTTGCGCCGGCCATGCCAGCCGGCAATCACCGTGTTGGCGATGCGCTTGGCTTCCACCATGCAATCGGGCACGAGCGCTGCGCGCGCCTGGGCGCGGGAGAGGACTTCGCTGCTGGGTGTCTGCCCGACGATCTGGCCGATTGATGCCACGCATTGTCCTTTCAAGGAACCGGAGGATTAACCTCGGGCCTGTTTTACCAAGCTGGCGATCACGTCGCGCACAGACATGCCTTCGGCACGGGCGGCGAAATTCAGGGCCATGCGGTGTTCGAGAACCGGTTCGGCCAGTGCGTAGACATCGTCAAGCGAGGGAGCGAGCCTGCCCTCGTAAAGCGCGCGGGCACGCGCCGTCAGCATCAGCGACTGGCCGGCGCGGGGGCCGGGTCCCCAGGCGACATGCCGGTCGGTATCGGCATTGCCGTGGCCGGGGCGGGCAGAGCGTACGAGCGAGAGGATCGCGTCGACCACCTTGTCACTGACCGGCATCTGACGGATGAGCATCTGGATTTCCTGCAGCCTTGCACTGTCGATGACGCCGCGGGCCTTGGCCTCGGCAAGACCGGTCGTGCCGAGCAGGATCTGGCGTTCTGCATCGAGATCCGGATAGAGCACGTCGACCTGGAGCAGAAAACGGTCGAGCTGGGCTTCCGGCAGTGGGTAGGTACCTTCCTGTTCCAGCGGGTTCTGTGTTGCGAGAACGTGGAAGGGAGCGGGCAGGTCGAAGCGCTGGCCGGCCACCGTGATGTGGTATTCCTGCATGGCCTGCAGAAGCGCCGACTGGGTGCGGGGCGAGGCGCGGTTGATCTCGTCGGCCATCAGAAGCTGGGCGAAGATCGGTCCCTTGATGAAGCGGAAGGAGCGCCGGCCGTTCTCATCGGTATCCATGACTTCGGAGCCGAGGATGTCGGATGGCATCAGGTCGGGCGTGAACTGGATGCGGTTGGAATCGAGACCAAGCACGGTGCCGAGCGTGGTGACGAGTTTTGTCTTGGCAAGGCCGGGCACGCCGACAAGCAGGGCATGGCCACCGGAGAGGACTGCGAGAAGCGTGTTTTCCACCACCCGTTCCTGGCCGAAAATGACCTTTGCGATTTCCTCGCGGACGGCGGCGATATCGGCCAGCGCCTTTTCGGCGGCTGCAACGATCGCCTTCTCGTCAAGAACGGCCTCGGTTGGATTCATCACGCCCATGTCGTTCTCCATAATCAAGGTCGGTATTCATACGCCGGATGGCTGGACTGCCCTCAGCACGAGTCGTCGTTCCGCAGCAAGTACATTAGGCTTAGAAGTTATTACCCGAAATAAGGCTGACAAGCTCGTCTCGAATGACTATCTCGTGAGGAACGATCGCGACGGTCAACGATTAATTTCGAACCGGGACTGAATGATGGCAGCAGAAACGATAAAATCGGCGTCCGACGCCTCAGGCCTTGCAGCCCTGATTTCGCGCGCCGCCGAGCAGTCGGGGGCCGGAAACCGTGGCCTCCCGCCCGTCGATGCCTGGAATCCGCCCTTTTGCGGCGATCTGGACATGGAAATCCGTGCAGATGGCGCTTGGTTCTATATGGGCACGCCGATCGGCCGGGCTCCGCTCGTGCGACTGTTTTCGACCGTGTTGCGCAGGGATGAGGACGGAAAAACCTACCTCGTCACCCCTGTGGAAAAGGTCGGTATCCGCGTTGCAGATGCGCCGTTCGTGGTGGTGGAGATGCAGGCCGGCGCGCGCGACGGGGCTCCGCTCATCACATTCCGCACCAATGTCGGTGATGTGGTGGAGGTCGATTCCGACCATCCCCTGCGGTTCGAGACGGTCGGCGAGGAGCGTCAGCTGAAACCCTATGTGCTCGTTCGCGGCCGGCTGGAAGCCCTTGTTTCGCGTGCAGTGATGTATGAACTCGTCGCGCTCGGCGAGACGGTTGCGATCGATGGGGTCGAGATGTTTGCGGTCCGTTCCGGAGGCGAGATTTTTCCGATCATGCCGGCGGACGAACTGGAACGATTGGCATCATGAGCGAACCGGCGATCACAGACATGGCGCCGTTTTCCGCCGACGGGTTTCGCCGCCGCGCGCTGCACCAGAGCGGCCGGCCGCTCGATACGGCCTGGGCCGATCATGGCGATCATCGGCTCAACCTGCCATTCGTGCAGTCGGCGCGGGATCTGAAGCTTCGCGACGCGGCGGTGCTTATCCCCGTCGTCGACGATGGTGACGAGGCAAAGATCATCCTGACGCAGCGGACGGCGAGCCTGCGGAAACATTCGGGCCAGATCGCCTTTCCGGGCGGTGCTGTCGATCCCGAAGACAGTTCTCCAGAACAGGCGGCCCTGCGTGAGGCGCGCGAAGAGATCGGGCTCGATCCGAAATTCGTCGAGCCCCTGGCGCGGCTTCCGAACTATTATGCGCCGTCGGGTTTTCGCATCACGCCGGTGCTTTCGGTGGTGCGCCGCGGTTTCGAGCTGAAACCCAATCCGAGCGAAGTGGACGATATTTTCGAGGTGCCGCTGTCGTTCCTGATGAACGAGGCGAACCATCAGCAGGGCAGCCGCCAGTTCAATGGCATGGAACGGCATTTCTACCTCATGCCTTATGAAGACCGGAATATATGGGGGATTACCGCCGGTATCCTCCGCACGCTTTATGAAAGGCTTTATGCATGACTTCTGTGGCTGGCGAGACCTGGTTCCAGGACACGGCCCTGCAACGCGTGATGACGTTGCTGAATTCCGATGGCGGCGAGGCGCGGGTCGCGGGCGGCGCCGTGCGCAATGCGCTGATGGGGCTTGCCGTTGCCGATGTGGATATCGCGACAACGCTCAGGCCCGAAGTGGTCGTGGACCGGGCGAAGGCTGCCGGCATCAAGGCCGTACCGACGGGAATAGAGCATGGCACGGTGACGCTGGTCGTCGATGGCCGTGGTTTCGAGGTAACAACGCTTCGGCGCGATATCGAGACCAATGGCCGTCATGCCGTGGTCGAGTTCGGCACGGACTGGAAGGCGGATGCGGAGCGTCGCGATCTGACGATCAATGCGCTCTATGCCGATGACAAGGGCGAGGTGATCGATCTTGTCGAAGGCCTGAAGGATATCGAAAGCCGGACAGTCCGCTTCATCGGCGATGCGTCGCAGCGGATCGCGGAGGATCACCTCCGCATCCTGCGCTTTTTCCGGTTTTTCGCCTATTACGGTTCCGGCCGCCCGGACGCGGATGGTTTGCGGGCCTGTGCGCGGGCGAAAGACAAGCTTTCCAGCCTTTCAGCAGAACGCGTCTGGACAGAAACGAAGAAGCTGCTCGGCGCTCCCGATCCGTCGCGGGCGCTTTTGTGGATGCGGCAGTCCCGGGTGTTGACCGAAATCCTGCCCGAGACCGAAAAATGGGGTATCGATGGTATCCATGGTCTCGTCGCTTCCGAAAAGGCGCTTGGCTGGGAGGTGGACCCTCTGCTGCGGCTTTCGGCCATGGTGCCGCCGGATGGGCAAAGGCTGGAAGCGCTTGCCAAACGCCTGAGACTGTCGAATGCGGATGCGCTGAAGCTGGAGCGCTGGGCATCGACGCCAGGGCTGCCTGACGAGGTGACGGATGTCGGCTTTATCCGGCTGCTTTATCGTCACGGCAAGGAAGGCATGATTTTCAGGCTCAAGCTGGCCTTGTCTTCTGCGCGCTCGGCCGCTGAAGGTGATGCGTTGGCGATGCGCAGGAGTGCTCGCCTGTCACAACTGCTCTCGATGGCAGACAATTACGGAAAGCCGACTTTTCCGCTTTCCGGCGCCGATGTCGTTGCTGCAGGGGTGCCGGCTGGAAAACGTGTGGGCGTCATCCTGAAAGAACTCGAGGAGTTCTGGATCAGCCGCAACTTCAATCCCGAGCGGCCCGAACTGGCCGCTCGTTTGGAGAGCATGGTGGCTGAAGAAAAATGACCACCCTCAGGCGGCAGCATTCTCTTGCCCGCGAATGCGCGCCTTGATGTTCTCGATCATGTTTTCTCGGATGATGTCTTCGCCGTGAGCGGTGCGCATATGCTCGACTGCCCGGCGCACCACTTCCGCGTCCTCTTCGGCGCGCGTATGCCACTGGCAGCCGGGCACGAGGGTGCCGCATTCGAAAAGCCGCATGGCCATTACCTCCTAATCGTTGATGTCGGCCGCCCGGCATCGGGCGCCCGAAGATAAACTGAAAACGGCTGCCGAGGTTCCGCAGCCGCTATCTCCCGAATCGTCTTCAGAGCCCCAGCTATTCTCGCATGGCCCAAGAGTGAAACACCGAGCCCACCGTTGTATTGACGGGCATTGCCGCCTTGTCATTGGCTGCGGATGTCTCCGGTTGTATGCCGGCCAGCTGGCGCCTTACCTGCGCAATGCAGAAGGAAAGTGGCAGTTCTCCGCCGCTCTTGGTTCGCATCTCTGTCGCAAGGCGGTCAATCAGTTCGGATTTTTCGAGTATTTTGGAGTTTGTGTCGCCATCGGCGACGGGTCGGGGCATGCTCTTCGATGCGGTCATCGGATACTCCTCCCGGTTGATCTTCACAGATTAACACCGGGAGAGAGGATTCGTGTATGACTTTTGTCAAATGTACGATGCCGTACAAAAAAATAGTTCGTGAGCGTCCGTGATCGAGGCGGTCGAGCTTACGGCCAGCGAACCGCAGGGGGCAAAGAAGACAGGATCGATTCCACATTGCCGCCGGTCTTCAGGCCGAAGATCGTGCCGCGGTCATAGAGGAGGTTGAACTCCACATACCGGCCGCGGCGCACGAGTTGTTCGTCGCGCTGTTCTTCCGTCCAGGGCTTGTTGAAATTGGCCCGGACGATTTTCGGATAAACGAGGCTGAAGGCGCGGCCGACATCCTGCGCGAAGGCGAAATCGGCACTCCAGCCGCCGCGGTCTTCCGGTGACTGCAGCCAGTCGAAGAAGATGCCGCCGATGCCGCGAGGTTCGTTGCGGTGTTTCAGGAAGAAATATTCGTCGCACCAGGCTTTGTAGCGGGCATATTCCGCCACGGCGTCATGGCGGTTGCAGGTGATCTCCATGACCCGGTGGAAGACCTGGCTGTCCGGATCTTCCTGCGTACGGCGGTCGTTCAGCATCGGGGTGAGATCGGCGCCGCCACCGAACCAATTGCTGGAGGTCACGACCATGCGGGTGTTCATGTGAACGGTCGGGACATTGGGATTGACCGGATGGGCGATCAACGAAATGCCCGATGCCCAGAAACGCGGGTCTTCTTCTGCGCCGGGGATCTGGCTGCGGAAGTCCGGCGAGAACTCGCCATGGACGGTGGAGGTGTGGACGCCGACCTTTTCGAAGACGCGGCCTTCCATCATCGACATGCGGCCACCGCCGCCTTCGCCGCCATCACGCAGCCAATCCTTGCCGACGAAAATGCCGGGGGGCTGGTCCGATAGGGTTCCCGTCAGTTCCTGCTCGAGGGCTTCGAACGACGCGCAGATCGTATCGCGCAGGCTTTCGAACCACGCACGTGCGGCCTGCTTCTTGTCTTCGATGTCGTCGGGCAGGCCTTTCGGTAGGTTCGGGCGTTCCATTCCGGTTCCTCTCGTCATTGCACAGTCGATTCGTCTCCTCGGCCCCCGCCTTAACAGCAATGGCTTTCGTGGGCCATTCCGCGAACTGTCCCGGGCCTCCCATCCGTCAAAAATCGGACTCGCAAAACGTGTAGACCGCGCTTATCTTCGTTTATTAGCAAGGTGCGGGTGAGAGGCTTTCATGGCGAAATTCACACCACCGCCGCTCGACGGATTGAAGCGGCGTATCGACCGCCACCGGCAGCAAATGGCCGGCGAGCGTTCGGGCATGTTCGTGCGCGAAACTTTTCAGATGTCGCGTATCGACGCGCGTGAAAAGGCGCGGGAGTGGTTCGAGGAGTTTCCCAAGGCCGCCTATTGGACCGAAGTGGAAAGCTGGCGGCAACTGGACGGTGACCAGATCGAGTTCACCATGCGCCGCCTGCCGAGCGCAGACTGATATCAGGTCATCTTCGACCAAACGGTCTGCCGCATGGCTTCGCCGGCGATCATCGCGGCTGACATTGCCACATTGATCGAGCGCTGCCCTTCTATCATGGGAATCAGGATACGGCCCTCGACGGCATCGTGGACATGATCCGGCACCCCGGCACTTTCCCGACCGAAGAGCAGGATGTCGTTCGGGGTGTAGGCAAATTGCGTATAGGGTTCGGGGGACTTCGTCGTCGCGAGCACCAGCCTGCGGCCTTCCGACCTGCGCCATTCGTCGAACTGGAGCCAGTTGACATGGCGGGTGAGGGACACGGCGGAGAGATAATCCATGCCGGCGCGCTTGAGGTTGCGGTCGGATATGTCGAAGCCCGCCGGCTCGATGACATCGACGCCGAGGCCGAGGCAGGCGGCGAGGCGCAGGATCGTGCCGGTATTGCCGGGAATGTCGGGCTGGTAAAGGGCGATGCGCAGGTTTGTCATGCAGTCTGATTAGCGGAGATGGCGCTTTCCGCTCAAGTCCTTTCAGCCATTCGGACGCACCGATATGGCTGATTTGGTCTTTTCAATTTTGCCGCGAGCGTGTAGAAGGGCGGCCTGTTCAACGCCCATTACGGAGGCCTACATGGATATGACCGTGCTCTCGCGCCTCCGTCAGCCGGATATGCGTCTGGCCTGAGGCGTTTCGCGGTTCACGCAAAGTCTCTTTTTTCTTCACTGATCCGCTTTTTTCTCGATCCGCTCGTGGCCGCTTGAGGCCATGCCTGATTTTTCTCTCCGCCGTGCCGGGTAGACGTTTTCGCCCCCGAATCGCCTGAGAGACGTCCGTCTGTCGGAGCCTATTGATGTTTTCGTGGTTTGAACGCCGTCTCAATCCTTATCCTGACGACCAGCCGACTTTGCCGCCGAAGGGGCTTTTTGCTTTCTGCTGGCACTATACCAAACCGGCCTGGCCGTGGCTGCTGGTGCTCGGCAGCTGCTCGCTCATCATCGCCGTGGCGGAGGTCCTGCTTTACCAGTTCCTCGGCAATATCGTCGATTGGCTGGCCGGCGCCGACCGCCAGACATTCCTTGCCGAAGAGGGGAGCAAGCTGCTCTGGATGGCTGCGCTGGTGCTCATCGGCCTGCCGCTGGCCGGTGCGATCCATACGGTGACCATGCATCAGGTGCTTGCGGGCAATTATCCGATGATCGCGCGCTGGCAGATGCACAGGTTTCTGCTGCGGCATTCGATGGCCTTCTTCGCCAACGAGTTCGCCGGGCGCGTATCGACCAAGGTGATGCAGACCTCGCTTGCTGTGCGCGAGGCGACGATGAAGATCATCGACGTCTTCGTCTACGCGATCGGCTTTTTCATTTCGATGCTGGCTCTGGTCGTTGCAGTGGAGTGGCGGCTGGGGCTGCCGCTGATCCTGTGGTTCGTGCTGTATGTGCTGATCCTGCGCTATTTCGTTCCCCGGCTTCGCAAGCTTTCCAGCGAGCAGGCCGATGCCCGGTCGATGATGACCGGGCGGATCGTCGACAGCTATACCAATATCGGAACTGTGAAGCTGTTTTCCCATGCTGGACGTGAGGAGAGCTACGCCAAGGAGGGCATGAACGAATTCCTCGGCACGGTTCACCGGCAGATGCGCCAGATCAGCCTGCTCAACATCTTCGTCGATCTCAACAACGCGCTGACGGTGTTTGCGGTTGCCGCACTCGGTATCTGGTTGTGGATGGGCGGCGGTGTCAGCGTCGGTTCGATCGCTGTCGCCATCGGCCTTGCGATGCGCATCAACGGCATGTCGCAGTGGATCATGTGGGAAGTGACCGCGCTCTTCGAAGCGATTGGCACGGTCTATGACGGCATGAACATGATGACCAAGCCGCATGACGTGACCGACGCCAATGGCGCAGGCGCACTTTCCACGCAGAAGGGACATATCCTCTACGAAAATGTCCGCTTCCACTATGGCAAGAGCAAGGGCGTGATCGACGGGCTGACGCTCGATATTCCGGCCGGCCAGAAGGTAGGCCTGGTCGGGCGTTCGGGTGCCGGCAAGACGACGCTGATGAACCTGCTTCTGCGTTTCTACGATCTGGAAGGCGGCAGGATCACGATCGACGGACAGGACATCTCGTCGGTGACGCAGGACAGTCTGCGCGGAATGATCGGGGTGGTGACGCAGGATACGTCGCTGCTGCACCGCTCGATCCGCGACAACATCTCTTACGGACGTCCCGACGCGAGCGACGCCGAGATCATCCAGGCGGCGAAGCGGGCCAACGCCCTCGAATTCATCGACGGGCTGTCCGACCTGCAGGGCCGTACCGGTCTCGATGCGCATGTGGGTGAGCGAGGCGTAAAACTGTCCGGCGGCCAGCGCCAGCGGATCGCGATCGCCCGTGTCTTCCTCAAGGATGCACCGATCCTGGTGCTCGACGAGGCGACATCGGCGCTCGATTCCGAGGTGGAGGCGGCGATCCAGGAAAACCTGTTCGCGCTGATGGAAGGCAAGACAGTGATTGCGATCGCGCACCGGCTCTCGACCCTGACCGAGATGGACCGGCTGATCGTGCTCGACAAGGGCCGGATCGTGGAGACCGGGACGCATGAGCAACTAGCTGCGGCCGGCGGGATCTATGGCGATCTCTGGCACCGGCAGTCGGGCGGTTTTCTGGGCGATCAATCGACGGAAGAGGAGGCGGCGGAGTAATCCGTCGCTTTCCGTTTTATCGCATCTGCGAATACCCGTCCTGTGACGAAATGCGCCAGGCGATATGCGACCCTTCTATTTTTACGGGTATTCATTGTCGCACTTTTTTCGATGCTATCAATTAGCATCGACTGGTAAGCCTTTGTTTATCTGTAACTGTCAGGGATGCGTAAGGTGCATGGCACCATTGCGTATTCCTGATGGTTGAGACGATGAACACGATAAAAATCAAATATCTTCTTCCCGCCCTTTTCGGCATCACTGTTCTCATCCTCATCTTTCAGGGCGCGTTGGGGATGCGATCGGTCGCGCAGATCGAGGGCCAGGCGGAGACGATCGGCCGCCGCATGGAGCGCGCGCTGCTGATCGCCAATATGGACAGGCTTCTGTCGGATGTACGTCAGCTTTATCTGATGACGCTTGCCGCGCCGAATGCCGCCGAGAAAAAGCAGATGATCGAGCGCCTGCAGGTTGCCAACAAGGTGCGTGTAGAAGCTTTCGACAACTACGCACAAGGCGTGGCTATCCCGGCTGCAAAAGAGAAATACGCAGCCCTGGAAAAGCTCGTTGCCGATTACGACGCCATGGGCGCTCAGTTCGTGCAGTTGGTCAGCTCGTCGCGGGTTTATGAGGCCAGGGACATGATTGCCCAGATGGTGCCGAAAGGCGCCGAAGCGAGCGATGTCCTCAAGGGCCTGATCGACGACAACAAGGCTCGCAGTCTCGAAGACAGGCACGTGACTGAAGAGATGGCGCAATTCGTCTATGTGTCGACGATCATCGGTGTTCTCTTCGCCGTCGTGATCGCGCTTGGCGCGGCGCTGCTCAGCCTGTTGCGCGTAACCCGGCCGATCACCGAAATCACCGATTCCATGAAGGCATTGGCTGCCGGAAACAACCAGACCGCCATTCCTTACGCCGGCCGCACGGACGAGATCGGCGACATGGCCGCTGCCGTCGCGGTGTTCCGCGACAATGCGCTGGAGCGCGTGCGCCTCGAAGAACAGACCGAAGCCAATCGCTCGATGAGCGAGCGGGAGCGGATCGCCCATGAGGAGCAGAAGGCGCGCGAAGCGGCTGAAGTGTCCTTTGCCGTCGATAGTCTGGCACGAGGGCTCACGAGCCTGTCGAACGGCGACATGACGGTTCGGCTGGACCAGCAGTTCGCAGATCAGCTCGACCAGTTGCGCGTCAATTTCAATGAATCCGTTGGCAAGCTGCAGACCACGCTGCGTTCGGTCGGCGACAATGCACGGATGATCGATGCAGGCGCAAACGAGATCCGTTCGGCGGCAGACGATCTTTCCAAGCGTACCGAACAGCAGGCGGCATCCGTCGAACAGACGGCCGCAGCGCTTGAAGAAGTGACGACGGCTGTCAAGGATTCCGCCGTGCGGGCCGATGAAGCCGGCAAGCTGGTCGATCAGACCCGTGTCGGCGCGGAGCGTTCCGGCGCGGTCGTTCGTCAGGCCGTTGCCGCGATGGAAGCGATCGAGCAGTCCTCCGGTGAAATCGGCAACATTATCGGCGTGATCGACGATATCGCCTTCCAAACCAACTTGCTTGCTCTCAACGCAGGCGTCGAGGCGGCGCGCGCTGGTGAAGCCGGCAAGGGGTTTGCCGTCGTGGCGCAGGAAGTGCGCGAGCTGGCGCAGCGCTCCGCCAATGCCGCACGCGAGATCAAGACACTGATCACCAAGTCCGGCGAAAAGGTACGCGATGGCGTAACGCTCGTCGGCGAGACCGGCAAGGCGCTGGAAACGATCGTTTCCGAGGTTCAGCGGATCAACACCAATGTCGGCTCGATCGTCGTTTCGGCACGCGAGCAGTCGACGGGTCTTTCCGAGATCAGCACCTCGGTTCATCACATGGACCAGGGCACGCAGCAAAATGCCGCCATGGTGGAAGAGACGACGGCCGCAAGCCACAGCCTTGCGACCCAGGCCGCAGCGCTGACCGAATTGCTGGCCCAGTTCAATCTCGGCGAGGGCACTCGCGCGGCGGGGGCGGCTCCGCGCGCTGCGACGCCGACCTCGCGTCCCGCATCATCGCCGGCCCGGGCTCTCGGCAACCGGATTGCCTCAGCCTTTGGCGGCGGTTCTTCCGCTGCAGCCGTGAAGCAGGAATGGTCGGAATTCTGAGTTTCCTCTGAGACGATACAGAACGGACGGCGGCTTCGGCCGCCGTTCGCGTTTGCGGGCCTTGGACATCCTTGCCGAAATGTAATCTCGGTGCCCTTTGCCGCATTGCTGAACCGGCATATATCCGTGCCATGGCCATCACCCAGATCTTCCGCTATTTCGAGACACGCATTCGCCCCTTTGCAGAAAAGGGGGATCTGCGGCCGCCTCAAGGGACGCTGGCGTTCATCTGGTTTTATGTAAGGCAGGCCAAGACGCCGTTTCTGGCGATGCTGATTCTCGGCGGGCTGACGGCTGCCATAGAGGCGGCGCTTTTCTGGTTTGTCGGTCGGCTTGTCGACATTCTCGCCAGCATCGACCGGGCTGAAGGGTGGGGCGGTCTTCTGGCAACCCACGGCTCGGAACTCGTCGGCATGCTGGTGCTGATCGGCGTCGTCCGGTTCCTGGTGACGCTGGCGACGGCGCTGGTCGATCAGCAGATGATCACGCCCGGATTCTACAATCTGGTGCGCTGGCAGTCCTACCAGCATGTGGCGCGCCAATCGTTGTCCTTCTTCCAGAATGATTTTGCCGGCCGTATCGTCACCAAGGTCTGGTCCGGTGGGCAGGCGGCGGGCGACCTTGTGACATCGCTGATGGAAAGCGTCTGGTTCGTCTGCATCTATTCGGTCTCGATGCTGATGCTTGTCGGTGGGCTCGACTGGCGGCTGGCGGTCTTGGTGCTGGCTTGGGTCGGGATTTTTGCGGCGCTTGCCCGTTATTTCGTTCCACGCATCCGCTTTCATTCGAAGGAGACGGCCGAAGCCGCCTCGATGCTGTCGGGCCGGATGGTCGATGCCTATAGCAATATCCAGACACTGCGCCTGTTCGGTCGCGATGAGGCAAACGACCGCTATATGCGGGATGGCTTCGACACGTTCCAGTCGACGACGCTGATGTTCACCCGGTTCATTACCGGTGTCCGGGCTTCGATGGCGCTCCTGTCAGGTGTGATGATCACTTCGATGGCCGCGCTCTGCATTCATCTGTGGCTGCAAGGCAAGATCAGCGCCGGTGCCGTCGCCTTCACACTTGCGCTGGTGTTGCGGCTGAATTTCCTGCTTGGACGCCTGATGACGCAGTTCAATGGGATCATGCGTAATTTCGGCACCGTACAGAATGCGGCTGAGTTGATTTCGCAGCCGATCCAGCTGACAGATGTGCCGGCTGCGCCGGCTCTCGACGTGAGGACGCCGGAGATCCGCTTCAACGACGTCAGTTTCCACTATGGACGGGAATCGGGCGTGATCGACCGTCTGAACCTGACTGTCCGTGCGGGCGAAAAGGTTGGCATCATCGGTCGGTCCGGTGCCGGCAAGTCGACACTCGTCAACCTGCTGCTGCGGTTCTACGATCTGGAAGGCGGCCGTATCGAGATCGATGGTCAGGATATTTCGAAGGTCGCCCAGGAGACGCTGAGAGCGCAGATCGGCATGGTCACGCAGGATACGTCGCTGCTGCATCGCTCGGTCCGCGACAACATTCTTTTCGGTCGTCCGGATGCGTCCGATGCGCAATTGCTGGTCGCAGCGGAGAAGGCGCAAGCGAACGAATTTATCGGCAGCCTTGTGGACCAGCGCGGACGAAAAGGTTTTGATGCGCATGTCGGCGAGCGCGGCGTCAAGCTTTCGGGCGGGCAGCGGCAGCGGATTGCGATTGCCCGCGTGATGTTGAAAGATGCGCCAATCCTCATTCTGGACGAAGCGACGTCGGCTCTCGATTCCGAGGTGGAGGCGGCGATCCAGGCCAGTCTCGACGGTCTGATGCAGGGCAAGACGGTGCTTGCCATCGCCCACCGCTTGTCGACCATCGCCATGCTTGATCGGCTGATCGTGATGGACAAGGGGCGGATCGTGGAGGAGGGGACGCATAGCGAGCTGATTGCCGCCGGTGGCCTTTATTCCGAACTCTGGTCACGCCAGACGGGCGGCTTTCTTGCCGCCGATGCGGCGCAATAGCCGCTTCACTGACCGCTGATCACGAGTTCGGCCATCAGTCCGGCATGATTTGACCCGTAGGCGCTTGGCAGGGCGGAGACCGACCTGATCTTCATCGGCGGCCGGACATAGACATGATCGATGGGCAGGCCGAGCATGCCGAGGCGGATCGGCCATGTCGGAGGTTCGTAGGATGCCGTCCGCAGTCCCGTCCAGATGAAGAAATTGCGAATATTCGGGGCAAGCGAGGAGGCGTTGAAGTCGCCGGCAAGCACCAGTGGTCCCTGCATCTTTTCCATGGCGAGAGTTGCCTGGACCAGCTCGGCGGTCTGGAAATCGTCGAAATAGGGTTTGGTCGTGTGGATGCTGGCGATATTGATCTTCTGGCCCCTGATTTCCGTTTCAGCCAGAATGAAGCGATCGACGAAAAGCGGGCTCAGGCTTCTGATGGTTGCCCGTTCAAGCGGCGTCTTCGAGAAAAGCACCTGATCGCAGTTGGCAGCGAGGGTGCCGCAGCCGATGCGGTAGGGGTAGGCTTCTACAAGCCGCGAAAGATAGGGCTCAAGCGGCTCTGCTTCCATGATGCTGACGACATCGGCGCCTGACGCTGTGATCATCCGGGCGATCGCTTCGCCATTCCTGCGGTTCTCCTTCAGGATGTTGAAGGAGAGCAGCCGAATACTCGGAGCATTTGCATCGTTTTCCGTTGCCATCGCCGTGTATTGCTGGCCCATCATGACGCCATGCCCGGCAAGCCCGATGGATACGGCAAGCAGCAGGAAAGCGACGACGTTCCGGTAAAGAATGAGGGCAAACATCATGGCCGCGATACAGGCCGCGGCTGCATGCAATTGCAGGCTATGGAGAGTGGCGAAAAGCCAGTGCGGATGCAGGTATCGCGAGCCGATTGCCACTATTGCGAGCGACACGATGACGCAGATGGCAACGGAGAGGATCTTTGCTGGCGTCATGATCGGGTCCGAAGCTTATCTTGTTTGATGAATTAGCACGCGCAAATGTCTCTTGCAATGCAGCATGTTTGCCTGTTGTTACCCCATTCGACGCTTGATCCAAATCAAGTTCTCCTTTGATATCGCAGGCTAAATCATGGCCGCTGCATAGTGTCGCAAGACATTGTTGCAGTGCCCTGTCGACTACATGCCTAAATAGAAATCATGTTCTCTCATCCGGTGGTAGGCCTTGCCAAGCGGCAAGTTTATCTGCGATCAAAACAGTGATCACGCTGGCTTGCTGGGGAATCGGTGTTCGATCTATGGTGACGGAGGTTGACCACAGCCAGGAGGAGGCATGCGGATGACAGGGACATTGCATGAGAGGATGGTTGAACCGTGAGTGAGCATAATCCAAAGGAAGGAACGCTGAGCGAACCCACGCGCCGCGATTTCCTCTATCTGACGACCGGCATGGCCGGTGCTGTGGGTGCTGCGGCCGTAGCCTGGCCATTTATCGACCAGATGCGTCCGGATGCATCGACGCTGGCGCTCGCCTCGATCGAGGTGAATGTCGCAGCGTTGCAGCCGGGCATGTCCTTGACCGTCAAATGGCGCGGCAAGCCTGTTTTCATCCGCAACCGCACGCCCAAGGAACTGGAAGAAGCCAATGCCGTTCAACTGTCCGACCTGAAGGATCCCGTCGCCCGCAACGCCAATATCGCGGCAGATGCGGAAGCGACCGGCCTCGACCGCTCCGCCGGCGAGGGCAAAGAGAACTGGATCGTGATGATCGGCTCCTGCACCCATCTCGGTTGTGTTCCGCTCGGCCAGTCCGGCGATTTCAATGGATGGTTCTGTCCCTGCCATGGCTCGCATTACGATACGGCGGGCCGCATCCGAAAAGGTCCTGCACCGCAGAACCTGGCAATTCCGACATTCGCTTTCGCAAGCGATACCGTGATCAGGATCGGGTGAGGGGCTGACATATGAGTGGACATTCGTCTTATCAACCGTCGACGGGGATCGAACGGTGGATCGATCAGCGGCTGCCGTTGCCGCGCATGGTGTATGACAGTTTCGTCGCCTATCCGGTGCCAAGGAACCTGAACTACGCCTATACGTTCGGGGCCATGCTGTCGGTGATGCTGATCGTGCAGATCCTGAGTGGCGTGGTACTTGCCATGCATTACACGGCATCGACGGCCGAGGCTTTCGTCTCGGTCGAAAAGATCATGCGCGACGTCAACCATGGCTGGCTGTTGCGCTACATGCATTCCAACGGTGCATCCTTCTTCTTCATCGCGGTCTACCTGCATATCGCCCGCGGTCTCTATTACGGTTCCTACAAGGCGCCACGCGAAATCCTCTGGATCCTCGGTGTCGTCATCTACCTCCTGATGATGGCGACCGGCTTCATGGGCTACGTGCTTCCCTGGGGGCAGATGTCCTTCTGGGGCGCGACCGTCATTACCGGTTTCTTCACCGCTTTCCCGCTGGTGGGGGAGTGGATCCAGCAGTTCCTGCTCGGCGGCTTTGCCGTCGACCAGCCGACGCTGAACCGGTTCTTCTCGCTTCACTACCTGCTGCCGTTCATGATTGCCGGCGTCGTCGTGCTGCACGTCTGGGCGCTGCATGTCACCGGCCAGACGAACCCGACCGGCGTCGAGGTGAAATCGAAGACCGATACGGTGCCTTTCACGCCCTATGCGACGCTGAAGGACGCGTTCGGCGTTTCGATCTTCCTGATCGTCTATGCCTGGTTCATCTTCTACATGCCGAACTATCTCGGCCATCCGGACAATTACATCCCGGCCGATGCCCTGAAGACACCGGCGCATATCGTGCCTGAATGGTATTACCTGCCGTTCTACGCGATGCTGCGTGCGATCACCTTCAATGTCGGCCCGATCGACAGCAAGCTCGGCGGCGTGCTTGTCATGTTCGGCTCGATCATCATCCTGTTCTTCCTGCCCTGGCTCGATACGTCGAAGGTCAGATCGGCCGTCTACCGCCCTTGGTACAAGCTGTTCTTCTGGATCTTCGTGGCCAATTCGATCTTCCTCGGCTGGCTCGGCGCCATGCCGGCAGAAGGCGGCGGCCTGATTGCCCTGATCTTCGGGGGTGACCTGAAGGGCAATTACGTCGGCTATTCCCAGCTCGGCACGCTCTATTACTTCGGCTTCTTCCTGGTGATCATGCCGCTTCTCGGCCTGTTCGAGACGCCGCGGCGAATTCCCAACTCGATCACCGAAGCCGTGCTGGAGCAGCAGAGCAAAAAGGCAGGGGCGGGCGCAGTCGAACCGGCCAAGGCCACAGCATGAGCGGCGGGAGAGGGACCAAGACCATGAAAAAGCTTGCAACAAGCCTCCTCTCACTGGCGCTTCTGGCCGGATTGGGCGTTGCCCAGGCAGGCGCCCAGGAAAATCACGATGCCGCAGGGGCGGAAGCGCATGCGGAAGGGGCAACGCCACACTATCCGATCCATCATCCGAAAAATGTGAAGTGGAGTTTTGGCGGGCCTTTCGGCCACTACGACAAGCAGCAGCTTCAGCGCGGATTGAAGATCTATACGGAAGTCTGTTCCGCCTGCCATTCGATGGAACTGGTTTCGTTCCGGACGCTGGGCGACCTTGGATATTCGGAAGCGCAGGTGAAGGCCTTCGCCGCCAATTACCAGGTTCAGGATGGACCGAATGATGACGGCGAAATGTTCGAGCGGGCCGGGGTGCCTTCCGACCACTTCCCGTCGCCGTTCCCCAACCATCAGGCTGCGGCGGCTGCCAATAACGGTGCCGCACCGCCGGACTTCTCGCTGCTCGGCAAGGCGCGCGGAATTACGCGCGGTTTTCCGCAATTCGTCGTCGACATCTTCACCCAGTATCAGGAAGGCGGGCCGGACTATATCTACTCGCTGATCACCGGGTATCAGGAACCGCCGGAGGGCGTGGAAGTGCCGGAAGGGGGGCATTACAACCCCTATTTCGCCAATGCCGCATCGCTTGCCATGGCTCCGCCGATCGCCGACGATCAGGTGACCTATGACGATGGTGCGCCGCAGACCGTGGACCAGTACGCCAAGGACATTTCTGCCTTCCTGATGTGGGCAGCAGAGCCGCATCTGGAAGAACGCAAGCGGACCGGTTTCATGGTCATGGTGTTCCTGGTGATCTTCAGCGGGCTCATTTACCTGACGAAGAAGTCGGTCTATGCCAATAAGGGACATTGATCCGAAGTCGGGTCAAAGATAGAGAAGGCGGCTTCGGCCGCCTTTTTCATGCGCGCATCCTCATCAGGCCAATCATTCGACTGGCAATGGGACATGCCGCCATAAGACGACTAACAGGGTTATTATGACTGCCTCGACCAAAGACATCCTCGCCGCCGCGATCCGCTCCATTCCGGATTATCCCAAGCCGGGCATCATCTTCCGCGATATCACCACGTTGCTGGGTGATGCGGCCGCTTTCCGGCTCGCGGTGGATGAACTGGTAAAGCCTTATGAAGGGCTGGGCGTCGACAAGATTGCCGGCATGGAAGCGCGCGGCTTCATTCTGGGCGGCGCCATGGCCCACCAGCTTTCGGCCGGTTTCGTGCCGATCCGCAAGAAGGGCAAGCTGCCCTACCGCACGGTCAGCATGGCCTATGCGCTGGAATACGGTACCGACGAGATGGAAATCCATGTCGATGCGGTGAAGCCGGGCGAGAAGGTGATCCTCTGCGACGACCTGATCGCCACCGGCGGCACCGCCGTTGGTGCCGTCAAGCTGCTGCGCCAGATCGGTGCCGAAGTCGTCTCCGCCTGCTTCGTCATCGACCTTCCCGATCTCGGCGGTCGCCGGAATCTGGAAGCGCTGGGCGTCGAAGTCCGTACGCTTGCGGAATTCTCCGGCCACTGATCCGATCGGGGCGGCCCGGCAACGCCTTTCAGTCGGGTCCCCCTAAAATGCTGGGATTGTATCCCCTGCCGCTATTGCTACTCTTGCCGTTTTGAGGCGGGAGAAACGATGGACGTTGCTGCGCTTGCGGCCTTTGCTGCCGCTTTCCTTTTCTTCGCCG
Organism: Hyphomicrobiales bacterium; assembly: GCA_900466875.1. Classification (GTDB taxonomy): domain Bacteria; phylum Pseudomonadota; class Alphaproteobacteria; order Rhizobiales; family Rhizobiaceae; genus Neorhizobium. The sequence continues at coordinate 54,150 of UBNQ01000021.1, read as the reverse complement.
CCAGTCCCGGGCCGGATAACGTCACGATCGTTGCCCGCACCATTGCGCAGGGCGCTTTGTCAGGGATTGCCTATGGGGCAGGGACCTGCACCGGAATTCTTCTGTTCCTGGCACTTGCAGTCTTCGGCCTGTCGGTTGTCGCCAGCGAGATGGGCCTCGTGATGACTGTGCTGCGGTATGGCGGCGCGCTCTACCTTATCTGGACGGGGATCAGGTTCTGGATGGCTGAGCCGACCGTGCCCGTCCTGGTGCCGCAGCGGGATGGAAGCGTGCTCGGCGCCTATCTGACCGGCGTCGTTCTCAACCTCGGCAATCCGAAGATGCCGCTTTTCTATATCGCCCTGCTGCCGAATGTGGTCGGGTCGCGATTGACCGTTTCGGATAGTGTGATGCTGGCCGTGATTATCCTCGCGGTCGAGATCATCGTCGTTGGCAGTCATGTGGCGCTTGCAAGCCGGGCAGGGCGCGCGCTTCGCAATCCGCTGGTCGTCCGTCGGGTCAATCGCGCCGCAGGGACCGTGATGATCGGTGCCGGCGCGGCCGTGGTCGCTACGCGCTAGAATACCGGCCTCGCGCAAGCCCGGATGCAAAAGCCGGGTGTCCGTTTGCCGACCTCACATCAATCGAATTCCAGAACCGTGCTCTCGAAGCGCAGGACGGTTTCGCCCTTCTGGTTGACACCCTGGTTGGCTGTCAGATTGATCGAGGTGCCTGGCCTCGACATCAGCGGGCGGCTTTCGATCAGCGTGACCGAATAGGTGATCGTGTCGCCCGCATAGACGGGCTTCAGCCATTGCAGCTTCTTGAACCCGGGCGAGGGGCCGAGCTTCGGCGGGACAATGCCCTCCGCGAGAAGGCGCGCATGCTCCTGCGCCCAATAGGCGATAAACGTCTTCATCCAGCCCGCGCAGGTATGCCAGCCGGATGCGCACAGTCCGCCGAAGACATAGTTTTTCGCGGCGTCAGGATCGGTGTGAAAAGGCTGTGGGTCGAATTTCTTCGCGAAGGTTATGATGTCTTCTGCGGTGAAGAGGAGCGAACCCGTGACGACCGTGTGGCCGGGCGGGGACAGTTCGGCGAGCTTCATGGCTTGTCCCCGATGCTCGTCGCACGGTCGGTAGGGCGGGCGCGGAACATGATCGGATTTTCGCCGCGCATCACAACCTCGCCATTCTGGTTCATGACTTCGTGGAGGAGTTTCACGAGGCCGAGACCGGGGCGCGAGCGCAGCGCTCTTGCCTCGATGACCGTCGAGCGGCCGGAGAGACTGTCGCCGGCGAGAACCGGTTTTTTCCACTCCATGAACTCGATACCGGGCGAGCCCTCCGACGAGGAATCCGCCAGCCAGCCGTCATACATCATCCGCATGAACAGGCTTCCCGTGTGCCAGCCTGATGCCGCCAATCCGCCAAGAATGCTGGCCTTTCCGGCCTCTTCGTCGAGATGCATCGGCTGCGGGTCGAATTCGGTCGCGAATTCGACGATCGCTTTCGCATCGACACTGCAGGGGGCAAGGGCCAGGACGCGTCCGGGTGTGAAGTCCTCGAGATAAAGCATGTGGTGCCTCGGCAACGGAGGAGCGCCACGGCGGGAGCGAGGCCCAGCCGTGGCGCGTCGGTCTTCGATGTCAGGTATTGAAGCGGAAGTGGATGACGTCGCCGTCGTGGACGACATATTCCTTGCCTTCGTCACGGCCCTTGCCGGCTTCCTTGGCGCCAACTTCACCCTTGTAGGCGATGTAGTCGTCAAAACCGATGGTGAAGGCGCGGATGAAGCCGCGTTCGAAATCGGTGTGGATGACGCCGGCAGCGGCGGGCGCCTTGGTGCCGCGACGGATGGTCCAGGCGCGGGTTTCCTTGGGGCCGACGGTGAAATAGGTGATCAGGTCCAGAAGGTGGTAGCCGGCGCGGATCAGGCGATCGAGGCCGGCCTCTTCGAGACCCAGCGCGCCGAGGAACTCCTTGGCTTCCTCATCGGGAAGCTGAGCAACTTCGGATTCGATCGCGGCCGAGATGATGACGCATTCCGCCCCTTGAGCCTTCGCCATCTCGGCGACAGCCTTGGTGTGCTTGTTGCCGTCCACTGCATCGCCTTCCGCGACGTTGCAGACGTAAAGGACCGGATGCGAGGTCAGGAGGTTGAGGCTCTTGAGGATCTCGATGTCTTCGGGTGCCAGCGTCTTCAGCAGGATACGGGCCGGCTTGCCGTCGTTGAGCAGCTTGATGACCTCTTCCATCACCGGCAACTGCGCTACCGATTCCTTGTCCTTGCCGGTGGCGCGCTTGCGGGTCTGTTCGACGCGGCGCTCCAGGCTTTCGAGGTCGGCGAGCATCAGCTCGGTCTCGATCGTGTCGGCATCGCCAACCGGATTGATCTTGCCCTCGACATGGGTGATGTCGTCGTCTTCGAAGCAGCGCAGGACGTGCACGACGGCATCGACTTCGCGGATGTTGGCGAGGAACTTGTTGCCGAGGCCTTCACCCTTCGATGCGCCGCGAACTAGGCCGGCAATGTCGACGAAGGAGATGCGGGTCGGGATGATTTCCTTGGAGCCGGCGATGGTCGCCAGCTGCTGCATGCGTGCATCCGGCACCGCAACTTCGCCGGTATTCGGCTCGATGGTGCAGAAAGGATAATTTGCAGCCTGTGCGGCCGCGGTTTTGGTCAGTGCGTTGAAGAGGGTGGACTTGCCGACATTCGGCAGGCCCACGATACCGCATTTGAAGCCCATGGTCGGGTACCCGTATCTTGGAATAAAGTTGGGTGTGGCTATGGGGGAAAGTGCCTTTCGGGTCAAGGCTTGCGGCATCGCAGGTCCGTTCGAAGTCAGGATGCCGTGCGGCGGCCGTATTGAAGATCCGTCTTGAAATTATCGGCGCTTGACGCAAAATAAGGTTCCAAGCCCTATGAGGCTGCCCTCACATGGAGGTCAAGCTGATGGCCGAAGATACGGTTCTCACCCCGAAAACGAAGTCGAAGCCCAAGCTGGAGCGACCAAAACTCTACAAGGTCATCCTGTTGAACGACGATTATACGCCCCGCGAATTCGTCATCATGGTGTTGCGCGCCGTCTTCCGGATGAGCGAGGAGACAGGCTTGAGAGTGATGATGACGGCGCATCGGATGGGATCCTGCGTCGTTGTCGTCTGCGCCAGGGATATTGCCGAAACCAAGGCGAAAGAGGCTGTCGATCTGGCCAAACAGGCCGGCTTTCCGCTGATGTTCACCACCGAGCCGGAAGAGTAGCCGGCCGATCTCTCGCCTGTCGCGGACGGCTTGCCGGCCACTGCTGCGGCAACGCGTCCATGACCCGTATCCAGTATTGGAGTTGCGGGCAAGACTATCCGAGGTTATGGATTGTACTTATCGGTAAAGTATAAAACAAAAGGTACAATTATGCGGAATTTTTTCGCTCGTCATCAGGTGGCACAACCCGTCAACAGTTCGATCCTGGCGGGTCTCGGCGGTCTCCTTGCGATCGGCGCCGTCGGCGCGTTGAGCAGCTACGTGCCTACGCCGCTCGTCATGGCGCCGTTCGGTGCAAGCTGTGTCCTGTTGTTTTCCGTTCCCGGCAGCCCGCTTTCGCAGCCGGCCAACGTCATCGGCGGTCATCTCATCGCGACGCTTGCCGGTTTGCTGCTTCGGCTTGTCCTGCCGAACGAATGGTGGGCGGCCGCCTTGGCGGTCGGTCTGGCCATCGCCGTGATGTCTGCCTTGCGGCTCACGCATCCACCGGCCGGCGCCGATCCGCTGGTCGTGTTCGCAAGCGATCCGGGCTTCGACTTCCTGATCTTCCCGGTTCTTGCCGGTGCATTGGTTCTTGTTGCGGCGGCAACACTGTTTCATAAGCTGAACGCCACGACCTATCCCACTAGGACATCATGATGGTTCGCATGGTCTATGAGAGAAGTGATGTCATTCCCTTGATCGGGGAGATGTTCCGGCGTTACGGCTTCGAGGGGACAAGCATTTCCCGCCTGACCGAGCATACGAAACTCGGCAAGGGCAGCCTCTATAATTTCTTTCCGGGCGGCAAGGACGAGATGGCGGAGGCGGTGCTCGACCACATTCGCCAGTGGTTCGAGATCGAAATATTTCAACCGCTCGATGAACTCAGCCCGTCGGAAGCCGTGGATCGGATGTTTGATGGCGTATCCGAATATTTCCGATCAGGGCAACGCATCTGTCTGGTGGGTGCGTTTGCGCTGGAGGAAACACGCGACAGATTCTCAAGCGCTGTCTGCAGCTATTTCGATCGCTGGATTCACGCCCTATCCGGCGCCTTGCAACGGAGCGGGATGAATCCTGCGGATGCCGGTACTCTGGCTGCGGAGGTCGTGGCAGGCATTCAGGGGGCCATCGTGCTGTCGCGTGCGCTCAAGGATGAAGCCCGGTTTGCCGCGATCATCGCGCGTCTTGCACAGCGATGCCGTGGAGACTGAACCAGTCCTTCAACCTGATCTTCGATAGGGATAGCGTCCGGCAAGCCGAGCCGGCGCGACCTTATTCGCTTTTACCGCCAAACATCTTCTTCAGCATTTCAGCCATCGGGCCGGATGTCGGGAGATCGGGCTTGCCGCCGCCGCGTGCCTGGCGGATATGGGACTGGCCTGCCGGTTTGGGCGCTTTGGCCGGTTTGGCGGGTGCCGTTTCCGCCTCCGGCTTGCCGCCGACCGCCAGTGTCAGCTTGTTCATCAGCTGCGAATCCTCTCCCTTGATCAGCATGCCGGCGTTATCGGCGATCGCATCCATGAGCGGTTCCAGCCAGACCTTGTCCGATTTGGCGAAGTCACCCAGAACATGTCCGTGGACGAGGTCCTTGTTTCCGGGGTGGCCGATGCCGATACGAAGCCTGCGGTAGTCCTTGCCGCAATGGGCGTCGAGCGACTTGATGCCATTGTGGCCACCATGGCCGCCGGCGGTCTTGATCCGCGCCCGGCCCGGGGCGAGATCGAGTTCGTCATAGATCGCAACGATATTGGCCGGAGTCAGCTTGTAGAAACGCATGGCCTCGCCAACGGACTCGCCCGACAGGTTCATGAACGTCTGCGGTTTCATCAGCAGGACTTTCTCAGCGTCGATCTCGCCTTCGGAAATTTCGGCCCTGAATTTCTTCGACCACGGCGAAAAGCCGGCGCGGTGCTGGATGGCGTCAACGGCCATGAAACCGATATTGTGGCGGTTGCCTGCGTATTTCGCTCCGGGATTGCCCAGTCCGGCAATGATCAACATTGAAACTCTCCGTCTTCCTGCGCCCGTTCACCACCGCGAAAAGACGGAACTGTCAATGTCCCTCGGTCTATTTTTCCCATAAACCGAGCGGCTTCAGTCCGTAACGCTGAAGGATTTCGTCCTGGCCCTTTTCGCGGATGAGCGCATCCAGCCCGTTTTGCATGCTGGCGATCATGTCATCCGGCATCTGCTTGTTACAGGCCAAGCCTAAATGATTTTCCCCGAAGGGCAGGGCGATTTCCAGCGGTTTTCCCTCGGATCTCAGCCTTTCAAAGACTGTTTCCGACACAGGCATCATGTCGACCCTCTGTTCGAGGAGCTTGTTAACCGTGATCTCGAAGTTAGAGCTGAGGTCGATGGATGGAAAGCCCTGCTCGCGCAAAAGGGTCTCTGTGAAATCGGCTCGGTGCGTGCCGATCGTATAGCGCTTTGCCTCTTCGATCGTGCGGGCTGTCACCTTTGAATTTGCAGTACGAACCAGCACATAGCGGTTTATACTCAGCGGCGTGACCCATTTGAAGCGGTTTTCCCGCTCGGCAATGCGGGCTGCGGAAAAGACGCAGTGCATCGCCTTCGTCTCTGCCAGGGTGATTGCACGCGCCCAGGGCATGATCTCCATGGTAAACGGAATACCAGCCCTGCGCATCAGCGCCTCGACCTGTTCGACGCTCGAGCCGCGATAGGTTCCGTCTGCGTCGCGATAGGTGAAGGGAGGATAGGATTCCGACGTCAACGTAACGGAATCCTGTGCATGGGCCAGGGTGAAGGCTCCCAGCAAGCCGATCAACGCTACAATCGTTTTCATCGCGTGCCTCCCAAATGTTGTCGGAAGCCTTTTTCCAGAATGCGTTTTCCAGCCGATCAACTGGCGAGAGACGTCTTGCTGGGGTGTCCGGAAAAATCTTCCAGAAGATCATCGATCGAACGCGGACGCGAGAAGTGATAGCCTTGCGCGTAGTCCACGCCGATCTGTATCAACTGTTGTCGCTGCTGGGCCGTTTCAACGCCCTCGGCGACGACCTTGCACTGCATCTGATGCGAAATGGTCGTGATGCCCTCGATCAGCATACGGCTCTTGCGCTCCACGTCGGTGTCGCCACCCACCAATGACTGTACAAAGGATTGATCGATCTTGACGATGTCGACCGGAAACCGGTTCAGATAGCTCAGAGACGAATAACCGGTGCCGAAGTCGTCCAGGGCGATTCGGCAGCCAAGGTCGTGAAGCTCGGACAAGGTTCTGCGGATTTCCGGGTCGTCATGCATTAGCACGGCTTCGGTAATTTCGATCACCAGGCGCGCGGGCAGGATGCTGCTGTCGGCAAGCAGGCCGGCCAGGCGTGCGGGAAGGCCGCGCTCGAACTGCAGGGGCGAGAAGTTTACGGCGACATAGCTGTTGCCGAGACCGGGAAGGCGCGACACTCGGCCAAGATTGGCCAGCGCGTCCTCAAGGATGAGGTTGCCGATCGCGGTTATCGATCCGTTCTCTTCGGCCACGCTCACAAGCGGACCTGGAGGCAGAATGCCTTTGCGGGGATGGCGCAGGCGCATCAGCGCTTCGAACCCGACAGGCAGGCCGCTCGCCATGCCGACGATCGGCTGGAAATGAGCCTCGAACCAGTTTGCCGCTATGCCGACCTCAATATCGCTCTCGATTTCCGCCTTTTCCCTGGTCCTGGTCAGGATCGCCGGGTCATAGACCTTTGCGCCGTTCTTGCCGTCGCGCTTGCGCGCATACATGGCCAGATCGGATTTCTGCAGCAGTTCCGCGGCGGTCGTGGCGTGTTGCGGATAAAAGGCGACGCCGACGCTGGCGCTCAGCCGTATGCTCGTCCCTTCGATGCGGAACGGCGATTCGAACATGTCGATGATCTGCTGGCACAGGTCGGCGCTGCGGCTTTCTGAGTCTGCGCCCGCGATCACGATGGCGAATTCGTCTCCACCAAGCCTGGAGACGGTGTCCGTGTTGCGCAGCATCGGCTGCAGCCTCGCGACGAATTCCTGCAGAACCAGATCGCCTGTCGCATGGCCGTGATTGTCGTTGATCGACTTGAACCGGTCGAGATCGACAAACAGGCATGCGAGCTGTGTGGCCAGCCGGTCGGCGTCGACGATATGCCGGTCGAGAGCCGCCTCAAATCCCTGACGGTTCAGGAGCCCGGTCAGGTGGTCGGAGATCGCCTGCTGGTGGTTGCGGAATTCGGATTGCTTCAATTCCGTCACGTCGGTCATGACGCTCAGCGAGCCGGCAAGATGCGTTGTGGTCGCTCCGAGATCCGCCTCTGCGATCAGGACGTCGAGAATACGGCCGTTCTTGCACAGGAACCGGACCGTGATTTCGATGGTGACGCATTGAGCCTGCGTGCTGCGTCTCCTGTTTTCGAAAGAACCCCTGTCCGCCGCAAACAGGAAATCCGAGAAGTGATGTCCGATGACCTCTTCCCGCTGGTATCCGGTTGCCAGCAACCAGTAATCGCTGACTGCAGCAACCGTATCGCCCGCCGTCAAGGAGAAGAGCATTGCCGGCGTCAGGTTGTAAATCTCTATCGTCTGTTGGTGGGCGCGCTTCAGTTCGCGTTCCTCGCGCTCCAGGAGGAGCTGCATTTCGTTGAAGCTCTTTGCCAGCCGGCCCATCTCATCGGCCGAACGCCAGTCGACGTGGTGGCGCGAGCCAAGCCTGCGGGTGGCCTCGATTGCGGCCGTCAGCCGGGTCAACGGGCGGACCACCATGATCCGGTTGCCGAATACGGCTGCGCCGAACACGGTCAGGATCGCAACGATGAAGATCGAGATGAAGGCAAACTCGATCTGGTGCAGGCCTGAAAACCAGCCGACGGCAGGAACGTAGATCGTCAGTATGCCGACTTCGCGGGGTCCCTGCAGAGACCGGTAGATCACCGTCTGGCTGCGCGATTCCAGCGCATCCAGTCCCGGCGCCCCCGGGGCGGCCTCGAAGACGCTGAGCTTGCCTGTCGTGTCGTTTATCTGGACCGCATGAACCATCTGATCCAGCAGGATCATCTGGGCGACTTGGCGAATACTGTCCAGGTCCAGGTCCCATAGCGGCTTGCCCAGCGCCTGGGTGTTGCTGTTCATCACCACATCAACATGTTCGCCGATGCTTTGGGAGGCCTGCTGGGATGAAAGAGCAAGGAAGAGAGTGAAAAGGGGAGCGACGACAACGAGAAGCGCGCCAGATATTATGGCGATGAAACGACTCTCAACTGAATGAGTCATTTGTTTTTCCCCGGCCCAATATTGCTCTTTTAAAATTTGTACCCCGTATTCCCGACTATTCTTTCACTCAAATGTTTAAACTTCCCTGACACCTTCTTCCGAATCTTTGCTGAGATGCAGGGGGTCTGTGCCTTGGTAAAAAGCAAAAAGCCCGCCAAAGGCGGGCTTTCTGTCTCAAATGAAGAATATCTTTTATTCTTCAGAAGGAGCTGCAACTTCTTCTTCAGCAACGCCGGCGGCCGGAGCAACGAGCGTAGCGATGGTGAAGTCGCGGTCGGTGATAACTGCACGAACACCCTTCGGCAGCTTGACGGCCGAAATGTGGATGCTGTCGCCGATCTTGGCGCCGTCGAGGTCAACCGTGATGAATTCCGGGATGGCATTGGCCGGGCAGTTGAACTCGACCGTGTGACGGACGATGTTCAGGACGCCGCCCTGCTTGATCGCGGACTTGTCTTCGTTGATGAAGTGAACCGGAACGTCAACCGTAACTTCAGTGTTGCCGGAGACGCGCAGGAAGTCGACGTGCATGGTGAAGTCACGCACCGGATCCAGCTGGTAGTCCTTCGGCAGAACAGTGTACTTCTTGCCATCGAGATCGATGGTCGCAATCGTCGTCATGAAACCGCCAGCGTGAATACGCTTGGTGACCTCATTGGTGTTGAGGGCGATTGAAATCGGGGCCTGCTTGTCACCGTAGATGACAGCGGGAATAAAACCGTTGCGGCGAAGTTCGCGGGAGGACCCCTTACCTACCCGTTCGCGCGCCTCGGCCTTGAGCTCGTAAGATTCCTGGCTCATGGCATTTCCTTTCGAGGTTATTTGGAGAGTTCAGTCGATCAAAATGATCGTTCTGAACCGGAAGGCGTAAAACGCACTTCATCCGCATTGCCTCCAAGGGTGTCTACGCGGACGCGCCCCTATAGAACAATGGCCCTTGCGACGCAAGAGTTTCCTGAATGTGACAACATGTTGTGTCTGGCGCGCTGCACAGCTACTTGGTGCGGGGTAATTGCTCCCCATTCATCCTAGGTAGGCGGTTCTTGCAGGATTGTTAAGTATGTTTATTTCCGCCCGCAGGAAAACTCCAAACTACTGCAGTCTGTATGGGGGTTTGTTAAATATACCACGCCGACAAGCAGCATCGATTCAAAGGAACGAAGCTGATGTACGGTGTCGTCAACTGCCTGATGCAAGAACACAACCTGGGACTTGTCCTGGTGGCGGGAATGCTGTGCTTTCTGGCAAACCTTGCAACGGTGTCATTCATCGGGCGGGCACGAGAGACAAATCGTCTCACGCGTCTCACCTGGGCTGCCGTTGCCGCCGGGGCAGGGGGATTTGGCATATGGGCGACGCATTTCGTTGCGATGCTTGCCTATGATCCGGGGCTGACATTTCGTTTCGACCTGACCTTGACGTTGCTTTCGCTGGGGTTGGCTTTCATCGCAACCTTTGCAGCCGCATCCGTCATTCTCATGGTTCCCACACGTTACGGCGCCGCAGGAGCCGGCATCGTCTTCGGCGCCGGTGTCTCCTGCATGCATTTCACCGGCATGTCGGCAATCGAGTTTGCGGGTGTTATCGTCTGGGAACGCTCGCTCGTGCTTGCCGCAATTGCGGCTGCCGTCATCATGGCTCCGGTCGCCTTCGTCATCGCGCTTGCGCGCGGAGTAAAGGTCTTCGTGATCGCTGCGGCCATATTGTCGCTGGCGATCGTTTCGATGCATTTCATCGCCATGGGGGCCGCCGTGCTTGTTCCCGACCTGTCCCAGGCCATCGAAGTCGGCTCGATGTCCAAGCCGCTCATGCTGTCGACGATCATCGTCGTCTCCCTGTCGCTCATCGGATCCGGGGCGGCGGCCGCTGTCGTTTCGAAACAGGCCGCGCGCTCCTCGAAGGCCAGCGACAGGAATTTCCAGCTGCTCGTCGGCGGCGTAACAGACTATGCGATCTATATGCTGGATCCGACGGGTGTCGTGACCAACTGGAATGCCGGGGCACAGCGCGCAAAGGGCTATATTGCCCGGGAGATCATCGGTCAGCATTTCGCGCGGTTTTATTCTCGAGAAGATCAGGTGCAGGGGCTGCCCGAAAAGGCGCTTTCAACGGCTCACGAGACCGGCCGTTTCGAGGCCGAAGGAAAGCGCTATAGGAAAGACGGGACATGGTTCTGGGCACATGTGGTGATCCAGCCGATCCGTGGCGAGGACGGCGTGTTGGTCGGTTACGCCAAGATCACGCGCGACATTACCCGCCAGAAAGAAGACAGCGACCGTATTGCCGTGGTCACCCAGAATCTCGATCTTGCGCTTGAGAATATGAGCCAGGGGATATGTCTTTTCGATCGTGACGAGAAGCTGATACTCTGCAATGGCCGTTATCGGGAAATGTTCAGGTTTCCGCAGGGCTTCGTCAGGCCTGGGGTCAGCTATTGGGATATCGTCCGCAAGGGCTATGAAATGTCCTATCCCGACCCGCAGGACGCATTGATCCGGGCGCAAAAGCATTACAATCGCTACATGGCCGCCATGAGGTCGGGACAGCGCAACATCCTGCATCGTACCTCCAGCGAGCAGACATTTCGAACGGGCCTGAACATGCTTGCCGACGGGGGCTGGGTCTCCACCTTCGAGGATATCAGCGAGCAGGTTCGCTCCGAAGAGCAGATCGCTTTCATGGCGCGTCACGACAGCCTGACGCAGCTTCCCAACCGGGCGGCGTTCATGAGCCACCTTGAAAGCGAGGTCCTGCATGCGGAGCATAGCGGCGATCGTCTGGCGGTCATCGGCATCGACCTCAACAGGTTCAAGCAGATCAATGATCAGCTTGGACATGGGGTCGGCGATTCGGTTCTGAGGGAGATCGCCCATCGCATGCTCACGGTGATCGAGCCGAACCAGATGTTTGCACGCTTCGGCGGGGATGAATTCGTGGCGGCGGTTCGGTATGACGATCTCGGCGAAGTCAGTGCCTTTCTCGATCGCATGATGAGCGCGTTCAATCAGCCCATGGAGATCGAGGGTCACCGGCTCACTACCGGCGCCAGCATGGGGGTTGCGCTTTATCCCAACGACGGCCAGTCGCCGGAAGTGCTTATCGCCAATGCCGACCTTGCCATGTATCGCGCCAAAGCTTCGCTGTCCGGCGAGGTCTGCTTCTACGACGTGGAGATGGATGAGGCCGCTCGCGACCGCACCAAGATGGCGAAGGAACTTTGGGCTGCAATCGACGAAAAGCAGCTCCACCTGAATTACCAGGTCCAGAAATCGGTTTCGACCGGGGAGATCACCGGTTACGAGGTGCTGCTTCGCTGGCGTCATCCCGAGCGCGGCCTCGTTTCGCCGTCGGACTTCATACCGATTGCCGAGGAATGCGGCGCCATTTTGCCGATTGGCGAATGGGTGCTTCGCGAGGCATGCCGCGAGGCGGCCGGCTGGCCCGTTGCGCACAAGGTGGCGGTCAATCTGTCGCCTGTGCAGATCGCCCACACAGACATGCCGGCGCTCGTCCATCAGGTTCTTCTCGAAACCGGGCTGAAGCCCAGTCGTCTGGAACTCGAAATCACGGAAAGTTCGATCTTCAGTGACAAGCCGCGTGCGCTGCATGCATTGCGGGCAATCAAGGCGCTTGGGGCCTCCATCGCCATCGATGACTTCGGTACCGGCTACTCGTCGCTGGAAACGCTGCAATCATTCCCGTTCGACAAGATCAAGCTCGATCGCAGCTTCCTTGCGGATGTCGAAAGGAGCGAGGAGGCGAAGGCCATGGTCAGGGCTATCCTCGCTCTTGGACAGGGGCTGCGCATCCCGGTTCTTGCTGAGGGCGTCGAGACGTCACGGCAACTGGATATCCTGCGGCAGGAAGGCTGCCACGAGGCGCAGGGTTATCTCTTGGGACGGCCGATGCCGATCGAAAACCAGGTTTTGACCCACGCCGCCTGATCGTGTGGCTCAATGCTGATGCCCGGCGGTGTCAGCGGCGTGCTTCACCACCCGGGGCATAGACGGACTTCTGCTCGAAGCGGAACTTGAAGCCGCAATCGGTGCATCGGACCATGTGTTTAGACGGGTCGCTCGACGCAAATTCCGTGCGAAAAGTCTTGGGCAGTTCGTCGATCCGGAAATCCCGGTTTCTTGCACGCTTGTCATCGTTTTCCGAGACTTCGGCAAAACCGGTATTGCCGCACTGGGAACATTCGAGCTTTCGGGAATAACGGTCGCGGGCAGCCATGCAGGACTCCTTGGGAATACCGGACCTACATAGTCAACGCTTCTGCCGAATGCAAAACGCCGGGACGATCGCCCCGGCGTTTTGCAACTGTCTTCCAGCGGTTTTTATCAGCGGCGGCATTCGCCGGACGAAACGATGCCGAATCCGGCGTTGTTTGCTTCGCAGGCATTCGGGAAGGTCTGGCTACGACCTCCGCGCTGGCCGCAGACCGGACGGTACTCGCGCGTGCAGATGCCGCCAGGCTGCGGGCGTCCGGGATTTCCGGGCCTGTCCCAATCAGGGCGATCCGGTCTGCCGGGACGATCCCAATCCGGCCGATCAGGCCTGTCGGGCCTGCCGGGGCGGTCCCAATCGGGCCTGTCGGGACGGCCAGGGCGATCCCAGTCGGGACGGTCGGGCCTGCCGGATCCCCTGCATTCACCGGGGCTGACGACACGGAAACCGCGGGCGTCGGCCTGGCAGGAATTGCCGAATGTCTCGAAGCGTCCGCCGCGCTCACCGCAGACCGGGCGATAATCCATGGTGCACATCTGCGGTCCACGGTCGGGACGCGGAGGCGGATAATACCCTCCCGGGCCGGACGGGGGACCGCCTTCGACGCAAGCCGAAAGAACGGGCAGCAGCAGAAGCATCGGCAGCGTGACCGCGTACCTGGACATGAGCGACATTGGCGAATCCTCCTCGTCAGACTTTGCGGGCACCCTAAAGCATCTCACGCAAAGTTGTGTAGCTGTTTTATAAAAACGCGTCTGGCGCGTACATGTCAAAAGCATCGAGCCGAAAATCGGAAACGACTTTCGGCTCGATCGCATTCATACATGTCTAAGTGGATGGTTCAGTCGAACAGGCTGGAGACGGAGGATTCCATCGCCGTGCGATTGATCGCCTCGCCGAGCAGGTTTGCCGTCGAGATGACGCGAATGTTCGGTGCGGACTGAACCGCCGTCGTCGGCTGGATCGAGTCGGTGATCACCAGTTCCTTCAGCTTCGATGAAGAAATACGGGTGACCGCGCCGCCGGAAAGTACGCCGTGGGTGATATAGGCGGTGACGCTGGTGGCGCCATTTTTCAACAGAGCTTCGGCCGCATTGCAGAGCGTGCCGCCCGAGTCGACGATGTCGTCGATCAACAGACAGTCCTTGCCGGTCACATCGCCGATGACGTTCATGACTTCGGATTCACCGGCGCGCTCGCGGCGCTTGTCGACGATCGCCAGCTGGCAACCGAGCCGTTTGGCGAGTGATCGAGCGCGAACCACACCCCCAACGTCTGGCGAAACGACCATAACGTTGCCGAGGTCGTAATTTTCCTTGACGTCGCGAGCGAGGATCGGCACGGCGAAAAGGTTGTCGGTCGGGATATCGAAGAAACCCTGGATCTGGTCGGCATGCAGGTCGAGCGTCATGACACGGTTGGCGCCTGCCTCGGTGATAAGGTTGGCCACGAGCTTCGCCGAGATCGGCGTTCGAGGGCCAGCCTTGCGATCCTGTCTGGCATAACCGAAATAGGGAAGCACCGCCGTGATGCGCCGCGCCGACGCTCGGCGGAACGCATCGATCATGATGAGCAATTCCATCAGATGATCGTTGGTCGGGAAAGACGTCGACTGGATGACAAAGATGTCTTCCCCGCGCACGTTTTCCTGAATTTCTACGAAGATTTCCTGGTCTGCAAAACGCCTTACACTGGCTTTTCCGACTGGAACATTGAGATAGCTGCAGATCGCATCGGCAAGATGCCGGTTCGAATTGCCTGCGAAAACCTTCATTTCGGTCCGCCTATTGTGAGCTGGATGGGGGCCTTTTACCGCCGCTGCCCTTGAATGCAAGTGCGTTTTCGAAATGCGCACTTAATTTTATGAATGAACTGTGACTTGAAACCCGAAAAAGGCTCGCCTCACAGCCTTGAAGCCGTTTGTCGCCAGTCGAGATAGCCTGATATGGTCTTGTCCGCAATCGACTGCATAACTGACGCGGGTATTGCCGCCCACGGATCGGTCCCTTGCGCGGAAAGCGTCTCCTGCCCCTGCATCCGATGTAGTCTCGCACCGCTACTGTCGAGGACGTCCCAGACATAAACGACGGTCACCTTGCCATCATCCGAGAGGGCGGAGAAATATCCCTTGAGGATATGCTTGGTCCCGGTGTCGCCCGATGGCCGTATTCGCACGCCGCTCGAGCGTGCAGCGATCGCCAACTGGCGGGAAAGGGGCGTTACCGCCTCGACCGGAGCGCCGATGATCGGAAGAAAGCGGATTGCTGCGCTGCCATCGGCCGATGCCGGCGGCAATGCTGCCTGATCTGTCGGCGAGGAGGAGGTCATCCCGTCCCGGTTATCGGCGGATTGCCCTTCCCATTCCGGGGGCGGGCCGGAGGAGGAGGGCGAGACGGCGTCTCCGTCCTCCAAAGCGCGAGCCTGGGAGTCCAGCGTATTACTCTGTCGGCGCGGATAGGTGTTCGACGCCAGCGGCGCGGCAGGAGGGGCGGCAAGCGGGGCCGACTGCATGGGTTCGGAGGCATAGGCTCCCGCCATCCGGTCCGTGTCGGCCTGTGTGACGGGGCTGGAGCCGCGTTGCGTTCCGCCCCCGATGTCGACCTGCGGCGTCAGTGCGTCGGTCGTATTGCAGGCGGAAAGTCCAAGGGAGAGGGCAAGAGCCGCAAAGACATGCCATCCTCCCGATCTCCGCACGCATTCTCCTCCTGGGCACACCGCCTTGCCGGACCTTAGAGGCGGGCTTTCGTGCGTGTCAATTGCAGGAATTGGCGCGCTCAGCAGACGATCAGGTCGAGGCCGCGGCGCGAGAGCGGCTCCGGTGCGTCATCCGTGGTCAGGTATGTATGACCGAGCGTCATCGCCGTGCCGCTGTCCGAATCCATGATGATCATGTGTACGAACAGTGTCATGTCGGCCAGGATCGGCTGCGAATTGCCGACATGGAACATCTGTTGCTCCATCCAGGATGGCGAGAACCGGGCACCAAGCGAATAACCGCAGGCATTCAGCCGGTGCCGGGACAAGCCGCGTTCATCGAGGATGCGCGCGTGGGTGTCGAAGACGTCGCCGAATGTGTGGCCGGGGCGAAGCACCTCCTCGATCGCCTGGATGGTCTCCAGGCAGGCCTTGTAGAGTTCACGGTGGCGCAGCGACGGTTCGCCGATTATCACCGTGCGCATCATCGCGGCGTGATAGTGCGCGGAGGCGCCGGCCCATTCGAGCGTCAGCTGGTCATTGGCGTCGAGCTTGCGCCGGCCGGCCTTGTAACGGCAGAGAAGCGCGTCTTCACCGGAGCCGATGATGAATTCATTGGCAGGGTAGTCACCTCCGCCTGAAAATACCGCGCCCTGCATGGCCGCGAGAATGTCCGCCTCGTCACCGCCGGCCTTGATGAGCGGCAGGGCCGCGTCGAGCGCATCGTCCGCCAGTTCGGCGGCATGTCTTGCGTAGGCGATTTCGGCCGGGCTCTTGATCAGGCGCAGGCCGCCGACAAGATAGGAAGCGTCGATCAACTGACCGAAGGTAGAGAGCTGGTGATCGAGCAGCCGCGCGACACGGCCCGTCATGCCATGGGTATCGTATTCGATGCCTATTTTTGCACCGAGCAGATCCATGTCGCTCAGAAGGTTCTTCAGATCCAGCGTCGGATCCGCGTTTATCCGATCCACCCAGACGACGATGTTCTCGATGATCGAGGTCTGGCGTGCCTGACGCAGATCGGCCGACCGCGTCAGTAGCGTCATCGAGCCGTCAGCCTTGACGATCAGTGTCTGGAAGAAGCAGTAGCCGAATGTATCGTAGCCGGTCAGCCAGTACATGCTTTCCTGGGCGAAGAGCAGCATCGCATCGAGCTTCTGCTCCTGCATCTCTGCCAGAAGGCGGTTCAGACGGGCGGAATATTCGTCGCGTTCAAAGTGCAGAGCCATGTCAATCCTCCCGGATCGCGATTGCTGAAATCTGGCGGCCGTAATCCGGCTCTTTTGCGTGGGTGGTTCGTCGATAGGAAAAGAAACGTTCGGTATCGGGATAGGTGTCCAGGTCCAGGTTTTCCGCCCTTACGCCGGCATCGGTCAGGCGCCTGATCGTCAGCGCCGGCAGATCGAACATGGAATGGTGCGGCTTTACCGAGGCCGAAAAGAAGGTTTCGTATCCAGGATCGACGGATTTGAAGTTGGAGACGAATTCCGGCCCCACTTCATAGCTTTTGGGTCCGATGGATGGGCCGAGCACGGCGGTGATGCGGCTGCGATCCGCACCGAGCGACACCATGGCCTCTACGGTGTTTTCAAGTACGCCATTGAGCGCCCCCTTCCATCCGGCATGGGCCGCGCCGATCACGCCGGATTCAGCGTCGGCAAACAGGATCGGCCCGCAATCAGCCGACAACACGCCGAGCACGATGCCCGGAAGGTTAGTGACCATCGCATCGGCCTTTGGCCTTTCGCTTGCCGCTGATTGTTCGTCGACGATGATGACATCGGGCGAATGGACCTGATGGACCGTTGCCAGCCTTTCGAGCGGCAGGTCGAACCATGCGGCAACGCGAGCGCGATTTTCGATCACCCTGTCGCGATCGTCATCAGAACCGATGCCGACGTTCAGCCCTGCATAGATGCCCTCGGAAACGCCGCCTTTGCGGGTGAAAAAGCCATGCCGGATGCGTGCACCTGCCCGTTCGCGCAGCAATTCGCTTTCGATCGGCAGCGGCAGGTCGTTATTCGGCATATGCGTCCATCCTGTTGATTTCACGAGGTAATGCACGCAAATGCGGCTGCTTGTGCGGGCGAGAGTGGCGCAGAAACCGCCGATCTGTCAATGCGGTTCGGCCAATGATCACGCGATCGAGCGGAACGGCATGAGCTTCACGTCCGGGCTCGAAACGGCGATGACCTTGAACAGTTCGCCCATCTTTCCAGCACCTTCGCCAGCCAGCCGGTCGACTGCGGCGCCGATGAGACGCTGCTCGGACGGTTCCTTGTCGCGGGCAAGTGCGGTGGCGCGTTCGGCGAGGCCCAGACCGTAGAGAAATTCACCCTGACGCAGACCGCCATTCAGGTGAACGCCGCTTGCGAGCGCGACCTTGGCCAGATCCTCGAAATCCACGTGGCTGGTGAGGTCCGCCGCGCCGGGATGGGCGAATGGCGGGTCGAACGCGTGGTCCATCACAGCCTGCAGTGTATCGCCGAAGCCGGTGACCATGTGGCCGTAGTCGATGATCAAGGCGGTGCCACCCTGCTGGCGCAGACGCTCGCAGATTGTCTGCATGACGGCCTGGCGGGCAGGGGCGACTTCAAGAACAGTTCCATCCGGAACGGATCCGGTGTGAGACGGAAGCAAAGCCGGATCGACGGTTGCGACACCGGCTGCGAAGGCGAGTTCGTCATCGATATTGAGGCCGATCAGCCTTTCGCGAAAACCGGTCGGCGTCTTGATGAACTGGCGGATCGGGATCGCGTCGAAAAGTTCGTTGGCGGCGATCAGGCAGAAACCTTCCGGCACGTCTTCGAAACTGTCGTGCCAGTTGATGAGGGTCGAATAGGCTTCGAGCGTCACCCGCTGGACGCCGCGTAGGCGTTCGCTTGTTTCGACGAGGTCTACCGACAGCCGTTCGAACAGCGCGGGTGCTATGCGTTTTACCACGCGCAGCATGTCGGCCATCATCGTGCCGCGGCCCGGCCCGATCTCGACCAAGCGGACATTCTCGGGCGTGCCGTGCTGCTGCCAGGCATGGACCATGAAAATGCCGACCATCTCGCCGAAAAGCTGGCTGATTTCCGGCGCGGTGATGAAGTCGCCGTGACGGCCAAAGGGTTCGCGCGTGCGATAATAGCCATATTCGGGATCGGCGAGGCAGAGTGCGAAATAATCCGTGACGGTGATCGGACCGTTGGTCCGAATGAGGTTCTTGATCTTGTCGGCCAGGGGAGTGGTTTCAGGCGTGCTCATGGCGGACTTGATCCCTTCATGCCGAGGCGGTGCGGGCCGCAGCCAGCGCCCGCAGAGCAGCCCAGAGACCGATCAAAACCATCGGAGTGGACAGCACCATGCCCATGGTCAGCCAGTTCGTGCCGAGAAGATAACCCAGCTGCGCATCCGGTTCGCGGAAAAATTCGACGAAAATACGCGACAAGCCATAGCCCATGACGAATATGCCGGCGATCAGGCCAGGCTTCCTGAGGGCCTTGAAGCCGAAAATCAGGGCCGCCAGCACGAGAAGCAGGACGATGCCTTCCAGCGCGGCTTCATAAAGCTGGCTGGGATGGCGGGCGAACAGTCCGCCGGTCGGGAAGACGATCGCCCAGGGGGCGGAACTCAGGCGTCCCCAGAGTTCGCCGTTGATGAAATTGGCGACACGGCCGAAAAATAGGCCGATCGGCACGACGGCGGCAATGATATCGAACATGCTCCAGACGGGAATGGCGTTCTTGCGTGCAAACAAGATCATCGCAACGATCGCGCCCATCAGACCGCCATGGAAGGACATGCCGCCGTTCCAGATCTGGATGATGCGGAGCGGATTTTCCAGCATCGGGGGCAGATCATAGAAGAGAACATAACCGGTTCGGCCGCCGACGACGATACCGACGGCGATCCAGACGAGAAAGTCGTCCAGATGCGTCTTGGTCATGGGGGCGGCGTCGCCTCTCCAGAGCATCGGACGGTCGACCAGCCTGCGGGCATAAAACCAGCCGATCATGATGCCTGCGACATAGGCCAGACCGTACCAGTGGACGGCGAGAGGCCCTAGGGAAAATGCCACCGGATCGATGTTTGGAAACGGTAGAATGGCTAGAAGATTCAGTGCTTCGTACAATGTTTGTTCCCGGTGAGACCGACGTCGGCGGACCATGACCTTACCAAAAGTGGCGGTCAAGACGGAATCGCACAACCGGTTACCACAGTAGTGGATGGAGCTTGCAACAGACCGCTGGTGGCCCTACTTCCTTGTCATCAGTTTATGATATGCCGGGGCATTTCCGCCGGCTTCAAGGAGATGACGACATGTCGACCGGAACCAACCGTATTTTTGACGACTTCGCTAAGATCATGACGGATGCCGCGGGCGCTGCCCAAGGTGTGCGCAAGGAAATGGAAACGGCCTTCCACGCGCAGGCCGATCGTTTTCTCAACAGCATGGATGTGGTGAAGCGCGAGGAGTTCGAGGCGGTGCGGGAGATGGCGGCACGTGCGCGGGATGAAAACGAAGCGCTGAAGGCCCGCATCGACGCTCTCGAAGCAAGGCTGGCCTCCCAGCAGGGGTGAAACACCTCCCAACCAATTCCTGGAATCATTTCGGCCTTCCATGTTCGCATGGGAGGCCGATTCGTATCCGTCATTAACTTTTCTGTGCCGCGCTGACGCAATGTCCCTTCGCGGTGAGATAGATATACCCCCATAAAACTCCTCCCTGTGGACACTGCCGAAAAAGATAGTCGGCAGAGTCGGTTACCCATCTCCGCTGATCTCCGATACGAACCGCTCCAGTGCGTAACCCACCGAAATAATAGGGGGAGGGGGTGGAAGCGTGAAGTGGTCTAGCTACACTGATTTCAAATGATGATTCGAAACGGACTGGTAAGCTCCAGGCAGGGTTAGAGCGTTAATCTGGCGGCGCCGTAAGATCATCGGGAGTGTTGTTTCCGGTTAATTGTTTCGCGTGTTGGCGTTTCTCGCAACTCCGCATTCATTCCGGTCTAAAAGGTGCCGCATGAGCCTCATGGAATTGGAAATTGAACGTCAATCGAATCCGGTCGACATGATCGAATTCGTCGCTGCGTCCAACGACTGGACGTTCGAGCGCTCCGGCGAAGACGAGATCGCCATGACCGTAGAAGGCCGCTGGACCGATTACCACGTATCGTTTTCCTGGATGGAGGATTTCGAAGCGCTGCATCTGGCCTGCGCTTTCGATCTCAAGATCCCGGATACTCGCATGAACGAGATCCTTCGGCTGCTGTCGCATGTGAATGGTCAGACCCTGATGGGCCATTTCGACCTGTGGCGTCAGGAAGACGTGATCATCTTTCGCCAGTCGCTGCTTCTGGCCGGTGGCGCAGAGCCGACCAACCAGCAGGTCGAGGTGCTGCTTTCGAGCGCGCTCGACGCCTGCGAAAGCTATTACCAGGCATTCCAGTTCGTCGTCTGGTCCGGCATGGAAGCCAAGGCGGCCATGGATGCCGTGCTGTTCGAAACAGTCGGCGAGTGCTGACCATGACGGCTGGCAGCGGATCGATCGTCCTCGTCGGCGCCGGCAATATGGGCGGTGCCATGCTGTCCGGCTGGCTGGACAAGAATGTTGACGGCAATCGGATCATTGTTGTCGACCCGTCGCCGTCGGAAAAGATGCAGGCCAGGATCGCGGCGGCAGGCGCAAGTCATGTCACGTCCCTGGATGACGGCCTGGTCGCCGACATTCTTTTCCTTGCGGTCAAGCCGCAGATGATGGACACGGTTTTGCCGCCGTTGAAGCCTGCCGTCGGTGAGAAGACTGTGGTCGTCTCCGTCGCGGCCGGCAAGACGCTCAACTTTCTTCAAAGCCATCTCGGTGATGCGGCCATGGTTCGCGCCATGCCGAACACACCGGCCATGATCGGCCGTGGCGTGACCGGCGCTTATGCCAATGCGCGCGTCGACGATGCACAGCGTCAGGCCGTTGACGAACTTCTCAGGGTCAGCGGACCCGTCGAATGGGTCGCAACCGAATCCGATATCGACGCTGTGACGGCCGTTTCCGGCAGCGGTCCGGCCTATGTTTTCTATCTCGTCGAGTGCATGGCAGAGGCGGGTCGCAAGTTGGGCCTGCCGGCGGACCTCGCCATGCGGCTCGCACGGGAAACCGTCTCGGGGGCTGGTGAGTTGTTGAACCAGTCCCCCGAGGACGCGGCGCAGCTTCGCAAGAACGTCACCTCGCCGGGCGGCACGACGGCTGCGGCTCTTTCCGTGCTGATGGCGGATGACGGCATCCAGCCGATCTTCGACAGGGCGATTGCCGCCGCGCGCACGCGCGCCGAAGAACTGGGCGGCTGATTACACGAGGGTCGCAGGCATGGCAGACGAAATCACCTATGGCGACTTCGAGAAGGTCGATATCCGGGTCGGGACGATCATCGAAGCCGAACCGTTTCCGGAAGCGCGCAAACCTGCTTTCAAGCTGAAGATCGATTTCGGCCCCGAAATCGGCGTGAAGAAATCATCGGCGCAGATCACCGTGCATTACACGCTGGAATCGCTGATCGGTCGCCAGGTTCTCGGCGTGGTGAATTTCCCGCCCCGCCAGATCGGCCCGGTTCGCTCGGAAGTGCTGACATTGGGCTTCGAGGACGAAAACGGCGCGATCGTGCTGGCTGCGGTGGAGCAGGGTGTTCCGAACGGGCGAAGGATGATGTGAGGCTTCTCAAGCTGAGCTGACGGCGGATTTACGCCATAAGTGGTCAAAGCATAAGGTCAAGCCGAGATAGCGTAAGTCGGCATTGTTCACAGAGCGGTTCGTTCTTCCCACCACGATAATAGCTCAGTGCGATTACTGCTCCATAAAGTGCCCAAGCTTTTCCACGAAGCCAGTCGCCCTCGCTCAAACCCAACACGTTCCGGAACCCCTCTCGCGCAGACGGCTGCACCCAAGACCATGCAGTCGCATAATCGGCTGCAGGGTCTCCTACCGCCGACAATCCCCAATCTATGACCCCCGACAGCTTCCCATCAACCGTCAGCAGATTGTCTGCCTTGAGGTCACCATGTAGCCAGACGGGTGGGGCATCATATGTCTCCGAAAGCGCTTCGTTCCAAAGCTCAACAGCCGCCTTCGCGTCGATTTCATCCGACACTATTTCAATGGCTGGAAGGGTGCGTTCCGACATATCCGCAAGAGGAATGCCCCGAAGTTTATTGATCGAGCCTGCAATCGGTGCGCCGACGGTGGATTTGAGATGGAGGGCCTTCAGGAAGGTTGCCAGCGAAATGGCGACCTCCTCGGCGTTTGCGATGTTTTTGGGCGTGGCGATGCTCCCCGACATCCAATCAAATATCCCGAACTCGCATTTTATCCCAAGATCAACGCGTCCCCGATACCGTAGTTTTGGCGTCATCAAGGGCAAGCAATCGAGATGGGGTAACCAGTCCAACTCCTTTGAAACCAGAAGTGCCGCACTTTCTCGTCGCGGTATACGAAGGACCAATTCGTCGCCAATGCGATATAACGCATTATCGGTGCCGGACGACGTTACACGATCCAAAGGCAGGTTAGCCCATTGAGGCGTGTGCCTCTCTACTAGCTGTTGGATCAACGCATCAGTTAAAGGGAGATCATCTTGGTGCATCATGGTCGCATTAAGGCAACCTAAGGTTATGGCTGTGTGACAGCCATTGTCTGCATAGGGCAGAAAGCGGTCCCATTCCGCCCTCACGCCGGTATCCGCACCACCGCCCTCAAGCCCCCGCTCGGGCTGTCCGCGAGCGTCACATTTCCCCCGTGCGCGCGGGCTATGTCGCGGGCGATTGCGAGGCCGAGGCCGGTGCCGGAACTGTCCAGATTGCGTGCCTCGTCGAGCCGGTAGAACGGCTTGAAAACATCTTCGCGCGATGCAGCCGGGATGCCGGGGCCGTCGTCGTCGAGCGTGAGGGTCAGCCACTTGGCGCTGTGTTTCGCGTGGATGTGCAGCGTCTTGGCATAACGTTCGGCGTTGGAGACGAGATTGCCTGCCAGCCGGGTAAAGGCGTTCGGGCGCACGGCGATTTCGTCCTCGCCGTCGATTTCATAGGTGAGCGTGCGGCCACGCAGCTCGAAATCGTTGCGGAAACGCTCCAGCAATTCGCTGAGCTTCAGCGTGCCGAAATCCTCTTCCGCCTCGCCCTTGGCAAAGGCCAGATAGCCTTCCAGCATGGACTGCATGTCGTTGACGTCTTCGGTCATGCCGGAGAGTTCCGGCTTGTCGCCGGCGAGCGCCAGTTGCAGCTTGAAGCGGGTAAGGATGGTACGAAGGTCGTGGCTGATGCCGGCGAGCATCGCGGTGCGCTGTTCCATCTGACGTTCGATGCGCTCGCGCATCTGGATGAAGGCGAGGCCGGCGCGACGGACCTCGTCGGCGCCGCGCGGTGAAAACCCTTCCGTCTTCTGCCCCTTGCCGAAACTTTCGGCGGCATCGGCAAGCGACAGGATGGGGCGGATCTGCCCGCGCAGGAACAGTATGGAGATGAGGACGAGGACCAGTGCGATGCTGATCATCCAGACCAGAAAAATGTGGGTATTGGAGGCATAGGTGGAGCCGCGCCGCACGAACACCCGGAGCACCCGCTGATCGAACTTGATGCGGATCTCGACAAGCTTGCTGTCACCGACCGTGTCCAGCCAGAACGGCATCTTGATCTGCTGGGTGATCTGGTCAGTCAATATGCCGTCCAGGATGGAAAAGAAGGGGCGGGGCCGCGGCGGCGGCAATTGTCCGTTCTCTTCCACGACGATCGTGAGATCGAGCGTCCGGTCGGCAATCCGCGTGATTTCATCGTAGTTGCTGTCCTGCGGATAACTGCGAATGATCTCGATAATGGCCGCTATGTCGCGCACGGTGCCGTCGGACAGGCGTTCGGTGACCATGCGCCAGTGCCGCTCCATGAAGACGGCGGCAACGGCCGTCTGCAGCAACAGCATCGGCAGGATGACGATCAGCAGCGAGCGGGTATAGAGACCCGTCGGCAGCCGACGGCGAAGCCAGCGCGTAAACGGACGCCAGCCGGGAAGGCTGAGTGATGCCACGTTCTGTCTCAACGTGTCGAAAAAGGCCATTGCCGCTCCCTGTGCCGACCGCTCCCTGTGGGCTAGTCGATGCTCAGCCGATAGCCGATGCCGCGAACCGTCTGAAGATAGACCGGATTGGCCGGATCGTCTTCAATCTTGCGCCGCAGGCGGTTGATCTGCACGTCGATCGTTCTCTCCCCGACACCGCTGTCGTCGCCGATCAGTTCGTGGCGGGGGATCGTGTCGCCGGCGCGCAATGCGAACAGGAGCATGATCTCCTGCTCCCTGTCGGTCAGGCGAATGACCTCGGCCGCGCGTCTCAGTTCCTTGCGGGAAATGGAGAAGGTGAAGGGTCCGAAGATCACCTGTTCGATCTTCGGCGTTTCCGATGCGCTGCGGCGCAGGATGTTGTTGATGCGCAGAACCAGTTCGCGCGGGTCGAACGGTTTTGCCAGATAGTCGTCGGCGCCGGCTTCCAGGCCTTCGATACGGGCATCCGCCTCGACGCGTGCGGTCAGCAGGATGACGGGGATCGTCTTCCTCTCGTAAAGCGATTTCGTCAGCGAAAGGCCGGATTCGCCGGGCATCATCACATCAAGGATGATGAGGTCGAAATGCAGGCCTTCCAGTTTGCGACGCGCTTCGGCGGCATCGCCTGCAATGGTGACGCGAAAACCCTGTTCGGTGAGGTAACGGTTGAGCAGGTCGCGAATGCGCTTGTCGTCATCGACGATCAGGAGATGAGGCGCGTCGTCCGAAGGTGGTGTTTTCGTCATGAGCGATCCTAAATGTCGTCATCGGCGGGCGGCAAGCTTTCGTCGCGGCCACGCATTTTCGTCAGGAATTCCTTCACCGCCTCGCGATTGCCCGGCGTCAGGTCCTCCATGGCACGGGCGATGCGCGTCGATTGCGGCTCCGATAGGGCAAGAGCCAGTTCTCGACCCGCCAGGGTAGGGTAGAGGCGCCGTTCTCGCCTGTCCTTGGCGCCTGCCATCTGGCGTATGTAGCCGGCCTCGATCAGGTGCTTGAGGACGCGCGAGAGGCTTTGCTTGGTAATCTGCAGGGTTTCCAGAAGATCGCTCACCATCAGGCCCGGCTGCCGGCTGACAAAGTATACGACGCGGTGATGGGCTCGTCCCATGCCGATCCTGGCCAGAATGGCGTCCGGATCGGAGACAAAATCCCTGTAGGCGAAAAAGAACAGTTCGATCGTGTCGAAGTCGATCCGGCTTTCGTCGACTGCCGGCATGGGCAGCAGGTCTTTCCTGACGGGCCTGGCCGCCATCGATCGAGACACGTTCGGTTCCTTTCCTGACGTGCGGCGCGGGTCGCCGAGCCACATACCCCTGCAATTGTAATGCGTTGCGCTCGATAAAGCGCGATCGGCTTGAACAATCAACAGAATTTCTACGAAAGCGGCGATGAGCCGGCGATGAACAACCGCCATGCGGACATGCGATGGCGGGGGGCGGCAGATTTCTCCCTGTCGCGGGATTGTCTCAAAAGCCGGAGCTTTTTCCAATCCTGCCGGGATCCTGTCGGTTACGCTCGGGAACCTAATGCCGTGCTGCCCATTTACCTGCCATAGAATTTGGAGAGTTTTCATGCAGACCTATGCAGCCTTACCGCCGATCACGATTGACAAACCGAAGCCGCATCCGCTCAGAGCCGTTTTCGTCACGGTGATCAGCCTCAAGCTGGTCGTATGCGCCTTTCTTCTGGCCAACGCATCGCTCGCTCCGCCGGTCGCTGCCGACACGCGCTACATGGTTGCCGCCGGCGAGTGAATTTTAGGCTGTCTTCCCGTACGCCAACCGTTATATCCGGCAGGTAACCAAGCCAAGGTCGGAGCTCATGGGAAAACTTCAAGCCGGGATCATTCCCGTCACTCCGTTTCAACAGAACTGCACGATATTTTTCGATGACGAGACCCGTGAAGGCGTCGTCGTCGATCCCGGTGGCGACGTATCGCTGATAGCGCAGACGGTTCGCGAAAACGGACTGTCGATCAAGGAGATATGGATCACGCATGGCCATATCGACCACGCCGGTGGTGCAGATGAACTCCGCGAAGTCCTGAACGTCAAGGTGATCGGTCCGCATGAGGCCGACCTGCCCTTGCTGGATAGGCTGGAGACGCAGGCCCAATCCTTCGGCGTCACGATGGAGGCACGAAACCTCGTGCCGGATCGCTGGCTTGCCGAAGGCGATACGGTGTCCTTCGGTGACCATGTTTTCGAAGTCTATCACTGCCCGGGCCACGCGCCGGGCCATGTCATCTTCTTCAATCGCGCGCAACGTTTTGCGCATCTGGGTGATGTTCTCTTCAGCGGTTCGGTCGGGCGTACGGATTTGCCTGGAGGCGACCACCAGACCCTGCTCCACTCCATCAGTGACAAGGTGCTGCCGCTTGGCGACGATGTCGGCTTCCTGTGCGGACATGGTCCCGGTGGGCGGATCGGCGAAGAACGCAGAAACAACCCGTATCTTCAGGGCCTGTATTCGACACGCGGAGATGAGAGGGACGAGGTTTCTCCCAATCCGTAATAAGCCGAGATCACGGTGAGGTTACTGTGTTTCACAAGGAGTGTGAGGCGCAGGGCCGAAATCTATGGCATAAAAAAACCCGGCAATCCTGCCGGGCCTCAACTTTGGGTAAAAGCCTCGCAGGCTTAGCCATCGATCTGCAGGTTAACGGCCTTCGGGCCCTTACCGCGACGATCCGGCTCCGTGTCGAAGCTTACTTTCTGGTTTTCGGAAAGACCGGACAGGCCAGACGCCTGGACGGCAGAAATGTGGACGAAGATATCGGCGCCGCCATTATCTGGCTTGATGAAGCCGAAGCCCTTGTCGGTATTGAAGAATTTTACAGTGCCAGTTTCGGCCATGCAGCAGGTCCTTTTCTTTCTGTCCGTGTTCAGCGCCGGACAGCACAACACTATTGCCCGGAAGGGCGGCGGCAGGCAGTTTTAAGAAAGGGTCCCTGTGTTACCGCGGCGAATGGCAGGAATAGCTTTTGTCAAATTGCCCCCAATTCTACCGCCCGAAGTTTTGGCGCCTTCGGATCGCATTATTATAGGTCTTCCCATGCTCGTAAATTGCCCGAACGCCGGCAGATTGCTGTGTTTAAAGGGAATTGGCAAGAAAAAGTTTTGCGAAACTGCGCCGTGAAGTTGAAAAGACAGACCCTCGGAAGCCATTGGAACGCAGGGGGTTTCGCCTCTCGGACAGCTTTGGCGTTATAAAGTCAAACCGACCACCATTGATTGCATTGAAGAATGTGTCGATTTGGCACAGGTGAGGGAATTTCGCTGCGTTCGTTGAGGTGAACGAGGTGGACATTCGTCGATGCAGCTTGCTCGCTGGTTTGTGGCTCGTAATTCGGCCGCAATTTGGGTTTCGCAATTCCGCATTTTCGCGTTGGCGGTGACGGCACGAATAGGTTGTGCATCGAGTTCAGCGGTTATTAACCATCCGGCTGATGGCGGGGACGAGTGTTCACGGACTTTGATGGGTCACATTCAAGCTTTCCGCTTGAAACCGCGGGCCTCATTCGACATACAACCTTGGGCGATTTTTTGACCTTCGCCGCGTTGCAACAGCTCTCAGGACCAAGACACATGGCCTTTCTTGCCGATGCCCTTTCCCGCGTAAAGCCGTCCGCCACCATCGCCGTTTCTCAGAAAGCGCGCGACCTGAAAGCGAAAGGCCGGGACGTCATTGGTCTTGGTGCCGGCGAGCCTGATTTCGATACGCCCGACAACGTGAAGCAGGCTGCGATCGACGCGATCAATCGCGGCGAGACAAAGTACACGCCGGTTTCCGGCATTCCGGAACTGCGCAAGGCGATTGCCGCGAAGTTCAAGCGCGAGAACGGTCTCGACTACGACTGGCAGCAGACTATCGTCGGAACCGGCGGCAAGCAGATTCTTTTCAATGCCTTCATGGCAACGCTTAACGCAGGCGATGAAGTCGTCATCCCGGCTCCCTACTGGGTATCCTATCCGGAAATGGTGGCGCTGTGCGGCGGTACGCCGGTTTCGGTTGCCACGAAACAGGAAAACGATTTCAAGCTGACGGCGGAAGAACTCGAAAGCGCGATTACGCCGAAGACGAAGTGGTTCATCTTCAACTCGCCGTCCAACCCGACGGGTGCCGCCTACAGCGCGGCCGAACTGAAGGCGCTGACCGACGTCCTGCTCAAGCATCCGCATGTCTGGATCCTGACCGACGACATGTACGAGCACCTGACCTTCGGCGATTTCAAGTTTGCAACGCCGGTCGAAGTCGAGCCGAAGCTCTATGACCGCACGCTGACGATGAACGGCGTGTCGAAGGCCTATGCGATGACCGGCTGGCGTATCGGTTATGCTGCCGGCCCCTTGCCGCTGATCAAGGCGATGGACATGATCCAGGGCCAGCAGACTTCGGGCGCATCGTCGATTGCCCAATGGGCGGCCGTCGAAGCCCTCAACGGTCCGCAGGACTTCGTCGCCAAGAACAAGGCGATCTTCGAAGGCCGCCGTGACCTCGTCGTATCGATGCTGAACCAGGCGACCGGCATCGTTTGCCCGAAGCCGGAGGGCGCCTTTTACGTCTATCCGTCCTGCGCCGGCCTGATCGGCAAGACCGCGCCGTCGGGCAAGGTCATCGAGACGGACGAAGACTTCGTTTCCGAACTGCTTGAAACGGAAGGCGTTGCCGTCGTTCACGGTTCGGCATTCGGACTTGGTCCGAACTTCCGCATTTCCTATGCGACTTCGGAAGAGCTGCTCGAAGAAGCCTGCAAGCGCATCCAGCGGTTTGCTGGTTCCTGCAAGTAATCAACGAAGCAGAAGCGTTGAAATAGAGAAAAGCTCGCGGGGAACCGCGGGCTTTTCGTTTTTATCGGATCCTCAGGCCTTGGTCAGCCTGACGATGGTCGATACGCCGCTGCGCGTTTCGGTGACGGCATAGACGGCGCCGTCCGGGCCGACCTTCACGTCGCGGATGCGGGCATCGAGCGGCACGCGTTCTTCATGGGCGACCCTGTCACCATCCATGTGAAGAACGACGACGCCCTGGCTGACCAGCCCACCGACAAGGAATGCGCCTTTCCATTCGGGGATTGCATCGCCGTCGTAAAAGGCCATGCCCGACGGGGCGATCACCGGATCCCAGTAATAGACGGGCTGTTCGGTCTGAGCTTTTTGCGTGATCCCATCGCCGACCTTGCTGCCGCTATATTCGACGCCATAGGTCACTTCCGGCCAGCCGTAGTTCTTGCCGGCCTGCGGGCGGTTCAACTCGTCGCCGCCTTTCGGGCCATGTTCGATCGTCCACAGACGGCCCTGACCGTCGAGCGTGGCGGACTGCATATTGCGATGGCCGAGACTCCATATCTCAGGCTGGGCACCTTCCGTGCTGACGAACGGGTTGTCCGGCATCGCTTTGCCCGATGTGTCGATCCTGAATACCTTGCCGAGGCCGCTGGCGAGATCCTGTGCCTGGACGCGCGGCTGCCGATCCGACCGTTCGCCGACCGTCACATAGAGTTCGTTGTTCGGACCGAAAACCAGTCGCGAGCCGAAATGTTTGTTGCCGTCATAGGTAGGCATCTGGCGAAAGATGACGTTGAGGTTTTCCAGCTTGCCGCCGCCCTTGTCGTCCGGCACGAGCCTGGCCGATGCGACCGAGGTGCCGTTGCCGTCGTCGCGCGGTTCCGCATAGGAGAAGAAGATCATGCCGGAGGTGGCGTAATCCGGTGCGAGCGCAACGTCCAGCAATCCGCCCTGGCCACCGAAGGCGACTTTCGGCACGCCGGTGATCGGCGGGCCGGCTTCGCCTTCCTCCGAGATGATATGCATGGCGCCCTTCTTGGCGGTCACCAGCATGCGTCCATCCGGCAGGAACTCCATCGCCCACAGATGCGGCAGGCCTTCGGCAACCACTTCGGTTGCGATCTTCGGCATCGATGCGGGCTGGGGTGCGCGGGTCTGGTTCTCGAAGGAGGGCTTCTGGTTCGGGGCGTTGGCCCGGCCCGTCTCGGCGGGCTGGCTCGCGGATTGCGCGAAGGTGGGGGTGGAGATAAGCGTGGATGAAATGGCGGAGCAGGCCAGCAGTAGGCTGAGGCGTTTCATTCTATCTCCCTTCGAAAATGGACGTGGCACTTCACATAGGGCGGCAGGACGGGAGAGCCGAACACGGGCCGATCAAGTTTAGTTTATGGCGTTGCCCGGCAAGGCCCGAGAGTTCAGGAATTGATTCCGGAAACCTGTTCAGGCTTTTGATAGCCCTTGATTTTCGCTCACAGGCCGAGGACCGTCAGCATGACGAAAGTGGCAAAGAGCACGAAATGCGTCATGCCCTCGATCGCGTTCGTTTGACCGTCGTTGAGGTTGATCGCCGCGACAATGAGGGTGATCGCCACCATGACAGTCTGCACCGGCGTCATCGCCATGACGAAGGGCTGGCCGGTATAAAGTGCGATCGCCTCCATGACCGGTACGGTCAGGATGACGGTCGAGAGCGAGGCGCCCATGGCGATGTTGACAACCGATTGCATGCGGTTCTTCAGCGCCGCACGCAACGCCGTCAGGATTTCGGGGGCCGCCGAGATCGAGGCAACCACGACGGCCATCAGAGCTGGTGGGGCGCCCGTTCCCTCCAGTCCCACGTTAAGGAAGGCCGACATGAATTCGGCGAGAAAGCCGATGATCAGGACCCCGATCAGGATGATGGCGATGGAGACGCCCGCAGATTCGTGTTCCGCGTCAGTCTCTGCAGCCGGCTTCGACAGAGCTTGCCCGGATGTCGTGGAAGGCTTTGTGCTCGAAGCCGTATGGGTTGTCGCCGCCTGGCCTCGATAGCTGTAGCTGAAGAAATAGCTATGGGTGCCGACCTGCATCTTGAGGAACAGGGCGTAGAGGGCGATCATCGCGAAAATGGTAAAGGCCGAATAATAGTGCCATTTCGCCTCCGGAATGAATTCCGGAACGATCATCGATATGCCCATGGCCGTCAGGATCATGGCGCTGTAGGTGCGGCTCGAATCGTCGTTATAGGGCTGCTCGCCGTGCCGGAGGCCGCCGAGCAGAGCCGCGAGCCCGAGAATGCCGTTGATGTCGAGCATGACCGCCGAATAGATCGTGTCGCGCACCAGTGTCGGAGAGTTGCTGCTGCCCATCATGATCGCAAGGATCATCACCTCCACCGCAACGGCAGACAGGGTGAGGATCATCGTGCCGTAGGGATCGCCGACCTTGTGGGCCAGCACTTCCGCATGATGGGCAACGCGGGTGGAAGCCATGACGATGACGCCGATGAGGGCGCAGGCCACGATCATCGATACGAACTGGCCCTGTTCGAGGAGCGCATGCTCGAACAGGTAGGACAGGATCGCAAATCCCAATGCGATGAGAAGAAAGATCTCCTGTTTGACGAGTGTCATCATGCCGGGTGCGCTCCTGTTGACGATGGAGATCTAACGCTGCGGTGCGGCGCATCAAGCGCCCTTTGCCACGGGGGCGGGCATTTGCGCTATTTGGATGATAATGCCATTATTTCTTTCGTGGCCTGGAACTCTGCGATGGTCTTTCGCATCTTCACCATGATGCCGTAGGCGGAGAGAGTTTCCGACATGTATTGTGATGCGGCCACGCGTAAGGAGGAACTATGACCAAGGTCGTTTACAAGATCGTGCCGCATGACGGCGGCTGGGCCTATCGTCTCGGTGACGTTTTCTCCGAGACTTTTCCAAGTCATTCGGACGCGCTTCAGGCCGCGCGTATCGTGGCTGCGGAACAGCAGGTCGGCGGCGAGCCCGAAGAAATTAGCTGGCAGGACGACAAGGGTGTCTGGCATAGCGAACACAGCGACGGGGGGGATCGCCCCGAGGCAGAGGTTCAGGACGGTGACGGACAGGCCAGCGCACGCTGACGCCGCGTGCCGTGTTCTGCGGTAACGGTACGTAAAAAAGCAGAAGGGCCGCATCTCGCGGCCCCACGCTAAGGATATCTTCAGGCGACTGCTTCGAGCACCGGATAGTCGGTATAACCCTTGGCGCCGCCGCCATAGAATGTGGTGTTGTCCGGTGCGTTCAACGGCGCATTCTCCTTGAAACGGGCCACCAGATCGGGGTTGGCGATGAACAGCTTGCCGAAGGCAACCGCGTCCGCATAGCCGCTCTCGACAGCCTGCTCCGCCATGTCCCTGTCATAGCCGTTGTTGACGAGCCATCCGCCG
Source organism: Hyphomicrobiales bacterium (assembly GCA_900466875.1). Lineage (GTDB taxonomy): Bacteria > Pseudomonadota > Alphaproteobacteria > Rhizobiales > Rhizobiaceae > Neorhizobium. The sequence continues at coordinate 21,500 of UBNQ01000021.1, read as the reverse complement.
ACGCCGCCCGCGCTGCGGTAGATATCCTTCAATTCGTGATAGTCGAACGGCTTGTCGCCTTGGGTGAAGGTGCGGTCGCCACCGGTCGCGCCTTCGACGACGTGGATGAAGGAGAGGCCGCGCGAGCCGAGTTCCTTGGCCAGGTGGTTGAAAACGGCCTGCGGCTGGCTCTCGGTGATGTTGTTGGCCGGCGTGACCGGCGAGAGGCGGATGCCGACGCGGCCTGCACCGATTTTCCTGGCCACGGCATCGACGACTTCGAGCGCGAAACGGACGCGGTTTTCAATCGAGCCGCCATATTCGTCGGTGCGCTGGTTGGCGCCGTCCTTGAGGAACTGGTCGATCAGGTAGCCGTTTGCGCCATGGATCTCGACGCCATCAAAGCCGGCATCGATGGCTGCGCGGGCACCCTTGGCATAGTCGGCGACAATTCCGGCAATCTCTGACGTTTCCAGAGCGCGGGGAGCCGAGGTTTCGGCAAAGGCACCGTTGCCGTTCTCGTCGATGATATAGGTTTTGCCACCTGCCGGGACTGCAGAGGGCGCAACGGGTGCGTCGCCATTCGGCTGCAGTGAAACATGCGATACGCGGCCCACATGCCAGATCTGGGTGACGATCTTGCCACCCTTCTTGTGAACGGCATCCGTCACCTTCTTCCAGCCGGCGACGGCTTCGGCGAGGTAAAGACCTGGGACATCCGCATACCCCTGACCCTGCTGCGTCACCGGTGTTCCTTCGGTGATCAGAAGCCCGGCCGAGGCACGCTGTTCATAATAGGCTGCGTTGAGATCGTTCGGGATCGCCTTGGGAGAGCGGTTGCGCGTCAGCGGCGCCATGACAATCCTGTTGGCAAGTTCGATGTCACCAAACTTCACAGGGTCGAAGAGTGTCGTCATTGTGGAAGTCCTTTTGCCTTTGGCTTGGAATGGGGGACTTGGGGGATCAGAGGGTGGATTTCAGGTCATTCAGGAAGGACGCGATGTTTTCTTCGTCGCGGCGGTAGAATGCCCATTGGCCGACGCGGTTCGTCTTGAGCAATCCTGCCTTTTCGAGCGTGGCAAGATGGGCGGAGACCGTCGATTGGGACAGGCCGCATTTCTTCTCGAACTGGTTGGCGCAGATGCCCATTTCCAGAGGGTGGGCCTGTTCGCAGAAATGCTGTCCAGGTTCCCGCATCCATTCGAGAAACGACACCCGTGTCGGGTGTGCCAGTGCTTTCAGAATTTCCGTTTTGTCTATCGTCATTACATATCGCCTTCACTCGATATGTAGATCGTGATTTTTCGATTTAAAGGGGCAAAAAAATCGGGCCAGCGGATTTCTCCGCGGCCCGTCAAGTGTGAAGGTCAAATAACCTCCAGAGGGGAACAGCCGAGGCGGATGGCGGGAAACCATCAAGCCGTCGACTGATTTCAATATGGGTTTTGATGGCGCTGACGACAAGGGGCTTGGTGAAGATATTAAACGCCCGAGCGCCCTTATGGCTGCTGCAGATTAGCGCAGGTGCGCGATCTATGGTTGAGATGAGGGCAAAAAAAGAGGGCCACCGGATCGCTCCAGGGCCCTTTTAAGTGTGAAGGTCAAAAATGAACCTCCAGAGGGGAACAGCTGCTGCGGTGGAACTGGGAGGAAAGCCACCATATGCATCAGCTGAGTGCGATATGATGGTTTTTTGTGCATTGCGCAATCATATTTTGTGCAACACTGCCATGCTTTGGGCGCATGGCTTTGTCTTAAAACTTGCATAAATGCAAGAACCGGATGCGATTTGCCGAATTCGCTCCATGTACCGGCGCTTAGAAGTTCCAGTTTCTGGCCTTGTTGACAACAAAGTCGCGAAAGACCTTCAGCTTTGCCGCGTTCTTCATTTCATCCGGGTAGCAGAAGTAGGTGTCGAAGGTCGGAATGTCCGCATTTATCGCCAGCTGGATCAAGCCGGGATCGCGGCCGACGATATAATCCGGCAGAACCGCGATGCCGATGCCGAGCAGGCAGGCGCGCTTGATCGAGGTCTGGCTGTTGATCTGCAGATGCGGGGAGCGCGTGTTGTCGGAGCTGCGGCCGGCATATTCGAGCCAGTTGACATCCAAGAGGTAGTTTGGCGCCGGCTCACCGAAGGTGATGATGCGATGACTATCCAGATCCTCGACCGTCTGCGGTTCGCCAAAACGGTTGATGTAGGATGGTGCCGCGTAAACGTGCATGTGCACGGTAAAGAGCTTGCGCTGGATGAGATCCGACTGCTGCGGCTGACGAAGACGGATGGCGCAGTCGGCGTGGCGCATGTTGACGTCGACTTCCTCGTTGTCGAGGATCAGCTGCACCGACATTTCAGGATAAAGCTGCAGGAACTCCTGCACCTTGTCTGTGAGCCAGCCCTGGCCGAGGCCGACGGTCGTGGTCACGCGAAGCTTGCCGGAAGGCTTGTCGGTCGTCTCGGTCAGCTGAACCTTGACGGTTTCCAGCTTCAGAAGAACATCGTGGGCGGTGCGATAGAGCAGTTCGCCCTGTTCGGTCAGGATCAGGCCGCGGGCGTGGCGATGAAACAGCTTTACCCCCACGTCCTGTTCCAGGGCGCTGACCTGGCGGCTGATCGCCGACTGGGACAAATGCAGCTTATCGGCGGCATGTGTGAACGAACCGGCTTCGGCTGCCGCATGAAAAATGCGCAATTTATCCCAGTCTAAAGGAACGCCCATGCTTACTCCGCGGCGATTGCGACCGGCTGGATGCCGGCCAGGTAACGCTCGGCCTCAAGAGCGGCCATGCAGCCCATTCCGGCTGCGGTGATCGCCTGCCGGAAGGTGTCGTCGGTCACGTCGCCGGCGGCAAATATGCCGGGCACGTCAGTTGCGGTCGAGTCAGGCGCGGTCCAGAGATAGCCGCCGCCCTTCATCCTGAGCTTGTCCTTGAACAGTTCCGTTGCCGGAGCATGGCCGATGGCAACGAAGACGCCGTCGATCGGCTGTTCGGTGATCGCGCCGGTCAGCGTGTTGCGCAGCCTGACACCTTCCACCGAAGGCGGCATCGGCGGCTTGGCGGGCTTGCCGGTAATCTCGTGGATCTCGGTATTCCAGAGGATATTGACGTTCGGGCGCTGGAACAGCCGCTCGCGCAGGATCTTTTCCGAGCGGAATTCGTCACGGCGATGCACGACGGTGACGGATTTGGCGATATTGGACAGATACAGCGCTTCCTCGACAGCGGAGTTTCCGCCGCCAACGACGATGACGTCCCTGTTGCGATAGAAGAAGCCGTCGCAGGTGGCGCAGGCAGATACGCCAAAACCCTGGAAATGCTGCTCGCTTTCGATGCCAAGCCATTTCGCCTTGGCGCCGGTCGCGATGATGATCGTGTCGGCGGTCCACACCGTGCCGGAATCGGTCTTGACGGTGAAGGGGCGGGCGGTCGTCTCGACTTCGGTCACGAGATCGTTGACGATCTCGGCGCCGACATGGGTTGCCTGCTTGAGCATCTGCTCCATCAGCCATGGACCCTGGATGGGATCGCCGAAACCGGGATAATTCTCGACATCGGTGGTGATCATCAGCTGGCCGCCCTGTTCCATGCCGGCGATCAGGACCGGCTTCAGCATGGCGCGGGCGGCGTAGATGGCTGCGGTATATCCGGCAGGGCCTGAACCGATGATCAGCACTTCCGTGTGACGAGCGGACATGAATATTTCCTTTCGAGGGCGGATCGGATTTACACCCCATATAGTAAGGCGTTTTCGCTCTGCCGCTTTTTGACTGTCATCTAATGTCGATCCATGCGTCAGTGCAAGGGCAGGCTTGCATTAACAACAGGACAGTTGGTCGCTAACGCATGGCGCCCGGAACCAGAATCTGCTCGCAGGTCGACATGCGGTACAAAAATATCTCCGGGGAGCGTGCCGCACCACATCTGGTACGCCGTGCCGCGGGGCTGTATGCGCTTATGCCTTGCGTTAAACGCTGTTTCGATTAAAAGCCATCCCATTCAAGGGGGAATACCGTGCTCCGCGCCGATCTCGATGCCATCGATATAAAGATTCTGAAGGAGCTTCAGCAGGACGGCCGCATCACCAATGTGGAGTTGGCCGAACGCGTCGGGATTTCCGCGCCACCCTGTCTGCGGCGCGTGCGCAAGCTGGAAGAAGCGGGTATCATTGAAGGATATCATGCGCTTCTCAACGGCCAGAAGCTCGGCTTCGATCTCGTCGCCTTCTGCATGGTCGGCCTGAAGCGCCAATCCGATGCGGACCTGAAGGGCTTCGCATCGACTGTTCAGCAATGGCCGCTGGTGCGCGAGGCGTGGATGGTGAATGGAGACAGCGACTTCCTCCTGCGCTGTACCGCGGAAAACCTGACACAGTTCCAGGACTTCGTCATCGAGGTGCTGACCGCCGACGAACATGTCGATACAGTTCGCACCATGCTGACAATCCGGCAGGTGAAGCAACTCGGCCTGGTGGAAGTGTAATCATTGCAACGCCGTTTCGACCGTAAAAAGGCGCGGCCTGAAGTTCGCAGGTATGAATATGCTGACGCCTAAGAACACCTTGATCTGCATATTCTCGTATAATATGGGGGCGACGCTGGAGCGGTGCATTCAGTCGACGCAGGATATGTGTTCAGGTTATGAAGTCATCCTGATTGACGACGCGAGCGAGGATCCTCGAACAGTCGAACTGCTGAAGACGAAGCGACAGTTTTTTCGGGATGTCATCGTTTCCAGAGAGCCGAAACTGGGGAAGAGGCACGGAAACCTCTACCTCAATATTCAAAAAGCCTGCGCCTACGCCACCCAAGCAGGTTTCGAATTCCTGATGATGATTCAGGACGACATGCAGTTTGTGCGCCCGCTGGATGATAACATCGGCAGGCAATATGGCGATCTCTTCAGCAGCAGCGACAAAGTCTTGCAGGTCGATCCTCGCTTCCTGCGGCAGGGAGAATACGAGATCCTGAAAGATAGGCGCGCCTACCGCTACGGTCCTCGCACGTCCTATGCTGATGTCGGTATCGTTCATTTGGGACGCTTCAACGATCTGAAGTGGCAGTTTCTCGAAGGTGAGCGCGCCAACAAAGACAGACTTGCCGATCTTGGTTACGAGCGACTGTTTCCATTTGCGCCGATTGCCATGCACGTTCCCTTCCCGCGTGTCTATCGTGGTGGAAGGGGGCGGTTGCGTATGTTTCCCTTTAATCGCGGGAAATACGCATTTGAGTACATGACGAAGAATGAGATCGCACAGATGGATGCCCGCCCTGTAGAGGTCTTACCCTTCTTTCGATTTTTCCTACGTCCCAAGAACATGCGGCTCAGCCGACTTCTCTATCGTCTTCGAAAAGACAATAAAATCTTCACATGACATTTTAGGCAGGCCGCGAGCCGAGACTACAAGATACGCGCAATGACCACACGCTCAAATCGCCCGTTGACCCGATCGATCGTAAAGATCGGCACGCGCCTTTTTCTCGGGCGCGATCGGGCGCATTTTCAGGATCATATTCCCGGTCTTGTCATAAGCTTGACACAGCCTGATCGGGCTATCGTCTACAAAGGGAGACAGGTAGGCGTTCTTCGATTGCACGATATTCTCGGCCATGGTCAAGCGGCCACCTATATAGTCGGCTCGGGTCCTTCGATCGCCAAATGCGATATGACCGCGCTGGATATCGGTTCTGCGATCCTGCTGAACGGGGCAGTGCATCTGTTGGGAAAAGGGCAGCTACCCCTGGCCGTCGCCATTGAGGATGAGCGATTCATCTGGCGTCACTTCGAGCTTCTGCGCGACAAGATCGTCTCAAATACGATCTGTTTGCTCTCCGTCCAGGCTATTCGCGCCATATGCGAGCGTGACCCTGAATGGCTCACCGACAAAAAGATCGTCCTCATAGACAATATCGCACGGCCTTACGGTTTGCGTCGGCGGTCAAATGCGGAATTGTCCAGGTTCGATTTCGTGACAACTGGTCGCGGTGGAGAGGACGGCATTTCCTCGGCGCCGGACAAGGGAGTATTCCAGGGTGGTTCGGTGGCGATCTCCGCCATGCAGTTTCTCATGGCATGCCGTCCGGGCCTGATCGGTTTGTTCGGCATCGACATCTCGAATGCCGATCTGCCTCGGTTCTATGAAACCCGGAACGCATCGGCATTCAGCGGTATTGCGCTGGCGGAAGCGCGTATTCTCGGGCATTTTGCAACCGCATTGGCCGTCTGTTCCACCCGCGGCATCACCGTGGAGTGCTACTCGGAAAAGTCTGCCTTGCTGACTGCGGGCTATCAGTATAGCGATCGGTTTTCGTTGACACGCCATGATCGCTGATATGGCGACACCATAGAGTTGATATGCGCTTCTTCAAAAAGAAACATCCTTACACCAAGCAATTGACGATCACGCCCCCAAAGCCCGATCCGGATCGTGCCGGCGTCGCGATCGTTACCTGCGTCAAGAACGAGGCGCGATACATCGCCGAGTGGATCGACTTCCACCGCGCAGTGGGTGTGGTGCATTTCCATATTTACGACGATGGTTGTGAAGACGATACAATTGCCATCGCGCGCGGCATGCTCGATCCCTCGGCCTTGACGGTTGTTCCGTGGAAGGGACGATGGATCGACACGCCGACGCAAAACCTCCTGAATAGCCAGGCCATCGCTTTTGCCCACAGTATCCTGAATTTCGGCAACCGGTATGTGCGCATGGCCTTTATCGATGTCGACGAGTTTTTGCTGCCGAAAACAGGCGATACACTTGAGGAAGCTCTGGAAGGTGCGAATGGTTTTCCGAACATTTCCCTGCCATGGCACATGTTCGGTACAAGCGGGCACAAGACGCGTCCTGCCGGGCCTCTCCTTCGAAACTTCACGGTTCGTGGCGTGGATCCCCTGTCGACGAAGAAGAATGCCAGCAACTTCAAATGCATCGTAGACCCCTGTGCTGTCTCCGAGGTGAGTATCCACCACTTCTCAACAGGAGCTTTCGGGGAGAATACATCGAATGATCGCGGGGAGGTCTTTTCGCGGAAAGGAAGGAAAGGGCAAGCCTTCTATTCCTCCGACTTCATTCAGCTCAATCACTACTACAGCAAATCCGAGCAGGATCTGAGAGAGAAAATCGAGCGGGGGCCAGCTTCGCCGGCATCGCGTCAACGGTATGAGGATCGCGTTCTGTCCGCCGTCCAGAACATCGAATCCGAAACCGTGGTCGATACCGCCATGATCGAGTTTCTGGATCGCAAGGGTATTCTGCTCGCCTAGTTTTGTCGGCGCAGAGGACCTCGTTAGGTCGAAAGCTTCTGGTAGGCCGCACCCAGCCGGCGGACTTCTCCCTCGATACTGAAGTTCGCCGCCGCGTGTTCCAGTGCACGGACACCGGCCGCCCCGCGGCGCGCATCGTCGTCCATGAAGTCGGCTGTTGCCGAAATCATCGCCTCGAACGTTGCCGTGATGACGATGCCGGTTTCGGCTTCGCCGGTGACGATCAGTTCGGGAAATGCGCCGACATCGGTCGCGACGACGGGCACGGCGGTTGCCATGGCTTCAAGCGGGGTGAGGCCAAAACCTTCCCAGCGCTGCGGGGCAACGAAGAGATCGAGCGCACGGTACCATTCGTTGATGTTGGTATGTTCGCCGACAAACAGGATACGGTCGGCAAGGCCGGCCTTGGCGGCTTTGCCGATCAGCTGTTTTTCATAGTCGACATGTGGTCCGGTGGCGCGGCCGGCGATAATGGCGGTCCAGTCCGGGCGCGACGGCAGAAGCGCGATCATCGTGTCGACGAAGAGGTCGGTGCCTTTCTGGTGGCGTACCCGGCCGAAGCAGCCGACGAATTTTCCGGTCGGATCGAGGCCGAGGGACGCGCGGGCCGCGGCCTTGTCTTTCGGCGGGGAAAAACGCTCGGTGTCGATGCCGTGCATGACGACCGTGTTCGGCATGTTGAGATAAGTCGCGGTACGGCCGCTGGTGGCAACGACCGCATCCATCTTCGAGACCAGCCATTTCGTCCAGCCGGTATGGCGGCGTTGCGAGGCAGAGGTGAAGACGATTTTCAGCGGCATGCGCAGGATATCGCGCATCACGATGGCCGGCAGCATTTCGACATTCCGGCGGGCGTGCCAGACGCGTTTTCGTCCGCTAGACGGCCGGCGCCATAAGCAGGCGAGATCGCGAAAGCGGATATGCGGGATCGTGTCCGGCAGGCCCGGCCCAAGTGCTGCCACCTTGTAACCAAGGGCGCGTTGAACCGGAACCAGCTGGATGATGGTGCTGGTCACCCCGGACAGCCGTCGTTTGAAGTTGGGTGCAATGACCTCAACTTCATTGATGTCGACGACTGCCGGATTGTGACTGCTGTTCTTCCGGCCTTCGGCCACGGCGATCAGCCCCAGGAAACGGAAAGGATCTCGTAAGCCTTGGAACCGCCGGGTGCGACGACCTCGATCGATTCGCCGGCTTCCTTGCCGATCATGGCGCGGGCAATCGGAGACGAGATCGAGATGCGGCCGGCCTTCACGTCGGCTTCCTGGTCGCCGACGATCTGATAGGTCTTTTCCTCGTCGGTATCTTCATCCACCAGCTTCACGGTGGCGCCGAACTTGACCTTCGAACCGGACATCTTGGAAAGGTCGATGACTTCCGCACGGGCCGTCAGATCTTCGAGTTCCGTGACGCGGCCTTCGTTATGGCTTTGTGCTTCCTTGGCAGCATGATACTCGGCGTTTTCCGAAAGGTCGCCATGGGCGCGCGCTTCCGCAATCGCTTCGATGATACGGGGACGCTCCTCCTGCTGCCTCCAGCGCAGTTCTTCCTGCAGCTGAACGAAGCCGTTCTGCGTCATCGGTACCTTTTCAACCATTTTCTTGTCCTTCAGGGGCGTATCCGCGGATACCGCGAACACAAAAAGAAACAGGTTCCGGAGCGTAAACTTCGGAACCATCGCAGTGTCAAAATGTAGGGTCACTATATCAGAATTTCGATGTTCCTTAAGAGGAATTTCGAAATCATGCCATATCTCCCGCTTCGTCCATGAGATGTGAACCGCGCCCGTTTGTCAATCTCTTGACTGGCCACGAAAGAACATATAGTGAACAAAGATAATGAAGAAATCGCTGAAAGAACGGTTGGCGATCCTTTCGGACGCCGCAAAATACGATGCTTCCTGTGCCTCCAGCGGGACGGTGAAGCGCGATTCGTCGAAAAGCGGCGGGCTTGGGTCGACCGAAGGCTCGGGCATCTGCCATGCCTATGCGCCGGATGGACGGTGCATCTCGCTTTTGAAAATCCTGCTCACCAACTTCTGCATCTATGATTGCGCCTACTGCATCAATCGTTCGTCCAGCAATGTGGAGCGTGCCCGGTTTACACCTGAAGAGGTTATCTGGCTGACGCTGGAGTTTTATCGGCGCAACTATATCGAGGGGCTGTTCCTGTCGTCCGGCATCATCCGCTCGTCCGATCACACGATGGAGGAAATGGTGCGGATCGCGCGGGAACTGCGCACGATCCATAATTTTCTCGGCTATATCCATCTGAAATCCATTCCCGAGGCTTCGACGCATCTGATCGAGGAGGCGGGGCTTTATGCGGACCGCCTGTCGATCAATATCGAATTGCCGACCGATGCTGGGATCGGACAGTTTGCGCCGGAGAAACAGCCGGACAATATTCGCCGCTCGATGGGCAATCTGCGGCTGAAGATTGAGGAAATGGCGGATCCGACGCTGCAGACCAAACGGCGCCGCAGGTTTGCGCCGGCGGGGCAGAGCACGCAGATGATCGTAGGCGCCGATGGCGCCTGCGACGCGACGATCCTCGGGACCAGTGCAAGGCTTTACGGCAGCTACGGCTTGAAGCGCGTCTATTATTCCGCCTTCAGCCCTATCCCGGATTCGTCGAAAAAACTGCCGCTGATCAAGCCGCCGCTGATGCGTGAGCACCGGCTTTACCAGGCTGACTGGCTCTATCGATTCTACGGGTTCGATATCGACGAAATCACGTCCGGCCGGGATGGCGGGATGCTGGATCTCGATCTCGATCCGAAACTCTCTTGGGCGCTGTCTCATCGCGAACGGTTCCCCGTCGACATCAACCGGACGGATCGCGAGATGCTGCTCAGGGTACCGGGCTTCGGCACGAAGACGGTCAAGGGCATCCTGTCGTCGCGGCGGTTCCGCAAGCTTAGGCTCGACGACCTGAAGCGGCTGGGCGTGTCACTTCGGAAGGTGCAGCCCTTCATCATCTGCGATGGCTGGACACCCCACCGGCTTGTCGATCGTTCGGATCTTCGCGCCATGTTTCAACCCAAGCCGGAGCAATTGTCGCTGTTATGATGTTTCGCTATTCGTTGCGGGGGCGGGGCGATGTCAACGAGTGGAGGGATGCGGCCCGCGGTTTTCTGCTGGCCGGCATTACGCCGGAATTCATCGAATGGCGTACGATGGACGATGCCGACGGGCTGTTCGGTTTCGACGAAAATCGCCTGCCGCAGCCCGCCGATCCACCACCGAAAATCACGGTGCAGCCATCGTTCATTCGATTGGCAGAGGCGGTTGTCTGCCATTCCGATCCGACGCGGTTCGCGCTTCTCTACCGGCTGCTGTTCAGGCTTTTCCATTCCCACGGCCTGCTCAACATGGCCACGGATAGCGACGTGACGGCGGCGCGGCGGCTGGCGAAGTCGGTCGGCCGGGATTACCACAAGATGACGGCCTTCGTGCGCTTCAAGGAGTTGCCGCTGCCGGAAGGGCAGGCTGGGCGGCGGCGCTTCGTATCCTGGTTCGAGCCGGATCATTTCATCGTTGCGCGCGTGGCGCCTTTCTTTCAGCGGCGGTTTACCGATATGGACTGGCTGATCGCCACGCCGAAAGGCTCGGCTTCCTGGGACGGCGAGACCCTGAAGACAAGCGACGATCCGGCCCCGAAACCAAATCTACGTGACGATACCGACGATCTCTGGCGCATCTATTACGCGTCCATCTTCAATCCGGCGCGGCTGAAGGTGAAGATGATGACCACGGAGATGCCGAAGAAATACTGGAAAAACCTGCCCGAGGCGGACCTCATTCCCGGCATGATCGCCAGGGCCGAGGCAAGCGTTCTCGACATGGCGGCCCGTCAGGCGAGCGAGCCCTTGCCGTTCCATCACCGTATTCAGGATGCGGCGGCGAAAGTGCCGGCGGCACCGCGGGCGGCAGCGGGCACGCTTGCCGCTGTCCGGGAGGATGCGCGCCATTGCACCCGCTGCGACATCCACTGCCTCGCCACCCAGACGGTATTCGGCGAAGGCCCGGCGGATGCGCAGGTGATGGTGATCGGCGAACAGCCGGGGGACCAGGAGGATTTGGCGGGAAAGCCCTTTGTCGGGCCGGCGGGAAAACTGTTCGTCGAAACATTGCAACAGGCCGGCATCGAACGCGACAGGCTTTATGTCACCAACGCGGTGAAGCATTTCAAATATCAGCCGCGCGGCAAGCGGCGTATCCACCAGAAGCCGAATATGGGCGAGGTGCGGCAATGTCGCTGGTGGCTGAGGCAGGAACTGGACCTGGTGAAGCCGAAGCTTGTCGTCGCAATGGGAGCAACGGCGCTCTTTGCACTGACGGATATGCGTCAGAAGCTGGAGGATGTGCGCAGTGAGCCGATTGCGATGGAGGAGGGCAAGACGCTGTTCGTCACGGTTCATCCATCCTATCTGTTTCGCATCCCCGATGAGGGGTTGAGACGCGAGCAGCTTGCCCGTTTCCGCGAGGATATGATCTCTGTGAAAAGGCTGATGTGATCCGCAACCAATTATACACAGGCTTGCGTTGCGCTGCGGTATCGTTTCAGGTCGAAAATGGTGCAATGCGAGACATGGCAAAGTGAAACCGCGCGCAGCCGTTTTTTCCTCTTAACGCTCAAGTGGCTTGCGCCAAGACAGGATAGATATTCCCGCTTAAGCCTTGTTCCCGGACCAACCCCTGGAGGTGCCGCCGCATGACGAGGCGGGTCGCAAGCCTGATCATGTCCGTCTGCTTCGCGTTCGCGATGTGGACAACGCTTGCTGTCGGATCACTTCTGATGTGGAAATTCCTCCGGGATTATTCCGGATGAATGTGGCCCATCATGGGGATAAGCGGTTATCAACTAATCCACATAGGTTGGGTCTCTCGGTAAGTTGGGTGGATTGTAACCGCCGGATTCAATTCGTATCCGCACGGAACTGTGCAGCATGGCTCCATCGGGGATCAACCGTCGGTCGCGCAACGGAACATAGATGGAGCGGCGGTCGCCGCGCTTGCGCCATGAGGTTTCCGGTACGCGGCGAGGGAGATATTCCAGCGGTTTCCAGCCTAGGCTCATGGAGTCGTGCAGCGTGGCTGTTGGGTTCAGTCTGACGTATTTGTTGTCGCGCTCGCCTTTGACGATGTCATTGACCGTCTGTGTCCGGTAGATCAGGCCTGCTGGTTCTGTTTCGCGGATCATCCAATCGAGCGGAATTTTGATCTGGCCGCTGTCCTGCTCCGGATAACCACCACCGATATCGCCGTGCACACCAGCGAACCAGACCTCCTTGAAGTTCTGCTTGCCCTTCACTTTTTTGAACGGGCTACCTCTATAGTCCTGATCTGCGACCCAGAGTTCAGGCTGAAACATTGTGCGACGCTCGTCGATGGCGACGGCATGACGCACCCATTCCACGCTTGGGTTTCTCGCGGAGAACGGATGTGTCTTCAGTTGCAGCCAGTGCTTGCCCGGCTCGATAACCGACGCGACCGTATCGAAGAGGCCTAGCAACTTGATCGGTGGGCGGCCGGTTCGCAGCGTTCGCTCGTAAAGGCGCATCGAGTCGAAAGCCGAGCGTGCTTCGTCTTCCTGAGGCCTGTCATGATCGGCCTCTTCCTGGCTCGGTATGCCCTTGTAAGTGTTATAGGCATAATCCAGGAGGTTGAGATGTTGACGGCTCATAAAGCCGAGAGCGTGGATGAAGCCCGCGAGAACCCGTGCGGAATAGGCTCCACGGCTGAAGCCGAAGATGTAGATACGGTCGCGATCGGCAAAGTTGCCGTTATCGTCTTTCGTCCCGGGGTCGTAGTTCTCGACCAGAAAGCGGTATGCTTCCTTGATGTTCTGGTCCATGCCCCAGCCGGTCGCCAGTCCCCAGATTTCGACGGTGTTGCGATAGATTTTCGACCACGCATTGTTGGCGCCGAAAGTTCCCACTCCCGGATCGTAATAGACGACTTGACGCTCTGACCGCTCCAGCGCGCCGAACAACCGCAGCACATTGGTGCGGTCCGCCGAAATTTCGTTCGACGTACCATCGAATAGAATGACGATATTCTTCGACATGAAATCCCCCAGATGCACGAAACTACGATAGATGGTAATTTTAGGTAATGCAATCTAGGGTATTTTCTTGAGGCGGATGATAGCTAACGAGTGGCCAGGGTCACTTTTGTATTTTGTTCAGCTTTTAACTATCCTACCGGATAACACGGCTTCCAGCCGGTCGAAGTTCTGCTCGTTGGCGACGGCGAGAAACTTCTCGATCTCGCGATTTTCCGGTGTGTCCTCGAACGACATGCGCCAGGTGAGGCGTGTGCCTGCCTCATCATCGTGATAGCCGACCTCAAGGCCGAAAGCGTGCATCGGGCCATGATGGAACGCCGAGATGCGCTCATGAGGACGGATGTCTTCGAAGGTCCAGTGATTTTCGAAATCCGTGTCGCTGGAGGATGTCATGACGATCACCCATTTGCCGCCGTTGCGAAAGTCGAACGTTTCAATGCGGTTGGTGAAGCCGTGCGGCCCCCACCATTGTTCCAGCATTGCGGGATCGGAAAACGCCTCAAACAGCGTGGTGCGGTCGGTCGCGAAGATGCGTTCGTTGTCGATGATCAGCGAGCGGTTCACATCATCCGTCATGGTCTTCCTCCGTCCCGTCCGCGGTGGTCGCGTTTTTGTCGACCGGCTCCATAACGGAGAGAAAAAGAGCCGGTCAACTGGTATGCTGACCGGCTCCGATCTTGCTTAGAAATAGCTCTGCAGCGGCCGTACTTCGAGGTTGCCCGCCTTGAGCGCCTTGATCGCCATCGCGGCGGCCTCGGCCCCTGCCATCGTCGTATAGTAGGGCACCTTCTGCATCAGCGTGGCGCGGCGCAGCGATTTCGAGTCCGAGATCGCCTTGTTGCCGTCGGTCGTGTTGATGACGAGCTGGACCTGGCGGTTGCGGATGGCGTCCTCGATATGCGGTCGGCCTTCGAGCACCTTGTTGATCTTAACCGCATCGATGCCGTGTTCGGCGAGGAAACGCTGGGTGCCGCCGGTGGCGAGAACCTTGAAGCCGATCTCGGTCAGGATCTTGATCGCCGGCAGGACGCGGTCCTTGTCGCTGTCGCGGACTGAGACGAACACCGTTCCGTCACGCGGCAGTTCGACGCTGGCGCCGAGCTGCGACTTGGCGAATGCCAGCGCAAAATCGGTATCGAGGCCGATGACTTCGCCGGTCGAGCGCATTTCGGGGCCGAGCAGCGTGTCGACGCCGGGGAAGCGGGCAAACGGGAAGACGGCTTCCTTGACGGCGATGTGTTTCAGGTTGCGCGGGTCGGGCTTTGTCCCATAGGCGGCAAACAGCGGATCGAGCTTTTCGCCGGCCATGGCGCGGGCAGCGATCTTGGCGATCGGCGCACCGATGGTTTTCGCTACGAAAGGCACGGTACGCGAGGCGCGCGGGTTGACTTCGAGTACGTAGACCGTGCCGTCCTTGATGGCGAACTGGACGTTCATCAGACCGACGACGTTGAGCGCCTTTGCCATGGCCTTGGCCTGACGCTCCAGCTCATCGATCGTCTCGGCAGAGAGCGTGCGTGGCGGCAGCGAGCAGGCGCTGTCGCCCGAATGGATGCCAGCTTCCTCGATATGCTCCATGATGCCGGCAATGAAGACGTCTGTGCCGTCGCAGAGGCAATCGACATCGACTTCGATGGCGTTCGACAGGTAGCTGTCGAACAGAAGCGGGTTTTTGCCGAGCAGCGTGTTGATCTGGCCGGTCTTGTCGTTCGGGTAACGCTGCTTGATGTCTTCGGGGACCAGTTCCGGCACCGTGTCGAGCAGGTAGGTCTGCAGCTGGCCTTCCGAATGCAGGATCTGCATGGCGCGGCCGCCCAGAACATAGGACGGGCGCACGACCAGCGGGAAACCGATCTCGGAGGCGACGGTACGGGCCTGCTCAACGGAATAGGCGATGCCGTTGTTCGGCTGGGTCAGGTCGAGCTTCATCAGCAGCTTCTGGAAGCGGTCGCGGTCTTCGGCAAGATCGATCATGTCGGGTGCGGTGCCGAGGATCGGGATACCGTTCTTTTCCAGTGCTTCTGCAAGCTTCAGCGGGGTCTGACCGCCGAACTGGACGATGACGCCGACGACTTCACCCTTTTCCTGTTCTGCGCGCAGGATCTCGATCACGTCTTCGGCCGTCAGCGGCTCGAAATACAGGCGGTCGGACGTGTCGTAGTCGGTCGACACAGTTTCCGGGTTGCAGTTGATCATGATCGCTTCGTAGCCTGCATCCTTCAGCGCGAAGGCGGCGTGGCAGCAGCAATAGTCGAACTCGATGCCCTGGCCGATCCGGTTCGGGCCGCCGCCGAGGATGACGACCTTCTTGGCGGTCGAAACTTCCGCTTCCGAGCGCAGTTCGCCAACGAAAGGCGTCTCGTAGGTCGAATACATATAGGCGGTCGGCGAGGCGAATTCGGCAGCGCAGGTATCGATGCGCTTGAAGACCGGGCGCACGTTGAGCGCGTTGCGGTGTTCGGCAACTTCCTTCGGTCGCTTGCCGGTCAGCGAGGCAAGGCGGGCGTCGGAGAAGCCCATGGCTTTGAGCATGCGCAGGTTGTCGGCATCGGCGGGAAGTCCGTGCTCGCGGATGCGGGCTTCCATGTCGACGATCGCCTTCAGCTGGGCGATGAACCACGGATCGATCTTGCAGGCTTCGTGCACTTCGTTTTCGGTCATGCCGAGGCGCAGCGCCTGGGCGACCTGGCGCAGGCGGTCCGGCGTCGGCGTGCCGATCGCGGCGCGGATGGCGTTCTGGCGGTCGGCGCCGTCTTCCAGGCCCGGGATCTCGATCTCGTCGAGGCCGGTCAGGCCGGTTTCCATGCCGCGCAGGGCCTTCTGCAGCGATTCCGCAAAGGTGCGGCCGATCGCCATGACTTCACCGACCGACTTCATCGCGGTGGTCAAAACCGGCGAGGCGCCCGGGAATTTTTCGAAGGCGAAACGCGGGATCTTTGTCACGACATAATCGATCGACGGTTCGAACGAAGCTGGCGTCGCGCCGCCGGTGATGTCGTTGTCGAGTTCATCGAGCGTGTAGCCGACGGCGAGCTTTGCCGCGACCTTGGCGATCGGGAATCCGGTGGCTTTCGATGCAAGCGCCGACGAGCGCGAAACACGCGGGTTCATCTCGATGACGACAAGGCGGCCGTCGGCAGGATTGACGGCGAACTGCACGTTCGAGCCGCCGGTCTCGACGCCGATCTCGCGCAGAACCGCGATCGAGGCGTTGCGCATGATCTGGTATTCCTTGTCGGTCAGCGTCAAGGCCGGCGCGACAGTGATACTATCGCCCGTATGGACGCCCATAGGGTCGATGTTCTCGATCGAGCAGATGATGATGCAGTTATCCGCTTTGTCGCGGATCACTTCCATCTCGTATTCCTTCCAGCCGAGAACCGATTCCTCGATCAGTACTTCGGTGGTCGGGGAGGCGTCGAGGCCGGAGCCGACGATCTCGAAGAATTCCGAGCGGTTATAGGCAATGCCGCCGCCGGTGCCGCCCATGGTGAAGGACGGACGGATGATCGCCGGCAGACCGACGATGTCGATCGCCTGGGCGCCGATCGCCATGGCGTGGCTGATATAACGCTGCTTGCGGTCGCTTTCGCCAAGGTTCCACTGGTTTTCAAGCGCATCGAGCGCCTTGTCGAGGTCTGCACCGGAAAGCTTGCCCTTCAGTTCGGCGCGGGAGGCCTCATGCGCCTTGCGGTCGGCATCCTTGATGTCGGTGGCATTGGCAAGCATGGACTTGGGCGTTTCCAGACCGATCTTGGCCATCGCTTCGCGGAACAGCGCGCGGTCCTCGGCCTTGTCGATGGCGGCGGGCTTGGCGCCGATCATCTCGACATTGTAGCGGTCGAGCACGCCCATGCGCTTCAGCGAGAGCGCGGTGTTGAGCGCGGTCTGGCCGCCCATGGTCGGCAGCAGCGCGTCGGGGCGTTCCTTGGCGATGATCTTTGCGACGACTTCCGGCGTGATCGGTTCGACATAGGTGGCATCGGCAAGGCCCGGATCCGTCATGATCGTTGCCGGGTTGGAGTTGACCAGGATGACCCGGTAACCTTCCTCGCGCAACGCCTTGCAGGCCTGGGTGCCGGAGTAGTCGAACTCGCATGCCTGCCCGATAACGATCGGACCCGCGCCGATGATGAGGATCGATTTGATATCTTGGCGCTTTGGCATGGTCTCTATCCGCTGTTTTCTGCGCGAAAAACCGGCACGGGGCAGGGTAGCTCCGGTCGGGTCACGTGCGCATCATTTTTCTGGCTAGACGCGGCTTATAGGCAAATGTTGCGGCGAACGGAACCCCATAAATCGCCAAATCGACAGGAATCGTGGCTGATTGCTCACGAGCGTATAACTGATCTTTAATTTATGATATGTAATCATTTTTTTGGGGTGTTGCTTGATTTATTAAGTTGTTCTTGGCTGGGGGATTGGCCATGTTCAGTAAAATATGCCGTTCTGTTCTTTTGGATGTAGCCAAGAGAATGCTTTTGAGAATGCGATCCGATAGATATTTTTATGTGATAACTTTTTTATATATGTATATTGCAATATACATTGCCTGGATCGGCGGATTTATGTCGATGCTGTCGCATCAACTCTACTTCGATCAATGGACCAAGCTCTTCCTTTTCTTCATGCCGGCGATGGCGATCCTTTTTGATCTCATCCTGGTGATCCACCGGTTCGATCGTCGGCGCGTGCTGGCGTTGCGACGGGTCTTTTCGCCCAAGCGGATCGCCAGTCTTGTTTCAGGTGTGCTGCTGCTGGGCGTCCTGATGTTCTTCCAGGGCAGTTTCACGTCCATCAAGAACATGCTGCCGGCTTTGCGCGGCGGTTTTCTGGATGACCGGGTGCAGGCGGATCTCGATGCATGGCTGCATTTCGGCGTCGATCCGTGGATCTGGCTTCACGCGCTGCTGGGGCACGATTGGGTCCATCATGCACTCGATTTCAATTACAGCCTTGTCTGGTTTGTCCTGTGTTTCGGAGCGCTTTTCTTCGTCGCCACATCGCCGTCGGCCGATGGTATCCGCAAACGATATCTGCTGCTGTTCGCCTTCGTCTGGATCGTCTGCGGCAATATTCTTGCAGGCCTTTTCCTGTCGGCGGGGCCGGCATTTTATGGTCAGGTTGTCGGAGATCACGCGCGTTTCGCCGATCTCGTTGCGTTTTTGAACAGGGGGCGGGAGCAGGGCATTTCGGCAGGTACCTTCCAGGCCTATCTATGGAAACTCCATCAGGCAGGCGATGCCGGTTTTGGCAGCGGAATTTCCGCCTTTCCCAGCATGCATGTCGGTCTGATCACGTTGAACGCGCTGTTTGTGAACCAGTATTCGCGCCGCCTGGGATGCTTCGCCTTTGCCTATGTTGCTCTGATCCAGATCAGTTCGGTCTATCTCGGCTGGCACTATGCGATCGACGGTTATGTCTCAATGATCGTGGTCGTCGGCGCCTATTACGGACTTGCGGCCGTCCTGCGCCATCGATCGATACGAACGAAGTCAGTTGCGGCCGAAAATTCGCTGCCGGTCGCTTCGTAACGCGGATAAAGGCGTCGATGCGGGTATCGAGGCAGGCGTACCGCTTGTCGCCTCGCTGCCATAGACAATCGAACCAGGCGGTACTATTCCTGCGTTTCATCAAGAGCATTTGCAGCGGAAGGATCTGAGACGACATCCGCTTGCGCGGAGACAATCTTATGGCCGATGCAACATCCAAAGCCGCCGGCAGCCAGCCCATGGCGAGTGCCGCAGCAGAAAAGACCGTGCTGCCGATCATTCTGGCGGCAAGCTTCTGCCATATGCTCAACGACATCATGCAGTCGATGATATCGGCCATCTATCCGATGCTGAAGGCGGACTTCAATCTGGACTTCTGGCAGATCGGCATGCTCACGCTTGCCTTTCAATGCACGGCCTCTCTGCTGCAGCCGGTGATCGGCATCATTACCGACAAGAAGCCCTATCCCTATTCGCTGCCGATTGGCATGGCGTCCACCTTCTTCGGGCTGATCCTGCTTGCCTGGGCGCCCACCTACGCCGTTCTTGTGATTGCCGCAGGTCTCGTCGGCATCGGGTCGGCGGTGTTCCACCCGGAGGCATCCCGTGTTGCAAGGCTCGCCGCCGGCGGTCGCTACGGGTTCGCACAGGCGACGTTCCAGGTCGGCGGCAATTTCGGTCAGTCGATCGGGCCGCTGCTCGCCGCCTTCATCATCGTGCCGATGGGGCAGGGCAGTGTCGGCTGGTTTTCCGGCATGGCGCTTCTCGGCATCATCGTGCTCACCTGGATCGCCCGCTGGTACAAGGCGCATATGGCCGCCAACAAGGGAAAGAAGAAGGCGCTCGGCGCCCATAACCTTTCGAAGAATACCGTTGTCATCGCACTCATTGTGCTGACCATCCTGACCTTCTCGAAAAATGCCTATATGGCCTCGATCAGCAGCTACTACACGTTCTTCGCCATCGAACGGTTTGGTGTTTCCGTGCAGATGTCGCAGATCATGCTCTTCGTGTTTCTCGGTGCGGTCGCGCTCGGCACCGTCGTCGGTGGTCCGATCGGCGACCGGTTCGGTTCGAAAGTGGTGATCTGGGTCTCGATCCTCGGCGTGCTTCCCTTCACGCTCGCCATGCCCTATGCCAACCTGCCGGTGACGATCGTGCTTTCGGCGATCATCGGCTTCATCATGGCCTCGTCCTTCCCGGCGATCATCGTCATGGCGCAGGAACTGGTGCCGGGCAGGGTGGGCATGATCGCCGGCATCTTCTTCGGCATTGCCTTCGGCGTGGGCGGCATTGCGGCCGCGGTGCTCGGTATTCTTGCCGACAGTCACGGGATCGTCTTCGTTTATGGCGTCTGCTCGTTCCTGCCGGCAATCGGCTTGCTGACGGTGTTTCTGCCCAGCAAGAAACAGTTGCGGGTGGCGTGAGGGCATTTCATCAATCCCTCATCGCCTTTCCTAGCGCTTGCGCTATATTGTCCTTCCTTAATAGGTGAAGCCGTCGAGGAGTGGGCACGATGGAATGGAAGGGTCGCCGGCAGTCGGATAATGTCGAGGATCAGCGCGGAGCTTCCATGGGAGGAAGCCCCTTCGGTCGCGGGGGCATGCGTATCCCGATCGGCGGCGGGCGGCGCGGCGGCGGCCTGAGCATCGGCGGCATCGTCGTGGTGCTGATCATCTGCTGGATCACCGGCATCAATCCTCTGACGCTGCTTTCAGGCGGCGATATCGACCTTGGTGGCGGTGCCGGCGACGGCTCGCAGCAGACCCAGCAGGGGGCTCCGGCCAATGACGAGATGACTGCCTTCGTGCGCACCGTTTTGGCCGATACCGAGGATACATGGTCTAATATCTTCAAGTCCGCAGGCCAGGCCTATGAGGATCCGACGCTGGTGCTGTTTTCCGGGCAGGTGCGATCGGCTTGCGGTTTTGCCTCCTCGGCTTCCGGGCCGTTCTACTGCCCGGGTGATCGCAAGCTTTATCTCGACACGAGTTTCTTTGACGAACTGTCCCGGCGTTTCGGTGCGTCAGGCGATTTTGCCGAGGCTTACGTGATTGCCCACGAAGTCGGCCATCATGTTCAGAACCTGATCGGCGTGCTGCCGAAATTCAACCAGATGCGCCAGCGGTTAAGCGAGACCGAAGCAAACCAGATGTCGGTTCGGGTCGAGCTGCAGGCCGATTGTTTCGCCGGTGTCTGGGGCAAGCATACCGATCAGAAGGGCCTGCTCAGCCAGGGCGACCTGGAAGAAGCCCTGAACGCCGCGCAGCAGATCGGTGACGATACGCTGCAGAAGCGGACGCAAGGCTATGTCGTGCCCGAAAGCTTCAATCACGGCACGTCCGACCAGCGGATGCGCTGGTTCAAGCGCGGTTTCGACAGCGGCAACATGAATGCCTGCGACACGTTTTCCGGAAACGTGTAGCGGCCGCGATTTGCGTTCCGAGCATGGGCTACCTCTCCCCTTGCGGGAGAGAAAGCGATTTCAACATATTCGTTTTGGCCATGTGTCGGAAATCGCGAGCGAGCGGCGCACTTCACCGGGGACGTATCCGGCGCCCCCGCCAGCAAAATCAACCCCTTACACAAAGTTTCGTCCCCGCCTTCCAAGCCCATGACTACAATCCCCCTGCTTCCGTCGCCGGAGTGTTGCGCGAGACGTTCGCGGGCAGGCGGGAGCCGGCGCTTTCG
>UBNQ01000036.1 GCA_900466875.1 Hyphomicrobiales bacterium | reverse complement strand
GGGGAGGGTTTGGGAGGGGCCTTGCTCCATATCCCTTAACCCCTCTTGCCAGTATCGAGCGAGGCCGCTAAATCTTTGCACGCTCTAACGGGGTGCCCTGCAGGTTGCAGGGCTGAGAGATCTTGATGGTCAACCCGCGGAACCTGATCCGGCTAACACCGGCGGAGGGATTAGACGGCTCAACGCCAGCACCTATTCCCCGTATCGACTTTTATGAGGAGGCGCTGATGCGCGGCATTTCGACTATTTTCCTGATGGCTGCAGTCGCGGTATGCGCTCCCTTTTCCGCTCAGGCTCAGGAAAAGACGCTCACCGTCTACACCTACGAGAGCTTCACCTCCGACTGGGGTCCTGGCCCGAAGATCAAGACGGAGTTCGAAAAGACCTGCGCCTGCACCGTCAATTTCGTCGGCGTCGCCGATGGCGTGGCGCTTCTGACCCGCCTCAAGCTCGAAGGTACGGGATCTGAGGCCGATATCGCCCTCGGCCTCGATACCAGCCTGATCTCCGAAGCCAAGGCGACGGGCCTGTTCGAGGCGAACGGCGTCGACGCGAGCATCGTAAAGGTGCCAGGCAATTACAGCGACGACACCTTCCTGCCCTATGACTACGGCCATTTTGCCGTGATCTACGACACGCAGGCGATCAAGAACCCGCCGAGGAGCTTGAAGGATCTGGTCGAGGGTGACGCTTCGCAGAAGATCGCCATTCAGGATCCGCGCACGTCCACGCCGGGCCTTGGCCTTCTGCTCTGGGTGAAGGCCATCTATGGCGACAAGGCGCCGGAAGCCTGGGCAAAGCTCAAGGACAGGGTGCTGACCGTCACCCCTGGCTGGTCGGAAGCCTATGGCCTGTTCACCAAGGGCGAAGTGCCGATGGTGCTTTCCTACACGACCTCGCCCGCCTATCACATGGTCGAGGAAAAGACCGACCGTTACCGGGCAGCGGGCTTTTCCGACGGCCATTACATCCAGATCGAAGTCGCCGGCATGCTGAAAAATGCGAGAGACAAGGATCTGGCGAAAGACTTCCTGACCTTCCTCGTGTCGCCGGCAGCACAGGACATCATCCCGACCACCAACTGGATGATGCCGGCCGCTGCCACCTCTGCCCCACTGCCGGACGCATTCGACAAGCTCGTAAAACCGGGCAAGACGCTGCTGATCGGCTCCGACGAGGTAGCAAAGAACCGTCAGGCATGGATCGACGAATGGCTGGCCGCCATGAGCAGGAAGTGACATGAACCCGCACTCTAGGAAGCGCCTTTGCTGACGGCTTCCGCAAGACGGCGCAGCATCGGCACCGGCCTCGCTGTTCTTGCCGGTGTCGTTCTGTTCGTCGGTATCGCCGTTGTGACGCTGCTGGCCTGGGATGGCGATCAATCGGCGTCCCGGCTTTTCACAGCCTATACCTGGAGCATCCTGCGGTTCACGCTTCTGCAGGCGGCCCTGTCGACATTGCTTTCGGTCGCCTTCGCCATTCCGGTCGCGCTGGCGCTCGCCCGCCGTCCCCGGTTTTCCGGCCGCTCCTGGATTCTTCGCCTCATGGCCTTGCCCATGGGTCTGCCGGCGCTGGTCGGTGCTCTCGGCCTGCTGGGCGTCTGGGGCAGGCAAGGCGTCCTGAACGACTGGCTGACTGCAGCCGGGTTGGAACAGCCGGTCAGCGTCTACGGCCTTTCGGGAATCCTGCTTGCCCACACCTTCTTTAACATCCCGCTTGCCGTGCGTCTTCTGCTGACCGTACTCGAACGGCAACCGGCGGAATACTGGCTTCTGTCTGCCAGCCTCGGCATGAAGCCGATCTCGATTTTTCGCTTCGTCGAATGGCCTGCTCTGGCGCGCGTCGTGCCCGGCGTCGCGGGTCTGGTTTTCATGCTCTGCGCCACCAGCTTCACGCTGGTTCTTGTGCTGGGCGGTGGACCGGCTGCAACCACGCTGGAAGTGGCGATCTACCAGTCCCTGCGCTTCGATTTCGACCCGCCCCGCGCGATTGCGCTCGCCTTCCTGCAGATCGCCGTTACTGCCGCCGTCATCGGCCTCGTGGCGCTTCTGCCGGCCCCGACCGATACGGTCCGGACTGCAGGCCGCAAAGTGCTTCGCCTCGATGGCCGGTCAAACGCGTCCCGCCTATGGGATTTTCTCGTCATCACCGCGGCGGTGATCTTCGTCGTCTCCCCGCTCGTCTCGGTTCTCGTCGCTGGCCTGCAGGCCGACCTGTGGAAACTCGTCACCGGCCCCCGCTTCATTCAGGCCGCCACGACCAGCCTCGTGATCGCCATGGCGGCCGGCCTGACCGCCGTGACCGCCGCGCTCGCCATCATCACAGCCCGACAGGCGATCAGGGATCGGCGTGACCAGAACCGTGCCGAAAGGCTGCTGTCGATCTCGCTCGCCGGCACATCCTCGCTGGTTCTGGTTATCCCGCCGATCATTCTCGGCACCGGCTGGTTTCTCGTCTTGCGGCAACTGGGCACTGTCGCCACTTTCGCTCCCTATCTCGTCGCAGTCATCAACGCCCTGATGGCGCTTCCCTTCGCCGTCAGGGTGCTCGAACCGGCGCTGGAAGACCATCGACGCCAGACCGCACGGCTGGCCGCAGCGCTTGGTATCGGCGGTCTCGGCAAGTGGCGGCTGATCGATGCGCCGGTGCTGACAAGGCCGATATTGACCGCCCTATCCTTCGCCATGGCGCTTTCACTCGGCGATCTCGGCGCGGTGGCACTGTTCGGCTCCAGCGATCTCGTTACCCTGCCCTGGCTGGTCTACAGCACGCTATCCAGCTACAGAACGAATGATGCGGACGGACTTTCCCTCATCCTTGGCGTCGTCTGCCTGTTTCTGACGATCCTCGGCACCGCCGGCCGAAAGGAACACAATAATGTTTGACGGTATCGTCCTTGATAAGGTCGCCCTGAAGCTCGGCGCCACAAATTTCAATTTCGATTGCCGTATCGAAGCCGGCGCGATGACTGCGATCGCCGGCCCGTCGGGTGCGGGAAAATCGACACTTCTCAATCTCGTCGCAGGGTTCGAGCAACCGCAATCGGGCCGCATCCTCATCGCCGGAACCGATCAGACCTCGAGCCATCCGTCGGAAAGGCCGGTCTCGGTGGTCTTCCAGGATCATAACCTGTTTGCCCATCTCGACATCTTCACCAATGTCGCGCTCGGCATCAGCCCGTCGATGCGGCTCTCCTCCGAAGACAGAGACCGCGCGGAAAATGCCCTGGCTCGTGTCGGCCTTGCCGGTTTCGAAAAACGGATGCCGGGCTCCCTGTCGGGCGGCGAAAAACAGCGCGCCGCCTTTGCCCGCGCCCTCCTGCGCAACAGGCCGGTACTGCTGCTGGACGAACCCTTCGCATCACTCGACGCCGACCTGCGGCTGCAGATGTCCGCACTTCTTCTCGAGCTGCATCGCGAAACCGCAAACACCGTCCTCATGATCACCCACGACCGGGAAGAGATCGCCCGCGTCGCGCATCGCGTCCTGCAGGTGGAATCTGGTCAGGTCGCATCGAACGAAGCGGTTGCAGATTACCTTTCGCAATTTGCCGCACCCGTTTCGGCTCTCTCGGGCACCGTGTGAACGAATGTCATCAAGCGTGCGTGATGCCCGCCACAATTTGGACGTGGCCCGATGGCATCGGCGTTTGAGTTTATTTTCTTTTCATACCCGGTAGACCATACATATTCATTTAGGAATATCTGTGCAGTTGGCGCGAAAGACGGTAAGCGACAACAGGCGGAAGACGAGGCCAGACGCGACGGCAGGATGCCGAAGTGTAATTCCGGAGATGGTAGTGCAGGCGAAGACGGTAAAGACGGATCGTGTCAGGTGGCCGAAATTTTGGCAGCGTAGCCGCGCATTCCGTTCCGCCGCCACGCTCTTTTTCGCCACCTCAATGCTTTATGGCTGCCAGTCGATCTTCGATCAGGCCTATACGCCCAATGTCTCGCCCTCGGAAAACCCGCAGACCGTCGATCAGGTCCAGAAAAACGATCCGCGCGCCCAGATGGGTGCCCGCGAACATCCGCGCATCGTCGCAAGCTACGGCGGCGAGTATCGTGATGCCAAGACCGAACGCCTTGTCGCCCGGATCACCGGTGCATTGACGGCAGTTTCGGAAAACCCGACCCAGTCCTTCCGCATCACCATCCTGAATTCCCCGGCGATCAACGCCTTCGCCCTGCCGGGTGGTTATCTTTACGTCACCCGCGGCCTTCTCGCACTTGCCAACGATGCGGCGGAAGTCGCAGCTGTGCTGTCGCATGAAATGGGCCACGTCACCGCCAATCACGGCATCGAGCGCCAGAAGCGGGAAGAAGCGGAAGTCATTGCCAGCCGCGTGGTCGCCGAGGTGCTGTCAAGCGATCTCGCCGGCAAGCAGGCGCTCGCCCGTGGAAAACTGCGCCTGGCCGCCTTCTCCCGCCAGCAGGAACTGCAGGCGGACGTAATCGGCGTGCGCATGCTTGGCGAAGCCGGTTACGATCCTTACGCGGCGGCCCGATTCCTCGATTCCATGGCGGCCTATGCCCGTTATTCTGCGGTTGACCCGGACAACGACCAGAGCCTCGACTTTCTCTCCAGCCACCCGAATTCCGCGCAGCGCGTCGATCTGGCACGTCGCCATGCGCGCGCCTTCGGCCAGGAAGGCGTCGGCGACCGCGGCCGTGACTATTATCTCGCCGGCATCGACGGCCTGCTTTACGGCGACAGCCCGCAGGAGGGCTACGTTCGCGGCCAGACATTCCTGCATGGCAGCCTCGGCATCCGTTTCGATGTGCCGGCGGATTTCAGGATCGACAACAAGGTCGAAGCCGTTCTGGCAACCGGCCCGGGCGAAAGCGCCATCCGCTTCGATGGCGTCGCCGCAGGCGAAAACAACAGCTTGACCAATTACCTGACAAGCGGCTGGGTTGCCGGATTGCAGCCCGAAACCGTGCGCGAGACGACCGTCAACGGCCTGCCCGCCGCAACCGCGCGCGCCTCTGCCGAGCGCTGGGATTTCGACGTAACTGTCGTCCGGTTCAACGAGCAGATTTTCCGCTTCCTGACCGCAGTGCCGAAGGGCAATACGACGCTGCAGTCGACGGCGGATACTTTACGAAACACTTTCCGTCGTATGACGCCGGAAGAAATCGCGTCGCTGAAGCCGCTTCGCGTCCGCATCGTCACCGTAGGCCCGAGCGACACTCTGGCATCGCTTTCCGGGCGGATGATGGGCACAGACCGCAAGCTTGACCTGTTCAAGCTGATCAACGCACTGCCGGCCGGCGCGACAGTGTCGCCCGGCCAGAAGATGAAGATCATTTCCGAATAACGCGGTGAAATCTCACCGCGCACCGATCAGCAGACGGCAGCCATCTGCGGATTGGCGGAGACGAGCGCCGATTTCAGCTTTTCGATGGCGCGGCTTTCGATCTGGCGCACGCGCTCCTTGGAAATTCCAAGTTCGGTACCGAGAGCTTCGAGCGTCGCACCGTCATCCGTCAGCCGGCGGGCGCGAATAATCTTCTTTTCACGGTCGTTAAGCTTGGTCAGCGCGCCTTGCAGCCACTTCAGCCGACGCTCGCCGTCGATCATTCCGGAAACCTGCTCGTCGGGAAGCGGTTCGTTGCTTTCCAGCATGTCGAGACGCTCACCGCTATCCGCGTCGCCGGCGATCGTCGGCGCCTGAAGCGAGGCATCGTTGGCGGAAAGACGCGCATCCATCGTCTGCACGTCGTTGACGCTGACACCGAGTGCTACCGCAATCTCCTCATGGATCGCACGGGCAGTCAGATTGCTGTCGCCGCGGGCAAGTTTTGCCCTGAGACGACGAAGGTTGAAAAACAGGGCTTTTTGCGCCGAACTGGTACCGCCGCGCACGATCGACCAGTTGCGCAGAATGTAATCCTGCATGGAAGCGCGGATCCACCAGCTTGCATAGGTTGAAAAACGAACGTCCCGGGCCGGCTCGAACCTTGCCGCCGCCTCAAGCAGCCCTACATAACCTTCTTGAACGAGATCACTCATCGGCAGACCGAAGCCACGAAACTTCGAGGCCATGGCGATGACGAGACGCATATGCGCAAGCGCAATCTGGTTTCGTGCGTTCTGATCCTGGCCGTCTTTCCATCGGATGGCGAGATCACGCTCCTCTTCCCGGGCGAGATAGGGAGCTGACATCGCTATCTTGATCATTGTGCGGTCTGCGGACATGGCTGTCATCGTCTTCTCCGTCAACGGTTCTGATATGACGATGAACAGCGGGAAACCTTGCCATACGCACATCCGCGAAGGATGCCAACGTTAGTTCGGACTGCTGATCTCGCCCCCTCATCAGCGACCCGGAACATCCTGGTCGCAACAGTTTCAGAAGGGAACCGAGGGCAGCGTTACGCAGCAATCAATTCGCCGTTCCGGCGGGTTAACGCGGCAACAACACAAAAGTTCCAATAAAAAAACCCGGCTCGAGGCCGGGTTTTTTTATGGCTGTATTTCAGAAAAATCAGGCAGCTTCTTCCTGCGCTTCATCCTCATCAAGGCTCTTGCCGCGCTTGGGTCCTTTGGCAAGATTGACCTCTACAAGACGAACAGCCTCGGTATCCGACATCTTGTTGACGGCTGCGATTTCACGGGCCATCCGGTCGAGAGCAGCCTCATAAAGCTGACGCTCGGAATAAGACTGTTCCGGCTGGTTTTCAGCGCGATAGAGATCGCGGACCACTTCAGCGATAGAAATCAGGTCACCGGAATTGATCTTTGCATCATATTCCTGGGCGCGGCGCGACCACATGGTGCGCTTCACACGAGCCTTGCCCTGCACAACCTTGAGCGCGCGCTCGACGAAATCCGTTTCCGAAAGCTTGCGCATGCCGATAGCTACGGCCTTTGCGACCGGCACCTTCAGGCGCATTTTATCCTTTTCGAAGTCGATTACAAAAAGCTCAAGCTTCATGCCAGCAACTTCTTGCTCTTCAATCGCGGTAATCGTACCAACGCCGTGAGCGGGATACACGATCGATTCGCCGGTCTTGAAGCCCTGGCGAGCCGGGGAATTCTTTTTCTGCTGAGTCGTCATTCGTTTCAAAAACTCCCTTCTACTCACCCATATCGGGTCAGGGGAAAGCCGGGTCTGTCAGGCCCGGATGAGACGGGGGAAACCGTCGGGTCACTCCATACTGGTCCGACAAAACGCGCGCGAAAAAACAAATCCCATCGCTGAGCTGCGACCGACAACATGAACCGACGTTATGTCTCGGAGAGAGCGTGTGATTGATCTGTGCTTTCGTGATGTTTTTTGGGCACGCGAGTGCCGCCTTGTGGAACAGTGTCTCTTGTCTACCACAAAAAAGTGCGGAAATCAATAATTTGCTTCACAGAGTCCGCAGAGCAACATTATAGCGTTCTGCCTGTGAAAGCAGCAACGCTTGAATGGCGCCTGCGACAGCAAGGCAGGCGCATTCTAGCTCAATCACCCTTGCCGGGTTCCGGCGAGAAATACTTCTCGTACTTGCCTGCTTCTCCGTCAAGCTCCTTGGCGCCGTCCATCGGATCTTTCTTGATCGTGATGTTTGGCCAGATCTGGGCAAACTCGGAATTGATCTGCAACCACTTGTCCAGCCCCGGCTCGGTATCGGGCTTGATCGCCTCGGCAGGACATTCCGGTTCGCATACGCCGCAATCGATGCATTCATCGGGGTGAATGACGAGAAAATTCTCGCCTTCATAGAAGCAATCCACCGGGCAGACTTCGACACAGTCGGTATATTTGCAGCGGACACAGTTATCGGTCACGACGTAAGTCATGAAGCACTCCACATCAACGCGTTGATCAGGACTCGATTGGGAAAGGTCGGGCCCCGAGGGCCGGACGGGGGCAACGCAACCGCTGGAACGACAGAGGCGGGCTATCCGGCATTTTCGAACGTCACGTAAAGCCTTTATCCAAGCTTAGCAAGGATAAAGCATTTCGAAAAAAGCCGGAAACGGGGCACATTTTCTAATCGTCGTGCCAATCGCTACCGGAGCCCAGGTCACCGTCGCCGGCAGAGGGAAAAAGACGGTCCGTCTCGCGGCGTTCCTTCTTGGTCGGGCGACCGGAACCCTTGGCGCGCTGCGCCTGCTCCAGCGCAGTCAGCCGCTCGGTTTTTTCGCGCGGTGGCGTCAGATCCTCGTAGAGCTCCTTGGCTTCCTCGTAAGGACCGCGCCGCTCGCCGGCAGATTTGACGATCAGGATCAGGTCACGTCGCTCAAGTGAAATTTCCACCCTGTCGCCGGCTTTGACCTGAAAACTCGGCTGGCGGATCGAAGTCCCGTTCACCTTCACATGGCCTGAACTGAGCAGGCCCTGAGCGAGTGATCGAGACTTCACCATGCGGGTGAAGAAAAGCCATTTGTCGATGCGTTGCCGCAAATCCTCTGATGGCTTTTCAGTCATGACCCCTTACTTCTTCATCTGCTCCTTGAGGGCTGCCAGTTTTGCGAAAGGAGAATCCGGATCGATCGGCTTTTCCTTGCGCGGCGGCTTGGCCTCGAAGCGTGCGGGCTGGTTGTTTTTGGCCCCGCCACGTTCCGGACGCGGACCGCCCTCGTTGCGCTCGCCGCGGAACGGACGATCGCCCTGCGGACGTTTGTTGCCACGCTGGTCGTTGGTGCGGTCGCGACCGCCACCGGCTTCGCGCTTGTCCTGGTCACCGCCGCCACGCCGATTGTCACGACGGTCGCCGTCACGACGACCCTGCGGTGCATTTTCACCACCGGCATTGCGCTGGCCGCCACGATCACCACCACGGTCGCCACCGTTTCCACGGCGGTCTCCCTGCGGACGGCCACCACGCTGGTTGTTTTCGCGGCCACCGCCCGGACGCCACAACAGAACCGGCTTCGGCTCTTCGGCTTCGGCGGGAGCCTCAACTGGAGTGTCGACCGAGGCTTCGGCTTCGACAGGTGCCTCTGCTGCAGCAGGCTCGGAAACCGTCTCGGTAACGGCATCTTCCGCAACAGCCTCTTCCACCGCTGCGGTTTCCGTTTCCGGCTGGGTTTCGGCAGTGTCCGTATCTGCCGTCTCTTCAGCGACAGATACTTCAGCCGACATTTCCGCCGCGGCGGTTTCGTCTGCGGTCGCGGTAGCTGCGGCAGATGCCGGTGCCAGGCTGGCGAGATAGGTCTGAGCTTCCTCGGCCGTCACGGAATCGGCACGGTAGCCGAGACCCTTCAGAATTTCTTCCATATCGTCCGGCGTCGCACCCAGGATCGACAGCATGGCCGTCGTCGTGGTGAAGCGGCGGCCGTCATAAGCGCCTTCCGGACGCGACGCTGCACCCGGCTTCCACTGCAGCAGCGGACGGATCAGGTCGGCAAGGCGTTCGAGAATATCGACGCGCACCGCACGTTTTCCGAGGAAACGGAAACCGGCAAGCTTGTAGAACATCCGCTCGAAGGATGGATCGGCAACAACCGACGTGCGTCCTGCGGCAAGCGCCGGAATGAGATCGCCGTAACCCGGCTTGTCGAGGCCGTCGTTTTTCAGCGCCCAGAGCAGGGTGATGAGTTCGGCCGGAGCCGGCTTCAACAATGCAGGCATGAAGACATGGTAGGCGCCGAAGCGGATGCCGTAGCGGCGCATCGAGGCGCGCGCATCCTGATCCAGGGACTTCACATCCTCCGACACGTCGCGACGGAACAGCACGCCGAGGTTTTCGACGATCTGGAACGCGAGGCCCTTCGCCAGACCCTGCAGGTCTTCGGCGCGCGACAGGTCGTCGAGCGGCTTCAGAACGGTCGCGATGTGATGATTGACGAAGCGCTCGATACGGGCAGCCACATGTTCGCGGGCAGCGCCGGTCAATTGCTCGTCCGACAGCAGGATCACGCGCGGACGCATGACGTGGTCGCTGGCCGCGAGGCGGCCGACCGGATCGCCCAGCCACCGCACGAAGCCGTCGGAGCCGACAGCAAGATCGTTATTGCCGGACGCGTAAAGACGGGCGGCGCGCGCCTCGAATTCCAGCGCCAGCGCTTTTTGTGAGGCGGCCTGAACAGCCTTGGCATCCGGTCCTTCGGTCCCGGAGACCGGAGTAAAGCGGAATCCCGCCAACTGTCCGACGTGATGTCCTTCGACAAACACATCGCCATTCACACTGATTTCTGCTTCCAGCATCGCATTCTCTCTTAGGCGCCTCATGAGCACAGATGTCCTGCGATCAACAAAGCGTTTCGTCAACCTTTCATGTAGCGCGTCCGACAACCTATCCTCGATTTCCCGTGTCTTTTCTTGCCAGTGTGTCGGATCGGCAAGCCAGCCGGGTCGGTTTGACACATAGGTCCAGGTCCGGATCTGCGCGATTCGCGCAGACAGGGTATCGATTTCGCCGTCGGTGCGGTCGGCTCGGCGAACCTGTTCCGCCATGAAGTCTTCGTTCACCGTGCCGCGACGCACAAGATCGAAGAAAAGCGTCGAAATGAGGTCAGCATGCTGCGCGGGCGCAATTCTTCTGTAGTCGGGAAGCGCGCAGGCGTCCCATAATGTTTCCACCCGCTCAGGCGTATTGACGATATCCTTCACCTCCGAATAGCGGGAGAGATAATCGAGCGCCTGGCTGTCGGTAGCCGGCAAAGCACGCGTCAGCCCCTGGATCGTCGGGCTGGCATCAAGGCTTTTCCGCAACTCGTTCAGCGAAGAAAAATTCAGGTTTTTCGAACGCCACTGCAGCACCTTCACGCTGTCGAAATGATGCCCCTCGATCCGCTCCACCAGTTCGTCGTCGAACGGCGCGACCTGTCCCGTGACCCCGAACGTACCGTCCCGCAGATGACGTCCCGCACGACCGGCGATCTGCGCCATTTCGGCGGGATTGAGATTGCGGAACTGGTATCCGTCGAATTTCCGGTCCTGTGCAAAGGCGACATGATCGACATCGAGATTGAGACCCATGCCGATCGCATCGGTTGCGACCAGATATTCGACGTCACCCTCCTGATAAAGGCCAACCTGGGCATTGCGGGTGCGCGGGCTGAGTGCTCCGAGCACGACGGCCGCGCCGCCGCGCTGGCGGCGGATCAGTTCGGCAATCGCATAGACCTCGTCCGCCGAAAAGGCGACGATGGCGGTCCGTTGCGGCAGGCGCGTGATCTTCTTCTGGCCGGCATAAAAAAGCTGCGAAAGCCTTGGCCGCTCGATCACCGTGATGCCGGGCAGAAGCCTCTCCAGGATCGGCCGCATCGTACCGGCGCCCAAAAGCAGGGTCTCGTCACGGCCGCGCAAATGCAGGATGCGGTCGGTGAAGATATGGCCACGCTCGAGATCGCCGGCAAGCTGCACTTCATCGATCGCAACGAAGGAGGCCTTGGTTTCGCGCGGCATCGCTTCGACGGTGCAGACCGAATAGCGGGCCATATGCGGGGTGATCTTTTCTTCGCCGGTGATCAACGCGACATTGTGATGCCCGACCTTTTCCACCAGCCGCGTATAGACTTCGCGCGCCAGCAACCGGAGCGGCAGACCGATCACGCCGGATCCATGCGCCACCATGCGCTCGATCGCGTAATGCGTCTTGCCGGTATTGGTAGGGCCAAGCACGGCGGTTACGCCACGCCCGCTAAAAATCATGGGCTGAGAATTCAAAGCGAAGTTCCGCGTCTAACGAACGACAGGCCAAATGACCGCCCGAAGTCCCGCAACACATGGCGATGCAGCGAGACAAACGCAAGAAGAAAGACGGTTGCAGCGGTTGAAAACTGGTTCGAAAACACGGTTCGGAACAAACGCGAACGAATCGGCGACGAATCGAAGACTTAGACGATTCACTTTCCGTTCTCACAACATGTAGGGATGCAGACATTAGCGGCCACACTATATTGTGCCGGCATGGATATCGGGACGTTTTCCGGCTGAATCAGCCGAAGGACTCGCCAAGGCTGAAGAGTCAATGGCGGCAAATCGACATTTCATCATCGCCGCCTCCATCGTCGATGGTGTCGCCCAACGCGCTTTAACAGCCGGTAACGAGGAGTGAGAACAAGTACTTCCGCGCCGATGGAACAAAAGTTCACCGGTCACGTTCTCATCGCAAATTCATCCTGGCTTCAGGAAAGCGGAGATAAACCCATGCTTGGAACGGTCCTATTGGTAATACTCATTCTGCTCCTTATCGGCGCCTTGCCGAATTGGGGTCACAGCCGGAACTGGGGTTACGGTCCGTCCGGGGGCTTGGGTCTTGTCGTTCTGATCATCATCATCCTGCTGCTGATGGGCAGGATCTGAATAATTAACGTGGAAGGGAAGGAAACCGAGTCATGAAGAAGATCATGCTGATCGCCGCGCTTGTCGGCACTCTCGCATCGTGCACGTCTACCGAGAAGGGGACTGCCATCGGTGCAGGATCCGGCGCGCTTATCGGCGGCGCCGTGACAAACAGCTGGGGCGGTGCCGCAGTCGGCGCGGTTGGCGGTGGCCTGATCGGCGCAGCCATCGGCGAATCCCAGAAGCGTAACGGCTACTGCGTCTATCGCGACCGTTATGGCCGCAACTACGAAGCACGTTGCCGCTAAGCTTTAAGCTTGGAGAGAAATTGTCGAGGCCGGAATCGAAAAGTCGATTCCGGCCTTAACCTTTTCAGCCCGCCATATACTGGCCGCCATTGGCGGTGAGCGTCGATCCGGTGATGAAACCGGCATCGTCGGACGCCAGAAACACCACGCAGCGGGCGATTTCCTCAGGCATTCCGAGCCGACCAACCGGAATCTGCGGCAGAATCTTTTCCTCCAGCACCTGGCGCGGAATGGCCTTCACCATGTCGGTCTCGGTATAACCCGGGCAGATTGCATTGACCGTGATATTCCGAGCGGCTCCCTCAAGGGCCAGCGCCTTGGTAAATCCCAGATCCCCCGCCTTGGCGGCTGCATAATTCGCCTGGCCCAACTGGCCCTTTTGTCCGTTGATCGAGGATATGCTGATGATCCGGCCGAAACCGCGCTCGCGCATACCCGGCCAAACGGGATGGGTCATGTTGAACAGGCCGGTAAGATTGGTGCCGATCACCTCGTTCCACTGCTGCGGTGTCATGCGGTGGAACATGTTGTCCCGCGCGATCCCGGCATTGTTGACGAGGACTTCGATTGGGCCGAGCTGCTTTTCGACGGCCTCGACGCCGGCAACGCAGGCGTCATAATCCGACACGTCCCACTTGAACACCGGAATGCCGGTGGCGTCGTGAAACTGCGCCGCCCGCTCGTCATTGCCGTGATAACTCGCGGCAACCCGATATCCGGCAGCCTTGAGCGCGATCGAAACCGCAGCACCAATGCCACGCGTACCGCCCGAAACGAGTGCTACCCGCCCCATTATTCTTCCCTCTCTTTAAAAGCCGACTTGAGGCTCAAGGACGTTCCAGGCACAT
The DNA here is from genome assembly GCA_900466875.1 of Hyphomicrobiales bacterium. Lineage (GTDB taxonomy): Bacteria > Pseudomonadota > Alphaproteobacteria > Rhizobiales > Rhizobiaceae > Neorhizobium. The sequence goes on along the minus strand of UBNQ01000036.1, from coordinate 88,210 downwards.
GGCGACACCCATGCCGCCACCGATGCACAGCGTCGCCAGTCCCCTGGACGATCCCCGTCGCTTCATCTCGAACAACAAAGTGTTGAGAATACGGGCGCCGGATGCACCGATCGGATGACCGATGGCGATTGCCCCGCCATTGACGTTGACGATCGATGGATCGAGGCCGAGATCGCGCACGACCGCGCAGCTCTGTGCTGCAAATGCTTCGTTCGCTTCGATCAGATCGAGATCCGTCACCTTCCAGCCCGCTTTTTCCAGCGCCTTGCGTGATGCGGGGATCGGTCCCGTGCCCATGATCTGCGGATCGACACCCGCCGTCGCCCAGGAAGCGATGCGGGCAAGCGGCTCTATACCACGGCGAGCGGCCTCCTCTTCCGTCATCAGTACGACCGCGGCAGCCCCGTCATTGATCCCGGATGCATTTCCGGCCGTCACGGTTCCATCCTTGTCAAAGGCGGGACGCAGCTTCGCCATCATCTCAAGCGTGGCGCCGGCGCGGATATATTCGTCCTGATCGACCGTAACGTCGCCCTTGCGCCCTTTGATCACGAAAGGCAGGATTTCGTCGGCAAACCGTCCGGCCGCTTGCGCGGCCTCGGCCTTGTTCTGCGAGGATACGGCGTACTGATCCTGGTCATCGCGGGAAAGCTGCCACTGGCGGGCAATGTTTTCCGCCGTGATCCCCATGTGATAGCCATAAAACGCGTCGGTCAGGCCATCCTTCAGCATCGTATCGACCATCTTGAAGTCACCCATCTTCACGCCACCGCGAAGATGGGCGCAATGCGGTGCCATGGACATCGATTCCTGGCCGCCGGCGACGATGATCCTCGCATCGCCGAGCGCAATCTGCTGCATGCCGAGCGCAACCGCACGCAGACCCGAGCCGCAGAGCTGGTTGAGCCCCCAGGCGGTCGCCTCCTGCGGTACCCCTGCCTTCATGGCGGCCTGCCGTGCCGGGTTCTGCCCCTCGCCTGCGGGCAGGACCTGGCCGAGGATAACTTCATCCACGTCACCCGCCTCGACGCCAGCACGCGCCAGCACCCCGGCGATGGCCACGGCGCCAAGCTCATGCGCGGGAACGCTGGCAAAGGCGCCATTGAAGGAGCCGACAGCGGTGCGACCCGCGGCAGCGATCACGATCGAGGGATTGGGCATATGTTTCCTCCGGCAAGAATGTTGGCGGGACACTGGCAAAGCTCGGTCGAGGTGTCAAATGGGCGCAGGGAACGACCGCTTTGATACAATTTGCTGCGCAACACGATTTTCGTCGCGCCGCACAAAAACATTGTCTCACAGCATGGTTTGGGCTTACATTTCGGATTGGGAGAAGGGCGTTTGCCCTAAAAATCATAAGCTCGATGCTGTGGGAGGCAAAGCTATGGCGAAAGCCGAAGGCGAGACTGTAATCAAGAAATACGCCAACCGGAGGTTGTATAACACCGGTACCAGCACCTATGTCACCCTGGAGGATCTCGCCAAGATGGTGAAGAAGGGTGAAGTTTTTGCGGTGCAGGATGCCAAGACCGGCGAAGACATCACCCATTCCGTCCTGACGCAGATCATCTTCGAGCAGGAATCGAAGACCGGAAACACGCTGTTACCCGTTTCCTTCCTGCGCCAGCTCATTTCCTTTTACGGCGACCAGATGCAGATGGTCGTGCCGACCTTTCTTGAGCAATCGATGCATGCTTTCACCGAGCAGCAGGTACAGATGCGCGAGCAGATGACACGCGCTTTCGGTGAAACACCGTTGGCCAAGAATTTCCAGGCCCCCATGCAGATGATGGAGGATCAGGTGCGCCGCAACACCGAAATGTTCCGCCAGGCCATGCAGATGTTTGCGCCCTATTCTTCAACCCCGGCAAGCCCTGCGCCAAAGAAGGCGGAAGCACGGGATATCGATGAGTTGAAGGAACAGTTGCGCAATCTGCAAAGCCGGCTGGACAGCCTCGGGGCCTGACGCCTCAACGTCGAAAAATCAGAAAGCAGCGCAACAAAAAAGCCCGGTCAAAACCGGGCTTTAAAGTGATTGCTCAAAAGAAAACGCTTATGCGCTTTCCTTCGGCGTCAGAACCTGGCGACCACGGTACATGCCGGTCTTCAGGTCGATGTGGTGCGGACGGCGAAGTTCGCCGGAGTTCTTGTCCTCGACGAACGTCGGGGTAGCCAGCGCGTCTGCGGAGCGGCGCATACCGCGCTTGGATCGGCTAACTTTTCTTTTTGGTACTGCCATTTGTGTTACTCCACTTCGTGCAAAACGCCATATTCGGCCTCTGTGAGGCCGAACCCGTCACGTCTCGATCTCGGAAATTTGGCTGGCTTATACATGCCGGTCAGGGCTTTGACCAGTCCCCACCGATATTTTTTCGCTCAGACGTCGCATCATCCGAATTGGGGCTGTCACGCCTCGTCCGCAGGCACGATCCAGGTCTCGGCAAGCGCCGCCGTTTCCCACGCCTTCCAGGCCGGATGCGCCTTCATCGCCGCCATATAGGCAAGCACGGCCTTGTCGGTCACCAGATCATAGGCCTCGAACCGGTTGACGACAGGCGCAAACATCGCGTCCGCTCCTGAAAACTCACCGAACAGATAAGGCCCGCCGGAGCGCGCCGTCAATTCCGTCCAGATCGCCGAGATCCGCGCCACATCGGCATCGACGCCAGCCTGCACATCCGTCGGCAGGTCGAGCCTGCGCTTCGGCCGGCGAAGGTTCATCGGGCAGGCATTGCGCAACGATCGGAAGCCGGACAGCATTTCCATCGAGACGGAGCGCGCCACGGCGCGGTCGGCAGCCTCCTTGGGCCAGACAGCCTTCTCCGGGAAAAGCTCGGCCGCATATTCAATGATCGCCAGAGATTCCCATACGCGAAACGCACCGTGATGCAGCGACGGCACCCGGCCTGTCGGCGAGATTTCCCGGAACTTCGGATTTCCCCCGTCATCATCGAAGGGGATCAGCACTTCGCGAAACGGCACACCCGCCGCAGTCAGCGCGATCCACGGCCGGAACGACCAGGACGAATAGTTCTTGTTGGCAATATAAAGGGTGAGCTCAGTCATCGATGGCCTCCGGCTTTTTCGCCAAGCTACAGGCGCGGGCAACGGGCCTCCAATGAAAAGGCGAGAACCTAGTCATAAATACATTTGATATATTCGCCGGAATTTCTAGCGCGGCGATCGATCAGCGCCGCAAGGCGACGCATGCCGCGCCCCGGCTTGCTGGCGACACGGGTGAAGGGATTGGGCAGCGCGACCGCAAGAAGCGCGGACTGGCTGGCGCTGAGTTTCGAGGCGCTCACCTTGAAATAATGTTGTGCCGCCGCTTCAGCGCCATAGATGCCCGGCCCCCATTCGGCAACGTTGAGATAGATCTCCAGCATCCGCCGTTTCGTCCATAGGGTATCGGCGGCAACCGCGAGCGGCAGTTCCAGCACCTTGCGGACGAAGAAGCGGCCGTTCCACAGGAACAGGTTCTTGGCCGTCTGCATCGAGATGGTGCTGGCGCCACGGGTCGCCTCGCCATCGAGCGCATCCTGCACCACGCCGCGCATCTGCCGCCAGTCGACCCCGCCATGGAAGCAGAACTGCCCGTCCTCCGACATCATCACGGCGCGCACGAGATTGGGGGATATCTCGTCGATATCCTTCCAGCGACGGTCGTAACCGCGCAGGAGAAACAGTTCCGACAGCATCAGCGTCGAAACCGGCCGGGTAAACGGCAGGGCGTAAACGGGAATGAGCAGATAGGGCAGGATCAGAAGCGCAGCCAGTACCAGAACCACGCGCTTTGCGACACGCGAAAGCGACCCCGCCTTTTGCCGTCGCGGCATGGCGGATTCCTCTTCCTCAGTCTGTCGATCTGGCGTGATGTCCAAACGAAGTCCCCAACAGCCTCGATAAGCAACCCTCTGTTTCATAGCCAGTATGGCCGCGTGTGACGAGTCTCCCGCGTTAAACTTCCTGTGGGGTGGTAAATCCCGTTGCCAGCGCTTTGGCGACATGCAACACAGCGGCCATGAGCACAGAGCCCGCCGATCAGACCCATTTCGAGACCCGGCTGAAGCAGAGCGCCGTCGAGACGGAAGCCTTGTTGATGCGCCTGCTTTCACCGCAGACGCTGGATGACGAAATTGCCCGGCCGGACAATCTCCTGGCCGCCATGCGCCATGGAACGCTGAACGGCGGCAAGCGGTTGCGCCCCTTCCTCGTCGTCGAAAGTGCGGCTCTTTTCGGCGGCCACCACGAGACGGCATTGCGCATCGGCGCCGCACTGGAATGCCTGCATTGTTATTCGCTGATCCACGATGATCTGCCCGCCATGGACGACGACGACCTGCGCCGCGGCCAGCCGACGGTGCACAAGGCCTTCGACGAAGCCGTCGCGATCCTCGCCGGCGACAGCCTGCTGACCTATGCTTTCGACATCATCTCCGCATCGCAAACAGAGCTTGCGGCCGACCGCAAGGTACAGCTGGTTTCGGCGCTGGCCCGCGCCGCAGGTGTCGGCGGCATGGCCGGCGGACAAGCGCTCGATCTGGCAGCCGAGAAAAAGGCACCCGATGAAGCCGGAATTCGCACCCTGCAGGCGATGAAGACCGGCGCGCTGCTGCGCTTCGCCTGCGAAGCGGGACCGATCATTGCCGGAGCGACCGATGACGACCGCAAGCGTATGAGGCTTTTCGGCGAGAAGATCGGCCTCGCCTTTCAGCTCGCCGACGATCTTCTCGACGTCACCTCCGATGCGGCAACGCTCGGCAAGGCAGCCGGCAAGGATGCCGGACGCGGCAAGGGCACGCTGGTTGGACTGCACGGAATGGAATGGGCTGAAAAGACGCTGAATGCGCTGACGACCGAGGCCGTAGATCTACTCTCGCCCTATGGCGAGAAAGCAAAGACATTGCAGCAGGCGGCGCGTTTCGTCGCCAATCGCCAGAGCTAGACCGAAGCAATCCTGCCCCGGAACTTTGAAAACCCACCGTCAGCGTGAAGAGCCGACGGTGGGTTTGTTTTTTACTGCTGGATCGGAGCGATCGCCACTTCGACGCGGCGGTTCTGCGCGCGACCATCGGGCGTTGCGTTGGAAGCAACCGGCTGCGACGGACCGAAGCCCATGGTCGAGATGCGGCGCTGATCGACGCCGCGGCCACCGAGATAATTGGCAACGGAAGCCGCACGGCGTTCCGACAGGCCCTGGTTATGCTGCAGGCTGCCGGTCGAATCGGTGTGGCCGTTGACGTCGATATAGGTCTTGCCGAACTTGTTGAGCACGATCGCGACGGAATCGAGCGTCTGGTAGAATGGCGGGATGACCTGATCCTGGTCGGTGGCAAAAGTGATGTTGGACGGCATGTTGAGGATGATGCGATCGCCCTGACGGGTCACGGAAACGCCGGTTCCCTGAAGCTGCTGGCGCAGTTCGGATTCCTGACGGTCCATGTAATTGCCGATCGCGCCGCCGGCGAGACCGCCGATTGCAGCACCGATCAAGGCATTGCGGCCCTTGTTGCCGCCGCCGATGACGAGGCCGCCGAGTGCGCCGATACCGGCACCGATCGCGGCACCGCCAGCAGTGTTGGAAACCTTCTGCTCCCCCGTATACGGGTCGGTCGTGGTGCAGGCAGAAAGGAAGGTCGCGGCCAGCGCGACGATGGCAAATTTCTTGAGCATTCGAATCGTTTCCCGTCCTAGATGGTCGCACTTCCTTACCACGAAATGCGGCAAAACGAGGAAAGGACTGCTTTCTCCCCGTCATTGGCCACTGACGGGCGGAAAGCATCGCTTGCGAATACCCTCATCCGGCAGGGGGAAGGATTTCGATACGGTTCTGCAAGCCACTGGCAACGATGGCCGGAATATCCGGCTGCGTCATCGGCGGGAATGCCGTCTGCCTCAACTCAACCTTTTCGCCGACATCGACGAAAAAAGCCTCGTGGAGACTGCCGGGCGAATTGATGATCAGCATCCGCGCGTCGGTCGTTCCGGGATTGCGGAAGGCATGCACCGTGCCGGGCACGATATGAACCGCCTCGCCGGCACCCTTGCGATGCCAGACGCCATCGAGCAGGAAGTCGTATTCCCCTTCCAGGACATAGAAGGCCTCGTCATCGGCCTGCCGGTGCATGGGTGCGCCTTGCCCGGGCGCCGTCCGGTTCTCGATCAAGGTGAACCTGTCGCCCGTCGCGGCGCTGCGGATGTGGAAGGTCAGCAGGTTACCGAGAAAATGAACCGTCATCGGTGCGGTGTCTTCGGGATCGACCTCGGCGGTCATGTCATCTTGTCCTCTCTTGGATTTGTGATACCATCATCTCCTAATGAGACTAATTTCTCATAAAGGAAATGTGATGACGGGTCAAGTATCGCGCGAAACCAAGTTCGAACGGATCAACCAGAAGAAGAGAACGCGCACTGAACTGCTGAAAACGGCGCGAAAGATGATCGAGGAAGGAGTATCATTTTCGGTCGCCGATGTTGCGGATGCATCGGGAATTTCGCGCGCCACCGCCTATCGGTATTTCTCCAAGCCGGAAGACATCTTGCGCGAGGCAGCACTGGATGCCGTGGCGGAGCAGGTTCATCTTTCCGAGGACGTCGCGAGAAACGGCACCGTGGAGCAGCGACTGGATGAGATGGTCAGCCGGATTTTCAGGATGGTCGCCGAAAACGAAAGCGTTTTTCGCGCATTTCTGGCGGCAGCGGCCACCAATGACCAGATCCCGCGCACGGGCCGTCGCCTTCCCTGGCTGTCGCAGGCTCTGCAACCGATCGAAGAGAAGCTGTCTAAGCCGGTCTATGAAAACCTGCTCGCCGGCCTGTCGCTGCTGACAGGCATCGAGGCAATCATCGTGCTGCGCGATGTCTGCGTCATGGATATGGAAAGAGCGGAACAGGTCGTGCGCTGGTCTGCCCAGGCCATGCTCGCCAAGGCGCTCGCGGAGGCCTGACGCCGCCGCCGACCGCAGACCGCAGACCGCAGACCTGAAGAGAATGAGGCTTATTCGGCAGCCGTGCGGTTCTGGCCGAAACGGTTCTCGATATAATCTGCAACGAGCTTCTCGAAATCGCCGGCGATGTTCGGGCCTTTCAGCGTCATCGCCTTCTTGCCGTCTATGAAGACGGGCGCGGACGGCGTTTCGCCCGTACCCGGCAGCGAGATGCCGATATCGGCATGCTTGCTTTCGCCCGGACCGTTGACGATGCAGCCCATGACCGCGACATTCAGGGCTTCGACACCCGGATATTTCTCGCGCCAGACCGGCATGTTCTTGCGGATGTCGTTCTGGATGTTCTGGGCCAGTTCCTGGAACACAGTCGATGTGGTGCGGCCGCAGCCCGGACACGCGGCAACCACCGGAATGAACTGCCGGAACCCCATGACCTGCAGGATTTCCTGAGCCACCTGCACTTCCTTCGTGCGGTCGCCATTCGGCTCAGGCGTCAGCGACACGCGGATCGTATCGCCGATCCCGTGCTGCAGCACGTAACCCATGGCCGCCGAAGAGGCGACGATGCCCTTGGAACCCATGCCCGCTTCTGTGAGGCCGAGATGCAGCGCATGGTTGGAACGTTCCGCCAGCATCGAATAACAGGCGATCAGGTCCTGGACCTGGCTGACCTTGGCGGACAGGATGATGCGGTTGCGCGGCAAGCCGATGCTTTCGGCAAGCTCGGCGGAAATCAGCGCCGACTGCACGATCGCCTCATGCATGACCTGGCGGGCCGAAAGCGGTGAACCGGCCTCAGCATTGCGGTCCATCAGCGTCGTCAGAAGATCCTGGTCAAGCGAGCCCCAGTTGACGCCGATACGCACCGGCTTGTCGTAGCGGATCGCCATCTCGATGATATCGCCGAACTGCTTGTCCTTCTTGTCCTTGAAGCCGACATTGCCCGGATTGATACGGTATTTGGCGAGCGCTTCCGCACAGGCAGGATGGTCGGAGAGAAGCTTGTGGCCGATGTAGTGGAAGTCGCCGACAAGCGGCACGTCAAGGCCGAGCCTGAGCAGGCGCTCGCGCACCTTCGGCACGGCAGCAGCGCTCTCGTCGCGGTCGACGGTAATGCGCACGATTTCCGACCCAGCCTTGTAGAGAGCGGCAACCTGCGCCACCGTCGCATCGATATCGGCCGTGTCAGTATTGGTCATAGACTGCACGACGACCGGCGCACCACCTCCCACGATGACCCCACCCACATCGACCGCAACGGTCTGACGGCGCGGTTTCGGATCGAAGTCGATGGGTGATGTCATGGTCGCGTCTCGGTGCCTACAAGCAGAGTTGCATTTCAGGTGGCGTATGCATTGCCGCTTGTCAACCACCGAGCCGTGTCAGTTTTACGGCATCGGCCTCAATGGTGCGCACCATCCGCATGCCGGGCAAGCCGGGAGACGGCAAGCACGACGACGAGGAAACCGGACAAAGCCAGGAAGATCGGCGCGAGCTTGGTATGTTCGGCAACAAAGCCGATCACCGATGGTGCAAGCAGAATACCGGAATAGCCCATCGTGGTGACGACCGACAAGCCCACACCCGCCGCCATGCCCGGCAGATTACCGGCCGCCGAAAACACGATCGGCACCATGTTGGAAATACCGATACCGGCCAGCGCAAAGCCCGCAATTGCCACGGTCGTGTTCGGCGCAAGCCCGATGATCGCAAGCCCGCAGATCGCGATCGAACCGCAGATTCGAAGCGTCAGGACCGCACCGAGCCGGTCGCGGATGAGATCGCCGGCAAACCGCATGATTGCCATTGTAAGGGAGAAACCGGCAAACGCGAAACCGGAAAGCGCCACCGACGCACCGAGTTCGTTGCGCATATAAAGAGCGCCCCAATCGAGGATCGCGCCCTCGGGAATCATGCAGAACAGTGCGACCACGCCGATCAGCCATGGCAACGGCGAGCGCGGCAAGCGGCTTTTCGTTTCGTCCTTGGCTTCGTCCGGGTGCGGCGCATCGTGCAACACGATCCTCCAGCACAGGACGACCAGAAGCGCGGCAACCAGAGTGACGATCAGCGAATGGTTGAGAACGCCGAGTTTCTGGATCAGAAACCCGCCGCTAGATGCACCCAGCAGACCGCCAAGACTCCAGAAGGCATGGCAGGACGACATGATCGCCCGGCGCATGTGTTTTTCGGTCGCCACCGCATTGGCATTCATCGCGACATCCATGGCGCCGATCAGCCCGCCGAACAGGAAGATCGCGATCGCCCCGCTCCAGATATCACCCGTCAACGACAGAAGAAGCAGCATGGGCGTGGCCAGCACCGCCAGGAACCGGGACACGATACTCGATCCGAACCGTGCGATCTGGCTTCCGGCAATCGGCATCATGATGATGGATCCGACGCCGAAGACGAGGATCATCAGCCCCAGTTCCCGCTCGCTGAGCCCGAGCCGCGAGGCGAATTCCGGAATCTTCGGCGCCCATGAACCGACCATAAACCCGTTCATCAGGAAAAGAAGCGCAACGCCGGCTCTTTCCTTGGTCAGATAGGATCCAAGCGGGCGGCTCGCCTTCTCGATCTCGGATTGGCTCATAGGACGTTTCCTCTTGATGATTTTTTATCGTTGCTTGTGATGGAGGCATCGCAGCGATGCACCTCGACACCCCGAAATGCCAGCTGCGCCATCAATGCCTCATCCGCATCCGCCTCCAGCACGAGGGACAAGGGAGCCTCAAGCGCATGCACATGGAATGCCGCTCCCAACCCCAGTTTGTCAGAGGTAATGGCGGCAAGGCTTGTTTTGCTGGCAGCACAGGCCATGCGCTTGAATGCGGCATCTTCAAAAACATCCGCAGCCAGACCGTCTTCCAGCGTCAGGCCGCAGGCACCCAGAATGCAGACATCCGGCCGGATCGATTCCAGTTGCCGGATTGCGGTCGAATCCAGTGCGGCCCCGACCGCCGGATCCACGCGTCCGCCAATCATGATCAGCTCGACACCCGGTCGCCCGGAAAGTTCGGCTGCGATTGCCGGCGTGTTGGTCACCGCGGTCAGCCGAAAACCTTCGGCAAGGCTACGGGCAACGGCAAGATTGGTCGATCCGGCATCGAAGAAAACGACGCTGCCTTCGCCAAGCAGCTCCACCACCTTGCGTCCCAGCATTCCCTTGCGATCCGGCTGCTCGCCGATCCGCGTTTTGAGCGGTACGGTCTGTCCGCCCGGCAACAACGCCCCGCCATAGACCCGCTCGCACTCGCCGCGCCCGGCCATCTCGCGCAGGTCGCGCCGGACCGTATCCTCAGAAACGCCGAAGGCCTGTGCCAGATCCTGCGCTGCGACACGCCCCTTGGCGCGAAGCTCGCCCAGTATTCTTGACTGTCTTTCACTGACAAAATGATCCATGCCGAGATCATGCATGAATCGGCAAAAATACGCAACATCGTGCAAAACACGAAATATGTCCGAATGCAAAAAGGCGGCCCGCATGACGAGCCGCCTTTTTTCATGAATGCGCGATGCCGGCTCAGCCGCCGTAAACCACCAGCAGATCCTTGGCGTCGATCTGGTCGCCGGCCTTGACGAGAACCTCGGCGATCACGCCGTCCTTTTCGGCATGCAGCGCGGTTTCCATCTTCATTGCCTCGATGGAGAGCAGCACGTCGCCCGCCTGCACCGTTTGCCCGGAGGAGACGTATACCGTCGAGACGACACCCGGCATCGGTGCACCGAGATGCGCGGCATTGCCGGGTTCCGCCTTGCGGCGGGCGGCGCTGGAAGCGGCGCGATTGCGATCCGGCACCTTGATACGGCGCGGCTGGCCATTGAGTTCGAAGAAGGCCGTCACCATGCCCTGCGCATCCGGCGCGCTGATCGCCTGATTGACGATGACCAGCGTCTTGCCTTTCTCGATATCGGCAAACAATTCCTCGCCGTCGTCCAGACCGTAGAAATAGGCGGGTGTCGGCAAGACCGAAACCGGACCGTAGGTTTCCGCCGCCAGCGCAAAATCGGTAAACACCTTCGGATACATCAGATACGAGGCGAACTCGAAGTCATCGACCTTGCGGGAAAGCTTATCCTCGATGTCCTTGCGTTCCTTGGAAAGATCGGCCGGCGGCAGCAGCGAACCGGGCACTGCCGTATAGGGCTTTTCGCCCTTCAGCGCCTTCTTCTGCAGCGCTTGCGGCCATCCGCCCGGAGGTTGGCCGAGATCGCCCTTCAGCATCGAAACCACCGATTCCGGAAAGGCAATGTCCTTGTCCGGGTTCTCGACATCGGCAACCGTCAGGTCTTGGGACACCATCATCAGCGCCATGTCGCCGACCACCTTGGACGACGGCGTGACCTTGACGATATCGCCGAACATCTGGTTCACGTCGGCATAGGTCTGGGCAACCTTGTGCCACTTGGTATCGAGCCCCAGCGAACGGGCCTGTTCCTTCAGATTGGTGAACTGCCCGCCCGGCATTTCATGCAGATAGACTTCCGAAGCCGGCCCCTTCAGATCGCTCTCGAAGGCCGCATACTGGTTGCGCACCGCTTCCCAGTAGAACGAGATTTTCCGGATCCATTCCGGATCGAGGCCCGGATCGCGCTCGGAGCCCGAAAGCGCCTCGACAATCGAACCAAGGCAGGGCTGCGACGTGTTGCCGGAAAACGCATCCATCGCGGCATCGACAACGTCAACGCCTGCGTCGACGGCCGCAAGCACGGTGGCAGCCGAAATGCCGGACGTATCATGCGTATGGAAATGGATCGGCAGCGATGTCGCGTCACGCAGCGCCTTGAACAGAACCTTGGCCGCGGCCGGCTTGAGAAGCCCGGCCATGTCCTTGACGGCAATGATATGCGCGCCGGCCTTTTCCAGTTCCTGCGCCAGGCCGACATAATATTTGAGGTCGTATTTCGGCCGCGCCGCATTGCCGAGATCGCCGGTATAGCAGATCGCCGCCTCACAGAGCTTGCCTTCCTCGTTTACCGCATCCATCGACACACGCATGTTGTCGACCCAGTTCAGGCAGTCGAACACGCGGAACAGATCGATGCCGCCATTTTCGGAACTGCCCTTCGCCGCCTGGCGGACGAAATATTTGACGACATTGTCGGGATAATTCTTGTAGCCGACACCGTTCGCGCCGCGCAGAAGCATCTGCAACAGGATGTTCGGTGCCGCCTCGCGGATCAGCGCCAGCCGCTCCCACGGATCTTCGGTAAGGAAGCGCATCGAGACGTCGAAGGTCGCGCCCCCCCAGCATTCCAGCGAAAACAGGTTCGGCAGCGCGCGGGCATAAACGCCGGCAATGCTGGCGATGTCATGCGTGCGCATGCGGGTGGCCAGCAGCGACTGGTGGCCGTCACGCATCGTCGTGTCTGTAATCAGCGCCCGGCCTTCGCCACGCATCCATTCGGCAAATTTCTTCGGCCCCAGTTCATCGAGTTTCTGCTTCGTGCCGGCAGGGATCGCTCCTTCGATGAAAGGCAGAACCGGTTTCGATATCTTGTCGGACGGCACAGGCCGACCCTTTGTCTCCGGGTGGCCGTTGACGGTCACATCGGCAAGATAGGTCAGAAGCTTTGTCGCGCGGTCGGCGCGCTTAACCTGCTCGAACAGCTCCGGCGTCGTATCGATGAACCGCGTCGTATAGGAGTTGTCGCGGAATTTCGCATGACCGATGATCGCTTCGAGGAAGGTCAGGTTGGTCGCCACGCCGCGAATACGGAATTCGCGCAGCGCGCGATCCATGCGGCTGATGGCCTCCTGAGGTGTGGAGCCAGACGCCGTCACCTTGACCAGAAGCGGATCGTAATAGCGGGTGATGATCGCGCCCGAATAGGCGGTACCGCCATCCAAGCGGATGCCGAAGCCGGCGGCCGAACGATAGGCGGTGATACGTCCATAGTCCGGGATGAAGTTCTGTTCCGGATCCTCGGTCGTGATGCGGCATTGCAGTGCATGACCGTTGAGACGGATGTTCTCCTGAGCAGGCACGCCCGATTCCGGAGTGCCGATCGCAAACCCCTCGAGGATGTGGATCTGTGCCTTGACGATATCGATGCCGGTGACGACTTCCGTCACCGTGTGCTCCACCTGGATGCGCGGATTGACCTCGATGAAATAGAATTTTCCGGTCTCTGCATCCATCAGATACTCGACCGTGCCGGCGCCGACATAATTCGTCGCAGCAGCGATCTTCAGCGAATAATTGGCAAGTTCTGCCCGCTGCGCCTCGGAAAGATAAGGCGCCGGCGCCCGCTCCACGACCTTCTGGTTGCGGCGCTGGATGGAACAATCACGCTCGAACAGATGTACGACATTGCCATGCGTATCGCCCAGAACCTGGCTTTCGACATGGCGGGCACGTTCGACGAGTTTTTCCAGATAGACTTCGTCCTTGCCGAAGGCGGCCTTGGCCTCGCGCTTGGCTTCGACGACTTCCTTGGCCAGATCCTTCGGATCGCGGATGGCGCGCATGCCGCGACCGCCGCCGCCCCAAGAGGCCTTGAGCATCACGGGATAACCGATTTCCTCGGCCATCCGCGCCACTTCGGCAGCGTCGTCCGGCAGCGGCTCGGTGGCCGGAACGACCGGAACGCCGACGGAAATGGCGAGATTGCGGGCAGCCACCTTGTTGCCGAGCTGGCGCATCGTATCCGGCCGCGGGCCGATGAAGATGATGCCGGCCTCGTCGCAGGCATCGACGAATTCAGGGCTTTCCGACAGAAGGCCGTAACCCGGATGGATCGCGTCCGCGCCGGAAAGCTTGGCGACCCGGATCACTTCCGGGATCGACAGATAGCTTTCGATCGGCCCGAGGTCCTTGGAAAGATGCGGGCCGCGGCCGACCTGATAACTCTCGTCCGCCTTGAACCGGTGCAGCGAAAGTTTGTCCTCTTCCGCCCAGATCGCCACCGTCTTGATCCCAAGCTCGTTGGCTGCGCGGAACACGCGAATTGCAATCTCGGACCGGTTCGCAACCAGAATCTTCTTTATCGGCAAAGCGCTCTCCCCAGGGCGTAATTGGACTTGTTGCACCGCAAGAGATCAATATCGTTGAATTTACGCAAGTATAAAGTTGGCCGAAAAGGGAACCTGCGGTCGAACAGATTGCCTCAGGCGATCAGTGCCAGCCGGAATGCGAGCGCAATCAGATGTTGCCGGTTGTTCGCCCCGAGCTTTTCGTGCAGGCCGTTAATGTACCAGTCCACGGTATGACTGGAAATATCGAGTTCCTTGGCAATCTCGTTGGATGTGAGCCCGTTGGCGAGCAGCAGCGTGACCTCCATTTCCCGACGCGTCAGCTGCACGTCGCTCAATGGAGCATTTTCGAAGAGATCGATCTTGTGGCGCAGTTCCAACAACCTCCAGAAAACCGCCTTGGCCACCGTGTCGAACATGCTGATCTCGGCCGGCGAAAGATCGACCGGCTCGCCGCCGATCGCGAAACTGCCGACAAGTCCGTTGCGACCGTGGATAGGAAACAGATAACCGTCATGCAGCCCGTGCCGCGACGCCTCCTGCAGCATTCGCTTCATCCGCTTGCGATGCGGGTCGGCCTTCAATGTCAGAAGCGCCTCCTTCCATCTGAACGGCCGTTGGGCGAGGCGCAGCCACCGCAAGGTCGGGTCGATCAGCGAATATTTCCGCTTTATGTAAAGCTCCGTCCAGTTTTCCGGCCATTCCGCGGCCAGAACCGATCTCTGCAGCTTCAGCTGCGGCAACGGCTGGATCAGCACACTGTAAAAATCGAAACCATAGCTTCCGACCAGACTTTCCAGTTGGGCGGTAACCTGTTCCGGTGTCTTTGCCTCCCCAAGCAAGACCAGGAACTGGACAATCATGGTAATATTCAATACCGCCCCCGCGCCCAAACCGGGCATGCCGAATTACATATGCTACTATCGCCCGGATTGTTTCCGCCGACGGTTAGGATTCGCTGAAACCGCGCAGCCAAATCTAGCATTGCTGAAACGAAAAACACTCCAAATACGTGCATCTTGTTTTTTCTACACGACACCACATGCTGACACAATCTACCGTACGATAAAGGCTTGGAATCGCCTTGTATTGTCCATAAAGCTCGGTGACCCACATTACAGTGGAAGAGACTGAAGAGGTTGAACGGTTGACACTATT
Organism: Hyphomicrobiales bacterium; assembly: GCA_900466875.1. GTDB lineage: Bacteria > Pseudomonadota > Alphaproteobacteria > Rhizobiales > Rhizobiaceae > Neorhizobium. The sequence continues at coordinate 73,126 of UBNQ01000036.1, read as the reverse complement.
TCAGGTTTATTGGCGGGCACTTAAATACCTGGGCAAGAACAAGTGGCGCGTGACGGCGATCGTCATCGCCAACATCGTGCTGGCCGTGATCACCATTGCCGAGCCGATCCTGTTCGGCTGGATCATCGACGCGATATCCTCCGGCGGCGCAGTCACGAATGTTCTCATATTATGGGCAGCTTTCGGGGTATTCAATACGATAGCTTACGTACTCGTGGCCCGTGAGGCCGACCGGCTTGCACATGGACGCCGGGCATCGCTGCTGACGGAAGCTTTTGGGCGGATCATCTCGATGCCGCTCTCCTGGCATCACCACCGGGGAACCTCGAACGCCCTGCATACGCTGCTTCGCGCGGCCGAAAGCCTGTTCGGCCTCTGGCTCGAATTCATGCGCACGCATCTGGCGACAGCCGTAGCGATCCTTTTCCTGATCCCGACCGCGATCTCCATGGATTGGCGCCTCAGCCTGGTGCTTCTCTGCCTCAGCATCTTCTACTGGGTCATTGGTGTCGCCGTGATGAAGCGCACCAAGGAAGGCCAGGCGTCGGTGGAAAGCCATTACCATCAGGTCTTTTCCCATGTCAGCGATTCGATCAGCAACGTCTCCGTCCTGCACAGCTACAATCGTATCGAGGCAGAAACTCAGGCGCTCAAGACCTACACCAAGGACCTGCTCAAGGCGCAATATCCGGTGCTCGACTGGTGGGCGCTTGCCGGCGGTCTCAACCGCACGGCGTCCACCGTCTCCATGGGCGTCATTCTCGTCATAGGTACGACGCTGGTACAACGCGGAGAAATCCGGGTTGGCGATGTCGTTGCCTTTATCGGCTTTGCCAATCTGCTGATCGCCCGCCTCGACCTGCTGCGACAGTTCGCCACCCAGATTTTCGAAGCCCGCGCCAAGCTCGAGGATTTCTTCGCACTCGAAGATTCCGTCGAAGACAGGGCCGAACCCGCCAACGCGGGCGAGCTTCGCGATTCAGGCGGCGAAGTGGAGTTCCGCGACGTGAGCTTCGGTTTCGCCAATACCAAGCAGGGCGTGCACAACATCTCCTTCACCGCCAGGGCCGGCCAGACCGTCGCAATCGTCGGGCCGACAGGCGCCGGCAAGACCACGCTGATCAACCTTCTGCAGCGGGTCTACGATCCGCAGCAGGGTAAGATCCTGATCGACGGGATCGATATCTCGACCGTCACCCGCAAGTCGCTGCGCCAGCAGATCGCCACCGTCTTCCAGGATGCCGGCCTGCTCAACCGCTCGATCAGCGACAATATCCGCCTTGGCCGGGAAGGCGCGACAGAGGATGATATCATCAGGGCCGCGGAGGCGGCAGCGGCAGCAGAATTCATCGAAACCCGCCTCAACGGTTACGAGACCCCGGTCGGCGAACGCGGCAACAAGCTTTCCGGCGGCGAACGCCAGCGTATCGCCATAGCCCGAGCGATCCTCAAGAACGCGCCGATCCTCGTGCTCGACGAAGCGACCAGCGCGCTCGACGTGGAAACGGAAGCCCGCGTCAAGGTGGCTATCGACAAGCTGCGGCAGGACCGGACCACCTTCATCATCGCTCACCGCCTTTCCACGGTGCGCGATGCCAACACGGTGATCTTCCTCGACAACGGCCGCATCGCGGAAATGGGAAGCTACGACGAACTGAGCCGCCTCGGCGGCCGGTTTGCCTCGCTGCTGCGGACCAGCGGCCTGTTGGACGACAGCGATGACGACGACGCATCGAAGAAGGTCAAGACACCGGAAGCAACGCCAAGCCCGGCATGATGGAGCAGGGAGGCGTTGACAGGGCTGATGCTTGAATCGAAGCGACGGCCACACACACTACCCTCATCCCTGTGCTCGTCACAGGGATCCAGCTAGCCCAAGTCTTTGGGCTGGAAAGACTCTCTAACCGCGCCGACGCGCGGTTGCTGGATTCCTGTGACAAGCACAGGAACGAGGGGGAGAAAGACATCGGCCTTCCACATCCACGAGATGGGGCCGGGTCGCGAACCGGACACCTACGGAACAGAATCCGGCGCAAGATGATGGTCGTAATGTGGGAGGGGATGCCGTCAGGGCAAAACCTCCACCGGAAGGCAAAAGCGGTATGCTCCCCATCCGCCAACTCTTCCGGAACGCTTCACGATCGGGCGGGCAGAATGCCCTGACACCCAGACCATCCATTATCGCACTGCCCGCCTCCCCATGAGCCGGCCGTGACGGGATCTCCCGTCGCGGTCACCAGTGCTGCCCTTCTTTTCAAAGGGAGTTTGCGACCATGCCCATCTAGAAAAGCATCGCCCCGAAAACCAGTCCGGTTTCCGGGGCGATGCCATGTCAGATGATAGTGGGCTTTAAAGGCTTAGCTGGACGACAGCAGGAACCCGCCGTCCTTATCGGCAGTCGCACCGTCGACAGTCACGGTACCGCCTGCAACCTTGATCTTGTGGGCCTTGCCCTCGATCGTCAGTTCGGCCTCGAACCCGTCCCAGCCGGTCGGCAGAGACGGATCGACGGTCAGGCGATTGCCATTGCGCTTGATGCCGAGAATGCCCTCGATCGCCGCGCGGTAGAGCCAACCGGCGGAACCCGTATACCAGGTCCAGCCACCACGGCTCTGATAGTCGCCGGCGCCATAGACGTCTGCGGCCACAACATAGGGTTCGACACGATAGGTTTCGGCCGCCTCGCGATTGAGCGCGTGGTTGATCGGGTTCAGAATCTGGAAGCACTTCCAGGCATCGTCACCGCGCTTCATCTGCGCCAGCGCCAGCACGACCCAGATGGCCGCATGCGTGTACTGGCCACCGTTTTCGCGGACACCCGGCGGATAAGCCTTGATATAGCCGGGATCCTGACGGGTCTTTTCGAACGGCGGAGTGAACAGGCGGATGATGCCCGCCTCTTCGTCCACCAGTTGGCTCATCACCGCATCCATCGCCTGGTCGCGACGATCCATCCGGCCCTCGCCGGAAAGCACGCTCCACGATTGGCCGAGACTGTCGATGCGGCATTCGTCGCTCTTGGCAGAACCGAGCGGCGTGCCGTCGTCGAAATAACCGCGACGATAGTAAGTTCCGTCCCAGCCATCGGTCTCGAGCGCATCCTTCAGCGTGTCGATATGCTTCTTCCAGCGATCGACACGCTTCTTGTCATTGCGGGCCTCCGCATAAGGAATGAAGTCGCGAAGAGCGGCCGCCAGGAACCAGCCGAGCCAGACGCTCATGCCGCGGCCGGCAACGCCGACCCGGCTCATGCCGTCGTTCCAGTCGCCACCGAGCATCAACGGCAGGCCCATGTCACCGGTGCGGTCGATCGCCAGATCGAGCGCACGCGCCGCATGTTCGTAGAGGCTGCCGATCTCACTCGTCACCTCAGGCTGGATGAAGGCATCGTGCTTGGTCTTTTCGAGGATCGGGCCGGAAATGAACGGCAGTTCCTCTTCGAGAAGGCTCCCATCGCCGGTGACCGACACATACTGGTTGATCGCGTAGGCCAGCCAAACGACGTCGTCGGAAATCGTGGTGCGCACACCGGAGCCGTTATGCGGCAGCCACCAGTGCATCACGTCGCCTTCCTTGAACTGGCGCGACGCCGCATTGATGATCTGTCGGCGGGCGAGCGACGGCTCGTGCACCAGGAAGGCCAGCGTATCCTGCAACTGGTCACGGAAGCCGAATGCACCCGACGCCTGGTAGAAGGCAGTACGGGCCATGATGCGGCAACCGAGCGCCTGATAGGGCAGCCAGTGGTTGACCATATTGTCGAGCGACTTGTCCGGCGTCGAGATCTTGAGACGCCCGGTGAACTCGTTCCAGAAGCCGCGGTTTTCCGCAAGCGCACCGTCGAACCTGACGGTCTTCAGTTCCGCCGAGAGCGCAACCGCCTCCTCCTTCGTTGCGGCATCGCCGAGGAAGAAGGTGACTTCCGTTTCCTGACCCGGAGCAAGCTCCACGTCATAGGCAAGCACCGCACACGGATCGCCATCGAGATCGAGCGAACCGCTAAGCGAAGACGCACCCATCACGGCAGCCGGCAGCTGCACCGACCCGAAGCGGCCGATGAATTCGCGGCGGCTTGCCGTGAAGCCGGTCGGCATCTCGCTCATGCCGAGGAAGGCGAAACGGCTGAAGTTGATGCTGAACGCGTTGGTAGCAAACAGCGTGCCGGTCGCCTCGTCCCGCGAAGGCAGGATGAAGGGAACAGTCTTTGCCGTGTTCGCACCGAGCAGCCATTCGACATAACCGTAGAGTTTCAGCTTTTTCGTTTCCGAGCCGGAGTTCCTGAGCTTCATATGCGAGAACTTGGCATGACGGGTCCGGTCGACGGTCTGCGTCACTTCGAGCTTCAACCCGTCCTCTTCGGACGAGAAGACCGAATAGCCGAGACCATGGCGGGCTTCGAACAGGACGTCCGGGCGACGCGAGAGCGCGGCGAACGGCGTATAGACCTTGCCCGTTTCCGTATCGGAGACATAAAAACCTTCGCCCGGACGGTTGATCACGAGATCGTTGGTCCACGGCGTCAGCTGGTAGTCGCGGGAGTTTTCAGCCCAGGAGAAGCTCGAGCCTTCCGCCGAAACGTGGAAACCGAACGTATCGTTGGAGATGACGTTGATCCACGGGTGCGGCGTCGACTGGCCACCGTTGAGGCGGACCACATATTCGTTGCCCTCTTCCGAGAAGCCGCCGATACCGTTCCAGAATTCGAGATCCGTCGGCTCCGTTGGCAGGATTTCCGGCGCGGCGAAGATTTCGCCGTTAATGAGCGGACGACGATCGGCTTCGATCTGCTGTTCCGTCGACGGCGCGAAGATCGTGCTCGTACGGTTCAACTGGTCCCCGAACTGGCCGTTGCGGGCATGCAGGACGACGCGCGAAGCGGCGATCAGGCCATCCGCGCCGGCACCTTCCAGAAGATCACGACGCAGCGTGAACACATGCGTGCGTCCGCCTTCCTGGCCCATGCGGGTTGCCATCTGCTCGATCGATTGCTGCATGTCCTGCGCGTCTTCGGCACCCCGCTCGTTGAAGATCACGAGATCGGAGATCACGCCGCGCGAACGCAGATACTGCTGCCCAAGGATTGCTTCCTTGGCGACCGGCAGGTCGGCCTCGTCATTGATCCTGAGCGTGAAGATCGGCAGGTCGCCGGAGACAGATGATTTCCACAGACCCGACTGCGCCTGCATGCCGGCCTGCAGCGTCTGCTGGTCGGCGCGAAGCTGCATGTCGGGATAGACGAGATAACGCGCCAGATGCTGGAACGCGGCCGCATCCTGCGAGGTTACGCCGAGATGGCGCATCTGCATCTGCGTGCGTGTCCATGCCTGGGTCAGTTCGCTCTGGAAGCTTTCGGCGTGGCGATAATGTTCGATCGCCTTGTCGAGATCCTCGCGCTTAGGCGCGGCGATCGTCCAGAACACGACGCTGACCTTCTTGCCGGCCGGAACCCGCACGCTGCGGCGCAGCGACATGATCGGGTCGAGCGTGAAGCCGTCCGTATTCGACAACGACGCACCCGGATCGAAGGCGGCAGCCTCCGACAGCGTGCGGCCGCGGCCGAGGAATTTGCGGCGGTCGGTTTCGTATTCGGTCGGGCGGTCCGTTCCGGCATGGTCGGCGGCGAGATGCGCCACCAGCATGTCCGGTTCGCTGTGATCGCGCTTGTTGCGCCATGCGCGGATCACGTCGCCGCGCTTGCCGATCTCGGTATTGATGAACATCTTCGAGAAGACCGGGTGGCCGTTATCGCCGTCATCACCGGCAATCACCGGCTCCATATAGGAGGTGACTTCGATGAAGCGGTCCTCGGTGCCCATGTTGAGCAGCGTCACGCGACGGCCTTCGGCATCGTGCTCCGTGCCGACGATGACTTCGACCGTGCTGGTCAGGTCGCCGACCGTCTTGTGGAATTCGGCCTTTTCGTCGCCGAACACGGCCTTGGACTGCTCGCCTTCGGCACGACGCGGTTCGGTTGTTGTCGACCACCAGTCGTTGGTTGCCGTATCGCGCAGGAAGATGAACTGACCCCAGCGGTCTTCCGTCGGATCCGGTCTCCAGCGCGAAACGGACAGGCCGTTCCAGCGGGAGTAACCCGAACCGGTCGCCGTCATCATCAGCGAGTAATGACCATTGGACAGAAGAACCAGCTCGCGGTCCTTGGTGGCCGGGTTGCTGATCGTGCGGATTTCCGGGCGCAACAGCTCGCCGCCGCCGGTGCCTGGCTTTTCCTCGTGCTTGGCGCTCATCACCGGAATGTCGCGCGGTGCCTTTTCCTGCAACAGCAGTTCCGCCGCCTCGATCACCGGATCGGCGTGGAAGAGCTCGCGCAGCAGGCCGTTCATCACGACGTTGGCGACAGCCGCAATCGACATGCCATGGTGGTGGGCATAATAGTTGTAGACCACCGCGCAGCGCTTGCCTTCCGGCACGCGGGTCGGCGTGAAGTCGACCGCATCGTGGAAACCGTAGATGCCGAGCGCACCGAGTTCGCGCAGTTCGACAAGGTTCTCGACCGCTGCCGTCGGATCATACTGGCTGGCGAGGATCGATGCATAAGGCGCGATAACGGCGTTCTGGCCGAGACCACGCTTCAGACCCAGCGTCGGCACACCGAAATTGGTGTACTGATAGTGCATCTGATGGTCGAGCGCGTTGAAAGCGGCTTCCGAAATGCCCCATGGCGTGCCGAGACGGCGGCCGTGGTTTATCTGTTCCTTGACGATCAGGTTGTTGGTCTGGTTGAGGATACCGCCCTGGCGCTCCTGCATGACGAGCGGCGGCATCAGGTATTCGAACATCGAACCCGACCAGGAAACCAACGCACCGCGCGCGCCGATCGGCACGACATGGCGGCCGAGCTTGTACCAGTGCTCGTTCGGCAAGTCGCCCTTGGCGATGCCGAACAGGCTGGTGAGGCGAGCCTCGGACGCGAGCAGATCGTAGCAGGCTTCGTCGACTTCGTTGCTCTCGACCCGGTAGCCGATCGACAGAAGACGGCGGTCCTTGCGGAACAGGAACTTGAAGTCCATCGCAAAGGCGATCTTGCGGGCACGGACGCTGAGCGACGCCAGGCGATCGCGCAGTTCTTCGACATTGGCGTTATCGAAAGTCGAGTCGGCAATATGTGCTTCACAGGCGGTAACCAGCGAGGCGGCCCACTTGGTCACTTCCTCACTCTGCGCCGAGCGAACCTCATGATCGAGATTGTGCGAAAGCTTCTGGATCTCGCGCGCAAGCACCGAGAGGTTGATGATCCGGATCGAGGCGAATTCGTGCTCGCGTTTGACCGAGGCGAGCGCATTGGCAAAGCCGTTGATACGCTCTTCGAGACGACGGCGCAGCGGACGCACGGTCTTGCGATCGTCGGGAAGCGCCTTCAGCGTTTCACCGAGAATGCCGGCGACATCGCCCAGACCGTCCAGATTACCCTGCAGATGCGCGGACGGCGCTTCTGCCCAGATACGGCAGGCGGACGAAATGGCGATCAGGTGGCCGGCAAAGTTGCCGCTGTCGACCGACGATACGTAGCGCGGCATCAGCGGCTTCATCGTGTCGATGTGATACCAGTTATACATGTGGCCGCGGAACTTGTCGGCCTTTTCCACGGTCGCGATCGTCTGTTCCAGTCGCTCGACCGTCTCGGCAAAGCTGATCCAGCCAAAATGACGCGCCGAAATGGTCGACAGAAGATAGACGCCGATATTGGTCGGCGAGGTGCGCTTGGCGACCGACGGGTTCGGCTTTTCCTGATAGTTGTCCGGCGGTAGATAGCTGTGTTCCGGCGTCACGAACATTTCGAAATAACGCCAGGTGCGACGCGCGATCTTGCGCAGTTCGACGGAGACGTTTTCCGGCACGAACAGCTTGTCTTCCGTCTCGGCCGACTGGCTGACATACCAGGCGACGAGCGGCGAGAAGATCCACAGGATGGCGAACGGAATGCCGACGAGGAAGGCATTGTCGCCCGGAATGGCGGCAAGGATGATGCTCAAGACGGCGATTGCCGGCGCATGCCACATCGACCGGTAATAATCGGTCGGGCTTCCCTGCGCATTCGACTGGATCGACGCGGCCGTCTTCCATTCCAGCATCAGCTTGCGGGAAACGAACAGGCGGTAGAGAGAACGCCCGATCGCATCCGTCATGATGCAGGCGGAATCGGCGATGAAGACAATACGAAGTGCCACCTGCGCATTGGTCGAGCGCACGTCGGACCAGACGGAATAGAAATGCGCCTTGGCGACATTGTCGCTGGAACGCGGCAGCAGGTTGGTGAGCAGCGAGATCGTCGGAGCGACGAACAGCGAGAAGATCAGCAGGATCTGCCAGATCAGCGCGCCGAGCGGGTCCATGAAATACCAGCCGAGAACGGAGGCGAAGAACCAGGCGATCGGGGTAAGCGACCGGCGCAGGTTATCGAGCATCTTCCAGCGGCCGAGCGCGGTGACGCCCCGCTTGGCATCGATGATATAGGGAATGAGCTGCCAGTCGCCGCGAGCCCAGCGATGCTGGCGCGAGACTTCGACCTCGTAGCGGGTCGGGAAATCTTCGACCAGCTCGACATCGGTGACGAGGGCGCAACGGGCAAACGAACCTTCGAGAAGGTCGTGGGAGAGAACCGCATTCTCTTCGATCCGGCCCTTCAGCGACGCCTCGAAGGCATCGACGTGATAGAGGCCCTTGCCGGTGAACGAACCTTCGGCGGTCAGGTCCTGATAGACGTCGGAAACCGCGAAGACGTAAGGATCGAGACCACGGCCGACGGAAAAGACGCGCTGGAAGACCGAGGCTTCGGTGCCGGTCGTCAGCGACGGCGTCACGCGCGGCTGCATCAGGCCGTAGCCCTTGATGACCTGATTGGTCTGCGGATCGAGTACCGGACGGTTGATCGGGTGGTGCATCTTGCCGACGAGTTTTGTCGCCGCATCACGGATGAGGCGGGTATCGGCATCGAGCGTCATCACATACTGAACGTTGGCCGGAACCGTGTTGGCGCCCTGAAGATAGGTCGTATCGCGATCGCCGCGCAAAAGCAGGTTCAGCTCATGCAGCTTGCCGCGCTTGCGCTCCCAGCCCATCCACACGCCTTCGTTCGGATTGAACAGGCGACGACGGTGGAGAAGGAAGAAGCGGTCGCTTGTCACCTCGTCCTTGTAACGCGCGTTGAGTGCCAAGATTTCGCGCTTGGCATAATCGAGGATTTCGAGATCGGCCTCGGTCTGTTCGACCTTGCTGTCGCGCCAGTCGGACAACAGCGAGAAATAGATCTCGCCCTGCGGGTTGGCGAGATAATGGACCTCGAGATTGCGCACCAGTTCATCGACCGTATCGCGGTCGGTGATCAGGCACGGCACGACGACGAGCGTCTTTGCCTCTTCCGGAATGCCTTCCTTGAATTCGTAACCGACAAGCCGCGCCGGTTTGACGAAATAGGTGACGACCGTGTTGAACAGGCCGGTCGCGCCTTCCGATGCCGGAAGCGCGAACATCAGGAGCAGGAAGAAGACGACGATCAGCGGGATCGCGGCCTGAACCAGGAAATGGCCGGTAATCGCCAGGGCAAGCACGGTCAGCAGGATCACCGGAGCGGCAATCGCGAGCCAGTTCAGCTTGCGATAGGCGCGAACCGCACGCTGCAGGATCGGCGGATGATAATTGACGGCCGCTTCCAGTTCCTTGCGGTGACGGCCGACGATGAAGGCGCCGACATTGGTCTCGCGCACGTCAGGGTCTTTTGCCGCCGCTTCCTGTGAAAGCTTGATGGCGGCCTGGGTAACGTCCGCTTCGCTGCGCTTGGAAAGGCGGGCGAGCTTTTCGATGCGGTTGCGATAGGCATTGCGCGAACCGAAATCGAGCGCTTCGTAATCGGTATACTCGCGGAACAGCTTGTCGATCTGCGAGACGTCCTCGAACCAGACGCTCCATTCCGTATCGATGATGAGACGCAGGCTCTTGATGATATTGCCCATCGTCACGTTGCCGGAAGACAGACGGCTCTGCTCCGACTGGGTTACCGTTTCGACATCGGTACCGGCTTCGACAAGGCGCTTTTCGATCCACGTGGTTGCGAATGTGGTCGACTGCGAGGCATTGCGCATGCGGTAGAGGAACTGTGCCGCAAACGTGTTGTCGCGTGTCAGGTCCGAGACACCGGCCAGCACCTTGGCGCTTTCGGTCTCGTCGTTCAGGCGGATGATCTCGTCAGCCACGTCATTGGCGCGCTTGCGCATGTTGCGCGAACGATCGACGCGGGTCGCGATGCGGCGCAGGTTTTCGATCAGCACGAAGCGGATGAAGGACGGCAGCGCCCAAAGTTCGCCGATTTCGAGCGGTTCGTTTTCCTGGAAACCCTCGACCATGGCGGCAAGCGTCTCGCGGTTCACGCCCGAATGGGTGTGGGCCACGTAAAGCCATGCGAGCGCCAGAACGCGCGGCATCTTCTGTCCCTGGACGACGCGCGTCGGCAGCTGCTTGAAGAATTTCTTCGGGAAGTCGCGACGGACTTCCTGGATCGCCTCTTCGACGATGTAATAGTTGTCGAGCAGCCATTCGGCCGCCGGCGTGATCGAAGCACCCGCATCGACATCGAGTGCCGCGGCGCGATAGACGCGAAGGATTTCCTTCTCGTTATCGGAATGCTGCTGGAAGAACTCGAAGGACATCAGTCCGGGAAGCTCTTGCGCCTCACCGCGACCGAGCTGAACGCCGCAGTCTCTCAGGTCGTCTATCGTCAGATAGGTCGCACGGATCGAATCATTGTGATCGACCTGCTTGACGTCTGTTTCGCGCGAGGAACCGGGCTTCGGAGTATCAAGGGACATGGACACGCTTCTGAATGAAAGATCGGGGTTTATCGGCCAAATTTCTTGGGCCTACGCCGGAATTTCACGATGCCATCTGGGAAATGGCGTCGCATTCCGGTGCAATCCGCGCTGATGGAGATAGAGGCTGGCTCCAGGATTGCAAACCAAAGATACCAATTATCGCCAGCCACAGCTCGGATTGACACAGCGTAAGCCATTAACCGTCACAGCCTGAATAAAGGCTGAACGGATTCAAACGTTTGATTTCGGGAGAAAAATGCAAAGCGGGCAGTCGCTCGATTGGCGCTCGGCAACCGATGGGCTATACCCTCGCCTTCTCTTCCGAAAGCCAGAAAGGCATGATGATGACGCTGCGATTTTCCAATGACATGGCCGACGTGGTCGCCATTCGCCGGCATCTGCATGAAAACCCGGAAATCGGCCTTTCCGAATTCAACACGTCGGACTTCATCGCGGCCCGGCTTGAGGAATACGGCTACGAGGTGACCCGTGGACTGGCGAAGACCGGCATCGTCGCAACCCTCAGGAATGGCGACAGCACCCGATCGGTCGGCATCCGAGCCGATATCGACGCGCTGCCGATCACCGAGGAGACCGGAGCCGAATATGCGAGCAAGAACAAGGGCGTCATGCATGCCTGCGGCCATGACGGGCACACCGCCATGCTGCTGGGTGCCGCAAAAATCCTTTCGGAGCGAAAGAATTTCGATGGCACGATCCACCTGATCTTCCAGCCGGCGGAAGAGAATTTCGGCGGCGCCAGGATCATGATCGAAGAAGGCCTGTTCGACAAATTCCCCTGCGATGCGGTCTTCGGCATGCACAATGATCCGGCCATGCCCTTCGGCAAGGTCTTCGTCAAGGACGGCCCGTTGATGGCGGCGGTCGACGAGGCCCGGATTGTCGTCAACGGCCATGGCGGCCACGGCGCAGAACCGCAGGCAGCCTCCGACCCGATCGTCGCCGGCGCCAGCATCATCATGGCGCTGCAGACGGTCGTCTCGCGCAACATCCATCCGCTCGATCCGGCCGTCGTCACCGTCGGTGCCTTCAATGCCGGCATTGCCAGCAATGTCATTCCCGAACGGGCGGAAATGGTCATCACCATCCGCTCCTTCGATCCGAAAGTGCGCGACAAGCTGGAAGAGCGCATCCACGGCATCGCACAAGGTCAGGCCGAAAGCTACGGCATGACGGCGACGGTTCATTACGACCGCGGTTACGAAGCGACCGTGAACCACACGGCGGAGACCGATTTTGTCCGGGATCTGGCGAAAAAGGTGGTCGGCGGGGAAAACGTTCTAGAGATCGAACGGCCGATGATGGGCGCCGAAGACTTCGCCTACATGCTGGCGGAACGCCCCGGAAGCTATTTCTTCCTCGGCACGGCAAGAACCGACAACGACCCCTCGCTGCACCATCCGAAATTCGACTTCAACGACGACGCACTGCCGATCGGCGTCAATCTCTGGGTGGAATTGGCAGAGACTTATCTGGCAGCAAAATAGGATTTCGCGGCGGTAACTGAACTTGCCGCCGAGATCACATCACACTCTGCCGTCATGCTCGGGCTTGTCCCGAGCATGTGCTTAACTGAGTTGTCAGAAACGTGGTCAAATCCTCGGGACAAGCCCGAGGATGAAGAGGCGCTTGGGCAGGATACCCGCCTTTAACAAACTTAGAAAATACCGAGCGTCACAGCGCCAACGAAAGCGAAAGCTGCGACGGCGATTGCCAGGTGGGTAGCAGATTGCCAGCTGCCGAGCACCGAATGGCGATGGGAAAGCGATCGTGTCTGAACATTCGTATGCCGCATGATCTTCCTCCAACTTATAAGAGCCACTATTCTCCGGGTAATGACTGATGCTACCTTATCCCTATCAACTTGGTAGAGATAAAGTTCCAAGCAAAACGAACGGATTGGAAAATCCTTTTCCGTTAATGCCTGTATTGTGGCGTTAACGGTTTATTATGCCTCCGGTTCCAACGAGCGCCTTTTTGTCGCCTCAATCCGGATTGCGCTCGAGCGCCATACGGAAAATATTTCCGTCGACATTGCCGCCGGAGCAGATCGCGATGACGGTGTCACCAAGCCCTTCGCCATGGAAAAGCGCTGCCGCAAGCGCCACCGCCCCACCCGGCTCGACCACGATTTTCAGCCGATTGAAGGCGATTGCCATGGCCTTCAGCGCCTCGTCTTCCGTGACGACAAGACCTGCGCCGCAAAGCTTCGACATGATCGGAAACGTGATGTTTCCCGGCTGCGGCGTGATGATCGCATCGCAGAGAGAACCCGATTGCGTCGCGTTCTTTTCGATTTTCCCGGATGCCAGCGACCGCGTGACGTCATCAAAACCCTCCGGCTCGCAGGGGTGGACGGTAAAGCCCGGCGCCTTGGCGGCAAGCGCCAGGGAAACGCCGGAAATAAAGCCCCCGCCGCCGGTCGGAACCAGAACATCGGCCTTGTCGATGCCCAGTTCCTTTGCCTGTTCGGCGATTTCCAGCCCGGCCGTGCCCTGACCGGCGATGACCAGCGGTTCGTCGAACGGCTTGACCAGCGTCAGATCGCGCTCGGCCGAAAGGCGTGCGCCGATCGCATCCCGGTCTTCGGTTGCGCGGTCGTAAAGCACGACGTCCGCGCCATAGGCACGGGTATTGTCGATCTTGATGCGCGGTGCATCGGACGGCATAATGATGACGGCTGGAATGCCGTGCAGTTTTGCGGCAAGCGCCACGCCCTGCGCATGATTGCCGGAGGAAAACGCGATCACGCCCTTCGCACGAACCTCTGGCGGCAGGCCCGAAATGGCCGACCACGCACCGCGGAACTTGAACGATCCGGTATGCTGCAGGCATTCGGGTTTGACGAAAATCCTGCGCCCGGCGATCTCGTCGAGGAAGGGTGAAGACAGCAGCGGCGTGCGGCGGACATGGCCGTCGAGACGGGCTCGGGCGGCTTTGATCATGGCAATATCGGTCATGGAAATCCTTGCTCGGAACAGGCGGCGGCGAGTGAATGACAAAAGCCTATTATCGCCTCGGCATCGGGTAAAGCGGGCGATGCAGAGAAGATTGTCACCCTGTCAATTCAGCGCGACACCATCGCCCCGACCTTCACCACCGCCTTGATCGGCAGATGGTCCGATGCCAGCCGCGAGAGCGGCGTGTCGTGCGTTTCGACCCGGTCGATCAGCCCCGGCCGGTTGGCCATGATCCGGTCGAGCGCCAGAACCGGCAGGCGCGAGGGAAAGCTCGGCACCGCGGATGGCAGGCCGAAAACCGCCGCCAGCGTATTGAGCGAGGAGCGTGTGCCCAGTCGCCATTCGTTGAGATCGCCCATCAGCACGGTTGGATGCTCTTCGCGGGCCCGCAGCATATCGAGGATCATCCGGGCCTGTTGCTGGCGGGAGCGGTTGAGAAGGCCGAGATGCGCGGCAATCACCCGGAACGTGCTGCCGTCCGTCAGGTCCAGTTCCGCCATCAACGCGCCGCGCGGCTCCAGCCCAGGCAACTTGACCTGATGCACATCCCGCACCGCGCCCTCGCGAAAAAACACGACATTGCCGTGCCAGCCATGCGCCCGGGCGACACCAGAGACGGGCACCGGGCAAAGCCCCGTTTCCCGCTCCATCCAGGCGAGATCGAGAAGCCCCCGGCGCTCGCCGAACCGCGTATCGGCCTCCTGCAGCGCAATGATGTCGGCACCGATCTCGCGGATCACCTGGGCGATCCGGCCCGGATCGAACTTGCCGTCGACCCCGACGCATTTGTGCACATTGTAGGATGCGACGAGCAGGCCGGAGGCCGGATCATGTGGCGCGTGGCCCGCACCACGGTTCTTGCGGGCGCGGATCGACGCGATGATGCTGGCCGGCAGCGTTGTACGTTTCTCGTGCATCGTCATTCGTTCTTCACATCGGGCCGACGCGAACCACGCCGAAGGACACAAAAATCACAGATAGGGTGACCCCAACCAGAGCACCCGTTCAAGGAAGCGTTTTGCAAATGGTCGTGAACGCAGGCCGTGCAGCGTCACTTCCTCCGCAGTGGAAATAGCCAGATCGACCCTTCGTTCCAGGGCTTGCGCAAATCCGCTATCGAAAACTTCAAGATCGACCTCGAAATTGAGCCGCAGCGACCGGGGATCGATATTGGAGGACCCGACATAGGACCAGCAGCCGTCGATGGCCATCAGCTTGGAATGATTGAACGGCCCCGATGCCCGCCAGATCCGGCAGTAGTTTTTCAGCATCTGGTCGAATTGCGCCGTCATCGCGAGATCGATCAGTTTCAGGTTGTTGGCGCTCGGCACGACGATATCGACCACCACGCCGCGCCGCGCCGCGGTTATCAGCGCCGTGATCAGTTCGCGGTCGGGCAGAAAATACGGAGAGACGATCCGGATCGACGAGCGGGCGATGGAAAACGCACCCATCAGCATTTTCTGGTTCGTCTCGACGCTGCGATCCGGGCCGGAGGATACGGTGCGCATGATGGTCGGCGCACCGGGCTCGGCCTCCGGCGTCGGCACTTTCCAGGCCTCGCCTTCCAGCCGCTCGTCGGTCGAAAACTGCCAGTCGGCGGCGGCAATCGCCAGAAGATCGGCAACTACCGGGCCGGTTACCCTGAAATGCGTGTCGGCTGAGCATTTTTCGCCGCTGAATTCGCGGGAAAATCCCTCGCGGATGTTGATCCCCCCGGTGAACGCGATCGTGCCGTCGATAACGATGATCTTGCGGTGGGTGCGCAGGTTTGCATAGGGCATGCGCAGGCCGGTGATGACATTGCCGTTGAACACATCGACGGTGACGCCGCCATCGCGCAGCATGCCGAGCACGCTCGGCACCGAATAACGGGCGCCGACCGCATCGATCAGCACACGCACCTCGACGCCGCGCCGCGCCGCGGCACTGAGTGCCGCGATGAACCGCTTGCCGATCCGGTCGCGGTCGAAAATATAGGTTTCCAGCAGCACGGAACGCTTCGCGCCCTCGATCGCCTCCAGCATCGCGCCATAGGCATCGTCGCCGTTGTCGAACGCCGATATGCTGTTTCCAGTGGTCAGATGATGCCGCGTGACGCGATCCCCGAGGATTTTCATCGCCCGAAAACGATAGCCGAAATCCCGGATGACCTGATCGTCGGTCGCATCGTAGGATGCAAAATCGGCGCGCTCGGCCCCCTGCAGCAGCGAGCGCCGGTCGCCGATGACGTTGCGGCGGATCCGGTTGATGCCGGCAATCAGGTAGAGCGCTGCGCCGATGATCGGCGACAGGATGATGACGCCGACCCAGCCGACCGCGGAGCGCACTTCCTCCTTGGTCATCGTCGCATGCACGGCAGCGGAAGCCCCGGCCACAATCGAAACGATAAAAAGGATGTGTGGCCAATAGGCTTGCGCGATCGAGATCATGGTGTCCAATATAGGGACGCCATGATGCTAGGCAATGTCGTCAGACAATCGCTGAAACCAATGGCTTACGCCGTCAGTTCCCTGGCGAACTTGTCCAGCCCGCGCTCCACCTTGTCGAACATGTCGTCGACCTGTTCTTGCGTGATGATCATCGGCGGGCAGAAGGCCATCGAATCGCCGATCGCACGGCTGATGACGCCCTCCTCCATCAGATGCGAAAACAGTTTCGGACCAAGCTGCCCGGCTGCAAAACCTTCGCGCGGCGCAAGTTCGAAAGCGCCGATCAGGCCGACGCCGCGCGTCTCGATCACCAGCGGATTTTCGCCGATCGCCTTCAGCCGGGCCAAGAACCTCGGGCTGAGCGTCCGGACATTGCCGACCAGATCGCGCTCCTCGATGATCCTGATGTTTTCCAGGGCCACGGCCGCTGCAACCGGATGACCGGCAGCGGTCACCCCATGGCCGAACGTGCCGATCTTCGCCGATTCATCCGCCAGCGGCTGATAGACGGCCTCGTTGATCAGCAGAGCCGAGATCGGCTGGTAGGACGAGGAAATCTGTTTCGACAGGGTGATCATGTCGGGCTGCAGATCGAACGTCGTCGTGCCGAACATCTCGCCGGTGCGGCCGAAACCGCAGATGACTTCGTCGGCGATGAACAGCACATCGTATTTTTTCAGGACCTTCTGGATCGCTTCCCAGTACCCGGCCGGCGGCACGATGACGCCGCCCGCACCCATGACAGGCTCACCGATAAAGGCGGCAACCGTATCCGGGCCTTCCTTCAGGATCAGGTCTTCGAGGTCTTTCGCGCAGCGCTCGACGAACTGGGCCTCTGTCTCGCCTTCCGTCTTGAAGGCGCGATAATGCGGGCAACTCGTGTGCAGCACACGGGCAAGCGGCAGGTCGAAGGAACGATGGTTGTTCGGCAGGCCCGTCAGGCTGGCGCTGGCGATTGTGACGCCGTGGTAACCCTTGGTGCGGGAAATGATCTTCTTCTTGTCCGGCTTTCCAAGCGCATTGGACCGATACCAGACGATCTTCATCGCCGTATCGTTGGCTTCCGAGCCCGAATTGGTGAAATAGGCCTTGGACATCGGCACCGGGGCCATCTGGATCAGCTTTTCGGCAAGCTCCACCGAAGGGCTGTGCGTACGCGCCGTGAACGTATGGTAATAGGGCAGCTTCGCCATCTGCTTGGCTGCCGCCTCCACCAGCCGGCTTTCGCCGAAGCCGACACCGACGCTCCAAAGCCCCGCCATGCCTTCGACATACTGCTTGCCGGCATTGTCGTAGACATAGATGCCCTCGCCGCGCTCGATCACCAGAGCACCGTCGCGCTCCAGCGCCCGTGCGTTCGTATAGGAATGCAGATGATAGGCCTTGTCACGGGCCTCGAGGGAATTGGGCTGGATCGTCACGGGCTGTTCTCCTCTCGCACGAACGCGAATAGGAAATTCATAAGAGGAATTAGGCGGATTTCCAGCCCTTACGCGCGATTTAGTCGAGCCCGTCGTTTAAAATGATTGACGGGCTCATGACCAATTTTCATGGCTGCTTTCAGCGTAACGTCATCGCCGCAATCGGCGGTTCTGCCGAAGTGGGGATCGGGCTCTTGTATTCCTGCCCCTTGTGCCGGCGCTTGAGATCTGCCCAGGCGGCCTCGCGCAGCTGCGCGCTCGTGATTGCCGCAAGCCCGGTCGCGGCCATAACCTTTGCGACGGAAGCCATGCCCTTATGAGCCAGTGCGCTCTTGCCCTGCGCCACCACCTGCCAGGTATGAAGCTGGGTGCCGATCGCCAGCGTCGCGCCATAGGCCTGCACGGTCGGCACGACCCAGCTGACATCGCCCACATCGGTCGATCCGCCCATCTGGCGAACTTCGTTGTGCGCCGGCAGGATAAAATCGGCAAGCGGGATGTCGCGCTCTTCGAGACGTTCCTGCGCCCAGCTGGCGGCCACGTCTTCTGACGTCAGGGTGGAGCGGATCTTTTCCGCGAATTCGACATCCGCCTCGTCGAAGGCCGGCGGCCCCATGCTGTCCCAGATGTCCTGCATCGTGTCCATCAGCGGCGTATTGACCACGAGGTTGGAGACACCTGCAAGCGTGACGGCCTCGACCTTGGTTTCGGTCATCAGCGCTGCACCCTCGGCCACCTTCTTCACCCGCTCGATCAGCGCAAAGAGGCCGGACAGTTCCGGTGCGCGCACCACATACCGAACCTTGGCATGGGCTTGAACCACGTTGGGGGAAATCCCGCCGGCATCCAGAATGGCATAATGGATACGGCATTCCGACGGCATATGCTCGCGCATGTAATTGACACCGACGCTCATCAGTTCGACGGCATCGAGCGCGCTTCGCCCCAGTTCCGGCACGGCGGCCGCATGGGCGGCACGGCCGGTGAAGGTGAAATCGATGCGGCAATTGGCAAGCGACGTCTCGCGCTGCACGCCGGCGAAATTGCTCGGATGCCAGCTGATGGCGATATCGACGTCGGAAAACGCCCCGTCGCGCACCATGAACGCCTTGGCGGCACCACCCTCTTCCGCCGGGCAGCCGTAATAGCGCACGCGGCCGGGCGTGCCTGTCTGTTCAAGCCAGTCCTTGAGCGCTGTTGCAGCAAGAAGGGACGCCGAACCAAGCAGATTGTGCCCGCAGCCGTGACCATTCGCACCGGCAACCAGCGGATCATGCACCGTCACGTCGGCCTTCTGGCTGAGGCCCGCAAGCGCATCATATTCGCCGAGAAACGCGATGACCGGACCATCGCTACCAGCCTCGCCCATCACGGCGGTAGGAATGCCTGCAACGGCATCCGTAACCCGGAACCCCTGCGCTTCCAGCATCTCGCGATGGGCCGCCGCGGACCGGGTTTCCATGTAGCAGGTTTCCGGCGTTTCCCAGACCTGATTGGCCAATTCCGCAAACACTTCCGTCTTGCGATCCACGATATCCCAGACGAGAGGGAGGTTAGAATTGCCATCGGTCATGAAACAGCCGCCTTGCCTTTTGGAGATGTAATGCAATGACTGCATACCTACCCCTTTCCGCCGCCAGCGCAACGCATAATGCAAAGAATTAAGGCTATGCGCATCAATTGGGCAGAGA
This sequence comes from Hyphomicrobiales bacterium, assembly GCA_900466875.1. GTDB lineage: Bacteria > Pseudomonadota > Alphaproteobacteria > Rhizobiales > Rhizobiaceae > Neorhizobium. Next base: position 53,778 of record UBNQ01000036.1, on the reverse strand, counting down.
CACCGCAGTTGTGATCGAAAGCTAAATCTTACCGTCTCGACAACTGATCGATAATCGCTATTCTCGCGCGCCACGGGAGGCAGACACGCTGAGCGGGTATTGCTTCACCGCAAAACAAATATGGAGTGAATGGGCAAAGGCCAAGCATGGCGTTCTGCATTTTTCGATCGACATGGAAAATTATTCCTTGGACGGTCGGATGCATAGGCGACTGGCATGATCATGCAGTTTCACCCGGAGATGGGGACTTAGATTTCGACCGGCATCGTTTCTGGCTTGCCGGTCAGGAGGTGACGAACACAGAACCTGGCAAAAAGGTGCGGCAAAACGCATCATGAATTAGGGAAATCAACCGTGCTGGCAAAGCCGGCACAGGTAGGGAGACTTTAGATGAAACGTACATTGACTCTCGCAGCGGCAGCGCTTTTGTCCGCAACATTCTTTGCCGGCGCCGCCAGCGCCAAGACCTTCGTTTTCTGCTCCGAAGGTTCGCCGGAAGGTTTCGATCCGGGTCTCTACACCGCCGGCACGACCTTCGACGCATCGGCGCATCCGATCTACAACCGCCTGCTGGAATTCAAGCCGGGCACGACGCAGCCGGAAGCCGGTCTGGCCGAGAGCTGGGAAATTTCCGCTGACGGCACCGTCTACACCTTCAAGCTGCGCAAGGGCGTGAAGTTCCAGACGACCGAATTCTTCACGCCGACGCGTGAACTCAATGCCGACGACGTCCTCTTCTCCATCGGTCGTCAGATCGACGAAAAGAACGCCTGGAACAAGTACGTTACCGGCGGCACCTGGGAATATGCTGATGGCATGGGTTTCCCCAAGCTGATCAAGTCGATCGAAAAGGTCGATGACCTGACGGTCAAGGTCACGCTGACCCGTCCGGAAGCGCCGTTCCTGGCCAACCTTGCCATGCCGTTCGCGTCGATCCTGTCCAAGGAATACGCCGACAGCCTCGAAAAGGCCGGCACCAAGGAACAGCTGAACCAGAACCCGGTCGGCACCGGCCCGTTCTCCTTCGTCGCCTACCAGCAGGATGCCATCATCCGCTACAAGAAGAACGCCGATTTCTGGGGCACCGCTCCGAAGATCGACGATCTCGTCTTCGCGATCACCACCGACGCCGCCGTTCGTTATCAGAAGCTCAAGGCCGGCGAATGCCACCTGATGCCTTACCCGAACGCTGCCGACGTGCAGGCCATGAAGTCTGACGAGAACCTGCAGGTTCTCGAGCAGGAAGGCCTCAACATCGCCTACCTCGCCTACAACACCACCCAGGCTCCGTTCGACAAGCCGGAAGTCCGTATCGCGCTCAACAAGGCGATCAACAAGCCGGCCATCGTCGATGCCGTCTTCCAGGGCATGGCAACACCGGCCACCAACCCGATCCCGCCGACCATGTGGTCCTACAATAACGACGTCAAGGACGACACGTACGACCTCGACGCCGCCAAGAAGATGCTGACTGACGCCGGCGTCAAGGACCTGTCCATGAAGGTCTGGGCGATGCCGGTTTCGCGTCCGTACATGCTGAACGCACGTCGCGCCGCTGAAATCATCCAGGACGACTTTGCCAAGATCGGCGTCAAGGTCGAGATCGTTTCCTACGAATGGGCAGAATACCTGTCGCGTTCGAAGGACAAGAACCGTGACGGCGCTGCCATCATGGGCTGGACCGGCGACAACGGCGACCCGGACAACTTCCTCGACACCCTGCTCGGCTGCGATGCCGTCGGCGGCAACAACCGCGCGCAGTGGTGCAACCAGGAATTCGACGCGCTTGTGAAGAAGGCCAAGTCGACCTCCGACCAGGAAGAGCGCACGAAGCTGTATGAGCAGGCACAGGTCATCTTCAAGAAGGATGCTCCCTGGGCAACCATCGACCACTCCCTCGCCGTCGTTCCGATGGCCAAGGGCGTGACCGGCTTCACCCAGAGCCCGCTCGGTGATTTCACCTTCGAAGCTGTCGATATCGCCGAGTAATCTGGCATTCTGACAACTTTTTGCCGCGGGACGCGTTGCGTTTCCCGCGGCATTTTCTTATGAGATGCCTAAAAATATGGCGGTGACGCCGATATGACCGGGTCTGCGGCTTGACAAAAGCCATGAACCCGGACGGACCCTTTTCCGCAAAGGCTTAAAATGTTTGGCTTCCTTCTGCGGCGCCTCGCCGTCCTGATCCCGACGTTCATCGGGGTCTCCATCATCGCGTTCTCGTTCATCCGCCTTCTGCCGGGCGATCCGGTCGCGCTTCTTTCTGGCGAACGCGTCATGTCGCCGGAGCGCCACGCGCAGATTTCCGCGCAGCTGGGCATGGATCGGCCGATGGTCATCCAGTACTTCGATTATCTCGGCGGCGTTCTGACCGGTGATTTTGGCACCTCGATCGTTTCCAAGAAGCCGGTTCTGGACCAGTTCCTGACGCTGTTTCCGGCGACGGTCGAGCTGTCCTTCTGCGCCATCATCATCGCCGTTGCGCTGGGCATTCCTGCCGGCATCATTGCTGCCGTCAAGCGCGGGTCGATCTTCGACCAGGGCCTGATGGGCATCGCGCTGGTCGGCTATTCCATGCCGATCTTCTGGTGGGGCCTGCTGCTGATCATCCTGTTCTCCGGCATGCTGCAGTGGTTCCCGGTCACCGGCCGCATCTCGCTTATGTTCTATTTCCCGCAGGTGACCGGCTTCATGCTGATCGACAGCCTGATCTCCGGCCAGAAGGGCGCGTTTGCCTCGGCGCTCAGCCATCTGGCGCTGCCGTCGATCGTGCTCTCCACCATTCCGCTGGCCGTCATCGCCCGCCAGACGCGGTCTGCCATGCTGGAAGTTCTGTCCGAAGACTACGTCCGCACCGCCCGCGCAAAAGGCCTGTCGCCGTTCCGCGTCATCGGCGTGCATGCGCTGCGCAATGCCATGATTCCGGTCGTCACCACGGTCGGTCTGCAGGTCGGCGTCATGCTGGCCGGCGCCATTCTGACCGAGACGATCTTTTCCTGGCCGGGCATCGGCAAGTGGATCCTCGATAGCGTCTTCCGTCGCGACTATGCCGTCATCCAGGGAGGCCTGCTGCTGATCGCTGCGATCATCATGACCGTCAACCTGATCGTCGACCTTCTCTACGGTCTCCTCAATCCGCGCATTCGCCACTAAGAAGGAGCAAAATCCCATGGCCGACGCCACCATTATACAGAAGGCTGCGGAGCCCGTCTCCACCGCCCAGATGCGCCGCCAGATGCTCAAGGAGTTCTGGTTCTATTTTTCCGAAAATCGCGGTGCCGTCATCGGCCTCTACGTTTTCGTCGCGCTGGTTTTCGTTGCGGTCTTCGCTTCGGTTCTTGCGCCGCATTCGCCGTTCGAACAGTATCGCGATGCCGTGCTGAAGCCGCCGGCATGGGTCGCGGGCGGTAGCTGGACCTATGTCCTCGGCACCGATCCGATCGGTCGCGACATTCTTTCGCGTCTGATCTACGGCGCCCAGTATTCGCTGTTCGTCGGCCTTGTCGTCACCACGCTGTCGCTGGTGGCCGGCATCGTCGTCGGCGTGATTGCCGGTTATTATCGCGGTTGGGTCGATACCGTGATCATGCGCCTGATGGACATGATTTTGGCCATCCCGTCGCTGCTGCTGGCCCTCGTGCTCGTCACCATTCTCGGTGCCGGCCTCAACAGCGCGATGATCGCCATCGCCGTGACGTTGCAGCCGCATTTCGTGCGCCTGACCCGTGCCGCCGTGATGGCCGAAAAGTCGCGCGACTATGTGACGGCTGCCCGCATCGCCGGCGCCAGCCCACTGCGCCTGATGTTCCGCACCATCCTGCCGAACTGTACCGCACCGTTGATCGTTCAGGCGACGATGTCGTTCTCCAACGCCATTCTCGATCTGGCCGCTCTCGGCTTCCTCGGCATGGGCGTGCAGCCGCCGTCTCCTGAATGGGGCACGATGCTGGCCGAAGCCCGCGAATTCATCCTGCGCGCCTGGTGGGTCGTGACCTTCCCGGGCCTTGCAATCCTCATCACCGTTCTTGCCATCAACCTGATGGGCGACGGCCTGCGCGATGCGCTTGATCCGAAGCTGAAGAGGTCCTGATCATGTCGCTCCTGCAAATCGACAATCTCACCGTCGAATTCGAAACCTCGACCGGCTGGTTCCGCGCCGTCGATGGCGTCTCGGTTTCCGTCGACAAGGCCGAAGTGCTTGCCATCGTCGGGGAATCCGGCTCCGGCAAGTCGGTCTCCATGCTGGCCGTGATGGGTCTTCTGCCGGATACGGCTAAGATCACCGCCGACCGTATGCTGTTCGAAGGCAAGGATATCCAGAGCTTAAGTGGCTCCGAACGCCGCAAGCTGATCGGCAAGGATATCGCCATGATCTTCCAGGAGCCGGTCGCCAGCCTCAACCCATGCTTTACCGTCGGCTTCCAGATCGAGGAAGTGCTGCGCATCCATCTCGGCCTCGACAAAAAGGCCCGCCGCGCCCGCGCCATCGAACTGTTCAGGCTGGTCGGCCTGCCCAACCCGGAAGAGCGCCTCAACGCCTATCCGCATCAGATGTCGGGTGGCCAGTGCCAGCGCGTGATGATCGCGATTGCGATCGCCTGCGACCCGAAACTGCTGATCGCCGACGAGCCGACGACGGCCCTCGACGTGACCATCCAGAAGCAGATCCTCGATCTGATCATGGACCTGCAGGCCCGTACCGGCATGGGCCTGATCATGATCACCCATGATATGGGTGTCGTGGCAGAGACCGCCGACCGCGTCGTCGTGCAGTACAAGGGCCGCAAGATGGAGGAAGCCGACGTGCTTTCCCTCTTTGAGAACCCGAAGAGCAACTACACCAAGGCGCTGCTGGCAGCCCTGCCGGAAAACGCCACCGGCGACCGGCTGACTACCGTTTCCGACTTCTTCCAGGGCAATCCGGAACCTGCACCGTCCGCAGGCACCGAGGGAGCAAGCGCATGAGCGACATCAAAACCAACGACACCATGCTTGAAGTCCGCAACATCAAGCGCGATTACGAACTGCCCGGCGGCTTCATGAAGCCGAAGAAGACCGTTCATGCGGTGAAGGGCGTTTCCTTCACGCTGGAACGCGGCAAGACACTGGCGATCGTCGGCGAGAGCGGCTGCGGCAAGTCCACGCTCGCCCGCATGATCACCTTCATCGACGAGCCGACGGCCGGTGATCTGATCATCGACGGCCAGAAGATGGACACCCGCCCGGGACACCTGACGGCCGAAATGCGCCAGAAGGTACAGATCGTCTTCCAGAACCCCTACGGCTCCCTGAACCCGCGTCAAAAAATCGGCGACGTGCTCGGCGAACCACTGGCGATCAACACCGACATGACGGCCAACGATCGCCGTGACCGCGCCATCGAGATGCTGATCAAGGTCGGCCTCGGCCCGGAACACTACAACCGTTATCCGCACATGTTCTCCGGCGGCCAGCGCCAGCGTATCGCCATTGCCCGCGCGCTTATGATGAACCCGAAGCTGCTCGTTCTCGACGAGCCGGTCTCGGCGCTCGACCTGTCGGTCCAGGCCCAGGTTCTGAACCTGCTCGCCGACCTGCAGGACGAGTTCAACCTCACCTACGTCTTCATCAGCCACGACCTGTCCGTGGTTCGCTACATCGCCGACGAGGTGATGGTGATGTATTTTGGCGAGGCGGTCGAATACGGCACGCGCGACGAGGTATTTTCCGCCCCGAAGCACGAATATACGCAGACGCTGTTCAAGGCGACGCCGAAGGCCGATGTGGACTCGATACGGGCGCGGATCGCGAAGAAGAAGGCTGCTTCGGCGGCCTGAGGCAGGTCACCGCAAAAGCCCCTCACCCCGCCTCCGCTCCGCTCGGCGCACCCTCTCCCCGTAAACGGGGCGAGGGGGAACGGCAATGGCGCCACGAGTCTCCTTCTCCCCGTCAAAACGGGGAGAAGGTGCCCGGCAGGGCGGATGAGGGGCAAGCCACGAGCGCCATACCTTTGCAGCCCCCCTGCCCTTCACTTTCGCTCTGGGCCTTCGTCGCTGCGATCGGACCACTGGATCGATTGCTTCGGCTTCGCCGAACCGCTCCTCACTCCACAAATACCCTCACCGTCGCTGCCCTGCCCACACTGTCGATCACCGTCAGCGTCGAAAACCCCGCCCCTTCCGGCACCCATTCGTTCGTTCGGCGGCGGGAGAGGGCGTCGAGCGGCCGGCCGTTGGCCAGCCAGCGGAAAGGCGGACGGCCGCCCTGCAGTTTTAGAACCAGCGGCGAGATCTCTCCCGACAAGGCGCCGAGATCCACCTTCGCGCCTTCCGGCGGATAGACGATCTGCGGCGCTGTCTCGCGCGAGGACGACCGGACAAGCCCGCTTGCGGTCACGGCGAACCGCCGCTGGCCGATCGGCAGGTCCGACTGCGCCAATCGTAAGGCACCGGGCGGCGGAGAGGGATGCGGCGTGAACGGAACGCCGGAACGCGAAAAGGCGTCGAACAGGATCGGTGCGGCCGTCTGATATCCGGCAATTCCCGGCACCGCGCCATTATCCGGCCGCCCGACCCACACGCCCAGCACATAACGCCCGTCATAACCGATCGACCAGGCATCTCGATAACCGTAACTCGTACCTGTCTTGTAAGCGATGCCGAGTTTTCGGCTGCCCGTGGGCGGCAACACATCGGAAAGCACGTCCGTGACATTCCAGATAGCCTGACGTTCCAGCATCGGCTCGTTGTCGAGCAGGCCCGGCCTCTCATCGATGCCGTTGCCGACCCGGACCGGCTGGCCGCCATTGGCAAGCGCTGCGTAGGACTGCACCAGATCCTTCAACGTGATGCCGACGCCGCCAAGCCCAATCGCCAGCCCCGGTGCCTCGTTTGCCGGCAGGACGGGCCGCACGTCGGAACGGCGAAACCGGATCATCAGCCGCGACGGCCCAACGGCGTCGAGCAACCTCACCGCCGGCACGTTGAGCGACAATTGCAGCGCCTGCCGCACCGTCACGTCGCCCTGATAGGTCATGTCGAAATTCTTCGGCCGGTAACCGAAGAAATCCGCCGGCCGGTCTTCGATCATGGTTTCCTGGGAAACCAGCCCCTGCTCGAAGGCAAGACCATAGATGAACGGCTTCAGCGTCGAGCCCGGCGAGCGCAATACGCGTGTCATGTCGATCCAGCCGGAACGCCCTGCATCGAAATAATCCGCCGAACCCACTTCAGCTACAATCTCGCCGGTCGTCACGTCCGCCATCACCATCGCAAGCGATACTTTTGGGGCGAGCTTGGAGGAGGCTTCGCGTGCCACCTCCTCCAGTTCCTTCTGGATGCCCCGCTTCAAGGTCGTGCGATATTCTTCTGCCCCCGGCTGTTTGCGGATGGCGGCTTCGGCCAGATGCGCGGCATAGGCCGGCAACTGCAGCCTTTGCCGTGGCATTGCATCATGGGAAGCCCTCTCAGCCTCGCCCTCACCTGTCATCTCCGCCACGGCGGGACGCGTCAGCACCCGTTCACGTGCGGCAAGCGCCTCTTTCGGATGGCGATCCGGCCGGCGGGTTTCAGGCGATTGCGGCAGCGCGACCAGAAGTGCAGCCTCGGCCACCGTTAGCCGCTTCGGCTCCTTGCCGAACCAGGCAAGGCTCGCGGCCCGCACTCCCTCCAGATTGCCGCCATAGGGCGCATGGGTGAGATAGAGTTCGAGGATCGCCTTCTTGTCGAGACGGCGCTCGATCTGGATGGCGCGGGCAAGCTGCAGGAGCTTTGCCGAAAATGACCGCATTTCTCGCGGCTCGATCAACCTCGCCACCTGCATCGACAAGGTCGAAGCGCCGGAGACGATCCGGCCATTGGTCAGAAGCTGGAACGCCGCGCGGCCGATCGCGAACGGATCGATGCCGCCATGCTCGTAGAAACGCCGGTCTTCGTAACCGATCAGCATTGCGAGAAAACGCGGATCGATATCCTCAACCGAAGTTTTCAACCGCCAGCGACCTTGCGGCGTGGCAAAGGCGCGGAGCAGTTCACCATCGGCATCAAGCACTTCGCGCGAGACGCGCGTGGCATTTTCGAGCGGCGGCGGATAGGCGCGATCGGCCCATTCGAGACCAACAGAAACAACCGCAGCCAAGAGGAGGCAGGCACCCACACCGATCGAGAATTTCCACCTACGCTTCATGCGGGTTCTTCTGTTGTCCGTTTTCTATCAGCGTCGATCTTTTTGGAACGTCCGCCCCTCATCCGGCTGCCGCCACCTTCTCCCCGTAAACGGAGCGAAGGACCCGTGCCGTAGCCTATCCCGTGCCCCTCCAACGTTGCGCGAGCCACGTCCCCTCTCCCCGCCTGCGGGGAGAGGGTTAGGGTGAGGGGCAAGCCCACCAAAAATGCAAAGGGGCGAGGGCAGACCCACCTAGAATCAAGAGAGTGCTGGCCGATTGCTTGTTTGGCTGAGGCTAGCTCCCTCTACCAATCACCTCACTGCGCCGCCAAAACCTCCATCTTCCCCACGGCCGTCCGCGCCGAAAACTGCGGGCGGTACATATCGTCCACCTGGGCTGCGGGATGATCGTAGACGCCGGGTGTTACGGCGCGCACGACGTAAGCCAGCGTGATCTGCCGGTTATCGCCTTGGCTACGATTGAAGGCCGCGACGAAACGGTCGTTGCGGAATTCCGTATGCGCCGCCTGCACGTCCTCGATCCAGTCGAAATTGGAAAGATTGGCGCTGTTGACGATCGACGGATTGTCGATCTCGAAACCTGCCGGCAGCAGATCGGTAACGACAATGCGGGACGGCCAGTCATTGGTCTCGGTGACGGTCAGCACAACGACATACCGCTCGTTCTGCTTCGCCTCGCTGACATTCGCCTCTTCGCCCGCCATTGTGTAGTAAGCCCGCGAGATCTCGAACCCGTCGCCTCCGGCCGGCAGCGGCGTAGCCGGTGCGGCGACCGTGGTGATCGCGGCAGAGAGTGCATCGCCGCTGTCGTTGCGGATCGTCAGCGGATGATCAAGCAACACGTCCCCCACCATCTGCGACATCAGCGTGCCGGTATGGGCTGCACCATTGACGTCGAGGCGAAGGCTGTCATCGCCGTTCTGCAGTGCGCGAGCGGCAAGCAGCATCCAGGTCTGTTCCTGGGTGCTGGTGTATTTTTTCTGCGTCCACTCCTTGGCAACCACATCGGCCAGCGCCGGCACGATCGGCGGCACCGGACGGCTTTCGGCGGCAAGCGCCAGCACTGCGGCGCCGTCTCGCAACGAGGAACCGTAATCGGAACGGGCGAGGCTCACCTTATGGACCTGCGCATTTTCCGACATTTGCAGCGCGTCGTTGAAGATGCTGCGCGACCGCTGGCCATCGCCGTAGAGCGAAAGAGCCGCCGCGATATGCGCCTTCGCAAGCGGCGTCGGGAAATCACCGAGCATGGTATCGGCGTAATACCTGAGATCGCTGATCGCGGCCTTGCGGTTACGGGCGAGAACATAAAGCGCGTAGGCGATCTGGTTGCCCTGGTCGCGCACATTGGTCGTATAGGCGAGTGTGTTCTGCAGATTCTCCAGCGCCTGCACCAGCGGCTGCTCCGGCACGTCATACCCCTGTTCGCGGGCACGCGAGAGGAAATCGCTCACATAGGCATCGAGCCACAGATCGTTGCCCGCGCCATCCGGCCCCCAAAGGCCGAAGCTGCCGGCCGAAGCCTGGAAGGACAGCACGCGATGGATCGCATCCTGCACCCTCTTCTTCACCTCGGCATCGTCGACAAGCCCGTTCTGCACCGCCATCTCGCTCAAGTAGAGAAGCGGCAGAGCCCGGCTCGTCGTCTGCTCGGCGCAGCCGTAAGGGTAACGGTCGAGGCTCATCAGCAGCGCCGGGATATCAAACGCGTTGGAACGGCTGACATTGACGCTGACCGAAGCGCCCTGAAGCACGCTGTCAGCCAGCAGATTGCCGTCGACCGTAACACTCGCACCCGGCTTCAGATCGACCAGCCGCCGTTCCGTCACCGGCATCGCTGCCGGGCGGACCGGAATATGGAGAACCTGATCGACGGAGAGACCGGAGCTATTGGCAAGCTTGATCGACACCGTGCCGTCACCCGGCTCGATACCGACCAGCGGCAGCGTGACGCTGGCCTTGCCTCCTGCGGTGAGTTCCACTGGCTTGATCGCGCTCTGGCCGACAGCCACCGCATCGCTGGTCTCGACGGTGAGATCATAGGTTCCGGCAGGCCCGTCGGTATTGGCGATATCGAGCCGCAAATTGCTGTCATCGCCCGGTGCCAGAAAGCGCGGCAGGCTGGAGGTGATGACGATCGGATCGCGGATGATGACATCCGTGACGCCATGACCGACACCGGATTTCGACCAGGCGACAGCCATGACCCGCGCCGTTCCGTTGAACTGCGGAATATCGAAGGAGACCTTTGCCTTGCCTTCACCGTCCAGCTTCACCGGGCCGGAGAAGAACGCAACCAGCTTTTCCTTCGGCGGGCTGGCCTGCAGCGCCATGCTGCCGCCATCACCGCCGGTCCGCAGACGCCCGGTCGCACCCAGCGAACCATCGATCAGCCGGCCATAGATATCGCGAATCTCAAGGCCCAACCGACGCTGGCCGAAATACCAGTCGTCGGGCGCCGGAGGTTCGTACCGGGTGAGATTCAAGATGCCGACATCGACGGCTGCAACCGTGACATAAGCGTCTTCATTGGCACCCGCTCCTGCCACCTGCAGCGAGAGTTCGAGCGGCTGACGCGGCAGCGTCTTTTCCGGCGCATCGATGGAAATCGAAAGATCACGGGCCTCGGGATCGACCTTCAGCCATGTGATCCCGATCGCCCGCATCGGCATGCGGTTTTCACGCGCTTCGCCGGGGCGATAGAGGGTTGCGGTCACATAGGAACCTGCCCCCCAATCCGCAGTCACCGGAATTTCGACCTCGCCGCCATTTTCCGAAATGCTCGCGGTCTCGACAGAGATCAGCTCTTCGGAACCTGCCATCACCATCAACTCGCCGGCATAACGCGAAGCGATCTTCAGCTTGGCCGTGTCGCCGACCTTGTAGCTTTGCTTGTCGAGCGCGATTTCCAGCGCATCCGGGGTTTCCGTCGAGGTCGCGGTAACGAACCAGCCGGCATCGAATTCGAGACTGGAGGCAGGGCCACCGATATCGGCCGTCTCGACTTCAAGCCGGTAGCGACCCCATTCGACCGGCACGGACACACGTCCGCCATCCGTCGTCACGTCGACGGTGCCGTTGGAAACCTGACGGGTGCGGGTGATCGGCTCGTAGCGCCAGGAATTGCCGTCGCGATACCATTGGTAATCCTGCTCGACCTTTACGAGTTTCCACGGCAGGCCCTTGGCAGCCTGTTTCGCACCGGCTTCGTTGACCAGGATGACGTTGAAATTGCCGACCGCGCCTTCGGGCAGGTCACCGGAAAACTCCGGCTTGATGCCGATCCTCGGCCCATCCGCTTTCACCGGCAGCGACAGGTTGCGCTCTATCGCGCGGCCACCGGTCTCGTGCATGCGCACGACGATATCGGCATTGATCAATTTTGTAGTGGACGGCAGTTCCGCGACATCCGCGTCGAACGTGGCCTTGCCCTCCTCGTCCGTCTCGCCCAATGCATCGAGCGGGATACGCACGGTTTCGGTTTCCTCCTCGTCGGCAAGGCCGAACTGGTAGCCGGGGAAGACCGCATTTTCGCGGGTCGGCTTCAGCGCGATCTCGCCTTCGAGGCCAAGACCGGTAGCCGGCGCGCCATAGAGAAAACGGCCGTCGATGGAAACCTTGGCCGGTTCACCGACAACGATCTCCTTAGCCTCGCTCGTCATGTCGAATTCGATGCGGTCCGGCACGAAATCGTCGACCAGGAAAGTCTTCTCGCCGATCGCCGAACCTTTGGGATCGGTAAACACCTGCATCGTCCAGGTGCCGCGCATCGACGTATCCTGTAGCGGAAGATCGAGCGTATAGCCGCCGATATCGCCGTTTTTCACCATCCGCCGGTCTTCCACGCCGTCAGGGCGCAGGAAAACGAAGGTGAGCGGCAGGTTTTCGATGGCGGTGGCATCGACATTGCGGGCAAGTGCACTGGCGTGAACCACCTCGCCGGGCCGGTAGATGCCGCGCTCGGTCCAGGACAGAAGATCGATCGCGCCGGGAGCGGGACGACCGGTGACGCCGCGGTCGGAAAGATCGAAGCCGGCACGGGTCATGTCGAGGAAGACGTAGTCCTTGCCGTCGTTCTGTGCCGTCAGCACTGCCGGCACCATGGCCGCCGTGCCACGGATGAGACCAGCGGTGAAGGTGGCACGGCCATCCGCATCCGTCTTGGCCATGCCGAGGATTTCGTTGTTCTTGGCCAGAAGCTGAAGGTCGACGCCTTCGATTGGCTTGGCAGAACCGAGCGCGCGGGCAAACACATGCAGCCCGTCTGTCCCGGCATAGGTTGTCAGCCCGATATCGGACACGACGAACCACTGCGTCGCCTTGTTGTCCCATTCCTGATTGACGGCATTGGCAGCGGACGCCGTCAGCACATAGACGCCGGGCTTGCGCTGCGGCAGCGCCTCGTCGACCGGGAAGCTGGTCGTCACGTCCTTGTTGAGGTCCTGACCGAGATCGATCGTGCCCTGCCAGACGAGTTCACCGTTCTCCTGCTGGATCCGGTCGGCGCTGTAGCCGCTCATCTGGGTGAGAAACTGCGAGTTGGTGAGTAGCGGCGCGATGTTGCGGTCGCCGATCCGGTAGAGTTTCAGGTTCGCACGCTCGGTATTGACCGACACGATCGGGATACCGCGGCGCGCAGTCGACGGCAGCACGAAGCTGTCACCGGTAAACCGCACCATCGGTGAGCGGTCCTTGACGTAGAGGTCGAGATCCACCTGCGCTGTCAGCGGCTCGTCGACCGACGACGGCAGGCCGCGGCGCAGCGAAAGCTTGTAGCGCTGGCCGTGGGTCAGGCCCTCAACGCAGATCTGGTTGTCTTTGGCTTCCATCGCCTTGGGCGCCTGCCCGTCAAGCGTGACGAAGGGCGCATAGTCGACCCCGGCTTTCACCAGAGGCTCGGAAAACTGCACGCAGGCGCGCGGATTGGCGCTGTCTGCATCCACGGTGTTGCCGCTGACGCGAAAACCCTGACGTTCACGCAGATCGTTATAAGCGGCCTGCACCGTGCGGGCGCTGGCGAGCGCAAGGCTCTGTTTGTAGGCGGTGAGCGCCTGACGATAATTCTGCTGCTTGGCGAGGGCGGCCCCCAGAACGGCAAGCGCATCGGCGCGGGCCTGGGTGCTGCGTGACAGGAGATAACCGTTGATTGCGGCAAGCGTGCCTTCGCTATCGGCTGACCCGTTATTCTTGGCAATGCTGGCGGCACGCGCCAACGCGATCCACAACTCGCCGTCATCCGGGGCAAGCGACAGGGCACCCTTGTAATTGTAGATTGCCGTATCGACCCGGCCGCCGAGCAATTCGGCCTGCGCCACGGTTTTCAGAGTCTCGATACCGTATCCCTGCTGGTTGTCGCCGAGCGCCAGCCCATCCTTCTGCTCGCGCGCCTGTTGCAGCAATTCGTCGGAAAGAAATGTCAGCCGCGGCGGTGCACCGATATCCGGCTGGGCAGCCACCTCGACGATCTTGCCCGCAACGGCACCTGCAAAGGTGTTGAGCTGGCCGTGGTCGGACTTCAGGAAGCACCACTTGGCTTTGACATTGTAAGTGAAGGCGCGGCACTGGTTGTCGCCGATGCAGGCAGTCTCGCACTGATCCTGGCTGACGTTCTTCACGGTGCGAAGATCGAAGCCGAGATAGTCGCCATCCACCGTCGTTTCGATCCGCCGTTCAGCCGCCGCAAGCGGCGAGACCAGAAGGAAAGACGAGAAAAACAAAGCTGAAAAGCCGAAGATCGCGCGCCTAGACATTTGCAAGTCCCCCCGTGGCAGCCGTCGGATGCGCTGTTGTCTAATGTGAGAACCCACTTGTCAACGACGACATCCCGATCGTTGCGGGGGAAATCAAACCGAAAGTGACGCAGCGAGGAAACTGCTCTACACAAAGCTGTGCCAGAAATGCCGTCTTGCACACGTCGTAACAGTGGCAGGCAGACAGTCTTGTGATGTAGAAGGCAGTCGATATGGCAATTCTGAACCTATTCAAGAACAGGCATGCGGACGAGAAGTCGGAGCGACTGAGTTTCGGCGCCCTTCTCGACGGGTATTCGATCGAGGTCATGCCACGCACCGCGGCGAAGATCGAAGACTTCCGCGAATTCCTGCCGGCCGGCATGCGCATCTACATCGCCCATATCGACGGCACGACGATCGACGACATGGTCGCCACCGCAAAGCGCCTGACCGATGACGGTTATGCGGTGATGCCGCATGTTCCGGCACGCCTCATCCGCGACAAGGCAATGCTGGAGGACTGGGTCAATCGCTACAGCAACGAGGCCGGCGTCAGCCAGGCACTGCTGCTGGCGGGCGGTCTCACCACGCCCAGAGGAGAGCTCGAAAGCTCGCTGCAGCTTCTGGAAAGCGGCCTGTTTGATCGTTACGGCTTCAAGCGATTGCATGTCGCCGGCCACCCCGAGGGCAACAAGGACATCGACAAGGATGGCTCAACAAGCTTCGTCGACAAGGCCCTGAAGTTCAAGCAGGCCTATTCGGAAAACAGCGATGCCGAAATGGCGATCGTTACCCAGTTCGCCTTCGATGCCAAATCGATCATCCGCTGGTCCGAGCGTATCGCCGAAGCCGGCGTGACGCTGCCGATCCATCTGGGCGTTGCCGGTCCGACCAAGCTGCAGACGCTGATCAAGTTCGCCATTTCCTGCGGCGTCGGCCCGTCACTGAGCGTGTTGCAAAGGCGCGCGATGGATCTGAGCAAGCTGCTTGTTCCCTACGAACCGGACGAATTCCTGACCGAGATCGCCAGTTACAAGGCCAGCCATCCGCAAAGCCTGATCGAACAGATCCACGTCTTTCCGCTCGGCGGCATAAGGGCAAGCGCCGACTGGGTGAACGAGCGGGTGCTCAAGAGCAAGGTCGCAGTCCGATAGCTGCATCATGAGCCCAAAAATGGAAAACGGCGCGATCCGGGGACCGCGCCGTTTTTTGTCGTGAAAGAGAGAACGATCAGCCCGAGATGTAAGGCATGATCTCGTTCGTACCGCGCCAGATCATTTCGAGCGACACGTAGAGAATGACGGCAAGACCGACATAGGCGATCCAGCGATGCTTGTTGAGCAGGCGGGCGATGAAGCTTGCCGCGATACCCATCAGCGCGATCGACAGAACCAGACCGAAGATCAGAACTTCCGGGTGCTCATGCGCGGCACCGGCGACAGCCAGCACGTTGTCGAGCGACATCGAAACGTCAGCGATGACGATCTGCCATGCGGCCTGGGCAAAGGTCTTGCGCGGTGCACCACCGGCAACCGTGCCATCGGCATTCAGGTCGCTGTCGGCAAGAGCCTCGTTGGCTTCGTCTTCGTGGTGATGAGGCGTACGAAGTTCGCGCCACATTTTCCAGCAGACCCAGAGCAGCAGCACGCCACCGGCGAGCAGCAGGCCGACGATCTGGAGAAGCTGCGTAGTAGCAAGAGCAAAACCGATACGCAGAACGGTCGCGGCAATGATACCGACGAGAATGGCCTTTGCACGCTGATCCTTCGGCAGGCCGGCAGCAGCCAGACCGATGACGATCGCGTTGTCGCCAGCCAGGACCAGATCGATCATGATAACTTGCGCGAGGGCGGACAAGGCCTCCGGCGTGAAGAATTCCATCATATGACAACCCTATTTTAGACGGGGGTGCCTCATGTCCTGACGACCTTTGGTACATGTTCCGGGCAAGCCAAGAGACACGCATTCCATCCGACCAAAAACCATCACGACACCGGGCACCGATATTGGACAATCCAGTCCGACATCACAGTTCGCAAAAGAACTGCCAGAGGGGCCCGGTCCTGGTCGGCCAAGATTTAAACCCGCCTCCGTCGAAACTCAAGTGGTCAGCTCACGAAACCGTCAGATCTGCGTGATCCACAAGGACGCAACCACAGGCCTGCCCAGCAGGCCTTCAATCCACCCTGATGGCTGCTTATTTCGGAAGCCGCTTCTGCAGGCTGTCGAGGATACGTTTCCCGAGCGCCTCGTAGTCCTCGTCGAAATGGTGCCCGCCTTCGATCGCAACCGATTCCACACCGGATGCCTTCATCGAGGGGCAAGGATCATCGTCCTCCTCGGTACCATAGATACATTGGACCAGACTGCTCTTGATCTTGGCGATGTCGTCAACCGTCGTGCCGCCGTCGCCCGCTCCCGCCATGCCGAGCCATCCGGTCACGGAGATTTCGAAATCAACCTCCTTCGAAAGCGCCAGCAGGGAAAGCTGCTTCACCCGCTTTTTCTGCGCCTTGGGGAGAAGGTTGTAGGCGGCAGGGATGACATCCGCGCCAAACGAATAACCGATCAGCACAACATTCGAGACGCCCCATTGGTTGGTATAGGTATCGATGATGCGCTTCAGATCGTCGGCCGTTTCTTGCGGCGTTCGCTTGGCCCAGAAATAGCGCAGCGAGTCGACGCCGATCACCGGCATGCCCTGGGACTGGAGATATCCGCCCAGTTCGCTGTCCAGATCGCGCCAGCCGCCATCGCCGGAATAGATGATCGCCATCGTATCCATGGCGGGCTTGGCTTCCAGAACGGAGATCGGCAGATCGAGATCACCTTCGGATTTTCCAGCCGACAGCTGGTTCTGCAGCCACGTGCCGAGATAATCCTCGGCGTCCTCCGAGGTTTCCTTGACCACGATATCGCTATGGGCCTGTTTCAGGGTCAGCGCATGCGCCTTCCCGGCCGGATCGGCGTCGGGCGTGAAGGCAATCGTCACCGGCGCCGGCAGCGCTCCGTCGGTCAGCCCGTAGACGATGCCCGTATCGGTCGGACGTTTGTTCGCCGGCGTGCAGAGCTGTTTCTTCAGCGGCACGACTTCGCCCGGATCGACGGCGATCGCGCCGCCGACCGTCGCAAACGGGCTCTGCGCAATCATGGCAAGCGCCAGCGTGCCGCCCTCGTTCGCACCGGCCACGATCGGATGCCGGTAATCGCGGTTCGCCACGCGGCGCTGCACCTGCTGGGAGAGGTCTTCGATATCGGAAACCATGTAAATGCAATCGCCTTCGTCCGCGGCAAGCGACTGCATATAGGAAGGAAAATCGATGCCGACGACGGCAGCACCACTTTCGACGAGATCCTTCGCCTGCGCTTCCTCGGCCGCCCCCCAGCCTTTTGCGTCCGAGATCAGGAACACCATGCCGGCAAGATCCTGCCCCTGCGGAAGATAGATATGCGGCGAGGGAATGAGGCCCGTGTGATAATCTTGAGGTGGCATTGCATTTGGCGCACGTGCCGGCGCCTGAGGCGTGGCCGGATCTGAGCTTGGGGCCGAAGTCTGGGCCAGAGACTGGGCATGCGTCACGGGAGCAAACGCCATGCTCAAGCCTGTCGTCAGACCAAGGGCGAACAATATGGCAGGACGCATTCTCATTTACCCACGACTCCTCTCAAACCGCCGCCGATCAGCAGGGTTGCATCCATCATAGCAACGGCCGGGCCGATACCGGAAACGGCAAGATAGCGCGGTTCCCAACGCGGGTGAAATTTTGATTTGAAGGCCTTGA
This sequence comes from Hyphomicrobiales bacterium, assembly GCA_900466875.1. Taxonomy (GTDB): domain Bacteria; phylum Pseudomonadota; class Alphaproteobacteria; order Rhizobiales; family Rhizobiaceae; genus Neorhizobium. Next base: position 36,101 of record UBNQ01000036.1, on the reverse strand, counting down.
GGCCTTTGAAATTGTAAAACCGCTCGCCGTGCTCGAAGATCACGCTGCCGATCCGGTCCCAGGCCGGAGCCGCCTCGCGCTGCGCCATGCCGGAAAGCGGTGCCATGCCGAGGTTGAATTGCCGGAAACCGGCATCGCGCAGATGTTCCATGATCCGCACGAACAGAAAATCCATCGAACCCTTCGGCGCGTCCGGTGCAAACCGCATCAGGTCGACAGTGCCCTCCTGCTTGGTATCGGTCACCGCAAGCGTTGCAAAGGCGACGATGCGGCCTTCTTTCCGTAAAATCCCGACAGGCTGGGAAAGCACGTAATCGTCGCGGAAAGCGCCGAGCGAAAAGGTCTTTTCTCGGGTATTATGCTCGTCGAGCCAGCTGTCCGACACCGCGCGCAGCGCCTCAAGCTGGGTTGCAACCTCCTCAGGCTGCAGCATCTCGAATTCCAGTCCCTCGCGAACACCCTTGTTGATCGCCTGCCTCAAGCCCGATAGCCGGCTACCCTTAAGTTCGAAACCGGCGAGGTCGACGACAGCCAGTTCGCCCAGGCGGAAGGCGCGCATGCCGGCATCGGTGCAAGAGGCAAGAAGATCCGGCGAGATCTGGTAGAAGACGGCGCGTCCGCCACCGGTTCTCGCCTCCTCGACGAAACGCCAGACCAGTTCGGCAATCTCGTCGCTCGGCCCGACCGGATCGAACAGCGCGATCCAGGAGCGCCCTTGGATGCCATACATGATGAACGCATTGCCGCTGGCCGAAAACATCAGCCGCTTGTCGCCCATGCGCACGAGATTGGCGTCGGCAAAATCCTGGGCCATGGCGATGTTCGTCGCCTGCACGAGGTCTTCCTCAGTCGACATGTCCGAACGCCTGACGGCGGGGCGCAACAGGCTGAACACCGACACGACCGCGGCAACGATGGCGATGCCGAGCATGGCGCGCAAGCCCCGCGGCGCTTCCGCGGAGAATTCGAACTGCCACCACAGTTCGCGGCTGTAATCGACCTCACGATAGACGAAGAACAGGATCGTCGTGGCCGCCGCAACGAGGATGAGCATCGCCACGATCCACGGCGGCGTCAGCGCCTGACGCATCATCGAAGCCGGACGATTGAACTGCCGTCCGCTGAGCAGGAGCCCGGCCAAAAGCACGGCCAGGAAAACGGCCTCGAAGAGCGCGAGAGCCTTGAGCAGGGAAAACAGCAGGCCGAGCGCGGTGCACAGGACCGCCGTCCACCATGCGCCGTCAAGCCTCTGCGCGATGCCGCGGGCGCTGACGAAGAGCAGGATGCCGATGATGCTGGAGAGAAAATGCGCGCTTTCCACCAGCGGCAACGGCATGTAGCTGCCGAGGAAATTGAGATTGGAATCCGGCGTCGGCGTGACGCTCGAAAGTACCAGCATCGCACCGGCTATCAGGGCGAAGGCCGACAGCAGCAGCGGTGCCAGCCGGAATTCCAGCTTTCGTAAGGTCGATGCGACAGGATGTTTCGAAAGCTGCCGCGCCTCCAGAAAGATGACGAACAGCGTCGCGATCAAGAGCGGCAGAACGTGATAGATGACCCGGTAGAGAACGAGGCTGCCGAGAACCTGATCGATATCGACCGTATTGCCGAGCGCGGCAACGATGACCGTCTCGAAGACCCCAAGACCACCGGGGACATGGCTGAGCACGCCGGCACCGACCGCCGTCGCATAGATCGCCAGAAACGAGGGCCAGCCGATATTGGTTTGCGGCAACAGGACATAAAGCACCGATGCCGATGCAGCGATATCGAGTGCCGTGACGAGGAACTGCTGCGACGAGGTACGGCTGTCGGGAAGTCGCAAATGCACCCTGCCGACCGAGATTTTTCGCCCGTCACGGCCGATGAACACCAGAATGCTCAGGCCGACGATGATGGCGAGGGCGATGATGCGGATTGCCGTATCGCTGACGCCGATGATCTGGCCGACCCGGGGAGCGGTGATCAGACAGGCAAGTGCGGTGACCGAAAGCAGGCCGATGCCGAAGGCGAAGGTGACGAAGGCGATGACGCGGCCGATATCTTCCGGCGAAAGACCGAGCCGGGAATAACCGCGAAAGCGGATGGCGCCGCCGCTGAGCGCACCGAAACCGGCCGTATTGCCGACCGCATAGGCACTGAAGGCCGTCATGGCGACCGGCACGGGTGGCAGCTTGCGGCCGATATAGGTCAGCGCATTGAGATCGTATCCCACCAGCGCCGCAAAGCTGAGGCCGGTAAAGAAGACGGCGAGTGCGATCGACGACCACGAGGTCGAAACCAGCGCTTCGATCACCTCGTCATAGCTGACTTCGGTCGTCAGCTCGTAGATCGCAAACGCGGTAAAGCCGAAAACCAGAAGGACGATGAAGGAAACGAACAGGCCGCGATGGGCCTGGAAAAAATCGCGGACGTGACTGCTGGAACTGTTGGACGCCATGGTCTGCTTTGCCTCGGAGACAAGCGGTAAAATCGGAAAACGCGAAGCGAAAAGCAATCGGATCACGGCTTAAGTGTGTCATCCGCTGATTTGCGTAATCGCTCCTATCACATCGCTCGCATTAGCGCTTGACGGATTTTGCGCGACCAATATAGTTTAAACTTAAAATAATGACCCATGGGAACGTCGGGAGATATTCATGCGCATCGTCTGCATCGGTGGCGGTCCGGCTGGGCTCTATTTCGCCCTGCTGATGAAAAAGTTTCATCCCGAACATTCCATTTCGGTCGTCGAGCGCAACCGGCCCTATGACACATTCGGCTGGGGCGTTGTCTTTTCCGACGCCACCATGGTGTCTATGCGTGCCTGGGATCCGGAGAGTGCAGCCGAAATCGAGGACGCCTTCAACCACTGGGACGATATCGAGCTTCTGTTCAAGGGCACCCGCCAGCGCACATCTGGCCACGGTTTCGTCGGCATCGGCCGCAAGAAGCTTCTCAACATCCTGCAGCGCCGCTGCGAGGCTTTGGGTGTCGAGCTGGTGTTCGAGACAGATTCCGACGGTGACACAGACTACCCGGATGCCGACCTCATCATCGCCTCCGACGGCTTCAACTCGAAGATCCGCAACCGCTACCCTGAGGTTTTCGAGCCGGATCTCGCCGTGCGTCCGAACCGCTATATCTGGCTCGGTACGCAAAAACTCTTCGATGCCTTTACCTTCGACTTCCGCAAGACCGACCACGGCTGGTTTCAGGCACATATCTACAAGTTCGACGACAACACCTCGACTTTCATCGTCGAGACGACCGAAGACGCCTACGAAAAACACGGCCTCGGCGAGCTGGACCAGCAGGGCTCGATCGATTTCTGCCAGGATCTGTTTTCCGAAGTGCTGGAAGGCGCCGACCTGATGACCAATGCCCGGCACCTGCGCGGCAGTGCCTGGCTCAACTTCAACCGGCTGATCTGCGGCAAGTGGAGCCATTTCAACGGCAACTCGCATGTCGTTCTGATGGGCGACGCAGCCCACACCGCACATTTCGCCATCGGCTCCGGCACAAAACTTGCGATCGACGACGCAATCGAACTGACCAACCAGTTCAACAGGCTCGGCCATACGAAGGACGCGATCCCGCAGGTTCTGAAAACCTACGAGGACATCCGCCGTATCGATGTCGCCCGCATCCAGAACGCCGCCCGCAATGCGATGGAGTGGTTCGAAGTGGTGGGTGAGCGTTATGCCGACGCGCTGGAGCCACCGCAATTCATGTATTCCATGCTGACCCGATCGCAGCGCATCAGCCACGAAAACCTGCGCCTGCGCGATCCCGTCTGGCTGGAAGGCTATGAGCGCTGGTTCGCGGAAAGGAACGGCATCGAGGTGCAAGGCAATGGCCGCACCCTGCCGCCGATGTTCACGCCCTATTCGCTGCGCGGCACCGACCTTAAGAACCGCATCGTCATGTCGCCGATGGCGATGTATTCGGCAAAAGACGGGCTGCTGGATGATTTCCATCTCGTCCATCTCGGTTCCCGCGCGCTTGGCGGCGCTGGCCTCGTGTTTGCCGAAATGACCTGCGTGTCGCCTGACGCCCGCATCACCCCCGGCTGCCTCGGCCTCTGGAACGACGAGCAGGCCAAAGGCTGGAAGCGCTTCGTGGAATTTGTTCATACCAATTCCGAAGCCAGGGTCGGCATTCAGCTGGGCCATGCCGGACGCAAAGGCGCGACGAAACTCGCCTGGGAGGGTATCGATCAACCTTTGGAAGACGGAGCCTGGCCGCTGATCTCGGCATCCGCCCTGCCCTATCTGAAAAACAGCCAGGTGCCGAAAGCGATGGACCGGGCCGATATGGACCGCGTGAAGGCCGACCACGTCCGCGCCGCGAAATATGCCGCCGAGGCCGGAGCCGACTGGCTGGAACTGCATTGCGCCCACGGATATCTTCTGTCGAGTTTCCTCTCGCCGCTCACCAATATTCGCACCGACAGCTACGGCGGCAGCCACGAAAACCGCGCCCGGTACCCGCTGGAAGTATTTGCGGCAATCCGCGCGGTCTGGCCGGCAGACAAGCCGATCTCGGTCCGCCTCTCCTGCCACGACTGGGCCGATGGCGGCAACACGCCGGATGATGCGGCGATCTTTGCAAAGATGTTCAAGCAGGCGGGTGCCGACCTGATCGACTGCTCTTCCGGCCAGGTCTCCAAGGAGGAAAAGCCGGTCTATGGCCGCCTGTTCCAGACGCCGTTTTCCGACAAGATCCGCAACGAGATCGGCATTCCGACGATTGCCGTCGGTGCGATTTCAGAGGCCGATCAGGCAAATTCGATCATCGCCGCCGGTCGTGCCGATCTCTGCGCCGTCGCCCGTCCGCATCTGGCCGATCCCGCCTGGGTACTGCATGAAGCGGCAAAGATCGGCCTGACCGGCATTGCGTGGCCGAAACAATATCAGTCCGGCAAGCTGCAATATGAAACGGGCCTGGCTCGTGCGGCCGCAGCATCGGCCAAGTGAGGAACGGGTGAATGGCGACAGACGGTAAGCTCAAGGGACGGCACGCTCTGGTAACCGGTGCGGGAAGCGGCATCGGCGTGGCTATCGCGCGCGCGCTCAGCTCCGAAGGTGCGCGCATCACGCTTGCCGGCCGCCGCCGCGAACCGCTGGAAAAGCTGGCCCGCGAAATCGGCAGCGAAAACAGCTTTGTAGCTGACGGCTTCGACGTTACTGACCGCGCAGCCATCGATGCGGGATTGGCAGAGGCGCGAAAAACCTTCGGGCCAGTCAATATCTTGGTCAACAATGCCGGCGAAGCACCGAGCACGCCATTCGAAAAGACCCCCCCCGACCTCTGGTCGCAGATCATCGATGTTGACCTCAACGGCGTCTTCAACGTCACACAGGCGGTTCTGCCCGATCTGAAAGCCTATGGCGAAGGCGCGCGCATCATCAATCTGGCCTCGACGGCAGGCCTCAAGGGTTATGCCTATGTTGCCGCCTATTGTGCCGCAAAGCACGGCGTGATCGGCCTGACCCGCGCGCTCGCATTGGAGCTGGTGAGGAAGGGCATCACCGTCAATGCGGTATGCCCCGGCTTCACCGATACCCCGATCATTTCGCGCTCCATAGCTGAAATCGTTGCCAAGACAGGCCGCACCGAGGAGCAGGCGTTGGGTGAATTCACCAGATCCAATCCGCAGGGTCGATTGGTCAAGCCGGAGGAAGTCGCCGATGCGGTCCTCTGGCTCGCTTCTCCCGGCGCTTCATCAGTAACCGGCCAGTCCATCGTGGTGGCCGGCGGAGAAATCATGGCGGGCTGAACCGATGTGATCCAAGGAGAACGGGGAGTAGCATATGGAACTGCAGAAAGGCATTACCGAGAACGGTACCGGCTACAACGATGTGAAATGGAACATCCTGGGGCAGGTCTATTTTCCCAAAGCGGTCTGTGACGACACTTTCGCTTTCGAGACCAACAGCGCACCGGGCCAGTTCGTGCCGGTGCATATCCATCCGAACCAGGACGAATTCATCCTTGTCCAGGAAGGCGAGCTGGATCTCAAGCTCGATGGTGAGTGGAGCAAAGCCAAGGCGGGTGATCTGGTTCGCATGCCGCGCGGCGTGCCGCATGGCTATTTCAACAAGTCCGACAAGCCCTGCCGCGCACTCTTCTGGGTTTCGCCGGCCGGAAGGCTCGAAGACCTGTTCATCGAGTTGAACGAAAAGACCGACGTGGACGAGATCGTCAGGCTCTCGGCCGCCCACGACGTGGATTTCCTGCCGCCAGCGGCCAACGATTGACAAGAATGCATCGACATCGGCCGCATTTCTCGGCGGCTGATGGAGACTGGGAGAGGAGACGGCATGAGCAAACTGACGGAGCGCAGCTTCCGCGATCACCAGACCCGGCATTTTGTCTGGGAGGTGAGCGAAGACGGCCGCGTCGGCACGATCCGGCTCAACCGGCCTGAGCGCAAGAACCCGCTGACCTTCGAAAGCTACGCCGAACTGCGTGACCTTTTTCGCGATCTGGCCTATGCGTCCGATATCCGCGCCATTGTGCTGACCGGTGCCGGCGGCAATTTCTCTTCCGGCGGCGACGTCTTCGAGATCATCGAGCCGCTGACGAAAATGCCGATGCCCGAGCTTCTGGCCTTCACCCGCATGACCGGCGATCTGGTCAAGGCGATGAAGAAATGCCCGCAGCCGATCGTCGCTTCCGTCGACGGCATCTGTGCCGGTGCCGGCGCGATCCTCGCCATGGCATCGGACCTGAGGCTTGCAACGCCTGAAGCGAAAACCGCCTTCCTCTTCACCCGCGTCGGTCTCGCCGGTGCAGATATGGGCGCCTGCGGGATCCTGCCGCGCATCATCGGCCAGGGCCGCGCCGCCGAACTTCTCTTCACCGGCCGCTCTATGACGGCCGATGAGGGGCACGCCTGGGGTTTTTACAACGCTCTCCACGCCGCGGAGACCCTCGAAGCCGAAGCACTGAAGCTGGCGCATTCGCTGGCCGATGGCCCTTGGTTTGCCCACACGATGACAAAAACCATGCTGAACCAGGAATGGGCCATGGGTCTCGACGAGATGATCGAGAGTGAAGCCCAGGCGCAGGCGATCTGCATGGCGACGCAGGATTTCCGCCGCGCTTTTGAAGCCTTTGCCGAGAAGCGCAAACCGGTTTTCGAGGGCAACTGATGGCAGCCTCGACCACCCTTGCCGGCCCGAGCCGGGATTTTCTCGACTGGCCGTTTTTCGACGAAAGCCACAGGGCGCTGGCGAAAAAGCTGGATGCCTTCGCCGCATCAGGCGCGCTCGCATACGTCGATCACTCCGACACGGACAAGGCCTGCCGGACACTCGTCAGGGCACTTGGCGAGGCGGGCCTGCTCGATGCCGCAACCGGTGCAGGCGGCAGGCAACCGATCGACAGCCGCGCCGCCTGCCTGACCCGGGAAACATTGGCCTGGAATGACGGATTGGCCGATTTCGCCTTTGCCATGCAGGGTTTAGGCACCGGCGCGATCGGCCTTTCCGGTTCGGAACAGTTGCGCGTCACGGTCCTGCCGAAAGCCACATCCGGCGAATGGATCGCAGCCTTTGCACTCTCGGAAAAGGATGCCGGCTCGGATGTGGCCGCGATGGCCTGTGCCGCGCGAAAGGATGGCGATCACTACGTTCTTGACGGCGAAAAGACCTGGATTTCCAATGGCGGCATTGCCGATGTCTACACGGTCTTTGCCCGCACCGGCGAAGCGCCCGGCACACGCGGCATCTCCGCCTTTGTCGTCTTTGCCGATGATCCCGGTTTTTCCATCGCCGAGCGGATCGACGTGATTGCCCCGCATCCGCTGGCGACGATCCGTTTCGACAATTGCCGCATCCCGGCCTCGCGCCTGCTCGGCGCCCCCGGCGAAGGTTTCAAGATCGCCATGCGCACCCTCGACATCTTTCGCGCTTCCGTCGCGGCCGCAGCGGTGGGCTTTGCCAAACGCGCGCTGGACGAGGCTCTGGCCCATGCAAGATCGCGAAAAATCTTCGGCAACACGCTGTCCGACCTGCAACTGACGCAGGCCGCACTGGGCGACATGGCCGCCGAGATCGATGCCGCGGCACTGCTGACCTACCGCGCCGCCTGGCGTCGCGACGTGCAGGGCCTGCCGACCACCAAGGAAGCGGCGATGGCAAAGATGGTAGCCTCCGAAAACGCCCAGAAGGTGATCGACCGCGCCGTGCAAATGTTCGGCGGCCGCGGCGTGCGCGTCGGCGAGATCACCGAAAGCCTCTACCGGGAAATCCGGGCTTTGCGCATCTATGAAGGCGCGACCGAGGTGCAGAAACTCATCATCGCCCGCGAATTGTTGAAGGCGTGACCATGGCTTACACGACAACGCGCCGGCTAAGCTTTGGAGATTGCGATCCCTCCGGCATCGCCTATTTCCCATCCTATCTGCACATCATGGTCGGGGTTTACGAGGAATTCTTCGAAAGCCTCGGCTTCCCGTGGCCCGAAATGATCAACGAGCGAAAGCTCGGCTTTCCCACCGTGACGCTGGATCTCACCTTCGCCAATCCCGGCTTCCACGGCGACCGGATGGATTTCACCCTCAAGGTCGCAAGGCTCGGCAACAGTTCGCTCGATCTCGAGCACGAAGTCCGCGTGGGTGACCGCCTGCTCTGGACGGCCCGGCAAAGGCTCGTCCTCACCTCTCACGAAACAAACAAGGCCTGCCCCTGGCCGGATGATCTGCGCGCCGCGCTGACACAGCATTTGGAGAACGAAGATGCACACCATTCTGCAGCCTGAAGGCTGGGCCAAACCGATCGGTTACGCCAACGGCGTCTCCGCCACCGGCCGCCAGATCTTCGTTGGCGGGCAGATCGGATGGAATGCCGAGTGCCGGTTCGAAACCGACGATTTCGTCGGTCAGGTCAAGCAGACGCTCGAAAACATCGTGGCGGTGCTGGCCGCAGGCGGCGCCAAGCCTGAACACATCACCACCATGACCTGGTATTTCACCGACAAGGCCGAATATCTCGGCAACCTGAAGGGCATCGGCCAGGCCTATCGCGAAGTGATCGGCAAGCATTTTCCGGCCATGGCCGCCATGCAGGTGGTAGCGCTCGTTGAAGACCGCGCCAAGATCGAGATTCAGGCGACCGCCGTCGTTCCGGAGTAAGACCATGAGCGAAGTGACGACCTTTTCCGCCACGGTTTCCGCAACAACCCGCGACGGCGTTCTGGTCGTCACCATCGACAATCCGCAGGTCAACGCCCTGTCGGCGGATGTGCGGGGTGGGCTGGAAAAGGCGCTGATACATGCTGAAACGACACCCGGCATCCTGGGCCTCGTCATCACCGGTGCAGGCAAGACGTTCATCGGCGGAGCCGACATCCGCGAGTTCGGCAAGCCGGTTGCCGAACCGACCCTGCCACACGTGATCGACAGGATCGAAGCCCTGTCGAAGCCGGTCGTGGCCGTGCTGAATGGCGCGGCGCTCGGCGGCGGGCTGGAACTGGCGCTCGCCTGTCATCACCGCATCGCCTCCCCGGCAGCACAGGTCGGTCTGCCCGAGGTGAAACTCGGCATCGTGCCGGGCGCCGGTGGCACCCAGCGCCTGCCGCGCTTGACCGGCATCCCCGCAGCCCTCGATATGATCGTAAGTGGTCGCCTAATCAAAGCCGGTGAAGCCCTGTCGCTCGGCATCATCGACGAATTGGCTGAAAGCGATCTCGTCGAGACTGCGGTCAAGGCTGCGAAAATACTGTCGGTCAGTCCGCTCAGGCGCACGGGCGGGCTAACCGTTGAAGCAGCCGATCCCGTCGAGATCGAGAAGATTTCGGCAAGGCTCCTCGCAAAGGCGCGCGGACAAAGGGCACCGGCAGAGGCCGTGAGGCTCGTCGCCTCATCCATCCGCCCCTTCGACAGGGGCCTGGCCGACGAGCGTGCTACATTCCTCGCATTACGCGACAGCCCGGAAGCGGCAGCATTACGGCATGTCTTTTTCGCAGAGCGCGAGGCCTCCAAGGTCGAAGAACTGCAGGGGATAGACCCTCGCCCGGTGACGACGATCGGCATCTGCGGCCTCGGTCTGATGGGCAGCGGCATCGCCGTTGCGGCTTTGGCGGCCGGCTATACCGTGATCGGCCTCGATCAGACGCAGGAAGCCGCCGAGACAGGCCGCGAACGCATTCTTGGTCTGCTGGAGCGCAACCTTGCCGCCGGCCGTCTCGACCAGAGCGGCCTCCATGCCCAGAAATCCCGCCTGTTCGTGACCGCTTCGGACGCCGATCTAGCGCCCTGCGATCTCGTCATTGAAGCCGTATTCGACGATCTGGATGTGAAGATCGAGCTGTTCCGCCGCCTCGACAAGGTGATCCGCCCGGATGCCATTCTCGCCACCAATACGAGCTACCTGAACCCGGACGAGATTGCGGCCTCAACAGCCCATCCGCATCGGGTGCTTGGCCTGCATTTCTTCTCCCCGGCGCATGTCATGCGACTTCTCGAAATCGTTCGTTGCAGGAAAACCGCGCCGAATGTGCTGGCAACCGGACTGGCGGTCGCGAAGAAACTGAAAAAGCTGCCGATTGTGACAGGCGTCACCGAAGGTTTTATCGGCAACCGCATCTTTTCCGCCTATCGCCGCGAGGCCGAATTCCTGCTGGAGGACGGCGCCCTGCCGCACGAGATCGATGCGGCGCTGGAGGACTACGGTTTTCCGATGGGTCTGTTCGCTGTCTACGACATGGCCGGTCTCGAAATCGCCTGGGCCCGCCGCAAACGCCAGGAAGCAGCGCGCGATCCGTCAGAACAGTATGTCGAGATAGCCGACAGGCTGTGCGAGGCCGGGCGAATGGGACAGAAATCGGGCCGCGGTTGGTACGCCTATCCCGATGGTAAGCGGACCGTCGATCCCGACGTCACGGCAATCATCGAGGCTGAAAGGTCGAAGAAGGGCATCAAACCACGCGTCTTTTCGAAAGATGAAATACAGGAACGGATGTTGGCCGCCATGGTCGCAGCGGGTGAGGCGCTACTCGCCGAAGGCATAGCAGCTCGTCCGGGAGATATCGATCTGGTGATGATCAACGGCTACGCGTTCCCCGCTCACAAGGGCGGGCCGATGTTCGCGAGAGGCTGAACGAATTCTCTGCCGTCATCCTCGGCCTTGTGCCGAGGATTTAATCACATGGCAGTTTATCGAAGCCTCGCAGATGCTCGGGACAAGCCCGAGGATGACGTCGCGGCATAGGCGGCACCAAAAAATAAGGGGCACCGAAGTGCCCCTTATTATCGAGATATCACACGGCCTATCGGCGCTGGTTGTAGACGTCGACGCAAACCGCGCCGAGCAGAACCAGCCCCTTGATCACCTGCTGGTAATCGATGCCGATGCCGAGGATGGACATGCCGTTGTTCATCACGCCCATCAGGAAGGCGCCGATGACGGCACCCGTCACCTTGCCGACGCCGCCATAGGCAGACGCACCGCCGATGAAGCAGGCCGCGATGACGTCGAGTTCGAAGCCGGTACCGGCCTTCGGCGTGGCGCTGTTGAGGCGCGCCGCGACGACGAGACCGGCAAGTGCTGCCAGCACACCCATGTTGACGAAGGTCCAGAACACCAGACGCGTCGTCTTGATGCCCGACAGCTCCGCCGCACGTGCATTGCCGCCGACGGCATAGATCTGCCGGCCGAGGATGGTGCGATTGGTGAAGAACCCGTAGGCGACGATCAGCACCGCCATGATGATCAGCACGTTCGGCAGGCCACGATGCGAGGAGATCAGATAGGCGACAAAGGCGATCGCGGCAAAGACAACGACGTTCTTGCCGATGAAGAAGGCCATCGGTTCGCTCTCGACGCCGTGTAGCACGCGGCGTGCGCGGCTGCGGAAGTTCTGCCAGACCATCAGCACGGCAAGGATCAGGCCGATGATGAACGACGTGACGTAAAGCCCGCCCTCCGAGGAGATCAGTTCCAGCACATAACCCGAAGAAAGCTTCTGGAAGATCGGCGGGAACGGACCGATTGCCTGGCTTCCGAGAATGGCGATCATGAAACCGCGAAACACCAGCATACCGGCAAGCGTGACGATGAAGGACGGTATCTTGAAATAGGCGACGAAATAACCCTGGATACCGCCGATAATGCCACCGACCGCAAGGCAGATGACGATCGCGGCTGCGAGGTTAACGCCCCAGCTGACCATCAGCAGACCGGCAAGGCCGCCGATGAAACCGGCAACGGAGCCGACCGACAGGTCAATGTGCCCGGTCACGATCACCATCAGCATGCCGAGCGCCATGATGACGATATAGCTGTTCTGCAGCACGATGTTCGTGACGTTCAGCGGCCTCAGAAGAATGCCGCCTGTTGCGATCTGGAAGAAGATGACGATGACGACCAGCGAGATCAGCATGCCGTAGTCGCGAAGGTTATCCTTCCAGAAACCGGTGCCCGCTTTCGGAGCCACAACTGCTTCCTGTGGGGTGCTCATGGGTTATCTCCCTTTGCGGCGCATGATGGCGCGCATGATATTTTCCTGCGTGGCCTCTTCGCCGGCCACTTCGCCGACGAATTCTCCCTCGTGCATCACCATGATCCTGTCGCAAGTGCCGATGAGCTCGGGCATTTCCGACGAAATCACGACGACGGCCTTACCGGCATCCGCAAGTTCGTTGATGATGGAATAGATTTCGTATTTCGCGCCGACATCGATACCGCGCGTCGGTTCGTCGAGGATCAGGATGTCCGGGCCGGTAAACAGCCATTTCGACAGAACCACCTTCTGCTGGTTGCCGCCGGAAAGTTTTCCGGTTTCCTGATAGACGTTGTGGCTGCGGATCCGCATGCGGGTGCGGAATTCCTGCGCCACCTTCATTTCCTTGATGTCATCGATGACACCGCTGGATGCGACGCCGCCGAGATGCGCGAGCGAGATATTCTTGCGGATGTCTTCGGCAAGAATCAGCCCAAGCTGCTTGCGGTCTTCGGTAACGTAAGCCAGGCCCGCCTTGATCGCCCGGTGGACGTTCGACGTGTCGGCTTCCTTCCCGTGGATCTTCACGGTTCCGGTGATGTCGCGACCATAGGCACGGCCGAAAACGCTCATCGCGAACTCGGTGCGCCCGGCACCCATCAGGCCCGAAATACCGACGACTTCGCCGGCGCGGACCTTCATCGAGACATTCTTGACCATCTGCCGGTGCGAATGCTGAGGATGATAGACCGACCAGTTCTCGACTTCGAAAATCACGTCACCGATCTTGGATACGCGAGCCGGGTAACGGCTTTCGAGATCGCGATCCACCATGCGGCGCACGATTTCGTCCTCGTCGACCGCGCCTTCATGGCAATCGAGCGTGCCGACCGTGCGGCCGTCGCGCAGAACGGTGATGCGATCGGCGACTTCGGTGATCTCGTTCAGCTTGTGGCTGATCATGATCGAAGTGATGCCGTGCCGGCGGAACTCTTTCAGCAGTTCAAGCAGGGCCGCGCTGTCCGTCTCGTTGAGCGACGCAGTCGGTTCGTCGAGGATCAGCAGGCGCACATCCTTCGACAGCGCCTTGGCGATTTCCACGAGCTGCTGCTTGCCGACACCCAGATTGGTGATCAGCGTTTCCGGCGCTTCGGTCAGGCCGACCTTGGCCAGCAATTCCTTGGTACGAACATAGCGGGTATCACGGTCGATCACGCCGAATTTCGATGGCCCGTTGGCGAGAAAGATGTTCTCGGCAATCGACATCAACGGGATGAGCGCAAGCTCCTGGTGAATGATGATGATGCCGAGCTTTTCGGAATCGTTGATGTCGCGGAAATGGCGCTCTTCGCCGTCGAAAAGGATCGACCCCTCGTAGGATCCATGCGGGTAGACACCCGAGAGAACCTTCATCAACGTCGACTTGCCGGCACCGTTTTCGCCGACGAGAGCATGAATCTCGCCTTCCCTGACGGTGAAGCTGACATCCGAAAGCGCCTTCACGGCGCCGAAACTTTTCGAAATGCCCCGCATTTCGAGAATGGGCGGCTTTTCCGCCGCGGATAATACGGGATCAAGCATGACGACTCCCAATATGAAAAAGCCGCGCGGCAGGTCGCCGCGCGGCCTGGATGATTACTTGATCTGTGCTTCGGTGTAGTAACCGCTCTTGACCAGAACATCGACATTGGTCTTGTCGATGGCAACCGGCTTCAGAAGGTAGGACGGAACGACCTTGTTACCGTTATTGTAGGTCTTGGTGTCGTTGACCTCAGGCTCCTTGCCGCTCATGACGGCATCGACCATGTCGACGGTGACCTTGGCGAGGTCGCGGGTGTCCTTGAAGATGGTCGAATACTGTTCGCCGGCAATGATCGACTTGACCGAAGGAACTTCGGCGTCCTGACCGGAAACGAACGGCATAGGCATGTCGCCGGAACCGTAACCGACGCCCTTGACCGACGACAGGATGCCGATCGACAGGCCGTCATAAGGAGACAGAACGGCGTTCAGCTTCTTGTCGGAATAGGTCGAGGACAGGATGGCGTCCATACGGGCCTGAGCTGTAGCGGGATCCCAGCGAAGGGTTGCGACCTTGTCCATGCCGGTCTGGCCGGAACCGACGACGAGGGTGCCCTTGTCGATCAGCGGCTGCAGAACGCTCATGGCGCCGTCATAGAAGAAGTAGGCGTTGTTGTCGTCCGGCGAACCACCGAAAAGCTCGATGTTGAACGGACCCTTTTCGGTGTCGGCCTTGAGAGCCTTGACCAGCGTGGTCGCCTGCAGAACGCCGACCTGGAAATTGTCGAAGGTTGCGTAATAATCGACATTCGGGGTGTCGCGGATCAGGCGGTCATAGGCGATGACCTTGATGCCGGCCGTGTGGGCCTGTGCGAGAACGTCGGAAAGCGTCGTGCCGTCGATCGAGGCGACCACGAGGACCTTTGCGCCCTTGGTGATCATGTTTTCGATCTGCGACAGCTGGTTCGGGATGTCGTCTTCAGCGTACTGGAGATCGGTCTGGTAACCGCGCTCCTTGAGCACCTTGATCATGTTGTCGCCGTCGGCGATCCAGCGGGCGGAAGACTTGGTCGGCATGGCAACGCCGACAAGGCCCTTGTCCTGCGAGAAGGCCGGAGCAGCGAAGGCCATGGAGGCCAGGATCGCCGCAGAAGTAAGCAATTTAAGTAATTTCATTGTACACTCCTCCGTAACGGCGGCCCACAACGAGCCGCCGAGTTGATTTAGGGTGGCTCCTCGCCTCCCTCACGACCTGAAAAGGACGTCTGCCTTTAAAGGTCAGTGATTGTCGCGCGGCAGACCTTCGGTCTGCGCAATGCGCTGGTATTTGACAGCCGGCTCAAGAACCGCACCTGTCTCCATCTGTCCGACGATGCCGCGCTGGATCTCCTGCCAGGGCGTCTGATGCTTGGGATACTGATAGCCGCCACTGGCCTCCAGCGCGCCGCGGCGCGCATTCAGCTCGTCGTCCGAAATCAGGATATTCGCTTCGCCGCGGCCCAGATCGATACGCACCCGGTCGCCTGTTTTCAAAAGGGCAAGACCACCCCCGGCTGCCGCTTCAGGCGAAGCGTTGAGGATCGACGGGCTTCCGGACGTGCCGGACTGGCGACCGTCGCCGATGCAGGCGAGCGAGCTGATGCCCCGCTTGAGCAGGTAATCCGGCGCACGCATGTTGACGACTTCCGCCGCCCCCGGATAACCGATCGGACCGGCACCGCGCATGAAAAGGACCGTGTGCTCATCGATGCCGAGCGACGGATCGTCGATGCGGTGATGGTAATCCTCCGGACCGTCGAACACCACGGCATTGCCTTCAAAGGCTTCCGGGTCGTTCGGGTTCGACAGGTAGCGTTCGCGGAACTCCGGCGAGATGACGCTGGTCTTCATGATCGCCGACGAGAACAGGTTGCCGCGCAACACGCGGAAGCCGGCTCGCGCCTTCAGAGGTTCGTCATAGCGCTTGATGACCTTGTCATCCTCGATGATCGCCCCGCGACAGTTCTCACCGATCGTCTTGCCGTTGACCGTGATCGCGTCCTCGTTGATCAGGCCCTGGCCCATCAGCTGGTTGACGACGGCCGGAACGCCGCCGGCATGATAATAGTCTTCGCCGAGATATTCACCGGCCGGCTGCAGGTTGACGAGAAGCGGAACTTCCTCGCCATAGGTCTGCCAGTCGTCGACCGTCAGTTCCACGCCGATATGGCGGGCAAGCGCGTTCAAATGGATCGGCGCATTGGTCGAGCCGCCGATCGCTGAGTTGACACGGATGGCGTTAACGAAGGCGTCCTTGGTCAGGATGTCGGACGGCTTCAGGTCTTCCTTGACCATTTCGACGATGCGCAGGCCGGTCAGATAGGAGACTTCCTGGCGGTCACGGTATGGTGCCGGAATGGCGGCTGAACCCGGAAGCTGCATGCCGAGCGCTTCGGCAAGCGAGTTCATCGTGGTCGCCGTACCCATCGTGTTGCAATAACCGGTCGACGGAGCCGACGAAGCAACCAGCTTGACGAAGCCGGCGTAGTCGATTTCGCCCTTGGCCAGAAGTTCGCGCGCCTTCCAGACGATCGTGCCAGAACCGGTGCGCTCGCCACGGAACCAGCCGTTCAGCATCGGACCAACGGAAAGGGCAATCGACGGAATGTTCACGGTGGCCGCCGCCATAAGACAGGCTGGCGTGGTCTTGTCGCAACCGATCGTCAGCACGACGCCGTCGAGCGGGTAGCCATACAGAACTTCGACGAGGCCGAGATAGGCAAGGTTGCGATCGAGACCGGCAGTCGGGCGCTTGCCGGTTTCCTGGATCGGATGAACCGGGAATTCGATCGCGATGCCGCCGGCTTCACGAATGCCTTCACGCAGGCGGTTGGCCAGTTCAAGGTGATGGCGATTGCAGGGCGACAGGTCGGAACCGGTCTGCGCAATGCCGATGATCGGACGGTCGGACTGCAACTCGGCTTGGCTCAGGCCGAAATTCATGTAGCGCTCCAGATAGAGCGCCGTCATGTCGACATTGTCGGGATTGTCGAACCAGGCGCGCGAGCGAAGTTTGCGCGCACCCGTAGTTGCAATTCCGGTGGACGGGGTTTTGCCGTGATCTGCCATTGTCAGTCCTCGAATGCTTCAGTTTCGATGCGCCGGCCCAGCATGAAGGCATCGGCCACATGCACCAGCGGCGAAAAATCGGTATCGCTCTCGCCCTTGGAGACGAGCGCGACGAAATCCCGATAGAGATTGCGGTATTCGCGATCTTCCTCGACGATCTGCGCCTCGCCATCGACGATCAGGCGGCTGCCGCCATGGGTCAGCACGACCGAGCCGTCTTCCGTGTAGACGCTGATGTCCCAGGTCTGCGGGCCGGTCTGGCGCCAGTCGAACTCAGCCGTAATCGGCAGGCCGGACGCGGTTTCGAACGTCAGGTTGGCGGCGATCGGTGCGGCGCGATTGGATGGGATGGTCAGGTCCGAATGGGTGAGATGGAACGTCTCCGGCATGATGCGGGTAACGATCGAAAGCGCATTAATGCCCGGATCGAACACGCCGAGACCACCCGGCTCCCAAATCCAGGCCTGGCCCGGATGCCAGTGACGCACGTCTTCTTTCCAGGAAACCGAAGCGCTTTTGAGCTTGCGCTTGGCAAGCAGTGCCCGCGCCGGCTCAACGCCTGCGGCTCCGCGCGAGTGCCACGTGGCAAACAAAGTCAGTCCCTTGGAGTTCGCCAGCTTTTCCAGCGCGAAGACCTCCGACAGCGTCGCGCCCGGCGGCTTTTCAAGCATCACATGCTTGCCGGCCTCGATCGCCGCCTTGGCCTGGGCGAAGCGGCCCTGCGGCGGTGTGCAGAGAGAAATCGCATCCAGTTCGACGCCGGAGGCCAGCATGGCATCGATGTCGTGGAAGCAGTGCACGCCATCCAGCTTGGCGTTGCGGCTGGCGACAGCCGTCAGTTCGATACCGTCGGTCGCTTCGATCGCACCGAGATGCTGATCTCTGGCGATCTTTCCAAGTCCGACGATGCCGAGACGAATTTTGCTCATGTCAATTTTCCTTAAAGCTTGCGCACGTCAACTGACATCGCCGCGGCGACGGTCAGACGGTTGACGAGCGGCAGCTTGAAGGGCGCAGCATCGATCTCAAACACATCACCTTCTTCGGTCTTGATGCCGTGTGAAACGGACAGCGTGGCAGTGCCGAAGAAATGAACGTGCAGGTCGCCCGGCGCGCGGAAGATGTCGTATTTGAAGTTATGGTATTCGAGATTCGCGATCGAGTGCGACATGTTGGCCTCGCCCGACAGGAAAGGCTTTTCGAAGATCACTTCGCTGCCGCGACGGATGCGCGAAGTGCCTTCGACATGATCCGGCAGATCACCGACCAGAAGTTCCGGTCCAAGCGATGCCTGACGCAGCTTGGAATGGGCAAGCCAGAGATAGTTGCCCTTCTCGGTCACGTGATCGGAGAACTCGTTGGCAAGACAGAAACCGACGCGAAAAGGCGTTCCGTCCGGGCCGATGAGATAGATCCCCGCAAGTTCCGGCTCTTCGCCGCCATCGAGAGCGAAGGAAGGAGACTCGAGATCCGAACCGGTGGATTTAAGCTGCGAGCCATTGCCCTTGTAGAACCATTCCGGCTGCGCGCCGACCCGGCCGGGGGCAGGCTTGCCGCCCTCTACACCAGACAGGAACATGCGCATGGAATCGGTCGGCTTGTCTTCGGCCTGGGCAGCCTTGTGCATCTTGTCGCGACCATCGGCCGAACCGAGATGCGTCAGGCCCGTGCCGGCAACGACGAAATGGGCGGGATCAGGATGCGAGATCGGCAGGCCGACGCGGCCTTCGCGTGCTGCAGCCTCTACGTCGATATCGGCACCGTAGCCGAGCGCTTCGATCTGCGCTGCAAGGCTGCGGCCGCTGGCAATCGCCTGCATCGCCAGATCATAGGTCGAGGCGACACCATTGACGATACGGCCAGAACCCTGGCCTTCCCACGCAACAACCTTGATCGCGCCCGCATCATCAGCAATCTGCAGAATTCTCAGCATCGATTTCGCATCCAATTTGTCTGAACTGACATGGCGCCTCCACAGGCCATGCCTTCCTCCCATCAGATCGCAGACCTGACGTCTTTCAAAAATACGACTATTGGATTTGCGCCGCGAATGTCAAGAATGTCTTTTTCCGTAAAGGTAAATCGGCATTGGTCAATTTTTAGGCTATTGAATGCGGTGATACACGAAATTTGCTAGAAATTCCGAAGGCTTGATCGCTTTTTGCGCAAGCTTCGAAATTGGGGGTTGCAAAAGTACTATTATATGCCAATCCTTCAGTCGCCAGTTTGCTTCATCATCTCTGGGAGGATTAAGATGAAAAAAGCTCTCTTCGCGGCAACCGCTGCCGCTATTTTTGCCACTCTTGCATCCGGCGTTTCCGCACAATCACTGACAGTCGGCTTCTCGCAGATCGGATCCGAATCCGGTTGGCGCGCCGCCGAAACGACGTTGACCAAGCAGCAAGCCGAAAAGCGTGGCATCACGCTGAAATTTGCCGATGCCCAGCAGAAGCAGGAAAACCAGATCAAGGCGATCCGTGGCTTCATCGCCCAGGGCGTCGATGCGATCCTGATCGCACCGGTCGTTTCCACCGGCTGGGATGCTGTGCTGAAGGAAGCCAAGGAGGAAAAGATCCCGGTCATTCTGCTCGACCGCGAGATCGACAGCCCGAAGGATCTTTTCCTGACAGCCGTTACCTCCGATCAGGTCTACGAAGGCAAGGTCGCTGGCGAATGGCTTGCCAAGGATGTCGGCTCTAAGGACTGTAAGGTTGTCGAGCTTCAGGGCACGACCGGCTCTTCGCCGGCCATCAACCGCAAGAAGGGTTTTGAGGAAGGCATCAAGGCCGCGTCCAACATCAAGATCGTCCGCTCTCAGACCGGCGACTTTACCCGCACCAAGGGTAAGGAAGTCATGGAGAGCTTCATCAAGGCCGAAGGCGGCGGCAAGGATATCTGCGCCGTCTACGCCCATAACGATGACATGGCCGTCGGCGCTATCCAGGCGATCAAGGAAGCCGGCCTGAAGCCGGGCACCGACATCAAGATCGTCTCGATCGACGCCGTGCCGGACATCTTTCAGGCCATGGCCAAGGGTGAAGCCAACGCCACGGTCGAACTGACGCCGGACATGGCCGGCCCTGCCTTCGATGCGCTCGAAGCGTATCTCAAGGACAAGAAAGAGCCGAAGAAGTGGATCCAGACGGAATCCAAGCTCTACACCCAGAAAGACGACCCGATGAAGATCTACGAGGCGAAGAAAGGTCTCGGTTACTGATCTCCCGCTGTCCGCATCAAGGATGCGAACGTCATCAACGACCGAAGCGGCAACACTGCCGCTTCGGTTCCTTTGGAGCAATTCCAGCAACACCGGGCACCGGTTTTTCGCGGCAGGATTTGCGCTGAAACAAAGAGATAGAGCCGTTTCGCGTTTCGAGGAAAGGCGGAAATGCTCTGAATGCGGGATGAAGACATTGTCAGGTCAACACGCTCTTCTGGAAGCCCGGGGTATCGGCAAATCCTTTTTCGGCATTCCGGCTCTCGACGAGGTCGATTTCACGCTTCAAGGCGGCGAAATCCACGCCCTTCTCGGCGAAAACGGCGCCGGCAAATCGACCCTGATCAAGATCCTGACCGGTGTCTACCGCCGCGACCGTGGCACGATCTATCTGGAAGGTAACGAGATTTCCCCGGACGATGTCGCTTCCGCACAGGCGCTCGGCATCGGCACCGTCTATCAGGAGGTCAACCTTCTGGAGAATCTGACGGTCGCGGAAAACCTGTTTCTCGGCCGCCAGCCGCGCCGCTTCGGCATGATCGACCGCCGCACCATACGCGACCGGTCCAAAACTCTGCTTGAGCGATACGGCCTCGATATCGATGTCGATGCGCTGCTGTCGTCCTTTTCCGTCGCCATCCGCCAGATCATCGCGATTGCCCGCGCCGTCGATCTTTCCGGCAAGGTTCTGGTTCTCGACGAACCGACGGCCAGCCTCGATGCGCATGAGGTGAAAGGCCTGTTCACGGTCCTGAGGCAGCTGCGCGAAGACGGCGTCGGCATCGTCATCATCACCCATTTCCTCGATCAGGTTTACGAGATCGCCGATCGCGTCACCGTGCTGCGCAACGGCCGACTGGTCGGAAGCCGCACGATTTCCGAGCTGCCGCGTCTGGATCTGATCTCGATGATGCTTGGCCGCGAGCTGCAGCACATCACCCGCGATCATCAGGCCGAGCCGGAAACGATCGATGACCGCGGCGCGCCGTCCATTCAGTTCCAGAACTACGGCAAGAAGGGCAGCGTCGCACCTTTCGATCTCGATATCAGGCCGGGCGAGGTCGTCGGTATTGCGGGCCTGCTCGGTTCGGGCCGCAGCGAAACCGCCTTCCTGCTGTTCGGCATCGACCGCGCCGACAGCGGCACCGCCACGATCGACGGCGAGCAAGTCGCCATCACTTCGCCGGAAGCCGCGATCGCCAATCGTTTCGGTTTCTGTCCGGAGGAACGCAAGACGGACGGTATCGTCGGCGATCTTTCGGTTGCGGACAATATCGCGCTGGCGCTGCAAGCGCAGCGTGGCTGGATGCGGCCGATCTCGTCTTCCCACAAGCGGGAGCTGGCCGACAGCTTCATCAAGTCGCTCGACATCCGCCCCGCCGACCGCGAACGGCCGATAAAATTTCTCTCCGGCGGCAACCAGCAGAAGGCGATCCTCGCCCGCTGGCTGGTGACCGAGCCCCGGCTGCTCATCCTCGACGAACCGACACGCGGCATCGATATCGGCGCCCATGCGGAAATCCTGAAAATGATCGAAAAACTGTGTTCGCAAGGCATGTCGCTGGTTGTCATTTCCTCTGAGCTGGAGGAACTCACCGCCGTGGCGCACCGCGTCATCGTCCTGTCCGATCGCCGCCACGTGGCCGAACTTTCCGGTCGTCATCTGACCACCGACGGCATCATCCGGGCGATTGCCGGCACCGGCGAAACGGAGGCCGCGTGATGAACTGGTTCACCCGCCGCCTGCGCCGATTGGCACCGCAGCTTGCCGCACTGGCGATCATCCTCGGCGTTATCAGTCTCGTTGCGCCCGGCTTCCTGACGGTATCCGTCCAGAACGGACGGCTTTACGGCAGCCTGATCGACATTCTCGTCCGTGCAGCACCTGTCGCGCTCCTGACCGTCGGCATGACACTGGTGATTGCAACGCGCGGCATCGACCTTTCGATCGGCGCGGTGATCGCCATCTGCGGCGCTGTTGCCGCGACGCTGATCAGCGACGGTTATCCGCTCCCGGTCGTGATCGCGGTATCCCTCGGCGTCGGCATCGCCTGCGGATTGTGGAACGGTGTGCTCGTCGCCGTCCTCGATATCCAGCCGATTATCGCGACCCTGATCCTGATGGTGGCTGGCCGCGGCATTGCCCAGCTCATCACCGAGGGCGTGATCCTCACCTTCAACGACGATACGTTTTCGGCACTCGGTTCAGGCGCCCTGGCCGGCATCCCGATCCCGATCTATCTCTGGGTCGGAACGGCGCTCGCCATCGGCCTGCTGATACGCCGCACCGCGCTCGGTTTCCTGATCGAGGCGACCGGCATCAACCGTCGCGCCGCAAGCCTTGCCGGCGTGCGCGCCCGCTTCCTGCTGTTCTCGGCCTACGCCATTTCCGGTCTCTGCGCCGCCATCGCTGGCATGATCGTCACCGCCGACATCCGCGGCGCCGACGCCAACAATGCCGGTCTCTGGCTGGAACTCGACGCGATTCTTGCCGTCGTCGTCGGCGGCACATCGCTCAATGGCGGCCGTTTCTCGATCACCGCCTCACTGATCGGCGCGCTGATCATCCAGTCGATCAATACCGGCATTCTCGTTTCGGGCTTTCCGCCGGAATTCAACCTGATCATCAAGGCCGGCATCATCATCGTGGTGCTGACACTGCAATCGCCCGCCATAGCCACCGTCTTCGGCTTCATCAAGGCCACCCGGCGGGGTGACAAGCTCAACCATGGTGCGAAGGAGGCGACCCGATGATCCACGCCCGCAACCTGCCCTTCGTCACCACGCTGGCGATCTTCGTCATCGCCTACGGGCTTTGCGTCTTGCAGTTTCCCAACATGCTGTCGACGCGGGTAATCGGCAATCTTTTGACCGATAATGCCTTTCTCGGCATCGCCGCGGTCGGCATGACCTTCGTAATCCTGTCGGGCGGCATCGATCTTTCGGTGGGCTCGGTGATCGCGTTTACCAGCGTCTTCGTTGCCGTCATGATCGGCTCCTTCGGCGTCCACCCGCTGACCGCTTTCCTCGCAGCGCTGGTCATTTCGACCCTGTTCGGTTGTCTGATGGGCGCGATGATCCGTTATCTGCTCATACCGCCCTTCGTGGTGACGCTTGCCGGCATGTTTCTCGCTAGAGGTGCTGCCTATCTCGTTTCGACGCAATCGGTGCCGATCACCCATGAATTCATCGACACCATGCTCGGCTTCTACATCCGCTTCCCCGGCGGCGGGCGGCTGACGCTTCTAGCCATGGTCATGCTCATCGTGTTTGCCGTTGGCATAATCGTCGCATCCCGCACCCGTTTCGGCGCCAATGTCTATGCGATCGGCGGCAATATCCAGTCGGCCGAGCTGATGGGTGTGCCGGTGGGCGCGACGACGATCCGTATCTACGCCCTGTCCGGCTTCCTCTCCGGCCTCGCCGGCATCGTCTACACGCTCTATACGTCCTCCGGTTACTCCCTGGCGACGGTCGGTGTGGAACTCGATGCGATCGCCGCGGTCGTCATCGGCGGCACCCTTCTGACCGGCGGCGTCGGCCTGATCGCCGGCACGTTCATCGGCATCCTGCTGCAAGGATTGATCCAGACCTACATCGTGTTTGACGGGACCTTGTCCTCCTGGTGGACGAAAATCGTCATCGGCATCCTGTTATTCGTATTCATCGTGTTGCAGCGCACCATCATCTGGTATTCAGACCGCCGACTTGCAGTGCGACAATTGAAGGAAGTGTGATTTTGGGTCTCCTGGAAACGACCATCAGCGGCCGGAAGCGGCGCGGCAACCACGCCCATGTGGTGGCCGAGCTCGGGCGCGGTATCGTCTCCGGAAAGATCCCGGAAGGCTCCCTCCTGCCCGGAGACATGGAGCTTTCAGGCCGTTTCGGCGTCTCCCGCACCGTGCTGCGCGAGGCGATGAAGACGCTGTCAGCCAAGCGACTGATCGAGGCAAAAGCAAAAGTCGGCACCCGCGTCCTGCCGCGCGAAACCTGGAATTTCTTCGATTCGGATGTGCTCGGCTGGCGTTTCGAAGCGGGGCTGGATTTCGAATTCATCGAACACCTGGCCGAAATCCGTCTGGCGCTCGAACCCGCCGCAGCCTCTGCAGCCGCTGCCCGTGCCACAAGCGACGATATCGTCGCGCTTTATGCGATTGCCGCCAAATTCGACAATCTCAACCACACGCCGGAATCCGTCGCCCAGGTGGATCTCGAATTCCACCTTGCCATTGCCCGCATGTCCGGAAACCCGTTCATGCGGTCGGCAAGTGCGCTGATCGAGGCAGCGCTGGCGATTTCCTTCCAGCTTTCCTCGCCCGCCGCTTCGCCGGAAACGATCGACGAGGTGGCGACCAACCACCTGCGGATCGTCCACGCCATCGCCTCGCGCGATCCGGCCAAGGCGATGTCGGCGATGCGGCATGTGATCGAAATCGGCAAAAGCCGCATCCGCGCATCGCTCCGCGGTGTCGATCGCAACGCAATCGATGTCCGTCACGCTGTCACGGTCGATAACCACTGACGCACCAGATCATGGCAGGCAGAGGCTTGCGACGACAATAGTTGACTTCATAAGTCATGAATGATTTTAGTCCGGGAAGAACACAGATATTCCGGACCGTTGCCATGCTCCATCAGACCCGAGGCCGCATAACCCGTGACAACGGCGCAGCAATCGATGCGCTGAAGAAACGTGCGGCCGAATGGGAAGTGCCGCTGACGCAGGAAGCGGCCGGCTTCTGCTTCCATGTCTGGAATTCCAAGGCGACGCTTTATCCGGATGAAACCGGGGTGACGATCGAGATTTCCTCACCGGAACACCGCCTGTTGCAGACCCTGCAGGGCAGCCTGACCGAGCTTTTCGAGGAATGCCTTCTCTGCCCGAAATGGGATGAGGTGGCCGAAGGCGCACTTGCGCCCGGCATGTCGCTGATGCAGGTCGCCTCCGTCACCAGACGCTCGCCGGGTTTTACCCGCGTCCGGCTTGAAGGCCATGACGCGGAACGGTTTGGGGGAGGCAGCTACCATTTCCGCCTTCTCATTCCGCGCAAGGGCCGCCCGCCCTGCTGGCCGCGTATCGCCGCATCAGGCCGCACCGTCTGGCCGGAAGGCGACGACGCGCTGCACCGGCCGGTCTACACCACAGTGGCTTATGGCCAGAACTGGATCGAGTTCGACATCTTCGAACACAAAGGCAGCCCGACATCCGCCTGGGTTGCGGAAGATCCGACCGGCAGGACGATCGGCATCATCGGGCCTGGCGGCGGCGGGTGCCCCGACAGCAACAATCTCTTCCTCTTCGGCGACGAGACGGCCCTGCCGGCCATCATCCGCATGCTGCAGGAAGCGCCCGGAAAGGTTCGCGCATTCATCCAGGCCCGCCGCGAGGATCTGTGCGAACTCGCCGCCGATGAGCGTGTCTCGATCGTTACGGATTTAGTACCCGCGTTGGAGGCCCTGGAGCTTTGCGACGGCGCCCATGTCTGGTTTGCCGGATATGCGGATCAGGCCCGCGCCGCTCGCACATACCTGACCTCGCAAGGCCTGCAGAAGCGCGATTTCACAGCTGCCGCCTACTGGAACTGAAGCCGCGGACGGCCGTCCTCGCATTCCCGATCGGCGATGACGCCGGACAAGCCGTGTGCGTTCTGGGGCCATCCGTATTTTAAGGTATTCTAATACCCACAACCCGCTGAAATGATCGAATTAACCTTACCGCGTAACCTCGCTTGGCATTCTGGCTTGCTCAAAGTCGAAAAATGGGCACTTTTCATTAAATAAGAGCGCTCGCTGAGTTATTACTCCCATAAGTGGAGACGTCACAGCAATGTCGCGGACGCCCTTTAGTGCGTATTCTGAATCGGATAATTGAGGTGCGGGCATGACTTACGAATCCGCCAGACTTATGTCTGAGGCTATGACGCTTTCTTCGGCGGCGGTCTTTTACTCTCTGATCGACGCATTGGTCGAAAAGGGCGTACTGACCGGGGAAGAGGAGAAAGAGATCTACCTCTCCGCCATCGACAAGATCAGTGAAGTTGCCGGTGACGATGAAGACGGGACGCATGAACTTGCCCGCGAACTCATCGAACAGCAGATCGCCGACCGCGAACTTTAGCCTTTGGTCTGCGGACGTCATCGTCTGGATCAGAGGGTTCCCGCGACCGCGGAAGCTCTCTAAAAAATCGGAAGAATGAAGCGGCCAGCACCGGAAGCGGCGAGCTGGCCATGGCTGTTAAGCCCGGCCCCGTAATGCGCGACCTCTCCGATTCTATTCTTCGTCCGAAATGTCCTCGCGGGGGCGCTCTTCCGGGCCGATCGGATATTTGCGTGGCACGCCATGGCTGCGGGCCGTACGATCCCGGTGAAGGGCGGCACGCGCCAAAAGCATGAAAGTGACCGGCGTGGTGACCGTCACGAACAGGCCGATCAGGATTTCATGAATGACAAGACGGGACGAAGCTGCGGTGAAATAGATCATCGAGGCCAGCATGATCCCGCCGATCCCCCAGCTGGTGCCGAGCGCCGGCGCATGGAGCCGTTCGTAAAAACTCGGCAGGCGCAGGAAGCCGATCGCACCGATCAGCGCGAGAGCCGCACCGACCAGCAGAAAGAATGCGACGGCAAGCGCGACAGGCAGGGAAAGATCTGCAGCAGGATAGATCATTCGATCACCTCCCCGCGCATCAGGAATTTCGCCAGCGCCACGGTGGAAACGAAGCCGAGCAGGCCGATCACCAGCGCTGCCTCGAAATAGATCACACGTCCCGTGCCGATGCCGAATGTCACGAGCAGCAGCATTGCGTTGATATAGATCGTGTCGAGACCGATGATCCGATCCTGCGCCCGCGGCCCGCGAAACATCCGCACGGCGGCAATCGCCATGGCGACGACGAGCATGAATTGAGCAATTGCGACTGCGGTATAGATGATGACGGCGCTCATGCGAATATCTCCATCAGCAGCTTCTCATAACGGCCCTTGATCGTTGCGATCCAATCCTCTTCGTCCTTCAGGTCGAGCACATGCATGAGGATGGAACCGTCATAGGAATCATACTCCATCCAGACCGATCCGGGCGTACTTGTGAGGATGATCGCCAGAAGCGCAAGCGCGGTACGATCCTCGATTTCGAGTGGGATCGTCAGGAAACCGGCCTTGCGCCCCTCCGTACGGCCCCGGACGATCAGCCAGGCGACAGCAAGGTTCGAGCGGGCAATGTCGTAGAGCACGATGAAGAACAGCTTGGGCAGAAGATACCACTTCTTCAGCTTCGGCTTGTCCGGCCTGAGCGACGCCATGGCCCAGGAGGCAAACACGGCCACCAGCGCGCCGAGGATCAGATGTCCGAGCGAAAAGCTGTTGAGCAGCATCCACATCAGGGTCAGCGAGATCGTCAGGATCGGATAGGGAAGCATCAGTCGCCCTCCCCCGCGTCGCTATCGACACCCGGCACGACCGTCGCATTGCGCACCGCGTCGATATAGAGGCTCGGATTGCTGAGCGTACGGATCGTCGTGTCCATATACTGCATCGCCGAATTCGCCTGCACCGTCAGCAACAGGGTGATGCCGAGAAGGAACATCACGGGCACGATCTCGATCACGAGCACCCGCGGGACGACGCCTTCCAGCGAGGTCCAGAACGTGCGGATCCCGACACGCGTCATCGAAATCAGCGCTGCGACACCGGACAGGATGACAAGAATGATCAGGGCCCAGACGGCAGCGGTCGGCGGAACACCGATCGCGCCGGTGCCCATCATCGCCGACAGCATGGCGAACTTGGCGATGAAGCCGGAAAGCGGCGGCAGGCCCGAGAGAAGAATTCCGCACATCGCAAAACAGGTGCCGAGAATCGCCATCGTGCCGGGCATGGTGACGCCATCCCCTTCCTCGGGCTCGTCCTCATCCGCGTCGCCATAGGCTTCCATCGTCACGGCAAGAACGTTGGCGCCCGCATCCTGGCTGCGTTCGACAAGCTCGATCAGCATGAAGAAGGCGCTGATCGTCAGTGTCGAGCTGACGAGATAGAGCAGCGCGCCGGAGGAGACCGCACCGTCATTGATGCCGAGAACCATCAGCAGCGTGCCGGATGACACGAGCACCGAAAAACCGGCGAGCCGGCCGAGAGCCTGCGAAGCGAGAACACCGATCGTGCCGAAGATCAGCGTGGCCATGCCGCCATAGAGCAGGACCGTGGAGCCGAAACCGGCCGATGGCCCGCTGTCGAATAGAAGCATGGTCAGGCGCAGGATCACATAGATGCCGAGCTTGCTGAGGATCGCAAAGACGCCGGCGACCGGGGCCGCTGCCGCGCTATAGGCGGTGGGCAACCAGAAGCAGAGCGGCCACATGCCCGCCTTGATGAGAAAGGCGATGCCGAGCACACCGGCGCCGGCCTCCATCAGCATGCGGCGATCCGCTTCCATATCCGGGATACGGGCGGCAAGATCGGCCATGTTGAGCGTACCGGCCGTGCCGTAGATCAGGCTGACGCCGATCAGGAAAAGCAATGCCGCCGCAAGGTTGACCGCAATGTAATGCAGGCCCGCCTTGACGCGCAGCTGGCCCGAACCATGCAGCAGAAGACCGTAGGACGCTGCCAGCATGACCTCGAAGAACACGAAGAGATTGAACAGGTCGCCAGTCAGGAAAGCACCATTGACGCCCATCAGAAGCAGTTGGAACATCGAATGGAAATGCGACCCCATCCCATGCCAGCGCGCCAGCGAATAGACGAGGGCCGCAACCGCCACCAGCGCCGTCAGAAGCAGCATCAGGGCGGACAGGCCGTCGAGAACCAGAACGACACCGAAGGGCGCCGCCCAGTTGCCGAGCAGATAGACACCCTCATATCCGTTCGGCCCGCTTTCGATGCGAAACAGGATAAAGGCGACTGCCAGAAGCAGAAGCGCCGAGGCGAGGCTCACCATCGCCTTTGTCACGCGCTGGCGTTCCTCAATGAACAGCAGGATTGCCGCTGCGACAACCGGGATGAGGATCGGCGCGACGATCAGATGATGCGACCAGCCGTTCATCGCTTGTCCCCTCTACCGTCCACATGGTCGGTGCCGGTAAGGCCGCGCGAGGCGAGCAGGACGACAAGGAAGAGCGCCGTCGTCGCAAATCCGATGACGATCGCGGTCAGCACCAGCGCCTGCGGTACCGGATCCGCAAGAACACCATCTGCGCCGTTCCCGCTCAGGATCGGCGGGACATTGGTCTTTACACCGCCGACCCCGAAGATGAACAGGTTCACCGCATAGGAGAGGAGCGACAGGCCGATGATGACCTGATAGGTGCGTGGACGCAGGATCAGCCACACGCCGCAGCTGGTCATCACGCCGATGGCGATGGAAAGGATGATCTCCATTAGCTCTCCTTCGGCTTGTCGGCTTCGACGGTGCGAATACGATTGATACGGATGGACTGGTGCGCCAGCGCGACGAGGATCAGAACCGTCGATCCCACGACCAGCAGGAAGACGCCGAGATCGAAGAGCAGTGCCGTCGCCGCCGGCACCTTGCCGATCAGCGGCAGCGTCAGATACTGCGAATGCGAAGTCAGGAACGGATATCCCAGGAACCAGGCACCGATGCCGGTAAGCGTAGCGATCAACAGGCCGAACCCCATCCACCATAGCGGCAGTATGCGGATACGATCTTCCGCCCAGCGCGTCCCACCCGCCAGATATTGCAGCAGGAAGGCGATCGAGAGCGTCAGCCCGGCCGAGAACCCGCCGCCCGGCAGATCATGCCCGCGCATGAAGATGTAGACGGCAAACGTGATGATGACCGGGAACATCCACTGCATGATGACCGACGGCACGAGCAGATATTCGCGCACCGTGTCTCCCGCATTCCGCTCCGGCCGCTCTTCGTCGAACCGGTTCTGGATTCGTTGCTGCTCGGGCATGACCATCGTGTCGGGCGCCGGACGGAAACGGCGCAGCAGCGCAAAGACGGTGAGTGCGACGATGCCGAGAACGGTGATTTCGCCGAGCGTGTCGAAACCGCGGAAATCGACGAGAATGACGTTGACGACGTTGCGGCCGCCACCTTCCGTATAGGCATTTTCCAGGAAGTAGGTCGCGATGGCATCGGGCACCGGCATGGTCATCACGGCATAGGCGATGAAGGTCATGCCGACACCGCAGATGATCGCGATCAACAGATCGCGGAAACGCCGGAAGCGGGCACGAAACGTCACCGATTCATCCATCTTCTCCGTCCGCTTTGGCAGCCATCGCAGGCCGAGCAGAATGAGTACGGTGGTCACGATCTCGACCAGCAACTGGGTGATTGCAAGATCGGGAGCCGACAGCCAGACGAAGGTGATGCAGACGATCAGGCCGATGCCGCCCAGCATGACCAGTGCCGCAAGCCGATGGTACTTGGCGAGAAAGGCCGTACCGAGCGCAAGGCAGATGCCGACCAGCCAGATGCCGGCAAAAACCTTGTCGACACCCGAAAAGACGAAAGTCCTTGGCTCGAAGCCGGAAAGCCAAAGCGGCAGCAGGCCCGCCAGGAAGCCGGTGACGACCACCCACCGCAGTTGCGGCTGCAGGTTGCGCGTACCGAGCCGCTGTTCGGCCATGCGGGCCCAGCGCCACGAAACCTCGACCAGAATGCGCTCGAATATACGCTGCCCCCTCAGGCGCCGGATCAGCGGAGGACCGTCCTCGCAGGTCGCAAGATAGTGGCGCAGCACGAAATAGAGCGCCGCACCGCCGACCAGCGCAATCAGGCTCATGATCAGCGGCAGGTTGAAACCGTGCCAGATCGCAAGGCTGTATTCCGGCGTCTGCGTGCCCAGCACGCTGACGACTGCCGTATGAAGAAACGGCCCGACTGAAAATGCCGGCGCAATCCCGACGACCAGGCAGATGACGACAAGCAGTTCGATCGGAAAACGCATCCAGCGCGGCGGCTCATGCGGCGTATCCTTGGGCAGATTGGTCGGCGACGGGCCGAAAAAGACCGTATGGATGAAGCGCAGCGAATAGGCGACGCTGAAAGCGCCGGCAAGCGTCGCGACATAAGGCAGAGCGATGTCGAGGACAGAATCCGCATGTGTCTCGATCGCCTCGGCGAAAAACATCTCCTTCGACAGGAAACCGTTAAGCAGTGGAACGCCCGCCATCGCCGCACTCGCCACCATCGCAAGCGTCGCCGTATAAGGCATGTAGCGGAACAGCCCGCTTAATCGCCGCATGTCACGCGTCCCGGTCTCGTGGTCGATGATCCCCGCGGCCATGAACAGCGATGCCTTGAACGTTGCGTGGTTCAGCATGTGGAAGATCGCCGCCACCGTTGCGAGCGGGCTTCCCAGACTGAGCAGCGTGGTGATCAACCCCAGATGGCTGATCGTCGAATAGGCAAGAAGCCCCTTGAGGTCCTGCTGGAAGATCGCGAAAAACGCGCCGATCAGAAGCGTGATGATACCGGCCGCCCCCAGAATGAAGAACCATTCATAGGTTCCAGACAGGGCCGGCGACAGGCGGGCAAGTAGGAAGACCCCGGCCTTCACCATGGTTGCTGAGTGAAGATAGGCAGAAACCGGCGTCGGCGCGGCCATCGCATTCGGCAGCCAGAAATGAAACGGAAACTGGGCGCTCTTCGTCAGCGTGCCGAGAAGAATAAAGACCAGAGCCGGCAGATAGAGCGAATGGCCGCGAATGAGATCGCCCGATGCCAGGATCTTGTCGAGATCATAACTGCCGACGATGTTGCCGATCAGAAGCAGGCCGATCAGCAGACAGAACCCGCCGATACCGGTAATCGTCAGGGCCATTCGGGCGCCATCGCGCGCCGCGGCCGAATTGTTCCAATAGCTGATCAGCAGGAAGGACGAGATGCTCGTCAGCTCCCAGAAGATCGAAAGCAGGATGACATTGCCCGAAAGAACGATGCCGAGCATCGCGCCCATGAAGGCGAGAAAGAAGGAGAAGAACCGCGGAACGGGATCGTCCTCGGACATGTAATAACGGGCATAGACGGTGACCAGAAAACCGATGCCGGTGATCAGGACGCAGAACATCCAGGCGAACCCGTCCAGACGCAGCGAAAAGTTCAGCCCGAGCTGTGGGATCCAGTCGAGGTTGTACCGAAGGACATTTCCATCGGTCACCTGCGGATAGGCAAGCACGGCAATGAGGAGGCAGCCAAAAGCCACCAGCGATGCCAGTCGCGACGGCAGGACCGTCGATGCCGTGTTCAGGAGCAGTACGGAAAGGAGACTTCCGATAAACGGCAGGGCCAGCAGCAGGACAAGAAAGTGCGGCGCAAGCGTTATCCCAATGTCCCATCCCTTCATTCTCTTGGCATTTCAGACCTTTATCATGGAATGGGGTGCCCCACTAGCCAATCGGACGAAACTGCCATATATGATTGATTCTGACCAATATGGGCAATTTGGAACAATGGGTCAACCGGATCAGGCAAAGATTTTGTCGCCAGCGCTCTGTCGGGCCGGCCGTGGCTTTCTCGACTGGACGCAAGGCGATCTGGCGGATCGCTCCGGCGTTTCGCGCAGCACGATCAGGGACTACGAAGGCGACCGCCACGAGGTCCACCGCTCGACGGAAGCCCAGCTGCGACGCGCTTTCGAAGAAGGCGGGCTGGCCTTCGTCACGGTCGAAGACGATTGCATAGGCATCTGCCCCAAGGACAGGAACAGATCAGCCGACTGACGGGTTAGCCGACGCAGGCCTTCTGGAATTGCTGACTGTATTCGGTCGGCCAAATGCCGGCCTTCTTCTTGAAGGCTCTGCAGAAATAGTTCGCATCCGCATAGGAAAGATCCAGCGACACATTGCTGATCGCAGGTCGCTGTTTTGTAACAGTACCTTGGCGCTCTCTATCCGCTGCCCTTTCAGATAGGGAGATGAAGGTCGCGTTCATTTTCTTACGAAACAGCCGGCTCAGATAACACGGACCGACATGCGCAAATTCGGCCGAGCCACGTCCCTATACGCATAGATATCGACCTACCGGCCTGTACCATCGTGCTGATGAAACCCGTCTTCAACGGGCTGAGTTTCCTAGGCTTCTGGACTCCAATCCCCGTTGCCAGTCTGATACGGGGCATCCGGCCTCGAGCCGACCCCGGGGCGGTGCGACAGCCCCTCCCGACCGCGCCGCCGCCATTTTATCGCTGAATAAGATTGTACCGGTAGAGGACGTGCCCCGATGGATCGGGGCACGTATTTTGTTGGCCTCAGGCTTGTTCGAGAAAAGCGTCCAGACGTGCAAAGGAGAAGGGTTCAACGGTAAGATAGCGGAACCCCTCGACAACCTTGGCCCGCAGTTCCGGCGTATCGATCGACCGACCCCAGAAGCTCGTTTCCTGCAGATAGGCGGCTATCATGGTCTCAAATCCCTCAGCCGTACCATTGTCGAGCGCACCGATCGCCTTGATCTTTTCAATCACCTCGGCTGCATCACGCGGTGGGAAGGCTTCCGAGGCCTTGAATCGGCCCAGATAGAAAGCCAGCCAAGAGGCGAGCGACAGCGTCATCAGCGGTGCGGGCTTGCCGAACTTTTCACCATAGGCCAGCAGACGTTCGAGATTGCGCGTCTGGTATTTGACGATGCCGTTCAGGCTGATGTCGTACCAGAGATGGCGGATATAGGGGTTCTGGAACCGGCGCAGCACCGCGGCGGCAAACTCCTCCAGCTCCGCCTTGGGCAGGGTCAGGAAAGGAATGACTTCCTCGTTGAGAAGCCGGTCAAGGAATTTCGCGCCGGCCGGCTGCGTGACGGCCTCGCCGACCGATTCGACGCCGGCCAGGAGCGAAAGCGCGCAAAGACCGGTATGCGCACCATTGAGGATCGCCACCTTGCGCGCCTTGTACGGCGTTGCATCCTCGACAACGAGCGTCCCCTCGTCATGATCGGCAAGCGGGATCTTAAGGTCCGGCATGCCCGGCTTCTTCTCGATGACGAAGAAATGGAAGAGCTCGGCGGCCGACATGAACTTGTCTTCGTAGCCCAGTTCTTCTGCAAGCGCGCCCGCCTCTGCGCGGGGATAACCGGGTACAATCCGGTCGACCAGCGTGTTGTAGAAGGAATTGTCCTTCTCCAGCCAGCTGATGAAGGCCGGATCCAGTTTCCATTCGTTCGCATGCTGCAGCACGATCCGGCGCAGCTCCTCACCATTATGGTCGATCAGTTCACATGCGATCATCTGCAACCCGGCCTCGGACTTGCCGCCGAACGCCATCCAGCGCTCGAAAAGAAAGCGCGTCAGCTTGCCCGGGAACGAGACCTGCGGCGCATCGTCGAACGTGACCGTCGGCACATAGGCGATACCGGCATCCGTCGTATTCGACACGACCACGGTGATGTTGGGATCATGCGCCAGCGCCAGCACATCCTTCCAGCTTTCATGTGACGGGATTTCCTGGCGTACACAGGCGATCAACCGCGGCTCGGAGACCTTTTCACCAGCCTCGTTCACACCGCGCGACAGGACCGTATAGACACCGTCCTGCTCGTTCAGCGTGAAGGGCAGGCCGCCGGCGATCGGACGGAGCACGATCACCCCCCAGTCTGAACCCGCAGTTTCATTCAGAAGATCAATTTTCCAATCGACGAAAGAACGCAGGAAATTGCCTTCTCCCCATTGCAGAACACGCGGGGTCGGGCGGGCGCGGCCCTTCAGAAAGCTCTCATCGAGACGGTTCATGTTTGTTTTTTCCTTGATGCAAAGGCATTGATGAAAGAGTGACCCGCGATTTGAAAATGACGGCATCGGGGATGTCTTTGATCTCACGACGTGTCGCCGCTTCTTTCGCAACTTTCAGGACACATTCAATGAGCTGCATAAATGACTGCACCCTGCCCGGGCTTGAATAGCAGGCGGCACAGTATGTCGCTTGGGCTTTCCGGGTCACGCCGCATCATCGTGGCGGCCATACGCATCTAGCATCTGAACATTCGTCGAAAGGCCAAGGATGCCACGGTCGATAACGAACAAAATTTAGCTTATGGCTTTGATATTCAGATAAAAATCCGCGAGATCCATCAGCAACAGGCCGTTGGAAACCGGCGACACAACATCAACTCACCATAAACTTGCCGGCCGGACATATCTCCACGGCCACAGAACCGGGCCTCTTCAGATCCCGAGTTGCACGATATGGTCTCGCGAGAGAAAGAAGCGCTCCCAATCTCGACGGAACCCTCAAAGGAGCCATGGGCGACATCTGGTCGCGGTACGCGCAACAGAGATTTCAGCTCGAAAATGCCGAAGGTCACCAAGGCATGGAACCGACTATCTAAAACGACGGAAACCAGGCGAAATGAAACAGTCCGGCAAGCCCGCACGCGCCAAAAGATATGGCAAGGACAATGGCTCCGATCAGGCCGACCGAACGTGCAGGCCTGCTGACAGCCGCGGCGTGATTTTCCTGTTCCAACCCCGACCCAATTTTGTCGGCGAAGCAGTCAGTATCCGCAGGGCGTGAAGTTGAAGTGCCATCAGCCGCAACTGCCTGTCGCGTCACCGAGATATGCTTGGTGGAATGTTCGTCGAGCTTCACCGCAAATGTCATCCGCGGTTCGACCTGGAGATTGGCCATGACCTTTTCGGCCGCCCCTACCTCATCCTCGGATTCCACCAGCGCGGTATACGTAACGACATAAAAGGGCATCTGTATTTCACACCGGGCGCGTTTTGATGGATGGGGTCTGCGGACGAAGACATGGCTCCCTTGGCTGATGGCAATGGATTGAGGCGATATCCGGGCCGCTTCGGCTCAACCAGCATTGGATTTTATTCTGCACCTGTTGGATATGCGATTTGAAGACTTGCGTGTTTCG
>UBNQ01000043.1 GCA_900466875.1 Hyphomicrobiales bacterium | reverse complement strand
TGCTGATTGAGGCCGGGCTACCGGTTTGGTCTCGAAGAGCGGTTGTGTTTGGTGGTTTTGACGGTTGAGGCTTTCGGGTTTTGGATCGTCTGTTATTTGACAATTGAATATGAGAAGAAAGAGAAACGTGGTCGGCGGGTTTTCGCGGACGGTTTTGAAGCTCTAGGGTTTTGAAACGGTCTGTTTAGAAGACAAAATGACGGTCACGTTTTGATTATGAGAACGATGGAAACGATCGCAGTGATGCGATTGGTGTACATATAAAAATGTTCTCGTCGATTCAGAACAAAGTGATCAGTCATGATTGAATTCTCAACTTGAGAGTTTGATCCTGGCTCAGAACGAACGCTGGCGGCAGGCTTAACACATGCAAGTCGAGCGCCCCGCAAGGGGAGCGGCAGACGGGTGAGTAACACGTGGGAATCTACCCATCCCTGCGGAACAACTCCGGGAAACTGGAGCTAATACCGCATACGCCCTACGGGGGAAAGATTTATCGGGGATGGATGAGCCCGCGTTGGATTAGCTAGTTGGTGGGGTAAAGGCCTACCAAGGCGACGATCCATAGCTGGTCTGAGAGGATGATCAGCCACATTGGGACTGAGACACGGCCCAAACTCCTACGGGAGGCAGCAGTGGGGAATATTGGACAATGGGCGCAAGCCTGATCCAGCCATGCCGCGTGAGTGATGAAGGCCTTAGGGTTGTAAAGCTCTTTCACCGATGAAGATAATGACGGTAGTCGGAGAAGAAGCCCCGGCTAACTTCGTGCCAGCAGCCGCGGTAATACGAAGGGGGCTAGCGTTGTTCGGAATTACTGGGCGTAAAGCGCACGTAGGCGGATATTTAAGTCAGGGGTGAAATCCCGCAGCTCAACTGCGGAACTGCCTTTGATACTGGGTATCTTGAGTATGGAAGAGGTGAGTGGAATTGCGAGTGTAGAGGTGAAATTCGTAGATATTCGCAGGAACACCAGTGGCGAAGGCGGCTCACTGGTCCATAACTGACGCTGAGGTGCGAAAGCGTGGGGAGCAAACAGGATTAGATACCCTGGTAGTCCACGCCGTAAACGATGAATGTTAGCCGTCGGCAAGTTTACTTGTCGGTGGCGCAGCTAACGCATTAAACATTCCGCCTGGGGAGTACGGTCGCAAGATTAAAACTCAAAGGAATTGACGGGGGCCCGCACAAGCGGTGGAGCATGTGGTTTAATTCGAAGCAACGCGCAGAACCTTACCAGCCCTTGACATGTCCGGCTAGCCAGAGAGATTTGGTGTTCCCTTCGGGGACCGGAGCACAGGTGCTGCATGGCTGTCGTCAGCTCGTGTCGTGAGATGTTGGGTTAAGTCCCGCAACGAGCGCAACCCTCGCCCTTAGTTGCCAGCATTCAGTTGGGCACTCTAAGGGGACTGCCGGTGATAAGCCGAGAGGAAGGTGGGGATGACGTCAAGTCCTCATGGCCCTTACGGGCTGGGCTACACACGTGCTACAATGGTGGTGACAGTGGGCAGCGAAGGAGCGATCCCGAGCTAATCTCCAAAAGCCATCTCAGTTCGGATTGCACTCTGCAACTCGAGTGCATGAAGTTGGAATCGCTAGTAATCGCGGATCAGCACGCCGCGGTGAATACGTTCCCGGGCCTTGTACACACCGCCCGTCACACCATGGGAGTTGGTTTTACCCGAAGGTAGTGCGCTAACCGCAAGGAGGCAGCTAACCACGGTAGGGTCAGCGACTGGGGTGAAGTCGTAACAAGGTAGCCGTAGGGGAACCTGCGGCTGGATCACCTCCTTTCTAAGGAAGCTGTGGAACTGGTAAGACGGTCAGCACGTATCGCAAGATATGGCCTGGCATGAACCTTCCCGTGCTTTTTAGAACATAGATGGCGCCAGTCAGGCGACCATCGCAACGTAATACGCCACGGAATTGCTTCGGCAATCGGATGGTATGGCGAAGACCGCCGACTACGTTTCTCTTTCTTCAAGAAGACAATAACCGCACGACCGGTTTGACTGAATGGGCCCGTAGCTCAGTTGGTTAGAGCACACGCTTGATAAGCGTGGGGTCGGTAGTTCGAGTCTACCCGGGCCCACCATTCATCTTGGTGAATGTGGTGCTGGTGGATGCGGACGCAGTCGATAAGATCGTGCGAATGGTGTTGATGAACGGGCTTTTTGCTGACCGTGTCAGTTGAAGCTGTTCCCAAGGAATTGGGGCTGTAGCTCAGCTGGGAGAGCACCTGCTTTGCAAGCAGGGGGTCAGCGGTTCGATCCCGCTCAGCTCCACCATATTTGGTCCTGACGCTGTCGCATCCTTTGGATGCTGCGCTCCGGACGGGCCGCCGAATGATCGGCGCCGGCCTTTGGCCTTGCGAAGCTCTGCTTCGTTTGAGGTTGAGGTCCTGTTGTCTTCTGAAGAAAAATAAGTTTGCACAATGCGTTTCTAGCATTTGTGCCTGTTCTGCAAAAATCGTGAAGAGAAGATTGATCTGGAGGCTTCCAGGTTCGGGTTTTACCCGAGTTTGAAGCTGGTCCTTATGATGTCGTTGATGGCCTAGCCGGCCGGACACGAAAGAGGGATCAGTGGAGAAAGGAAGCTTGTCACTCTGGTCGGTCGTTGTTGGTGTTTTGACCCTCGGGTTTGAGCATCTCTGACGATCTATTGATGTCCGTTTGCTAACCGCACGGACCCGGATTTAATCTCGAGAAGCTGGTCTTAAGATCAGACGCAAGTGGGCCGCTCGGCGTGGCCCTTTAGAAAAGCGATCTGATCGAATTAAGAACACGTCGATGGCATCATGAGAAGGATGGGTTGTAAAAGGTAGCCCTTCCGTCGGACCTGAAAATGGTTTGGCTATATTGATGAGCATTGGCAATGAGAACGATTAAGTGTCGTAAGGGCATTTGGTGGATGCCTTGGCATGCACAGGCGAAGAAGGACGTGATACGCTGCGAAAAGCCGTGGGGAGCTGCGAATAAGCTTTGATCCATGGATCTCCGAATGGGGCAACCCACCTTAGATATCTAGAAAATCATTTTGGTTGTCGGATCTTCGATCCGACGTCACGGCGAACGATCGCCGACGGCCTCTGGCCTGTATGGGTGGCATGCTCGAAGTTCGGGTGTGGCAGCAATACAGCGCAAGGCGCGTCGCCAATCGTTTGGCGCCCTGTCTGGAGCGCAGCGATCCGCAAGGATCGCGACAGCGTGAGGACAAGGGAAAACCCGGCAAATCCGGGTGTGACGGTTCAACCCAAATGGTTTCTAGATATCAATAATAAGGTATCTGCACCTGAATACATAGGGTGTAAGAAGCGAACTCAGGGAACTGAAACATCTAAGTACCTGAAGGAAAGGACATCAACCGAGACTCCGTAAGTAGTGGCGAGCGAACGCGGACCAGGCCAGTGGCAATGTGGAATAAAGCTGAACAGGTTGGAAAGCCTGGCTAGAGTGGGTGATAGCCCCGTAAGCGTAGAACACACATTGTCCTTGAGTAGGGCGGGACACGTGAAATCCTGTCTGAACATGGGGAGACCACTCTCCAAGCCTAAGTACTCGTGCATGACCGATAGCGAACAAGTACCGTGAGGGAAAGGTGAAAAGCACCCCGACAAGGGGAGTGAAATAGAACCTGAAACCGGATGCCTACAAGCAGTCGGAGGGCGCAAGCCTGACGGCGTACCTTTTGTATAATGGGTCAACGACTTAGTGTATCTAGCAAGCTTAAGCCGGTAGGTGTAGGCGCAGCGAAAGCGAGTCTGAATAGGGCGATTTAGTTAGATGCATTAGACCCGAAACCGAGTGATCTAGCCATGAGCAGGCTGAAGGTTGGGTAACACCAACTGGAGGGCCGAACCCGCATCTGTTGCAATAGATTGGGATGACTTGTGGCTAGGGGTGAAAGGCCAATCAAACTCGGAGATAGCTGGTTCTCCGCGAAATCTATTTAGGTAGAGCGTCGAGCGAATACCCCAGGGGGTAGAGCACTGGATGGGCTATGGGGACTCACCGTCTTACTGATCCTAACCAAACTCCGAATACCTGGGAGTACTACTCGGCAGACACACGGCGGGTGCTAACGTCCGTCGTGAAGAGGGCAACAACCCTGACCTCCAGCTAAGGTCCCCAAGTCATGGCTAAGTGGGAAAGGATGTGAGGATCCCAAAACAACCAGGATGTTGGCTTAGAAGCAGCCATCATTTAAAGAAAGCGTAACAGCTCACTGGTCTAAATAAGGGTCTTTGCGCCGAAAATGTAACGGGGCTAAAGCCATGCACCGAAGCTGAGGATATGCACTTAACGTGTATGTGGTAGCGGAGCGTTCCGTAAGTCTGTGAAGGGGGATCCGTGAGGACCCCTGGAGATATCGGAAGTGCGAATGTTGACATGAGTAACGACAAAGGGGGTGAGAGACCCCCTCGCCGAAAGACCAAGGGTTCCTGCTTAAAGTTAATCTGAGCAGGGTTAGCCGGCCCCTAAGCCGAGGCAGAAATGCGTAGGTGATGGGAACCACGTTAATATTCGTGGGCCTGGTGGTAGTGACGGATTGCGTAACTTGTAAGGTCTTATTGGATTGATCTTGCAGGGAAGCGGTTCCAGGAAATAGCTCCACCGTACAGACCGTACCCGAAACCGACACAGGTGGTCAGGTAGAGTATACCAAGGCGCTTGAGAGAACTATGCTGAAGGAACTCGGCAAATTGCACGCGTAACTTCGGAAGAAGCGTGACCCCTTTTTACGCAAGTAGAATGGGGTGGCACAGACCAGGGGGTAGCGACTGTTTATCAAAAACACAGGGCTCTGCGAAGTCGAAAGACGACGTATAGGGTCTGACGCCTGCCCGGTGCTGGAAGGTTAAAGGGAGAGGTGCAAGCTTTGAACTGAAGCCCCAGTAAACGGCGGCCGTAACTATAACGGTCCTAAGGTAGCGAAATTCCTTGTCGGGTAAGTTCCGACCTGCACGAATGGCGTAACGACTTCCCCGCTGTCTCCAGCATAGACTCAGTGAAATTGAATTCCCCGTGAAGATGCGGGGTTCCTGCGGTTAGACGGAAAGACCCCGTGCACCTTTACTATAGCTTTACACTGGCATTCGTGTCGGCATGTGTAGGATAGGTGGTAGGCTTTGAAGCGG
Organism: Hyphomicrobiales bacterium; assembly: GCA_900466875.1. GTDB lineage: Bacteria > Pseudomonadota > Alphaproteobacteria > Rhizobiales > Rhizobiaceae > Neorhizobium. Next base: position 759 of record UBNQ01000043.1, on the reverse strand, counting down.
GGACGCCAGTCTTCGTGGAGCCATCCTTGAAATACCACCCTTATCGTCATGGATGTCTAACCGCGGTCCGTCATCCGGATCCGGGACAGTGTATGGTGGGTAGTTTGACTGGGGCGGTCGCCTCCGAAAGAGTAACGGAGGCGCGCGATGGTGGGCTCAGACCGGTCGGAAATCGGTCGTCGAGTGCAATGGCATAAGCCCGCCTGACTGCGAGACTGACAAGTCGAGCAGAGACGAAAGTCGGTCATAGTGATCCGGTGGTCCCGCGTGGAAGGGCCATCGCTCAACGGATAAAAGGTACGCCGGGGATAACAGGCTGATGACCCCCAAGAGTCCATATCGACGGGGTTGTTTGGCACCTCGATGTCGGCTCATCGCATCCTGGGGCTGGAGCAGGTCCCAAGGGTTTGGCTGTTCGCCAATTAAAGCGGTACGTGAGCTGGGTTCAGAACGTCGTGAGACAGTTCGGTCCCTATCTGCCGTGGGTGTAGGAATATTGACAGGATCTGTCCCTAGTACGAGAGGACCGGGATGGACATATCTCTGGTGGACCTGTTGTCGTGCCAACGGCATAGCAGGGTAGCTATATATGGAATGGATAACCGCTGAAGGCATCTAAGCGGGAAACCAACCTGAAAACGAGTATTCCCTATCAGGGCCGTGGTAGACGACCACGTTGATAGGAGGCGTGTGGACGTGCAGCAATGCATGAAGCTTAGCCTTACTAATAGCCCGATTGGCTTAATCGTTCCCATTGAC
>UBNQ01000047.1 GCA_900466875.1 Hyphomicrobiales bacterium | reverse complement strand
CCCCACAAGGGGGAGGGCTTACCCTGGCCGATCCGCCGAACGTCATTGAGGCAAGGCGGGTGCCGCGGGTTTTCTCCCCCCCTTATTGGGGGAGATGGCCGGCAGGCCAGAGGGGGGCTTCATCATCCGCGATCGCTCATCAGCAAATGGGATGCTATTTATGTCCACCCATACGGAAATTCACACTCAGGTCACTCCTGAGGAGATAGCGCATACCTTTGACGAGGCCCCGGTCGACGTCAATCTCAAGGTCTATGCCTTTGAAGACTGGATCACGCTCGGCCTCTTCTGGCTGATGACGGGTTGCGTCTTCCTGCAATTCTTTACCCGCTACGTCCTCAACGACAGCTATGCCTGGACCGAGGAAATCGCCGTCAACTGCCTGATCGGCGTGGTCTTTCTGGGCTCCGTCATGTGCGTGCGGATGTCGCGCCACATCCAGGTGGACGTGCTCTACCACTATCTGCCCGCGCGTATCACGCGCGTCATGGCGACAATTGTCGACATCATCCGCATCGGCTTCTTCGCCTACGGCTCCTGGCTGATGTGGCGTTATATGGAAGTCGTCGCCGGCGAGGAAATGGTCACGATCGACCTTCCCCGGGACATCATCTTCTATTCCGTTCTGGTGGCATTCGTTCTGATGCTGCTGCGTTCCATTCAGGTCTTCGTTGCCAATATGCGCCGTGGTTATTCGGTGCTTGAGCGGCCCGAAGCCTTCCAGAGCGAGGGCTGACATATGCTGCTTCTCATTGGATCTTTTCTCGCGCTGATGCTGCTCGGCGTGCCGGTTGCCATCTCGATGGCCGTGTCCTCGGTGTCCTACATCATCTTTTACGATGTCGCGCCGGACATCATCGCCGCGCAGCGCATGATTGCCGGCGTGGAGAGCTTTCCCCTGCTCGCCGTTCCCTTCTTCATCCTCGCCGGCAACCTGATGAATGTCGCGGGCGTCACCGGCCGCATCTATTCCTTCGCCGTCGCGCTTGTCGGCTGGATGAAGGGTGGCCTTGCACAGGTCAATATCATCGGTTCGGTGGTATTTTCCGGCATGTCCGGCACGGCGCTTGCTGACGCTGCCGGTATCGGCACGATCGAAATCAAGGCTATGAAGGACCATGGTTATCCGGTCGAAGCCGCAGTCGGCGTCACCGCCGCATCGGCAACACTCGGCCCGATCTTCCCGCCATCACTGCCCTTCGTCATCTACGGCATGATGGCGAACGTCTCGATCGGCGCACTGTTTATGGCCGGCATCGTTCCCGGCGTCGTGATGACGGTGCTGATGATGATTACGGTCGCCATCTTCGCCTTCATCAAGCGCTGGGGTTCGGACACGCCGTTCAACATCCGCAACCTATTCGGCGCCTCGCTTGAAGTCGTCGTCGTGATGATGGTGCCGCTCGGCATCTATCTTTTGACCCTGATGGGCCTGTCGCTGAACTTTGCGGTCGGTATCGCGCTCATCGTCCTGATCGCCGCCGACTGGTATTTCGACTTCTCGGCCGTCATGGCGCTGATGACCCCGGTCATCCTCATCGGCGGCATGACGATGGGCTGGTTCACGCCGACGGAAGCAGCTGTTGCCGCCGTCCTCTGGTCGCTGTTCCTCGGCCTCGTGCGTTACCGCACGATGACGTTCAAGAGCCTCGCCAAGGCGACCATGGATACGGTCGAGACGACAGCCTCGGTTCTGTTCATCGTTGCCGCAGCCTCGGTCTTCGCCTGGTTACTCACCGTCAGCCAGACCGCACAGCTGCTCTCGACGGCCATTACCGGGCTCACCGACAGCAAATGGGTGTTCCTGATCCTGGTCAACCTGCTGATGCTGTTCGTCGGCTGCTTCCTCGATACGATTGCGGCGATCACCATCCTCGTGCCGATCCTGCTGCCGCTGGTGCTGCAGTTCGACATCGACCCGGTGCATTTCGGCCTGATCATGACGCTGAACCTGATGATCGGTCTCCTGCATCCCCCGCTCGGCATGGTGCTCTTCGTCCTGTCGCGTGTGGCCAAACTTTCGGTCGAACGCACGACGATGGCGATCCTGCCCTGGCTGGTGCCGCTGTTCGTGGCGCTGATCATCATCACCTTCGTCCCGGCCGTCACGCTGTGGTTGCCGACCGAGATGGGCCTGATCCGCTGATGACAACCCGCCTGCGCCGCCGGACGGCGCAGGCACCTCGTTCAAATCCAAAGGCATGACATCATGTTGACGAAGATCGTTCGTCTTTACGGCAAGCAGGACTTGCTCGTCGAAACGCAAGATTGCCCCGAACCCGCTGCCGGCGAGGTCCGCCTGAAAATGGCCTGGGGCGGCATCTGCGGCTCAGATCTCCATTATTTCCAGGACGGTGGCTTCGGCCCGGTCCGCGTGCGCGAGCCTATCATTTCCGGCCATGAGGCATCGGGCTATATCGAGGCGGTCGGCCCAGGCGTCACAGGCCTTGCTCCCGGCACGCTCGTCGCCGTCAACCCGTCCCAGCCATGCGGCCATTGCCACTATTGCGCCATCGGCCAGCCGATCCATTGCCTCGAGATGAAATTCATGGGCTCGGCCATGCGCCTTCCCCACGAGCAGGGCATGTTCCGCGAGCAGCTTATCGTCCCGGCAATCCAGTGTTTTTCGGTAGAAGGCGAAGCCTCATCCGCTGAAGCCGCCTGCGCCGAACCGCTGGCCGTCTGCCTCCATGCCGTGGCGCAGGCCGGCGATCTCGCCGGCAAAAACGTCCTTGTAACCGGCGCCGGCCCGATCGGCCTGTTGGTGGTCGCCGCAGCCCGCCATGCCGGTGCAGGCCGGATCACCGTTACCGATCTCGCGGATGCTGCCTTGTCGCGCGGCCCTGCCATGGGGGCTGACGAGACGATCAACGTTTCCAGGCCCGATGCGCTCGCTCCCTACCAGATGGACAAGGGCACATTCGATGTCGTGTTCGAATGCTCGGCCGCCGGCCCTGCCCTTGCATCGGCCTTCCAGTGCGTAAAGCCCCGCGGCACGATCGTTCAGGTCGGCGTGACCGGTGAATTGTCGGTTCCGGTCAACATGCTGGTCGGCAAAGAAATCGTCTGGCGCGGCTCCCAGCGTTTCCACGAGGAATTCGCCCGCGCCGTCCAACTGATCGGCGGCCGCGAGATCGATGTCCGTCCGATCCTTTCCCACACATTCCCGATCGACGAGGCGCTCGCCGCCTTCCTGCAGGCCGGTGATCGCACCGCCGCCTGCAAGGTCCAGATCGCGCTCAGCTAGAAGGAAAAACAGATGCGACACACATGGCGATGGTTCGGACCGGTCGACAAGGTCACGGTCAGGGATGCAGCTCAGGCAGGCGCAGAGGGCATTGTCAGCGCCCTTCATCACATCCCGACCGGCGCCGTCTGGCCCGCAGAAGAAATCGAAAAACGCCATCAGGCTATCCGCGACGGCGGCCTTTTCTGGGATGTGGTGGAAAGCGTGCCCGTCTCGGAGGAAATCAAGACCCAGACCGGCGACTGGCGCGAGCATGTGAAGAACTGGCAGGAGACCCTGCGCCGCCTCTCCGCCTCCGGCATCAAAACCGTCTGCTACAATTTCATGCCGGTACTCGACTGGACCCGCACCGACCTGCGCTGGGCAACCAAACACGGCGCAAAGGCGATGCGCTTCGATCTCACCGATTTCGTTGCTTTCGATATCCATATCCTCAAGCGACCGGGTGCAGCACTGGATTACCCGGGGAGAATTCAGGAGGAGGCCGCCAAACGCTTCGCCGCACTGGACGACGCCCGCATTACTGCGCTCGGCAAGAATATCGGCGCCGGCCTGCCGGGCTCCGCTGATGGCTATACGCTCGATCAGCTGCGCGAAAAACTCCGCACCTATCAGGGCATCGACGCCAAAAAACTGCAGTCGCATCTCATCGACTTCCTTTCGGAAGTGACCCCGATCGCTGAACAGGTCGGCATCAACATCTGCGCCCATCCGGACGATCCGCCGTGGCCGCTTCTCGGCCTGCCGCGCATCCTCTCGACCGGCGACGACTACGCCCACATGCTCCGTCAGGTGGATAGTCGCGCCAATGGCGTGACGCTCTGCTCCGGTTCGCTCGGTGCGCGTGCGGATAACGACCTGGCAGAGATCGCCACCCGCTTTTCCGACCGCATCCATTTCGTCCATCTGCGCAATGTCACCCGTGACGAAGACTCCCTTCCCTGCTCTTTTTTCGAGGACGAACATCTGGAAGGCGGCACCGACATGGTGGCTGTCATCGCCGCCCTGCTGACCGAAGAAAAACGCCGCAAGGCGGAAGGCCGCGCGGATCACCAGATCCCCATGCGCCCCGACCACGGCCAGGAAATCCTCGACGATCTGTCCCGCGGAGCCCAGCCCGGTTATCCGGCCATCGGCCGCCTGAAGGGGCTGGCGGAACTGCGCGGCATTGAGCGCGCCTTGAGCCATAGCCAGTTCGGACTTGGCCGATGACGAACCATCTTTCCTCCGAAACGCAGCTTCCCGCCAGCGTCGCCCAACCGGGCTACGACCGCTCCGAGCTGCGCCCGGGCATACTGCATTTCGGCCTCGGCGCTTTCCACCGCGCGCATCAGGGCATCTACACCCAGCGCGCGCTGCAGAGTGAATTCGGCCCCTGGGGCATCGTCGCCGTCAACCTGCGCTCACCCGAACCGGTCGAAGCCTTGGCGGCTCAGGACGGCCTCTACTCGATCACCGTGCGCGACAGCGACGGCGACACGAGCGAGGCCGTCGGCGCCACCGTCGACTGGCTCTGCGCAGCGACCGACCGGGAGCGCGTGCTCACCTACCTCGCCAGCCCATTCATCCATGTCGTCACCCTGACGGTTTCGGAAAAGGCCTACGGCCTGCATCCCACGACCGGCGGATTGGATGAGGCACATCCGGCTGTCGCCAATGATCTCGCCAATCCCGCCTCCCCCGTTGGTGCCATTGGTTACATCGTCGCTGGCCTCGCTTTCCGGCGTGACAAAGGCATGCGCCCGTTCACCGTGCTCTGCTGCGACAACCTCCCGTCCAACGGCAAGGTGGTGAAGCGGCTGGTTCTCGATATGGCTGAACGCCGCGATCCCGAACTGGCAAAATGGATCGCGGAAGAAGTCACCTTCCCCTCCTCCATGGTCGACCGCATCGTGCCTGCCGCAACCGACGACACCCGCACCCGCGCAAAAGGCCTGCTCGGTGTCGACGATGCGCTTGCACTCGACACCGAGCCCTTCATGCAATGGGTGATCGAGGACGAATTCGTCTCCGGCCGCCCCGCCTGGGAAGCCGGCGGCGCGCTGTTCGTCGAGAATGTCGAACCCTACGAAAAAATGAAGCTACGGCTTCTCAACGGCTCCCACACGATGATCGCCCATCTCGGCCTGTTGAACGGTCTTGAATGCGTGCGCGATGTGATGGCCGTGCCGGACTTCGTGGCGATGACGCGCGAGCATATGCGCGCCGCCGCAGCCACGCTTGATCCGGTCCCCGGCATCGATCTCGATCATTACATGGACCAGCTGATCGAGCGTTTCAGCAACCGGGCGATCGCTCATCGCAACATACAGATCGCCATGGATTCCAGCCAAAAACTGCCGCAGCGCATCTTCTCGCCAGCCATGGACGCACTTGCCAACGGATCGGATGGGGCAAGCTTCGCCCGTGTCGTTGGCTTGTGGATCGCCGCGCTGATCCATTTCAAGGATTGTAACGATCCGCGCCGCGACGAGCTTCTGGCAGCAGCAGAGACAGCTGATCAGCAGGATTACGCGGCAAGCTTCGTTTCCATCGATGGCCTCATCCCGCCCTCGCTCAGCCAGTCTCGCACCTGGCGCAATCTCGTAAACGCGGAAGTCGCCAAATGGCTCTGACATCCGCCTCTCCGACACCCCGACATTAGGAGTTCATCATGAAAGCGCTCGTCTGCATCGAGCCAGGCCGTCTCGCGCTGGAGGATCGTCCAGAGCCGGTGTGCGGCGAAGGCGAGGTCAAGGTCCGCATCCGCCATATCGGCATCTGCGGCACCGACTTCCATATTTTCGCCGGCAAGCACCCGTTTCTCGACTATCCACGCGTCATGGGCCACGAACTGTCCGGCACTGTGGCGGAAGCACCGGCGGGAAGCCGGCTCAAGGCCGGTGAGCCGGTCTATATCGTCCCCTATCTTTCCTGCGGCACCTGCCAGGCCTGCCGCCGCGGCATCAGCAATGCCTGCCGCAACATCTCGGTGCTGGGCGTCCACAGCGATGGCGGGATGGCGGAATATCTCAGCGTGCCGGAAAGCAACGTCATCCCGACCGGCAATATCCCGCTCGAAGACGCGGCCATGATCGAGTTTCTGGCCATCGGCGCCCACGGCGTCAAGCGCGGCGCGATCACGGCGCAAGACCGCGTGCTCGTCACCGGTTCAGGCCCGATCGGCATGTCGGCTATCATCTTCGCCAAGGCCCGCGGCGCACACGTCACCGTCATGGATACGCGCGAGGACCGCTTAAAGTTTGCCGTCGAGAAACTAGGCGCGGACGAAACGATCTTCGCCGACGCGGATGCCGAACAGACGGCCGAGCGCCAGACCGGCGGCGAATGGTACGATGTCGTGATCGATGCAACGGGCAACGCTATTCCCATGCAGCGCGGCTTCAACTTTCTCGCCCATGGCGCACGTTACATCCTGCTCTCGGTCGTCCGCCAGGACATCACCTTCTCCGACCCGGAATTCCACAAACGCGAGGCAACGCTGATCGCCAGCCGCAATGCCCAGCCGGACGACTTTGCCGAAGTCGTGCGCCAGATCGAGGCCGGCAAGGTCCCGACCCGCGCGCTCAATACCCACAGCGCACCACTTTCCGACGCAGTCCGCCTGTTTTCGGAATGGTCGAAACCGGAAGCCGGCGTGATCAAGGCCATTCTGGAGGTTTGAGACACTTGCATCCAGCAGTCTGAGGGAGCCTTCAGACTGCTGGCGCGGCTTGCAGCTCAGTAATTCCGTGGTTCGCTTTGGCCACGGCCGTCAACGACATTCTCCCTCATCCCTGTGCTTGTCACAGGGATCCAGCGGCCCAAGTCCTTGGGCCGGAAGACTCCTTTCACGGCGCAGACGCGCGTGGCTGGATTCCTGTGAAAAGCACAGGAATGAGGGAAGCTAAAGCCCCTTGGTCGGAAACAGCTGTGTCAGCAATCCGAAAGGCGCCCGAAGGTGCCTTTCTTATGTCTGTTTCAATGTCCTGCCTCACGCCGCCTTTGGCCTACCGAACTGATAAGCCTCGATCGACTGCGGCTTCATCTCGATCGAAAAGCCCGGCCGCGACGGCGGCATGTAGGCGGCGTCCTTGATCACGCAGGGATCGACGAAATGTTCATGCAGATGGTCGACATATTCGATCACCCTGCCCTCCTTCGTAGCCGAAACAGCGATGTAGTCGATCATCGAAAGATGCTGCACATATTCGCAAAGGCCCACGCCGCCGGCATGCGGCCAGACAGCCTTGCCGAATTTCGCGGCGATCAAGAGCACCGCCAGCACCTCGTTCAACCCACCCATCCGGCAGGCATCGATCTGCACGATGTCGATCGCGCCCTCGGCGATGAACTGCTTGAACATGATGCGGTTCTGGCACATTTCGCCGGTCGCCACCTTCACCGGCGCGATCGCCTCGCGGATTTTCCTGTGCCCCGCCACATCGTCCGGGCTGGTCGGCTCCTCGATGAAGAACGGTTTTGCGAAAGACAGCGCCTTCACCCAGTCGATCGCCTGATCGACATCCCAGACCTGATTGGCGTCGATCATCATGTAGCGATCCGGCCCGATCACCTCGCGGCAAATGGTCAGTCGCCGGATATCGTCTTCCAGATCCCGCCCGACCTTCATCTTCACATGGCTGAACCCGGCATCGACGGCCTCCTGCGCCAACCGGCGCAGCTTGTCGTCGGGATAACCCAGCCATCCGGCCGAGGTCGTGTAGCAGGCATAACCTTCACGCTCGAGGATGGCGATCCTCTCCGCCTTGCCCGTCTCCGCCTTGCGCAGGATGTCGATCGCCTCCTCGCGGGTCAGCGCGTCGGTCAGGTACCGGTAATCGACAATATCGGCGATCTCTTCCGGCGACATCGTCGCTACGAATTTCCACACCGGCATGCCCGCTTCCTTGGCGAGCGCATCCCAAAGCGCGTTGACCACGGCGCCGGTCGCCAGATGCATCGCGCCCTTGTCCGGCCCGATCCAGCGCAACTGGCTGTCGCCCGTCAGGTGGCGCCAGAATTTTCCGGGTGCGGCGCGCATTTCCGACAGGTCCTTTCCGACCACCAGATGTCGCATCGCCTCAATCGCCATGCAGCAAATGTCGTTGCCGCGACCGATGGTAAAGGTCAGGCCGTGGCCGGAAATCCCCTCGCGATCGGTTTCGAGAATGACATAGGCGGCCGAGTAATCCGGATCCGGGTTCATCGCATCGGACCCGTCAAGGCTTGCAGACGTCGGGAAACGCAGGTCGAAAACACGAAGATTGGTGATGCGGGTCATGGCGGCCTCCTCTGCCGGCAATTCTGTCGTGAAATCGGCGCGCCAGCCTCCAAACCGGCGCGCCGACCAATCGATTTGGCCTAGATGTCGGCTTTGAAAGTCTGCTTCTGGGTGCCGAGGCCCTCGATGCCGAGTTCGACAACATCGCCGGCCTTAAGGTAACGCGGCGGCTTCAGACCCATGCCGACGCCGGGAGGCGTGCCGGTGGAAATGACGTCGCCCGGATGCAGCGACATGAACTGCGACAGGTACGAAACCAGGAATGCCACGCCGTAGACCATCGTCTTCGACGAACCGTCCTGCATCTTCTCACCGTTCACCGTCAGCCACATGCCGAGGTTCTGCGGATCCGGCACTTCGTCCTTCGTCACCAGCCAGGGGCCGAGCGGACCGAACGTGTCGCAGGACTTGCCTTTGGTCCACTGGCCGGAACGTTCCGTCTGGAAGGCGCGTTCAGACACGTCGTTGGTGACGCAGTAGCCGGCGACATAATCCAGCGCATCGACTTCGGACACATATTTCGCCGTCTTGCCGATCACGACGCCAAGCTCGACTTCCCAGTCGGTCTTTTCCGAGCCGCGCGGGATAACGACGTCATCGTTCGGGCCGACGATGGCCGACGACGCCTTCATGAAGATGATCGGCTCCGGCGGCACGGTGGCGCCGGTTTCGGCTGCATGGTCGGAATAGTTGAGACCGATGCAGATGAACTTGCCGGTACCTGCAACGCAGGGGCCGAGACGCGGCGAACCTTCGATCAGCGGCAGGCTTTTCGTATCGATCGTGCCGAGCTTCGCCAACGCATCGGGGGCAAGCGCCGCGCCCGAAAGATCGGAAACATGCGCGGAGAGATCGCGGATCTTGCCGTCGGCATCAACGATCGCAGGCTTTTCAGCGCCGGGCGCGCCATAACGAAGGAATTTCATGAATATAGTCCTCTTAAGTTTAAACTCTGCTTGGTCAAAAGGTTCAGATCGACCAGCCGCCATCGATGCCGACGGCCTGACCGGTCGTGTAGGTGGCGCCAGCGAGATAGACTGCCAGTTCCGCGATTTCTTCGGGGCTGCCGAGACGTCCCATCGGCTGACGCGCGATAAAGGCCGCACGCGCCTCCTCGTAATTGCCCTGGGCGCGCATGCGTTGCTCAAGCGACGGGCTTTCAACCGTGCCTGGGCAGATCGCATTACAGCGAATGCCGCGCGTCACGTAGTCGGCGGCGATCGCCTTGGTCAGCCCGATGACCGCAGCCTTGGTCGTTCCATAGGCACAACGGTTCGGCACACCTTTCGAACTCGACGCGATCGAGGCCATGTTGATGATCGCACCGTCGCCACGCTCCAGCATGCCCGGAAGCACGGCCTTGATCGTGCGCACCATGGCGCGGACATTGAGATCGAAGGCGAAATCGAGATCCTTGTCGGACATCTCCAGCACCGAGCCGCCATGCACGACACCGGCGCAGTTGAACAGTACATCGACCCCGCCGACACGCTCAAAAAACGCCGTTACCGAAGCGCTGTCGAGCACATCGAGCTTTGCCGTTTCGATATTGGCGCTGCCGGTAAGCGTTGCCAATGCTTCCTCATTGATGTCGGTTGCCCAGACTTGTGCGCCCGCTTCGGCATAGGCCAATGCGCTGGCTCGCCCTATTCCCTGACCGGCAGCGGTCACCACGACCACCTTGCCTCCTAGCTTACCTGTCATCTCTTCTCCCTTTCAGTCCAGATGGAACACCTCATCCATCGATGCCCACCATTCCCCATCCTTTCGCGTTGCGAAAGGTCTTTGGCAGGGAATACAGTACGACCACCATTCCTGGTTCTTCTCACTCGCAGCCATTTTCGCCATATCCGCAGCGAAATCAGCACCATGATATTCCCAGTAACCGAACAGCAGGTTCTCCAGTTCGCGCAGGAATATCGAGTAGTTGGAGATATTGCAGCGCGATATGAGATCAAGGATCTCGGGCCACACGGCAGCATGTAGCGCCTTGTATTCCTCGACCTTTTCCGGCGCGAGACCGATCACCATCCCCATTCTCTGCATCTTATTTCCTCACAATCGATAGAAGCGCCGGGCATTACTGCCGAACACCGCATCGTGATCGGCTTGGGGAACGATCGCGCGGCATTGAGCGATCCATCCGGCATAGCTTCCAGCCAGATTGACGACCGGCCAGTCGCTACCCCATATCACCCGGTCGGCTCCGAACAATTCAAGAATGGTCTCGATATAAGGCCGCAGCGCTTCCGGCTTCTGCCCACCCGCTTCGGTCAACAGGCCAGAAAGCTTGCAGCAGACATTGTCGAGTTCCGAGAGCCGCAACATCGCATGCCGCCAGTCGCGATAATGTCCCGTGGCAATCCGCGGCTTCGCCCCATGATCGATGACGACAGGCAGGCCGGGATGACGGCGGGCGAAGGCATGCAGGGCCGAAAGATGCGGCTCCAGCACCAGCGCATCGAACACCAGATGATGCGCCATCATCGCCTCGATGGCCGGCTCCAGCGCCGGATCGTCGATCCAGTCGGGATCGGCAATATCCTGCAGCATCGGCCTCAGCCCCTTCAACTTCGGCGCTTTTGCAAGATCGGCGATCACCTCCGGCGCATCCGGGGCCTTCATCTCCACCCAGCCGACGACACCGAGAATGGTATCGCTCTTCTCGGCGAGGCCCAGCATGAACCGCGTATCCTCGAGACTCGGCATCGATTGCACGAGGATCGTGCCACCGACGCCGGCACCGTCGATCTCCGGTGTCAGATCTGCGGGCAAGAAATCGCGGTGAATGGCGGCAAGCTCGCGTGGCGGCCAGCCGCCCTTGCGATCCTTCAGCAGCCAGAAATGCTGGTGGGCATCGATGATCATCGTCTCAGCCACCCGAAACCGATGCATCCGCAGCGATCACGCCCTTGTCCTGTAGCCGGGTCCAGAACGAGGCCGGGATCTCCTGTTCGAACCAGCCGACATTGGCCTTCATCTGCTCGGCATTGCGTGCGCCCGAAACGACACTGACGACAGCCGGATGCAGCGCAGGGAAGGCCAGTGCCACCGCCTGCATGGCAACGCCTTCAGCCTCGCAAGCCACCTCGATCTCGCCGACACGGGCGAGAATCTCGGCCGGCGCTTCGGCATAATTGAACTTGCGATTGCCCGCGAGAAGCCCCGAATTGAACGCGCCCGCAACAACGATCCCGACACCTTCGCGATGACAGCGGTCGAGCAGGGCCAAGCTCTCCTGTTCCAGCAGCGTATAGCGCCCGGCCAGCATCGACACGTCGATATCGCATTCGTCCATCGCATCGGCGATCGCCTGCCACTCGTTGACGCCGAGCCCGATCGCCTTGATCAGACCTGCCTCACGCAATTCGCCAAGTGCCCGGAACCCGCCGCCCTTGGTGAGTTGGTCCCAGTTATGCTGGTGGCGATCGCCATGGGTGGCGCGGCCGATATCGTGGACAAAAAGCACATCGGGCGCAAACATGCCGAGCCGCTGGCGGCTATCCTCGAACGAGCGCAGGATCGCGTCATAGCCGTAATCATAGGTCGGCCGAAATGGCAGCGGCGCAACGAAGGCATCCTCTTCCGGCCCGACACTGTTATCCGGCAACATCAGCCGCCCGACCTTGGTGCTCAGCACATAATCGTCTCGCTCATGATCCGTCACCATCGTTCCGAGCCGACGCTCCGAGCGCGTGTAGCCATAAAACGGTGCCGTATCGAAATAACGGATGCCCGCATCCCAGGCGGCCTCGAAGGCGCCAAGCGATTCCTGATAGGGGGTCAGCCGGTAGAGATTGCCCATTTGGGCGCAGCCCAGTCCCATGAGCGTGAACGAGACGTCGCGATTGCGCAGCCTGCGCCTGTCCGAAACCTTCATGATATTCTCAAATCCCGATCGTGATCGAAAAGGAGCGCGCGGGCGAGAGCCACCCGCGCGCCGGCATTTTTAGTAGAGAACGTTCTTGGCTTCCGGTTTGTCGATATTGTCCTTCGTCACCACAACGACGCCGGTATCGACGATCTTCTCGACCTTCTGCTTGCCGAGGATCGAAAGCAGCGTCTCGATGCCCTTTTCGCCCATCTGGTAGGAGCCCTGAACGACGGTCGCGGTCAGCGTGCCATCCTTGACGAATTCCTGAAGGTCCTGGTTTCCGTCGAAGCCGATCGCCACGACCTTACCGGCCTTGCCGGCCTGCTTGATCGCCCGGCCCATGCCGATCGCCGTCGGCTCGTTGGCGCCGAAAATGCCCTTGAGGTCGCTGTTGGCGGCCAGAACGTCGGTGGTCTGGTTGAGCGCGGTCGCCATCTGCGATTGCGAATAATAAGGGCCGACGATCTCCAGCTTGGAATTGGCCTTGATGTAATCGGTGAAACCGCCAACGCGGCCGATTTCCGAGCCGGCACCGGCAACATAGGACATGACGGCGATCTTGCCGGTCGTGCCGACCTTTTCGATCAGCGCCTTGGCGGCAAGCTCGCCGGCCTTGCTGTTATCGGTGGCGAGGAAGGACTGGTAATATTTGTCTGCCCCCGCGGAAAGCTGGCTGTCGATAATGACGACCGGGATACGCGCTTCCCAGGCCTTCTTCACCGCCGGCACAAGCGCATCCGGATCCGACGGTGCAAGCAGGATCGCGGCGACCTTCCGGTTGACGGCGTTCTCCACCATGTTGACCTCGTCGGCGATGGCGGATTCCGCCGCCGGGCCTTGGAAGGTCATCGTGTGTTCGCCCTTGGCAGAGCCGATTGCGGCCTCGGCACCCTTCTGCACGTTCTGCCAGAAGGTCGAGTTGACCGTCTTGACGATGACGGCGATTTCGCCGGCCGACGCGGCTGTCGCCCCGGCAAAGGCAAGTGCCGACGCCATCAGGACCGTTGCAAGTCTACGCATGTCTTTCCTCCTCGAATGACCCGCAAAGGGTCCGTTTGAAGGGAAGGCTCCTCCCCTCCCCTGGCTTGGCATGTAGGTCCGGCCCCCGGCCGTTCCCTTGTCCTCAGCGGCGGTTGCGCAACTGGTCGATCCAGACGGTGACCAGAATGACGAGGCCGATGATGATCTGCTGGGTGAAGGCGGAGACGCCGTTCATGTTCAATCCGTTGCGCAAAATGCCGATGACGAAGGCACCGATCATCGTGCCGGAGATCGTGCCGACACCGCCGATCAGCGACGTGCCGCCGATGACCGCGCTCGCAATCGCGTCGAGTTCATACGCCACGCCCTCATTGGGCTGCGCGGTCACCAAGCGGGACATCAGCACGCAGCCGGTCAGGCCGGCGAGCGTGCCCGATACGACATAGGTGAAGGCAGTCACGCGCGAAACGTTGACACCCGAAAGCCGCGCCGCATCGGCATTGGAGCCGATCGCGTAGATGTAGCGGCCGAGCACCGTGCGGTTCAGCACGAAAGCGGCGATGAAAGCGATGACGATCATCAGCACGACCGGATAGGGAATGCCGGGAAATGTCACGACCGGAAAGCCCTGGTCGTCGATGGATTCGATGCGGAACAGGGATCCGTTACCCAGTTCGCCAAAGGCCTCACCAAGGCCGGACACAGCGCGAGCACCGGTGATCTGCAGCGCCACGCCGCGCGCGATCAGCATCATGCCGAGCGTCGCAATGAAGGGCGGCAGCTTCAACTGGGTGATGACGAAACCGTTGATCAGCCCGCAGAGCGAACCGGTCAAGATACCGAGCAGCATGCCGATCCAGATCGGCAATTGTAGTTCCTTTACCGCCAGTGCCGCCACCACGCCGGCCAGCGCCAGAACCGAACCGACCGACAGATCGATCCCGCCAGTGATGATGACATAGGTCGCACCGATGCCGAGCAGTGCAATCGACGTCACCTGCAGCGCGATCGTCATGCCGTTGCCGACAGTGAAGAACGCGCTGCTGGTGGCGGAGAACACTGCGGCCAGCACGAGCAGGCTGCCGAGGGCCGCAAATTTCTGGATGATATCCTTCTGCCGCTCGCTCAGGCGACGCCGTTGACCGGCGGCCTTCGGGGCCGGCTGCTGCGCCGGTTTTTCGCTGGTCATGTCGGCCATGCTCTCACAATCCCTGTTCGCCGCGCCGGCCGCTGCCGGACGCGTAATGCATGATTTCTTCCTGGGAGGTCGTCCGCGTCGAAAGCGTCGCGGTGATCCGCCCGCCATGGAAAACGGCGATGCGATCGGACATGCCGAGCACTTCCGGCAGTTCCGAACTGATCAGCACGACGCCGATGCCGCGCCCCGCCAGCTCGTCCATGATCTGGTAGATGGCGAATTTCGCCCCGACATCGATACCGCGCGTCGGTTCGTCGAAGAACATGATGCGCGGCTCGCGAAACAGCCATTTGCCGATGATGATCTTCTGCTGGTTGCCGCCGGAAAGCAGCCGAACCGGCTGGCTGAGGCTCGGCGTGCGGATGTTGAGCAGATCGACATAACGCTGCCCCGCCTCGCGATGCCGCTTGCGGTCGATCACCCCGAACCGGCTCGCGACCGCCTCCATCCGCGCCATGACCAGATTGGCATCGACCGGCATCTTCACCGCCAGCCCCTGCGCCTTGCGGTCTTCGGAGAGATAGGCAATGCCCGCTTCTATCGCGCTGCGCGGATCGCTGATTTTCAGCTCATTGCCGTCGAGCGTGATCGTGCCGGCATCGAGCGGATCGGCCCCGAAAATCGCACGCGCCACTTCGGTGCGTCCCGCGCCCATCAGCCCTGCGAAACCTAAGATCTCGCCACGGCGGATTTCGAAATTGATATCGGAGAACACCCCACGGCTGGTCAGACCGATTGCCGAAAAGATCACCGCGTCACCCGGCACCCGCGTCGGCTCCGGGAACTTGTCCTCCAGCGAGCGTCCGACCATGCGCGCGACGATGTCATCGACCGTCAGCGCGGAAAAATCGTCGGTCGAGATATATCGTCCGTCGCGCAGCACGGTAACGCGATCGACGATCTCCACCATCTCGTCCAGCCGGTGCGAGATATAGATGATGCCGGTTCCCTGAGCCTTCAGATCGCGGATCACCTTGAATAGAAGCTGCGCCTCCTGCTCGGTCAGCGAAGACGTCGGCTCGTCCATTATCAGCACGGTCGCATCGAGCGACAGTGCCTTGGCGATTTCCACCATCTGACACTGTGCGACCGACAACATGCGCACCTGAACATTCGGATCGATATCGACGCCAAGCCGGTCGAGACAGCGTTTTGCGTCGGCGATCAGTCGTCTCCGGTCGACGAGAAAACCGCGCCGCGGCTCGCGGGCGAGATAGATGTTTTCCGCGACCGTCAGATGCGGAACGAGATTGAGTTCCTGGTGGATGATGGCAATGCCCGCCGCTTCCGATTGAAGCGTCGAGGCAAACTGTACCGGCTCGCCCTTGAAGGTGATCGAGCCCGAATTCGGCTGGTAAACACCGCTGATGATCTTCATCAGCGTCGATTTACCGGCGCCGTTCTCTCCACAGACGGCATGCACCTCGCCGGCGCGCAGATCGAAACTGACGCCGGAAAGAGCCTTTACGCCCGGAAATTCCTTGGACACACCCTCAAGCTTCAACAGCACGGCATGCGCCGGCCTGCCTGCAGGTTGCGGCACTCCTCCCATCGCGCTCTCCTCTTCGCGCAAGAGCTTCCCAAGGCTCTTGCCGATTATCAAATCGCGGACGCGCTATTTGGTCAAGCCAATTTGCAGATTTTTCTTGCGTCATGCCAGATTTTGAAGCCAACTGACCTTCAACTGCTCAAGAACCATGCAATTGGCCTGACCTCAATGACGGATACACGACGCCTCTACCAACAGACCGCAGATCGCGTGCGGAACCTCATCGCTACCGGCGACTATCAATCGGGCGCGCGCCTTCCCGCGGAACGCGAACTTGCCCAGCAACTCGGCGTGTCACGTCCCTCGCTTCGGGAAGCGCTGATCGCGCTCGAAATCGACGGCACGATCGAGATCCGCATGGGCTCGGGCATCTATGTGCTCAACACGGCAAAACCATCGGGCAACGGCCGCTCTCTGGGCGAAAGCCCATCCGAACTGATGCAGGCGCGGGCAGTGATCGAAAGCGCCATCATCGTGCAGGCGGCCGCGACGATGACGGAAAGGACATTGGCCACATTGCGCGCAACCCTCGATGTGATGGCCGACGACATCGCCAATACGCGAAAACCGCTTGAACAAGATCGGGCCTTTCACCTGATCATCGCGACAAGCACCGGCAACACGCTACTGGTGGAAATCGTCGAAAACCTGTTCGACGAGCGTCACAGTCCGATGACCGCCGGCATCCGCGGGCATTTCGAGACGACCGATAGCTGGACGTCGGCGCTCACCGAACATCACGCCATATTGGCGGCGCTGGAAGCCCGCGACCCGCTGGCCGCCCAGGCCGCGATGCATTCGCATCTCACGGCGTCGGGCCGTCGCTGGCTGGAAAATTAGGCGTTTCGCGCATGTTGGCGAGCAGCGTTTGCTGCAACCCGGCAAATTCGCCGTAAGGCTCCTATAGACGCATCGCCGCGGCCAGTCCTTCCGGATCGTCCGTAGTGATCTGATCGACCTCGAGCTTCAAAAGGCGTTCGACCTGCGCGATGGTTTGCGGGGTGACGCGGTTGATCGTCCAGGCATCGACGTGGCGACCGGCAGCGTGAACCGGGGCGACAATGTCGATACCGGCATCGTCTGCGGCAAGCACGATGTCGTAGGCAAGGTAGATCATTCTGGCATCGGGGGCGGTCAGAAGCGCCCGCTCCATGAAATCGCGATAGTCACCGTTTGCCTCCAGCCGGGCAAGGCTCTCCCCGTAACAGGGATCATAGCCGGTGGCGATGCCGGGAGCAGCCTTGGCCAGCATGTCGATGGCATCGAAATCGCCTCCGGACAGGATCAGCGAACCAATGATCAGACCAACACTTTGTCCGAAATTCGCAACCACCTTCGGCGTGAGTGCCGGCAGGTCCTCCTTGAAATCGAGCTGCAGCAGTGCATCCGGGTGAACGCCCTCGCGTGCCAGCAATGAGCAAAGGTCTTCGAGAAGCAACACCGTATCTGGAAGCGGCTGGCCTTCGTTGTCGCGCAGATGAAGTTGCCGCAATTCGGCCGCGCCGGCATCACGCACCTTTCCCCGGCCCGTGGTTTCGCGATCGAGATCGAGGTCGTGCAGCACCGCGCAGCCGTCATCGGCGTGAATGACGAGATCGACTTCGACACTCGCTCCAAGGCGCATGGCTTCAACGATGCGTGCCCCGGTAAAAACCGGATCACTCACCCGACGGCGGCCGCGATGCCATTTAAGCCACGTGCGATGGCCATTACGCTCGATATGGATTGGCGCGGTCACGATGAACTCCGGTCGGTTTGCAGGTTGTTTGGATCGGCTGCGACGGCGCCTGATGGGAAACCATCGACCCGATATCATATCAACCGGATCGACGTCGTGCGGACATTGCACCGCCCAGAGGATGAGGCCCACCGGCGGCGGTTCTAAAGCATGCCGGGCAAAAGTGTGCAGCGGTTTTGCGCTGAAGACATGCGACAAATCAAGAATCTAAAGCGTTTGAGCGAATCCGAAGGATTGTGACACGCTTTAGTGACCTCTCTTGAAGCTTTCATGACAGAGTTCAATTCGGCCGTGCGCAGGTCGCGACCGCGCGAGCGCTATCATCCTGTTGCCGACAGGCCATCCCGCCATGGCGCCGTCGCCGCCAACCACTGAAGCGTGCGCGCCTCCGGATTTTCGTGGAGCGTGATGTCGGTGACGACGGCAGCGGATGCGGCCCCGAGTTCCAGAACCGACGGCGCCCGTTCGACGGTTATGCCGCCGATCGCGACAAGCGGAAGGTTACCGATCCGCCGTTTCCAGTCGGCAACGCGTTCGATGCCTTGCGGCTGCCACTTCATCTTCTTCAGGATGGTCGGCCAGACGGGACCGAGCGCGACATAATCCGGTCCGGCCGCAAGTGCCGTGTCGAGTTCGGCACCATCATGCGTGGAAACACCGAGCTTAAGCTGCGCCCGACGGATCGCCGCGAGATCTGCGTCGGCCAGATCTTCCTGACCGAGGTGGATAAAATCGCATGCCTCGTCGATCGCGAGCTTCCAGTAATCGTTGACGATCAACTGGCAATCATGGGCAAGGCATACCGCCTTGGCCCTGCGGATTTCCTGCCTCAAAATCCCGTCCGGCTTGTCCTTGATGCGCAGTTGCACGAGTTTCACGCCAAGCGGCACCAGCCGCTCGATCCAGTCTGCGCTGTCGACGATGAGGTAAAAGGGATCGAGCCTCATGAGAACACCGCCTTGCCGATGACCGGCGTCGAAGGCACCGCCATGTCACGCGGCTCGAGCATGCCGGCGAGATAGGCCAGCCGGCCGGCATCGATAGCTTTCGCGAATGCCTCGCCCATGGCCGGTGGATCGCCGGCACTCGCCACGGCCGTGTTGAGCAGCACGGCATCGTATCCCAGTTCCATCACCACCGCCGCATGTGACGGCCGGCCGAGCCCGGCATCGACGATCAGCGGGATATCGGGAAAGGCCGCACGCATTGCCACAAGGGCCGAAGGATTGCGCGGCCCCGCCGCCGAACCGATCGGCGCGCACCAGGGCATCAGCACCCGGCACCCGGCCGCAAGCAGCCTCTCACCGACAATCAGGTCATCCGTCGTGTAAGGGAAGACGGAAAAACCTTCGCCGGTAAGGATGCGCGCTGCTTCCACCAGTTCGAAAACATCCGGTTGCAGGCTGTCGTGATGGCCGATGACTTCGAGTTTGATCCAGTTGGTGCCGAACACTTCGCGGGCCATCTTCGCCGTCAGAACCGCTTCCGAAGCACTATGGCAGCCGGCGGTGTTGGGCAGGATGTGCACGCCCAGCTGACGGATCAGCTCGAAAAATACGCCTCCCGATTTGCCGCCGGATGTTTCCCGGCGCAGCGAGACAGTGACGATTTCGGTCCCGGAGCGTCTTACGGCTTCGGCGAGAACGGCCGGCGAAGGATAACGCGCAGTGCCGAGCAGAAGACGCGATGACAGTTCGCTGTCGTAGAGTTTCAGCATCGGTCAGCCTCCCTGCATGGGTGACAGGATTTCGATCCGGTCGCCGTCTTCCAGGCGCGCATCCGCCCGGTCCTCGCGATGGACGAGATCGCCGTTGATAGCCGTGGCCAGCCAATCGCCCTCGTATTCCAGCGCCGACAGGAGGTCAGCAAGGGTGGAGGCGTGCACGACCTGTCTTTCACCGTTGACGATGATGTTCATTGGACCAGTTCCTCCTGAAGGACATAACCGTTGGAAAGGCGGGTCGCGGCCTTTTTCGCCATGGCAGGCGCCAGCAGAAAACCGTGGCGATGCATGCCGGCGATCGCTAGCCCGGTCTCTGTCTCCACGACACGCGGCACGTTATCGTCAAACGCCGGACGAATGCCGACACCGGTCTCCACGACGCGCGCCTCACCGAAGGCCGGATGCAGCGCGTAAGCCGCGTTGAGCAATTCCATCAGCGACCGCGCGGAGATCGGCCCGTCGTCTTCGGTCTCGATCATCGTCGCGCCGACCATGAAACGATGATCGTCGCGCGGCACGACATAGATCGGATGGCGCGGATGCAGCATGCGCACCGGGCGCGACAACGTCACATCGCCGGTTTCGAGATAGAGCATTTCGCCCCGCACGCCGCGCAGACCGGGAATGTGCGGGATGGCAGCCGGGCCGGTGCAATCGAGGACGGCGGTATAGGCCTTTTTCGGCGCAGGTCCCCAGCCGAGGTGAAACTCTCCGCCATGATTGCGGATCGCCTTGGCCAGCCCCGTCAATGCCCGGCGGGGATCCAGATGCGCTTCGCGTTCAAAGAACAGCGCCTTGTCGAAGCGGCCGGCCAGCGATGGTTCGAGCACGGCAATGCCTTCGCGGTCGAGCCAGACATTGCCCGATGTGCGCGAGGCGAACCGCACCAGGTCCGGTAGATCGCGTGGTTGCGCCACGACCAGCGTGCCATTGCGGATGACCGCGCCCGGTACCGCCCGATCCCACCAGTCGGCAGCGTCAAGGCCAAGCCTCAAGACGATCTCTTCCGCCGCTTCGCGCTCGCAATAAGGCGCCAGCATGCCGCCGGCAAAAAACGAGGCGCCATGTCCGATCGTGTCCTGATAATCGACGATATCGACATCTTCACCGCGCCTGAGAAGTTCATACGCGACGGCAAGGCCGGCAACGCCGGCCCCTTTGACGAGAAAAAGAGACATCAGGCTTCTCCTGTCCCATTGGCCACCGGCATATAGAGATCGCCGCCATCGCGATATTTCGCGGCCATCGCCTCCAGCCCCTCCTTCTGCGCCTCGGCACGGATATCGTGCGAAATCCGCATCGAGCAGAACTTTGGGCCGCACATGGAGCAGAAATGCGCCACCTTGTGCGCGTCCTTCGGCAGGGTCTCGTCGTGGAAACTGCGCGCCGTATCCGGATCGAGCGACAGATTGAACTGGTCCTCCCAGCGAAACTCGAAGCGCGCGCGAGACAGGGCGTCATCCCGAAGCCTTGCGCCCGGATGCCCCTTGGCAAGATCGGCGGCATGGGCGGCAATCTTGTAGGTGATGACGCCGGTTTTCACGTCGTCGCGATCTGGAAGCCCCAGATGCTCCTTTGGCGTGACGTAGCAGAGCATGGCAGTACCGAACCAGCCAATCATCGCTGCCCCAATGGCAGACGTTATATGGTCGTAGCCTGGAGCAATATCGGTGGTGAGCGGACCGAGCGTGTAAAACGGCGCCTCGCCGCAGGTGGCGAGCTGCTTGTCCATGTTCTCCTTGATCTTGTGCATCGGCACATGGCCGGGGCCCTCGATCATCACCTGACAATCCTTCTCCCAGGCGATCTTCGTTAGTTCTCCGAGCGTTTCCAGTTCAGCGAACTGGGCGGCATCATTGGCATCGGCGATCGAACCGGGACGCAGGCCATCACCCAGCGAAAACGTCACGTCATAGGCCCGGGCGATATCGCAGATCTCGTCGAAATGCTCGTAGAGGAAGCTTTCACGGTGGTGATGCAGACACCACTTGGCCATGATCGAGCCGCCGCGCGAAACGATGCCGGTGACGCGGTTGACGGTGAGATGGATATAGGAAAGTCGCACGCCGGCATGGATGGTGAAATAATCGACCCCCTGTTCGGCCTGCTCGATCAGCGTATCGCGATAGACTTCCCAGGAAAGGTCCTCCGCAATGCCGTTCACCTTTTCCAAAGCCTGATAGAGCGGCACAGTGCCGATCGGCACCGGTGAATTGCGGATGATCCATTCGCGGATATTGTGGATGTTGCGGCCGGTGGAAAGGTCCATGACGGTATCGGCGCCCCAGCGGATCGCCCAGACCATTTTTTCGACTTCCTCGGCCATGGAGGAGGTGACGGCGGAGTTGCCGATATTGGCATTGATCTTGACCAGAAAATTGCGACCGATGATCATCGGCTCGGCCTCGGGGTGATTAATGTTCGCCGGGATGACCGCCCGACCTTCCGCCACCTCGCGACGGACGAATTCCGGCGTTATATGGTCGGGAATGTGCGCGCCAAAACTCTCGCCGTCTCTCACGAGAGCTTCCTTCGCCGCCTGACGGCCGATGTTTTCGCGGATGGCGATGAATTCCATCTCCGGCGTGATGATGCCGGCGCGGGCATAGGCGAGCTGTGTAACGGCCTCGCCGGCATTCGCCTTCAGCGGCGCGTTGCGCACCGGAAATTCCGGTGTCAGGCGTTCGCCCGTGGCAAATCCGTTATCCTCCGGCTTGACGTGCCGACCGTCGTAGCGGGTAACGTCGTCGCGACCGACAACCCAGTTTTCGCGAAGGCGCGGAAGACCGCTGTTGATGGCGACGACATGGGTCGGATCGGTATAGGGGCCGGAACTGTCATAGACGGTGACCGGTGGTTCGCCGGCCGTCGGATGCAGCGCGATTTCGCGCATCGGCACGCGAATATCCGGATAAGACTGTCCTGCGACATGGATTTTCGTGGAGGCAGGAAACGGACCTGAAGTAACGGTCGGGCTTTGAGGTTTGGCGGCAATATTCATCGTGAGGCTCCAAGTTTAAGGTTGGAGACCCAGTCCTAGAGCCGGAAAGATGGAAGAACGCCGATGATAGAATCCGGGTTCTGGATTCAGAGCTATCGCAGCGTTTTGCACCGTCCCTACGCCAGTATGAACTGGATCAGGTTCAACGGGTCACTGCGCGCGATAGCAGAATCTCAGCCCCTTGCCGGGACACCCCTGGTGAATGTTTGGAAGGCTATGACAGCCGGATTACTCGGTCAAGTGGCAATGATGCGTTTCGCTTGGCGTGGCAAAATGCGCCGCTTTTGCCGGTAAATTCGGCTTTTCCGCCGAGCCTCAATGTGCGGTCATGTGTGCGAGCAGCGACTGCCAGCCACGCCTGACCTCCTGCCGCCAGACGGTTGTATCGGCTCGCGGCTGAAACTCGCTTCGGGTCTCGTCCGCTCCCGGCATTTCTCCATGAAGGCTAAGCAGCGTCATCATCGCAACACCGATAGCCCCAACCTCGGCTTGGCCGCTTCGCGTTACCGGACGATCCAGTACATCCGCCTGCAACTGCATCAGGAAATCATTCGAGGAAGCTCCGCCATCAGCCAGCAGGCCGCCGAGACTTGTGCCGAGATCCTTTTCCATAGCGGTAAAGACATCCGATATCTGCAGTACGATGGCATCGAGCGTAGCGCGGGCTAGATGGGCGCGGGTTGTCGCAAGCGTCATGCCGGAAATCGTGCCCGAAACATTGTCGTTCCAGTGCGGCGCGCCCAGCCCCGCAAGAGCCGGCACGAAGACAACACCGGCCGCATCCGGAACAGTCTGGGCGAGAGCGGACAACGCTTTCGCATCCGGCAATCCGAGCATTTCGGCAGCAAAAGCAGCGGCCTGCGCCGAGACGGTAATATTGCCTTCCAGCGCGTAAGCGACACCATTGCGGTCGCTCCAGGCAATGGTGCTGGAGAGACCATTTTTCGACAGAACTCTTCCCGGCGTCAGCGTCATCAAAGACGAGCCGGTACCATAGGTCGCCTTGACCAGGCCCGGTGCGCGCACGCGATGGCCGTAAAGCGCTGCATGACTGTCGCCCATCATGGCAAGGATCGGCACGCCTTTGCTCAAGGCAGTCGCCCCCTCGTCCACCTCGCCGAACCGGCTGTCGGAGGATCGCACTTCGGGCAAGGCACCAACCGGAACACCAAACAGGTCGCACAGACCCTCGTCCCATTTCAACGAGCCGGTGTTGAACAGCTGCGTGCGGGATGCATTCGAATGATCGGTCGCGAATTCTCTTCCGCCCGTCAGCTTGTAGAGCAACCAGCTGTCGACCGTGCCGGCACGCAGCGCACCACGCGCCGCCAGCGCCTTTGCCTCGGGCACGTTTTCCATGACCCAGGCAAGTTTGGAAGCCGGAAACAGGGCATTGATGGAAAGTCCCGTTGCCTCGATCACCATCGGATCGCGGCCTTCGGCAATGAGCGCCTCGCAAGCCCTTGCCGTGCGCCGGCACTGCCACAGGATCGCAGGCGCGATGGGCCTGCCCGTCTCGGCATTCCACACGACCAGCGTCTCGCGCTGGTTTGCGATCGCAAGCCCCGCGATGTCGCCGCCGTTGTGCTGCACGATATCCGCGATCACCGCCTGAACAGTCGCCCAGATATCGTCTGCCGATTGCTCCGCCCAGCCGGGGCGAGGATAGCTGGATGTCAGGGGTGCCGAAGCCTTGGCGACAACCTGACCTGCTGCGTTGACCAGAATTGCCTTGGTATTGGTCGTCCCCTGGTCGACTGCAATGATAAATTCTCCCCTCCCGCCGTCGTTCATCCCCGTTTGCGCCCGATCGCCTTGCGTGCGGATCTGGCGATCCCGGAGGCCGTCAGACCAAAATGGTCGAACAGCCACTCGACAGACCCTGTCGGGACAAACCCCGGGAAACCCATCCGCTCGATCGGCACGGGAAGGTTGGCAGAGGTATGTTCCGCCACCGCACCACCGAGACCACCGTGAATGTTGGCCTCCTCGACGGTGACGATCGCGCCCGTCTCGCTGGCAGCCGTAGAAATCGCCGCCTCGTCGAGCGGCGAAATGGTCGCCATGTTGAGGATACGGGCGGAAATCCCTTCCGCTTCCAGTTCTTCAGCAGCCTTGACCGCCAGATGAACCATCGTGCCGCAGGCAACAATCGTGACGTCGTGCCCCTTGCGAACAAGTTCGGCCTTGCCAGGCTGGAACCTGCGGTTTTCGACGGCCAGATCCGGCACCGGCATGCGGCTCAAGCGGATAAAGACCGGGCCTTCATGGGCGGCCGCCCATTTCACCGCCTCGGCGGTTTCCCAGCTATCGGCCGGAACCACCACGGTGATGTTGCTCAACGGCCTCAGCCAGGCGAAGTCCTCGATCGAATGGTGCGTCGGTCCGAGCTCGCCATAGGCCACGCCGGACGATTGGCCGACAAGCTTCACGTTGAAGCCGGCATAGGCGATATCGGCCTTGACCTGTTCGAGCGCGCGCCCGGTCAGGAAGCAGGAGGCGGCCGAGACGAAGGGGATGCGTCCGCCGTTGGCAAGGCCTGCGCTGACGCCGACCATATTCTGTTCGGCGATGCCCACATTGATCAGCCGATCGGGAAATTTCTTCTGGAAACCACCAAGCTTCGAGGAGCCGACGGAGTCGTTGACGACGGCGACAATGCGCGGATCACTTTCGGCAAGGTCCTCGATCGTGCGCGCCCAGGCATCGCGACAATCGTAAAAACCTTCCTGTTTTGCAGCGGGAGCAGCCATCAGACCAGTTCCTCCATGGCGATATTGTATTGTTCGGCATTCGGCACACCGTGGTGCCAGGACGCCTTGTTCTCCATGAAGGAAACGCCCTTGCCCTTGATCGTATTGGCGATGATGCAGAGCGGTTTCGAGCGCCCGCCCGGCGGTTCGGACAAGGCACTGACAAGCGCACCCACGTCATGCCCGTCGATCACTTCGACATCCCAGCCGAAGGCGCGGAACTTGTCGTCGAGCGGGTCGAGACCGTTGGTCTCTTCCGTTCCCATGCCCTGCTGCAGCCGGTTGCGGTCGACGATGAGCGTGAACTTGCCGAGCTTGCGGTTGCCGGCGCTCATCGCCGCTTCCCAGTTCGACCCTTCCTGCAGTTCACCGTCGCCGGTCAGCACGAAGGTGCGATAGTCGCTATTGGTCATCTTCCCGGCGATGGCAATTCCCAGAGCGACCGGCAGGCCGTGGCCGAGCGGTCCGGTATTGGTTTCAACACCCGGAAGATAGTTGCGGTTCGGATGCCCGTTCAGCTTGGACTGCGGCTGCATATAGGTCTTCAGCCAGTCTTCCGGATAATAACCGGCAGCGCAAAGGGCGGTGTAGAGCGCGCCCGTTGCGTGGCCTTTCGACATGATGAAGCGATCGCGATCCGGCATGTCCGGCTTTTTCGCATCGTAGCGCATGACGCCGAAATAGAGCGTCGCAATGATGTCTATCGCCGAAAAATCGCCGCCCGGATGCCCGAGCTGGGCATCGTGGACCATCGTGAAGGCCCTGCGTCGCATCCACAATGCTTTCTCGCGAATGGTATCGGCGATGTCATTCTTCAACATGGGTATTGGCCTTTCATTGCCGGACTGGGCCAGACTGGCGGTTGCCGTGACCGGCGCCTACATGGCGCCGAACAGGGCCTTCTGAGCGATTTTCAGCGCGCCGATCGCATCGTGACGGCTTTGCGCTTCCTTCAATGCATCCACATCGAGCGCCTCGAGCCCCTTGTCGGCAGCCTTGAGGAAATCGATTGCGTGATTGGCGGTCGCGACACTGTCTTCGCGGAACGGGAACTGGTCGAGCTGCCAGACACCTTCCCACTTGTTCTTTCGCAGCACATAGAAGAACTCGAAGAGTTCGATCGGATGCAGGCTGCCGGCGACCAGATCGTCATCCCAGGAACGGTAGTTGTCGTTCACATCCATGCCGAACAGCCGGCCGTAGTCGATGGCGAGCTGCGCGCTGTCGGCGGCCGATTCGCCACCCATGATCGCATGGCCGAAATCGAGCAGGATGCCGACATTCGGCAGACCGATCTTCTCGATGCCGAGAAGAGTGCGGGCAACCGAACCGAAACTCATCCGCACACGTGGTTCGCGCGGCTTGTATTCGATGACGAATTTCAAATCCGGATTTTCGCTGGCGAGCTGCCCGACACCATCGAGCGAATGCTTCCACAGCGTGCCGTAATCGACCTGGAACGGATAGTCCCAGCCATCTTGGCCCGGCCACAGCTTGACGTAATCGGCCCCGAAATACCGGACCTGATCGCAGGCTTCGGTCACCAGCTCATGGGTGCGGCGACGAACTCCGGCATCCGGGTTGGTGAAGGAGCCCTTGACGAATTCGCGTGTGTAGATTTCCGGGGTGATACCGATGACGCCGAGCTTGTTGCGATCGAGCGCCTCTTTCACCTGGGCATTGGAAAAGTCGCCGCCAAAGAACGGGTAATTAATATCGACGACGGACAGATCCTTGACCTGGCCAGCGAGATCAATCGCCTCGATGACGCTGCGCGGCGTGCCGTAGCCGTCCGTTGCATAACGGTCGAGATAAGTCGCAAAGTGCCAGATTCCGGCACCGAAACGTTGAGACGTCATAATGTTTCCTCCGATTATTCCATGCCGTCTTCCTCAGGGCTTTCGACATTCCGCCGAACGCTTCGAGCGCTAACTTGCGAGCCCTCCTCGGGACACACACGGCCTCTGCAAAACCCAACAAAAGACTTTTGATTACTTTCGATCGCTTTCGTTTAACAGTTAATTGACACACGTTGATGTGATATTCAAGCAATTTGTTTGCACCGGGAATGATACCAACCGCAGAAACTATGCCGCAATGCAACATAAGCGCTTGCTATAGCGAATAATCAGCACGCAAAAGCGCAGCCAACAAAAACATATTGACATTAAACGAAAGTGATCGATAGTTTACGCAGACGCCACGGGAGGGTGGTCTTTTCAACGGGAGGTAATCATGAAGCTTACGAAACGTCTTTTGATGTCCGTCGTCGCACTTGGTATTGCCGGTGCCATGTCAGGCACGGCGCTTGCCGCCGACACGATCGCGATCATCACACCAAGTCATTCGAACCCATTCTTCAAGGCTGAAGCCGATGGCGCGGCAGCGAAGGCGAAGGAACTGGGTTACGCTACCATGGTTCTCGTTCACGACGACGATGCAAACAAGCAGAACGAACTCTTCGATTCCGCCATTGCAGCCGGCGTGAAGGCGATCATTCTCGACAATGCAGGCGCGGACGCGTCCGTCGCCGCAGTCCAGAAGGCAAAGGACAAGGGTATTCCCTCGTTCCTGATCGACCGCGAAATCACCACGGCCGGCGTCGCCGTGTCGCAGATCGTTTCCAACAACTACCAGGGCGCACAGCTCGGCGCCGAGGAATTCGTCAAGCTGATGGGCGAGAAGGGCAATTATGCCGAACTTCTCGGCAAGGAATCCGACACGAATGCCGGCATTCGTTCCCAAGGCTATCATGATGTCATCGACCAGTATTCGGAATTGAAACTGGTTGCCAAGCAGACGGCCAACTGGTCGCAGACCGAGGCCTATACGGTCATGGAATCGATGCTGCAGGCACACCCGGATATCAAGGGCGTGATCTCGGGCAACGATACGATGGCGATGGGCGCCTATGCGGCACTTGAGGCCGCCGGCCGCAAGGACGTGATCGTCGTCGGTTTCGACGGTTCGAACGATGTCCGCGACTCGATCAAGAAGGGCGGCATCAAGGCAACCGTTCTTCAGCCGGCATACCAGCAGGCGCAGAATGCCGTCGAACAGGCGGACAAGTTCATCAAGACCGGCAAGACCGGCCTCGACGAAAAGCAGCTGATGGATTGCATTCTCATCAATGCCGCCAATGCCGACAAGCTCGAGACCTTCGCGCTGAAGCCGTAATGCCGCCATCCCCACCCGGGACATGCCATATGTCCCGGGTGCCTCTTGCTTTAAAAGAAGTGCGGGTACCATGAAAATCACGACCCTGTTTGTGGCAAGCCTTCTTGCCGCGTCCGTTTCCGGCTGCAAACTGGTGAAAACCGGTGATGGCGAAGCCGCTGTCGATCCCATTGCCGAAATCGTCGAGACGACGTTCGACGCCAAGCTCGTCCCTACCTTGACCGAAAAGGCAGTCGATCTCGCAACCCTGCAAACTGCGATCAAAGCCAGCTTGGACAAGGCGGGGGAAAGCTACGGAACTCGCGTTGGCGGCGCCGGCGGCGGCTGGAATTTTCCGGTCAAGGGCACTGCGACCGTACTGGACGACACCCGCGCAAGCACGAAGGCTGGCGTTGCGGAACTCGACGTCGATGGCGACGGCAAGGCCGACGCCACTCTGCAGCTCGGCCCGGTCGTCAAAGGAAGCGCCTTGCGCGACACCACGAACCTTTATGATTTCTCGACATTCAGGGATCAGATCGAATACGCAAAGCTCGGGCGCGCCCTGAACGACAAGGCCGTTTCCAAACTTCCCGCTGCCGATGCCCCGCTGAAGGGCAAGAAGGTCAATTTCGTCGGCGCAGTGGTCATCCGTTCGGCCAGCGAAAAGCCGCTGATCACGCCGGTATCGATCGAGGCCGCGCCATGACGGAAACCCATCCCATCGGCCTGACGATCCGTAACGGCTCGAAAATTTACCCCGGCACCCAGGCGCTTAAAAATGTCGACTTCGACCTGCGCATGGGGGCAGTGAACGTTCTTGTGGGTGAAAACGGCGCCGGCAAATCGACATTGATGAAGATCATCGCCGGTGTCGAGCAATTGAACGGCGGCACGATCGAACTCGACGGGCAGCAGGTCATCTTCGCGGACAAGACGGATGCCGCCAGACATGGCGTCGGCATCGTCTTTCAGGAACTCAACCTGTTTCCCAATTTGACCGTGGCGGAGAACATCTTTGTCGGCCACGAAAAGACCCGCGCCGGCATCCATATCGATCGCCAGGCGCAAAGAACGGCCGCTGCGGCGCTGATGAAGCGCCTCGAACAGAATATCGACCCCGATACGCCGCTCGGCAACCTCAGGATCGGCCAGCAGCAGATCGTCGAAATCGCCAAGGCGCTGGCGGAAAATGCCCGCATCCTCATCCTCGACGAGCCAACGTCTGCATTGTCGGCGGCGGAAGTCGAGGTTCTGTTCAGGGTGATCAACGACCTGAAAAAGCAGGGCGTCGGCATTGTCTACATCTCCCACAGGCTGGAAGAACTGATCCGCATCGGCGACTACATCACCGTCCTGCGCGACGGGGTTATAACCGGGTCACGGTCCATGCAGGGTGTCGACATCCCCTGGATCGTCGCCAACATGATCGGCAGCGCCTCGAAGGAGTTCCCGAAGACCGGCGACCATCAACTCGGCAACGAAGTGTTCCGGGTCGACAATGTCTGCCTTCCAAGCCCTGCCGGCGGATATGCCGTGGACCACATGTCGCTTTCGGTTCGCGAGGGCGAGATCGTCGGTCTTTACGGCCTGATGGGAGCCGGTCGTTCGGAGCTTCTGGAATGCATCATGGCACAGCACCCGAATTCCTCGGGCCAGTTGTTTATCGGCGGAAAGCCGGTGAAGGAGAAAAGCGTTTCCGGCCGCATTCGCCGCGGCCTCGCGCTTATCCCCGAAGATCGAAAGCGTGACGGCCTCGTGCAGATCATGACGATCCGCGAGAACCTCACGATGTCATCGCTTCATGATTTTACCCGCGGCTTTCACCTGTCGCTGAAGGCAGAAGCCGCCAAGGCCGCGGAATTCGTCAAGCGGATGGCAATCAAGATCGCCAGCCTCGAACACCCGGTCTCCAGTCTCTCCGGCGGAAACCAGCAGAAGGTGGTGATCGGCAAGGCGCTGATGACGAGGCCGAAAATCCTGCTGATGGACGAGCCGTCGCGCGGCATCGATATCGGCGCCAAGGCGGAGATCTTTCGCACCATGCGCCGGCTTGCGGCGGATGGCCTGGGCATCCTCTTTGTAACATCCGATCTGGAAGAAGTTCTCGCCCTTTCCGATCGCGTCCTCGTCATGGCGAATGGAAGGCTGACCGGACAATTTCCGGCCGGCGCGAGTGCTGCGGAGGTCATTTCCGCGGCGACCCCAAATCTGAACAGGGTTGAAACACAATGAGCAGCATCGACGCCACAGCCAACGCCAAGACCATCATCGGCGGCCACAAATCCAGAACATCGGCGCTTCTGCTGCTTTTGCACATGCGCACCTTCGTGGCGCTGATCCTGGTCTTCGCCTTCTTCGCGATTGCCGCGCCGAACTTCCTGACGACGGGCAACATGCTGATCATCTCCAAGCATGTGGCGCTGAACGCGATCCTGGCGATCGGCATGACCTTCGTCATCATCGCCGGCGGGATCGACCTCTCGGTCGGGTCGATCGTCGGCCTCTGCGCCATGGTGGCCGGTTACCTGGTTCTCTACGGCATCGACCTCGGCTTCGTCGGCGTCGCCTACAGCGTCCAGTTTAACACGATCGAGATCTGCCTGATCGTACTCGTCGTCGGCATCTTGATCGGCGGGATAAACGGATTACTGATAACAAAGCTGAATGTCGCGCCATTCATCGCGACACTTGGCATCCTCTATGTCGCCCGAGGATCGGCGCTTCTTTTCTCCGAAGGCCGGACCTTTCCGAACCTTTCTGGCAATGCCGAATATGGGTCGGACACATTCCGGGTGATCGGCTCCGGCACGTTCCTCGGCCTGCCCGTCTCCGTCTGGATCATGGTCGTGGTCGCGCTGGGAGCAGCCTATCTCGCCACGCGCACACCGCTCGGCCGACATATCTATGCCGTCGGCGGCAATGAGCGGGGGGCAGCACTGTCCGGCGTCAATGTCGATCGCACAAAACTGTTCGTCTACATGTTCTCAGGGCTGTGTGCGGCGCTCGTCGGCCTGATCATCTCGTCACAGCTGCAGGCCAGCCATCCGGCGAGCGGCGAAACATTCGAACTCAATGCCATTGCCGCGGCGGTGCTGGGCGGTACATCCATGTCCGGCGGACGCGGACGCATCGCTGGCACGATCGTCGGCGCATTCGTGATCGGCATCCTGGCGGACGGGCTTATCATGATGGGCGTTTCGTCCTTCTGGCAAACCGTCATCAAGGGCCTTGTCATCATCGCCGCCGTCGTCGTCGATCAGGTCCAGCAGAAACTCCAGGCTCGCGTCGTCCTGCAGCAGAACGCGAATTGAGCATTTAAAGCTCAGGTCCATTCCTGTAAGGATCCCATAAAAGAGAATCGAATAGTTTCGATTGTTTGCGGTTCAAGGATTTAGGCAGGCCGGAATGGAAGCGAAAGACGAGCAAGATGCTGCGGAGTCGATGATCGGCCTCCTGTCCGAGCCGAGACGACGCCGTATTCTGGAATGGCTTCAGGAAGAAGGGTCGGCACGGGTCAGAGACCTAGCCGGCGCCTTCCGTGTATCGGAAGCAACGATCCGTCAGGACCTGGAGCGGCTGGAAAGCGAAGGCTTCATTACCCGCGAGCATGGCGGCGCCTATTTGAATACCGCCGCGCCCGCGACCGGCACGATGACGCTCCATCACCAGGAGAATATGGACAAGAAGCGCCGGATCGGCGCGCTGGCAGCCAGCCTGGTCAAGGACGGAGAGACGCTGATCCTCGATGCGGGCACAACGACGACCGAAATCGCGACCCGGCTGACCAACCGGCGGGACTTGACGCTCATTACCAACGCTCTCAACATCGCCATCATCCTCGGATCGGTGCCGACCTTTGCGGTGCATATGCCGGGCGGGCAGTTCAAGTCTCCGACACTCTCGCTCTCGGGTGACAAGTCGGTCGAATACTTTCGCAACATCTTCGCCGGCAAGCTGTTTCTCGCCACTGCCGGCGTGGCGCTCGATGCGGGCCTCACCTATCCGAGCTTTGCCGACCTGCAGCTCAAGGAAGCCATGATCAAGGCCGCGGCGCATGTCTATCTCGTCGCAGACTCCACCAAGATCAATCGTTCATCCTTCACCCGGCTCGGTTCGCTGGACGTCATCAACTCCTTCATCACCGATGACGGGATTTCCGACCGGGATGCGCGCGAATTCGAGAAGCGCGGCATCGAGGTTCTGATAGCAAAATAAAGCGCATCTCGTCGCGATCGCGCAATATTTTCATCTTTTCGGGAATTTTCAGAGCGCGTTTAGCTGTTGCAATTCAAGCGTCTGTTGAAATAAACTCTGCCCGTTCTCAGGGCGGGGTGTAACTCCCCACCGGCGGTATCGGGGTCTTCCCGGAGCCCGCGAGCGCTTCCTCAAAAAGGAAGGTCAGCAGATCCGGTGAGATGCCGGAGCCGACGGTTATAGTCCGGATGGAAGAGACCAACCCGCGGCGGCCTTTGACCGGGCTGCCCGTGGCGCTTGTTCGCCCAAGGGATAAGTTTTGTCGGCGAAAGCCGATGCAACAGCCTTCACCGGCTTAACCCTTGAAAGACTTGAAATGACGATTTCCAGAATTGAAGATGCAATTGAAGCCTTTTCCCGTGGGGAAATGGTTGTGGTTGTCGATGACGAAGATCGCGAAAACGAAGGCGATCTGATTTTTGCCGCAGAGGATGCGACCAACGAAAAGATCGCGTTCATGATGAACAAGGCGCGCGGCCTGATCTGCATCGCCATGGACCATAATCGCATCGACGAACTCGAACTTCCCCTCATGGTGCCGAACAACACGGAATCGATGAAGACAGCCTTCACCGTATCCGTCGATTACATTCCGGGCACCACAACCGGCATCTCGGCGGCCGATCGCGCAGCGACCGTCAAGGCGTTGGTCGACCCGAACGCCCGCCCAGCCGATTTCGCCCGCCCCGGCCATATCTTCCCCTTGAGGGCAAATCCGGACGGCGTTCGCGGTCGCACCGGCCACACGGAAGCAGCC
>UBNQ01000022.1 GCA_900466875.1 Hyphomicrobiales bacterium | reverse complement strand
CCGGCCATCTCCCCCACAGGTGGGGAGATCCGCTGGGCGGACCGCCTTGCCTCAATCAAGCTCAACACAAGCGGAACCACATGTTGAAGCGACAACTTTGGGCTACGAGCAAGCAGCTTGTGATCTCCCCCCTTGTGGGGGAGATGGCCGGCAGGCCAGAGGGGGGCTGGCACGGCAAGACGTCAGCTATCGGCGAGGCAATCCCATGAAACCCTTCGCAACCCTTCTCGACCGCCTCGTCCTCACCCCGTCCCGCAACGGCAAGCTCACCCTGCTTGTCGATTATTTCCGCACCACGCCCGATCCCGACCGT
Source organism: Hyphomicrobiales bacterium (assembly GCA_900466875.1). GTDB lineage: Bacteria > Pseudomonadota > Alphaproteobacteria > Rhizobiales > Rhizobiaceae > Neorhizobium. The sequence goes on along the minus strand of UBNQ01000022.1, from coordinate 110,497 downwards.
GGATACGGGCTTGCCGCTCTCGCAGGGGCTCTGGACCTGAAAAGCGTCAAGCCCGCGATGCTGCGCGAACTCGTGCTGGAACGCATGGACCCGATCCTGTTCCAGTATTCCTATGACTATGTCGGCGATCTCGCCGAAACCATTTCGCTCGTCTGGGATGGCGCGGCAAAGGAAGGCGTCGACGCGCAGGCCGAGCCGCGGCTGTCGGACGTCGTCAAACGCATGAATGCGCTCGGCCGCACCGAAGTGCGCGGCGCCGTCCGCGATCTTCTCGATCATCTCGATACATCCGGCCGCTTCGCCTTTCTGAAACTCGCCACCGGCTCGCTGAGGATAGGCGTTTCCGCGCGCCTTGCCAAACAGGCGCTGGCGGATATGAGCGGGCCAGGAGAAAACAAAAAAGACATCACCGAGATCGAAACGCTCTGGCACGGCCTGACCCCGCCCTACGAATCGCTGTTCGCCTGGCTGGAGGGCAGGGCGGAAAAGCCGGTCCTCGCCACGCCGGCGATCTTCCATTCCGTCATGCTCGCCAATCCCGTCGAGACCGGCGATCTCGAAAAGCTGAACCCGCAGGACTATGCCGCCGAGTGGAAATGGGACGGCATCCGCGTCCAGATGTCGAGCCACGGCGGCACGAGAAAACTCTATTCCCGTTCCGGCGACGATATTACCGGTGCCTTCCCGGATGTGGTCGAGGCGATCAATTTCGAAGGCGTCATCGACGGAGAACTCCTGGTCGGCGGCACAAAGCGGACCAACGCCCCGACCCGCACCTTTTCCGATCTGCAGCAGCGCCTCAACCGCAAGACGGTGACGGCGAAGATGATGGAGGAATATCCGGCCTTCGTGCGCGCCTACGACCTCCTGTTTCAGGGCGAGGAGGATATTCGCCCCGATGGTTTCCTCACCCGCCGCGATCGGCTTGCCGACATGATCGACAAGGCCCCGCATGACCGGTTCGATCTTTCCGATCTCGTTGCCTTCACCGACTGGACGGAACTGGACCGGCTGAGGGTCGATCCTCCCGATCCCGTCATTGAAGGGGTGATGATCAAGCGCAAGGACAGCCCCTATCAGGCAGGCCGCCTCAAGGGACCGTGGTTCAAGTGGAAACGCGATCCCTTCAACATCGATGCCGTGATGCTCTATGCCCAGCGCGGCCACGGAAAACGATCGAGTTATTATTCCGATTTCACCTTCGGCGTCTGGACGGTGACGGATGAGGGGGAGCAGCTCGTGCCCGTTGGAAAGGCCTATTTCGGCTTCACCGATGCGGAGCTGGAAGTGCTCGACAAGTTCGTCCGCGACAACACGGTGGATCGTTTCGGGCCTGTCCGGGCAGTCAAGGCGACGCCCGATTTCGGTTTCGTGCTGGAAGTGGCCTTCGAAGGCATTGCTCGCTCGACCCGCCACAAGTCTGGCGTCGCCATGCGCTTTCCCCGGATCTCCCGGCTGCGCCAGGACAAGCTGCCGCGCGATGCCGACCGGCTGGAAACGCTGGTGGCGATGATCGAGACGCGGGAAGGGGCGATCTGAGCCTTTCCAAGCGTTTCGATTGCGCCTTGGAATTGCCTTTTCTCAAGCTTCAGTAATACTGAAATCCCGCCGCAGGATACTTCGCCAATGCTGATCACCCGCCGCATCATCCTCGCCGGCATCGCCGCCGGTGCCATGTCCAGAAACGCGCTTGCCGCTGCCCCTTTCTCGACGCCCGACATCCCGCCGCTCGAAAGCCTGGATTACGCGCAGGCCCGCCACAGCTTCAAAACCCGTCTCCTGAAAAAGGGACCGTCACCGGAAGTGTCGCCGCCGCTCGGCACGCCGCCGGGCGCAAGGCGCGTCACCTATCCGGGTGGTCCGGACGGCTCGATCGAACTGGTCGCCTGGCTGTCCCATTACGAACCGTCGAAGAAGCTCAAACCCGCGGTGCTTTTCCTGCATGGCGGCAATGCCACCGGTGATGGCCATTGGGAATTGCTCAAGGCCTATTGGGAAGCGGGCTTCGTTGTTCTCCTGCCGTCCTTCCGCGGCGAGAACGGACAGGCCGGTTATTATTCCGGCTTCTACGACGAAACCGCCGATGCACTTGCGGCAGCGACCTATCTCGAAAATCTGCCCGGCATAGACCGCAACCGGTTCTTCATCGCCGGTCACTCGAATGGCGGCACGCTGGCGCTTCTTGCCTCCATGACGCGAAAATTCCGCGCCGCTGCGCCGATCTCCGCCGGCGTCAGCGCCTGGCGTTATTTCGGCCGTTATTCCAGCGAAATGCCCTTTGACGCCACCGATCCGATGGAATTCGTCATGCGGTCGTCCGCCTGTTTCGGCACCAGTCTCAAATGCCCGACATTCCTGCTGCGCGGTTCCGAAGAACGCCCTTTCGACAAGGATCACGACCTGCTGATCGAGCGGGCGCGCTCGGCCGGTGTCTCGATCGACAAGAAGATCCTGCCCGGCACGCATAACGGTGTCGTTCCCGGCGCCGTTGCCGAAAGCATTCATTTCTTCAATCAGTTTGCCTGATAGGCAGGAGAGCTGCCCTGCTGCGAGAAAATAAAAAAGGCGGGAGCGTTCAGGCGCTCCCGCCTTTAGATTATAGTTGCTACGGTTTTGAGGCCCGTTTACGCCGTGGCTCAGAACTCTTCCCAGCTATCCGTGGACGGTGCTGCGGCAGCGCTGCTGCGGCCGCCAAAAGCCTGGGCGATCTTGCCAACCATGCCGCGGGCCGGCGAGGCGACCGGTGCCGAGCCGCGCGAGGCGGTTCTGACGGGCGCCGCCATCGTCGATGCGGTGTGGCGCAGGGCCGTGGACTGCTGCGAGAAGCTTGCGGCTCCGCCCTGACCGAGCTGGAACTGCGAGATGATTTCACGCAGGCGACCGGCTTCGGTGGCAAGCGTGGCGCCGGCGGCATTGGCTTCTTCCACCATGGCGGCGTTCTGCTGTGTCACCTGGTCCATCTGGTTGACGGCGGTGTTGACTTCCGCAAGTCCGACCGACTGCTCGCGCGAGGAGGTCGCGATCGAGTCCATGTGCTGGTTGATCGTGACGATATAGTCCTCGATCGTCTTCAGCGCCGTGCCGGTATCGCTGACAAGCTTGACGCCGGTCTCGACCTCGACCGAGGACTTGCCGATCAGGTCCTTGATCTCCTTGGCGGCCTGGGCGGAACGCTGCGCCAGTTCGCGCACTTCCTGCGCGACGACGGCAAAGCCCTTGCCGGCTTCGCCCGCACGTGCGGCTTCGACGCCGGCATTGAGCGCCAGAAGGTTGGTCTGGAAGGCGATATCGTCGATCACGCCGATGATGTTGGAGATCTGGCCGGACGATTCCTCGATACGGCCCATGGCGTTGACGGCATTGGCAACGACGGCGCCGGAATGGCGGGCGCTTTCATTCGCCTGGATCGCCACCTTGCGGGCCTCTTCGGCACGCTTGGAGGAGTTGGTGACGTTGACCGTGATCTGGTCCAGTGCAGCGGCGGTTTCTTCCAGCGAAGCGGCCTGCTGCTCGGTCCGCTTGGAAAGATCGTCGGCGCTCTGGCTGACTTCGCGCGAACCCGAATCGATCGAGCTCGTTGCCTGGGCCACAGAGCCGAGCGTGCCGCGCAACTGTGAAACGGCTGCATTGAAGTCGGCACGCAGGCTTTCGAATTCCTGGGCGAAAGCGCGTTCCAGCTGGAAAGTCAGGTCGCCGGAAGACAGGTGCTTTAGGCCGGTGGCGAGACCGTTCGTGGCTTCCGCCATGGCTTCGGCGCGGATGCGGGCTTCTTCGGCATTGCGCTGGCGCTGTTCTTCGGTGAGGCTGCGCTGCGATTCCGCCTCGCGTTCCAGCGCCTGTGTTTTCAGGGCATTGTCCTTGAACACCTGTACGGCCTGCGCCATCGTGCCGATTTCGTCGCGGCGGTCGAGACCCGGAATTTCGCGGTTGGTTTCGCCGGAAGCGAGTTCCGCCATGCGGTCGCTCAGTCGAGCGATCGGACCGGTGATGCCGCGTGAGGCGACGTAGAGGCCGAGCAGGATCAGGACCGCAAGCGAAACGCCGAGCGCAACAAGGCCGGTGATGATCGTGTCGTTCGTATCCGCCTGAAGTTCGGCCGTGCCGGCATCGACGGTTTTCATCAGTTCGTCATTACCGGAGGCGAAAAGCGGTAGGACCTGCATGACCTTTGCGCCGGCATCGCGCATGGCGGCGCGGGCCTGGATCGCCTGGCCATTCTTGGCAAGCGTGATGACCTGTTGACCCAGCTGGTCGAACTCGTCGACGGCCTTCAATATGGCGTCGGCGGCGGCGCGGCGTGTGGGCACGAGGTCCGCGGTCATGCCGACGCGTTGCTTCATCAGGTCGCGATCGCCCTCGTACTTCTTTACGGCGGCTGCAAATTCGGGCGAAGCGGGATCATTGACCTGCATCAGGCCGAGCTGGAAGCCCAGCTGCAGAAGTCCTGCGGTCGCGCGCGCGTTCAGCGTCGCAGCCGTGCTCTCATGCGAGATGAAATAGGAGTATCTTGCGTCCGCATTCTTGAACTGCATGCTGACATAGATCAGCCCGATAAGGGCGATAGCCCCCATCAAGGCGATAACCGCGACGATCTTCGTGCGGATTTTTGCATTTTCGAGGAACTGCATTTCGCTTCCTATTGGGAAAAAGGCGATCCCCCGCGGGTCATGCGAAAATGCTGCCGCTGCGCCAGGATGCCGTCTGAGACAATACATGACGATCACCGCCGCTCGCATCGCAGCTGAATCCCACCCCGTCATGCCAAAATTAGCCCGCGCGCATTTAAATTTGATTAAACATGTTCGGAACGCGCGGTCGTCTGGCCGCTCAGCCCCTTCGGCGTTGCCGACACCAGTTTCGCGCCAGCGCCACTTGCAAGAGTGAGCCGGACGTCATCTGCTCGAGCGGGTCTTTATGCCGAAAAAAGTTTCATCGCTTCGCCGCGCCACTGGTATTGCGGCCACCCTTATCGCAACGACGGCGCTTGCCGGTTGCCAGGTGCCGTTTGTCACCGATACGAGCCGTGTGAACCCGAATGTTTTCGTTCAAGAAACGGCGCCGGTCTTTAATGTAGCGCCCTACCGGGATCCGCCGTCCAACCAGCCGCCGCCGATGCCGGGCGCCATTCCGCACAAGCGCCAGCTTTACCCGTCCGATTTCCACCAGAAATACGACCACGGCACGATCTACGGCCTGCCGGTCACCAATCCGGTCCATCGCACCATGTATGACGTGATGCGCGATGACGACCATACCCTGCCGGCCATTCCCTATTCGCGCATCGACTCCCGCTTCCTCCGGAGCGAGGTGGATTACCGCACGAACGAGGCGCCGGGCACGATCGTGGTCGATACCCGCGCGCATTACCTCTATCTTGTCCAGCAGAACGGCAAGGCGATGCGGTATGGCGTCGGCCTGGGCAAGGACGGCTTTGCCTGGTCCGGCCGAGGCGTGATCCAGCGCAAGGCGAAATGGCCGCGCTGGACGCCGCCGGGCGAGATGATCGCCCGCGATCCCGGTCTGCGCCAGTTTGCTGCGGCTGAGGGTGGTGCAACCCCCGGCCTCAACAATCCGCTCGGCGCGCGCGCGCTTTACATCTTCAAGGACGGCAAGGATACGCTCTATCGCGTGCACGGAACGCCGGACTGGCAGTCCGTCGGCAAGGCGACCTCGTCGGGCTGCGTGCGCATGTTCAACCAGGACGTCATCGATCTCTTCGATCGTGTCCCTAACGGTACGCCGATCGTCGTCATCTGACGCGGTGTCTTTCGCGAGCCGCATCAGGAGCCGCACATCGGGCGGCTTCTGCCGCGTCAGATGGCGAGCCGTCGTTTCGACCTGACGTTGCCGATTTGCCGCAGTCCTCTGTCTTAGAGGTCATGCATGAGCGGTTGGAACCTTTCGCCTTCGAGATCGTTCGATTAAGCTTTGCCTTATCGCGTTCCTCTGGATGGTTCTCCCTGACATGACATTCGACACCTCTTTCTCTCGCCGGAGTTTTCTCACTCTCCTCGGCGCGGGCGCAGCCTCGACGCTTGCCGGCTGCGCCTCGACTATGCCCGGTTCCGGCGGAACGATCGTCACCTATCGTGACGGCATCACCACCCAGCCGCCGCCAATGGCCGGCGCCGACTCCGACGCCGCCATGATGTATGGCTCCGTCGCCGATGGCGGTTTCGTCATCCCGGCGATCCCCTATCAGCAGATCAATCCGCGCTATTATCGCCAGCGCGTTCTCGATCCGACCGGCGAACGTCCCGGCACGATCGTCGTCGATACGCCGTCGCGCTTCCTCTATCTGGTCGAACCGGGCGGCTCCGCCATGCGTTACGGCGTCGGCATCGGCCGCGAAGGGTTTTCCTGGTCAGGCGAGGGCGTCATCCAGTGGAAGCAGAAATGGCCGAAATGGACCCCGCCGGACGAAATGGTCGCCCGCCAGCCGGAACTGGTCAAATACTCGGCGAGGAACGGCGGCATGGCGCCCGGCCTCAACAATCCACTCGGCGCCCGTGCGCTCTACATCTTCCAGAACGGCCAGGACACGCTTTACCGCCTGCACGGCTCGCCGGAATGGAACTCGATCGGCAAGGCCGTCTCGTCGGGCTGCGTGCGCCTGATGAACCAGGACATCATCGACCTCTACGAGCGCGTGCCCAGCAAGACGCGCATCGTGGTCTGGCAGTAACAGCCGAGGCCATTGTGTGAGACGTGTTCCCCGGCCTTGCGCCGGGGATTTTTTTGCCCGGCGTGGCCGCAAAGGCGATGCGGACGCAACGCTCCTGCAGATCGTCCATGATTGACGTGGAGATTTCTAGGATCGGGCCGAAACATGTGTTAAGCGCCAGCCGGATAACAGCAGGAGCGTGAACATGACCGAACTCACCGTAGAAGACGCAACAAACCGCATTTATGAATCGCTCCACGCGGACAATGCCGATCTCGACACGCATATCGCGTCTCTCAAAGCCGCGCTTGCAAAGGCCGGCCAGAAAGAGGCCGTCTTCGACCCGGCAAAAATCTCCCAGAACAACCGCTCCGGCCGCAAGCTGATGCAAGCCTATTTTCGCCAGCGCGGCGTGACGGTGAAGTTTTCGGCTTAAGTGAAGCTGTCCGAGCCGTGATGCAGACGATGTATCACGGTCGGCTCCGACCTGCAGCGCCCATTTCTATTGTCATAAAATGGTTGTGGCGGTTGCGTATCGGGGTGACGATAACAATGATGTCGCGAAATCGGGCCCGTCATGGACAACCACTCCATCGCAATGATCACATATGCCAACAAGGCAGCATGGGAAGCTTCTGCACATCTCCATAAGTCCGGGCATGGCTGGGCGCAGCTCATGGCATCTGCTGGTCGCCCGGGCTTTTCGGTCCTTGACGAAACCCTCACGGCACTTCTACGCAAGTATCACGTAGATGGCCGCCGCTCAGTTCAGATCGGTTGCAACAATGCCCGTGAGTTGATTTCATTGGCTTCCCTCGGCGGCGTTCCCGAACTTGGAATCGATCAATCACCCAGTTTCCTGGCGCAAGGGCGCGAATTGGCCAACGCGGCAGGATTGGAACTGAAGCTTCTTGAAGCCAATATCTACGATCTCCCTGATGATCTGGGAAATTTCGATCTGGTCCTTATCACCATCGGGGTGCTGAGTTGGATGCCGGATCTTTCAGAGTTCTTTAGAATTGTCTCGGGGCTCATGAAGGATGGGGCGGTACTGGTGGTGTATGAGACCCATCCATTTCTTGAAATTTTCGATCCGCATCGCGAAAACCCGCATGAGCCGGGGTTTAGTTACTTTGCCGAGGAGCCACAGGTATCGACCCAGGCGATCACCTATGACGGCGAAAATCATGGGAAGGTTGAGCCGAGTTATTGGTTCATTCACCCGCTTGGAGAAATCGTCACCGCCTGCATTCATGCGGGTCTCAAATTGCAGGAATTGACAGAGTATCCTCACAGCATTCGTGAACCCGAATATGACATTTATGCCGGCCGCAACGCGCAGGTGCCGATGTCCTACTCTCTCGTCGCGTTGAAATAACCGCATCTGGCGCAACGCAGCCGATCCGGAGAGAGCATGCAAAACGCGCTGCCTGCAAAAAGGCAAGGCTTTTCCCCGCTATGTTTCCTCCGCCCCCTCCAGCCTTTCCTTCAACCCCACCAGCGCCGCCCTGAGCGACGCCACCTCGTCGAGGCTGCATCCGGTCGCCTTGCCGATCTCGGCCATCACGCCGGATGACCGTTCCTTCAGCTCCAGCCCCAACGGCGTCAGCGTGATCTTCACCTGCCGCTCGTCTTCCGCATCGCGCTTGCGTTTGACGAGGCCGGATTGCTCCAGTCGTTTGAGGAGAGGGGAGAGCGTGCCGGAATCGAGCCCCAGCCGGTTGCCGAGCATCTTCACCTTCTGCCCATCCTCGGCCCACAGCGCCATCATGACGAGATATTGCGGATAGGTCAGACCGAGCGGTTCGAGCAGGGGTTTGTAGGCGCGCGTAAACGCATGCGCCGCGCCGTAGATCGCGAAACACAACATCGCGTCCAGTCCGCCGGCTGCGGCGTCGCGATTGTCGATCCTGTCGTTTTTATTCGGCTTTGCCCCTGTCATCACGAAACCGTGCTCTATCTCTTGCATAATCCATTCTCGCAGGCTTGACGTTGGAATGCAATGTGCATAAATCTATTGCACGCAATTGAATTGCGAGCGATTTAACCGAAGGGAGTACGAACATGCCCATTCTTTACACCACCAAGGGTTCCGCCACCGGTGGCCGCGCAGGCCATGGCGCTTCTGAAAACGGCGTTCTCGATGTCACGCTCACGGTTCCGAAGGAACTCGGCGGCGACGGTGCTACCGGCACCAATCCGGAGCAGCTTTTCGCGGTCGGTTATTCCGCCTGCTTCCTCGGCGCGCTGAAGGCCGTTGCTGCCAAGGAAAAGGTCAAGATCCCGGAAGATGCGAAGGTGACGGCAACCGTCGGTATCGGCCCGCGTGAAGACGGCACCGGCTTCGGTATCGAAGTGTCTCTGTCGGTTTCCATCCCCGGCATCGAAAAGGCCCAGGCGGAAGATCTGGTCGCCAAGGCCCATATCGTCTGCCCCTACAGCCACGCCATGCGCACCTCGACCGAAGTTCCGGTCACGGTTGCCTGATCGGCATAGGTCATGCCGGCTGCCGCCCTTGGGCGGTATCCGGAAGGCATCTTGAAAACGGCTGGAAGTCCTTGGACTTCCGGCCGTTTGGCATTTCAGCTGCGCTGTAGCGCGAGATGCGTCCCGAGCCCGATCAACACCGCGCCGCCGGCCCGCTGCATCATGCGCTGAGCCGCAGCCGACGTTTTCAGACCTTTGACGATAGCGCCTGCCAGAAACACGCAGACGATATCGGCAGACGAAAAGGTCAGGTTCACCACCGCGCCGAGGATCAGGAACTGCAGCCAAACGGGAAAGGCGGCTGAAGCATCGACGAACTGCGGAAGGAACGCCATGAAGAAGATCGCCGTCTTCGGGTTCAGAACCTCGACGGTGATGCTTTCCACAAAGGCCCGGCGCTCGGATTTCTGCGCGATCGCGGGCAGGGAAGGGTCGCCGCCTGTCTTCGCTCTGAAAAGCGAGATGCCGAGCCAGATCAGGTAACCGGCTCCGATCATTTTGACGGCCAGATAGAGCGTCGGCACCGCATGGAAGAGGACGGATAGCCCGGCGGCGGCGGCGATCACATGCACATAACATCCGAGATGAATGCCGAGCGTCGCCATCAGCCCGCCCCGCCGCCCGCGTGCCATCGTCTGGGCCGCAGCATAAAGCATCGCCGGGCCAGGGATATAGGCAAAGACTGCGGTCGTAATGAAGAAAGTGATCAGCAGTTCGAGAGAGGGCATCGGCTGGCCTTTGGCGATGAGGTGAGCAACGATACCCTCTACTGCCATTAAAAACCATCATGTCATTCCGCTGTGTCGGCTCCGTACAACCTTGTCTTTGGAAAGAATTTAGCTATATTATTCCTTGAGAAAGGCGAAAACTATGGCTCACGTTTCGAAAAATCCCGATCTCGTCATTTCGGAAGCCCAGGTGGTGACCAAGGCCACTGTTGCAGCCGCCGACCGGCTTGGCCTCAGTGCACGCATGCTGGCCGGCATTGTCGGTGTCTCGGAAGCATCCGTATCGCGCATGAAACGGCTGGATCACCTGCTGGAAAAGGGGACGAAACCCTTCGAGCTGGCACTGCTGCTGATCCGCCTTTTCCGCTCTCTCGACGCGATCACGGGTGGTGACGAGCAGGTGGCCCGCGCCTGGCTGAAGAACCATAATACCGCCCTCGCCGGTATTCCCGCCGACAAGATCCTCACCATTTCCGGTTTGACCGATGTCCTCGCCTATCTGGATGCCCGCCGCGCTCTCGTCTGAATTCAAGCGGCTGACCACAAGTGTCTGGCGCCTCGTCGAAGCGCAGCACCGTGTCTCCACCATGAAACTCGTCGATCACGTCGATGAGCAGGCACTGCTCGAAGACCTTCTGGAATCGACCAAACCGGCCTATCCGCCGGAATGCGAAGGGCTGGATTATCTGCTGAAAACGCCGTTCCGTTATGGCGCCGCCTATCCGCACGGCTCGCGTTTCCGCCGCGCCGGCAAGACACCCGGCGTTTTCTACGCAGCCTTCGGAATTTCCACTGCAATTGCCGAAATGGCCTTTTACCGGCTGCTGTTCTTCGCCGAATCCCCGGCCACGCCGCTACCGTCGAACCCGGCCGAATACACGGCGTTTTCCGTGGCTATAGACAGCGCAAAGGTTCTGGATCTCACGTCAGAACCCTTCGAGCGTGATCGTCTGGCCTGGGAAGACCGGCTGGATTACAATGCCTGCCAGTCCTTTGCTGACGCCGCCCGCAGCGCCGAAGCGCAGGCGATCGTCTATCGTTCAGTCCGCGATCCCGAGGGCGGCCTCAATATCGCATTGCTGACGGCATCCGCTTTCGCGGCACCGGAACCGTCGGAGCGGCAGACATGGCGGATACGCCTCTCCCGCGCTGGCGTGCAGGCGATCCGCAATTATCCGCTTCTACGGCTGGGCTTTTCAATGAACGATTTCGCCGACGATCCGCGGATCGCGGCGGCGATGGCGCCCTGACCGGCATCCGGCAGGGTATACGCATGTCAATGCATGGAGAGCTTGGTCATGCATTCCGCATAGGCGGCGATGAACGAGTTCCGGGCCAGGTCAATATCGCCACGATACCGCAACGCATCGTTGCAGGCATCGACCGCCTTCCAGTAGGTCCGGCCGGATCGGATGGCGAGATCGTCATGCAGGTATTTCAGAGCGGCGCGTGGCCCGGCAATCGACCGATCCCTGACCTCACCATCCCTGACAATGACAGGATAGCTCCATTCGATTGAAAACCCGACGGGTATGATGGAATTCACGGCATGCTCCTAGCGGTTCAGCCGAGAGACCATCTCCACGACCAGCGCAACGGGCCGACCGCCGAAATCGGTTATCGGAGAATTCCAAGCGCAGAGTTCAAAATGCGAAAACCTGCCCGTGCTTTGCGAATGGGGCAGGGCATGGCGCCGACGATACCACGAAGCCGACCCTGCGTCAGATTTGATTGATCCTGTCGCAGCACAGCCACCGTCAATTGCTTGCGACAAGCGATGCAAGTTCGCCGCGTGTCAGCAGATGATCGGTCTCGCCCGCCACGCCATCGGGGTGGCTGAATTTCATCCCGCTCTCACGCGCCAGTTCCAGCGCCTGATCGACATTCATCAGTCCGATCGGAACACGGGCGCCTTCAACCGTGACCGTCGCCTCGACCATTTTCTTGTCCATGCGTTCGCTCCTGTTTAATGCCAATTGCCTGAAGAACAGGATCGTTCCCGAGAAAACGAAAAAGCCGGCAGTTATCGCTTGATAAAGAAACGCCCCGCAAAGGGTGCAGGGCGTGATGTGGACTGTGGGCTCAGCTTTTGCCGGTCTGGCGCCGTGGCGTCTTGGCGCCCGACGTGGTCTTGGCGTCATAACCCTGACCGTGGTTGGTGCCGCCCAGATGGCCGCCACCGCTCGTATTGGCGAGCTGCCGCACTGCTCGCTTGAGCAGCTGCTGCGGATCTTTTTTGTTCATGGATTTCTTTCGGGGTAGCCGAGAGACGAAAAAAGGCCGGGGCTATATTGCTCCGACCTCTCTCATCGCCGCTTTATCCACCAGTGCCGGTACATCCATGGTCAAAGGTTAAAAGCAGCGGCGGCATTTGCGAGCGGCGAAGGTTTTCAGCGCTCATCAGCAATGCCGATTTGACTTATGTAATCTGCAATTGTGTTCTAATAAAGTTCATCTTCTGTTTCCGGCGCAATTCCCGTTTTCCGCGCATCGGGATCATCGGCTGGCTCCGTCCACCCTGATGAAATCGACGAAGGTGCGCAGTGCCGCCGGCATCTGCCGCCGACTTGGATAATAGAGATAGAAGCCGGAATAATAGGGGCACCAGTCCTCCAGCACCCGCACCAGCTTTCCCGCCTCGACAAGATCCCTGACCTGATCCTCGAAGGTAAATGCGATGCCGGCGCCGGCAAGCGCCGCATCCACCATCATATCCTGATCGTCGAGCACCAAAGCGCCATCCACCTCGACGGAAAGCTCCACCCCGCCGCGCTCGAATTCCCAGGCATAAAGCCGGCCGGTGCCGAAGCGGAAACCGACGCAGGGCAGGGACTTCAGCTGCTCCGGCGTCACCGGCCTCGGATGCGCGTCGAAGAAACCCGGCGTCGCGACGATCGCCGTTCGCTGTCGAGGGCCGACCGGCACGGCGATCATGTCCTGTGCGATGACTTCGCCGAAACGCACTCCGGCATCGAACCCTTCCGAGACCATGTCGACGAGATCGTTGTTGATGACGATCTCTATGCTGACCCGCGGATAGGCCGCGAGAAACCGCGACACGAGCGGCAGAAGCACCATCCGCGCCGAAGGCCGCGAGGCATTGATCCGAAGCCGCCCGACCGGCGTGCCGCGAAAGTTGTTGAGGTCGTCCAGCGCATCCTCGATGTCACGGAAAGCGGGAGCAACGCGGGCAAGCAACCGCTCCCCGGCTTCCGTCAAAGCCACGCTGCGCGTCGTGCGGTTGAACAGCCTGACATCGAGCCGCTCCTCCAGCGCTTTCAGCGAATGGCTGAGCGCCGATGGCGTGCAGCCCAGCTCGTCGGCCGCGCGTCGAAAACTCTTGTGCCGGGCAAGAGCCAGAAACGGCGACAGATCGGTGGGTGAGAAAATGGCCATTGCTGAATTTTACTCATCAACTTAAGGAGAATCCAGTCGATTATTTCACCAGACTGATCGGCGTAGAAATCACCTCAGCCGCCGATCAACGGAACGGCATTTTCCAAGAGGAGATTTCAAAATGCGTACATGGTTCATCACTGGTGCATCCCGGGGTTTTGGCGCCCTGATCACCGAAAAGGCTCTGGCGAAGGGCGACAACGTCGTCGCAACCGCCCGTAATCCGAAAACCGTGACCGAGCGTTTCGGCGACCACCCCAACCTTCTCGCCGTCGCACTCGATGTGAACGACGAGACCCAGGCGCATGATGCGGCGAAAGCCGCCGTCGCCCGCTTTGGTGGCATCGACGTTCTGGTCAATAATGCCGGTTTCGGCCTGCTTGGCGCGATCGAGGAAGCGACGGCCCAGGAGGTCGAAGCGATCTATCGCACCAATGTCTTCGGGCTGCTTGCCGTCACCCGCGCCGTACTGCCGCATATGCGCCGCCATCGCTCCGGCCATATCCTCAACTTCTCGTCGATCGGCGGATATCGCAGCTCGGCCGGGTTCGGCGTCTATTGCTCGGCAAAATTCGCCGTTGAAGGCCTGACGGAAGCGCTGGCCGACGAACTCGCCCCGCTCGGCATCTTTGCCACCGCAATCGAACCCGGTTATTTCCGCACGGATTTCCTTGAAGGCAATTCACTCAGCATCAGCCCGCTCGAGATCGCCGATTATGCGCAGACTGCCGGCGTGGTGCGTGAAAAGGCAAAACACATCAGCCGCAACCAGCCGGGCAATCCGGACAAGTTGGCGAATGTACTGATCGATTTCGTCGACATGGAAAACCCGCCGGTCCGCCTGCCGCTCGGCAGCGATACGGTCGCCGCCATCGAAGCCAAGATCGCCTCCGACACGGCGCTGCTGGCACGGGTGAGGGCGATTTCCGTCTCGACGGATTTTGACAAGGCTGACGCGGCCTGACGGATTGCAACAGTCCCGATCAAAAACGCCCGGTCCTGAGCCGGGCGTTTTTGTGCGCCGTTTATCGGATCCCCGCCAGCGACCGCCGCACCACGTCCGAACCGCCATCCCCCAGTTCCGCATCGATCTCCGCATGCACCCGCGTCCAGATCGGCAGTGCTGCGGAAAGCATGGCCGTGCCGGCTTCAGTCAGCATCAGAAGCCTGCCGCGGCGGTCCTTTGGGTCTGTTTCGGTCTTTACCAGCCCGCGTCGTTCCAGAACTTTCAGCGCCGCCGTCAAAGTCGTGCGGTCCATGGCAAGCAGATCGCAGACGGATTTCATCGTTGCCGGTATTGGCCGGTTGAGCGACATCATCAGCGAAAACTGCCCGTTATTCAGCCCGATCGGCTTCATCGCCACGTCGAAACGCCGGGCAAGCGCCCGGGCCGCGCGCTGCACATGCAGACACAGGCAGGTGTCGCGCACAAGCAGTGTCATGGAGTACGGAACTGATTCGAGATTTGACATCATGGGATAATCATGTTGATATCAACCTAATATGTCAAGGAAGAGGAGGTCCCGGACATGGATACGACCAGCATGGATATCACCGCGTCTGGGAAAGATACCCCCGACAACCCGGTCGTCGGCAAGGATGAATGGCGCGATGCGCGCTTGAAACTGCTGGAGCTGGAAAAGGAAGAAACCCACCTGCGCGACAGGGTGAGGGCGGCACGCCAGGCGCTTCCCTGGGTGAAGGTCGAGAAGGACTATGCTTTCGATACGCTCGCCGGCCGCAAAACCTTTGCCGAGCTTTTCGATGGTCGCAGCCAGTTGCTTGTCTACCACTTCATGCTCGGCCCGGATTGGGACGAAGGCTGTATCGGCTGTTCCTTCTTTTGCGATCACATCGAAGGCGCGCTGCCGCATCTGAACAGTCACGACGTCACCTGGGTGGCGGTTTCGCGCGCGCCGCTTGAGAAGATCGAGGCTTATCGTAAGCGCATGGGCTGGAATTTCCCCTGGGTCTCGTCCTTCGGCGATGATTTCAATTACGATTACAACGTCTCCTTCTCGGATGAGGAGCGGGCGTCGGGATCGGTCGAATACAATTATCGCAAGGTGCCGGTAAACGAGATCGCCGACGAGGAACACGGCATGTCGTCCTTCTATCGCAACGAGGCGGGCGAGATCTTTCACACCTATTCGACCTATGCCCGCGGCGGTGAGGAAGTCTGCGGCACGCTGATGCTGCTCGACCGCGCGCCGCTCGGACGCAACGAAACCTCGACCATGAGTTTCTTGAAGCGCCACGACGAATATGAGACCGCGCCGAAAGGGACGGCTTCATCCTGCTGCCATTGAGGCAGTCCAGACTGAGGATATCAGGCCAGATTTATAATCAGGGAGGAAGATACGATGACGATGGTCATGGCAAAACCGCGCCCCGAGCACGGATTTCTGGAAAAGATGGTCGGCAGCTGGGACGTTACCTCGGACATGAGCAACGGAACGCCCTGGGTCGAAAATGTCCGGTCTCTGCAGGGTCTCTGGATCATAGCCGAAGGCACCGGCATGATGCCCAAGGGGGAAGGAAGCGGCGAGGAGGGCGGCGAAGGAGAGCCCGCAACCACCATGCTCACCCTCGGTTTCGACGCCGCCAAGAGCAAATATGTCGGCACCTGGTTCGGCTCGATGATGGACAATCTCTGGGTCTATGAAGGCGAGGTCGAGCCGGACGGCAGGACGCTGAGCCTCTACACGATCGGCCCGTCGATGAGCGGTGAAGGTCTGGCCGATTACCGCGAACAGATCACCTTCCTGTCCGACGACCACCGCACCTTCAATTCCAGCGCCAAACAGCCGGATGGCAGCTGGAAACAGTTCATGGAAGCGCATTATCGGCGCAGAAATTAGACCGCCTCGAACGCCCAGCTGCTCGAACCGCAAGGCGAAAACCCCAGGGAGAGAACGATGAGCGAAGACGATTTCGAAAAGCCGCAACCCGAGCACCGGGCACTGGAACGCCTGGTCGGCACCTGGGATGTCAAATCCTCGATGACGGGGCCGGATGCGCAATGGACCGAGACATGCCGATCGCTGGATGGCATGTGGTATATTGCCGAGGGTGAAGGCGATGTGCCGGGCGGCAAGGCCAGGACGATCATGACGCTCGGTTACGATCCGGCCAAGCGCCGTTATGTCGGCAGCTGGATCGGCACGATGATGGGCATGTTGTGGACCTATGACGGCGAGATGTCGCCGGATGGCAACACGCTCAGCCTCTATGCGACCGGTCCGGATTTCGAAGGGCAGGGTCGCACCGTCGAATACCGCGAACAGATCGTCTTTCAGGACGACGACAATAGGCTCTTCACCTCCGCGACGAAGCAGGAGGATGGCAGCTGGAAGACCTTTCAGGACATCCGGCACACCCGCATAAACTAGGCGGATCAGGCCGCCCTACACAAACGAGAGGAGAACGCCATGTTGCAGACTGCTTCACAAAACCGATCCAGCACCCATGGAAAATTCATCTGGTGCGAGCTGATGACCTCCGACACCAAAGCCGCGGGTGATTTCTATTCCGCCGTCGTCGGCTGGAAGGTCAACGCGATGCAGATGCCAGGGGGAGGAGATGATTTGCCGGCATACTATCTCTTCGAAATGGGCGAGGGCGAAAACTGCCCCGGCATCGGCGGCATGATGGACTTTCCGCCCGAACTGGAAGGCAAGCTGCCACCGAACTGGACCGGTTACGTCGCGGTCGATGATGTCGATCAGACGGCGAAGGAATATGTTTCCCTCGGCGGCCGCATCCAGCGCGAGCCGGACGATATCCCCGGCATCGGCCGGTTTGCCGTCGTGGCGGATCCCCATGGTGCGGTCCTCTGCATCATGAAGCCGATCCCGCCGGAAAATCCGCCGCGCGAACTGGGTCCCGAAGATGTCGGCAATGTCGGCTGGCGCGAGCTTTACGCCGGCGAGGTCAACGAGGCTTTCGAATTCTACGAAAAGGTTTTCGGCTGGACCAAGGACCATGATTTCGACATGGGCGCGATGGGGCCGTACCGCATCTTCGCGCATGGAGGCAAAGCCATAGGCGGCATGATGACAAGGCCTGAAACCGTGCCCATCCCGTGCTGGAGCTATTATTTCAACGTCGAGGCCATCGATGCCGCACTTGAGCGGGTTACAGTCAATGGCGGCACGATCGTCTTCGGCCCGCAGGAAGTCCCGGGCGGCAGCTGGATCGTCAACGCGACGGATCCGCAGGGCGCATTCTTCAGCCTGGTGGCACCGAGGCGTTGAGGGGAATACAAGTCCGGCGGATAGGTACTATCCGTTCGAACGCCTGAGCGGGATGACGTCGGCGCGTCGGCGTTTCATGTTCTCGTACAGGTAGGTGATGAAAATGTCGGCGGGCATGGGCTTGCCATAGTGCCAGCCCTGTCCGTATTCGACGCCGTGCTCGATCAGGTATTCGGCCTGCTCGACCGTCTCCACGCCCTCTGCGACGATGGAGAGATTGAGCGTCTTGGCCATGTCGATGATATGGGGCACGACCGAGCTTGTGGCGCTCTGCCGGTTGATCGTATTGATGAACGACTTGTCGATCTTCAGCGTGTCGAGCGGAAGATCCTGCAGATATTGCAGGCTCGAATAGCCGGTGCCGAAATCGTCGATCGCCACCTTGTGGCCGCGGCTGCGCGCTTCCGAAATCGTGCGGCTCGCCTCTTCGATATCGAGCAGGCCGCGTTCGGTCGCTTCGAGCCAGATCTGCCGGTTCTCGATCCCGGTGCGCCCGATGCGTTTGGCAACCGCATCGAGAATACGCCCGGTCTTGATATCCTCGGCACAGACGTTGATCGTTACATGGATCGATCGATACTGCACCAGAAGCTCGTTGAGATCTCGTGCCACCGCCTCAACCACCTGGTCGGTGATCGGCTGGATAAGGCCGCTTTGCTCGGCAAGCGGAATGAACAGGTCCGGCCGCACCAGACTACCGTCCGGCCGTTTCCAGCGCACCAGGGCTTCGGCGCCGACGCAGTTGCCGGTGGCAAGCTCGACGATCGGCTGGTAGTGGACGAGGAATTCACGCTTGCGCACCGCGATCTGCAATTCGCTGAGCGGAGAAAGACGTTGGCGCGAGTGGCGCAGGATCATCGCCACGATGAAGATCGAGGCGAATGCGCCGAACAGGAGAAAGATCCAGAGCTGGCTGCGGAATTGGGCAATCAGCTCTTCCCGATGACCGACCGCGATCGCTGTCCAGCCTGCATTGGTAGCCACACCATAGACATAGTCGTCCTTGATGCCGCTCTTGCCCTGTTTTGCAAGGGTCAGCGCCATCTGGGTGTCGAAGTCGGCGAGCATCGCGGCCACACGCCCGTTCGGCGCGACAATGGTGACACGGATGCGATTGTCCGAGAGCAGGTCGATCGGACGGACCGGATCGATCAGGGCATTGTGGTTGCCGACCTGCACGACGGTAAGCGGGTCCGCGCCGCTGACCAGCGGCGGGACAGCCACCCAGGTCTCGATGTCGTCTCCACTCATGAAGTCGGCAGGAAGCTTCGCAATCCGCTTCGTCGTTTGCCCCCAGGATGTGCATTTCAGCAGGCCTTCGTCGAAATAGCCGATTTCCTCGATCATCCGGCCATTGATCGAAAGCCGCCGCATCTCGGCAATATGGGCATCCGAACAGGGTGCAAGCTGCTTCTGCTCATCGATTTCGCGCAGCATGGCAGCAGTATTGAGAATGGATAGATGCGTACGCGCGGCAGCTTGGCCGGCAACCAGTTCGAGCCGCCCTTTTTCGGCGTTTACCGACAGCGCCCATGCGGCGTAAATCGCCACCGACAACGGCAGAAGCACGCCGACAAAGGCGAGAATGATGGCTTCTGCTATGACCCTTGATCGCTTCAAGTACATATCTCGTGTGCAGCAAGTCACATAAAGTATGCTGCACCCATAGCGATAAGGAGTTAAGGCAACCTATCCATAATTGTTTGAAATGCTGACTTCTTCGCCGCCGTGACGAAAAAAAACGCCGCCGCCATCGTCTTGGCGGCAGCCTTGAGCGGCAGGCCCCCGATCACACCGCAATCAGCGCTTCAAGCTCCCCAGTATCCCGCGCACCAGCGCTCGGCCGAGCTGGGTTGCGACCGTGCGGGTGACACTCTTCATCGCTGCTTCCACGATGGTCTCGCGCTGATAACCCGAGCGGCCCACCGTCTTGCGGCCGCGCTGCGGCTCGTCGTCATCACCGCCACCGAAGCCCGGCAGGGTCCAGCCGGTCGTTTCGCCGGAGCCGGCGGGCGGGGCGGGGTCGAGTTCATCCTGAGCATTTTTCGAGGCCGCTGCGTCAGCCGCCTGCTTGGCGCGGGAGGCCAGAATCTCGAACGCACTTTCGCGGTCGATATCCTCGTCATAAAGCCCGAGCACCGGACTGCGATCCATGATCCCCTGCCGCTCCGCATCGGTCAGCGGCCCGATCCGGCCGGATGGGGGGCGGATGAGGGTGCGTTCCACCATGGAAGGCGCGCCCTTGGTCTCCAGCGTCGAAACCAGCGCCTCGCCGGTGCCGAGATTGGTGATCGCGGTGGCGCAGTCGAAATCCGGATTGGGACGGAACGTGTCGGCCGCCGTCTTCACCGCCTTCTGCTCGCGCGGCGTATAGGCACGCAGAGCATGCTGCACCCGGTTGCCGAGCTGGGCGAGCACCGTTTCCGGCACGTCGAGCGGGTTCTGGGTGACGAAATAGACGCCGACGCCCTTGGAGCGGATCAGGCGCACCACCTGTTCCACCCGGTCGATCAGGATCTTTGGCGCCTCGTCGAACAAAAGATGCGCCTCGTCGAAGAAGAAGACGAGCTTCGGCTTCTCCGGGTCGCCCACTTCCGGCAGTTCCTCGAACAGTTCCGACAGCAGCCACAGAAGGAACGTCGCGTAAAGCCGCGGGTTCATCATCAGCTTGTCAGCGGCGAGAATGGAGATCTGGCCGTACCCGTTATTCGGGTTCACCCGCATGATATCGGAAATCTTCAGCGCCGGTTCGCCGAAGAAATGTTCCGCACCCTGCTGCTCCAGCACCAGAAGCGCGCGCTGGATCGAGCCAACCGAGGCCTTGGAGATCAGACCGAATTCCTTGGAAAGCTCGCTCGCATTCTCCGCCATGTAGTTGAGCAGCGAAGTGAGGTCCTTGAGGTCCAGCAGCGGCAGGCCGGCCTTGTCGGCCAGCTTGAAGGCGATGTTCAAGACGCCTTCCTGCGGCTCCGACGCGTTCATCAGTCGGGCCAGAAGCAGCGGTCCCATCTCGGCGATGGTGGTGCGCACCCGATGGCCTTTTTCGCCATAGATATCCCAGAAGATCACTGGGAACTGGTCGAATTCATAATCCTGGAAACCGATCTGCTCGGCACGTTTCAGAAGGAAATCCTTGGCCTCGCCCTTGGCGGCAACGCCGGAAAGATCGCCCTTGATATCGGCTGCGAACACGGGCACGCCAGCCTTGGAAAAACCTTCAGCCAGCACCTGCAGCGTTACCGTCTTGCCGGTACCGGTCGCACCGGTCACGAGGCCGTGGCGATTGCCGAATTTCAGGTCCAGATATTCGGCCTTGTTCAGCGTATCGTCCGGCTTGCGGCTGCCGCCGATGAAGAGCTTACCCGTCTCGTCCGTCATGCAACTATGCGCTCCCTCGCGGCGTTTGTTCTCAAATACTTATAAGGCGGGCTTTTACGGGCGGCAACGGGTTCCCGAAGTCTTGGCGCAATGAGAGCATGGGAAAGCGAGGGCCATATGACGATCAGCGGAACGGTGCCGGAAAACGAGGTCGATCGGAGCGGAAAAGATCGCGGCAGGCAAGCCGATACACCGGCCGAAATTCCGGCCCGCGGCTTGAAGGATGTGTTTTGGCGCGTATTTGCGGCCGTCACCGAAGACCGTGTGACGCTGATAGCGGCCGGCGTCACCTATTACCTGCTTCTCGCCCTGTTTCCTGCCGCAAGCGTGCTCGTCTCGCTTTACGGCCTGCTGGCCGACCCTGCAGCGATTGCCGACCGGATCGCCTCGCTCGGCTCCATCATGCCCGTCGATGCGCTCGATATCTTCCTCAACCAGGTCCGGGCGCTCTCCGCGGAACGCGGCGCCACCCTGTCCGCCGGCCTGATCGGCGGTATCGCGCTTGCGCTTTGGAGCGCCAACAACGGCATCAAGGCGCTGTTCGAGGCGATGAACGTCGCCTATCGGGAGGAGGAAAAACGCAGCATTCTCCGCCTGAACCTTGCTTCTCTGGCTTTCACGCTCGGCGCGTTCATCATCGCCATCGTCATCCTGTTCGCGATGGGCGTGGTGCCGGCGGTGCTGAATTATCTCTGGCTGGACCGCTGGGCCGAGCTGATCATCCGTTTCGCCCGCTGGCCGATCATGATGGTCTTCGTCGCCATCGGCATCATGGCGCTCTATCGGTTCGGCCCCAGTCGCGAGCCGGCAAAGGTCCGCTGGCTTACCTGGGGCGCGGTGTTCTCGACCCTGCTCTGGTTCGCCGCCTCGCTGGGCGTCTCCTTCTATCTTTCCAATGTCGCGAACTACAACGCCACCTATGGCACGCTCGGCGCGTTGATCGGTTTCATGGTCTGGACATGGATCTCCGCCATCATCGTCATCGTCGGTGCCGAGATCAACGCCGAGCTGGAGCACCAGACGGCCCGCGATTCGACCACCGGCCGGCCCCGCCCGATGGGCAAGCGCGGGGCCTATATGGCCGATACGGTGGGCAAGCCGAGCGATTGAGCAGTAATCACGATTATCGGCTTGCGTTGCACCCGCCCGCCCGTGAATAACACTGTTCCATACACTGGTCTTGTGCCGGTCAAATGTGTATTACTTTGACGTCAACGTCAGAATTTGAGGAGAAACTCCTGATGAACGAACTGGTTTCCCGCGTCGCCGATAACGTCGGACTTGCACCCGATGTCGCCGAAAAGGCGATCGGCATGATGCTCGGTTTCCTGCAGCGCGAGGCTGATGACGGCGCGGTCGCGCGGATGATCGAGGCGATCCCCGGCGCGACCGAACTGGTTGCCCAGTTCAACGGCGAAGGCTCAGGTGGCGGTGGTCTGCTCGGCGGCCTGATGGCAAGCTTTGGCGGCGGCGTCATGGCGCTTGGCCAGCAGCTGATGGCGCAAGGGCTCGGCATGGGCGAGATCACCGCGCTTGCCAAGGAAACCATGGCCGTTGCCCGTGAGCATGCCGGCGATGAGACCGTTGATACCGTGATTGCGTCCGTACCCGGACTATCCCAGTTCGTCTGAACCTTCGGATCAGATTGCCAAAAAAAACCGCCGGTTCCTGTGTCCGGCGGCTTTTTTAGTCACGTGGCCAATCGGGGGAATGCCACGTCAATAGGGCAGGGGTATGCCCGGCCGAAGACTTCGCTTCGGACCATCGCCGGGTGATCTGGGAAATGGCGACAGGATGAAACTATATTAGTTTTATCTAATTTACAAGCGTCGATTGTAGAGTGGTCAATCTGCATGCTTCGCCGTTGTTTTGACTAGGATCATCTCCATTGACTTTTCACCAGACTAAGCCCATGTGAGCCCCGAAGCGACGGCCCGTCCGGGCGTCGCTCTTTCAAAGGACAAACCGAGATGAACCCCGACAGTCGAAGTTCGACGTCATTACACAGACCTGCCGCTTCGGGGCTCTGATCCGTTCTTTCTCGGTGATGCGCTCCGGGGACCAGATGGTCCGAAAAAGGAGCCGTCATGCTGCGCATCCACGCCTATGACCTTGATCGCCTTATCCCTGCTTCCTTCGACGAAAAGTCGGAAGACGCACATGCCGTTGCGCAGCCCGCCGATGCCACGCCTGCCGAAAAAGCCCCGTCCATCGTCTGGTACGACCTGATCAGCCCGACGGCTGACGAGGAGCGCGAGGTCGGACAATGCCTTGGTCTCGTCGTGCCGACCATGGACGAGATGGAGGATATCGAACTTTCCGCCCGTCTCTATCAGGAGGACGGCGCCGAGTTCATGACTATGACCGTGCTGACGCGCCCGGATGCCGGCACGCCGCTCAAGGTGCCGGTCACCTTCATCATCAAGGGATCGATCCTCGTGACCGTCCGTCACGCCGAACCGCGCCCGTTCGATGCCTTCATGGCCCGTGCCCGCAAGGCCAACGGCCTTGGCACCCATTGGGCCACCGGTGAGCTGATCATGACCGGCCTGATCGAGGCGATCATCGACCGCATGGCCGACACGCTGGAACGGCTCGGCGCCGATATCGACCAGATCTCGCGTGACGTGTTCGAAGCCAAGGCCTCCAAAGCCAACAAGAAGCAGCGCGACCTGCAGGAGCTGATCCGCGCCATCGGCCAGAAGGGCGAGTTCATCACGGTGGTGCGCGAAAGCCTCGTCAGCGTCTCCCGCGTCGTTGCCTATTACGCGGCGCTCGATGGCGTCGACCGCAAGCTGTCCAAGGAAGTCCGCCAGCGGCTGAAACTGCTGCAGCGGGACGCCACCTCGCTTGGCGATCACTCCGCCTTCATGTCGAACAAGATCAATTTCCTGCTCGATGCGACGCTCGGCCTGATTAATCTGGAGCAGAACCAGATCATCAAGATCTTCTCCGTCGCCTCGGTCATGTTCCTGCCGCCGACGCTGGTCGCTTCCGTCTACGGCATGAACTTCGCCGCCATGCCGGAACTGCAATGGCAATACGGCTACCACTCGGCCATCGGGCTGATGGTCTTCTCGATGGCGGTGCCCTACCTTTATTTCAAGCGCAAGGGCTGGCTCTGAGCTGTCACGTCGATCTCTGAGAGAAGCGGGTGGGGTCGGTGCGACAGCTGTTGGCCGTCCTGATAACTTGTGCCGATGCGATTTTTTGCAGTTGACCTTCCTGCCCCAAGTCTCAGATTCGCATGTGATTCATAGCGAAATCTTTCGGGGGTAATCAGGATGCGCATTTTCACGTCGAGGGCGTTTGCCGTCGCCGCGGTTTCGCTTTTGCTGCAGGTTCCGACCATCGCACCGGTTCTGTCCGGCTCACCCGCATTGGCCCAGTCCGAGGCGACGGCGGGGCAGACCGAGATTGAAGTTTCCGACGACGCGATCGGCAAGATGAATGCCTATGTCGAATTCCTCAACCGCTCCATCCGCGCCTCCGAATCGCTCGAGCGTTACGACAGCTGGGTCGACATGAAGAAAGGCCCGACCGGCAAGGAGAGGGTGATTTACGGCCTCTATTCGCTTTACGACGTGCGCGAGGAGATTTCCGCCGTCGAAAAGGCGGCAAGGGCCGAGCCGAACATGCCGGAACTCGATGCGGCGATGCTTGCCTATGTCGAGGTGTATCAGAAGCTCGCGCCGGTGATCGAGAAGGCCAACAAATATTACGAGCGGCTCGACTACAAGTCCGACGGCATGAAGGGCGCGCAGGCCTTCCACAAGGATATCGCAGCCCTTGCCCCCACCTATGGGGAGCGCCGGGATGCGGCCGATCTGACGCTGCGGTCGGAAAAGGTCAAGCTCGATCTCGCCTCGCTCAACGCGCTGGAGCAGGCCGAGGGCAAGAAATCCCGCTGGCATGTCCGCAATGTCATGATCCGCGCCGAGGCGATGATGGACCTCATGCCGGACAACGAAAAGCCGGTTGTCGAGATGGCCGTGTTCAAGCGCGAACTCGACGCCTATGCCGGTGCTGTCCGCCAGTTCGGCGATTACGCCATCGACCATCCGGGCTCCTTCCACGTCTTCGAAAGCCGCCCCGCTTCACTGCTTTCCAAGCTGCGCGACCTCGACGAGGAGCTCCAGAGGGTCAAGGGCGACGCCCGCAAGGCCGGCGGCAACGACATCGAATGGATCGTCTCGGACTACAACACGATGGTGACCACATCGCAGACCGCGACGACCTTTGCCAAGGATTGAACTTGCTCTCGCATGTCGGCGCAACTAGAGCAATTGCAGCAAAAGTGGAAGCCGGTTTTGCGTCCGGAATTGCGTAGAAACAAAGAGTTAGAGCGGTTTCGCGTTTCGGAGAAAGGCGGAAACGGTCTACCCCCTTCTGGCCTGCCGGCCATCTCCCCCACAAGGGGGGAGATCACAAATGGCACCACCGCCTCCCTCAATCTGGCCGTCGAGCCTGCATCTTTCCAGTCGCTTCTGCTTGAGGCAGCAGGGCGCCTCGTCTGATCTCCCCCTTGTGGGGGAGATGCCCGGCAGGGCAGAGGGGGGTATTGGCAGGCTCTCGTTTGCCTCTATTCCACCGTCGGCTCGAACTCCGGCAGCAGCTTGCAAGCCTCGTTGTAATCCTTGCGCTTCTCCTCGCAGAGCGCCGCCACCGACTGCTTGGTCGGCTTTTCCCCCTTGTCGATCCAGCTCAGCATGGCCGAAAACAGCGCAGCATATTGCGGCGTAGACAGTTTCGAATGCTCCGCCTCGTCTGAAAAGTTCTGCTGCAACAGGTCGCCATTGCCGGCCTTTTCCACAGTCTGGCGGTAGATCGCCTCATGGTTCACAAAGACGGTCGGGTCGTTTTTGGCATGCAGCGTGATCGTCGGCGCGACGATCTGGCCGGTAAGGTCCGCGTCATAGGCCATCGCCCGACGCGCTTCAGGATCCGCCTTGAACCGCTCGACGCCCTTGTTCAGCGCCGCATCGTCATCCGACCCGTTGTACTGAACTTCGGAATTGTCGAACGGGTTCTTGCCCTCCAGCCTGCGCCAGACGATGTCCTGAAACAGGTTCGTCGCCCAGGCGAGATGCGCCACCAGATTGCTTTCCGGCACCTTCGTGACGGCCAGGATATTGGCGAGATTTTTCGCCTGCTCCGGCGAACGTTTCTCCTTGGCAAGCGAAAGCCCGGTGCATTCGTCGACGCGTTTTTCCAGCTCGTCACGCTTCATCGAGGCACCCTTGGGCAGCCCCTGCCAGACCGGATATTGCACCTCGTCGGCCCGCGGATGGTTCTTGCAGTAATATTGATAGACGGCGCGCAGATCGGCGCGAAAATCGTAGCCGCGGCTTCCGCCGGCAAGCAGGCCGCTGGTCAGCACCACGCCGTCGTAATTCTTGCGACCGCGCCAGTCGAGGGCGTAGAGCTCGGCGGTCTTTGCGGCCACGTTACCGCCCCAGGACTGGCCGTGCAGCAGCACTGTCTTCGGCTCTCCGAGCAACCTTGCAGCGATGCGCCGCACATTGTCCGTATCGGCTGCCGCCATGCGCACGCCATAACCCTGCCGCCGATAGTTCGATCCTGCCCAGGCATATCCTTCCTGAACCGTCACCGAAAATCGCTCGAGATCCTCCACCGGATCGTCCGGCTTGGGCTTTGCCGTCCGCGGCCCGCCATGGGCATGGACGACCAGCACGCCGTTCCAGTTTTTCGGTTTCGCGATCCAGTAATAGGCGCCGCGCATGTCTTGGCCCGCAAAGCATTCGGTGCCGGCCGGCAGGCTTTTGGGGCAGTCCGCGGAAGCCGGTTCGGCACCCCGCCGCTGCGCGGCAGCGGGCAGGGTGGTGGTGGTGGCGATCACCGCCGTCGAGATCAGTAACATTCTGAAAAACATGGATAACTCCTCCTTCTCCAGCCCGCTTGAAAAGCTATGGCAGTGGCCGGGGGATGCAATGCTTAGAGGCCGCAGTTAGGTGCAACGATTATCGCTGGCACACGCGAATGGGTGATTGCTTGCCCAAAAGAAGGTAGGGACGGGTGGTTTTTCACCCATTCTGGCTATTGTCAGTTCATGGGCGATCCTAGGACGGTCCGTCAGGGGATAGAAAGATTTCAATGGGATCGCCGCATATGTCCACGGTCGGACCGCCGCTTTCGTTCCAGTGGAATAGATTGAGGTGCCAGCCGCCCGGCATCTTGCGGGATCGATCGATGATCCCGTCTGCGCCCAGGGAACGGGCAATGTCCGCATTGCGCCACGAGGCTGGCTCGCGGTTCTGTGCGAGCGCTTCTTGCCACGGCTCGTTGGATAGGGCCCTTTCGATGCCAAATGCCTTGCAGGCTTCTTCGTCATGCTGGTCGAGTACAAAGGCCTCGCTGACCTTGAGCGGCACCATCATGCGTGGCAGGCCGTCCCGGCGCATATAGCCCGAGATCGCCGCAACGGCGGACTCGAATGTCGCGCTCGTGTACAGAATCCGTTCGCCGGGGCGATGGTAGCGCCCCGCGCTATGCGGATCGGGTGGGTCGAGAACAGTGCCCAGCCGGGCTGCCGGGACAGAGCGGAAGAAAAGACCCTCGACCCGACGCAGACGCCGCGGTGCTCCAGATCGAACGGCTACGTTTGCAAGCAACCCAGGCCATGGTGGCTGGCTCAGGTCCGGTGCATCATCCTCAAGCGCCAAATCAGGGTGTTTTCCCGGTTCGTCATGTGTGCTCATCCGCCGGCTCCTGCTTTGATCGATAGAGAAAAGCTCCAGAGATATTCGCTCTGGAGCTTTCTGTTTTCAATCCTGAAGTGTGCTGGCTTTACTTATCCCAATCCGGCGCGAGATGCCCCGGATTGACGATGCGGCCGTCCGCGCGGGCGAGCTTGTGGACCGCTGCCAACTCGTCTTCCGACAGGGTGAAGTCGAAAATGTCGAAATTTTCCGGCAGACGGCTCTCGGTTGCGGTCTTCGACAGCGCGATCACATCCTTCTGCTGCACGGCCCAGCGCAGCACCACCTGGGCGGCGGTCTTGCCGTGTCTGGCGCCGATATCCTTCAGCACCTCGTCCTTCGGCACGGCGCCGTCGGCCATCAGGTAATAGGCGGTCACCGACATGCCGGTCTTGGCGGCTTCGGCAAGCACCTTCGACTGGTTGAGATAGGGATGATACTCGATCTGGTTGTTGACGATCGGGGCATCGGAAAGCTTCACCGCTTCCGCCATCAGCGCGGTGGAGAAATTGGAAACGCCGATATTCTTCACCTTGCCGGCTTTCCGCAGCGCGTTGAGCGCACCGATCCGGTCCGCCAGCGGCATTTCGCTCTGCGGCCAGTGCAGCAGAAGCAGGTCGACATAATCGGTCTTCAGCTTGGTCAGGCTTTCGTCCACCGAAGCGATGAACGCATCGTGGCCGACGCGGTCGACCCAGACCTTGGTGGTGAGAAAGATGTCCTGCCGGGCAATGCCGGATTTTGCAAGAACGTCGCCGACAGCCGCTTCGTTCTTGTAGATCTGGGCGGTGTCGACATGGCGGAAGCCGAGCTTCAGGGCTTCCGGCAGGATGCGGTGCACATCGGCATCCGGCATGCGGAATGTGCCGAAACCGAGGGCGGGGATGTTTGCGCCGTTTGCGCTGACGTCGAACATGAAAACTCCTTTGGAAAGGGAAGCCCGACCGGGACTGAACAAAAAGCGGGTCGGGCTGGAAATGAGACCCACGTTACATGGGCTATCTGACGGATGGATCAACTGCGAGATTTGGTCCGATGTCGGTCCATCCCGCCGTGATTATCCGGCAAGTGGCGGATTGAGTTTCGCAAACCCTTCCTGCCGGTAATAGGGGAAATGCGGATAGGGCGGCGTGACCGCGCTTGCCGCATCCAGTTTTGCGATCTGGTCGCGGTTCAGCGACCAGCCGACGGCGCCGAGATTTTGCCTGAGCTGTTCCTCGTTTCGGGCGCCGATGATGACGGAAGAGACGGTCGGTCGCGAGATCAGCCAGTTGATCGCGACCTGCGGCACGGTCTTTTCTGTTTCCGCAGCAACCTCTTCCAGGGCATCGATCACCCGGTAGAAGTACTCGTCCTCCACCGGCGGGCCAAAGCTTGCGGTCTCGTGCAGGCGGCTGCCTGCGGGGATCGGTTTGGATCGGCTGATCTTGCCGGTCAGCCGGCCCCAGCCAAGCGGGCTCCAGACCAGAGCGCCGAGGCCCTGGTCTTCGCCCAGAGGCATCAGGTCCCATTCGTAATCGCGCCCGATCAGCGAATAATAGACCTGGTTGGCGACATAACGCGTCCAGCCGTTCCTGTCGGCCGCCGCCAGTGATTTCATGATCTGCCAGCCCGAGAAGTTGGAAACGCCGATATAACGCAGCTTGCCGTCGGCCACGAGCCGGTCGAGCGTCGAAACCACTTCCTCCACCGGCGTCGATGCGTCGAAGGCATGCAGCTGGAAAATGTCGATATGGTCTGTGCCGAGCCGTTTCAGGGCTTTTTCGACCGCACTGATCAGCCGGGACCGCGATGAACCCCAGTCGTTGGGACCGCTGCCGGTCGGCAGGCTGGCCTTGGTCGAGATCAGCACCTCTTCGCGCCGCCCTTTGATTGCCTGTCCGAGCACCTGTTCCGAAGCGCCGTCGGAATAGACATCCGCCGTATCGAACAGGGTCACGCCGGCTTCGAGGCAGATGTCGACGAGGCGGCGTGCCTCCTCGACATCCGTATTGCCCCATGCGCCGAACAGCGGGCCCGAGCCGCCGAACGTGCCGGCGCCCAGCGAGATGACCGGCACCTTCAATCCGGATTTTCCAAGTGTGCGATAGTCCATGACCGTTATCCTTTTCTTCCCGATTATTCGGCCGGCGAAAGCCGGGTGTTGCGCAGGGTCTCCTGTCGGTCCATGCGGATCGCGACGAGCGCCACGGCAAGCGCTGCGATCGGCACGAGACCGGCGACGAAGGTCACGCCACCGAGGCCGGGACCATGGTCGATGACAGCGCCGCCGAGCCATGCGCCGATGGCATTGCCGAGGTTGAAGGCGGCGATGTTGAAGGAGGAGGCCAGGCCCTGGCCGGCGCCTTCGGCCTTGGCAAGCACCCACATCTGCAGCGGTGCAACGGTAGCGAAGGCGGCGGCGCCGAACAGGGCGATGGAGATGACCGCAAGCACCGGCTGGTGGATGGTCGCGGTCATGGCCAGAAGCACGACCGAAAGCGCGATCAGGCTGCCGATGATCGTCGGCATCAGGTGCCTGTCGGCCAGCCAGCCGCCGAAGAGATTGCCGATCACGAGACCACCGCCGAACACGAGCAGGATGGGCGAAACGGCCGCTGCGGAAAAGCCGGTGATCTCGGTTAGAATAGGCGCGATATAGGTGAAGCCGGCAAACACGCCCACCCAGGAAAGCACGGTGGTCAGAAGCCCGAGAATGACGGAACGGCGGCCGAGCACGGCGGCAACGCCCTGCGAGCTTTCTTCCGGCGCATCGGCGGTGTCATCCTTGGGGACGAGAAGCGCGATGACAGCAAGCGCTGCAATGCCGATCAGTGTCACGGCAAAGAAGGTCGAGCGCCAGCCATAGGCCTGTCCGAGCCATGTGCCGAAGGGCACGCCGAGGATGTTGGCGACGGTCAGGCCGGTAAACATGATGGCGATGGCCGAAGCCTTTTTGTTCGGCGCAACGAGGCTGGTGGCAACCACCGAGCCGACACCGAAGAAGGACGCATGAGCGAACGCCGTCAAAACGCGCGCCGCCATCAGCGTCCAGTAGTCCGGTGCGATCGCACAGGCGAGATTGCCGATGGTGAACACCACCATCAGCGCCATCAGCAGGGTCTTTTTCGACCACTTGCCGGAAATCGCGCCGAGGATCGGCGCGCCGACCACGACACCGAGTGCATAACCGGAAATCAAAAGCCCTGCGGCCGAAATCGAGACGCCGAGATCCTTGGCGACATCGATCAGCAGACCCATGATGACGAATTCCGTGACGCCGATGCCGAAGGCACCGGCCGTCAACGCGTAGAGAGCGAGAGGCATTGGGGGTATCCTTGTCCTTGGGAGGAGAGAGGTTCGATGCGCCGCAATATCGCGATCCGCCACTTGTCTGTGTAGCGGCATAGGTGGATAATCATTTGTGAAATTAAATCACAGGTTAGACGTCGAACAAGCTGTGCACCCCCTCTGCCCTGCCGGGCATTTTCCCCACAAGGGGGGAGATCAGCAGGCGGCACGATCGCCGTTCATGGCTGGCCTGCAGTTGTCGGGTGCCCGGAATGCGATGCTGACTGGAGGGTGGGGAGCGTTCCTCAAGCAGATCTCCCCACCTGTGGGGGAGATGCCCGGCAGGGCAGAGGGGGGCTGCCACGGCACGCCAGTCAAAATGAGGTCGGAAGGTAAGGCAGAAAAATGGACAACCGTGCCGGAGAAATGGAAGTCTTCGTCCTTGCCGCCGAGCTGAAAAGCTTTTCGGCGGCCGGGAGAAAGCTGAAACTGTCGCCATCGGCGGTCAGCAAGCTCGTCACCCGGCTGGAAGATCGGCTGGGCACGCGGCTTGTCGTGCGCTCCACCCGCATGCTGCAGCTGACGCCGGAAGGCGAGACCTATCTGGCGCGCGCCTCGCGCATCCTCGCTGAAATCGCCGATACCGAAGAGATCGTGTCCGGCGGCGGGCGGGCACTGCCGCGCGGACCGTTATCCGTCAATGCCTCGGTCGGCTTCGGCGAGCTTTACATCCTGCCGATGACCCGGGAATTCCAAAAGCTCTTTCCGGATGTGCAGCTGGATATCACGCTCACCGACGACACGGTCGATCTGATCCGCGAGCGCGTCGACATTGCCATCCGCCACGGGCCGCTGCGCGACTCGTCCCTGATGGCGCGAAAGATCGGCCAGACGCGGCAGGTGGTGATGGCATCGCCGGCCTATATAGACCGGCACGGATTGCCGAAATCGCCGGCCGACCTCGGGCGGCACAATTGCATCAACTTCAATTTCCGCCGCGCGGTCGAAGGCTGGCCTTTTCGCGATCCGGTGACCGGCAAGATCGACCTGCGTCCCGTATCCGGCAATCTGAAAGGGTCCAGCGGCTCGATCATCCGCCAGCTCTGCGTCGATGGCCTCGGCATCGGCCGTGTCGGCCGCTTCCATGTCGAGCCCGATATCGAGGCCGGCCGTCTCGTGCCGATACTGGAAGAGTTCAACCCGGAAGACATCGAGGACATTCACGCCGTCTATGCCGGTCATGAACATCTGGCCGTGCGCATCCGCGCCTTCATCGATTTCCTCGCGGACCGTATCTGATATCTGACCGGCCGGAGCCCTGTTTCAGATCGCCGCCTTCATCCGGTGCCCAAATCTATGTTTGAGGAAATTCGAGGTGCGATACCGCACGCCCGCGGGCCGCTCGGGATCGGCGATATCGGATTCCGCGAACAGTTCCTCGTCCGCGGTCAGTTCCCGCATCGGTACAGCAACCAGCCCGCGCCCGCTGTCCCGGTTCAATGCCTCGATCGCCGCGATGATCGAGCCGCCATGCGCCGCGATCGCCTCGGACACCTCGTCCACTTCCCGTCCCAGATGTTCGGCGATGAGGTCGTTGCGCGTGGCGATGATCTTTTCCCTCAGCGTCGTCTGCTCCTCACCCGCTTCGAGGATCAGGTCGCATTCGGTGTCATAGCCCATAGACCGGTTGTTGAGATTGGCAGAGCCGATCTTCACGATCCGGTCGTCGGCATACATCATCTTGGCATGCACATAGATCGGCGTGCGCGCCGCGTTGACAGGGTAATAAAGCCGGAACCGGTCATGGATATCGGCATCCCTGACCAGTTTCATCAGCCGGATACGGGCGCTGTCCATCGCCTTGGCCTCGAGAAATCCCTCGCAGCCTTCCGGATTGATCAGCACGATTTCCGGGCCGTCCGGTTCCTTCAGCCGCTCGGCCATGGCCTCTGCGATCCGGCGTGAGGCGAAATACTGGCTCTCCACGTAAAGCGTCTTCGTCACGGTCGCGATGATCGCGAGCTTTGCGGTCTCGATCTCGACGATCTGCTTGCGCTCGTCATATTCCGGAGCTGTCCGCGCAATCCCGATCGAGATATCTCGGAACCCGACCTCCAGCCCTTCAGGCCAGGGCGTATCGTCACCCGACGGTGCCTCCGGTGACAGTTCCTCGTCGGTCGCAAGTCTCCACCGATTGCGGGCAACCTCGCCGAGAGCCCTTGCCGCCTCACCGGAAAGGCAGGTCGTCGCGTCGTGCCAGGGGCCCTGCGCAAAACCCATCGGCGATTTCCGCAACGGCTCCTTCTCCGTGTGCTCGCGCGTATCCCATCGTCCGATCGTCATGTCGATCCCGCCGCAGAAGGCAACCTGGTCATCGATGACCAGCAGCTTCATGTGATGCGAGGAAATCGACGGATGCGCGCCGTCGAGCTTCAGGTGGATGCGTTTGTCGAACATCCATTTGAGAATGTAGAAGGGCGTCTCGCCGCGGGTGATCGAGTTGATCATTCCGATATCCCATTTGAGAATGCGGATATCGAGATTTTCATTGCGCCGGGCGATTGCGTTCAGGAATTTCCCGAGCTGGTCCGGAAGCTCGTCGGTCCGGTTCCGGTTCTTCTGCCGGTCGTCGCCATTGCCCGGTATCAGGTCGATGCGTGTGTCGAAATCCCAGCCGACCAGGTAGATCGAACGTTTCGCCTTGGCCATGGCGTCCTTGGCGTGGCGGAAGAAGTCGGCGGCGTCGATGATGATCGAAAGCCGGTCTGCCGTTGCGATCCGCCAGCAGGTCTCGTCTTCCTTCAATATGCTCTGCATCGATTATGTGACCCGTCATCGGTTGAACCCGACCGCGCATATAGGGCGATGGCAAAGGTCTTCTATGGGCGTTTCGGTGTTTGAGCCGTCAGGCCGCCCTGCCGTCGCTCCGGCGGCAGGCAAAGGCGACGGCGAGAAGAAGCAGCGGCCATGCGGCAGACAAGGCCAGGCCGGAAAACCGTGCTGCCGTCCAGGGCATGTTGCGCAGAATGCCCTCGACGAAGGTCAGGACGAAGAAGACCTTGGCGATGATCAGGTAGATTATGATGGCTGTCGTCGTCATCGGCTCTGCCGGTCTTCCTTCTTGAACATGTCCTGTATGGCTGGCCCTCTCGTGGAGTGCCCTGAAAGGATTGGCGAGGGGGCCAGCCATTTGGCAGGTCGGGGCTGACAGCGCCCCGCCCGGTTCAAGCACGATTACAATCCAGCGTCTTCACCCGTTTGAGGGAGAAATCCCGTCGAGCTTCGCCACCGGCACGCCATGCACCGCTTCGACCTCTTTTGCGACCAGCTCCTGCAGCCGCCACAGATTGCGGTCGCGGATGCCGAACTCGGCCAGATGCACGACGGTGTTGTAGAGATATTCGGCGCAGGAGCCGCGATGCCCGCAGGCACGCGCAAGGATCGGAGCCACCTCTTCGAGCGGCATGAGCGGGCGCACGATACGCGGACTGTCGCCCCCGGCCCAGAATGTCAGCGCCGCTATCGTGTCGCCCTCTTCTGTCCTGACGGGCAGGAAGCGGAAGGTGGTCAGGCTGTCCTTGTTGCTGAGCTCGCGCCTCAACGCCTTGTCGATCTGCTCGCGCTTGTCGTGGTCGGCCACCCGGTAGATCACCCCGTCGCAACGCCCGCCGCGCGACAGCATCATCATCAGTCCCGGCTGCGCGGGAGAGCCGCGTCCGCGTTCGATGCGCAGCGAAAACGACCGGTGCCAGCCATAGGCCGTGGCCCGCTGGCAGGCGACCGAATCGAAACCCGGCTTCCAGATCAGCGAGCCGTAGGCGAAGATCCACAGGGGTTCGTCACCGATTTCCTCCAGCAGGCGTTCGGTCAGGGCCAGATAGTCGTCGTCGGTCAGCGGCGTCCAGGCCGCAGGCAGTCCCGGATCGGTTTCCTCGCGAAAACAGAGATCGACCATCTGCTGGGTCAGGGACATGGGAGGCGATTTGGGCATGGCTTTACGGGTGTCGATAAAGGCTCTGTGTCGGGTGAAAGCCGAAATTGCGCCGCCTTTGCCGGCCTGTCAACGTATTGCCGCAGCATGATTATGCGCCTTGCCGCATAGACGCCCGATTGTTCTGGTGAAAGATCACGGATCATGTCTTTTTGACATGAAGCCGTGAATGGAAATGAAGAGGTGTCCCGTTGCGTTGGCTGTTTATCCTTGTTCTTGGTCTGCTGGTCGCCTGCGTGCTCAGCATTATCTGGATGAATGATGCCAATCGTTTTCCCGCCGGCGGCCATCTGCAGGGCGGCGACCCGACGCAGCAGAATCCCCTGACCGGACAGCCACCGACGCCCAGCCAGCCCGGCGCCAACCCTTAAGCGGCTCGCGGGATGAACCATCAATTATTGTGATGTTTCATCTCAGATTATCGCTTGACCTTCCGGCCCCTTGAGCCTTCATTCGCGCCACTTTTCGTGCCTGCTTTGAAGGAGACTGATCATGGCCGTAGATACATCCCCCCGTTCAACCACCTGGACCTTCGTGGACGGGGAATGGATTGATGGCAACCCGAAGCTGATCGGTCCGACCTCGCATGCCATGTGGCTTGCCTCGACCGTATTCGATGGCGCACGCTGGTTCGACGGCATTGCGCCGGATCTCGACCTGCATTGCCAGCGCGTCAATCGCTCGGCCGTCAACATGGGCATGAAGCCGACGATGAAGCCTGAGGACATCGAGGCGCTCGCCTGGGAAGGCATCAAGAAGTTCGACGGCAAGACGGCAATCTACATCAAGCCGATGTACTGGGCCGAACACGGCACGTCCTACAGCGTCGTGGCACCGGACCCGGAATCGACCCGCTTCGCGCTGTGCCTGTTCGAAGCGCCGATGGGCACCGCAAAGCCGTCCTCGCTCACCGTGTCGCCCTACCGCCGCCCGAGCCCGGAAGTCGCCATGACCATGGCCAAGGCCGGCAGCCTTTATCCCAATAGCGGCCGCATGATCATCGAAGCCCACGGCCGCGGCTTCGATAACGCGCTTGCGCTCGACATGAACGGCAATGTCGCCGAAACCGCGTCCTCCAACATCTTCATGGTCAAGGACGGCGTGGTCATGACGCCGATCGCCAACGGTACCTTCCTGGCCGGCATCACCCGCGCCCGCATCATCGGCCTGCTGCGCCAGGCTGGTTTCGACGTTCGCGAAGTCTCGCTGACCGTTACGGACTTCGCCAATGCCGACGAGATTTTCACCTCCGGCAATTATTCCAAGATCGTGCCGGTGACGAAGTTCGAGGACCGCGAACTGCAGGAAGGCCCGGTCGCCCGCAAGGCCCTGGAACTCTACATGGATTGGGCACGGTCCGGCGGTCGCAACGACACGTGAGTTAAGTCAGGCATCAGCGACGCTCGGGAACAGAATATCCGAGCGTTGCTCCCCTTTGTTGTGTCGCGCTTGAAAACAAGACAAAGTATTGCATCGTAAATTTCATCAATTTTGATTGATTGTCTTGATCTGAAGAAAGTATATTCTGTGTTCATCTCATTTTTGCCGCATTGCAGCAAAAATATGCCAAGGCCACTCAAGTAATCTGCATCATCTCTCTCCCTGGGGACCAACCCGACTAGGAGTAGCAATGTCAGTGAACGCCTCATCATCCTCCACATCGCAAGCTGCCGATCTCGAAGCCGTTGCCCGCAGCGGCAGCCGTTTCAAGCGGATGGCGGTCCGCATTCCGACCTATCTGGCGGATGTGAAGGAAAATCCTGCCTGGTTGCCGATGTTCATGCTGGCGCGAACCATGCCCGGCCGTCGGGCGCATTGGGCGATGTCCGCCAAGTACAAGCCTACGCAGGAGCCGCAGTCGTCTCTGTTCGGCTCACTGGATGCCGCTGCCGTGGCGGATGCGCTGCGCAGTGACGGGATCTTTACCGGCTTCCAGATGCCGGTTGAAATCCAGCAGGAAATCAGCAGCTTCGCCCGCACGACGCCCTGCTTCGGAAATTTCGACAGGGCTCTTGAGTTCGTCGCACCCCGGCATGATTTAGCCGAACAGGAGTTTGGCCGTTCCCTGCTGAGTGGCCATTTCTTCGAACGTTCGTTGGATAGTCCCGGTGTGCGCGCCATTCAAGCCGACCCTCTGCTGATGGATGTCGCCAAACATTATCTCGGCGCCAGTGCGCAGCTCATCACCACCCGTGTCTGGTGGAGTTTTCCGACCAATGCATCGACCGAGGCAGACCGCAGTCTGGCCTCGCTGGACAAGTTCCATTTCGATCTCGACGACTGGCGGATGCTGAAGTTCTTCTTCAACCTCGTTGATGTGGACGAGGGCACCGGCCCGCATGTCTTCGTCAAG
Source organism: Hyphomicrobiales bacterium (assembly GCA_900466875.1). Lineage (GTDB taxonomy): Bacteria > Pseudomonadota > Alphaproteobacteria > Rhizobiales > Rhizobiaceae > Neorhizobium. The sequence goes on along the minus strand of UBNQ01000022.1, from coordinate 73,255 downwards.
GGCAGCCATAACAGGCGCAAGACCCGCCACCAGTACACGCTCCTCGTCGGTCACCCGGCGGATGAGGTTCTGGATTATTACGGCGCCGATCAGGCGGTCACGCTGACCGGCCCTGCGGGATCCGGTTTCGTCGAAGACCCATTCGGCTTCCATATGGGCACGGTTCCGGTCACCAGACCGCGCCTGATGATGGAGGTCGGCTTCGGTGTCTCGAAACCGTCCCGCCGCCGCTTTCACGGGGAACCGGTGATCAGGCGGTAATATCGGCGGCGCGGATCAGTTCCGCGCGATCCCTTCCAGAAAATCCGCAGCACGGTCTGCGCCGCCGATCGAGATCGTGTGGCCGAGGCCCGGCTCGATGACGGTCTCGACGGATACGCCGGCCGCCTTCAGTTCGGTTTCCGCCTTTTCCGTTTCCCAGGATGGGATGACCGGGTCGGATGTGCCGTGCACCAGCATCACCCGGGTCTCGCGCGATGGTGTCAGCGGGTGTTCGGTGGCGAGCCGGCCGGAAAATCCGACGACGGCTGCGACCGGCCAGCGGCCGCTGGCCACCGCATCGAGCGACATGATCGTGCCTTGTGAAAAACCGACGAACACGACCCGGTCGAGCCGCCCGTTGAAACCCGTGTCCTCGATGATATCGGAAATCACCGTATCGAAGGCCGGGCGGGCGGCGGTGATGCGGGCAGGGCGGTTTTCCTCGGTGACGCCGGCAACGCTGAACCACTGATAGCCTGCGCCGAAATTCGAAGGTTCCGGCGCATCCGGCGCAACGAAGACGGCATTCGGCAGGCGCGCCTTCCAGCTTTCGCCGAGCGGCGCCAGATCGGCGCCGTTGGAGCCGACACCATGAAGCAGGATGACGAGGAGGGAATTCTGCAAAGCGGCCATGACAATACCTTGTGCGCAATGGAGGCGGATGATCCGTCTACGACAGGAGCGGGCGCAGAGCCAGCGCACGGTCGATGACCACACCGTTCACCGATAACGTACCCATACACGGAATCGTTTGCGCAGATTGGACGATCTGCTTTGCTCATGCTGTCAGGCGCAGTGAAAAACGCGAGCCCTCAACGCCGTCGTGAGGTTTGCTTCGCGTGAAATCCGTCCGTGTCGATCTGCGGAACGGAGGGAATTTCGTCGGCTCCCGTCAGGCCGGCATATTGCTGGATGGGACCTGCCCGACCGATCAGGTGGCCCTGCAGGTGCTGACATTGCGCTTCTTCCAGAAAGGCGCGCTGCTCCTCGGTTTCCACGCCCTCCGCCACGATCGGAATGTTCAGCCCGCGGCCGAGCCCGATGACGGCCCGCACGATCTCGTCGGCGCTCGAGTCCGATACCAGCTTGGAGGTGAAGGACTTGTCGATCTTGATCGTATCGAAGGGGAAGGACTGGAGATAGGAGAGCGAGGAATAGCCGGTGCCGAAATCGTCCATGGCGATCCGCAGGCCCAGTGCCTTGAGGCCGCGCAGGATCTGCAGCGCGCGGGCGAAATCATGCACCAGCACGCCTTCCGTTACCTCAAGCTCCAGCCGGTCCGCCGCAAGCCCGGTGTCCAGCAGCATCACATGCACATCGTTGACGAGGCTGTCCTGGCGGAACTGGACCGGCGAGATGTTGATCGCGATTTTCAGGCGGTTCGGCCAGCTTGCCGCCTCCCGTCCGGCCTCGTTGAGCACCCAGCGTCCGATCTCGACGATCTGGCCGCTCTCTTCCGCCAGCGGTATGAATTCATCGGGCGTGATCAGCCCGCGGGTGGGATGATGCCAGCGCAGCAAGGCCTCGAAGCCGAAAATCTCGCCGGTGACCGAGGCCTGCGGCTGGTAGTGCAGCATCAGTTCGCCACGCTTGATCGCGTGGCGCAGATCCTGCTGTAGCACACGCCGGTCATGCATGCGGCGGTCCATGCGGGCATTGAACGCGCAGAAGCGCCCGCGCCCCTCCGCCTTGGCGCGGTAAAGCGCTGCATCGGAATTGGCGAGCAGCGTCGCCGCGTCGGCGCCATCCTGCGGAAACATCGCGATGCCGACGCTGAGGCTCACCCGCAGCGAGCGACCCTCCACCTCGATATCCTCTTCCATGGCCCGCATCAGGCGTTCGGCAAGCCGCGTCATCGTTTCGGGCTGGTCGTCACCGGCGCTGAGCACCGTGAATTCGTCGCCGCCCAGCCGCGCCGCCATGTCGTCGGCATCGAGCACGCTCTTCAGCCGTCTCGCCAGTTCCGCCAGAACGATATCGCCGGCCGCATGGCCAAACACGTCGTTGATATCCTTGAAGCGGTCGACGTCGAAACTCATCACGCCGAATTGCCGGCGCAGAACCCGGCTTTCCGCAATCAGATTGGAGAGTTCCGTGGCAAACCGCGTCCGGTTGGGCAGGTCGGTCAGCGGGTCGTGATGGGCGAGATAGGAAACCCGCTGTTCCGCCTTCACCCGTGCGGTAATGTCCTGCTGGGTGCTCAGGAGATACCGGCCGTCGAGCAGTATATCCCGGACATCGATGGTCTTGTCGCCGATCTCGACCTGCGTCTCGGAAAAACCCTCTTCGCGAAGCTTGCGCTGCAGCCGCTCGAAATAGGCGATCGGATCTTCCTTCCAGTCATCCATCCTGCCATCGGCAACCACTTCGGCGAAAGTCTCGTCCGTGTTCTGCCAGCGCGTGGCGAAATCGTGCAGTTCCTGAAAACAGTGATTGGCATAAACAGGCCTGCCATCCAGCTCGAATATGCCCACCGCGATCGGCAGATTGTCCATCGCCGTCATCACCGCCTGAAGCAACGCCTTGTCGTTTGCAAACTTGTGTTTTTTTGCCGTCGCCATGCCTTGCTCCCGTGATCCGGTGAATTTGTAGGCTTCGCGACTTAAATATTAGATAATGCAAATATATCAAATCATGTTAGCGCGCACGGCAGCCTTTCGCTGCTTCGGCACAAAAACCCTATCGGGCGAAAAAGGTTTCCCCGTCGCCGACCAGCTCAGACCGAGGCGTCATCCGAGACAGCCGCCATCCCGGTCATGCCGGAAAGTGTTTCTGCCCTGATCCCGTCCCGAAAACCGACAATGGCGGTTTCCAGTCGCTCGAAGGCGATCTGGCCTCGGGAGCCGATCGAATTTGCAGCCCGCCGGATCGAGGATAGCGTCAGGACGAGATCGTCGATCGTCAGGTCCCGCTGCTCCTGCCCGCCAAGACGCCGTTGCCTGTCGGCAAAGCGGAAAGCTTCTTCCGCCAGCGTGGTGAACAGCCGGTCGGCCGCCGAGACGCGATTTCCTTCACTGTCGACGGCCCGCCATATCGGCGTGCGCGTATCGAGCCGGTAGCCGGTCAGCATCCTGAAAAGTGCCAGATCCTCGATGGAATAACCGCTTGCCGATGCTGCGGAGGTCGCCATGGAACTGAGCGCGATGCGGGGCGAAGCCGCGTCCTCTCTCGTGCCCGGGAGCTCGATGCCCTCGGGCGCAGCAGGATCGCGTGAAGAAATGTCGAAAGCGGGCGAGGGCGCAACCGCACCGCCTTCGTCGTCAGGATAGAGGGGGCCGGCAACCTGCTGGCCGGCTTCGTCTGCGGCTGGAAGCGCCGGATGACCTGTCTCCCGCATGAGAAATTGCGGGACTGCTGGAATATCGCTGGTGATCACATGTCTCTCGTCGGTCAAATGTCAAAATCGCAAACGGGAACGCAAACAATGACCCAGCATAGAAAGGCAATCCTGCGCGAAGCTGATTGATGATCGCATTTTGGACGTGTAGTCCTACGGCTTCACCGCCAGCTGCTTTGCGTCGATCTCTCCACCGATTTCGGCCGTCTTCTTCTGCTTGTCGTAAACGCAGATGGTGCTGATCCTGGTCTTTGCCCCGACGGCGTTTCCGGTCACCACCGCCATGCCGTAATGCTCGCTGCCATAGGGATCGACCACGGTCTTGCCCTTCTCGATAAGCCCTTTGGCCGCTTTTACGCAGGCTTTGGAAACGTCGGTCCGGAACGTCGCCCAGGCATCGTCCGAGGATGCGTGCGCGCCTGCACCGGTGATCAGGACGGTGGCGATAGCCGCAAGCAGCGTATTGGTGGTTTTCATCGAATCGGATCCTCCATTGCGGCTTTCTCCTGCCACGGGTTCGCGGCGGCCATGTGACGGAATGAAGATTCCTTGCGCGATGGGGGCGATCGCGGCAGCGTCGGAACGATGTTCCACCGCGAGGCGTTCACACGCAAAAGCCGCTTCGCTTGATCTTTGATTTTTGCCATAATTTTGGCCTCGGGGGCGTTGCCTCTTCTCCGGTCCGCTCCTATGTTCCCGCACGACGATTACCCAAGGTTTTGCCGAAAAGGAGTAGACCAATGGCCTTCGAACTTCCCGCACTTCCCTATGATTACGAAGCTCTCGCTCCCTTCATGTCGAAGGAAACGCTCGAATACCACCACGACAAGCACCACAAGGCTTATGTCGACAACGGCAACAAGCTTGCTGCCGAAGCCGGCCTGGCGGACCTTTCGGTCGAGGAAGTCGTCAAGAAGTCCTTCGGCACCAACCAGGGTCTCTTCAACAATGCTGCCCAGCACTACAACCACGTCCATTTCTGGAAGTGGATGAAGAAGGACGGCGGCGGCAACAAGCTGCCGGGCAAGCTGCAGGCTGCGATCGACAGCGATCTGGGCGGCTACGACAAGTTCAAGGCTGATTTCATCGCAGCCGGCACGACGCAGTTCGGCTCCGGCTGGGCCTGGCTCTCGGTCAAGGACGGCAAGCTCGCCATCTCGAAAACCCCGAACGGCGAAAACCCGCTGGTTCACGGCGCATCCCCGATCCTCGGCGTCGACGTATGGGAACACTCCTATTACATCGACTACCGCAACGCCCGTCCGAAGTATCTCGAAGCCTTCGTCGACAGCCTGATCAACTGGGACTACGTGCTGGAAATGTACGAAGCCGCTTCCACGTAAGCTTCGGCCTTTCGAATAAAAAAACACCCGGTGCCGTGAGGTGCCGGGTGTTTTTGTTTGCCTTGGGAGGGCTTGGAAATGTTGCTGGCGCGATGCAACTGCACCTGAAAATGCCGCTACACGGCCTGCGGCATAAAGCTGTCACTCGGCGCATCCTGCAGCACGACCACCCGGGTACCGTCCGGAACGCGGCCATAAAGGTCGACGATGTCCTGGTTGAGCAGGCGGATACAGCCGCTCGACACCGCCTTGCCGATCGTCCAGTCCTCCGTCGTGCCATGGATGCGGTACAGCGTGTCGCGACCGTCCTTGAACAGGTACAGCGCGCGGGGCCCCAGCGGATTGAGCACCCCGGGTTCCATTCCGGCGGCGAGCGGTCCGTAGCGTTCCGGCTCGCGGGCGATCATGTCCTGCGTCGGCGTCCAGCGGGGCCATTGGCGTTTGTATTGCACCGTGCCGGCACCTGCGAATTCAAGCCCGGCCTTTCCGACCCCGATGCCATAGCGCATGGCGCGGCCGTTTTCCTGGACGAGATAGAGGAAGCGGTTGCGGGTATCGACGACGATCGTGCCGGCGCGTTCGGACGTCGGATAAGCGACCTCCTGGCGATAGAATTGCGGATCGACGCGCTTCAGGTCCGCAGCCTTGATCGGAAAAGCTTCCCCCTCGATGGCGGCATACATCGCCACATAATGGGGTGACATGTACGGCTTGACGGCGACAGGCTGCGGCGCCGAGGTCACGCATCCCGTTGCGAGCAGAGGCGTTGCGATCAAAAAGCTTCGACGGGTAATGGCTGGCAAATCGGTATTCCGGTATTGAGAATGGAGAAGGCGCGGTCGAATCGCGCGCGTGCATTTCTCCTCTTAACCGCAAGTGCGTGTACAGTGGATCACGATGCGGCTGGTTATGTTCACGTCATCTTTATCGTAGCGCGATAGACCTGAGACGCCCCATCCGTCACACCACTGTCACAGATCGGGCCTAACTGCGCGCCATGTCATCTGAACATCCTCTCCTCCGCTTCGGCGTCATCGCCGATCCCCAATATGCCGATGTCGATCCGAAGCTGGAACATGACCGGTTCTACCGCAATAGCCCCAACAAACTGGCGGCTGCGATCGACACGCTGAATGGCGAGGATCTCGCTTTCGTCGTCACGCTTGGTGATCTCATCGATCGCGACTGGGAGAGCTTTGACCGTATCCTGTCTGTTTATGACGGCCTGCGCCACGAGAATGTCCTGCTTCCCGGCAACCACGATTTCTCAGTGTCGCCTGAACGGCTGGCCGAGGTCCATGCACGTCTCGGCATGCCCGCGGCCTGGCACCATTTTTCCCGCGGCGGCATTCGTTTCGTCATCATCGATGGCAACGAGATCAGCCTGTTCTCTACGCCACAAGGACATGACCGACATGCCGAGGCATGCACGCGCCTCGAAGAGTTGGAAGCTGCCGGCGCCATCAATGCCATGCCGTGGAACGGCGGGATCAGCGAAAGGCAATTCAGCTGGCTGGAGCAGACACTGGCCGACGCACGCGAACGCGGCGAAGCCGTCATCGTCATGGGCCATTACCCGCTCTATCCCGAAAACGCGCATAATCTCTGGAATGGCGAGCGGCTTGTGGATCTGTTCGAGCGATCCGGCAATGTCATCGCCTATCTGAACGGCCATAACCATGCCGGCAATCTCGGCCATATCGGCTCCACCTGGTATGTCAATTTCAAGGGTATGGTCGATACCGAGACGCAAAACACCTTTGCCGTCGTCGAGGTCTATCAGGATCGCATCGAGGTGATCGGTTACGGCCGCGAGGAAAGCCGCAGCCTGCCGAACTGACGGCAGACATCCGCAACCTTGGGTGAGGCAAAGCGACGCGAGGGCTGGAGCGGCCATGTCTCGTGATTTGCCGATATAATCGTTTAAAGTTGAGTATTATCAACCGCATGACGCTGAAATGCCGCAACTTTTCCGGCTGCCGCTAAAATAACATTCTGCAACTTTTGCGCAGGGTCTGCGACCTTCTGTGCTCTTGGCATCCGGCATGTCTGGCTGTTCCCTCAATCCTGTAAGAATTGGGTTAAAGGGAAGGGCACGAACGATGGCCAGCACGACAGACACGGGACACCTGCCGCGATCGACATCGCGGAATTTCAACGCGACTTCGAAATGTCTTCACTGGCTGATGGCGGCCATCATCCTGGTCGCCTGGGGTGTGGGCTACTATGGCGGCGCCATGCTTCATTACGGTGTCAGCGACGGCGAAACGGCGCAGAAGGTCTGGGCCATCACCCTGCACAAGTCGATTGCCACCACGACGCTGTTCCTGATCGTCGGACGCATCATCTGGCGTGCCTATAACCGCCCGCCTGAACTGACCGACATGCCGGCGATCATGAAGACGGCAACTCATTTCGGCCATTTCCTCCTCTATTTCCTGATGGTGGCCGTGCCGGTTTCGGGCTGGTGGAACAGTTCGTCGGCCGGTTATGCGATCCCCGTCGCAGGTCTCTTCACCATTCCGGGCCTCGGCGGCAAGAACCCGGAACTGACGCCTTATCTCGTGTCGGCGCATTTCTATCTGTCCTGGGCGCTGGCCCTCGTGGTCGCCGGTCACGGGGCCTTCGCGCTGAAACACCATTTCATCGACAAGGACGAGACGCTGACGGCCATGCTGCCGAAGAAGGACTAAAAGCGGTTCCGGCAAAAGCAGGCGTGGTTTTGCCTCCGCAATTGCCTTGAAAGAGTCATGCGGCACCGGATGCGTGAGAGGTGCGAAGGCGCCCCGCGCATCCGGATATCAGGCGATCGGTCGCTGCCACCCGTCGATCCAGACCTGGCGCAACCGGTCGCCTTGCCCCGGAAAGAAGTCCTCCCTGGCTTCACAATGCTCGACGCGGTCCGCACGGAAATTGCGGATCGCGTTGCGCAATTCGCACCAGGCGACGATGTTGGCCGTCTGAGAATAATAGATGAGCGCAATCGGCCGGATGACCCTCTCCGTCGCATTGCCCAATTCGTCCCGATAATCGATGGAAAGCTTCTGCTCGTCGCGGATCGCCCGCCGCACCAGGGCAAGATCCACCGCATCCGGCACCGGCGCGACGGTGCCCCAGGCATGCAGGGCACCGGTCGAAAATGTCTGGCTCAGCGGCTCCGGCACGACCGCGGCAATCTTGCGGTTCACCTGCCGCGCGGCGCGCCGCAATTCGGTATCGCCGGTGCGCTCCAGCAGCGCCAGCGCCAGCACGATCGCTTCGGTTTCCTCGATCGACAGCATCAGCGGCGGCAGGGTGAAGCCCGGCCTCAGAATGTAGCCGATGCCGCGTTCGCCTTCGATCGGCACCCGCATCGCCTGAAGCGCTGCAATATCCCGGTAGATCGAGCGCATGGTGACTTCCAGCTGTACCGCGATCTGCGCCGCCGTCACCGGCTTTTTCGCCAGCCTCAGGATCTGGATGATCTCGAACAGGCGCGACGCCTTGCGCATGACATTTCTCCGTCGCCATCCATGCAACTGACAGAACGCTGTCAGTTGACCTGTCCTATAGCGCCATGTGCCGGCCTGAAAAACAAGGGAAACCGGCAAATGGCTGAAAACGGAATGGCGCGGCACCTGACATGACTTACGGCGAAAACCTCTGGCTCTTCTTCACCCTTCTCTTCGGCATCATCATCCTGCCGGGCGTGGACATGATGTTCGTTCTGGCCAACGCGCTCACCCGCGGCCGGGCGGCGGGGCTGGCCGCCACGGCGGGCATGATGATCGGCGGTCTGGTGCATTCGGCCTATGGCGCCCTGGGCGTTGGGCTTCTGGCGAAACTCCTGCCTGTCCTGTTCACACCGCTGATGGTGGCCGGCGCACTCTACATGGCTTGGATCGGGTTTACGCTGACACGAAGCGCGATCGTGGTCGAGGACGTCGGGCGTGCCGATACCAAAAGCAACTGGGAAGCCTTTCGCCGCGGCGTGATCACCTGCCTCATCAATCCCAAGGCCTATATGTTCATGCTGGCCGTCTATCCTCAGTTTCTGAGGCCGGAATTCGGTCCGCTCGCACCCCAGGCGGCCATCATGGCCGCGATGACCGGCGCAACGCAGTTTGCCGTCTATGGCGCAATCGCCGTGGCGGCCGGCAGGGCGCGGGGCATGCTTGTCGGAAACCGTACGGGCACCGTCTGGATCGGCCGCTGCTGCGGCATGATCCTTCTCGCCATCGCGGTGCTGACGCTTTGGGAAGCATTTCGCCGATAGGCGTCATCTGTCCGTCACTGTGCTTGAATTGTGAACGCTGTGTTCAATAATGGGGTGGCGTATTTCTCGGCCCTGACGGGAACGTGATTTCTTTCAAACGGATAAGGCGGTCCAATATCCCCCTCGTAGATCGTCGGCTGGGCTGGCCACGCAACGAGGAGAATGTTTGATGAAGATCAGGATGACCGCCATCACCGCCGCCGCACTCTGTCTTGGCTTGGCGGCTGCAGCCGTCGCTCAGGACAATCCTGTCGCCAAGCGCGAGCAGATGATGAAGCAGGTCGGTGCCTCCATGGGCGCGCTCGGTGCGATCGCCAAGGGTGAAAAGCCCTATGACGCCGAAACCGTGAAGGCCGCACTGACGGCGATCAGCACGGATATGAAGGCCTTTCCGGAGCAGTTCCCGGCCGGTTCCGAAGTCAATTCCGCAGCCGCCCCGGCAATCTGGGACAATATGGAGGACTTCAAGGCCAAGTCCCTGAAGCTCGGCAGCGATGCCGATACGGTTCTGGCCTCCATGCCGGCGGATCAGGCGGGCGTGGCCGAAGCGATGAAGACGCTCGGCGCAAACTGCGGCACCTGCCACCAGACCTATCGCCTGAAGCGCTAAAAAACGGTTTTGGAAAGCCGCGCGCCCTTATCCGTGCGGCTTTCCGTCATGAACCTGCAGGATGGATTTCCGGAGACAAGCCGTGGCCTCGACCTGGTTGAAGATAGCGGCGGCTGGCGTCGCGGTGATTGCATTGGGGGCTGCGACCGCATGGGCGCTGACAAAACCGTCTCCGCATCCGGAAAACCACTGGGCCAATCTTGGTGAGCCGGATCTGGCCCATGGCGAAACCCTGTTCTGGGCCGGCGGCTGCGCCAGCTGCCATGCCGCAAGCGGCGCAGAAGGCGAAGCGCTGAAGGTGATGTCCGGCGGGCGGGCGCTGCCAAGCCCGTTCGGCACCTTCCACATCCCCAACATTTCTCCCGATCCGAATGCCGGCATAGGCAACTGGACGCTGGTTCAGTTCGGCAATGCCATGACCCGTGGCGTCGGGCCGAAAGGCGAACATCTCTATCCGTCCTTTCCCTATGGCTCCTATGCCCGCATGACGCCGAAGGATATCGGCGACCTCTTCGCCTATCTGAAGACCTTGCCGGCAAGCGCCAATGTCGCGCCGCCGCATGAAATGGGGTTTCCGTTCAACATCCGCATGGCGGTCGGCGGCTGGAAATTCCTCTATTTCAGCGAAGCGCCCCGCGTCGAACTTGCCTCTGCCGATGCAAAGGTAAGGCGCGGCCAGTATCTCGTCGAAGGACCCGGCCATTGCGGCGAATGCCACACGCCGCGCAACGCGCTCGGCGGTTTCGAAACCGGCAAATGGCTGGCCGGCGGCCCCAATCCCGAAGGCAAGGGTACTATCCCCGGCATCACCTCGTCAGGACCGATCGCCTCCTGGAGCGAGGCCGATATCGTCAACTATCTGGAGACAGGCTTCACCCCGGACTACGATTCCGCCGGTGGTTCGATGGTCGAGGTCCAGAAGAACATGGCCCACTTGCCGAAAGGAGACCTGGAAGCGATTGCGGCTTATCTGAAGGCGGTGCCGGCGCAGTGACGACGCTTGTGTCGCGCAATCGAAGTGCTATATTTGTAGCACATCGAGGAGCGCGACATGACGGTAACCACGAAGATCAGACGGCAGGGCGGTGCGGCGGTTGTGACCATTCCACCGGCCATCTTGAAGATGATGCAGCTCGAAGTCGGCGACCAGCTTTCTCTTGAGATGTTGAATGGCGATCTCGTCGTAAAGCCACTCAGAGGTCTGAAGAAGCGCTACAAGCTCAGTGAACTGCTTGAAGGCAATGATATCGTCTCCGGTCTCAATGCCGAACTGGCCTGGGCCATGGAAGGCGATCCCGTCGGGCACGAAATCTCGTGACGGTTCGCAGCAATATTCCAGGTCGCGGCGATGTATTCTGGATCGACCCCGATCCGGTTGCAGGCCGCGAGAGGAAGGATCGGCATCGTTTTGTCGTGATTACGCCGCGCGAGATTAACGCTTTGGGTGTGAGCATGACCGTGCCGATCACGACGGGCGGGGCCTTTACCCGCAACGCCGGACTGGCCGTCCCGATCTCGGGCCACGAGACGAACGGGGTTGCCGTCTGCAATCAGGTGCGCAGCTTCGACATACCTGCACGCATCCAGAACCGAACGGCCCGTTTCATCGAAACGCTTGATCGCGACACGATGGACGAGATCGTCGCCCGGGTACTGAGCGCCATCGATCCGGCGGGCGAGTGAAGTTCCGAAAGCGTCTCTATCGATGCTCCGCCGAAAACGGCAAAAGCTCCTCTTGCGCCGTGGCGTCCCACAATCCGAGGCCTTTCAGCACTTCGACCGTGAACGTGAAGGGCGCTGTCCCGGCCGCCGTCACCATGCCGTTGGAAAGCACAGCCTTCGGTCCGTCGATGTAAAGCTCCGAACCGGCGTAATCGGGATATGCTTGGTGTGAGCCGAGCCGGTTGCCGGTGTGTTTGACGTCGTTGAGCACTCCCGCGCCGGCCAGCATGCTGGCGGCGGCGCAGATCCCGGCGGCCATTTTCCCGGCATTGCGGAACGACCGGACGAGATCATGCAGGCCTTCGGGCACGACCTGCTTTTCCCAGGCAAGCCCGCCCGGCACCACGATCGCGTCGAAATCCTCCGGCCTGACCTGCGCATAGGAAAGGTCCGGCGTGACGTTCAGCCCGCCCATCGAGGTCACGGGACGGCCGTCTTCTGTCGCAGTCTTCACCGTCACGCCGAGATAGCTGCGCGCCACGGCCATCAGCAGCGCGCATTCCCAATCGGCGAATTCCGGCGTGAGCACCACCACGATCGCTGTCATGCTTGTCGTCCTCCTCGGGCAGGTCTGCGGCGAGATTATGCGCTCAGGTGAGCGCTTGTGTATAGCGCATGCCGGTGACCGGCCGCGGCTTGAATTCCATATGTTCGTAGAACCGGTGGGCTGCCGAATTGCCGGTGGTTGCGCTGACCGAAAGGTAGCCGCAGCCTGCATTTCTGGCGATATCGCGGGCGCGGGCGACGAGGTGCTGGCCGATGCCGTGGCCGCGCTGGCCGTCGCGCACGAAGAGATGGTGCAGGTCCATGCCGCGCGCACCTTCCTGGGCGCGGTAGAGCGGCACGAGAATGGCGTAGCCGATCAGGTCCGAGCCGGTATCGGCCACGAGGACGGTGATCCAGGGCCGGTCGCCGAACAGGTCGCGTTCGAGAATGTCGGGCGTCATGGCAGAGGCGTCGTGATGATGTGCGGCGAGCGCCGCGATCATCGCGTTGAGTTCCGGCAGGTCATGCCGCTTGGCGTGACGGATGGTCAGTACGGCCGGGCGGGGCAGGGATATTTCGCTGTCTTCGAGAAGAGCTTGGGACATTTCGGCATCCTTTGGTCTAATGGTGCCGTCAGGTGCCGTCTGAAACAACAAAGCCGCCTGACGGCGGCTTGTTGACATGATGATCTGTCGAGCCGCCCTTTACAGGTAGGCCCAAAAATATACTGCGGCGGTGGTTGTGCGCATATCGATCATGACAGCTCTCATGCGCTCGTCGGCGGGTGTTGTCAAGCCGTCTTTGCGAACCGGTCGACCGCAGTCATGATCGCCTCAGCCATTCCCCGGTCTCCTGTCGAGTGTCCGGCCTCGTCGACCATGACCAGCTTGCTTGCCGGCCATGCCTGCGAAAGCTCGTAGGCCGTCGTCGGCGGCCCCTGCAGGTCGAGCCGGCCTTGAACCAGCACGCCGGGGATGTTGTCCAGCCTCGCTGCGTTATCGATGATCTGCCGGTCGTCGAGCCACGCCCGATGCTGGAAGTAATGAGCACAGAGCCGGGCACGGGCCAGCGTGAAAACCGGATCCCGCCAGCGTTCCGGCAAGTCGGCCACGCCATTCTGCGTTTCAGCCGAAATCGACCCTGCTTCCCAGAGATGCCAGTCGAACGCCGCCTTCCTCCGCACGCCCGGGTCGCTGTCATTGAGCAGTGCGTGATAGGCTGCCACCGGATGCAAGTCGCGTAGATGCCCCGGGATAGCGGCGATGAAACGCCGATGTGCTTCCGGCAAAAAGAGGCGCATGCCGTTGTAAAGCCAATTGATCTCCTGCCAACGGGTTGTGGTCACGCCAGCCAGCACGATACCTTGCGTCTGAAGCGGAAAAGCCTGCGCATAAACGAGACCCAGTGTTGCGCCCCAGGATGTTCCGAATACCAGCCACCGGCCAACGCCCAGCATGTCCCGCAGCGCTTCGATATCCTCAAGCAGATGATCCGTCGTGTTGTCGCTCAGCGTGTTGGCAAAATCCGCAGCACTCGGTGTGCTCTTGCCGCATCCGCGCTGGTCGAACTGGATGAGGTGCCAGACGGCGGGATCGAAGTGCCGCCGGGCGCATTCTGAAACTCCCGAACCCGGCCCGCCATGCAGCAGCAGCACCGGTTTTCCCTGAGGATTGCCGGATAGCGCAAAGAAGATGCGATTGCCGTCCGCTCGATCAAGAAACCCGGTATGGTAAGGCGTTGAATGCGGAAAGAGACGGGCCATGATCAATCCGTTCTGCGGCCATGACCATCGTCTATACCGGCGGATTGTTTCCGTTCAATGTTCGCTGTCGCAAAGCCCGTGGTCGGAGAGTGAGCGGATCACGTAGCAGTCCTCGATGGAATGGTCGCCGTCGCAGCGGGTGACGATGCGTTCCAGCTCCTCTTCGAGCTTCTTCAGTTTCTCGATCTTGTCGCGCACGCTTTTCAGGTGGTCGGCGGCGATCCGGTCGACATTGCCGCAAGGCTGGTGCGGATGCTGGCTGAGCGCGATCAGCTCGCGGATGGCGGAAATGTCGAGCCCCAGGTCGCGCGCGTGGCGGATGAAGGCAAGGCGTTCGAGATCCTGCCGCGCGTAGCGCCGCTGGTTGCCCTCCGAACGTTCGGCCGCGGCAAGCAGACCCATCTGCTCATAGTAACGGATGGTCGGCACCTTGACGCCCGTCCGCTTTGAAAGATCGCCGATCGACAGCATGATGCGCTCCAAACCTATAGTCTCTGGAGATATCTAGTCGGCGATCCCTTGTTGTTCAAGGCCATGTGTCCGCACGTCGGAACCTTATCCTTCCGAGATATGGTTACCGCTCCGTTGTCTCGTCTTTGGCGCTGTTGGCGATAAACTGTTCGGCGGTCGGGACGTTGAGGGTGATTGCGATCGTCTGTGTCTGCTCGTTCACACCCATGGCTTCAAGTATGGCATTGGCGATCTCGGTTTCCAGCGCCTCGCGTTCCTCCGGCGACATCGCATCGACGTCTTCTTCGCTGAGGCCATGGTCTTTCAGATACTGATCGCGAATCCGCTCGGCGAAGGTTTTGTCGGCAAGCTCCAGGAACTCACTTTCGTACTGGCTGAGCGTATCGGTATCGAGGCTGGCCTTGTCTTTCTCGACCTCTGGGCGTTCCGGAACCAGGAACATGCTGGCCAGTTTGGCGCTGAATGACGTGCTTTCGCTGACCGGCGTGCTGCTTTGGCTGTAGTCGCCGCGTTCCTGCGGGTTTTCAGCGAGAACGAACATCTCCGTGCCGCGCTTGGCGGATTTTTCGGTCGTGCCTGCGTAGGAATTGGAACCGGAACTCGACGTAACCAACATGGCAGTCTCCTTATTTTTTCTGACTCATGATTATAAAATCGGGCTTGCCCGGAGCTAGAGGCGGATGCGCGGGAGAGACGCGCGTTATGGATTGCGTCGGGCGAAAATGCATATAGTATACCCCCCTATACTATAATTGGAGTGGAATGTGTCGCACACCATTCGGGACAAGGCAAAACTTCTGGCGCGCGTGCGCCGTATGAAGGGGCAGATGGAAGCGGTCGAGCGTGCGCTGGAGGCGGAAGCCCCCTGTGGCGATGTCCTGCAGCTTCTGGCGTCCATTCGCGGTGCGCTGGCGGGGCTGACCGGCGAGGTCATCGAGGGGCACCTGCACGAACATGTCGTCCATGCGCAAGGTGATGCCGAACGGGAAAAGGCAGCCTCAGAGCTCGCCGAT
The DNA here is from genome assembly GCA_900466875.1 of Hyphomicrobiales bacterium. Classification (GTDB taxonomy): domain Bacteria; phylum Pseudomonadota; class Alphaproteobacteria; order Rhizobiales; family Rhizobiaceae; genus Neorhizobium. The sequence continues at coordinate 57,995 of UBNQ01000022.1, read as the reverse complement.
GTCCTGCGAACCTATATCCGGTGAGGCTGATCGCGCGATGTTCGAAAGCGGCTTTGGCCGGTTGATGGTTGGAAATGGAGCTTGGCATGGCAAACGGTATCGATAGTCTGAAGCACGAGCACGTGTTCCTCGGTGCGGATCACGAGCGCAACGAGCGGAAAGTGTGGCTGGTCATCGCGCTCACCGCCTCGATGATGGTGGCGGAAATCGTCGCCGGATCGATCTTCGGCTCCATGGCGCTGACGGCGGACGGCTGGCACATGTCCACCCATGCCGGGGCCATGCTGATCTCGGCGCTGGCCTACATGTATGCAAGGCGCAATGCCAGGAACCCGCGTTACACATTCGGCACCGGCAAATTGGGTGATCTCGCTGGTTTCGCCAGCGCCGTGGTGCTGGCGCTGGTGGCGCTGTTCATCGCCTGGGAAAGTTTTGTCCGCCTGGCCAATCCGGTCGCCATCGATTTCGACCAGGCGATCCTCGTTGCCGTCGTCGGACTGGCTGTCAACCTCCTCAGCGCCTGGCTGCTGCGCGACGACCACGATCATCATCACGGCGGTCACCATGGACATCACGGTCATCATGGACACCATGGCAGCCACGCCCATGCGGGAGATCGCGCGCATGGCGGCACCGAAGACAATAATCTCCGCGCGGCCTATCTGCACGTCCTCGCCGACGCGCTCACCTCGGTGCTTGCGATTGCCGCCCTGATTCTCGGCCGGCTTTACGGCTGGAATGCGCTGGACCCGATCATGGGCATCGTCGGCGGTATCGTCATCGCGCGCTGGTCCTTCGGGCTCGTCCGCGCCACGTCGTGCGTGTTGCTCGATGCGCAGCCGGATGACGGCGATCTGGCCGGCAGGATCCGCAAGCTGATGGAAACTCCGGACGATACCGTCATGGACCTGCATGTCTGGCAGCTCGGACCGGGGCACAATGCGGCGATCGTTTCGGTCGCCACGACCGCTCCGAAAGCACCGTCATCCTACAAGGAAAAGCTCAGCGCCATTCCCGGCCTGTCGCATGTGACGGTCGAGGTGACGGCGCTCGGATGACCGTTCAGGGCATGTTTCGCAAGGCTGCGTAGCTTGCGCAAAAGACATGCGGCCTGCTTCATGCAAAATGGAAAAAGGCCCGAAAACCGTCGCCGGTTTCGGGCCTTCATATCTGCTGTGACGTTACGTCGGTCAGACGAATTCCTGGTAGAGGTTCTGGACCCACGCTTGCGGTGCAACGGCTGCGCCAAGGTTTGGTCCTGCCTCTTCCGCTCCCATCGACCAGAGCGCACTTGCAAGCGAGCTTGAAAGCTGCGTGCTGCTGCCTGTCAATGCGTCCGCAAAACGCGTCGCGGATGCCGCCGTAACCTGAGGTGCTTCCTCAGAAGTGCGCTCCACGTCCACGGTCCGGTTCGGATAGTGATAGCCACTCAGGCCGCTATCGATCTTCATCGCTTTGGTCCACGTACAGGTTGGTTAACGATTGGTTAACGCTGGAACCTTGCGCGAAACTTGCGTCGGCTTCGGGCTGCCGCTCGGGAGGGCTTGACAGGCGGCAAGGTGCTTATTCGATGCCGCGAAAAAAGCCTGTAAAAGCGCAAGCTTGCGCGGTCATCGGCAAGCTCTGTCGATGTCGAAAAAAACTGAAAGCTGTCTGAAGTCGACTTGTGCGGCGATACATTATCGCCAGAACCGGCGCTCTTTTCCGTCTCGATCTGCCTTGAAAGGCATGGTCCGCAGAATCGTCCGAGCGAAAGAATCCTTCGATCGGATCGGTTCGGGCCAGCCAGGATGCTGGCCCGCTTTGAGTTGTTCTCGAATTGACGCCGGTATGCGCCTTACATCTTCGCCGCAACCTTGATCGCGAAAGCGTATTCGAAGGCGATCTCCTCAAGCCTCTGGAAGCGGCCCGATTTGCCGCCATGGCCGGCGGCCATGTTGGTTTTCAACAGGATCGGCGCCGTTCCGGTCGTGTGGTCGCGCAGCTTCGCCACCCACTTTGTCGGTTCCCAATAGGTGACGCGTGGGTCGGTGAGGCCCGAGATCGCAAGGATCGGCGGATAGGCGCGGGCGGTGACGTTGTCGTAAGGCGAATAGGCAGCGATCCAGCGATATTCTTCTTCAGACTCGATCGGGTTGCCCCATTCAGGCCATTCCGGCGGAGTGAGCGGCAGCGTGTCGTCGAGCATCGTGTTCAACACGTCGACAAACGGCACGGCGGCGATGAGGCCGGCGAATTTTTCCGGTGCCATGTTGGCGACCGCACCCATCAGCATGCCGCCCGCAGAGCCGCCCTCGGCGATGATCCGGTCGTATGACGTGAACCCGGTCGAGACGAGATGATCGGCCGCCGCGATGAAGTCCTTGAACGTATTCTGCTTGTTCTCCATCTTGCCGTTTTCGTACCAGGCAAAACCCTTGTCCTTGCCGCCGCGGATATGGGCGATGGCGTAGACGATGCCGCGATCGGCAAGCGACAGCGCATTGGTCGAGAACGAGGCAGGGATGGTGATGCCATAGGCGCCGTAGCCATAGAGCAGGCAGGGCGACGAACCGTCGAGCGGCGTGTCTTTGCGATAGAGCAGCGAAACGGGCACCAGTTCGCCGTCATGTGCCGTCGCCATCACGCGGCGGGTCACATAATCGTCCGGGTTATGCCCCGACGGCACTTCCTGCGTCTTCAGCAGCACCCGCTCGCGCGTCACCATGTCGTAGTCGAACAGCTGCGTCGGTGTCGTCATCGACGAATAGGAAAAACGGATCGTGTTCGTCTCGTATTCGGCGGCGCCTGAAAGCCCCAGCGAATAGGCCTCTTCGTCGAAGGCGATAGCATGTTCCTCGCCGGACTGGCGGTCGCGGATGACGATCTGCGGCAGGCCTTGGCTGCGTTGCAGCCAGATCAGGTGGCGGGCATAGGCCATATGGGAGATGATCAGGCGGCCCGACTCATGCGGCACGACCTCCTTCCAGTTCTCCTTGCCCGGAGCGGACACCGGCGCCTCGACGATCTTGAAATCCTTGGCATCGCCATCGTTCGTCAGGATGTAGAAGACGTCGCCGCCCTCGGTCATCGAATATTCGATACCCTCTTCGCGCTCCGCCACCAGCTGTGGTTCCGCCGTCAGGTCTTTGGTGGACAACAGCCGGTATTCCGAGGTCTCGTGGTCGTGGATGTCGATATAGATGAAATCGTCGAGCAGCGAGCCGCCGACGCCCATGAAGAAACCGGGATCCAGTTCCTCGAACACCAGCCGGTCGGCCGACTGCGGCTCGCCGACGATATGGTGGAAGACTTTAGACGGACGATGGTTCTCGTCCTGCAGCGTATAGAAGAAGCTCTTGCCGTCGGGCGCCCACACACCGCCGCCGGCGGTATTGTCGATCACGTCGGGCAGGTCTTCGCCGGTCGTAAGATCTCGGATGCGCAGGGTGAAATATTCCGACCCCTTGTCGTCATAACCCCAGATGCCGCGGGCATGATCGGTCGAATGGTCGATGCCGGCAAGCCGGAAATAGTCCTTGCCCGCCGCTTCCTTGTCGCCGTCCAGCAGTGTCTGTTTGTCGCCGCCGTCGCGCGGGGTGCGGAAATAATGCGGTTGCTCGCCGCCGGTGACGAACAGCGAGCCATAGGCGAACGGCCCGTCCTTCACCGGAACGGATGAATCGTCTTCCTTGATGCGGCCGCGCATTTCGGCAAATAGCGCCTTCTGAAGCTCCGCCGTGTCGCCGAGTGCGGCTTCCATATAGGCGTTTTCGGCTTCCAGATGCTTGCGGATCTCGGGGTCGAGGATCGACGGATCCTTGAACATCGCCTGCCAGTTATCGGCCTGCAGCCAGGCATAGTCGTCGGTGCGGGTAATGCCGTGGCGGGTGTCGCTGACCGGCTTCTTGGGCGCGACGGGGGCTGTGGGAAGGTTGGCGAAAGGCAATTTGGGGGAGGGGGCCAAGGAAGCACTCCGGTATGAAAGGAAGGAGTGCCAGAGATAGGTTGCGGCGCGCGATGAGGCAAGCCGCTACGGGTCTTCGAGCCTGGAAGGAAGGGTTATTTCTTGTCGCGCGGCTTCTGGTTCGGCAGCACGCCGTCGCGCCAGCTTTGCCAATAAACCACGCTGATTGCTATGACGACTCCGACAACGGGCATTACAAGTGCGATGATCTGCTCGGTGGTCATTTGCCAAGTCCTCTGGGGATCCAGCCTCCAGATAAATGTAATGCAGTGCCTAATAGAAAACAACCGGTAGGCGCTGCGGCAAGCCAGAGCGTACTGATCTGCGGGTTTATTTCACCGTAAGCAACACGGATGATCGGCGTAAACACGCCGATCAGAATGATGCCGATACCTATATTGTTCAAAAACGTCGCGCGAAGCTTGATCTGCTCTCTTCGCATCCGAAAGCGTCTGTTCTGGCATCTGTCGCCCCGCTCACCACCTCGTCTGTTCACATCATGGTATTTCGCCTTTTGGTTGGTGGTCAATCGAATGCACGTCTCCTAGTTTCCGCGCCATCCAAGTCGATATGAGTAGGGATCACATGAAGAAACAGCTGTCGGTGATGGCTCTTGCCCTGTTTTCCGCGTCTGCGGCCCACGCGCTGGATGCGCGCGTCACGAGGCAGTTGAACGCCCTTGATCCGGATGAACGCCGCGAGCAGCGTTGCGACATGGAGGCGATGAACGAGATCCGCAAGACCGGCGAGTTTCGCCCCGACAAGGTTATCGCCTACACCTTCTCCGACACGGTCGAGGACGGCAACAAGCTGAAGGCACCGGGAGCAGTCTTCCGCAGTGCAGGCGATTGGTACCGGCTCAAGTTCAAGTGCGAGACCGCCGATACGGGCCTGAAAGTCCTGTCCTTCGACTACACGATCGGCTCCAAGGTCGCCCGCGATCTTTGGGACAAATATTACCTCTACGACTGAGATTTTACGGTCCGGTCGAGCGCAAAATCCTCGAACCATGCCTGTTTTTCGCCCGAGATCATCGCCGCGATCATGCGCGAGGCAAGATAGGAAAACGTGATGCCATTGCCGCCATAACCGTAGGCGGCATAGATGTTCGAGGCGCCGGGCACAGGCCCGATTAGCGGCAGTCCGTCTGAGGTCTCGCCGAAGGCGCCGCACCACGCATGTGAAATCTCCGCACTCGCTGCAGGCCATATTCGGGCGAGTTTCTCCCGCAGCCGCAATACCTTGTCCGCCAGCATCGCGTCGCGAACCTGCGGGTCGGCGATTTCCTCATCCTCGCCGCCGATGACGATGCGGTTGTCCGCCGTCGTGCGCATGTAGAGATAGGGTTCCGACGCTTCCCACACGAGCGCGCGCTCCGGCCACAGCTGGTCCGGTTGCTGCCGCACGGTGGAGATCGCGAAGCTGGACGATATCGTGTGACATGCCGGCATGACGAAATGAGGCATCACATATCCGGTGGCGAGCACCACATGGCCGGCGTCGATGACATGCTGACTGGATGTCTCGACGAGGACCCGCCCGCCCTCGTCATGGAAATTGACGGCATCGGCATCGATGATCCGCGTGCCGTTACCTCCGGCGATCCGCAGCAGCGACCAGCTCAAAAGCAGCGGATCGGCCTCTGCCGACCCCGGCGACAGGATCGCCGCCTCGCGATCGAAGCCGAAATCCCGGCGAAGCGAGGTGTAGGATAGCAGCGCGCCCGGAAGTTCCGCGCGATGGCGCAACGCAAGCTCCTCGCTCAGTTCCTTTTCCCCGACATCGCCAGCCGCGATATAGAGCGTCGGGCGGGGCTGGAATGCGCAGGATATTCCATGCGCGGCCACGAGCTCGGTCAGTCCCGCAACCGCCGCGCGGCTGCGACGGTAGACATTTGCCGCCCGCTCGAAACCATAGAGATCGGTAAGTTCGCTCAGCGACGAATCCGTTTCCCATTGCAGCATGGCGGTACTCGCCCGCGTGCTGCCCAGGCCCGGTTGTTCGCGGTCGATCACGACCACGCTGTGGCCGAGGCGTGACAGATGCTCCGCCATCAGCGATCCGGTGATCCCGCCGCCGATGATGGCAACGTCCGTCCTGATGCTTTCGGCCAGCACCTGACGCTCCGGTGGCGCCATAACGTAGCCCCAGGGCGATCGGCCGGTCGACAGGTCGTCATGATCGGTGTCGTGAAAACTCAGGTCTGAAGAGCTCAATACGGCGTCTTTCGAATCTCTGGAAATGGTCCGGGCGGCAAGTCTCAGCCCGGCAGGTTCGGCGTTGCCTTGCGTTCGGGAAACAGTTCGGCCAGCACCGTCATCAGGATCAGCGACAGCGGCAGCGCCAGCATCGCGCCGACAGCGCCCCACATCCAGGTCCAGAACAGGATGGCCAGGAAAACGACGAACGGATTGATCTCCCACTGGCGACCCATCACCGCCGGAAAGATCAGGTTCTCCATGACGAGATGCACGGTGAAGAACAGGAAGGCCGGCAACAGCGCCAGGATGATCGCGTCATGGGTCAGAATGCCGGCAATCGCCACCGAGATCGTCATCAGCGTGATGCCGAGAAAGGGGATGAAGCTCGACAGAAAGGCGAACATTCCCCACAGCACCGGCATGCTCAGTCCGCACAGATAGGCAATCAGCGTCATCACGATGCCGAGGCAGAAATAGACCACGCTTGCGGTGGCAAAATAATAGCCCAGAACCTGATCGATCGAATTCAGCACGCGGATTGCGATGAGCCGCTGCCGGCGACGCGGAAACGCCATGATGATCGTCTTGCGAAGCCTCAGCCGCCCATAGAGAAACAGGAGCAACGCGGCGAAAAAGATCATGCCCTGGATGATGGCCGGCGTCAGGCTTGCGGTGACGACGCCGAGAATATTGGTGGAATTTTCAAGCAGCTTCTCCATCGACATCGTGCCGGTCTGGAACGTGGCCGGTGAAATGTTCAGCCAGTGCTGGCTTTCGAGGAACGGCATGAGCCTGTCGTAGGAGCGCTCGACGAAATTCGGCCCCTCCCGGATGAGCGTCGCAACCGGATCGGCAAGCGCATTGGCGATCACGAACAGCACGAGGAAAACCAGCGAGGAAAGGATCACCGCAATGCCGAAGCGCGGCACGCCGGCGCGCCCGAGCTTGTCGGCGACCAGCCCGAGGATGAGCCCCACGACGACCGCAAGCGTAACGGGAATGAGGATCAGCGCCATGTAATGAAGAATGGCGAAAAACACGATCGCGAAAATGCCGATCACTGCCCAGGCCATGGCGACTTCCAGCGCCTCGCGACCGAGCACGGCATTTTCGACGGCTTCCAGCTCTTCTTCTTCGACAAGTGCGAACGCCTCGCGCTTGCGCGATGAAAAATCCACGAAATTCTTCTTCGGCTTGCCGCCGCCGCGCGCGCTGATCGTTGTCATGATATGCCCTGATTGCCCCGAACCTGCGACAGAACGCGAAAACGGCGCTCCGGTTCCGGAACGCCGAGTGTTTATTAGCTTTCTGGTAAGATATCTGCAGGTCAGGGATTACAGCTCTTAAGCCGCAAGCGTCAGGCCGATACCCCATGGATCCTTCAGCGCATGGCCTTCGGCCGTCCTGGTCGTGGCGATTTCCTGGGTTTCCAGCGCCGCAAGGGCCTTGGTCAGGGCATCCTTGTCATTGAAGCGTATGGTGTAATCAGAAAGGCCGGTCATATTGTCCTGCCGCGCCTTTGCTCCTCGGCTGTTCCAAATGTTCGCCGCGATATGGTGGTGATATCCGCCGCTCGCAAAGAAGCTCGCGCCCGGATAGCGGGCCATGACCTTCAGTCCCAGTACGTCGCGATAAAAGGCGTCAGCCTGCGGAATGTCGCCGACCTGAAGGTGGATATGGCCGACCGATGTGCCCGGCGCCATGCCGTTCCACGCCGCCTGCGGAGCAGAATCGTAAAGCGCCTGCAGGTTCAGCCGGTCGGTCGACATCTGCACCGTGCCATCCGGGAAATAGGTCCATTCGTCCGGCGTGCGGTCGCGGTAGATTTCGATGCCGTTGCCTTCCGGGTCGGAAAGGTAGAGTGCTTCCGAGACAAGATGATCCGACGCGCCGTCGAGCGTTACGCCCTTATGGGCGGCATTGGCCAGCCAATGGGCGAGTTCCGAACGGTTCGGCATCAGGAAGGCGGTGTGGAACAGGCCCGCCGCCTGACGCGGCGCGCGGGTAACACCATTGCCGGTCGTCAGCTGCAACAGCGGCAGGCCGTGAGCGCCGAGCAGCACGCCGCTGGCGCTTTTGTCCATCACCGAAAGGCCGATGATTTCCTGATAGAATTTCGACGCGTTATCGAGATCGGTGACGACCAGATGCGCGCGACCGACATGGGCCGGGCGTGTCAGGGCAAAGGCTGCTTCAGAAGAATTGCTCATGGATAATCTCCGGGGCGGGTCTGGAGGCCGCAGAACTCTGCGGCGGCAAAGCCGCGATGCCGAAATATCGCCGATCCTTATCGTTCACGAAAGTCGAAAAATGGGAGAAGCTTCGTTCGACAAAAGTGGACGATGAAGCTTGATGCGAATCAAGGCGGCAGGTGTAAGCTGAGCAAAAAATGCCCCCTAGTTGAAGGAGATTGAGATGTACAAAACGATCCTCGTGGCGGTCGATATCGCCCAGGCGGAAAAGGCCGAGCGCATATTGAAGCAGGCTGCACAACTGTCTGCCACCGGTGGCCGCATCCTGATGATCAACGTCGTCGAGGAACTGCCTGCCTATGTCGTCTCGGATCTCTCGGTCGACATGCTCGTCGACGCGCGCAAGACGGCCGAAGCCGAATTGACCGAACTGCGCGACAAGGCGGGCGTCAAGGCCGATATCGAAATCCGCCAGGGCGCACCGGCACGCGAAATCCTTGCCGCCGCCGAGGAAGCCAAGGCCGATCTCATCATCGTCGCCTCGCATGTTCCCGATCTCAGCAACTACATCATCGGTGCAACCGCCGACCGCGTCGTCCGCCACGCCAAATGCTCGGTCCTGATCGATCGCTGAATTCTCGCCTTCGCGCTTGAAGGCAAACATCGCGGTCTTACCGACCGAAACCGAATGTGAGGTCGTTCGGGATGCGCAAGTCTTGCGTTCCCGAACGGCGCCAAGCATTCTATCGTCGGACGGAGACGATTTTTGGCATGAGTGAGTTTTTCAATTTCGGACGGCGTTACGATCTTCATGAGATCATCGCGGACGGTATCGTCCACGGGATAGGCATCGTTTTTGCCCTGATCGGCGCGACTGCCCTGATCTTTTATGCCACCGTCTGGTCGAGCTATGGCGAGATCGCCGCTGCGTGGATTTACGGTCTCGGGCTGATCCTCTGCCTGTCGGTGTCCTTCACCTACAATATCTGGCCGCATTCCCGCACCAAATGGATCCTGCGCCGTCTCGATCATTCGGCGATCTTCATCCTGATCGCGGCCACCTACACGCCGTTCCTTCAGCGTGGTGCCGCGCACGATCCCTGGATCGCCACAATGCTGGCGGCGATCTGGATCACCGCCATTGTCGGCGTGTCCTTGAAATGCCTTTTCCCCGGGCGGTATGACAGGCTCGCCATCCTGCTTTATCTGGCCATGGGTTGGAGCGGCATCGTGGTGATGGAAGAGGTCTCGCAATATCTTCCCCCCGTCACCGTGGCGCTGATCGTCATCGGCGGACTGATCTACTCGCTCGGCGTCATCTTCCACGTCTGGGAAAAGCTGCGGTTCCAGAACGCCATCTGGCACGGTTTTGTCGTTGCCGCCGCCGCGGTCCATTATGGAGCTGTGATGACCTGTTTCAGCCTCGCCGGTGGCGGTCTCTGACTATGCCGGACAGCGCCGATGAACCTCGGCAGGTATGTCGCGTCTGCTAAGGTGGACGGAATTACAGTATGATGGACGATGCAGTGAGTAAGATGCAATGAGCAATACGCCGATCATCCGCGATGCAGCCCAGGCCGACCTGCACGGCATCATGGAGATTTATAACGACGCGGTTGCCAACACGACTGCGATCTGGAACGAGACGCTGGTGGATATCGATAACCGCCGCGCCTGGTTCGAGGCCCGCAAGGCGAAGGATTTTCCCGTTCTTGTCGCCCAACTGAATGGTGAGGTGGCCGGTTACGCATCCTACGGCGACTGGCGTGCCTTTGACGGTTATCGCTTCACGGTCGAGCATTCTGTCTATGTCCACAAGTCCTTTCGTGGCCATGGTATCGGCCGCAAGTTGATGGAAGAGTTGATCGCCCGCGCCGCATCGAACGGCGTGCATGTGATGATTGCCGCGATCGAAGCGGAGAACGAAGCCTCCATCGCGCTCCACACCGCCCTCGGCTTCCGCATCGCCGGAAAATTCTCCGAGGTCGGCACAAAATTCGGCCGCTGGCTGGACCTCACCTGCATGGAGATGAAGCTCTCCAAGATCTGATGCGCCACATTGATAACCTGCGTAGCGGCTGATATCGTTCAGGCAGTTGGAGCAACCGACATGAGCGACGCTGCAAGCCCCGGAAAAAACCCGGAAGACTATATCGAAGAGCTGGTGAAGTCCGGCCGTTACGAGAACCGTGACGCCGCGCTGAAAGAGGCTGTCAGGCTTCTGGAGATCAAGGAGCAGCGGCTTGCCGAACTCAATGCGGCGCTGGACCGCGGTCTCGCCGAGTCGGAAGCGGGCCTCGGCACGCCGATAGAGGAGGTGATGGCAGAGTATGAGGCGCGTTACGCTGAACGCATGAAAAAACGGTCGGCATAGAGGACAGCAAGCGTGGAGGTCGTTTTCACGCCGAAGGCTCAGCGGGAGCTCGACAGGATCTGGTCCTATATCGAGCAGGACAACCCGACGCGGGCGATAACTTTTGTCCGCGAGATTGGCCAAAGTTGCCTGCGCCTCAAGGATATGCCCTTTCGCTATCAGCTTCTTCCGGGACATGAGGATTCCGGAATTCGCCGTCTGCCGTTTAAAAACTACGCCATATTCTATCGCGTCATCGAGGAGACGGTTTATATCCTGCACATCCTCAACGTTGCGCATGATCACGAGAAGGTTCTTTTCCCCGAAAATCCCTAACCGGGCCGGTATTTTCGCATTCCGGCGCTCCGTTCTCGACAACCCGCCCTATATTCCCTCGTGAAATCCGCCAGCAAAGGACACCCACATGGATATCAGGCGCAACGGCTCGCAAGCTTCGAAACAGCAGCCGGCGGATTACTTTACCGGCACGGTGCGGTTCGACCCGCTGATGGAGGCACCCGAGCCGGCACGCGTGCGCGCCGCAAGCGTCACCTTCGAACCTGGCGCCCGCACCAACTGGCACACCCATCCGCTCGGCCAGACCCTTGTTGTCACCGCAGGTTTCGGCCGCGCCCAGACGCAAGGCGGCCCGGTCAGGGAACTGCGTCCCGGCGATGTCGTCTGGTTCTCGCCGGGCGAAAAACACTGGCATGGCGCATCGCCGACCACGGCCATGACCCACATCGCCATTCAGGAGGCCGAAAACGGCATCACCGCCGACTGGCTGGAGCCGGTGACGGAAGCGCAGTATTCTGTACCGGCAGAGAAGGACTGAGCTTCCCGTCGATCTCCTTCAATATGTCGATGAAGGCGCGCAATCCGGCCGGCACGTGCCGGTACCCCGGATAATAGAGGCACAGCCCATCGATCTGCGGACACCAGTCTGAAAGCACCGCCACCAGTCTGCCTTGCCGAAGATGGTCCTGCGCCACATGCTGCAGTACATAGGCAATGCCGAGGCCGGAGGCTGCGGCCTCGACCATCAGTTCGGTATCGTCGAGCGTCAGCGGACCGGAGACATCCACCACCGTCTCTTCTCCGCGCCGCTCGAATTCCCAGCGGTAGAGTTTTCCGCTCGGCATCCTCAGCCGGATGCAATCGTGTCGAGAAAGCTCCTGCGGCGTTAAGGGTTCTCCGCGCGATGCGATGTAATCCGGCGAGGCGACCGTGACGAAACGGGCAGGGCCGCCGAAGGGGATGGCGATCATGTCCTGCGGCACGGATTCGCGAAGCCTGATCCCGGCATCGAATCCGTCCGCGACGATATCGATCAGCCGCCCGTCGCTGACCAGATCCAGAGCAACGTCCGGATAGCGGCCAAGAAAGGTCGGGACGGCGTCTTCAAGCAGCCTGCGGATGACGATATTGCTGGTGTTTATCCTGACCGTCCCGCTCGGCCCACCGCGAAACTCGTCGACTGCCTCCAGCGCCGCATCGAGTTCGCGCAGGGCCGGCCCGAGCTTTGCCGCCAATCGTTCCCCGGCTTGTGTGGGGGAGACGCTGCGGGTCGTGCGGTTCAGCAGCCGCACGCCCATCCGCGCCTCCAGTCCGCGCATCATATGGCTGAGCGTCGAGGGCGACAGGCCCAATTCTTCCGCCGCCTTTCGAAAGCTGCGATGCGCGATGATCGTCGTGAAAGCGGAAAGATCGCTGAGCGTCGGCTTGTCATTCATGGGAAATTTTCACCGGGTTATGCGGGATTGAACGACTTATAGCATGAATTTCCAAGGACTATCTTTCCTGCAGACACGCAGGCTTCGAAAATCAAGCGAAGCCGAAGAACAAGGAGCAAGATCATGTCCAAGACCTGGTTCATTACCGGCACGTCTTCCGGTTTCGGCCGCCTGCTAACCGAAAAGCTTCTGGCCCGCGGCGATCGCGTTGCCGCCACCTTGCGGCGCATGGATGCGCTGGACGATCTGCGCGAGACCTACGGCGACCGGCTATGGGCGGCCCGGCTCGACCTCACCGATCAGGAGGCTGTCCGTGCAACGGTCGATCGTGCCTTTGCCGAACTCGGGCGGATCGATGTCATCGTCAACAATGCGGGCTACGGCCTGTTCGGGGCGGCCGAAGAGGTCAACGACGAGGAAATCCGACGCCAGATCGATACCAACCTGATCGGCTCGATCCAGATCATCCGTGCGGCACTACCGCATCTGCGCGCCCAGGGCGGCGGACTGGTCCAGCAGGTCGCATCCGAGGGCGGCCAGATCACCTATCCCAGCTTTTCGCTCTATCACGCCACGAAATGGGGTATCGAAGGGTTCGTCGATGCCGTTTCAAAGGAAGTCGCCATGTTCGGCATCAGGTTCACCATTGTCGAACCCGGCCCGACGCGGACCGATTTCAGCAAGGGTCTTTCGATCGCGGAGCCGATGGATGTTTATGGCGATACACCTGCTGGTGAGGTTCGTCGCGCAGTCTTCAACGGCGGTTTCGACATCAAGGGCGATCCGGACAAGATGGCGGACGCTATGATCGATTATGCGGATAGGGATAATCCACCTCTGCGCCTGGCGCTCGGCGGCTCCACCTATTCGTCGATCAAATCCGCCCTTGAGGACCGTCTGGCGGCACTGGAGGCACATAAGGCAACGACACTTGCCATGGATTTCGACGACTGATCGGCATCAACCGTCATTGAACGTCAACGCATGTCGGGCAAATATGCGGCATTGATTCCAATCTGCCCGGAGGAACAGCCGCATGTCCGATATCGTCCGCATCACCAGCGATGAACTCGTCGCCGAAGTTTCCTCGCTCGGCGCCGAGATGCAGTCGCTGCAGACGACGGATGGTCGTAACTGGCTTTGGAACGGCGATGCGACCTTCTGGACGGGTCGCTCACCGATCCTTTTTCCGATCGTCGGAAAGGCGCCGGACAACCATATTGCCGTTGACGGTGTAGCTTTTGAGATGGGCCAGCACGGTTTTGCCCGCAGGGCCGAGTGGCAGCTTGCAGACGCCAGCACCTCCGCCTGCCGCTTCGAACTCGAAAGCTCCGAGGCGACCCGAAACATCTATTCTTTCGAATTCCTGCTCTCGCTCACGCATTCGCTGGAAGGCGACCGGCTGACCGTGACCGCTGAAGTCGAAAACCGCGACAAGCGCCCGATGCCGTTCGGTCTCGGTTACCATCCGGCCTTCCTCTGGCCGCTGCCGGGGGCGGAAGGCCAGCCGCATACGGTAACGCTCGACAATGGCGGCGAACCGCTCCTGACCCGGCTGGAAGACGGACTTGTCACCCAGGACAAGCTGCCGTCACCCTTTACCCGTGGCCGTCTGACACTCGCGCATGACCTGTTCGAAGCCGATGCGATGATCTTCGCCGAAGGCGCGGGGACAGGTCTCACCTATGCAGCCGAAGGTGGCCCGAGCCTGAAATTCACCTTCGAAAACTTGCCCAATCTGGCGCTCTGGCAAAAGCTCGGCGCACCCTTCCTCTGCGTCGAGCCCTGGCATGGCACGGCGGCACAAGCCGGCGGCTCGGCCGAGATCGCCGAGCGCCCTTACACGACGATCCTGCCGGCTGGCGAAAAGGCGACATTCGCGTTTTCTGTGTCGGTCATCGATGGCTGACGTCGCCGCCGCCTGAAACGCTCATCCGCGTGTGTGGTACAGTGTTGCCCTATGTTTTTGCTGGGAAATATTGAACCGATTTATTCGGATACAGTCTCACCTAAACTCGCGAAAACGTTATGACGCGCCGTAATTCATGCTGCGGTGCGACATAATTCGCGTCAGGTTGCCGTGTTCTTCTCGCAGGTGCGAAATGATCGCTCCCCTAACCCCGCCGGACTGAGGCAATCCTCATCAAGTCCGACGTCCGGCTAGAACGAGGAACAGACCATGGGCGACCTTTTGAAAGGCATCTCCAGTTTTCGCGGTGCGGTTTTCCCGGACAATTCGGCTCTCTATGAAAAGCTCGCCAGAGAGGGACAGAGCCCGCAGGCGCTGATGATTTCCTGCGCCGACAGCCGGGTCATGCCGGAAACCATCACCCAGTCCGGCCCCGGCGAGCTTTTCGTCTGCCGCAACGCCGGCAATATTGTGCCGCCGTTCCAGACCATGAATGGCGGTGTCTCCTCGGCGATCGAATATGCGGTCGTGGCGCTCGGCGTGCGCGATATCATCGTCTGCGGCCATTCCGATTGCGGCGCGATGAAGGGCCTGTGCCATCCCGAACTTTTGGGCGCCATGCCGAATGTCGCCGCCTGGCTGAAGCACAGCCACGCCGCCCACTCCATCGTCTGCGAAGCCTATCCGGAAACATTGGACGAGAAAGAGAAAATCCGGGCCGTCGCTATGGAAAACGTCGTCGTCCAGCTTGATCACCTGCGCACCCACCCGTCGGTCGCCGCCAAGCTCGCCAAGGGCGAGGTGACGCTGCATGGCTGGTTTTTCGATATCGAGACCGGCAATGTGCTGATCTATGACGGCGCGGCCTCCCGGTTTATCGAGATCGAGGACGGGCAGGCGCTCCCCGTCGCGGTGACCGGCCGCGATGTGCCGCAGGTCGTTCCATTCCGGGCGCAAGCCGGCACTGAGACAGGCGCAGAGACAAGAGCCGTGCATTCCTGAGGCCGTCCGGCCGTCACTTTCCCCGCTGAACTGCTTCACGGCCGCCGGCCGTGAGGTCCCCAACCACAATCCCGAGGCAGGTGTCGCAGGGTAGGCTTTCCGTGCCCGCTCGTTTGCCGGGCCGTGCTGCCTGCCTGCTCGGGACACAATCACAAGGTTGAGAATTCAGTATGGTTCTACCGCAGTCCGCTCGTCTTCACCGGATGCTTGGTTATATCGGATGGCCGCTCGCCCTGCTTTTCATCTGGGATATCGCCGTCACCCTTGCCTATGTCTATATTCCCCATCCGGGGCTAGAACTCCCGGTCCTGCCGATGAGCCTTCTCGGCTCCGCGCTCGTCCTGTTTCTCGGCTTTCGAAACAACAGCGCCTATGCCCGATGGTGGGAAGCCCGCACACTCTGGGGCGCCATGGTCAATTCCTCCCGCTCCTATGGTCGGGAAGTCTATCATCTGATCGACAGCAATCCGCAAAGCGACAAGCTGAGATACGATCTTGTCATCCGCCAGATCGCCTATGTCCACGCTCTGCGTTGCCATCTGCGCCGGCAGAAGCCATTCGAGGATATCGAGAATTTCCTGCCCGATGACGAGATCAGGAGATTGGAAGACGTCTCCAACATTCCCAACGCGATCCTCAACCGCACCGCCGAGCTGCTTTCGCAGGCGCAGAAAAAGGGATGGGTCGATACGTTCCGAAGGGTCCAGATCGAGACGCTGCTGGTCGATATGAGCAATGCGCAGGGCGGGATGGAGCGGATCAAGAACACGCCGCTGCCGCGCGAATACGGTTATTTCCCAACACTCTTCGTGCACTTCTTCTGCATTCTTCTGCCGATCGGGCTGGTCGATACGCTGACCATCTATACGCCGCTGGCATCATCTGCCGTGGGTTTCATGCTGCTCGCCATGGATCGCATCGGGGCCGACCTGCAGGATCCGTTCGAAAATCGCGCACACGACGTTCCGCTCACCTCCATCTGCCGCACGATCCAGATCGATCTCGAACACCTGGTCGGCACGGCGAAACCCGCAAAGCCGCTTCAGCCCGTCGCCAATGTTCTATGGTGACCTCATTCCCGGCTGAAACACGATGGCGGCCTGCAAGGGCCGCCATCGGTCGTTGATCTTGGGGTATTTTCGGCCGTTACCCGATCGGCGTAAAATTCATCGCATGGCCGTTGATGCAGTAGCGCAGGCCGGTCGGCGGTGGGCCGTCGGGGAAGACGTGGCCCAGATGTCCGCCGCAATTGGCGCAGCGCACTTCCGTGCGCACCATGCCATGCGACATGTCGCGGATTTCGGTGACGACATCCGGCTTCACCGCCTCGAAATAGCTCGGCCAGCCGCAGCCGGAATCGAATTTCGTGTCGGAGACGAACAGGTCTTCGCCGCAGCCGGCGCAGCTATAGATGCCCTTTTCCTTGGAATTCCAGTAGGGGCCGCTAAAAGCGCGTTCGGTTCCTGCCTGGCGAAGGATGTAATATTGTTCCGGCGTCAGGTCTTCCCGCCACTCGGCGTCGCTTTTTTCTGTCTTTGGGGTGCTGATCGAGGACATGAGCATTCCTTTCGTTTGCCAGATAGATAGGCGCTTCAATGCCGTGAATAAAGATGCGTGTCGCAGTCTTGTTCCCCGGTTGAGCGGCCGGTCGCGGCAATCTGTCTCAGCCGTTTTCCTGATATCTACCCAAGGGTGCATCTGGCCTGCGAAGCCGAATTGATCAAATCCCGGCTGCTTTGGCCGGCCGCGGGTGTTCAATTCGCAGACACGGCGGTGCTCTGCTTCGCTCGTTTCGTCCTGCCGAAAGTCGCTGCATCCGCGCGTTTTCTGGCGGTTGCGCCGTTGAAAGCCTGTTATTCCATGGCGAATCAGTTTGCTTTGAACGAATTGCCGACCGTCAACAATGAATAATGTTTTTCAGACGGTATTTATAAGCGCGCGATGATTGTAAAATCGCCTTATTGCCAGCAATAAATGTCAGAAATATGCGATATTCGATGAGAAACCACTCGGCATTACTAGATTTCGCAATTGGACTTTCCTGATTGTAGTGATAATTGAATAGAAGTAGAGCAATGATGCTGTTGTAGACTACGGTTTTACCGCGTATTTATCTGAATTAGATCGGTCTTGATAAGGCCGCTTCGGATGAACTGGACGAATAGGCGGTTTGCGGAGGCTACATGCAGCATCTGGTGACGATCCGTTTTTCCCGCAGGAAGCTTAGGGGTAGGCTTCTGTCCATGGACGCTGCGCGAAGGTTGGAATCTCGTCGCTATCGCTCGACTACGGAAGATGCCGCGGAGGTCGCGGCAGGCTCCGTATATAAGTCGAACAGGAGACACGAAATGACAGATATGGCACTGGGCAAGGGTCCCGAGCTGCTGGTGGAACTCACAGCGGATATCGTGGCCGCCTATGTGAGTAACCACGTAGTTCCCGTTGGCGATCTTTCCAATCTGATCTCGGACGTACATACCGCATTGAGCGGCACATCCTCCCCGACGCCGGTCGTTGCAGCGGTTGAAAAGCCGAAGCCGCCGGTACCGATCAAAAAGTCGATCGAGGAAGATTATCTGATCTGCCTGGAGGATGGTCAGAAGTTCAAGTCGCTGAAGCGCCACTTGATGACCCATTACAACATGACGCCGGATGAATATCGCGAGAAGTGGGGCCTGCCGGCTGACTATCCGATGGTTGCTCCGGCCTATGCCGAAGCCCGTTCGCGTCTGGCGAAGGAAATGGGTCTCGGCCAGCGCCGCAAGCGCGCCCGCAACTGATCTTCAGAAACTGGCCGGGCTCTGTCCGGCCAAAAACATTTCCGTTCGCCATCCGGCTGACGAAGCATTTCGCCTGTCTGACTGCGCGGCGCTCGAAACCGGAAGCGACCGGATTTGACCGATCGTGCGTCGGCATGATTTGTGCCAGGAGCGTTTCCGGCGCAAACCGAATGGCCTCTGACGCTCTGCCTGCTTGTTTTCGGCGAGTGCCAGGCGCTAGGTCGGTTGTCGCTTTCCCACCAACATCTTGAGATGCGCCACGAAAAGCCGGGCACCGCCCGGCTTTTGTGTGTCCGCAGTCCCAAAGGCGCCCCTCACGATATGTTTTATCGGATGGGCGGGGATGAAGATGGGGAAAAAAATCCTATTTGTTTCCTCTGAGAACAAAAAAAGAACAGTATTTTCAAAGCTGGCGCGAAAAGCGGCGTCGGCGCACATTCCCCGATCGTCCACAAGGTGTATGAATTAATTCCTATTCAAAAAGGAGTTGTCATGCCTTTTGAGACTTTCACCAAGCAGGGAGTGCCGACGACCACGGGCCGTCCCGACACGCTTGCCTATAATATCGGTGCCGTCCCTTTGCTGGCCGATGCGAGGCCGTCCTATCCTTCAAGCCTGCCGGCGCGCATCGTTTGCCGCATCGTCAGCCAGATCACGGCAGAAACGATCGCGCTTCTGAGTGACCGTGTCATCGCGCGCAACGAGCGGCGGCGTCCGTCCTGCCATGTCCGCCAGATCGCCATGTATGTCTGCCATGTGGCGCTCAGGATGCCGTTCAGCGATATCGGCGCGGCCTTCGGCCGGGATCGCACCACGGTCGGTCATGCCTGCCATGTGGTGGAAGACCGGCGCGACGACGCCGCCTTCGACGAATTCGTCTCGGCGATCGAGCGCATGGCGACCGCCGTCTTTCAGTCGACCGATATTTCGCGCCGTGATGGCGATCGCGAGGGTGGCCATGACTGACGCTTCAAGACGCGGGCAAGGGAAGAGCAGACAGACGCCGTCACCGCCGCCGCAAGCCGGATCGCCAAAAATTCTCGCGCGGCTCGTGCGGCAGGCGCTCACCGCAGGGGCGGGCGGGCTGGAGGTTGCAACCGGTCCGGACGGCATTCTCCATCTTGGCGCGGAGCGACGCGCCTATCCCGAAATGGTGTTGAGACAGGCCGTGTCGCTCGGCCTCGTTCGCAAGGCCGAAAATCGGCTGCAGGCCACGGCCGAAGCCCGCAGCTTCCTGCGCCGCGCGCTTGCGGTCGCGGGCATTGAGGGCGAGGATGGTTTTGCCGGGCAGCATGGCGATATTGTCACGACGACCGTGGAGATGGACGGCACACGCCAGAAAGTGAACCGCAATCTCGACGATTCGCCGCTTTCGACCCTTGCGCGTCTGAAGGACAAGGCGGGCGATCCTTTCTTTCCGCCCGAAGCGGTCGGCGCGGGTGAAAAGCTGCTCGACGATTTCACCCGCGCGCAATTGCAGCCGCGCATTACCTCGTCCTGGGAGCCGAGGCTTTCCGCGCGCGGCAAGGGCGAGCGCGGCGGTTTGGCCGATATTGCCGCAAGCGCCATCGAGGCCCGCCGGCGTTTTGCCACGGCGATGGAGGCGATGGGACCGGAGCTTGCAGGCGTCGCCGCCGATGTCTGCTGTTTCGGAAAGGGGCTGGAACTCGTGGAGCGGGAGCGTCAATGGCCGGTGCGCTCGGCCAAGCTGATGCTGAGAACCGCGCTTATGGCGCTTTCCCGCCACTACACCCCGCCACCGCGCCCAACGGCCAGACGCAACGGCCATCATTGGGGCGCGGACGATTTTCGCCCCGCTGCCGAAGCCTATGGCACCAGCGGAATGCCGCAGGTTTACTGAAGCAGTCGCTCAACGGCTTGAAGCGCGACGGCCAAACTGCCGGATCGCGTCGGGCTTCAGGCCGCAGCCTTCACCCGTGCCTCTTCGCGGATGCGCTTGACCATCGAGCGCAGTCCGTTGGCGCGCTGCGAGGAAAGGTGTTCGACAAGCCCGATCTGGTTGAAAATGTCGATCGCATCCGTGGCGACGATCTCCGAGGCGTGTTTGCCGGAATAGGTGGCGAGCACGATGGCGACGAGCCCGCGCACGATATGGGCATCGGAATCGCCCTTGAAGGTCATCACCGGATCGGCGCTTGCATCCTCGGCATGGCTCACCAGCCACACCTGGCTGGCGCAGCCCTGCACCTTGTTTTCGGCGGACTTCTGCTCCTCGGCAAGCTCCGGCAGTGCCTTGCCGAGTTCGATCACATAGCGGTAGCGGTCTTCCCACTCGTCCAGGAAGGCGAAGTCGTCGATGATCTGGGAAAGGTCTGCCATGGTCCGGTCCGGTGTTTTTCTGTTTCTGTCCATATAGGTGTTTTGCACGCGGATGACAGAATAATTCGCGGCCTTTCCGCTGCGACCCGATTGTTCGCTGGATTAAGGGTCTGCGCGAAATTGCTGATATTCCCCTGGCGGAAAACCGATTTTGCTGGAATTTTGAACCCGAAACCCGGTATTGTTGTGCAAAAGCGCGTGCTGCGGTGCTGCGGGTTTGCCCCCGAAATCCACGGAGACTTCGATCAACCTCTCGCAAGGAGCGCGACCTCATGTCTTCGACAAATGCCAAGGGCCGCATTCAATCCACGCTTCGCCAGTTTCTGGATAACGAGGCATCCGGCGGCATCGTTCTGATGGTCGTTGCCGCACTCGCCATTGCCACGGCGAATTCACCGCTGGCGGAAACCTATTTCCACGCCCTGCATGTCTATCTCGGCCCGCTTAGCATCCAGCACTGGATCAACGACGCGCTGATGGCCGTCTTCTTCCTGCTGGTCGGCCTCGAGATCAAGCGCGAGATGCTGGATGGCCAGCTTTCGAGCTGGAGCAGGCGTATCCTGCCCGGAGCCGCAGCCGCCGGGGGGATGGCGTTTCCGGCCCTGTTCTATATCTGGTTCAACGCTGCCGACCCGGCAGCGATCCGGGGCTGGGCGATCCCCACGGCGACCGACATCGCTTTTGCGCTCGGCGTATTGTCGCTGTTTGGAAGCCGCGTTCCGGCTTCGCTGAAGATCTTTCTCGCAGCGCTGGCGATCATCGATGATCTCGGCGCCGTCATCGTCATCGCGCTCTTCTATACGGATCAGCTGAACCTGCTGGCGCTTGCCGCCGCGGGCATCGTTATCGGCAATCTCATCATCTTCAATCGCTCGGGCGTCAAACTGCTCTGGCCCTATCTGGTTCTCGGCGTAGTCCTCTGGGTACTGGTCTTTGCGTCCGGTATCCATGCCACGCTGGCCGGCGTCATTCTCGCACTTGCCGTGCCGCTCAAACTCACGCCCGGCACGCCGGAGGCGACACATGCGCAATCGCCGCTCCACAAGCTGGAACATTACCTGCAAAAGCCGGTCGCATTCGCGATCGTGCCGATCTTCGGTTTTGCCAATGCCGGCGTCTCCTTTGCCGGGGTGTCGCTTTCGGTGCTGGCGCAACCTCTGACCATGGGCGTTGCCACCGGCCTGGTGCTCGGCAAGTTCGTCGGCGTTCTGGGAACCGTCGCGCTTCTCGTCAGGCTGAAGCTGGCGGAGCTTCCGGCGCAGGCGAGCTGGGGCCAGATGACCGGTGTCGCGCTTCTATGCGGGATCGGCTTCACCATGTCCCTGTTCATCAGCCTCCTGGCGTTCGGCGATCCGGTCATGCAGGACTACGCCAAGATCGGCATTCTTCTCGGCTCCGTGGCCTCGGGCCTGCTCGGCTCGATCCTGCTGACGATCTTCGGCCGTCGCAAGAAGGCGCAGCGCGAGGCCATCGGCTGATCGAGCCAGCCTGAGAGTTGCAGCACCAGAAGCGGATACTCATCGTCGGCTGTCAGGGCAGCTCGACCAGGGTGTCGAGGAAGGCGCGAACGGCCGGGTTGGCGCGTCGGCTTTCAGGCCACAGCGCCGTGATGTTGTGCCGGTCCACGGCATAGTCCGCCAGAACCGGAACAAGCGCTCCGCGCCTGACCCAGGCTCCGGCCATGAAGCTGGTTGCCATCCCGATACCCGCGCCCGCAGCGATCGTTGCAAGCACGGCTTCGCTTGCGTCGACGACGATGCCGGACGATGGCACGATCTCGACGTCCTTCTCCCCGATGCGGAAAGGCCAGCGGAACATCTGGCCGGTGCTCTGGTAACGCAGATTGACCGTCTCATGCTCTCCTAATCCGTCCGGATGCGTCGGCGGATCGCGTCTGGCCAGATAGTCGGGCGAGGCGTAGCAGCATAACCGATACGGCCAGAGACGGCGTGAGAGGAGACGCGAGTCGGCGAGATCGCCGATGCGGACAGCGAGATCGAAACCACCCTCGATGAGATCAACCATGTGATCGCTCAAACGCAGATCGATGGCGACCCTCGGATATCGCGCGCGAAATTGCGCAAGTGCAGGCGCGATCACATGCAGGCCTATCGGCAACGATGCCGCAACCCGCAATGTGCCGGCGGGCTCGGTGCGCGCCGCTTTTGCCACCTGTTCGATCTCTTCCGCGTCATGCAGGAGCCGAAGCGCACGCTCGTGCAGGTCGCGCCCTTCCGTCGTCAAGGTCAGGGACCGTGTCGTGCGCGTGAACAGCGAAACACCGAGTTGCCGTTCCAGCCGCTGAATACTCTTGCTGACCGCCGACGGGGAGATGGACAGCGAGCGGGCAGCGGCAGTGTAGCTGCCCAGAGAGCCGGCGCGTGCGAATGCAATCAGCCCTGTCAGTCGATCAAGTCCGATTTGTTCCTTCATGGCATTACTAAAGCGAATTACGCGGTGATTATCAATCTGCGCCAGCGGTCATATCCTTCGTCCACGAAGCCAATATCCAAACGAGGCAATGATGACTGAGATGATGAAAGCCGTGCGATTGCACGAATTCGGAGGCCCGGAGGTTTTGCGTTACGAGGATGCGCCCCGACCGGCAATCGCAGCGGGCGAGGTGCTCGTTCGCGTTCATGCTGCAGGCATCAATCCGCCGGATCTTTATCTGCGGGACGGTTATCGGGCTCTGCCTCCGGAGTGGCAACCAAGCCCGGCCTTTCCCCTGATCCTGGGTACCGATATCTCGGGCGTGGTCGCGTCCGTCGGCACGGACGTGTCGGGATTTGGCGTCGGTGACGCGGTATATGCGATGGTCCGCTTTCCGGATGACCTGATGAAGGGCAGCGGCGCCTATGCTCAACATGTTCGCGTCGCCGCATCGGAGCTGGCGCCGAAGCCAGCCGGGATCGACCATATCCGGGCGGCGGGATCGCCAATGTCGCTCCTGACCGCCTGGCAATTTCTGGTCGATCTGGGCCATGATGCGCCGAACCCGTTCCAGTCCTTTTCGCACGTGCCGGTGCCGTTGCACGGCAAGACCGTTCTGGTGAATGGCGCCGCAGGCGGCGTCGGGCATCTGGCGGTCCAGATCGCCAAGTGGAAAGGCGCCCGGGTGATTGCAGTCGCCTCCGGCAGACACGAGGCGCTTCTGCGTGATCTCGGCGCGGACGAGGTTGTCGATTACACCAAAGTGGCTGCCGAAACGGTGGCAAGCGATGTGGATCTGGTTCTCGACGCTGTCGGCGGCGCGAACATGGATCGCTTCCTCGACGTCATCAAGCCGGGAGGCGCCCTGTTTCTCGTCAACCCGTTAGGCTTTTCCGGCCATGACGAGGCCGCCGGACGAAAGATCACCGTGTCGTCGACACAGGTGCGCTCGAACGGCGCGCAGTTGCGGCAAGCTGGCCGCTTGCTCGATGACGGTATCGTTCGGGTGGTGATCGATAGCACCTATCCGCTGGCCGAGGCATCAGCCGCCCATCAGCGTGCTTCCGAAAAGAGCATCCAGGGCAAGATCGTACTGGTCGCTGCCTGATCTTGCAGATCACCCAAGGCCTGTCATCTGCCGAGGGCCGGCGGTCAGTGGGCGAACAGAGAGACCACCTCATGCTTATAGTCATGGGCTACATGCACGTCGATCCGGCCGATCTGACGCAATTCCTGGACGATCTGAAAACGCTTGCAGTGGGCACGCGCAAGCGCGCCGGGAACATATCGTATGATGCCGCCCTCGATGATCCGAAGTCGGGACGACTGTTGATATCGGAACGTTGGGTCGATCAGGCCGCGCTCAGCGCGCATCTTGGAGCGACCGACACACTCGCCTTCATCAGCCGTTGGAGTGGTCGCATAAAGGGCGACGTCTGGAAATACGATGCATCAAACGCACGCGATCTCATGGATTGCTGACGAGTATACCTGCTCTGTCGCCGATGTACGCTTCGGCCCCCTCACACCAAAAAATCGCCGCAAGGATTTTATTCCTTGCGGCGCCAGCAGTTGCTGAATTCGAGGGCAGTCAGGCGTCGGGAACCGTTGGCACTGGAGCCCGGCGCAAGTCGTAGAATTTCGAAGATACGGTCCGTTACTGTGCGGGGCGCGGAAGCGGCAGCGGTACAGAACCGGTGTGGATGGAGGCGGGCGAAGCGATCGACTGGGTCTTGACCGCATCCGCCGGGAAGGGGGTCGGATCGGGATCCTGTTTCAGCGCCACATCGGTGGACTTGCTGTTGAAATGGCTGTCGAGCAGTTCGAAGGCGACATGCGCGCCTTCCGCGGCTCGCACACCGAGCACGGAAAGCGTTTCGGCTCCCTTTTCGCAGACATCCGGCTTTTCGGCGCACAGCCCGGCAATATAGCTATAGGCGCCGGTCGCAGCCGAGATTGCGTCGCCCATCTGCACGGCGTCGGTGCCCTCGGACACGGCAAGTGGCCGGTTGCTGAAGTATGAAAGCACCACCAGCACGGCTGCGAAGAAGATACTTCCCTTGATCAGAAACCACATTGCCCTGTCCTGCGCCTCTCGGGGACCTTGCCCGCCTGTTCTTGATCCACAGCGGAGCATTCCGCGGGATGGCCGGTCTGTGCCGCTATTGGACACCACCGTACCGAGGGGAAGCAAATACCCCTTTGACGGTACCGCTCGGATTTATCTAAAATTTGACCTATATCGGCACAAGGCCCGTTTTCGCACCCTCTGGCGCGGCATTTGCCTCAAACTTTAGCGGTTGCCGTTAAGCATAAATGGGGCAGGCGTGCGAAAGGCAAGGCATTTTGGCCGTCACCGTTTGCCACAATCGTTAACGTCAAGCGAAAAATCAAGACAAATCCGTCGCTTACCTGACATTAACCACGATTGCAGATGCGTGGCCCATTCCGGGTCAAAGCCGGAAACCCGGCTTCTGGCACGCTCTCGAATCACGCATCCTTAGCCTTTCTTTAAGTCGCGGAAGCCTAATGTGACCGCGTAAAACAAGTTCGTGTCAGGGTATTGAGTGCGCGTATTGGGTAACATTGGCGGCAAGGCCGTGGACGTGGTCGACAAGACCGCGGAACGCTGGCTGGTGCGCCTGGGCGGCGACGGGGTGCGGGGAACCGACATCACGCTTCTGCGCCGTATGGTGCTGACTGCGGCCTTCGCCCTCGCCATCATTCCCTTGGCCCTGACCACGCTGCTGCGCCCGGTTCTGGCCTTGCCCGTCGGTGCCGCCGTCGTCGTATCCGTTTTTCTCATCATCGCGGCTGTCGCATTTTCGCGGCCCCGCCAGCTTCCCCAGCCGGCTGCAACAGAAGACCTTGCTTTCGTCGCATGCCCCGGCCTGGTGCTGTCGCTCGATGCTCAGGGTCAGGTGCTGAAGGTCGGCGGCCGTGACGCCCATGCATTTCCGCCCTCGATCCGTGATTGCGAAGGCGTAACGCTTGCCGAACGCGTGCATGTCTCCGATCAGATCGCGCTTCTCCAGGCTTTCGACATGCTGCGCCAGGGCGCATCGCGGGCGGAAACCGATGTGCGCGTGCAGAAAACCTTTTCCGTCGCCGATGGGCGCCAGTTCGTCCTGATCCGTTTCGATTTCACCGCCATGCGCAATGGCGAGGGAAACCTTGTCCAGGTGATCGCCCAGGCCCGCGACGTGTCGGAATACGATGCGCTGCGCCGCGAGGTCGAAAGCTGCAAGGAAGAGGCACGCTCCGCACACGAAACGAAATCGCGCTTCCTGGCGGCCGTCAGCCACGAGCTGCGCACGCCGCTCAACGCCATTCTCGGCTTTTCCGACGTGCTGGCCGGCGAGTATTTCGGCAAGCTGGCAAACGACCGCCAGCGTGAATATGTCGGGCTTATCCGCCAGTCGGGCGGTCATCTTTTGTCCGTCGTCACCACCATGCTTGACATGTCGAAGATCGAGGCCGGCCGTTACGAGCTGCTGATCGAGCCTTTTGCCGCGTCCGAAGCGGTGGAGACCTGCCGCGCCATGCTGGACCTGCAGGCCCGCGACAAGGGTGTCACGCTGACGACGCGTGTCTCCCGCGCCCTGCCGGAAGTGCATGCCGACCGCCGCGCCCTGCAGCAGGTCCTCATCAATCTTGCCGGCAATGCCATCAAGTTCACCGAACGCGGCGGCGTCGTGTCGATGGATGCTGCGGTCCGCGGCGGTGATCTCGTCGTCACCGTCAGCGATACCGGCATCGGCATTGCACCGGAAAAACTGGGCACGCTTGGCCAGCCTTTCACCCAGGTGGAAAACAGCTACAACCGCAATTACGAAGGCACCGGCCTCGGCCTTGCCCTGGTAAAGGGACTGGTCGCGCTTCATCGCGGCACCTTCGCGATCGCCAGCCGTCCGGGCGAGGGCACGGTCGTGACGATCACACTGCCGCTGGGTGGCCCCGAAACAGTGGGCCTCGACGATGTGACGGCGGAAACGGTGGAGTTCCCGCCGCGCCTGAAGACCGTGCAGTTGAAGAATGTTGATGAAAAGGCCATGATGGAAGGGACCGCGATGGAGCGGTCTGAAATTCAGCTGGGATGTGCGAATGACCACGCGGAAGCGAAAATCGCCTAAGGGGCGACGGGCAGCGAAGGAGCAAAGCCTTCCGTCCCGCATCCTTGCGGGCACCGGCTCAGCCGTGCTTTCCGGCGCGACCGGTTCCGCGCGCGGTATCGGCGGCGCGATCGTTCGCAATCCCAAGGCCACGCTCTACGCCACAACCTTCATCGTCGCCTTCTCCTTCGTCGCGGCCAATGCGCTCTGGTATCAGCCGGGCGGTCATCCGGCGCCATTCCTGGCGACGCGCGATGCCCAGGATACGAACGCGATTGCCGGCTATCGCAACAACCGTCAGGCCGATCCCACCGACGTCACCACCTTCCGCATCGAGCGCGCGCCTGCGCCGGGCCAGACAGCTTCGCCCGTCCAGTCCGCGCCGCGCCAGGCCTCTTCCGGCCAGCCCGTTGTTGCGCCCTCGGCCCAGCCTGCGACGGGTGTTCCCGCCGCCATGCCTGCCGATGACATCCGCTCGATCATCGCCGGCCAGCCCCAGGGCGGCCAATCCGCACCCAATGCGACGACGTCGGATCCCGCAGTCGTCGCAGGCATCCAGCGCGAGCTTGTCCGCCGGGGCATCTATCAGGGCACCGATGACGGGCTGATGGGTCCGCGCACGGAAAGCGCCATCCTGTTCTTCGAGGAAGCCTCCGGCCTGCCGCAGCGCGGCGTCGCGACGCCGGAACTGCTGGCCGTCCTTCAGGCACAGCCGGCAAGTCAGGGACAGAGCCAGCCTCAGGCCCAGCCCCAAGCCCAAATCGCCCTGCCGATCCCGCGCCAAGCCCCGAGGGCACAGGCTCGGGCAACCGAGGCGCAACGCGCCGAAACGCCCAAAACCGCAACCCGCCCGGCGGCCCAGCCCGCAGTCCAGCAGGTCAGGGCGTCGGTTCGCAACGAAGACCCGATCACGGCCGCGATTCGCTCCTCAGATCGCCCATCCAACATGACGCCTCCGGCCGAAATACCGGGCTCGCGCCGTACGGCCTCCGCGCCTGCTCAGGATGCCAAGCGCCCCGATCCCGTACCAGCGTCCCAGATGGTGCTGCAGATCCAGAAGGGCCTGTCGAACATCGCCTATACCGATGTCGAGGTCGACGGCGTTGCCGGCACCCAGACCAAGGCCGCCATCCGTCGCTTCCAGAAACACTACCGCCTCCCCGAAACCGGCGAACCCGACCAGATCGTGCTGCAGAAGCTGAAGGCGATCGGCGCGCTGTAGGGACTGGGGCCAGCCGGGATCACTGAATTTGGCCGCATTCCGCCGGCGCTACCGTCGTATTCACTCCGACCCGCAACCTGTTTCCACAAGGCGACCCTGGCTATCCAGGTTTTGACTATAATGTTTTCTAAGTATATATAGTCAATTATATCCCGTTATATGCTTGTATAAGGTGTCGCAATGGATGAGGTGCGAAATCCCTTTGTTCCGGGGGCCGGGACGCGACCACCAGAACTCGCTGGCCGGCAGGACATTCTCAAAACTGCAGACGTAGCGATACAGCGGGTTTTGGCCGGAAGAGGTTCGCAGTCGCAGATGCTGCTTGGTCTCAGGGGGGTCGGCAAGACCGTTCTTCTTAACAAGATCGAAGAGATTGCCTTGTCCCACGGCCACAAGACCTCGTTTATAGAGGCGCCGGAAGAGAGAAGGCTGGTTGATCTTCTTTATCCCAGAATGCATCAGGTCCTGCGGCAATTATCGGGAGTGGCGGCCGCCAAGGCCAAGACCGTTGCTGCGTTGCGTGCCCTGCGCTCTTTCGCGAGTGTGTTCAAGGTGGAATACGGAGAGTTTGCCTTTGGTGTCGACGCAGAAGGAGGCGTCGCGGACAGCGGCAATCTTGAATACGACCTCGCCGACATGTTCGTGCGCATTGGTGAGGCGGGACAGGCAGCCGGCAGTGCCTGGACATTGTTGATCGATGAAGTCCAATACCTGCAGGAAAAGGAGTTGGCCGCGATAATCGTGGCGATACATCGGACAAACCAGAAGGGGCTACCCGTTCTGTTTTTCGGTGCAGGCCTCCCACAGATCGCCGCCTTGTCGGGAGAAGCCAAGTCCTATGCAGAGCGATTATTCATTTATCCTTCGGTAGATGCGTTGCCTGAGCAGGCGGCCACGGAAGCCATTGAGCAGCCCATAAACGATGAGGGCGAAGTCATCGAACCCTTGGCATTGATGGCGATAGTTCAGAAAACCAAGGGATATCCCTATTTTCTGCAGGAATGGGGTTTTCAGGCGTGGAACGCTGCTGCGCAATCACCCATCACGGAGGCGGACGTTGTTCGAGCTGCCGAGGCTGCGTTGAACCGCCTGGACGAGGGCTTCTTCAAGGTACGTTTCGATCGGCTGACGCCCAAGGAGCGGGATTACGTTATCGCAATGGCGAAGTTGGGAGCAGGCCCGTATCGCTCGTCTGACGTCGCGGAAATTCTTGGCGAAAAACTCACTGCACTTGGGCCTAGGCGTGCCACCATCATTGCCAAGGGAATGATCTACAGCCCTTCGCATGGAGATATCGCGTTCACGGTGCCGATGTTCGATGAATACCTGAAACGCCATTGGATGGTGTGACGAGCACCATCTCCATATTGTACTGCGTGGTGCCATTTGCCTCCACCCGCAAACCGTCCTATGCAATCCCCATGCGTCTTCGTTCCGATATCTATGTCTCTGCTCTCATCCACCGTGTCTTCGGCATGGGCGGTTTTGCGGCTGTCGAGCACAAGGGGGCGGAGGCGGCAGGCGCGATCTTTATCCGCCAGCGGTATCGCGACGGGCTGGAAAGCCTTTATGCGCCGGCGCCGCAGAATTTTTTTGCCAGTGAGGATGACGGTAGCCGCAAGTTCGAGACACGGCTTGCGCGCGTCGAGCCGGAGATCGTCCGCGAGGCGCTCGACCGGGAACTGCGCTTCGATTCCGACCTGTGGCTGGTGGAACTGGAGATCGACGAATTCGGCGATCTTTTCCCGGTGGTGAAACCGGAGATCTGAGCGTCAGCGGATCCTGAAGCCGGAGGCGCTGCGGCGAACGGTCGCCGAGGTCCGCAATGGCCGGTCCTCGATGAAAGCGCCTGCATTCTCCGCATCTTCGGCCGCAGCGGAAAGCATGCCGGAGCCGGCCTGATCTGCGCCATAGGTGTAGCGATCGGCCCTGCGCCAGGCTTCCACCCGTGCATGGCATTCATCCTCGTCGAGCGATTGCCAAAGGCTTTCGGCCAGCGACACGCCGTCGGTGGCTTCGGCCAGATGGCCGTAGAGGCGGGTGAGAATATAGGTGGCGTCAGCCGATTGCATGCCAAGGCTCTTCAGCACGGTGGCGAGCTGACGGCCGGACAGATCGAGCAGGATGCGCTCGGCCAGCCAGCGGCTGGTGGTCAATATGTCCGAAAGCGCCGTGACGAGAAACGTCGCTTCCCGGTTGCGGGCAAACCGAACAAGCAGCGCTTCCTGCACATCCGAAAGACTGCGCAGCCCCAGGCGATCGCCTTCTGCACGCTCTCCATGGCCGGCCAGCAGCTTGATCCGACGGCGCAACTCTTCCTCGCGCGCCAGCCGGCTCGTATCGATCTCATTGAAGCCGGTCTCGATCATCGGCGTCTCGGCCGGCTTGGAACCGGATTCGGTCACGCTGGCCTTGGACTGCCTGGAAAGGTCCGGTCGCAACCCGACAAGCGCGTCGATCACGGTCGGAGACAATGCCGCGCGGCGCACGATGGCGCGCGCGTGATCGGCACCCTGGCAGCGGGCAATCGCAACCAGCGCCTCGTCGGAGAGGCAGGTGGAGGCCATCAGGAACGGCGCGGCGACGGCAATCGGTTGGCTGCCGAGAAAGAAGGCGACAGCTGCAGGTACGTTGGAGGATTGCGCAAGGGCTGCGACCGCCTGCCGGCGCGCCTCGTCGGATGACGCGGAAAAGATCGGCATGAAGAGTTCGGCAAACTGCCGTAGTTCCGACCGCGTCGGATGGGAGAGCCCTTCGAAGCTCGTCACCGTTGCCATAAGCACAACGTCCTTCCTGCGCAGCGCCTGCGGTCTCTCAAGATCTCGAAACTCACTCGTCACGGGCAAACTCTTTGAACGCAATACAAACAGAGGTGCCGACAAATGCGTTTGGCCGCCGCAGGGCAGCCGACACGTCATCTACCTTACCTTGGAACTCTCAGGTGACGGATCGCTTCAGCCGTCGTTTCCGCCGGTTTCGTCGCTCGCCAAAGGTAAAGTGATGCTAGGTCTAACAGGGTTAATATCCGGTGAATACGGCACGTTTTGGGACAAATCGTCCACAGCTTGAGACGCCATTGGTAACGGGCTGCGCTCACGAACGGTGATCCGCATGGTTGCGTCCTCGATCCGATGGATCGTGATTTTTGCTTTCAGCAGCAATCTCACTGAACCAAATCTGCAACACCGCGTTGTTGATCGCGCATTTAGGCGCATTTCGAGCATGCGCTACTTTAGCATTAATATCTCGTTAACCGTGTTATGTCTGAATTCCAGTCATGACCGGCCATGATGCCGGAAAGCGCAGTAGACTTCATGGTGTCGCTGCATCTGCCGGTTCGGGCGGAACCGGCAGCAGAAATGTCGCAGCGTACGGCGAAAAGACGCTTTGACGAGAACGACGTGGATGTCCGTGGAGCCCTTTCGGGTTGTCATGGGTGCGTCGGCCCGCAAGGGCAGGGTGAAATCGAACCGCCTTCATCCGTCTCGATCCCTTGAATGGAGACGAGCATGGCAGAGATAGTGGTAATGAATGTCTGGCGCGATCGGAACGGCCGAAAGGTCTCGACCCCGACCGATGCCTCCAATCTGGCTCTGGCGGGCGAGATCGTGATGTTTACCGGCGTCCGGTATGAGCGTTTCGGCGATCGCATGGACGGCAAGGTTGAAAATCACGCGGTCCGTATCGAGCAGAACTGAGCCTGAAATCAAAACTGAACTCTGGTCCGCCATTGGAACGGAGCGCAGGTCGCCTGATCAAGAAATTTCGACACGACCGGAATGACGCTTCTATGCGTTACGAAACTCCTGAGTACCGCATAACCCTCCGTCTGCTGGGCTTCCACCAGCACGGTCTGGGAAAATCCCCTCGGTAGGCTCTTGCGAAGAGCGGCAAGCTGCGCCGGCGTACCGACCACCACATCCAGGACATGATCGGCCGAGGTGCGGTCGTTGATCGAGAAAACCTCGTTGGACGAGGCGTCGAACACGCCGAGCGACCAGAACGGCACGCCGCCATTCGGCGCCGTCAGCCGAACCGGCGTCTCGCTGATGTCGAAGGAGCAGACCGACATTTCCATCATCGGGTCTTCCTTGGAAAGCCCCGCCCGATCCGGCTGTTCGCCGAGCCTGTAGAACCGCTGGCTTTCGCCCTCCGCAATAATGCGCGTATAAGCGTCCCGCTGGGAAAACTGCGGCAGTGAAAAGACGATGATCAGGTGCAGCAGCGCCGCACCCACAAGCCCGGTGAGGATCGCAAACAGGATCTTCAGCCACAGAAAATCACGGCGGGAGGGGAAAGCGGAAGGTCTAGACATTGCCGCACCCGATCCGGCGGATGGCCGGCATGGCAAGATCGATCAGGCCGGAACTGCCCGCCGCCGGCGTATCGAGCAGCGTCAGCGTCAACCGGAAAGGCGCCTGTGACGGGATCGCCAGCCAGTTTCCCGGGCGCGCCTGCGAGGCGATCGTGATGTCGAGCGAGCCATCCGCCTCGCGCACCACCATGCGCGAATTGAGCGATGAGGGCAGGTCGGCATCGGCGGCCGGAGGACGCCCGTCCGGCCCGGTGGCAAACAGCGTCCAGAAACGCGCGGTCGGCGTCTGGCCGGTCAGTTGATAGCTGCAGTTTCCCGAAAGCCGCGCGCCGCTGTCATCGGTTGCTGCGGTGAAGCTCAGGCCCTCCGCCGTGGCGTAGAGCAGCTTTCCGGCATTGGCGCGGTGGGATTTGGCGTAAGGATCGGCTTTCTCCGTCTGCGCCTCCGGAAAGGCCTCCCACGCGCCGAGCTTGATCGCGCCGAACCCGATCGTGGCATCGAGCGCCAGCCGGGTCGACCAGATCCCACCCGAAAAGGCGATGGCAAGCGCGATGGCGACGAGAAAGGGAACACGGAACACGGGCTGCTTTGGTCCTCGGCAAGACGGTGCAGGGAGGATTAGCATTGATTCTTTTGCGAAGGAACCATCGGCCAGCTCCATACATTGTGATCCATAACGCGATGCGTTATGGTTGGCTCATGATCAGGGATTTTGCGGATCGAGAGACGGAGCAGATCTGGTCGGGTTTTCGGAGCCGCAAGCTGCCTTCGGACATTCAGTCAGTCGCGCTGAGGAAGCTGCGCCTTCTCAACCAGGCCCGCGAACTGAGCGATCTGCGTGTGCCGCCAGGAAACCGGTTGGAAGCATTGAAAGGTGATCTTGCCGGCCGTTTCTCGATCCGCATCAACGATCAATGGCGCATCTGTTTTGTCTGGACCGAAGGAGGGCCTGCCGATGTCGAAATCGTCGATTACCACGACTGAGGCCGAATGGTTGCCGAACCCGCATCCGGGAGAAATTCTGCTGGAGGAATTTTTGAAGCCGATGGCGCTCAGCCAGAACGAGCTCGCCCGTTCCATCGCTGTTCCTCCGAGACGCATCAATGAAATCGTTCTCGGAAAACGTTCGGTCTCGGCCGATACGGATTTGCGGCTTGCCCGCTATTTCGGGCTTTCGGAAGGTTTCTTTCTCGGATTGCAGGCCGATTACGATCTCATGCAGCGCCGCCGCGAACTGGGAGACGAGCTAGACCGCATTGAGCCACGTGCTGCTTGAGCAGGCAGAAGCCTTGCGTCATGTTGAGGGTGATCGCTGACGGCAAGAGCCGTTCAGCCTCAAGACCTCTTCGGAGGCGCACCCTGCCATGGCGATAACAAGCCTGGCGGGGTTTTCTCATTGATGGGCTGCAAATTTGACGTCCCGACGCCCTCTCAAGGCACCGAATTCGTCACGACCGGGCTCACCACCGCTGTGCCCTTGCGCATGTCGCCACCCGATCCCTGACGCAGGCCTGCTCCCGGCCTCGTCGCTTCGGCGACCTTTTCCACGCCCGCGACCAGCGGCGGGGCGGTCTTGAGCGATTGCGCCAGTTGCTTCAGCACGCGGGTCGATTCGCCCGAAAGCGACCGTGGCCGCGTCAGTGTCATCAGCGCCGGATCCTCTTCCTTCTTCTCGGCCACCGCATCGCCCTTTTTGTGGTTTCCGGAGGGAAGCGGGTTGTCGATGCCGGGGATAGCGCGAAGCTCGATGCCCTGATGCGCATAGTCCATCAGCTTCTTGAACGTCATCGCCGGCAGGGCGCCGCCGGTCATGTTGTTCATCGAGGTGAAGTCGTCGTTTCCGAACCAGACGGCCGTCGTGTAATTGCCGGTGAAACCGATGAACCAGGCATCGCGATAGCTTTGCGACGTGCCGGTCTTGCCGCCGGTGACGATGCCGCCGTCGAGCGCCGCGCGCCGCGCCGTGCCGATCACCGGGATCTGCGTCAGGATGCGGTTCATCGAAGACGTCGCCTTTTCCGACAGCACGCGGGTGGCAGGCGCCTCGTCGCGGTTGAAGTCGTAGAGAACCTCGCCGCCATACCCCAGAACCTGCTCGATCCCGTGGCGGCGCGATTGTATGCCGCCGGCCGGCATCACGGCATAGGCCGTCGCCTGATCGAGCACGGTGACTTCCGACGTGCCGAGCGGGATCGTCTTGTCCATGCGCAGCGGCGTCTCGACGCCCATCGCCTTGGCGGTATCGACGATCACCTTGGTCCCGAGCACATCCTTGGCAAGCCGCACCGGCACGGTATTGAGCGATTGCGACATGGCGGTCAGCAGCGTCACCCGGCCCTTGTAGGAGCGGGCATAGTTCTGCGGCGACCAGCCGCGCCAGGTGATCGGTGCGTCGGAAATCATCGTTTCCGGCGTCATGCCGTGTTCCATCGCGGCCGAATAGGTGAACAGCTTGAAGGACGAGCCCGGCTGGCGCAGCGCCTTAGCTGCGCGGTTGAACTGGCTTTCGCCATAGTCCCGTCCGCCGACCATGGCACGAACGGCGCCGCCGTTCTCGATCATCGCCATCGCGCCCTGTTTCACCTTGTAGCCTTCGCCGAACTCGCGCAGGCTCGATTCCATCGCCGCATCGGCGGCCTGCTGCAGGCCCATGTCGACTGTCGTGCGAACCACGACGGAATGTTCCCGGATCTTGCCTTGCTTGGCCAGCCGCTGCACTTCGTCGAAGGCCCAGTCGAGGAAATAATCGGGCGATTTCACATCGGCGCGGTCGATCGCGGTTGCCGGATTGCGCCGTGCGCCGATCACCTGGCCCTCGGACATCAGGCCGCTCTGCACCAGATTGGACAACACGTCGTTGGCGCGGGCACGCGCCGCCGGCAGGTTGACATGCGGTGCATATTTCGCAGGGGCCTTGAACAGGCCGGCAAGCATGGCGCTTTCCGCCAGGCTGACATCGGTAATGTTCTTGCCGAAATAGAACTGGGACGCCGCCGCTGCGCCGAACGTGCCGCCGCCCATATAGGCGCGGTCGAGATAGAGCGACAGGATCTCCTTCTTCGACAGGTTGGCTTCCAGCCATACTGCCAGAAAGGCTTCCTTGATCTTGCGCTCCAGCGAACGCTCGTTGGTGAGAAACAGGTTCTTCGCCAGCTGCTGGGTCAACGTCGAGCCGCCCTGCACGACACCACCGGCCTTGGCATTTTCAGAAAGCGCGCGGCCAAGCCCGATGAAATCGATACCGTAATGGTCGAAGAAACGCCGGTCCTCGGTCGCCAGAACCGCCTTGATCAGATGATCCGGCAATTCGTCGATCGGCACGGAATCCTCATGGATGATGCCGCGATGGCCCACCACGTTGCCGTAACGGTCGAGGAAGGTCACGGCGAAATCGCCGCGGTTCTTCCAGTCGTCCTTGGTCTCCTCGAAAGCGGGCAGAGCAAGCGCCAGCAGCACGACCGAACCGGCGGTACCGAGCGTCATCGCCTCGCCGGCCACTTCGAAACCGAGCTTTTTCCATCCGCGCACGCGAAAACGGCGGAAGAATATGGTAATCTCTTCCCAGGCTTCGGTGAGCTTGAATCCGAGGTTCCAGACGGTCGAATCGATCCAGGAGTCGATACGCAGCAGGATATGGCGCTTCTTGCGCGGCCGTCCCTCTTCTGCCTTGGGTTCGTCCTGCACTCTATCCTCCCCGTCCGCAATGCCGGTTTTTAGCTTTTGCGTTTGGCTTGACGTAGGCTCCGACAACGATCAAGAGCATAAGCTGGCCACGGTTAATCAGCATTAGCTTACAATTGGTTGATGCGCGATTGTAAAATCGCAACATGAAAAGGGCGGCCGACACGATTTGTATCCGACTGCCGCAAAAGTGATGATGAACGACGTACCTTTCTGGAAACTGAAGTCCCTCGACGAGATGAGCCAGGGCGAGTGGGAAAGCCTGTGTGACGGCTGTGGCCTCTGTTGTCTCAACAAGCTGGAGGACTGGGACACGGGCGACGTGGTCTTCACCTCGGTTGCCTGTCGGCTTCTGGACGGGACGAGCTGTCGATGCAGCGACTATCCAAACCGCCAGAAGACCGTGCCCGACTGTATCCAGTTGACCCCCCAGGAAGTGCGGGAAATCCATTGGTTACCGCCCACCTGCGGTTATCGCCTCGTGCGCGAAGGAGTTGACCTTTACTGGTGGCATCCGCTGGTTTCAGGTGACCCGGAAACCGTGCATCAGGCCGGCATTTCGGCGCGCGGCCGCACGATCAGCGAGACTGAAGTCGAGGTGGATGATTTCGAAGACTATGTCGTCAGCTGGCCGCTGCATGTGGGAGGTGAGCGTGGGTGATAAGCGTTAAACCCAGATAAAGCACAGGTTTCGGTCGCTGGCGTACGATACCGTACCAAGCATTTTGACTGTTTAGGCCGATCTTATTCTATGTTGTTCGACGCATATATAGTCTATGGATGGGCTGATATATATCGTTGCAACTGTCGAAAATCGTGATTTCACTTGATGAATGCGCAAAGCACCCTGGCAGATCGCCTTTATGAGGCAGCCCTTGTCCCCGAACTCTGGACGGAGACTTGCGAGCAGCTGGCGCTTGAGGCCGGGTCGTCCACCGCGGCCATCTTCACTTTCGATGCCGAGGGCACTCACCGCTACGTCGCCACGCCCAATATTGTCGATGTCTATGAGCGCTTTTCCAGGAGCGAGCTTCGTTTCCAGAACATACGGCCCAAAAGGGCGATGGAAAAATTTCCGTTCTCCTTCTGCCGCGATATCGATGTTTTCACCGCGGAAGAGCTGGAGCAGGATGTCATCCTGAAGGAATTCATCCAGCCGGCCGGCATGCAGTGGGAGGCCGGCTACGGCTTTCAGGAGCCGACCGGGCACACGATCATCATCGCGCTGATGAAGGCCACCGGTCACGATAATTTCTCCAATGAGGACATCGCCCGGCTGAATGCGCTGAAGCCGGATCTGGCGCGCGCCGCCTACATGTCGTCAAGGCTTGCCTTCACCGAAGCGCGATCGATGACCGACACCCTCTCCATGCTTGGCCTCCCCGCAGCCGTGATCGGCGATGGTGGCCAGGTGATCCTGATGAATGAAGAACTCGAGGCGCTGGCTCCGCGCATCCGCTCCGGTGCGGGCGACAGGCTGGTCCTCGAAGGGGCGGGCGCCCGTGCTCTTCTCGACGAGGCGATCGAGCGCTACAAGGCGCAGGCCGTCCCGGCGGTACAGTCGGTACCGA
This sequence comes from Hyphomicrobiales bacterium, assembly GCA_900466875.1. Lineage (GTDB taxonomy): Bacteria > Pseudomonadota > Alphaproteobacteria > Rhizobiales > Rhizobiaceae > Neorhizobium. Next base: position 20,205 of record UBNQ01000022.1, on the reverse strand, counting down.
TGATCTCTCGTGATGAACTGCCGCCGCTGATCCTGCATCTGTTGCCGATCCGCCGCGCCGCACGCGACATCTTTTCGCGCTCCATGGCCGTGCTGGCCGTGACCCAGGTGGGGCAGGTGGGACCGCCGGACATGCGGGTTCTCTGCGGCCTCTTCGATCTGACGCCCGCCGAAGCCAAGGTGGCGCGCGGCATCGCCATGGCCCAGACACCGGAAATGGTCGCAGCCTCGCTCAACATCTCGTTGGAGACGGCGCGCTCGCACCTGAAGCGGATCATGCAGAAAACCGGCACGACCCGGCAGGCCGAACTCGTGCTTCTTCTCTCCGGCCTCAACGCGCCGGGCATGGGGCAGGGCGGGCGGTAGGGCGCGATCCTGCCCATGCGTTTTTGCCGCGGCAGAATTATTCCGTCCTGTCCTTGACCTTCCCATGATGGGAAGCCTTACATGCGGATGCGAAAGGATCGCATCCCATGAACCAGCACGTTGGACACCACACTTCCGGCCCCCTCGAGCCGCTGACCATTCCCGTCGAAGGCATGACCTGCGCCTCCTGCGTGCGCCGCGTCGAAACCGGCGCCGCCAAGCTGCCGGGCGTGAAGACGAGCGCGGTCAATTTCGCGACGAAGAAACTCACCGTCGAGACCGGCGAGGGGTTCGATCCGCAGGCGCTGGAAAAGGCGATCCACAAGCTCGGTTACGAAGTGCCTGCCGGCGCGATGGAACATGCGCTGCGCGAGGCGGGATGGCTGGTGGATGCTGATGTGCCTGAGGTTGCCCCTCACCCTAACCCTCACCCCGCAGGCGGGGAGAGGGGACGTGGCTCACAAAAGGTTGCGATGGGCGAAAAGGGCGCGGCATATCCCTTCTCCCCGTCAGAACGGGGAGAAGGTGGCGGTAGCCGGATGAGGGGCAGCGCCGACACCAGCGAGCATGCTCATCATCATGCATCCCACTCAGTCTCCCACGATCACCCCCACACCCACCAAGGCGAAGAGACGGCCCTGAAGCGCGATCTGGCGATCGCCTTTATCCTCACGCTGCCGCTGTTCATCCTGGAAATGACCGGCCACGCCTATGAGCCTTTCCATCACTGGCTGATGGGCGCCGTCGACACCCGGAATCTCCATTATCTGTACTTCGTGCTGGCCACGGCCGTGATCTTCTGGCCCGGCCTGCGCTTCTTCAAAAAAGGCCTGCCGGCGCTTTTCCGGGGGCACCCGGAAATGAACTCGCTGGTCGCGGTCGGCGTGGCCGCCGCTTACGGCTATTCGCTGGTCACCACATTCGCACCCGGCCTGCTGCCCGAAACCGCCCGTTACGTTTATTATGAAGCCGCAACCGTCATCGTCACGCTGATCCTGTTCGGCCGTCTGATGGAGGCCCGCGCCACCGGCCGCACCGGTGCCGCGATCGAAAAGCTCGCAGGTCTACAGGCTAAAACCGCTCGCGTCGAACGCGACGGCCACGAGATCGATATGCCCACGGCAGAAGTCGTTCCGGGCGATATCGTCGTCATCCGACCGGGCGAACGTATCCCCGTCGATGGCACGGTGCTCGACGGCCAGTCCAATATCGATGAATCGATGATTTCCGGCGAGCCGATCCCGGTGTCGAAATCCGTGGGCGCCACCGTCATCGGCGGCACGGTCAACACGACGGGTACATTGCGCTTCACCGCCGAAAAGGTCGGTCGCGACACGATGCTCGCCGGCATCATTCGCATGGTCGAGCAGGCGCAAGGCGCAAAACTGCCGATCCAGGCGCTGGTCGACCGGGTGACCGCCTGGTTCGTACCGGCCGTTCTCGTTCTTGCCCTCATCACCTTCGCCCTCTGGTACATCCTCGGCCCGGACCCGAAGATCACCCATGCGCTGATTGCAGCCGTTGCCGTGCTGATCATTGCCTGCCCCTGCGCCATGGGGCTTGCCGTGCCGGTCTCGATCGTCGTTGGCGGCGGCCGGGCCGCCGAGCTTGGCGTGCTGTTTCGCAAGGGCGATGCGCTGCAGGGTCTGCAGGATGTCTCGACCGTCGTCGTCGACAAGACCGGCACCCTCACCAAGGGACGCCCGGAACTGACCGACTTCATCACCGCCGAAGGTTTTGATGAAGCCGAGGTTCTGGCGCTGGTCGCAGCCGTCGAGGCCCGCTCCGAGCACCCGATTGCCGATGCCATCGTCAAGGCTGCAAAGACGAGGGCGCTTGAAGCTGCAAGCGCCGAAGAATTTTCGTCCGTCACCGGCTACGGCATCCGCGCCAAGGTCGGCGGCCGCGAGGTCGCAGTCGGTGCCGACCGCTACATGCAAAAACTCGGCGCTTCGGTTGAAATCTTTGCCGATGCTGCGAAACGTCTTGGCGACGAGGGCAAGACCCCGCTTTATGCCGCCGTCGATGCAAAGCTCGCCGCCATCATCGCCGTCGCCGACCCGCTGAAGCCGTCGAGCGTCGACGCCATCCGCGCCCTGAAGGCAATGGGCATCGAGGTCGTCATGGTCACCGGCGACAACCGCCGCACGGCAGAGGCCATCGCCCGACAGGTCGGTATCGACAAGGTCGTCGCCGAGGTTTTGCCCGAGGGCAAGGTTCAGGCCGTGCATGCGCTGCGGGTCGACGGGCGAAAACTCGCCTTTGTCGGCGACGGCATCAACGATGCCCCAGCGCTGGCCGAAGCCGATATCGGCATTGCCATCGGCACCGGCACGGATGTGGCGATCGAAAGCGCCGATGTCGTGCTGGTGGGCGGTGAATTGACCGGTGTGGTTTCGGCCATCGCCGTCAGCCGCGCGACGATGAAGAACATCCGCCAAAATCTGTTCTGGGCTTTCGGTTACAACGTGGTGCTGATCCCGGTTGCCGCCGGCGCGCTGTATCCGGCCTTCGGCATCACGCTGTCGCCGATGATAGGGGCCGGCGCCATGGCGCTGTCGAGCGTCTTCGTGCTCGGCAATGCGCTGAGACTGAAAACCTTCAGGTCAGAGGACGCGGCATGAATATCGGCGAAGCTTCGACCGCATCCGGCGTATCGGCCAAGATGATCCGGTATTACGAAGAGATCGGCCTGATCGCGCCGAAGGGGCGCACGCAAAGCAATTACCGGATCTATGGCGAGGACGAGGTGCATGTGCTGCGCTTCATCAAGCGGGCGCGCTCGCTCGGCTTTTCGCTGGAAGAGACCGAGACGCTGCTGAAACTCTGGCAGGACAAGAGCCGCACGAGCGCTAGCGTCAAGGACATCGCGACGACCCATATCAACGACCTCGAACGCCGCATCGCCGAAATGGAGAGCATGGTGAAGACCCTGAAACATCTCAGCCATTGCTGCGGCGGCAACAACCGGCCCGATTGCCCGATCCTCGATGACCTGGCGGGCGAACAGCCCGCATCGGGCGAACACTCCGCAGCAGGCCCCTAATCCGCATCGGGCGAAAGCGCCGCATAGCCAAAACCCGCATCGAACACGCATAACGATACCAACACTCAAGGAGTTTTTCAGATGACCGCCATTTTCACCGTTGCCGACATGACCTGCGGCCATTGCGAAAAGACCGTCCGCGCCGCTCTGGCCGAAGCCTTGCCGGATGCCACCGTGACCATCGACCTGCCGTCCCACACGGTCACGGTGGAAGGCGACAGGGCAAAAGCGGAAGAGGCCATCCGCGAGGCCGGATATTCGCCCGAAGCCGCTGCCGCCTGAGCAGCTTTTCGAGGGGGGAAAGAAACCTATGAGACAACGGATCATCGTCTGCCCGCTGATCGAAAATGACGGCGCCTATCTGCTCTGCAAGATGCCCTCGGACCGGGGCGTGTTTCCTGGGCAATGGGCGCTTTCCGGCGGCGGCATGGAGCCCGGAGAAAAGATCGAGGACGCGCTGCGGCGCGAAATCCGCGAGGAACTGGGCGAGGGGCTCGACATTGCCGAAATCACGCCCTGGACCTTTCGCGATGATGTCAGGACAAAAACCTATCCGGACGGCTCAACGGAGGAGATCTACATGATCTACCTCATCTTCGATTGCCGCGCCGCCAACCGCAACATCGCCATCAACGACGAATTCGAGGATTTCGCCTGGGTTCGCCCCGGCGAATTCGAGAACTATGATCTCAATGCGGCAACGCACGTCACGTTGACGGCGAAGGGTTTGCTGTCGCGCTGACGCGGTCTGCGGAAAGGTCCAATGATGCAGATTACGTCACGACCCTATTCCATTGAGGATAGGCCTGCTTGTCTGGCCGTCTTCGATACGAACACGCCTCGTTTTTTCGCGCCGCAGGAGCGCGCTCAGTATTCCGAATTTCTGACGTCTGTGGTTCTGGAGCGACCCTATCTGGTTCTGCAGGATGGAGGCGAAATCATCGGCTGTGGCGGATTGAAAGTTCTGCCGGACCAGAAAACGGCGTTCCTGTCCTGGGGCATGGTCGCGAGCCACTATCACGGCAAGGGTATCGGCCGGCTCCTCGCCGAAGCCCGTCTTGATCTGGCACGAAGTATCCCACAGGTCGAGACGATCACGCTCAATACAAGTCAGCACACCAAGGGCTTCTACGAGAAATTCGGTTTCATCGCGACCACGATTACGCCGGATGGTTACGCTCCGGGGCTGGACCGCTGGGATATGATCCTGCAGGTAAAATAGATGGAGAAAGGCCCCGCCGCCATGCTGAAATACCGCCCGGCGATCCCGTCGGATATACAGAGGGTCATCCACCTGCATGTCTCGATCAGCCAGAGCGCCTACGCGCATATCCTGCCCGAAGCCTATCTGAGCGAGGTTGTGCCGTCAGAAAAGCAGGCGCTTTGGGAAACGAGGTTTGCCGCATTGTCGTCGCCCGATCACCTGATCTTCGTTGCCAGCGATGGCGGGCCGGCCGCGGGTTTCTGCTGTTTCGCCTTCAGCGAGGAACCGGAATTCGGCACCTATCTGCACAATCTCTACGTCGCGCCATCGCACCAGGGGCAGGGCTTGGCGAAAGCGCTTCTTCGCCACACGATATCCGCCTTCGATCCGATGAGAAAAGATCGGCCGGTTCATCTGCGGGCCTTTGTCAAAAACACCCGGGCGACAGCCCTTTACGATCGGCTTGGCGGTGTTGTGATCGAAAGGATCGGCGTCGCGCATGCGGGCAATCCGGTCGTGGAAATGGTCCGCTACCAGTGGTCAACGGCGCACGACTTTCTGGAAAAGCTTGCGGGGTAAAACGGGCCCGCCACCACCCCTCGGCCTATTGCCGACGCATTCCGATGCGAAAAGCGTCCGGAATTTATGCAGGGAGATTGATCCGATGAACGACAGCTGCCCCGTACTAACCCCGGCTGAAAGGCAATACGCCGAGATCGAGGCGCGTGCCCGCCAGGATATGCTGGCAAAGATCTACAAGGCGATCGAGGAGGCAACGGCCCAGGCCGCCGAAGAGCTGAAATCGACCGACTGGACGGAAGCACCGCCGGCCCACGATTATTTCGCCGCTGTCGCCCACCAGAAACTGTTTGTCCACCTTTGCGGCGGCGATCCCGAAACCTTTCGAGGCGGCGATCCGGTGCTGGCCGGCCATATCCTGAAAAACGGCCAGAACATCGTCGATCACTATTTTATCGGCGCAAAGGCTGAACCCGGCGCGAACCAATCCACGGCCTGAGCGGGCCTGGCCTTATGCCCTGGATATCAGCGCCCCTGCATCACCCTTATCATGTTGGAAGTGGGCGTGCTCCAGACAGACTTCACATCCTCATAGGTGATGCGGCCGCTGGCCAGTCCGCCATGCAACCTGTTGCAGAATGTCGACTTCGCCCGCTTCTCCGGCACGTTCATCAACCTGGCCAGATTGCCGGTTTTTTCCGCAGACCAGTGTTTTCTCGTGCAGTTGGCAGTAACCTGCGCACGCGCCTTGGGACTGCCTTCAAGCGTCGTCTGCAGCGCATCATATTGCGCGCGCGTAGGTGCGCAGGCACTTAAGGCGGTAACCAGCAATATTGGTGTCAAGATATTGATAATTCTCATTTATATCCCTCGGCTCGATACATCTTGCGATAGTCCTTTAAGTAAATGGCCGCAATATCGTCGATCATTAATTTATCGACAAAAATGAAAACCGCTGTCGGATCGGCGGTTCGCCCTACGTCTTGAATGCGAGGCTGGCTACGATACGCCCGAACAGGATAGCCGGACGCCACAACAACGGGAGGCTTGTCATGCAAAAGAACACCATCTGCCTGTGGTACAACAAGGATGCCGAGGATGCGGCGCGGTTTTATGCCCAGACCTTTCCGGACAGCGCCGTCGGGGCAGTGACCCGCGCGCCCGGTGATTATCCCGATGGCGTCGAGGGCGATGTTCTGGTCGTCGAATTCACCGTTGCCGGCGTTGCCTGCATCGGCCTGAACGGCGGTCCGCATTTCAAGCACAACGAATCGTTCTCGTTCCAGATTTCCACCGAGGATCAGGAGGAAACCGACCGCTACTGGAACGCCATTGTCGGCAATGGCGGCGAGGAAAGCGAATGCGGCTGGTGCAGGGATCGCTGGGGCATTTCCTGGCAGATCACCCCGCGCACACTGATGGAGGCGATGGCGGCCGGCGGCGCGCAAGCCAAGCGCGCCTTCGATGTGATGATGACGATGAGGAAGATCGACGTCGCCGCAATCGACGCCGCCCGTCGCGGCTGAACAAGTCTTGGTTTGTCCCGGTCCTGATTGCCGCAGGACAATATGACGTCATGCTTGAATGCGGCCCGAATGCCCCTTGCAAACGGGCCGTCATGAGGAGTATGGACCGCCCATTCCAACAGGTATCGAGACGATCCCGGTATGGCCCGGGGTCTTCTCCCTGGCTAAGCTGCGGCCGCCATCGAAAATGGCGTCGCGGAGCGCCCACATATCATGAAAGCAACAACGGCTTATGCCGTCGGCGGAAACGCCGTTCTGGCCGGCATTCTTCTGATGCTCGTCGGCGACCTGATGTTCGCCCTGAACGATGCCATGGGCAAATGGCTGGTCGCCAGTTTCTCCGTCGGACAGGTCCTGCTGCTGCGCTCGCTGGGTGCCTTTCTCGTTCTGGGGCCGATGCTGGCCCGCAGTTCGACGACGGCGCTTTTCAAGGTCGAAAGGCCTGGCCTGCAATTTGCCCGCGTGGTCATGGCAACCTGCGATACCGGACTGTTTTACGCCGCCGTGGTCTATCTGCCGCTCGCCGACGTTATGACCTTCTATATGGCCGGGCCGATCTATGTCGCGGCGATCTCGCATTTCTTCCTCGGGGAATGGATCGGCTGGCGGCGCTGGCTTGCCGTCCTGATCGGCTTTATCGGCGTCATCATCGCGCTTCGCCCGTCGGAAGCCATGCTGTCATGGCCGTCGATGTTCGCGCTGATCGGCAGCCTCTCCTTCGCCCTGTCGCTGGTGCTTGGCCGCGTGCTGCGCTCAACGCCGGACGTGACGCTGGTCACTTGGCAGACGCTCGGCGCGCTTGTCGCCGGCATCTGGTTCAGCGTCGGCAACTGGAGCCCGTTTACCGGAGGCGAACTGTTCGCGCTCCTTCTGCTCGGCGTCGTTTCCTGCTCGGCGCACCTCCTGATCACCCGCTCGCTGAAACTGGCGCCCGCCTCAGTTCTGGCGCCGCTGCAATATACGCTGCTTTTATGGGCGATCGTTTTCGGCTGGGCCTTCTTCGGCGATTTCCCCGACGGACAGACGCTGGCAGGTGCCGCCATCATCGTCATCGCCGGCATGTTCATCTTCCACCGCGCCAAGGTGAAGGAAGAGGAACCTGTCGTGCCGAACAGTTCCAGCCACGGGTGAAGGTGGGCGGTCGGGCAAACCGCCATCTGCTTTTACACATCAGCGTTGCAGAATAAGAAGTATCTGTCTGCCTAAAATAAGGTCATTATGCGCATAATCGATGCATATGAGAGTCTTTTTCATGGATTGGGTTCCTGTCGTCTTCGTCATATTCAAGGTTGCCGCGCTGGGCATCGCCATGTTCTTCGCCATCAAGTGGCATTATGATCAGGGTGAGAAGGGCGAGACGTTGGCGTTGGTGCGCACGGGCGGCAAGATGACCGCAGCCTTCCTGGCCGCGGTACTCGCCGTCGGGCTCCTCGCCTTCGTCCTGAGCGGCATGCTCGGTTTGGACCTGAGCTTCCCGTGATGGCGTCATCAATGTCCCCTGAAGCCTTTCCTGGTTAAATTGAAATGTTCCGGTGGATGAAACGGACTCGCATGGTTGACCTGAAGTGCATGTCTCCTGATGTCTCGTCCGAGACATGACGGCCAACGGCCCGAAGCGGACAAGCTCTACGTTCAAGTGCCTGTTTGATTGTTGATGTTATGGAGATAAGAGATGCCTGGTCTCACCGACGAACCATGGGACGCTCATAGCAACACGGTTGCGTCAAATTTCGCCTTGCGTTGTGCGGAAATCTCAACTCAAAGCGGCCATCCTGCCGAGCCGCTAAGCCACATTATAGTTTCGCTGATGACCGAGCTATGGGATCGCAATTTCAGCCAATCCGAAATTCGAGCCGCATTTGAGGCCGGTGTCAGCGATCTGCCACGCTACGCGGCGGGACAAGAGCGGCGAAGCGAGACCTCGAAAGTGCCATTCACACATTTCTAGTCTGGCCGAATATCCGCATTTGGCGGCTTCGCTGCCATGGCACGAGACGATCCCATGCGGTACTTTAAGAAGATTAAGCTCAAGCCGTGCCGGTTTCCAGCGATGCGATGAACGCGTCGAATGCGCCGATATCGTAACGCAACGCATTGGGCGTGATGGCGCCGAGCGCAAGCCCGGTTTCAGGCAGGCCCCAATGCACGCGACCTCCAAGGATCGCATCCATCTGCCGGTACCAGCGGATAAGCGACGGCTGGAGCTGCACGTTGAGATCGAAGCGGTCCCGCGCTTTTGACATATCGTTGTCACGCTGCTGTCTGGCGACGATCGGGTCTATCTCCTTGACGAGATAGGCGTCGGCGAAACCGAGCCGCTTCTCGGCAACCGCCGCGCGGCTTGTCTCGAGCTGCAGCCGCCATTGTGATTCCGGCAGAACGCCGATCTGGAACATGCCCCAGTTATAGTGAAGCTTCTGCGGGTCGGTGTCGCATACGGCATGGCCTGTGGCTTCTTCCATGGCCAGCGCGTCGCCCCACCGTTTGACATTCCATTCGGTCCAGTAGCGGGCGGTTGCCCGCCCCGTCTCCGGCTGTTTCCGGCGATCGGCCGGATAGCTCTCGGTGATCAGGTGGGGATGTGCATGCGCCCGGCACCATGTTGTCTTGCCTGCCGCACTGATGCCCTCGACGACAATGATCATCCGGCATTTCCTCCCTCTTGTGAATGGCGGCCCCGGGACATGATGCGCGCGGGATGCGCAATCTCTTGAAATCCCGAAGCTATCCTGCTCCATGTCGGACCTGTCAATATCCGCGCCTGCCGCGATACAATGCCTATTCTGGAGTTAGCGTATGTCCGCCCATATCCGCCTTGCCCTTCCATCCGACCTTGCGGATATCTTTCGTGTCAGGACATCGGTGCGGGAAAACCATCTATCGGTAGAGCAGCTGGCGCAGATGGGGATTACCGAACAGTCCGTATCGGACATGCTGGCTGCGTCACCTTGCGCCTGGGTGGCCGTAGTTGACGGCGAGGTCGCGGGCTTCTCGATGATCGATATCGAAGAGGCATCGCTTTTTGCCGCCTTCGTGCTTCCCACCCATTCGGGCAGGGGGCTGGGAGGCAAGCTTGTGGCGGCGGCCGAGGAAAAGCTGTTCGAGCTTCATTCCGAAATCTGGCTCGAAACGGGCAGGGATACCCGCGCGGCAGGGTTCTACCAGTCTCTGGGATGGGGCAACGAACAGGATATCGGCAGCATGGACATCCGCCTGACGAAGCGCCGACCCTGAAGGCATCGCACAAAAAAAGCCGCCCGCACAGGTGTGCGGACGGCTTTTCCTCGTGCCTTGAAAGGCAAGTATTCCTAAAGCATGTCGCGCAAAAATGTGCAGCGGTTTTGCGCTGAAGACATGCGGAAATGCTCTAGAACTTCACGCCGATGCCGACCTGGATGACGTGCTGGTCGAAGTCGAAATCGACGCCGCTCAGATTGCCGCTGCCATAGTCGTTGTAGCGATATTCCAGCCGACCGAAGATATTGTCGGTAAAGGCGTGGTCGACGCCGGCGCCGATCGTCCAGCCATGCAGCGTGTCATCGTCATCGAAGCCGCCCGGCGCATTCAGGTCCACATTGGTTGCCGTCCAGCCGCCGGCAGCATAAACCAGCGTGCGGTCGAAGGCATAACCGACGCGACCGCGAACGGAGCCGGAGAAGCCGTTGTCGACGGAGACGCCGCCGCCGTAATTGGCGTCGCTCCAGTCGTAATTGGCGTCACCTTCGAGACCGACGACGAAGCCGTTGGAAAGCTGCCAGTTATAACCGGCGAAGGCGCCGAGCCGCCATCCGTCGAAATTCTCCTCGCCAAAACCTTCCAGATCGCCATTGCCCCAGCCATAGCCGGTATGGGCGCCGAGATAAAAACCTTCCCAGGTAAAGGACGGTGCGGTTTCGATGGCAACCGGAGCGGTCGGGATTTGCTCTACGGCGTCTGCGGCATAGGCTGCGGTCGATACGCTCAGGGCGGCGACGGAAGCGGCGAGAATGAAAAGACCCTTCATGGATTTTCCCTCCATAAGCATTGCTGATGAACAGGATTTAGGAGCGTTTGCTAAAAAGGCTGTAGCAAAAATGTCACGCGCTCAAAAATCGATCATCCGCTGCCCATTGCCTGAGCATTTTGCTTTTGATTTAAGCGCCGGCGCAGTGTCGTCGGTCGCCGCCGCGAATCAGCTTTCGTCGCCGGCGGCCAGCAGGAGTGGACCACTTCCGCTGGCCGCCAGCTGGTCGCCGGGATTGCGCAGCGGACAGGCTTTCAGCGACAGGCAGCCGCAGCCGATACAGCCGGTCAGCTCGTCACGCAATTGCGTCAGCGCCGCGATCCGGGCATCCAGTTCGTCTTTCCATCGGGCGGAAAGCCGCCCCCAGTCCCTTGCATTGGGCGTGCGCCCCTGCGGCAGGGATTTCAGCGCCTCGGCAATCTCCTTCAGCGGCACGCCGGCCCTTTGCGCCACCCGGATCACGGCGATGCGTCTGAGAACGTCGCGGCCGTAACGCCGGTGGTTGCCGCCATTGCGCCAGCTCTCGATCAGCCCTTCTTCCTCGTAGAAATGCAGCGTCGAGACCGCCACGCCGGCGCGTTCAGCCACCTGTCCTACACCGAGGCCCTGCAATGCGCCGGGATTATTGAATTTCGCCATCTTTTTTCCATTGACCTCAACCTTGGTTGAGATTTTAGGGTGCCGCCCGCGACATGAAAAGCCCGATTGGGGACGCCCCCGTGAAAAGACGCGGTACAACAGGTAGGAATGGAAATGACGGAACTGATCGAGGAGCGGACCGGCCCGATGCAAGATATGAAACCGGCCGGCACCGACGCCCCGGGTTATGCGGACCTTCTGAAGGGAGAGAGCGGCCGCATGCTGGCGCTGATTTCCAGCGGCATCGGCCTTCATGCCTTTAACCAGTTCGCCATCGTCGCCGCCATGCCGCTGGCCGCTGCCGAACTGGGCGGGCGCGAGTGGTACAGCTGGGTCTACAGTCTCTATTTCATCGGCTCGATCGCCGGCGGCACCGCGGCCGCCTCGATCCGCGACCGGCTCGGCGTGCGCATGAGCCTTGCGATCGCCTCTCTGGTTTTTGCATTCGGCGGGTTGATGGCCTTTTTCGCCCCCGCCTTCGGCTGGATCGTCTTCGGGCGCCTTCTGCAAGGCGTGGCTGACGGCCTGATCGTGGCGATCTGCTATAGCCTCATCCCGGCAAACTTTTCCTCGTCACTGATTGCCCGAGTCTTCGCCGTCGAGGCAACCGTCTGGGCAGTGACGGCGCTGCTCGGCCCGCTGATCGGCGGCGTGATGACCGAGGCGATTTCCTGGCGATCCTCCTTCCTCGCCGTGACGCCTTTTCTGGTCACGCTGGTCCTGTTCACCGCTCTCACCGGGCCGAAAACCAGCGAGGGCAGGGCGGCGAGCTTCGCACCCGTCTCCGTCGGGCTCTGCGTCGTGACCGCTCTGATCTTTGCTCTTTCTTCGACCAGCGGAGAGCCGCTCTGGCAGGCCGCGCTTCTGGTTTTCGGCGTGCTGGCGCTTCTGTCGGTCGTCCTGCTCGATGGCCGTTTCGGCCCGCCGCTTTTTCCCGCCGGCACCTTTCGCCCCGGCTCGGTGCTCGGCCGCGCCTTCCTCATGCTGTTCCTGATGTCGGCCGGTCATTCGGCGGGCAGCACCTATCTGGCGCTTCTCGTCAGTGACGTCTTCCGGCTGGGCCCGGCGGTCGTGGGTTATATCGTCGTCACCATGGCGCTCGTCTGGAGCGTTGTCGCCATGGTCGCCAGCCGCTACGAGGCCTTTGCATGGCGCGATGCGACCATGTGGGTCGGGCCGCTCTTCCACCTGTTCGGTTTCGTTGCGCTGGCTGTCGCGATCGGCCTTCAATGGCTGCCTCTGGTGATTTTCGGCCAGATCCTGATCGGCATCGGGTTTGGCCTCGCCTGGGCCAATGTCAATGAAGCGGCGATGGAGGCGGCCGATCCGAAAGAGCGTGACCGCGCCAGCGCGCTCCTGCCCACCATGTCGACGGCCGGTTATGCGGTGGGGGCAGCACTTTCCGGCACGATCGCAACCGCAACCGGGCTGACGGCAAGCCTTGCAACGGGATCTGCCGGCGATACCGCCGCGTGGCTTTACGGCACCGCAGCACTCGGTGCGCTGGTAAGCTTCGTTCTCGGCTTCGGCGTCAAGCTGAAGCGGGGCTGATCGTCAGCTCTTCAACGCGCCTTTCAACCTCTCGAAAATACGCGGGTCGAGCGTTTGCGAGACGTTGAAGCGCATGCAGTTTCTGGCCGATTGCGACAGGCTGAAGGCATTGCCGGGGGCAAGCACGATCTGCTGTTTCAGGCAGGCGCGCGCCACCTCGGCGGCGTCGGTTTCTCCCGGCAACCGGCACCACAAAAACATGCCGGATTGCGGTTTCAGCACGGGCTCGATGCCGATTGAGCCAAGCCTGTCCGTCACCTCCGCCATCGCCTTTGAAAGCCGTGCGCGCAACGTGTCGAGATGTCTGCGATAGCCGCCGTCGGAAAGCGCTGCATGAACGACTTCCTCGGTCATCCGCCCGCCGGCAAAGGAGGTGGCGATCTTCAGGTCGGTCAGCCCCTCGATCCAGTCCGGTCGTGCCGCGATAAACCCGCAACGCGCCGCAGCCGACAACGTTTTCGAAAAGCTGCCGATATGGATCACCCGCTCCAGCCCGTCGAAGGCCGCAAGCCTTGGTGCCGCAACCGTCTCGAAATCGGCAAAGATATCGTCCTCGACGATCGTCAGGTCGAACTCTTCCGCTATTCTCAGCACCCGATGCGCGGTGACGGGGGAAAGTACCGCGCCTGTCGGATTGTGGATCGCCGAATTGGTGATGTAGAGCCGTGGCCGGTGTTCTGAAACCGTCGCGGCAAAAGCCGCCAGGTCCGGCCCGTTCGGCGTATAGGGCACGCCGACGATCTTCGCCCGATGCGCCCGCAACAGCGCATGAAAGTTGAAATAACAGGGATCGTCGACCAGCACGGTATCGCCCGGTTCGATCAGGAAACGGCACAGGAGATCGATCGCCTGCGTGCCGGATTCCGTCAGCATGATCTGGTCCGGCGCGGCCTCGATGCCGCGCTCTCCCATTCGCCGCGAAATCAGCCGGCGCAGCGGCGAAAGCCCCAGCGGCGTGCCGTAATCCGCAAGCGCGCTCGGCTCGGCGCGCGAAAGCGTCCGCAGCGCTTTGCGCATCGCCTCTTCCGGAAGCCATGACGGAGGCAGCCAGCCGCAGCCGGGTTTCAGGCTGTTTTCGTCGCTCTCCAGCGACTGCCGCGAGATCCAGAACGGATCGACGGCCCGGTCGAGTTTCGGCCCGGCTTCGGCGGGAGAAAAGGGTGCGGCCTGATTGGCCACATAAAAGCCCGATCCCGGCCGCGAGACGATCGCCCCCTCCGCCACCAGCCGCTCATAGGCATCGACGACCGTCGAGGTGGAAACGGCAAGCGTCGCGGCAAGCGCCCGCACCGAGGGAAGTTTTGCCCCGGTCGTCAGCGTCCGCCCGGCGATCCGCTGCCGGATCGTCCCCATGACAATCTCGGCTTTGGTTGTTGCAGACCCAAGGTCCATCGCAGTTTCATCCGTATTGCTTTGTGAGGCATAACAGTTTGAGAAAATTGTATCACACTGTTTCTGGCGAAGCCAAGGTTTTGGGTGGATAAGAACGGTGCGTCTTGCCTCCTTCTCCCCGCCTGCGGGGAGAAGGTCCGGAGCGTCAGCGAGGGGATGAGGGGCAGTCGCGGGTAATGCGGAGGAGAGGTTCGCCCCTCATCCGCCTGCCGGCACCTTCTCCCCGCAAGCGGGGAGAAGGGCGGATGACGCACTGCCGGCATACTGGTATCGAAACCTTGGAGAATGACATGGATCGCGGTCTTTCGGGCTGGTTGAACGGGTTTATCGGCGTGCTGATCTTTTCCGGTTCGTTGCCGGCGACCAGGCTTGCGGTGATCGGCTTCGATCCGCTGTTCCTGACTGTCGCCCGCGGCACGATTGCCGGCCTCCTGTCGCTTCTCCTGCTTCTGGCCTTCCGGCAGAAACGGCCGCAGAAAACCGAACTCGTCCCGCTTCTGATCGTCGCGCTGGGCTGTGTCGTCGGTTTTCCATTGCTGACGGCACTGGCTTTGCAGCATATCTCGTCCGCCCATTCGATCGTCTTTATCGGGCTTCTGCCGCTCGCCACCGCCATTTTCGGCGTCATCCGCGGCGGTGAACGCCCCAAGCTCGCCTTCTGGGTATTTGCCGTGCTCGGCAGCATGCTGGTGACGGGCTTTGCGCTGGTGCAGGGCGGCTCCTCTCTGGGAATGGGGGCGGCATCGCTCGGCCTGTCCTTCGGCGACTGGCTGATGCTGGCAGCCGTCATCGTTTGCGGTCTGGGTTATGCGGAAGGGGCGGCATTGTCGAAGCGCCTGGGCGGCTGGCAGGTCATCTGCTGGGCGCTGGTCATCTCGCTGCCGGTCATGGCTGTCGGCGCACTCGCCCTCATGCCGGAAAGCTTTGCGACGGTCGGCGTGCCGGCCTTTGCGGGCCTTGCCTATGTCTCGCTGTTCTCGATGCTGATCGGCTTCATCTTCTGGTATCGCGGCCTTGCCCAGGGCGGCACGGCGTCAGTCGGCCAGTTGCAGCTGCTGCAGCCCTTTTTCGGCCTGGCGCTCGCCGCCACGCTGCTCGGTGAATCCGTTACCCCCGCCATGTTCGCCGTCACGCTGGGCGTCATCCTCTGCGTCGCAGCGGCAAGGAAGTTTGCGCGGTAGGGGATTTAAAAGGACGGCCAGCGTGATCTCGCGGCAGCGACGTGACGTCAATCTATCGCCCGACCCCGTTCTAAAGTTAACGGCAGTCGCGCCCGGGCGCGCTTTTGACAGACCGGTGCCGATAAGTCCAACCCAAAATCCCCGCGCGAGCTTCAACGACAACGCGAGGTTCCTTTGAAGTTCATTGGTCGGAAGCCGAAAGATTTGACGGATTGGGAGCCGGGTAGGTCGCCGTTACCGTCTTTGCGGCGGGCGGAAAAACTAAAAGTTGACTTTTTCCGCCCAGGTCACTATTTAGAGTTTATCGATTTTTTCTTGCCGAGATTTGGTTACTGCGCGATTGGCACCGCGTATTGAACGACCCTCCCTTTAAAGCATCGTTATCACCACCCGCGACGCTTTCGCGTTGCGATCCCTCTATGTTGCTAAGAAAGGGTCCATCATGGCCACTGGCACAGTTAAATGGTTCAACTCCACCAAGGGCTTCGGCTTCATCCAGCCTGACAGCGGCGAAGCTGATGCATTCGTGCACATCTCTGCTGTTGAGCGTTCGGGCATGCGCGAACTCGTAGAAGGCCAGAAGGTCTCCTTCGATCTGGAACGCGACAAGAAGTCCGGCAAGATGTCGGCCTGCAATCTTCAGGCTGTTTGAACCGGTATCCGCTTTCGTGTGACCACGGATGTACTGGCACTGTCGAAAGCATGGGACCGCAGGAGGTCAGGCAGCTGCCTGGCCTTTTTTGTTGCTCCTGACCATGGCGCCGCGCATCATTAGGGGTGCAATAAGGCTGCTGTGGCGCTTTAGAAACCGCGCGTCCGGTAACCGGTCGATGCGCTGGCACTTACACCGGGGAACACAATGACCGAACAGCACAGCAAGGCCCGTCAAACTGCCGAAAAGGCATTCGACAAGACGCAGGCTTCGAGCGCCGCCGGCAATCGCGCCCGCGATGAGATCGACGCGGTCGCCAAGGCACGCCAGGAAAAGACGTCCCGCCTGCGGGAAGCACGTCTTGCTTTGGAAGCCCAAAATGACGCGCTTCATTCTGCATCCGCCCCTGCCAAGAAGCCCTGAAGCCGCCGATAGGCCGATATGCTAAAGTGACATGCAGCACTAAGCTGCGCGTTGTCACTGAGAGCAATTCCAGCAAAAGTGGGACCGGGTTTTGCGTGTGGGATTGCGTAGTAACACATAGATAGAGCAGCTTCTCGTTTCGAGAAAACGCGGAAATGCTCTGGAGAAAGAACAAAGACATGACCAGCACCACCACTGCTGCCCTGACAGTCGAACTGACGCCGACCCAGATCCGCGGGCTCAAGCTTGCGAAACTTGGCGACCTGCATCCCCAGGAGGGGAACAGGTGGACCCATCACGGCGCCACCGAAACCTATGCAAAGAGCGATCGCTTCAAGGAGCGGCCGTTGAAGGTGAAGTTCGCGACGACGACCACGCTCGAGCAACTGACCGGTTACGGTCTTCTCAAGGGTCTTGACCCGGATGCCGAAGCTGGCCAAACCCCACACGGTATAACCATGGCGGGCAAGATGTGGCTGCTGAAGCACAAATGACGGCAGGGGGCGCTCCATCGGAGCGTAACGGGCGCGATCATAACCAGTCGCGCCACGATGTGCTGTCCGCAGGCGATGCGGACACGGAAACCCTACCCGATTGCCAGACCTGTGGCGCCTGCTGTTCCTATTCCTCGGAATGGCCGCGCTTCACCATGGAAACCGATGAAGCCCTGGACCTTATTCCGCCGCAGTTCGTTGCCGCGGACCAGCGGGGCATGCGATGTGAAGGTGAGCGCTGTTCGGCGCTGTCCGGCCGCATCGGCGTCAGCACGTCCTGCACGATCTATGATGTTCGCCCCGATGTATGCCGAGCCTGCCTGCCCGGAGATTCCGAATGCAGGACCGCCCGCTGGGCTTTCGGGCTGGAACGAAGCAGTGCGGGCTCGTCGGCCTGCTGAGCGGCTGATCGCTGAGGTATATGGCGCAAAACCATGCGCCGATTGATCTCTTTGGATGCTACCGCCCCGTCTTCTCCAGTAAAGCGACAATCTCGCCATAACCGCGCGCCTTCGCATGCTGAAGCGGTGTCACGCCGTCCTTGTCGGCAATATCGATCCGCGCGCCGCCATCGAGCAGCAGCTTGACGATCGCCTGATGGCGCTCCCCACCGTCGCTCAGAATGATTGCTTCAAGAAGCGCGGTCCATCCCAGATTGTTGACATGGTTCACATCGACGCCGGCCTTGATCAGCGTATCGACCGTTTCGACATGGCCGCGCTCGGAGGCCGGGATCAGCGCCGTGCCGCCATAACGGTTTGTGCTTTTCAGGTCTGCTCCATGCGACAGCGTCAGTTTCAGGATCCCGATATGCCCCCTTGCGCCGGCATAGAGATAGGGGCTGTCCTGAATGGCGTCCTTGGCGTTCACATCCGCGCCCGCCTCGATCAGCAGCCGTGCCGTTTCGAGATTGTTGGCATGAGTGGCGATCAGGAGTGGCGTCCGGCGCTGGTCATCGCGCGGATCGACCGCAGCGCCCGTCTGGATGAGGGAGGCGATCGCCCGATTGTCGCCCGTCGCGGCTGCATCGAGCAGAAGGGTGTCGTTCGTGTCGGACATGGCGGTCTCCATGAAGGCGGGCAGCAGACTTGCCGCAAGAACCATCCGCAGCATGGCTGAGCGGACGCGGTGGCGCAGGGGTGGGCTGGCTATCTCCGGCATCGCGATTTCGGTTCCATGCAGTGCTTGAGGGAGTAGGCGCTTCGGAGCAATTCCAGCAAAAGTGGAAACCGGTTTTGCGTTCGGAATTGCGTTAAAACAGAGGGGTAGAGCAGCTTCGCGTTTCGAAGAAAGGCGGAAATACTCTAGCACGGACAGATCCTCCCGCATTTCAACAAGCCGTCATTTCCATCCTGCGATGACCAGGCCAGGCCGAGGTGGTCGGAACGGAACGGATATATCGGAGTATCCTTCCCGCCACAGGAAGGCGGATTTTCGCAAGTATCCGTCAATTTTAAGTGGCGTCCCTCAAATGGGGTATGCCGTTTCTGCAAGATACGGTAAGTTAACCTTCGATTAACTATTGGGGGAGCGCATGGAAAGTCTTTTTCGTCATCTTCAGCTGCCCTGCGGTTTCCTGCGGATGCTGGTCTTCTCGGCGCTTGTTACTTGCGCCAGCCTGATTGCCGGTGATGGCCTCTGGTGGGCCATGGGGTTCGGCGTCGCCTCCCTCGTCCTCATGCAGGTCGGTTATTTCGGTGCGGTTCTCGCCCTGTCCGTGGCGGAAAAGAACCGCCGCAGATAGCTGTTCCCCGCTTCAGATCAGTGACCACACGAGCGCGAACAGGCCCGTAAGCCACGCGATGGTCGCGACTGCGACGCAAACCAGAAATAGTTTTATGCGCATGCTTTTCCCTCCAGTTGGAGGAAATAGGCCGTCTACGGGGATCGGCAATCGCATTTTAGCGCGCGCTTTCATTCTTTTTTGTCACGGTTAACCGGCCGTCGCCTGAGGGCTTGTGCCGCATCTGACCTGTAGACGGGGGCGGTTGTCGCGCCCTGGTCTCTCAATTTGTGATTTGAAAATAAGCATACAAATTATTGATGATAAAATGTGCAGACGGGCTTGCGTGGTTGATGATTTGTCGTTTTCTATGGGGCAATAACAACCAGCAGGGGAACATGATGCTGACTCGTCGATATTTCACCAGATTTGCCGCCGCCGCGACGGTGGCGCTCACCGCCGGCTTCTCGGGCCCGGCGCTTGCCGAAACCGCCATCAAGTTCACGCTCGACTGGAAATTCGAAGGCCCGGCAGCCGGCTTTCTGCTCGCCGTCGACAAGAGCTACTTCAAGGAAGAGGGGCTGAACGTCACGATCGACACCGGCAACGGTTCGGTCGAGGCGATCCCGCGGGTTGCGACCGGCACCTACCAGATGGGGTTCGGCGACATCAACTCGCTGATCAAGTTCCTCGACGAGGATCCGTCGCAGAAGATCAAGGCAGCGATGATGATCTACGAGCGCCCGACCTTCGCGGTCGTCGGCCGCAAGTCGCTCGGCGTCACCGCTGATCCGAAGTCGCTTGAAGGCAAGAAGCTCGGCGCACCGCCGCCGGATGGCGCATTCGCCCAGTGGAAGGCCTTCAAGCAGGTGGCCAAGATCGACGACAGCAAGATCACCATCGAATCCATCGGCTTTCCGGTGCGCGAACCGATGCTCGCCAAGGGCGATGTCGACGCCGTCTTCGGTTTCGCCTTTTCCGTCATCCTCAACCTGAAGGCCCAGGGGATCGCCGATGACGATATCGCCACCATCCTGATGGCCGAGCACGGGTTGAATCTCTATGGCAACTCGGTGCTGGTAAATACCGATTTTGCCAAGGAAAACCCGGAAGCGGTAAAGGGATTCATGAAGGCGCTGGCAAAAGGTTTTGCCGCCGCCGTCGCCAACCCTCAGGAAGGCGTCGATGCGGTGTTGAAGCGTAACGAAACGCTCAACCCGGAGATCGAACTCGAGCGCCTGACCATGGCCAACGCCATGAACATCAAGACACCCTACGTCATCGAAAACGGCATCGGCGGCGTCGACATGGCCCGCCTTTCCGCCTCCATCGAAACGCTGAAGATCTCCATGGGCCTGAAGGGCGCGATCAAGGCTGACCAGGTCTTTGACGCGAGCTTCCTGCCGGAGAAGGCGGAGCGGATGCTGCCGTAAGGAAAAGAACGGAAAGAAAGACCCCGCCCCAAACCCCTCCCCACAAGGGGGAGG
>UBNQ01000011.1 GCA_900466875.1 Hyphomicrobiales bacterium | reverse complement strand
TTCCGATGAAACAAGTCATGTCGGTTTATCCGCAATAGCAGGACCAAAGCGCGCACGGCACTTTGCTATCCCTGTCTTTGAAACGGGATTCTGAAAAAGCTGGGGCAACGACTATGCCGCCCCGGCCGTTTGCTCAAAGCCGCTGGCCGCTCGCCTTGTCGAACAGATGCGCTTTGGTCGGATCGACAGCCAACCCGATCTCGTCGCCGAAATGGATGCTCAGGCGCTCACGGAAGAGGCAGGAGATCTGCTCGCCATGGCTGGCCACGCGGGCAAAAATTTCCGAACCCGTCCCCTCGACGATCTCGACACGCCCCTGGACACCGCCGGCATTGTCCGCGCGGATATGTTCCGGGCGAATGCCGTAGACCAGCGACTTGCCGCCGAGCTTTCCCGGATCGGCGCCGGCCGGCAGCGGCAGGACGAGGCCTTTTTCGCTGCGGAACACGCCTTCCTCTATTCTGCCGTCGATGAAGTTCATGGCAGGCGAACCGATGAATCCGGCAACGAAGAGGTTTGCGGGACGATCGTAGAGATCGAGCGGCGCACCGACCTGCTCGATATTGCCTTCCTGCAGCACGACGATCTTGTCGGCCATGGTCATGGCTTCGATCTGGTCGTGCGTGACATAGATGATTGTCGTGCCTATCCGCTGGTGAAGCGCCTTGATCTCGGCGCGCATCTGCACGCGCAGTTTCGCATCGAGGTTGGAGAGCGGTTCGTCGAACAGAAACACCTGCGGATCGCGCACCAGGGCGCGACCCATGGCGACACGCTGGCGCTGGCCGCCGGAAAGCTGGCGCGGATACCGGTCGAGCAGCTTGTCGAGCCCGAGAATGCCGGCGGCATTCTCGACCTTTTTGCGCGTCTCGTTGACATCGGCCTTCTTCAGCTTCAGCGCGAAGGCCATGTTTTCCGCCACCGTCATATGCGGATAAAGCGCGTAGTTCTGAAACACCATGGCGATATCGCGATCGCGCGCCGGAAGATGCGAAACCTCCCGCGGCCCGATGCGGATCGCGCCACCGGTAACGTCTTCAAGTCCCGCCACCATGCGCAAAAGCGTGGACTTGCCGCAGCCGGACGGGCCGACCAGCACGACGAACTCGCCGTCAGCGATATCGACGCTCAGGTCGCGAATGATCTCGACCGCTCCATAGCGCTTCTGGATGTTTTGAATATTGACTGTTGCCATATGAAAATCCTCCCGATTTTCGGGTCGTTGTCTGTTGGTCTTAACCGCCCTTGACCGCGCCGGCAGTGAGGCCCGCGACAATCTGCTTCTGGGCAAACATGGTCAGCACCAAAACCGGCAGGGTGACGATCAGGGCGGCAGCGGCCAGCGGCCCCCAGCTGACCTGTTCGAAGGAGAGCATGTTGTAGACGGCCACCGGCAGGGTTCGTGTTTCGCGGCTGGCGAGCACGATGCCGAAGACAAAGTTGTTCCAGGAAAAGATCACCGCCAGAATGAAGGCGACGACGATGCCAGGCTTGGCGATCGGCAGGGCCACGAGGCGAAACACCTGCCAGGATGTCGCGCCGTCGATGCTCGCAGCCTCCTCGAGTTCCTTCGGTGTCGTCTCGAAATAACCGATCATGATCCACACGACGATCGGCACGGTGACGACCAGATGGATGATGATCTGCGGCCACAATGTGCCAAGCAGGTTCATCCATTGGAACAGCAGGAAGAGCGGGATCAGGAACGACAGTCCCGGCGTCATGCGGGCGATCATGATCACCATCGCCGCCTTTTCAGCCTTCAGCCGCGCAATGCCGTAACCCGCCGGCACGCCGATCACGAGAGCGAGAAATGTTGCCGCACCGGTGACGAGGATCGAATTCCAGAAATAGAGGAGGAAATTGTTCTCCTCGAACACTTTCGCATAATTGGACCATGCGATGTTTTCCGGGATCAGGATCGGCGGATAGGCACCGTTGTCGATCTCGTACTTGAGCGACAGCGAGATCATCCAGACGAAGAACAGGATGACCGGCGAGATCATCACGATGGCCACGAAAAACAGGCCCAGGCGGTTCCACATTCTATGGGTGATTTTGGGGGTCATCAGCGATCCTCCATGTCCGACCAGTTGGTGCGCGCCCGAACCATCATCAGAACGAAGGACAGCGCTATGATGACGAAGAAGAAGACAACCGCCATGGCCGAGCCGTAACCGATGTCGTAATAGGAGAAGGCGGTGTTGTAGAGATAGATGTTGATCGTCTCCGACGCCGTTCCCGGGCCCCCTTGCGTCATCGCATAGATGATGTCGAAGCTCTTGACCGCATCGATCGAGCGGATGATGACACCGATCATCAGGAAGGGTGCGATCATCGGCAGCGTCAGGTAACGGAATTTTTGCCAGGCATTGGCGCCGTCGATTTCCGCACTCTCATAGGGTTCGCGCGGTACGGCGGCCAGACCGCCGAGCACGATCAGCATGATCAGCGGCGTCCATTGCCAGGTTTCCACCAAAACCAGCGCCGGAATGACGGTCGACTGGTTGTAGATCCATTCCTGCGCGCCGATACCGACCAGCGACAGAAGATAGTTGAGCACGCCGAGCTGCGGATGGAACATCATCGTCCAGACGAGCGCAATCGCCACCGGCGTTGCCATCATCGGCATGACGAAGACCCCGCGCAGGAAACCGCGCAACGGAAACTCGCCGTCGAAGATGAGAGCGGCCAGCGTTCCGAGGATCAGCGGTGCGATCACCGACAGCGCCGTATAGATCAGCGTATGCCACATGGATTCCCAGAACCGCATGTCGCCTGCAAGCCGGATGTAATTGTCGAGACCGGCAAATGTCTGTTCCTGTCCGAGCGTCCACGAATTGACGCTCATCCAGAGGGTAAACACCCAGGGGAACACGATGACCGCGCCGATAACCACCAGGGCGGGCACCACGAAAGGCCAGTAGTTGGGAGCAAGCCTTTGCGGCTTGCCCCCCTTTGCGGCCAGATCCCCGGCCGCGGTGGGTTCTATGGTCACGGAAGCCATTATCCCTCGCTTCGGGCAAGCACCGGCTCGAACTGAGCGGTTGCCGATTCCAGTTCCTTCGCCGGATCGGCACCGCCGATCATGTTGGTGAGGCCGACCCCGTAAATGTCGCGGAACTCCGTGACCGGGATGATGACCGGAAGCGCGAGCTGCGAGATCTTGCCGGAGGCAACAACCGCATCCACCCATGCCGGCGGCATCTTGACGCCTTCGCGGACCTTAGCATCCTGAAGGATGGACTGGCGGAAGGGCACACCGGCACCGGCCTGCAGCAAACGGGCACCCATTTCATGGGAGATCGCCCATTGGCAGAACAGATAGGCGGCTTCCTTGTTCTTGCTGGCCTCGGTCACCCCGATGCCGTCGCCGGTCGTGGCGGCTGCCTGCGCCTTCGGGCCCGCCGGCATGACGCCGTAACCGACCTTGCCGACGACACGAGACTTCTGCGGATCTTCGATCGGCGGTGCGAAACCGACGCCATCGAACCACATGCCGATCTTGCCCTGCAGGAAGGCCGACTGGGATTCGGCCCAGTTGAAGCCGGAAACGCCGACCGGGGCGGATTTTGACATCAGCCGCTGATAGAGTTTTGCAGCTTCGACCGCACCTTCGGATGTCGTATTCAGCTTGCCGCTGGCATCGAGCGGCGTTACGCCGTAACCCAGCATGAACGAGGTCCAGACCGGCGTATTGGCGTTTTTCAGGCCACGGGCGACGAAGCCGTATGTGCCGGCATCCTTGTCGGTCAACGCCTCGGCGGCGGTCACCATTTCCTCGAAGGTCGTCGGGTATTTCAGGCCCTTCTTTTCGAAGAGTTCCTTGTTCCAGTAGACGATCCAGTAATCCACCGAGAAAGGCAGCGTGCGCAGCTTGCCGTCTGCATCCTTGGCGAATTTCAGCCCGGCTTCGGCGAAATCGCTTTCGACAAGCGACGGATCAGTCAGCGACGGATCCTTGAAGTAACCGGAAAGATCGGCCAACCAGCCGCCCTTTTCGAACTGACGTTTCTGCACGTGATAGCTCAGGTGCACGACGTCGAAGCTCGGGCGACCGGACGACAGTTCGATCGTCGTCTTCTGGCGCTGCTGCTGTTCCGGCGTTGCCTCGGCATTGACCTTGATACCGGTCAGCGCCTCGAACTCGCTGATGTATTTCAAGATGGTTTCGCCGCGCGGGCTCTTGACCAGGTTCACTTCCAGCGTGGTACCGGCAAAGCGCTTCCAGTCGACGGCGGCGGATGCCGGCCGCGATCCGATCAGTCCGGCGGCGCCAAGCGCTGCCGATCCCGCCAGGAAACTCCGGCGTGTCGGTGTAAAGAACGAAGATGTCATAGATTCCTCCTCCAGGTTTCGCCGGGGTCTCCTCACCCCGGCTTCGCGTGTACTTAAAGTCTCAAGGCACGATCCCTTGCATGGCCGATATGTTTGACGAGCGCCTCGACTGCGCCGTCGGCAGAGCGGCTTTTGATTGCTTCGAGCACCGCCATATGCTCGCCCATGACGGGCGCGACACGGCCGTTGATGCGAAAACGCTCCTGATTGATCAGGCGCATTTTGATCGAGTTGACCCGATAGACGTTCCAGATGATCGCATTGTCGAGTGCGGCGACGAAGGCATCATGCATGCCCCAGTCGACCGCCTGTGCATGAGCATCGAGCTCGGGTGTTTCATTTCCCGAGGCGATGGCATCCGAGATTTCCCGGTGTTGCCGGATCAGCTTTTCGACCGTCCCGTCGGAAGCCGTCTGAACGAACAGCGCAACCGCTTCCTTCTCGAGAAAAACGCGCAGCTGAAAGGCCTCGCGGATCAGGTTCAGGTCGATATGGGCGATCTGCAGACCGCGCTGAGGCACGGTTTTGATCAGTCCCTCGGCCTCCAGCCGCGGAATAAGCTCGCGGATGGCACCGAGTGTAAGACCGGTCAGCTCGACCAGATGACGTTGGGAAACGAACTGCCCCGGACGCACGTCGCGCGCCAAGAGATGCCGGGTAAAGCTCTCATAAGCCTTTTCCCTGAGCGTCGGTTCTTCCGTCTGCTGGTCTTGGCGCTGGTCGATCATCGTCCCGTTCCTGGCTTTGGCCTTCTCAGCCTCAGGCCGCTTTCGTCCGGAACAGGCCGTCGAAGACGAGGCCGAGCTGCTTCTGTCCGTCCTTCGATATAGAAAGCAGCGGAGCGCGAACCGCAAGCCAGTTTTCGTCACCGAGCTGACGCGCCACCATGGCTTTCACAGCCGGTGTAACAGGGTATTTCAGAAGCTCGGCGACGAAATCCACCACGCGGGCATCATCACGGCCCTCATTGGCCATCGCACCCACCTCGCGTGGGGCGAAATTGGCCATGCCGGAAATCGCACCCTGCCCGCCCATACGCACACCCTCGGCAAGATGACGCTCGTCGCCGATCAGGATGATCAGGTCGGAGTGAGCCTTTAGAAGCTCCTGCGTGTAAGCCCAGTCACCGGATGAATCCTTCACGCCGGTCACGATGCCGGGGAAAGCCTGGCTCAGCCGGCCGACGAGTGAAACGCTGAGCGGCACCATGGTAACGGAAGGAATATTGTAGACGATGACGTCACGCGCCAGATCGCCCAGCGCCTTGAAGACCTGCGAGTACCAGCCGAACAGGCCGTCGTCGCTGACATTCTTGAAATAGGACGGAGGGGCCAGAAGGATGTTGCGCACGCCCTTTGAAAGCGCCTGAGACGACTGAAGTGCGGCATCTTCCGCAGCATCCACCAGAACGCCGACAACGATCTGCTCAGGCGCGATACCCGCCTCGATGAATGCCGCAAGCACGCGCTCGCGTTCCTGCGTGCCGATCGACGACCCCTCGCCGGTCGTGCCGAACAGGGTGCAGCTCGCACAGCCGGCATCCAGGCTTCGCTTGGCCTGTGCGATCATCATGTCGATAATTATGCTGCCGTCCTGATCGAACGGCGTGGTCAGAGCGACGGAAAGTCCGAAGCGTGTCATTAGTCATCCTCCACTGATTGCACAAATCAAACACACTAACATGTCAGTCGTCAATGCCTGTTTCTAAGATTGTGAATTGTGCTCAGACATGGAGCATGTGGCCAAATGTCGCCCGTGGAAATCGAGGCCTGGGGCTGCCAGATATATCCAGCTAATCGGCCGAGCCGGCAACCCTTTGGTCGATGACGGCAAAAGCCCGGGAGAGATGCCCTTCGAACACCAGCGAAGGCTCATCCGCCACGACCGTGAGTTCGGGCATTCCACCGAGACGCACGACGTGGCTTTCCGCCAGTCCGTCCCGCAACCCTCCATCCAGAAGGTCGTAATATCGCGTCCCCAGCCCGGCAATGAAAACCGGCATCGGGCCGTGCAGGCTTATCAAACGCGAAAGAGCGTTACCGAGAACCAGCCCCGCCTGCCGGAAGGCCCTGACCGCCTGCCGGCCGCCTTGCCTTGCCCGCACGGCGATCTTGTCCACTTCCGCGATCGGTACGAACTTCGCCGGTACGGTATCGGGGGGGACTTCGAAGGCACTGCGCAGGATGGCATAAAACCCGGCATAGGCTTCTACACACCCCCGCGCGCCACAGCGACAGAGACCACCATCGGCGACATGCAGCATATGCCCGAAATTCGGCGCCAAGATTTCCGCCGGTCCCGACGCCGAGGAGCGAGCAATGCCAAGCCCGATACTGTGGCCGAGCGACAGCGCCGCCAGCCGTTTTTCACCCGCATAAAAGGGCGCGACCTTCATCGCCCAGCGTTTCTGTTCCCGGTCCATCAGCGCACCGGCAACAAGCAGCGTCTCGTTGTTGAGCACGACCCGCCAGCCCGGCTCCATAGCACGCGAAAAATCCACGGACTGCGCACCGAAGACGGGAGACCATCCCAGCACCGGCCGCTGCGGATCGACCAGCCCCTTGCTGCTGACCGAGACGAGCAGCAATTGTTCATTGGCGATCCGCGACCGCGCCATCAGTCTGCGCAGCGCAGACGAAATCTGTTGCAGAAACGGCTCCGGGCCGCCCTCGCCACGTGGCTCGACAAACCGGTCGAGCAGCGTCCCGGCATAATCGACCAGCGAATATTCGATACTGTCGGAAGAGATGACGAGTAGTGCCAGATATCCGTATTCCCGCCGCTGGGAAAACAGCACACGCGGACGCCCTCGCCCGACAACCGCGAGGCTTTCATTGCGTTCGATCATGCCCGCCCGCTCGAGATCGGCGGTGATGGCCGAGACCGTCGCGGACGCCAGCCCCGTCGCATCGGAAATTTGCGTATGCGCCATACGGGCGTGCCGCCGCAGCGCCGAAAGCACCAATGCACTGTTCTGCTGACGCACCAGTTCCGGGCTCGATTTGGCCGAGATCGGCACCCGTTCCATTCCTTCCGCGCCTTGTCCGTTTGAGCGACGGAAGCGACGCAACCATAGTCTGCAAAGACCGAATTGACACCTATCAAATTCTCTGCCATCAATTTTCTCGACTGTCGAGAAAAAAGCAAACGCGATGTTCTCGACGGGCCATCTGGTGGGCGAAAATGGCAATGGAGGTTGCCGCGCCCATCGTCACTCGGGAGGAGGATAAGATGAAAGCTATCACCAAGCTGATGGTCGGGACGGCTATGCTTGTTGCCATGCACAGCGCAGCGATCGCCGCCGATGTCGTGGTCGGCGTGTCCTGGTCGAACTTTCAGGAAGAACGCTGGAAGACCGACGAGGCAGCGATCAAGAAGGCGCTGACCGCCGCCGGTGCCAAGTATATTTCCGCCGACGCCCAGTCATCCGCATCCAAGCAGCTGACCGACGTGGAATCGCTGATCTCGCAGGGCGCGACCGCCCTGATCGTGCTGGCGCAGGACAGCGACGCCATCGGCCCGGCCGTCGAAAAGGCTACGGCAGAAGGCATTCCGGTCGTCGGTTACGACCGCCTGATCGAAAACCCGGACGCCTTCTACATCACCTTCGACAACAAGGAAGTCGGCCGCCTGCAGGCCGAAGGCGTGTTCAAGGTGAAGCCGGAAGGCAATTACGTCTTCATCAAGGGTTCGTCCGCCGATCCGAATGCGGATTTCCTCTTCGCCGGCCAGATGGAAGTGCTCAAGAAAGCCATCGACAGCGGCAAGATCAAGAATGTCGGCGAGGCCTATACCGACGGCTGGAAGCCTGAAAACGCCCAGAAGAACATGGAACAGTTCCTCACCAAGGCGAACAACAAGATCGACGCAGTCGTGGCATCCAACGACGGCACCGCCGGCGGCGCCATTGCGGCGCTGGACGCACAGGGGCTTGCTGGATCAGTGCCGGTTTCCGGCCAGGATGCAGACAAGGCGGCGCTGAACCGCGTGGCGCTCGGCACCCAGACAGTATCCGTCTGGAAGGATAGCCGCGAACTCGGCAAGAACGCCGCCGAAATCGCGCTTGAACTTGCCAGCGGCAAGAAGCTGACCGAGATCAAGGGCGTACAGGTGTTCGACGGCGGCCCGAAAAAGCAGAAGATGCAGTCTGTATTCCTCAAGCCGCAGCCGATCACCAAGGACAACCTCAATCTCGTCATCGATGCCGGCTGGATCACCAAGGCCGAAGCCTGCCAGGGCGTCAAGGCTGGAGCGGTCGCAGCCTGCAAGTGAGGTCCTCGTCTACCGGTGACCAACGCTGGGAAGTATTTCGCAGCGTTGGTTCTTCGTATTGACGCAAGACCCCTCCCCACCCTCCCCACGAGGGGGAGGGCTTAACCCGGCCGCACCGCCACACTTCATTTGAGGCATAGCGGCAACTGCAGGTTTTCTCCCCCCTTGTGGGGGAGATGGCCGGCAGGCCAGAGGGGGTCTTTTCGAGACCCGGCAGACCCGCGCGGCTGGGCCACCACCCCGCCACGCAGACATTCGATGAGGAACGGCAGGATATGGCCGACATGACGCATTCGACGACACCGCACGCATCAGAAACAACCACCACGGCAAGACCGGAGGGCAATCTCGTCGCCCGGTTCTTTCGCGCCACCGAGATCGACACCCGCATGCTGGGCATGATCGGTGCGCTGCTGATCATCTGGATCGGTTTTCACATCCTGACCGGCGGGCTGTTTCTCACCGCCCGCAATCTCTGGAACCTGTCGGTGCAGACCGCATCGGTAGCGGTAATGGCGACCGGCATGGTTCTGGTCATCGTCACCCGCAATATCGACCTGTCGGTCGGCTCCATACTCGGTTTTACCGGCATGATCATGGGCGTGCTGCAGGCGCAGTACCTGCCCCAGTTGCTCGGCTTCGATCACCCGGCCATATGGGCCGTCGCCCTGATCGGCGGCATCGTCGTCGGCGGGCTGATCGGCACATTGCAAGGCTTCATCATCGCCTTCCTGTCGGTTCCATCCTTCATCGTCACGCTCGGCGGCCTGCTTGTCTGGCGGGGCGCCACATGGTTCGTCACCAGCGGCCAGACGGTCGCGCCGATGAACCCGAGTTTTCGCCTGATGGGTGGCGGCGCCGAGGGATCGATCGGCGAGACATGGAGCTGGATCGTCGGCATCATCGCCTGCCTCGCCATTGTCGCCGCCATCGTCAACGCCCGCCACCAGCGCAAGCGTTTCCACTTCCCCCGCCGCCCGCTTTGGGCGGAATATGTGCTGGCCGGGGTCGGCTTCGTCACCGTCATCGGCGCGGTCATGGTCGCCAATGCTTACTTCTGGCCAATCAACATCGCCCGCCGTTATGCCGAGGCGAACGGCATCCCTTGGCCGGAAGGCGGATTGCAAATCCCGCATGGCATCGCCATTCCGGTGCTGATCGCGATTGCCGCCGGCATCGTCATGACCTTCATCGCGACCCGCCTGCGTTTCGGCCGTTACGTCTTCGCCATCGGCGGCAACCCGGAGGCGGCAGAACTCGCCGGCATCAAGACCCGCTGGGTAACCGTGAAGATCTTTGCCCTGATGGGCGTGCTCTGCGCCATCGCAGCCGCAATCTCTACCGCGCGTCTCAACGCCGCAACCAATGCGCAGGGTGAACTCGACGAGCTTTACACCATCGCTGCAGCCGTCATCGGCGGCACCTCGCTCGGCGGCGGATTGGGCACCATTGCGGGCGCCATGCTCGGTGCCCTCGTCATGCAGTCGCTGCAGTCCGGCATGGTCCTGCTCGGCATCGATACACCATTCCAGCGCATCGTCGTCGGCATCGTGCTCGTCACCGCGGTATGGCTCGACACCGTTTATCGCGCCAGAGCCAAGTAAGAGGAGATTCCATCGTGACGGACCAGAACATTCCGCTCGTGGAAATGAAGGACATTTCCATCTCCTTCGGCGGCATTCATGCGGTCGAGAAGGCCACAATCGATCTATTCCCCGGCGAAGTCGTCGCCGTGCTCGGCCATAACGGCGCTGGAAAATCGACGCTGATCAAGGTCCTCTCCGGCGCCTATCGCCGCGATGGCGGCGACATCCTCATCAACGGCGAAGCCGCCGAGATCAAAAACCCGCGCGACGCCAAGAAATATGGCATCGAGACGATCTACCAGACGCTGGCCGTCGCCGATAATGTCGATGCCGCCGCCAATCTCTATCTCGGCCGCGAACTGCGCACCAAATGGGGCACGCTCGACGATGTGGCGATGGAGGCCAATACCCGCGAGGTGATGGGCCGGCTGAACCCGAATTTCCGGCGTTTCAAGGAACCGGTCAAGGCGCTCTCCGGCGGCCAGCGGCAATCGGTGGCGATCGCCCGCGCCATCCTGTTCGATGCCCGCATCCTGATCATGGACGAGCCGACGGCAGCGCTCGGACCGCAGGAAACCGCCCAGGTCGGCGATCTCATCAAGCAGCTGAAACGCGAAGGCATCGGCATTTTCCTGATCAGCCACGACATCCACGATGTCTTCGATCTCGCCGACCGGGTCTTCGTGATGAAGAACGGCAAGGTCGTCGGCCATGCCCGCACGCAGGATGTCACCAAGGACGAAGTGCTCGGCATGATCATCCTCGGCAAGGTGCCGCCGGGAGCAGTCCCCGGACCGGGCGCGATGAAGGTCGCTTGAGTTTCGTCCAAAAGGCAGCAGGCGGACCGGTTGAACCGGCCCGCCCGCACCATCTTATTCGCCTCAAAAACCTTCCAGCACGACCTTGCCTTTGGTCTTGCCGCTTTCGATCGCCGCATGAGCCTTCTTCAGGTTGGCGGCGTTGATCGGCGAAAGCGTCTCCGTCACTGTCGTGCGGATCTTGCCCTCATCGACAAGGCGTGAGACCTCGTTGAGCAGCTTGCCCTGCTCGGCAATATCGGCGGTCTCGAAGATCGAGCGCGTGAACATCAGTTCCCAGTGAATGGAAACGGCTTTCCGCTTGAAACCAAGAACATCAAGGCTCTCGGGATCGTCAATCAGCCCGAACCGGCCCTGCGGCGCAATCAATTCGATGATTTCCTTTAGATGACGATGCGTCTCGGTCGTGGAGAAAACGAAGGCGGGCGCGCCGATGCCGAGTGTTGCAACCTGTTCCGCGATCGGCTTCGAATGGTCGATCACGTGATGGGCACCGAGCGTCTTCACCCAGTCCTGCGTTTCGGGCCGTGAGGCGGTGGCAATCACCGTCACATCGGTCAGCGCCCGCACGAGCTGGATGGCAATCGAACCGACCCCACCCGCGCCGCCGATGATGACGATCGCATTGGCGGCACCGGGTACCGGCTTGGCGATATCCAGCCGGTCGAACAACATTTCCCATGCCGTTATCGCCGTCAGCGGCAGGGCTGCGGCCTCGGCATTCGAAAGCGTCGCCGGCTTCTTCCCGACAATACGTTCGTCCACCAGATGAAACTGGCTGTTGGCACCGGGGCGGATCAGCGAGCCGGCGTAAAACACCTCATCACCTACCTTGAAGTCCTTCGCCTCAGGCCCGGTCTCCACCACCTTGCCGACAGCATCCCAGCCGAGCACCTTCCACTGTCCGGCTTCGGCGTTGACCCCTTTGCGGATCTTCGTATCGACCGGGTTGACGGAAATGGCTTCGACTTCAACGAGAATATCCCTGCCGGACGGCACCGGGCGCGGAAGTTCGATATCCTGAAGGGCGTCGTTGCGCTCGATTGCGCCGGCTTCTCTGTATCCGATGGCTTTCATGATCTGCTCCTTGCATGAACGAATGGGCGTCGATTGATATGGAGCTAAAATGGGCTATATTCAGTTTTGAACAATACGCACAAAAATCGCACGTAGTATCAAAAAGGATACTGTCATGGCCAAGGCCCGTCACACCCGTTTCGATTGCTCTCCCGGTTGCTCGGTGGAAGCCGCAATCGGACTTATCGACGGCAAATGGAAGTCGGTCGTGCTTTACCACCTTCTCTCGGGAACGCTGCGCTTCAACGAAATCCGCAAGCACATCGTCAACGTCACCCCGCGCATGCTGACGAACCAGTTGCGCGAACTGGAGGACGATGGCCTGATTGTGCGCAAGGTCTACGCCCAGGTGCCGCCGAAGGTGGAATACAGCCTCTCCGAACTCGGCCGCAGCATGGAGCCGATCCTGCTGGCGCTAAAGCTTTGGGGCGATGCCAATATCGGCCTCTACGGCAAGCCGCATGGCGTGGATCCGCGTGAACCGAAGGCGGGCGAACTGGCGGCCTGATCGGCAACGCGCGTCAGGCGGGATCGAGGCTCATCAGCCTGATCTGTTCCGCCTCGTCGAAACGCAGCAGCCCGCCATTGCGGTTCCGTTTCACCCGGTTGACATGCGCGCGCGGACTGACCCCGGTCACGCGCTTGAACATGCGCGAAAAGTAATAGGGGTCGCCATAGCCGACCTCGACCGCCGCATTCGCCACCGGCATCCCTGCCTCGAGCAGATGCATGGCACGCTCCATCCGCTTCTGCTCCTGGTATTTGCGCGGCGTGTGCCCGACACGCTTCTTGAACTCGCGCAGAAAATAGTCGGCATTGAACGGCGAACCGTCAACGGCCTGTTCCGCGATATCAGGGTCGAGAGGGTTGGCCGAGATCATGGCGGCCGCCTTCATGATGGCAAGGTCCAGCGCATCGGTGCCTTCGGTCTGATATGTCGCACTGTCATGCCAGCCGATGAAGGCATCCTCGATATAGGCGATCAGCAGATACATGAAGAGATGATGCTGGCTGAGCGTCAGCGAGGAAGGCGGCGCCGTCTGGCGATATTGTCGCACCAGCGGCTCTAGCAGCGGCCACTTCTTCAGATGGACATGAGGACGCAGTTCCATCTGGGCGATCAGGTCATGCTTGCCGTAGATGTCCAGCGTAAAATGCTGGGCGATGCCCCTGAAAATTGTCGTCCCGCGGTTCCAGCCGCGAAAACGCTGACCTCGGCGGATCAGCATCGCGTCTCCCGGCTCCAGCACTCGGCGCTCGCCCTCGACCACATAGTGACCGCAGCCTTCCAGGCAGATGATGAAATCCTCGACCGGGTTCGTCTTGTCGATCCGCCACGTCCGCGAATGCTCCATCTTGATGGTGGCGCGGGTGAGTTTCAGCGACAACGCGGAGGGCGCGATACTGGAGAGAATACCACCTTCGATTTCGTCCATCTTTTTTCCCGTGTTTGTTCATTCATTCTCAGCCGAAAATGAAATTATGTCACGTTAAATACTGGAGGAGGAACAGAATTGATGAATGTTCAGACTTCCAGCTAAGCCACTGACGCATAACAGCCTTGCACATATTGGCTGGAGGAGGAATTTGATTTGCACAAAAATGTATTTCTCATAACCGGGTGTCATTTGCCCATTGGAGGCGTCACATGAGGGCGCAACGCTTCATGGGTTATGCCTATCTGGCACCTTATTTGATCGGCCTCATTATTTTCACGGCCATCCCGTTTCTGACCTCGCTTTATCTCAGCTTCACCAGCTACGACCTGATGAGCAGCCCGCAATGGACGGGCCTGAGCAACTACGAGCGCCTGTTCACGCGCGACCGTACTTTTGAAAAATCACTGAGCGTTACGCTGCTTTATGTATTTTCGACCGTGCCGCTGAAACTCGCCTTCGCGCTCTTCATCGCGGCGATCCTGAACTACAAGATCAGGTTCATTAACGTATTTCGGACGGCCTTCTACGTTCCGTCGATCCTTGGCGGATCGATCGCCATTGCGGTTCTGTGGCGTTACCTCTTCTCCACCGAAGGCCTCGTCAACATGGCGCTGGCCGGCCTCGGCTTTTCGGCGGTGGACTGGTTCGGCGACCCGACCAATGCGCTGTTCACCATCACGTTGCTGCGTTGCTGGCAGTTCGGCTCGGCCATGGTGATCTTCCTGGCAGCCCTGCAGTCGATCGACAAGTCGCTCTATGAAGCGGCCTCCATCGACGGTGCCGGCAAGGTCATGACGTTCTTCTTCGTGACACTGCCGCTTTTGACACCGGTCATCTTCTTCAACCTCGTCATGCAGATGGTCCAGGCGTTCCAGGAGTTCAACGGTCCCTACATCATCACGCAGGGCGGACCGCTGAAATACACCTATCTCCTGCCTCTCTACATCTACGAAGAGGCTTTCAAGAAGTTCAACATGGGCTACGCCTCGGCGATCGCATGGGTGCTCTTCGCCATCATCATGGTCCTCACCCTCGTGGCCTTTTGGTCCTCGAAGAAGTGGGTCTATTACGCCGGAGACAAGAGGAGCTAAGCCATGACCGATATTTCCTTGGCCAAAACCTCGGCCCGCACATTGGACGAAGCTGCCGCCGCAAAACGCGCCCGCATGCATCTCATCTCATCGGTTGTCCGTTACGCGCTTCTCTTCGGCGTCGGCTTCCTGATGCTCTATCCGCTGATCTGGCTGGTCGGCGCCAGCTTCAAGACGAACTCGGAGATTTTCTCCGGTGCAGGTTTTCTGCCGCAAAGCCCGACGGTCGAGGGCTACGTCCAGGGCTGGCAGACGTCCACGCCCTATACGTTCGGCCGTTTCTTCTGGAACTCGTTCCTGATCATTCTGCCGAAGGTCATCGGTACGGCCATCTCCTGCACCATGGTGGCCTACGCCTTTGCCCGCTTCGAGTTCCCGTTCAAGAAGATCCTGTTCGGATCGGTCATCGCCGTCCTGCTTCTGCCGAACGTCGTCACCCGTATCCCGCAATACATCCTCTTCAGGGATCTGGGCTGGCTGGACAGCTTCCTGCCGCTCTGGGTGCCCTCGGCACTCGCCGGTGACGCCTTCTTCGTCTTCATGCTTGTGCAGTTCCTGCGCTCGCTGCCGACGGATATGGAAGAGGCTGCCCGCGTCGATGGCGCAAACAGCCTGCAGACACTGGTCTTCATCGTCGTCCCCATGCTCGGCCCGGCGCTGGTCTCGGTCTGCCTGTTCCAGTTCATGTGGACGATGAACGACTTCCTCGGACCGCTGATCTACATCTCGTCGGTCGACAAATACCCAGTGAGCCTCGCGCTCAAACTCTCAATCGACACCACCGAAGCCTTCGAGTGGAACCGCATCCTGGCGATGTCGGTGCTCACCATCACACCGGCGCTTGTCGTGTTCTTCGCGGCGCAACGCTACTTCATCGAAGGAATCTCTGCGGGAGGCAGAAAGGGCTGACATGGCATACGTACAACTGAAAAATCTCGAGAAAGTCTACAACAACACCAACAAGGTCGTTCATGGCCTGAGCCTCGACATCAAGGATGGAGAGTTCATGGTGTTCGTCGGCCCGTCCGGCTGCGCCAAGTCCACCACGCTTCGCATGATCGCCGGTCTGGAAGAGATTACCGCTGGCGACATCATCATCGGCGATCAGCGGGTCAACGACCTGTCGCCGAGCAAGCGACAGATCGCCATGGTGTTCCAGAACTACGCGCTCTATCCGCATATGAAGGTACGCGGCAATCTCTCCTTCGGCCTGCGCATCGCCGGCCGCCCGAAGGCAGAAATCGCAGCAGCAGTCGACAAGGTCGCTGCCATTCTCGAAATCGAACCGCTGCTCGATCGCCTTCCGAAACAGTTGTCGGGCGGTCAGGCCCAGCGTGTCGCGCTCGGCCGCGCGCTGATCAAGAACCCCGGCGTCTTCCTGTTCGACGAACCGCTGTCGAACCTCGATGCCAAGCTGCGCGCCTCGATGCGCGTGCGCATTACCGACCTGCACCGACAGCTCAAGGCGGAAGGGAATTCGCCGACCGTCGTTTACGTCACCCACGACCAGACCGAAGCCATGACCATGGGTGACCGGATCTGCGTCATGCAGGCCGGCCGTATCATGCAGGTCGCCACACCGAAGGAACTCTACAACGCACCGGCAAACCTGTTTGTCGCCGGCTTCATCGGCACGCCGGAAATGAACCTTGTCGAGGGAGCGATGGAAGGCGGCGATTTCGTCGTCGGCAGTCAGCGCCTGGCGATGGGCAGCGACCTTTCCGGTCGACTTTCCAGCCAACCCGCGGATGCCGTTCTCGGCATTCGTCCGCAACAGTTCTCGCTTGTGGCGCACGGCCCGGCACTTGAGGCCAAGCTGGTCCATGCCGAATTCATGGGCCACGAAGTCTACATGCACGCGGACTGCGAAGGCCGCAGGCTGGTGAGCGTGGTCGGTGCGGCAGAATTCGAGGCGCGGGGGCAATCCGATGTGATCCGCCTGCGCCCCGACCCGAAAACATTGCACGTTTTCGACAAGTCAGACGGCCGCAACGTTTCGCTGCATGGAGGCAGCATTGCGGCGTAACCCGATACAGCCAATTTGAGGAGGCACATATGAAAAACCTATTGAAATCATCCGTCATTCTGGCCGGCACGGCACTTGCGGTCATCGCAATGGCGCCATCGGCCGGAGCCGCCGAATTGCGCATGTCGTGGTGGGGCGGCGAAAGCCGGCACGTCGCAACGCAGAAGGCCATTGCCGCCTGCGGCGCCAAATACGGACATACCGTCAAAGGCGAGTTCACCGGCTTCGACGGTTATCTGGAAAAGCTCACCACCCAGATGGCGGGCAAGACGGAAGCCGACATCATCCAGGTCAACTGGCCCTGGCTGCCCCTGTTCTCCAAGAGTGGCAGTGGCTTCGCCGACCTGCGCACGCTGAAAGGCCTCGACCTTTCGAACTGGACCGAGGCCGATCTGGAATCGGGCTCCACCAATGGCGTGCTGCAGGGCTTGTCGGTCTCCACATCCGGTCGCGTCTTCTTCTTCAACACGACGACACTCGAAAAGGCCGGCGTGGCAGTACCGACCACCTGGGATGAGTTCTTTGCCATGACCAAGACGGTCAAGGAGAAACTCGGCCCGGACTATTACACCTTCAACGCAGTCAAGGAGACGGCGCATCTTCTGGTGACGCTGGCCACAACACAGGCAACCGGCAAGGGCATGGTCGATCCCAAGACCAACCGTGTCGCCTGGACGCCTGAAGAGCTGGAAGCCGGCATCAGCTTCCTCGGCAAACTGGTGGAAACCGGCGCGATCCGCTCTCAGAAGCAGGAAGCGGCCGACGGAAACGTCAACCTCTTCGAAAAGCCGGCATGGTCGGAAGGCAAGATCGCAGGCTCCTACGAATGGGATTCGACCTATTCGAAATATGCAGACCCGCTGAAGGACGGTCAGGTTCTGAAGCCGGTGCCGATGCTGAAGATGACCGATGGCAAGACTGAAGGTGTCTTCCGCAAGCCGTCGATGGTGTTCTCCATCTCGAAGAACTCCAAGAACCCGGAAGCGGCAGCGCAGATTGCCAATTGCCTGCTGAACGAGCCGGAAGGCATCGACATTCTTGGCACCTCGCGCGGCATTCCTGCATCCAAGGCAGCCATGGCACGCCTGTCGAATGCGGGTGAACCGGAAGTCCGGGCCGCCAACGCCATCGTCATGGCTTCCGACGGACCGACGATTTCGCCCTTCGACGAAAACCCGGTCATCCGCGGCATCATCATCGATACGCTCGAAGAATACGCCTACGAGCAGATCGATGCCAAGGAAGCCGCCGAGCAGATTATCGACGGCGTCAACGACGCGCTGAAAAAGTTCGACTAAGCGCAGATCACGCTCACCACCCGGCCCGACAAGGCCGGGTGGTGGATCAATCAAGAGAGAAACGATGAACAAAGCCATTTCAGTTGCGATCTCCGCACGGATCGCGGCCATAAGGCTGGCTGTGCCCGGCGCACGTTATGCCTTGCCCCATTCACTGCCCTGGCGGTTGTTGCGCAACGGGGAAAGCGAACCGGTACACGAGGGAACGGCGACACGCGTCGTCGCACTCTTGGACGGCCTTTATCCGGCCACGGATTATCGTTTCGAGGCGGAAGGTTTCGAGCCTCTGTTGTTCCGGACCCGCGATTGCGCCGGACTTGTGAAAGCCGCCGACTACGGTCTCGTTGAAGATGCGGCATTGGCCGACCTTGCTGGAGCGCGCGCCAATGCTGACGCCTTCGCAAAGGCACTGGCAGACACGCCCTCCGGCGGCACGCTCTATATCGGTCCCGGCACGTGGACCACCTTCCCGCTAAAGCTGCGAAGCGACATGACGCTGCATCTCGCCGAAGGCGCAACACTTCGCGCGCCGAGCGGCCGCGAGGGCTGGCCGATCCTGCCGGCCCGAAACGAACAAGGCCGCATGCTCGGCAGCTGGGAAGGACTTCCCGACGCCTGCTTTGCAGCCCCCGTCCACGCCATTGGCGCAGAACGACTGACCATCGAAGGCAAAGGCATTCTCGACGGTTCCGGCGATGCCGGCGACTGGTGGACATGGCCGAAGGAAACCCGCAACGGCGCAAGGCGTCCGCGCGGCCTTCATCTCATCGACTGCAAGGATACGCTCCTCCTCGGCTTCACCATCCGCAACGCACCGTCATGGACGGTCCACCCGCAGGGATGTGACGGACTGGCAGCCGTGGCACTCCATATCCAGGCCCCTCACGACAGCCCCAATACCGACGGTTTCGATCCCGAAGGCTGCCGCAATGTGAAGGTCGAAGGCGTCCGCTTTTCGGTGGGTGACGACTGCATCGCCATCAAGGCCGGCAAGCGCGGCATGAAGGGCGAAGCCGACCATCTCGGCGAAACCCGCGGCGTCGATATCCGCCACTGCCTGATGGAACGCGGCCATGGCGGCGTCGTCATCGGCTCGGAAATGTCCGGCGGCGTTCACGATGTGACAGTCGAGGATTGCGACATGATCGGCACCGATCGCGGCCTGCGCCTCAAGACTCGCCGCGGCCGCGGCGGCGGCATCTCCAACATCTCCATGCGCCGGGTGAAAATGGATGGCGTATTGGTGACGCTATCGTCGAATGCCCACTATTTCTGCGATACGGACGGCCATCACGACTGGGTGCAGTCTCGCGAACCGGCACCCGTCGTTGAAGGCACGCCCTATGTCGACGGCATCTTCGTCGAGGACGTGGATGTCTATGGCCTCGCGCTCGCCGCGGGCGTCTTTCTCGGCCTGCCGGAAATGCCGGTCCGCAATGTCCGTATCCGCGGCCTTCGCATCCATTCCACCGATCCCGCCGCGATCGCAGCACCGCCGATCATGGCCGACGACGTACGTCCGATGCGCCACGAAAAGATCCTCTGCGAACATGCGCAGATCGACTGCGACGATGCGAGCCTCCTCTCTCCCGACCCGATATCCCTCCCAAACCAACGGGCACCCCGATGAAACCGACCGACTATTTCGACCAATTCTGCATCCGCTACCAGGCCTACAAGAGCGGCTCCTGGTGCTATGAGGACGGCTGCGTCTATCGTGGGCTTGAACTCCTTTATCAGGCAACCGGCGAACAGCGCTGGCTCGACCATCTTCTGCGCCTGATCGACCCGCAGGTCGGCACTGACGGAAGCCTTGCCGGTTACAAGCCGGACGAGTTCAACATCGACAATATCCTGCCCGGCCGCGCCCTGATTTTCCTCGATCGGCACACGGGCGATCCCCGCTACATGGCCGCTGCACGCCGGTTGATCGCACAGCTCGACGCCCATCCGCGCATTCCGGCCGGCAATTACTGGCACAAGAAGCGTTATCCGTCGCAAGTCTGGCTCGACGGGCTTTATATGGGCCTGCCCTTCCAGGTCGAATATGCGCTTGCAACGGGCGAGACCCCACGCATCGCCGACGCCCTGCAGCAGATGGCAACCGCGCTTGCGCTGACCCAGGTCGGCAACGGGCTTTATGTCCACGGTTACGACGACAGCCGTGCTGAAAAATGGTCGGATCCGGTCACTGGCAAATCCCCCGCCGTCTGGTCGCGCGCCATGGGCTGGCTCGCCATGGCGCTGGTCGATATCCTCGCCGTCCTCCCCAACGATCAGGCCACGGCGACGCTGAGAAAGCAGACCCGTTCCATCCTTCTGGCCCTTGCGGAGCGGCAGCAGGCATCCGGCCTCTGGCCGCAGGTTCTCGATGCGCCGGATCTCGAAGGCAATTACGACGAGACCTCGGCATCGGCAATGTTCGCCTATGCCCTGATGCGTGCAGACGCGGCAAGCCCGGAAGACGCGGCCAGGATCCAGGCCTCGGGCCGCAAGGCAACCGAAGCCCTTGTCGATACCCGGCTTGTTCAGGAAGATGGGAAAATCCAGCTCGTCGGGATTTGCCAGGTTGCAGGCCTTGGCCCCTTCAACGGCCGCTATCGCAACGGTTCCGCCCCCTATTATCTGACGGAAGAAGTCGTGGCCGACGACGCCAAGGGCGTCGGCCCCTTCATGATGGCCTATGCCCAGACGGCAATCGCCATCAAGGACAAGGCTGCCTGATCGGCATTTTCAAAGCAGTTTTGGCGGCGCTGGAGTGCCGCCAAAACCTGACGCCTCAAGCGGCCCAGCTGCGCTCGAGGACGGAAATCCAGTTCTCGTGACCGATCTTCTTCAGGTCGGCATCGTTGAAGCCATGCTTGCGCAGCGCCTCGACCAACAAGGGAAGACCGGCCGCATCCTTCATTTCCGCCGGAATGGTCGTGCCGTCGAAATCCGAGCCGAGCGCGACATGTTCGATGCCGATCCGCTCCGCGATATAGGCGACATGGCGCACAAGCAGATCGAGGCTTGTATTCGGATCTTTCACACCATCGTCACGCAGGAACAGCACGCCGAAATTGATGCCGGCAAGACCGCCCGTATCGCGGATCGCGTCGAGCTGGCGGTCGGTGAGGTTGCGGCTGTGGTTGCACAGCGCGTGTACGTTGGAATGCGAAGCCACCAGCGGTGCCTTCGAAAGCTTGGCGATCTCCCAGAAACCCGCCTCGTTCATGTGCGACAGGTCGACCATGATCTTCAGCTCGTTGCAGGCACGGATCAGGTCGCGGCCGGCATCCGTCAGGCCCGGGCCGATATCCGGCGACGACGGGTAACGGAAGGGCACGCCATAGGCAAAAATGTTCGGCCGGCTCCAGACCGGGCCGAGCGTCCGCAGGCCTGCCTGATGCAGCACGTGGAGCGCGTCGAGATCGGCGGCGACAGCCTCGGCGCCTTCGATATGGAAGACCGCGGCAAAGCTGCCCGTATCGATCGATCGGCGGATGTCGTCCGCCGTGCGGCATACGGTCACGGCGCCATCGGAACGCGCCTCGATGTCGAACAGAAGCCGCGCCATCGCCAGTGTTTCGTTGAGTGCGTCGGGCTGTGCAGGTGTCGGGTAATCCCCGTTCGCATCCTTCGTCATGCTTGGCGAGGGCACGTAAATGGCGCATAGGCCACCCGCCAGGCCGCCAGCTTTGGCGCGGGGCAGGTCAATATGTCCCGTATCCTCACCTTCGAGAAAACGCTTTACCGGATCGTTGCCGCCACCACGCCGCAGGCGCAACAGCACATCGTTATGACCATCGAAAATCGGGAGAGGATTGTTCAACATTTTCAAATTTGTCCTGCCGGAACACTGAGGGTTTTGGCTATCCGTAAGTAGGTGGCGCCGCGGCCGCAAATGCAAACCGCGCATAACCTATTCGAAAAATGGAATTGGTCCGCCTTTAAACGCACTGTTAAGACGCGCGACGAATTGCGGCAAAATCTTGCCGGACTGCGGCGTGCCGCAGGCTCGGCCGTTCAAGGGAATATAGCAATGGTATCCAGACGTAATTTTCTAATCGGCGGCGCAGCCCTGCCCTTCCTGTCCTACATCAATCTGGCAGACACTGTATTTGCAGCCACGCCGAAGGATATCCTGGTCGTCGCACAGCAGCTCGACAACATGACCAGCCTTGATCCGCATGAAGGTTTTGAGGCCGTCGGCGGCGAAATGATCAGCAACATGTACGAAAAGCTGGTTCGCGCCAACAGCGACAACCCGAACGAAGTGACCCCGGTCATCGCCGCGTCCTGGGAAGCAGATGCCGACAGCAAGGTCTTCACCTTCAAGCTCGGCAATTCCAAGTTCGCCTCCGGCGCCGCCGTCACCGCTGAGGACGTCGCGTTCTCGCTGCAGCGCGCCATCAAGATGAACAAGAGCCCGGCCTTCATCATCAACCAGTTCGGCTTCACCGCTGAAAACGTCGAAACGCTCATCGTCGCCAAGGATGAGAAGACCGTCACGATCACCACCGAAAAGCCGACGGCAATCTCCTTCCTGCTGTTCTGCCTGTCGGCAAACATCGGCGCCATCGTCGAAAAGAAGACCGTCCTCGAAAACGAAGTGAACGGCGACCTCGGCAATGCCTGGCTGCAGAAGAACAGCGCCGGCTCCGGTTCGTTCAAGCTTCAGGCCTGGAAGGCTTCCGAAAGCATCGCAATGACGCTCAACGAGCACGGTCCCTACAAGGGCAACCTGAAGCGCGTCATCATCCGCCACGTCGTAGATCCGTCGTCGCAGATGCTGATGCTGCAAAAGGGTGACGTCGATATCGCCCGCGACCTCACCTCCGAACAGCTGAAGGTCCTGCAGTCCGACGAAAACGTCGTTCTGGTCCGCAAGCAGATCGCCTCCCTGATGCTGATCTCGATGAACCAGTCGAACCCGAACCTTGCCAAGCCGCAGGTCTGGGAAGCAGTCAAGTGGGCGCTCGATTACGACGGCATCCAGAAGAACATCATCCCGCTGACGCACGCCGTCCACCAGAGCATGGAACCGGCCGGCTTCCCCGGCACGGTTATGGACACGCCGTTCCAGAAGGATGTCGCCAAGGCAAAGGCGCTGATGGCGGAAGCCGGCCTTGCCGATGGCTTCGACATCACCATGGATCACTATTCCGCACAGCCGGCTCCGGATATCGCCCAGGCAATCCAGGCAAACCTCGGCGAAATCGGTATCCGCGTAAAACTGCAGTCGGCTGAAAACCGTCAGGTTCTCACCAAGATGCGCGCCCGCCAGCACGAGATGGCGCTGTCCGCATGGGGCACGGACTATTTCGATCCGAACTCCAACGCTGAAGTGTTCTGCATCAACAAGGACAATTCGGACGACGCCAAGAAGAAGCCTTTCGCATGGCGCTCCAGCTTCAAGAACGACGAACTTACCGCCAAGGCGGAAGCCGCTCGTGACGAGAAGGATCCGGCAAAGCGTCTGGAACTGTACGAAGCGCTGCAGCGTGAATTCATGCACAACAGCCCGTTTGCCGTGATGTTCCAGAACACCAAGACGGCGGCATGCCGCAAGGGTGTAGACGGTTTCCAGCTCGGCGTTCTGTCTGAAGGCAACTCCTATCTCGGGACTTCCAAGGCGTGAACAGACGTTTCAAAAGCCTTGCAGCAACACTGAGCAGCGTCCTCCTGACGCTGTTCGGTTTGACTGTCCTGACATTCCTCATCGGCCGGGTCATGCCGGTC
This sequence comes from Hyphomicrobiales bacterium, assembly GCA_900466875.1. Taxonomy (GTDB): domain Bacteria; phylum Pseudomonadota; class Alphaproteobacteria; order Rhizobiales; family Rhizobiaceae; genus Neorhizobium. The sequence continues at coordinate 61,729 of UBNQ01000011.1, read as the reverse complement.
GATCCGGTCATTGCCGCCGTTGGCGACAATGCCCCTGAGGATGTCATCCTTCGCGTCCGCGCAGAAATGGGCCTTGATCAGCCCATTCCGGTGCAGTTCCTGCATTATCTGAACCAGCTCATCCATGGCGATTTCGGCATGTCGGTTCTGACCAAGAACCCGGTCGCGACCGATATCGTCCGCTTTTTCCCGGCCACCTTCGAGCTTGCCACCGCGGCCCTCATTCTCGCAGCGCTTATCGGCATCCCGCTCGGCGTATGGGCAGCTGTGCGCCAGGGCACGTTTACCGACCAGGCGATCCGCGTCGTTTGCCTCGCCGGCCATTCCGTGCCGGTCTTCATGCTGTCGCTGATCTCGCTGCTGATTTTCTATTCGTGGCTCGACATCGCGCCCGGCCCCGGCCGGCAGGACATCATCTATGACGGCATGATCGATACGGTCACCGGCATCCTGACGATCGACACCCTGATCGCCGGCGATTTCGATGCCTTCTGGGATGCGTTGGCGCATATGGCGCAGCCGGTCATCATCCTTGCCTATTTCTCGATGGCCTACATCGCCCGCATGACGCGCGCCTTCATGATCGATGCGCTGAAAGGCGAATATGTCATCACCGCCCGCGCCAAGGGCCTGTCGCTGACGACAGTCATCTGGGGCCACGCCTTTCCGACGGTTGCAGTCCAGCTCGTCACGGTCATGGCGCTGACCTATGCCGGCCTCTTGGAAGGCGCGGTCGTCACCGAGACCGTGTTCTCGTGGCCGGGCATCGGCCAGTATCTGACCGTATCGCTGATGAACGCGGACATGAACCCGGTCGTCGGCACCACGCTCCTGATCGGCATCATCTATGTCGGCCTCAACCTGATTGCGGACATTCTCTACCGCGTCCTCGATCCACGGGTACAATAATGATCGCCACCTTCCGAAACTGGGCCTTGGACGAAAATCCGTCCTCGCGCCGCCAGGCCGCCTGGGGCAACTGGTACCGCATCTGGCTGAACCTGCGCGGCAATCCGCTCGGCATGATCGGCCTGACCATCATCGCCATCTTCATCGGCATCGCGATCTTCGCACCGCTGCTGGCCACCCATAACCCAGCATCGCAGGATCTTGCCAACCGCCTCGCCGCCCCCACTGCCCTGCACTGGTTCGGTACCGATGAACTCGGCCGCGACATCTACTCGCGCCTTCTCTATGGCGGTCGCGTCACGCTCGGCATGGTCATCGCCGTGGTCGTGCTCGTCGCCCCGGTCGGTCTCGCCATCGGCTGCATCGCCGGATATTTCGGCGGCATCGTCGACACGATCCTGATGCGCATCACCGACATCTTTCTGGCCTTCCCACGCCTCGTTCTGGCTCTCGCCTTCGTCGCAGCCCTGCAGCCGGGCGTCGAAAGCGCCGTGCTCGCCATCGCGCTGACCGCTTGGCCGCCTTATGCCCGTATGGCCCGCGCCGAAACGCTGACGGTTCGCGGCAGCGACTTCATCGCCGCCTACCGTCTGACCGGTGGCTCCTCATGGCGCATCATCTTCCGTCACATCATGCCGCTCTGCGTGCCGACGCTGATCGTGCGCGTCACGCTCGACATGTCGTCGATCATCATCACCGCCGCTTCGCTCGGCTTTCTCGGCATGGGCGCACAGCCGCCGTCGCCGGAATGGGGTGCGATGATCGCGACTGCCAAGCGCTTCATCTTCGAACAATGGTGGGTTGCCGCCATTCCCGGCATCGCCATCTTCTTCGTCTCGCTCGCCTTCAACTTTTTGGGCGATGCGCTACGCGATGTGCTGGATCCGAAAGGGAACTGACGGATGCTGTTCGAAATCAACAATCTCCACATCGGCTTTGAAAGCCGCACCGGTTTTGCGCCCGCCGTCAAGGGCGTGTCGATGAAGCTCGGCACCGAAAAGCTCGGCATCGTCGGCGAAAGCGGATCGGGCAAGAGCCTGACCGCCCGCGCACTGATGAAGCTTTTGCCCAGCCAGGCACGCATCGAGGCAGACAAGCTCGAATTCGACGGCATCGACATCCTGTCGGCGTCGGAAAAGCAGATGCGCACGATCCGCGGCAAGCGGGCCGGCTTCATTCTGCAGGACCCGAAATATTCGCTGAACCCGGTAAAGACCGTCGGCAGCCAGGTCGCAGAAGCGTGGCGCGCCCACAAGGGCGGCAGCAAGCGTGCGGCGCTGGAAGCCGCAATCAACCTTCTGGAAATGGTGAAAATCCGCGATCCGAAAAAGGTAGCAAGCTCCTATCCACACGAAGTTTCGGGCGGCATGGGCCAGCGCGTCATGATTGCCATGATGCTGGCACCCGATCCGGAACTGCTGATCGCCGACGAACCGACTTCGGCCCTTGATGCCACCGTGCAGGCCGAAATCCTGCGCCTCATCGAGGAACTGGTTTCGGAACGCGGCATGGGCCTTTTGCTCATCAGCCACGACCTGCCGCTGGTCTCGCATTTCTGCGATCGTGTCGCCGTCATGTATGCCGGCCATGTGGTGGAAGAGATCAAGGCCTCCGAACTCCTGTCCGCACAGCATCCCTATACGCGCGGCCTGCTGAACTGCATGCCCTCGCTGATGCACCCGAAGAAGCGCCTGCCCGTCTTGACCCGTGATCCGGAGTGGCTGAAATGACGATCGAGATCGACAATCTGCATATCAGCTTCGGTGACCGCGAAGTCGTAAAGGGCGTGTCCTTCAACGTCGCAAAGGGCGAAAGCTTCGGCATCGTCGGTGAAAGCGGCTCGGGAAAATCCACCGTCCTGCGCGCCATGGCCGGCCTCAACAACGACTGGTCCGGCCGTATCGCCTTTTCCGGCGAAAATGCACCGCTCTATCGCCCGCCGGCCTTCTTCCGCAAGGTACAGATGGTATTCCAGGACCCCTACGGTTCGCTGCACCCGCGCCAGACGATCGACCGCATCCTGTCGGAACTGCCGCTCGTGCACGGCATGGACAATATCGACGATCGTATCGCCAAGGTGCTCTCCGCCGTTGCCTTGCCGCAGACCACGCGCTTCCGCTATCCGCACCAGCTTTCCGGCGGCCAGCGCCAGCGCGTCGCAATCGCCCGCGCCCTGATCGCAGAGCCGGAAGTGCTGCTGCTCGACGAGCCGACCTCGGCACTCGACGTCTCGGTTCAGGCGGAAATCCTCAACCTTCTGGCCGACCTGCGCGTCGAGCGGAACCTCACCTACGTGATGGTCAGCCACAATCTCAGCGTCATCGCGCATCTGTGCACCGAAGTCGGCGTGATGATCGATGGCCACATGGTTGAACAGGTTACAGCCGAAGATCTGAGGCTCGGCAATGTCAATCACGCTCACACCCGCGAATTGCGCAGCCTGAGCGTGGAGCTCGAAGAACCGGCCTGACCTGGAATTTGACCCGAAAACCGAGACCGGTTTCGGGTCATTTCTTTCATGGTTGGCGGACCCAGGCCCGGTCTTCGAGAATTATCTGGAGAAGCGAAATGTCGATCACGACCAATTGGGAAGCAGCGCAACAAGCCGTCAGGAAATTCACTGGCGGATGGGGTGCTGACCAGCCCGGTGGTGCGGTGATCGGCTTCGACGCCAACGGCATCCGCTTTGCCGAAACCGGCGGCGTCGAGAGCTTATCGACCATGGCGCCCTTCTCCGCCGAGACGGTCGTGCGTTACGCCTCCGTCACCAAACACGCCTTCTGCGCCATGGTGCTTTCACACCCTGAAGCGATCTCGCTTGACGACACGCTCGGCCAGCATCTGCCCGAATTGCAGGAGCCCATGGCAAGCGTCACCGTCGGCCGTGCGCTGGACATGAGCGGCGGCCTGCCGGACACCCGCGAATGCCTCTCCCTCCTCGGCCTCTCGGTCTACACCGAAACCAAGGCCGGCCCGCTGATGGAATTCCTCGCCCGCCAGACGCGCCTGAACTACGAAGTCGGCACCGAAGTTTCCTATTCCAACACCGGCTATCGCTTCGTTGAGACGGCACTTGAGCGCAAGGGCCTGTTCTTCCGCGATTTCATCCGTGATGCGGGCGCAAAGGCCGGAGCCACGCTCGATGCCCCTGACGTCTGGAACGATGCCGTCGCCGGCCTCGTTCCCGGTTATTGGCACGACGGCGAAAAGTGGCAGCTCTCCGCCGCCGGCCTGCATATCTCCGCCTCCGGCAGCATGACCGGCAGCGCCATGAGCCTTGCCAACTGGCTGCGCCTTCTGCTGTCCGACAAGGCGCCTTTCACGGGCACGCTCGATCGCCTCGCCGCCCCGCGCGCGCTATCCGATGGCCGTGAAAGCGGTTACGGCCTCGGCATCTGCCGCACGACACTGGGCGGCCGCGACTTCACCGGCCATGGCGGTTCGCATCCCGGTTACAAGACCTATTTCCTTCTCGATCAGGAAAGCCAGATCGGTTTTGTCATCGTCTCCAATCGCGAGGACACCAATGGCAGCAAGATCGCACAGGAAGCCATGGCGACCCTGTTCGGTCTCGCCCTGCCCGTCCCCTCCTCTGCCTTGCAGGATGGTCTTTACGTCACCGAAACCGGTCCCTTCTGGATTGAGGTCAAGAGCTCCAGCGTCAACTGGCTCGACGCCGATACCGCCGTTTATGAGGACAAGGATGACCATGTCTCCTCTTTCTCCGCGACCTCTCCCATGCGCCTGAAGATGGATGGCACGGCGATTGTCGGCCAGATTGGCTACCCCGCCCGCCGTTTTCTGCCGGCAGTCGATACCGGCGTACCGGCCTCACTCTCCGGCCGTTGGTCCTCTGACGAAGGCGCCACGTTCGAGATCGACGGAGACAATCTTGTCATGGGCGTTGGCCCGGTGCGCCATCGCATGCCGCTCAAGGCACTCGGCAGCGGCCGCTTTCTCTTCACCCTGAAGGATGGTCCGTGGACGAAGCGCGTCTGCCTACATCTCCTGTCCGAAAACCGCCTCGAACTGGTTCTGTCCCGCGCACGAATGATCGAATACAGCCGCGGATGATACCCTCACCCCGTATCCTGCCGCATTCCAAAAGCACGATCTGCTGATTGCATTTTCTTCCCGATGGGACCAATGGAAAACCGCAGCCGGTTTTGCATGGGAGTTCGTCGTGGAAGTCAAATGGCTTGAAGATTTTCTGGCGCTCGCGCAGACGCTGAACTTTTCCAAGGCAGCCGACGAGCGCAATGTCACCCAATCCGCCTTCAGCCGCCGTATAAGACAGCTGGAAGCATGGGTCGGAACAAGCCTGATCGACCGCGCCACCTATCCATCCCGCCTCACCGAAGCCGGCCAGCGTTTCGTGCCCATTGCCGAGCTGACGCTGCAAAACCTCTATCAGGCCCGTCGCAACCTGCAGCATGAGGAAGGCAACGATGCCCGCACAGTAACGCTGACCGCCCTGCACACGCTGTCCTTCACCTTCTTTCCAGACTGGTTGACAAATCTGGGTGCTGAGCTGGGGCCAATCGTTTCCCATATGCGGCCTGATTCCGGCAGCATGGAAGAAAACCTCAACTCGCTGATCGACGGCGATTCCGATTTCCTGCTGACCTACCAGAACCTGCATGTGCCGATGCTGCTCGACCCTCAATTCGAACACCACAGACTGGGGGCGGAGACGATCATTCCCGTCAGCGCGCCGGATAAGCAAGGCGCACCGCTACACCGCGTCGAGCCGGGCTTCGCCCATGTCAGCTATCAGAAGACGTCCTTCTTCGGCCAGTTGATGGCCGGTGCTTTCGCCACTCGCCTGCCGACCGATAATCGCGTCCACGTCGGCAGCCATTCGGTCGGCCTGAAAGCGATGGTGATGGCCGGCTGGGGCCTCGCCTGGATCCCTGAAAGTCTGGTCGCCGCCGAACTGGCCGACGGCCGGCTGCTTCGCGCGGCCGAGAGCGATTGGGATATCGAAGTCGAGATTCGGCTCTATCGCTCGAAGGAAAACCGGCGGCCCATCGTCAAACGTATCTGGGACACATTGGCCGCCGGCTAAGTGTTGTCAGCAATTCCAGCAAAAGCGGGAACCGGTTTTGCGTCCTGAATTGCGTTAAAAGAGATGCTCAGACCGCCGTGCGGCGGGCATTGTCCATGTAAAGCTCGCGCAGGCGCTTGAACATCGCACCCGGTTTGCCGTCTCCGACCGGCTTTCCATCAATCGAGGTGATCGGCACGATGAAGTTGGAGGCGCTCGTCAGGCACGCTTCGCGCGCAGCCATCGCTTCCTCGACGGTGAACAGACGCTCCTCAACGGTCAGTCCCTGTTCACGGGCCAGCTCCAGCACGGCGAGACGCGTGCAGCCCGGCAGGATGGCATTGCCATTGCCACGTGTGACGATCTTGTCGTCCTGGGTGATGATGTAGGCGGTCGAAGACGCACCTTCCGTGATGAAACCATCTTCCACCATCCAAGCCTCGTCGCAGCCTTCCGCCTTGGCGATGCGCTTGGCCAGAACCTGCGGCAGCAGGCAGACGGTCTTGATGTCGCGACGTTCCCAGCGCTGGTCCGGCACGACCTTGACCTTCAGGCCCTTTTCGACCGCAGCGACATGTTCCAGCGTCTTGGCCTGCGTAAACAGCAGAAGCGTCGGCTCAAGGTTTTCCGAATAGAGAAAATTCCGGTCTTCCGCACCGCGCGTATACTGCAGGTAGATCACGCCCTCGGTCAGCTTGTTGTCTTCGACCAGACGCTTTTCGATCGCGACGATCTCGTCGGTCGAAATCGGCAGATGACCGCCGATCTCCCGCACGCTGCGCTCCAGACGCGTCATGTGCAGCGGGCTGTCGATCAGCTTGCCGTCCAGCACTGCCGTCACTTCATAGATACCGTCACCGAAGAGAAAACCGCGATCGAAGATCGAGATATGGGCTTCGTTTTCAGGCAGAAAGGCACCGTTGAGATAAACGATACGGGGTGTAGCGGCAGGCATGGGAACTCCAGTCTTGGGGATAGCTTAGCGACGCTTGAGAGCGTCGAGAGAAATGGCATGGATGGTGGAAGGCTTGTCCGTCCCGGCATTGTAGCCATGGGTGGTCACCGCCATCGTCATCGAATTGAGGATCGCTTCCTCGGCAGCCTCGATCACAGCTTCGAAGAGCGGCGAGACGACATCATTGGAGAGAACCGGATAGTTGGCGACTGCCTTGCGGCGCGCGGGCGTCCGGCGCACCTCCTCGGCAGTGGAAAACGCCAACGCATAATCGCCCGAGCCATTGCTAAGCGCAGCCCCCGTGCGGGCAAGACCACCAAAACAACGCTCGGCAAGACGCTTCAGGTTCCGCGAGCAAAGCGGCGCATCGGTCGCAACGATCATCACGATCGAGCCGTCCTTGTCATGCGCCCCTTCCGCCTCATAGGGCTTGCCGGCCACCATCAGCTTGCCGCCGTAATTGGACTGAACCAGCACACCGACCGTATAGTCCGTGCCGCCGGCCTTCACGACACGCGAACTCGTGCCGATCCCGCCCTTCAGGCCGAAAGCAACCGTACCGGTGCCGGCACCGACCGCACCTTCCTCGACCGGCCCGGTCTTGGCAGCAGTAAGCGCCGCCGTCATTTCATCCACGCTCGGACGGGCAGCGCGAATATCGTTCAACCGGGAATCATTGGTCTCGCCGACAACGGCATTGAGCGACACGACGCGCTCGTTACCAGCTTGCGCCAGCACATGCCGATTGATCGCCTCGATGGCACGGCCGACACCGAGCGTGTTGGTCAAGAGGATCGGCGTCTCGATCTCGCCAAGCTCGGCAATCTGCGTGGAGCCGGCAAACTTGCCAAAACCGTTGAACACGGCGAGTGCTGCCGGCACCTTGTCCTGAAACAGATTGCCGGAATGCGGCAGGATGGCCGTAGCACCCGTGCGCGTCCGCTCGCCTTCGACGCAGGTCACATGGCCGACGGCAACGCCCGCGACATCGGTGATCGCATTGAGCGCACCGGTCTCGTAATGGCCGATGGATATGCCGAGATCACGCAGGCGCGCACGATGTTCGCTGGTCATTGAATGGTTCCGGTCTTCAAGGTGACCGAAGACTACTTCAGGCCGCTCCGAACCGGCACAACAAAAACAGAATAGTTTCAGACCGCCTTTGCAAGAGAACATAAGGCCAAAGATGCGCCGTGACTCACTTGGCGGGACAGATAAGAGAAGGCGCTCTCCACGCCTTCTGCACGTCAACCATCCCAACCTTGAGCGCTCCGGCATGAGACCCAACGCCGGTGATTGGGCCAAAACCTGCGCCAAAAATAAAAAATGTACACGTGTACATTTTGTCATCTCTCTGTTGTGGAGCGCTCCTAAGGTCCGCCTCGTTCAGGATCAACTCCTCGCTTTCCCGCCCGGATAACACTGCATGCGACCGGCCGCGGAGGAAGCGAGATCGCTTATCGGGGATAAGTCATGACCGTACTTCCGCGTTTCAAATCCGCCATCCTGGCGACAGCCCTGCTGGCGTCGACAGCAACCTTCGCCATGGCCAAGGATGTCACCATCTCAGTCTGGGCCGGCGGCACCGGCCCGACCAATGATTACCGTATCGAGGCCATCAAGATGGCTGCCGACGTCGTCTCGCGTCAGGCAAAGATCCGCGGCGAAGACCTCACCATCAAGATCGAATCCCAGGCCTGGACCGGTTGGGACGATTTCAAGCAGGCTGTGACGCTGGCCGCCGAATCCGGCAAGGCGCCGAACATTATCGTGTCCGGCCACGAGGATATCGGCCCCTGGTCGCAGTCCGGCCTTCTGCGCCCGATCGAGGACTATGTGGATTTCGACGCTTGGCCACTCAACCAGCTCTACCCCAATCTGATCGACGTCTCCTCCTATGACGGCCGCATCTGGGGCATTCCGCAGGATGCCGAGGCGCGTCCCTTCTTCTTCTCCAAGTCGCATCTGAAGGCGATCGGTTATTCGGATGCCGATATCGAAGCGCTGCCGGCCAAGGTCGAAAGTGGCGAATACACGCTCTACTCCATGCTCGACGACGCAAAGAAGATGCAGGATGCCAAGGTGGTCGAACCGGGCAAGGGCTTTATGCCGCGCCCGAACAACGGCACCGACTACTGGCAGTTCTACCAGAGTTTTGGCGGCGAGATGGTCGACGCGGAATCCGGCAAGCTGGTGCTCGACCGTCAGGCGCTGACCGGCATGTACCAGTTCTTCGTCGACGCGGTTGAAAAGGGCGTCGTTCCGGCCACCTATCTCGGCATGACCTGGGATACCTGGCACCAGGCTGTCGCCGGCGACAAGGCCGGCATCTGGCACGGCGGCACCTGGCACAAGGCCGAATGGGAAGCCAAGTGGGGCCTGAAGGACTTCTTCGGCCAGATGCAATACAGCCTGATCCCGGCCGGCAACGAAAAGGGCCGCGCCAACACGATCACGCATCCGCTCGTCTATCTCCTGTCGACCGGCGGTTCGGATGAGGATGCGACGCTCGCAGCCGAGTTGATCACCACGGCATCCGAGCCCTATATCAATGCACTTCACGCAGTGAAGTCGGGCCATCTTGCCATCGGTTCGGCCGAGGCGACGATCCCCTTCTATGCCAACGACCGCTGGACGACGGTTGCCACCGAAGGCCTGCTGCCGAAGGCAAACGCCATCCCCAACAACAGCGATTTCGGCATCGTCTGGAAGGCCATGTACAAGGGGCTTGAAGCCTCCTGGACCAAGACCAACTCCGTCGCCGATGCCGTCAAGGCGGTCGAGACGGAAGTGCGCAACGCACTCGGCGACAAGATTGTCATTCGCTGATCCCATCCATCCACCGGGCGGCGCAAATGCCGCCCGGCTCCTCTGCATACCTTCAGGTTCCCATGCGCACCTCTTCGCCTTACAGGGCAAATCTTCTCGGCCTGGCTTTCATGACGCCGGCTATGGTTCTGCTTCTCGGCTTCTTCTTTCTGCCGGTCGTGCTGACCAGCGTCTTCGCTTTCACCAACATGAGCACGGCAACCGGCATTTCCGGCGGCTCCTATGTCGTCACAGGCAACCTTCTGCGGTCGCTGACCGATGAGGGGCTGGACGCAAAAACGATCAAGGCACTCCGCCAGTCGAGCTACATCATCGATCAGGCGGGGCTGGAAAAGGCTCGCACCGCCGGCGTCGATGCGAAATTCATCACGGAAATCGGTGAACGGCTCAAGGATCGCTCCTTCACCAGCTCGTCTGCTTTCGAACGCGAACTGAAAACGCTTCCGTCCCGCCCGACGCGTGTGCGTGACCTGAAGATCGCCGCCAGTGCCTTCGAGCAATCGGTTCTGAACGTGCGTTACGCCAGTCGCGGCGAGATGGAGGCGGCACTTTCGCATATGCTCGAAAACCCGCCGCAAGGCGCCGTCGAACAGATCGCAACCGCAAGCTATACCGGCTGGACCTGGACGACGGAGAATTTCAAGAACCTCGTTATTGCCCCCGATACCTGGCGCATCGTCGGCAATACGGTCTTCTACGTGGTGCTGACCCTTGCCTTCAACGTTCTGGTCGGCCTGTTTCTGGCCATCACAACTTTCTATCTCCCATCCGCAGGTTCTGGCTTCTTCAGCATCTTGTGGCTTCTGCCGCGCATCACCCCGGTCGTGCTTTATGCCGTCATGTGGAAGTGGTTTACCTGGGAAGACGGTTTCGTCTTCAACATCGCCCAGGACCTCGGCCTTCCCGCCTTCAACTACATGAAGGGATCGGTCGCGAGCGCCTGGACGGTCGTCATCCTCGTCAACGGTTTTGTCGGCGCATCCTTTGGCATGATCCTGTTTTCCGGCGCGCTGAAAGCCATTCCGGTGCAGCAGCTCTGGGCCAGCGAAGTGGACGGCGCCTCGCGCTGGCAGCAGATCCGCTACATCATTCTGCCGCACATGCGCTGGCCGATACTGTTCGTCACCAGTTACCAGACACTCTCGCTTCTCTCCTCCTACGAGCAGATCTGGCTCACCACCAATGGCGGCCCCGGCAGCACCACGACCGTGTGGGCGCTCGAAGCCTTCAAGACCGCGCTCAACAATTACACCGGCAACCTGCAATACGGCCTGGGTGCCGCCATGGCGCTGATCCTCGTCGCCGTCGGTCTGGTTCTTTCCATCGTCTATCTCCGCCTCTTCCGTTTTGACGAGATGATGTCGAAGCCGAAGATCGAGTTTTAAGGGAGGACGACCATGACCCGCAATTTCGCCGCCTGGCCGATCATCCTGCTTTTGACCGTGCTCAGCCTGCCGCTCTTCGTCATGTACCTGTTCCTGCTGGTCGACACGTTCAGCAACACCGCGCCCGGCTCGCTTCTGCCCAACGAGTTCACGCTGGAACACTGGCGTTTCCTCATCGACCCGACCATTACCGGCGACGTGTGGAAACCGACGCTGACGACGTTTCTTTTCGCCTCCAGCATGATGGTCATCGTCGTCTCGGTCTCTGCCACCGCCGGTTATGCGCTCTCGCGATTGGCTCTGCCGTTCAGACGTTTCGTGCTGTCAGGCATCATGGTCATGCATGCTTTTCCATCGGTCACGCTGATCATCGGCGTTTTCCTCGTGCTGCAGTTCGCCGGTCTCTACAATTCCCTGACCGGCGTCATTCTGGTCAAGGCCAGCCTGATGCTGCCCTTCGGCATCTGGATCATGAAGGGCTTTTACGATGCCGTTCCGTGGGAGATCGAGATGGCCGGCGTGCAGGATGGCGCAAGCCGTTTCACCGTCTGGCGGCGCATCATCCTGCCGCAGGTCAAACCCGGCCTTCTGTCGCTCGCACTCTTCGCGTTCATCGATGGCTGGAGCGAATACATGCTGCCGCGGATCCTTGCGCCATCCAGCGATTTCGAAGTCCTGTCCATGTATCTCAACACGGTGTCTGACCCCAATTCCAGCACCTATAATTTCAACATCTTCAAGTCGGTCGGGCTGTTCTACACGCTGCCGGTGCTCGCACTTTTCGTGCTGTTCCAGAACCGTCTCATGAACATTTTCGGCGGGGGCACCAAAGGCTGATGCAGATCTCCATCAACAATTTCACCAAGACATTCGATGGCACTCCTGTCATCGACGATATGAACCTGACGATCCGCGATGGCGAAATGCTGGCGCTGCTCGGCCCTTCCGGCTGCGGCAAGTCGACGACGCTGTTCACCATCAGCGGCATTCACCGTATGGACAGGGGCCAGCTGATGTTCGGCGACCGCGACGTCAGCGGCCTGCCAAGCCAGAAACGCAATGTCGGCGTCGTTTTCCAGAACTATGCGCTCTACCCGCACATGAACGTCTTCGAAAACATCGCCTTCCCGCTGACGGTCCGGAAGGACAACAAGGCCGATATCGATCGCGAAGTCCGCGCCATCGCGGCACTGACCCACATTTCCGAACTGCTGGAGCGCCGCCCCGGCCAGCTGTCGGGGGGCCAGCAGCAGCGTGTGGCGCTGGCTCGCGCTCTGGTGCGTAAACCGGATGTCCTGCTTCTCGACGAACCGCTCGCCAATCTCGACGCGAAACTGCGGCTGGAAATGCGCTCCGAAATCCGCCGTATCCAGCTCGAAACCGGCATCACCGCCGTTCTGGTCACCCACGACCAGGTGGAAGCCATGTCGATGTGCGACCGCATCGCCATCATGAAGAAGGGCGAGATCGTCCAGATCGATACCCCTGCCGACATGTACAGCAATCCGCGCACGTCCTTTGTCGCCGGTTTCCTCGGCAATCCGCCGATCTCCTTCCTCAGCGGCATCGCCATGGAAAATTCCTTCTCCGTTGCGCCGATCAAACTGCGTGTTCCGCTCGGCGTTCACGAAGGCATTGCCGATGGCACGCAGTTGAAGCTCGGCGTTCGACCGGAACACTTCGGTCCCGAAGGCGACATAGCGGTGGAAGGCAAAATCGCCTTCGCCGAAACGCAGGGCCGCGAAAATCTCTATGACGTCGCACTCGCCGATGGCTCGGTCCTGCGCTCGATTCAGCCTGCGGGGAGAAACTGGGCACTTGGTGAGCCTGTGCGCTGGTTTATCGACAGCAAATCGGCTTTCGTCTTCTCTAACGATGGCCAGAGACTTTGACGGGGACACGATGATGACCTCTGCTAGGGATTTTTCACCGTTCTTTTCCCGTTTCGGCTGGCCGGAACAGAGAGGGCGCCTGCCCTTCTGCATCGGTCATCGCGGTGCGAGTGGCCACGAGACTGAAAACACGCTCGCAGCCTTCCGTCGCGCCGCCGAACTCGGTGCCGACATGTGGGAAATCGACACGCAACTGACTGCCGATGGTGTCGTGGTGATCTCCCATGACGATCATCTCGAGCGCGTCTTCGGCAAGGACGTGCATATCTCGCAGCTCTCCTTTGCCGACCTGCGGGCCGCGATCCCGGAGGTACCCAGCTTCGAGGAAGTGGCAACCCTTGCACGCGAAACGGATTGCGGCCTCTACATCGAGCTGAAGCGCGTCGGCACCGGCCTGCTCTGCTGGCAACACCTGAAGGACATGGAGCAGCGTTTCGCCTGTTTCGGCTCCTTCGATCCGGCACAGGTGCGGGAACTGCGCGAACTCGGCTGCGATTATCCGCTCGCCGTCCTGATCCGCGTCGGCGCCGATCCCCATGCCATGGGCGACGAAGCATCGGCCGATATCCTGCATCTGTGCTGGGAAAAGGCGAGCGACACACCACAGGAATTCGTCACCGATGAATTGATCGCCCGCGCTTTCGCTGACGGCCGCGAAATCGTCCTGTGGCACGAGGAACGGCCTGACGTCCTCGCCGACATCATGTCTTTACCGGTGCTCGGCATCTGCACCAACCTGCCGGACCTGATGCGCCCGCGCGAAAACCACGGCAACGATCGCCCGGCAAAACGCGTCACCTCGCATGATGTTGCACGTGCCGCCGGCGTTTCCCGCGCCGCCGTCTCCCGCGCGTTTACGCCGGATGCCAGCGTTTCGGAAAAGACCCGTGAAAAGGTCTATCAGGCCGCCAAGGACCTCGGCTACCGCGTCAATTATCTCGCCCGCAGCCTCACCAACAAGCGCTCCGATCTCGTGGGCCTTGTCGCCGCCGGCCTCGACAACCCTTTTCGAACGCAGCAGGTGGAACATCTGGCGCGCGCGCTGATCGCCCGCAACTACCGCCCTATCCTGCTTCCCACCTCGCAGGAAGCCGACAGCGCCACCGTCATCGGCCAGTTGCTGCATTATGCGGTATCAGGCGTGATCGTCACCTCGGATGCGCCTCCCTCGCATATCTGTGAGGAATGTGCGGCAGAAGGCGTCCCGATCGTGCTGATCAACAAGGGCGAAGACTATCCGCTCGTCGATCGTGTCCTGTCGGATGACCACAATGCCGGCCATCTCGCCGCCGATCACCTCCTGCAGGCGGGCGCAACACGGCTTGCCGTCATCGCCGGCACAACGATCTCCTATTCCTCCCGCCGCCGCACTGAGGCTTTTCTGGCACGCGCAAAAACGCTTGGCGTGGAAGTCTCCCACATCTCCGTTGCCCAGAACGATTACCGCAACGGCCGTGATATCGTGCCAGCCTTGCTCGACAACGGCATCAACGGCATCTTTGCCGTCAACGATTACATGGCCTGCGGTGTCCTCGATGGTCTGGGCGATGCCGGACGAAACCATGGCTCGATCAAGGTGATCGGCCATGACGATATCCCCCAGGCCAGTTGGGGCGCCTATGACCTGACCACCTTCCTGCAGCCCTGCGATATCCAGGCGGAACAGGTGATCGATCTCCTCTCCAGCCGTATCCTGGACCCCGATGCCGTTGCCCGCGTGGAATTCACGCCGGTCACATTGATCAAAAGAAGAAGTGCCTGATGCCATCCCCATTCGATCTATCCGCGCTGCGCAAACGCGCCGAGGCTGCCATCGCCGTTGCCCGTCATGTCGGCACCGAAACCGCAAAATTCCGCGCCGACATCCAGCCGGAAACGCTCGCAGTCGAGAACAAGGGCCTCCAGGATTTTGTCACGGTCGCCGACAAGCGCGCCGAACAGACGATCCGCAAAACGCTTCTCGAGCAGTTTCCTGATGACGCCTTTCTCGGCGAAGAAGGCGGCGCCAGCCGGTCCGGTTCGTCCGGCGGCACATGGGTGGTCGACCCGATCGACGGCACGACCAATTTCATTCGCGGTTTTCGCCACTGGGGCGTCTCGATCGCCTTCGTCAGCGGTGACGAAATCCTCGTCGGCGTCATCTATGATGCCACCCAGAACGCCGTCTTCAGTGCGATCCGCGGCGAAGGCGCCCTGCGCGAAGGCAAGCCGATTACGGCGGCAAAGACGACCGATCCGTCACGTGGCATCGCCATTCTCGGCCATTCCCGCAGAACCGATTTCGAGGATTATCTCTCCATCTCGCGGCAGATTTACGAAACCGGCATGGATTACCGCCGCATGGGTGCCGCCGCGATCGGCTTGATCCGCGTCGCCGAAGGCGTGGCCGACCTCTATTACGAACGTCATTTGTCCGCCTGGGACATGCTGGCCGCAGCATTGATCGCCCGCGAGGCCGGTGCCGTGGTGGCACTTCCGCCGCTTGCACAGCTTCTCGCCCATGGCGGCCCCGTCGTCGCCTGCGCGCCGGGCCTCGCCAAGGACCTGTCCTTCCTGGTGGAGCAGGAAAAACAAGCTTTCGCAGCCGCCTGAACCCGATGGCAACGCGCAAGCCGTTGGTCTAGCCATTCCCCGTCCGAAACCGCGGCGGGTGCGAGGATGAACTGAACGCAAAATGGCCCGTGCCTTCCGACACGGGCCATCGCGTTATGGCATCATGGCGTCGATCAGAGGCGACGCAGGGCCTTGGTCAGGCCGTCGACGATTTCCTCGCCGGCTTCGTCCGCGGTCAGCTGGCCATAGGCGAACTGCTCGATGACATCCTTGAACAGTTCCTGCACCGTCGGGTGCTCGATCAGCGGCGACATGACCGGTCCCGATGCGGCGGCAACGATCTTTGCGCCGTCGAGACGCTCGGGGGTCAGCTTGCCCGCCGCTTCCAGCGTTGACTTGGCAATAGCCGATGCCGGAAGACCGCGGCTGTCACCCAGGATCAGGATGGCGTCCTTGTCGTTCAGAAGGCAATTCAGCACCTGCGCGGCGGCTTTCGGATCTTTCGAATGTCTGGAGATCGAAAAGACCATCGACGGCTTCTTGTAGACGCCATCGGACTTCGCACCCTTGATCTGCAGCGGAGCCGCCGGCACCAGCTTTCCGACCGTTAGCGGATCGTTGTATTTCGAATAGGTCGAATCCCAGAAATACGTGCCCCCGATCCTGCCGGTCACCCAGGCCGGATCGTCGAAGATCTCGATATTGCCGCCCCCTGCGGCGTCCTTGGCCGAGCGCACGATGCCGTTATCGACCATCCACTGGTAATGCTTGAGGGCGCCGGCGATATCTTCCGCCGTCCATGCCAGTTCGTTGGTTCCGGGCTTGACGAATTCCTGGCCGGAAATCTGCGCCGCAAAGGCTTCGACCATCAGCATAAGGATGACGCGGGTGGTATCGAACGGATAAAGGCCCTGCGGATTGAGCTTCTTGGCTGCCGCAGCAAGGTCATCCCAGCTTTTCGGCGTCTCTATGCCGGCCTTCTTATAGATTTCGTCGTTGAAATAGAAGGTGGCGCCGGTAACCGAAACGGGCACGCCGTTCAGCTTGCCGTTGATGCTGGCGGGCGCCAGCTGGCTGTCGTTCCATTGGGTCAGGTCAAGCTCGCCGGAAAACTGCTTGAGATCGGCGAAACCGGTACCGTCCTTGGAGAACTGGAAGAGCCAAGGCCAGTCGACCTGGATGATGTCGGCCTCGGTGCTGCCGGCCATCTGTGTCGTCAGCTTTTCGAGATAACCTTCGAAGCCGGCAAACTCGGCCTTGACCTTGTGCCCGGTCTTGCCCGTGCAATACTCCAGCGCCTTCTGCGTGGCGACATGGCGGCCATCACCACCCCACCACGACATGCGCAGATCAGCCGCCGCAGCGAAGTTCGTTGCCACCACGGAAGCGGCCAGTGTTAGAGATAGAACATTCAATACCGATTTCTTGCTCATGATGCGTTTTTCCTCCTGAAACCCTGCATCGGTGACATAGTCGCCAGCTGCGCCCTCAGGCGAGGCTGACGTTCAGACCGCTTGTGCGGTCGAAGACGAAAACCCGTTCCTCTTCCGGGCGAATGCGAATGACACCGTCGACGGTGGCTTTGCGGAATTCCTCCACGGGCAGGACGACGGTAAAGCGCTGGCCCCCGATGGTGATATGCACATCGACCTCATGACCAAGGAAATCCGCCTTGCTGACCTTGGCCAGCAGAGCATCCTCACCCGGTTCTGCCAGGCGAAAATGCTGCGGCCGCACGCCGAAAGTGACGTCGCCCACAATTCCTGGCTGCAGACGCCCGGCGAGTTCCTTTCCGAACTGGATCGACTGATCTCCAAAGGTCACGACCGGGCCGCTCTCGCCCTGAGTAAGCGTGGCGTTGACGAGGTTCATTTCCGGCATGCCGATGAAACCTGCGACGAAGGCATTGGCTGGACGGGCATAAAGCGTCTCGGGATCGTCCACCTGCATGATATGGCCGTCCTTCATGACGCAGATCCGGTCGCCCATGGTCATGGCCTCCACCTGGTCATGGGTCACGTAGACGACGGTCGATGACTGCCCCTGTTCCTTCAGTCGGCGATGCAGATCGGTGATGCGGACACGCATGGAGGCACGCAGCTTGGCGTCGAGGTTCGAAAGCGGCTCGTCGAACAGGAAGACTTCCGGCTTCTTGATCAGCGCGCGGCCCAGCGCCACGCGCTGCGCCTGTCCGCCGGAAAGCTGCTTGGGCAGGCGGTCGAGCAACGGCTCGATTTCCAGCACCTCGGCCACCTCCGCAACACGCCTTGCAATCTCCTCCTTGTTTTCACCGGCCAGCTTGAGCCCGAAGGAGAGGTTCTTGCGCACCTTCATATGCGGATAGAGCGCATAGTTCTGGAACACCATTGCGATGCCGCGGTCGCCCGGAGGCAGATTGTTGACCACCTTCTCACCGATGGTGATGTGACCGCCGGAGACGGTTTCCAGCCCGGCGATCATGCGCAGCGTCGTCGACTTGGCGCAGCCGGAAGGGCCGACCAGGACCATGAACTCGCCGTCCTTGACTTCGAGATTGATGCCATGGAGTGCCTTCACGGTGCCGCTATAGACCTTTTCGAGGTTGCGGATAGTAAGCTGAGCCATTGGATTACCCCTTTACGCCGCCGGCAGAGATGCCTTCGACGAAGTATTTCTGAGACATGAAGAACACCAGCAACGACGGCAGAAGCGTCAGCACTGACATGGCAAGGATACGGTTCCACTCGAATGATTCAGCGGTATCGATCGACAGTTTGAGAGCCAGTGAAACAGGAAATTTTTCAACCGAGGAGATGTAGATCAACGGACCGAGAAAATCGTCCATGGTCCACATGAACTGGAACAGTCCAACCGAGATCATCGCCGGCACCAGCATCGGTACGACCACATAGATCAGCGCCTGGAAGCTGGTGGCGCCGTCCACGCGGGCCGCTTCTTCCATGTCACGCGGAATTGATCGCAGGAACTGCAGCAGCAGGAAGACGAAGAAGGCATCGCCGGCAAAAGCGGACGGCACCCACAGCGGCAGGTAGCTGTCGAGCCAGCCAAGTTCGTTGAAGAGCATATATTGCGGGATGCGGGTAACCACGTTCGGCAGAAGCAGCGTGCCGATCACTGCGGCAAACAGGATCTTCTTGCCGGGAAAGTCGAAACGGGCAAACCCGTAGGCGACCACCGTGCAGGAAATCACCGTGCAGATCGTCTTCGGCGCAATGATCAGGAACGTGTTCCAGAAGAAGCGGCCGAATGTGTAGGGCGTCGAGGTCTGCCAGCCTTCGATATAACCGTCCATGACCGGGTTGGCTGGCATGAAACCGGCGCTGCCGAAAATTTCCTCATTGGTCATGAAACTCGCGCCAATCAGCCAGAACAGCGGATACAGCATGATGAGGCCAACGACCGTCAGGATGGTGTAGCGGATAGCAAGCGTGATGTTTTGCCGGCGCTTTTGCACAGCGAGATACTTTTGGGCCTCTTCGAAGGCCTTGTCGTCGGAGTGAATGATACTGTCACTCATGGTCAGCTCCTCTTGTCGCCGGCGTAATAGACCCAGTATTTCGACGACCAGAAGGCGAGCAGCGTCAGCACCATGATGACTGCGAACAGCACCCAGGCGATGGCGGAGGCATAACCCATGTCGAATTTCTTGAAGGCCATTTCATAGATGTACAGCGGCAGCAGATAGGTGGATTTCAGAGGGCCGCCGCCGGTGATGACATAAGGTCCGTTGAACTCCTGGAAGGCCTGAACCATCTGCATGATCAGATTGAAGAAGATCACGGGCGTCAGAAGCGGCAGGGTCACGGCGAAGAATGCCCTCCACGGTTTTGCACCATCGATGGCCGCCGCCTCGTAAAGCGACTTGTCGATCGACTGAAGCGCGGCCAGGAAGATCACCATGGCGGAGCCGAACTGCCACAGGCGCAGGATCGTGATGGTGAACAGCGCCGTACCGGGATTGCCGAACCAGTTGATGGCTTTGAAACCGAGCCCGGTCAAAATCATGTTGACCATGCCGACATCGGCAAACATGTAGCGCCACAAAACCGCGACAGCGATCGAGCCGCCCAGGATGGAAGGCACGTAATAGGCGGTGCGAAAAAAGCCGATGCCCTTGAGCTTGGCGTTGAGGATGCTGGCGATAAAAAGCGCGAACGCCAGTTTCAACGGCACGGTCAGCGCCACAAAAAGCATCGTCACCTTGAATGAGCGTGTGAACGTGCGGTCGCTGGTCAGAATGTCGGTGTAGTTTTGCAGTCCGACAAAATCCATGCCCTGCATCAGCCGGTAATCGGTGAACGACAGGTAGAGCGATCCGAGAAACGGGATGGCCGTGAAAACCAGGAGGCCGATCAGGTACGGCAGAACATACCAGAAGCCGAGAAGTCGACTGTCGCCACTCATGCAGAAAGCCTCCTCAAGTTTTCCGGCAGGCGTGCGGCAGTCGCGGCAACCATGGTTCGGAACAGTTTTGCGGCGCGGTCCTGACCCAGTGGCGTGACCAGCGGGTCGGAAAGGAACAGGCCTTCGAGCGTTACGCCATCGCCGGCAAGCACCGCTTTCAACACGGCGTTCTGGCGCTCGGCATGCGGTTTCACCAGGGCCTCGACCGCGGCCGGCAACCGGCCGGCATGGACCGGGCGCACCCCGTGACCGGAAAACAGGACATTGGTCTCGACGACGGTTCCCGGCGCCAAACCTTCCATCTGTCCGGTATTGGGCATGTTGGCATTGACGATCAGCGTCTCGCCGCGGGTCAGCGCGCGGATCTGCCCAACCAGGGCCTCTTCCGATACGGCCCGCAGCGATGGAACTCCGTTGGCGGCTTCGGCGGCGCGTGCATCCTCCCGCCGCTTGGCCTGGTCGCGGCGGCGCCAGTCCACCGGCGTGAGACCGAAACCCCATTCGGCCGAACGGCTCAGATACCAGCTTGAAGGCAGGAATTCGGCAAGATGCCGGTCTCCCGCCGCAGCGGCAATGCCGAAGCGCGACGCAAGATCGAACTTGACCCTGTTGATGTCCTCGAAATAGCGCTGGAATTCATCGGCCGGATCGAGCGGCACCGCCCGCCAGCCCTTTTCGCGATTTTCCGCCGCGAAGCTGAGATAGTCCGGCAGCCAGTCGCGGCCGCCCACGAAGGCGCGGTCGACCCAGGTAAAGTGGTTGATGCCAAGTACATTGACCTGCACATCGCGAAAACCGTAGCGGATCGAGCCTTCCGCCCGATTGGCGAGCCAGGCGATGATGTGGCGCAGTTTGGTGACCTCGTGGCATTCGCCCCAGGCCCTGATATCTGGGAAAGCCGCGTAAAGCGCGCCGGTCAGCACCGACATCGGGTTGGTGAGATTGCAGACAAAAGCCTTGGGCGCATAAGTGCGGATTGCTTCGGCGATCTCCGCCATGGCCGGGATCGCCCGCATGGCGCGCACCAGCCCCCCAGGGCCCACCGTATCGCCCACGGACTGGAGAATGCCCTCTGCCTCAGGCAGTTCGATATCCTTGGCCATGTCGTCGAACGAACCCGGCAGGATCGAAACGATGACAAAGTCCACGCCCTTGAGGGCCGAGGCGATGGTTTCGCTGGCAGTGTAGCGAATTGAAAGCCCATGGGCTTGCGACAGGCGATTGCCGATCGCCGCATTCCGCTGTGCGGCTTCGAGATTGAGATCGAACAGTCGGATTTCACCCGCCAGGCTGCGGTCATGCACCATATCGGCCATCAGCACTTGGGCCCAGTTCAGAGAGCCGCCGCCGATATAAGCTAAGGTGATTTCGGAAACAGAGTGCGAAGGCATGCTTTCCTCCTCCTAAAAGGGCAGCGTACACCGGTCCGGCGCAAGCGCCGGACGCATCACAAGGTCATGAAAACCCGGATAACCCGGGAGGATCGTTAAATGTAGGAACGCAAATATTCCGACAGGCAGAGGATCGCCATCGCCTGTCCATAGGGCATCGCCGTCAGCTTGATCTGGCGGTAATAATCGAGATCGGCCCCCATGGCCGTGCCGAAGGACGTGTTCTGCAACTCGCCGGCCGCATCGATATGGCCGATCACGCCCTGCACGGCACGCTCCGCAACGGCCAGGTATTCCGGCCCGAGATAGCGCTTGCGCACGGCCTTCATCAGCCCGTAGCCGAAGCCGGCAGCCGCCGAGGATTCCACATAGCTCTGCGGGTCATTGATCAGCGTGTGCCAGAGCCCGGAGGACGACTGATGCTCTGCCAGCGTTTCCGCCTGGCGCTTCAGCGTCGAAATCAGGTGACGGCGGAAGGCATCGCCTTCCGGCAGGTCGAGCAGGTCGAGAAATTCCGGAATGGCAATCGTGATCCACGAATTGCCACGCGCCCACAGCGCCTCTGCAAAATTGTGCTTGTCCTCGAAGGTCCAGCCATGGAACCACAGGCCGGTCTTCCGGTCGGCCAGATACTGGGTGTGGATGAGGAACTGGTATTTCGCCTCTTCCACATATTCCGGCTTGTTGAGCAGCAGGCCGATCTTGGCGAGCGGCATGACGCTCATCATCAGCGTGTCATCCCACATCTGCTGATGATTGACGTTGTTGTAGACGATGTGCTGGATGCCGCCTTCGCTCGTGCGCGGCATTTCGTGCATCACCCATTCCGCCCAGGTTTCCAGATAGGGCTTCCAGGCGGGATTGGGATTGAGCTCATAAAGGCATGCAAGCGTCAGGAACGGGCAGACGGTGTTGACGTTCTTGGTCGGAGTGCCTTCGGCAAGACGAGCATCGAACCAAGACGTGATAATGTCGAGCGCCTTTTGGTCGCCGGTCTGCTGCCAGTAATTGAAGAGACCGTAGAGTCCGATGCCGTGGGTCCATTCCCAGCCGGCCCAGCCCTTGGTGTCGATCACCCGTCCGTCTTCCAGACGCAGCAGGAATTCGCCCGTCTTGTCCTCTATGGCAACGAGATTGTCGGCCAGCCGCTGGATCAGGCCAACGACATCCTGTCTGGGCGCAACAAAACTCTTCTGCCGCAGCAGCGCATGCATAGTCAAAGCCAGATCCCTCCAGTACTGCCGGGTCTCCTTGCCCGATCACGAAATCGGAATGCGATTTCATTCTGAAAATGAAGGAAGCATACAAAAAAATGAAATGCAATGGGGGCTCAGGAATTATCGAGCCAAACCTTTCAAACCGCAAGGACTATAGGTTTTCCGCTGATTTCACCGCATATTATCGATGTTTGGCGCGACTTGACAACGCGTGACAATATTTTCAGAATGCAGTTCTATTTTTTTGGAGCGATAAATGTCCGACACCTCGCGTAACAAATCTGACAATGTCGCTGCGGTCCTGAAAGTCTTTTCGGTTCTTGAAACATTGGCGGAAGAAGGCCGCTCCAGCCTTGGCGACATCGCCCAGCGCGCCATGACCTCAAAAGCCACCACCCATCGACTGCTGCAGACGATGGTCGATCTCGGTTACGCCGAGCAGGAAGAGGAAACGGAAAAATACCGGCTGACCCTCAAACTGTTCGGGCTGGGCGCGCGCACCCTGCGTGGCCAGACCCATCTGCTGCAGGTCGCCGACCGCGCCATGGGCATGCTCTCGCGGGAGACCGGAGAATCGATCAATCTGGGTGTGATGGACGAACGCGAACAGCGCGTGGCCTATATCCACAAATACGACAGCGCCTACAGCCTCTCGATGAATTCTCCGCTCGGCAAGCGGAACCCGCTTCACAGCACGTCGCTGGGCAAGGCGCTTCTGGCCTTCCGCGACGAAACCGAGATCTCCGAGCGGCTTTCGAAAATGTCCTTCGAAAAACTGGCGCCGAAAACGATCACCGACGTGGAGACCTTGCGCGAACAACTGATCCGTATCCGCGAGGATGGCTATTCGGAGGAACTGGAGGAAAGCGAGGTGGGCGTGCGCTGTATGGCCGTGCCGATCCGCGATCATCTGGGAAAATCGATCGCAGCAATCAGCATTTCATTCCCGCTGTTCCGCTTCGACCCCGCACGCAAATCCACCTATGTCCGAATGCTGCTGGATGCCGGACAGATGGCCTCGAAAAGCCTGGGCTTCAGCGGCTAAAGCCTTTGCCGCGTAGACAGCGGCCAGGTCAAGGTCAGATCGGTTTCCAAAGGAGTGCCCGGCTCCATCGCTTGCTATTCGTGGCCTATTGGCTCATTCGCAGTCAGCGCATCAGGTGTTCCACGGGTGGTGCGGCGACGAACCGCCATTTCCGCAAAGGACCGGCCATCACGTTGAGATAATACATCTCGAAACCATGCGGCGCGCCGCAGGGGTGATGCCCGCGCGGCACGCAGACCACGTCTCCGTCATGCACCGCCATCGTCTCGTTCAGTTGCAGGTCATCGGTATAGACCCTTTGGATGCCGAACCCGTCGGCCGGATTGATCCGGTGGTAATAGGTCTCTTCCAGATAGGTGATCCGCGGAAAATCGTCCTCGTCGTGGCGGTGGCTCGGATAGCTCGACCAATGGCCGGCCGGCGTGAACACTTCCGTCACCAGAAGACTGTCGCAATAATCCTCGTTCTCCATCGCGATATTGTTGATGTAACGGGTGTTGGTCCCCTCGCCGCGCTGCGTCAGCGTGATGCCGTCCGGCCCGATGCGGCGCGCCTCGTGACCTCTCTTGCCAGGCGCGGAGCAGACCGCGATCACGCAATCGGTCTCTGCCACCGCCTTCCAATCGCTGCCATCGGGCAGGTAGAGGCAATGCGGCGGCGTCCGTTCGAAGACGCTCATCCGGTCGCCCAGCACGCCCCAGTCGCGCCCTGCTCCCTGAAGCACTGCCTTGCCCTCGACCATCACCAGGATGACCTCGCGATCACCCGTCGTCTCCGCCGCCGTCTCGCCCGCCCGCAACCGGTAGAGCGAGAAGCCGACATATCGCCAGCCGGCCGAAGCGGGCGTGATCTGGTGAACCTTGCCGTGATTGCCGAAAGGTCGATGAAGAAGATTGGGCATCGAAAACTCCTGCTATGTCCTCAGACGAGACCGACCCTTGCGGCCGCGGCCTTCAAGGTCTTCAGGCCGAGCGACTGGTATTCGAAGGGATTGCGCACATCCGGATCCTGCTCCGCCTCGATGACGATCCAGCCGTGATAACCGGCATCTTCGAGGATCTGCAGCAGCGGTTCGAATTCGACGCCCCCCTCCTTGTCTCCTGGTACGGTGAACACCCCGGCGCGCACGCCGTCCATGAAGGACAGTCCCTCCTCGCGCACCCGTCGCATGATCTGCGGGCGTACGTTCTTGGCATGGAAATGCCCGACCCGATCGATATAACGCGACAGGATCGGTGCGGGATCACGCCCGTTGCTGCCGAAATAACAATGGCCGGCATCGAACAGCAATTGCGTCTCGGGACCGGTCGCCGCCATGAACGCATCGATCTCTTCCGGCGTTTCGACAACGGTTCCCATGTGGTGATGGTAGACGAGCTTGATGCCCTGGCTCGCAGTGAACGCCGCAAGTGCCTCCACCTTAGCGCCGAACGCCTTCATCTCCGCCTCCGACAATACGGGGCTCTCAGACAACGGCGCCTGCAGGCCCTGCACGCTGTTCGATGTTTCGCAGGCAATGCAGACCGTGCAACCATTGTGCTTGAGCTTGTCGAGATGCGGCTGGATCGCCGCCTTTTCCGCCTCGACAGACTGGGTGAGCAGGTTGAGCGAATACCAGCCGGAAACGAAGGCAAGACCGTGGGAGCCGAGAAGCTGCTTCAGCGCCCCCGGCTCGTCCGGCCAGCGATGGCCGTTTTCGATGCCGTCGAAGCCGATCTGGCTCGCCTCGAGAAGTATTTGTTCGGTCGGAATATTGGCGCCGAGGCTCTGGTCGTCGT
Organism: Hyphomicrobiales bacterium; assembly: GCA_900466875.1. Taxonomy (GTDB): domain Bacteria; phylum Pseudomonadota; class Alphaproteobacteria; order Rhizobiales; family Rhizobiaceae; genus Neorhizobium. The sequence continues at coordinate 36,324 of UBNQ01000011.1, read as the reverse complement.
CATTGGCCCAGGCGATGGGGTTGGTGCCGAAGCGGATCATCTCTTGTTCCTCAATTCACGGTGTTCTGCCTGGCAGCGCTTGTCAGATAGCGCGCATAGGCTTCTTTCAGCTTGTCGGTCGTGCCGATTTCCGGCACGGCAACGTCCCACCAATGGCCGGCATCGCCGAAGCCCGGACCGTCGGTCGGGTCAGTGTCGATGACGATGACGGTCGGGATATCGCGGGTGCGGGCCGCCGCGATCTGCGCCTCGAGGTCGCCGATATCCTTCGCCTTGACGGCAGCTGCCCCCATCGCGGAGGCATGAGCGACGAAATCGATATCCGGCTGCTGCTCGATATTGCAGTCCTTGTAGAGATTGTTGAACGCCTCTCCGCCGGTACCGCGCTGAAGCCGGTTGATGCAGCCATAACCCCGGTTGTCGGTCAGGACGACCGTGAACGGCACCCGGCGCATGACTGCCGTCGCCAGCTCCGAATTGGCCATCATGTAGGAACCGTCGCCGACGAAGCAGATCACCTCGCGCTCCGGTCGCGCCAGCTTCAGCCCCATGGCGCCGGCGATCTCGTACCCCATGCAGGAATAACCGTATTCCATGTGATAGCCGCCCTGGCTCGGTTGCCACAGCAGTTTCAAAGCGCCCGGCATCGTGCCCGCCGCACACATGGCGATCGCGTCTTCGCCGGTTGCCCGCTGTACCGCCCCGATCACCTGCGCATCGGACGGCAGGCCATCCTGCGACGGTGCAGCGCAATGACGGTCTACAGCCGCGAGCCATTCCTTGCGGGATGCAAGATCCGGTTCGGACGCGCGATGTCCGCCAAGTTTCTCCACCAACGCCGTCAACGCCACCCTGGCATCGGCAACCAGACCGATCGCGCCATGCTTGTCGGCGTCATAGGCCTGAACATTGATCGAAACGAGTTTGCGGTCCTTTGCCTCGAACAGCGACCACGATCCCGTAGTGAAATCCTGAAAGCGCGTGCCGATGCCGATCACCAGATCGGCCTTGCGGGCGAGTGCATTGGCGGCAGCCGAACCATCGACCCCGGCCGCCCCGAAATTCATCGGATGGCTTTGCGCCAGTGCCGACTTTCCCGCCTGCGTTTCTATCACCGGGATCGCGTGACGGCTGGCGAAATCGCCAAGCTCCTGTTCCGCACCGCTATAGATCACCCCGCCGCCTGCAACGATGACGGGATTTTTCGCCGAACGAATGAGTTTCGCCACCTCATCGAGATCACGGGCATCCGCTTCCGGCCGGCGGATGCGCCAGACTTTTGGCTCGAAAAAGGCATCCGGCCAGTCATAAGCCTCGGCCTGAACGTCCTGGCAGAAAGAAAGCGTCACCGGTCCGCAACTGGCGGGATCGGTCATCACACGCAACGCCCGTGGCAGGGCTGTCAGCAACTGCTCGGGACGGGTGATACGGTCGAAATAACGGCTGACCGGGCGAAAGCAGTCATTCGCCGACACCGTGCCATCATCGAAATCCTCCACCTGCTGCAGCACCGGGTCAGGCCGGCGGTTGGCGAACACGTCGCCGGGGATCAGCAGAACCGGCAGACGGTTGACATGAGCGAGTGCGGCCGCCGTGACCATATTGGTGGCGCCCGGCCCGATCGAGGACGTGACCGCCTGCACGCGCCGACGTTTCTTCGCCTTGGCATAGGCAATCGCCGCATGCGCCATGGTCTGTTCGTTCTGCCCGCGCCAGGTCGGCAGGCTGTTGCCTGCCTTCTGCAACGCTTCGCCGAGGCCTGCAACATTGCCGTGACCGAAAATCGCCCAGATGCCATCGACGAACCGTTCGCCGTCCTCTGTCATCTGCGCCGAAAGCCATTTCACCATGGCCTGCGCCGCCGTCAGTCTCGCCGTGCTCATGCTGCCTGCTCCCGTGCCTTTTCACGCGCCGCGTTCCAGATCCGGCACAGCCGCTCGTAACGTTGCGCCATATGTTCGATGGCCGCCTCGTCGGTCATGTCACCCGCCAGCCACGACCGCGCCGCATCGCCGAAAATCGTGCGGCCAACCGCAAATCCCCTCACGAGATCGAACTGCGCAGCCACCTCGAAACTGGCCGAAAGCTCTTCTTCCGGCGCATCCAGCCCCAACACGACGATGCCGCGCGTAAACCGGTCATGTGCCTCGATGGCGTCAATGGCATTGCGCCAGCCGGCCGCAGTCTTCATCGGCTCCAGTTTCCACCAGTCGGGATAGATGCCGGCCGCATAAAATTGATGGATCAGCGACGCGACGGTCCGGTCGTCGGTGGGGCCGACCTTGGACGGAATGATTTCGAACAGGAATTCGAGGCGATTGCGCCGTGCAGCCTCAAACAGCCGCTTGACCACCGCCTCCTGCTCGCTGCGCATCGCCGCATCATCGTCCGGGTGGCAGAAGCACAGAACCTTCACCACGTCCTCGCGCGCCCATTCCGAAAGCGTGCCGCAATCGCTGCCCAGTTCCGGCTCCAGCGTCAGCGGCCGTGAGCCCGGCCACTCGGCAGGCCGGCCGATCCACAATCCAGAGCCCGAGGCGCGATGCAGCGCCGAGCGACCGATCCGGCTGTCGCACAGAATGCCGTAACCGGGCTTGCCCGCCTGCACGCGAAGTGCCGCCTTGAGGCAAAGCTCCTTGAAACCCGCCCCTTTCTGCAGCGTGTATCCCGGCATCTGCTCCAGTTGCACACGATGATCGAAGGCAAAGACGCGCATGGTCGACCAGTCGCCATCCACACGCCGCTGCCGCGTGGTCGACCAGTGCAGCTGTTCCAGTTCCGCATCGTTACGCAGATCGGGCCGTACCACGCCGCGTTTCAGTAAGAACTCCAGCTCTTCGAAGCTCGGATAGGCCGGCGTGCAGCCGTGACGGCTGACCGCAAAGGCGCCGCAGGCATTGGCGAATTTCAACGACGTCGGCCAGTCCTCGCCGGTCATCCAGCCACGCAGAAGACCGGAAAAGAAGCCGTCTCCGGCCCCGAGCACATTAAAGACCTCGATCGGAAACCCCTGCCCGCTCTGCCCCTCATCGAGGCTCACGGGAATTTCATGCTCGAAGGCGGTAGCGCCCAGCGGACCACGTTTGCAGACCAGCGTCGCGGCGCTGACGGCGCGAACAGCGTTCAACGCTTTCAGCGTATCGGTCGAGCCGCCAGCAATATGAAACTCTTCCTCGGTGCCGACGATGAGATCGAACAGATGCAGCGACGCCTGCAATTTGGCCGTCACCTTGGCGCTTTCCACAAACCGGCTTTCGCCATCGCCATGACCTGCGACACCCCACAGATTGGGGCGGTAATCGATGTCGAGTGCAGTGCGCAGCCCGTGTTTGCGCGCCAGTTTCAACGCCTTGAGGACGGCAGCTTCGGTGCGGCTATTGCTCAGATGCGTCCCGGTGACGACGACTGCACGGGCCGATGCGATAAGATCCTCGTCGATATCGTCTTCGCACAGCGCCATGTCTGCACAGTTCTCACGGTAGAAGATCAGCGGAAACTGCGTATCGTCGCGGATTCCGAGAATGACGAGCGCCGTCAACCGTTCGGGATCGGTCTTGACGCCCTGGGTCGAGACGCCCTCGCGTGTCAGCTGCTCGAGGATGAAGCGGCCCATATGCTCGTTGCCGACGCGGCTGATCAGCGCCGTCTTCAATCCCAGCCGCGCGGCTCCGCAGGCGATATTGGTGGGCGAGCCGCCGATATATTTCTCGAACGAGCCCATGTCCTCCAGCCGTCCGCCGACCTGCGCGCCATAAAGATCGACGCCGGCGCGGCCGATGGTGATGACATCCAGTTTCTTCGTCACGTGGTCTGCCTTTCGATGTATAGGCTGTCGCCATGACAGGCGCCCATGGCATGGATGATCTCCTCGATCTCCAGCCCCTCCTCCGGCTCTCGCGAACCGAAAGCCCGCGGAGCACTCCCCTGCTCCGCGGCGATCCTTTTCAGGGCGACGACATCGGCCGTCGCCACCGACCCATCAGGTCAAAGCGACCACTTGGCCCGATTTCGCGGATGTTGTCGCAGCCTCTGCAAGCGCCAGTGCCGCAACGCCGTCCTTCAGCGAAACCGGAATGGCGGCGCCATCGAGAATGGCTGCAACAAACGCATCCCATTCCGCCGCATAGGCGCGCATGTAGCGTTCCAGGAAAAAGAATTCCGGCTTGGCGCTGGTCACGCCCTGTTTCGTCGCCTTCGATACGGTATTTTCCAGCACGTTTCCGGCCGATAAAAGCCCTTCCGATCCAAGGATTTCCACCCGCTGGTCATATCCGTAGACAGCCCTTCGGCTGTTCTTGATGACGGCAATCCGGCCGTCGGCATAGGTCAGTGTCACCACGGCAGTGTCGACATCGCCGGCCTTGCCGATCTCCGGATCGACGATGGACGTGCCTGCGGCATGAACCGTCTTCGGCAGATCGCCCATCAAAAAGTTCGCCATGTCGAAATCATGGATCATCATGTCGCGGAACAGGCCGCCCGAGACTTTGACATAGGCCACCGGAGGCGGTGCCGGATCGAAGGAAGTGATCGACAGAAGCTCCGGCCTGCCGATCTCGCCGGCGGTTATGGACGCCCTGATCGCGGAAAAATTGGGATCGAAACGTCGATTGAACCCGATCATGACGGGCACGCCGGCCGTGTTCACCGCATCGAGGCAACGTTGCGCCCGCTCCAGCGAAAGATCGACCGGCTTTTCGCACAGCACTGCCTTGCCGGCGGCGACAGCTCTTTCGATCAGGTCCGAATGGGTATCGGTGGACGTGGCGATCAGCACCGCGTCGATCGACGCATCCGCCAAGATCGCCTCGGAACTGTCGGCCCTTGCGCCATAGGCATCGGCCAGCGACCGGGCTGCTTCCTCGTTGACATCCGACACTGCAACCAGCTGGCTGCGGCTGTGATTGGCAATATTGATGGCATGCACGCGGCCGATACGACCCGCGCCGAGCAATCCGATTTTCAGCACTCTATCCTCCCAGACGGCAGCTCCAACTGCCTTGAACCCGAAGCATTGCAAGTTTTGCTCTCGCGAGCAACAACAATTTGCACGCGGGAGCAAAATTTGTTTCAGCGACATGAGAGTTGGGAATTCGCGTGTTTCGGAACGCGGGAAAGCCCCGTCAGGGGCTTTGTCTTGATTGTGAGCATTTTGATTTTGGAAAAGTGTTTGGTTGCGGGGGCCTGAACGCATTGAGACTTGTAGAAATTCCCAATTCGCACTGAGTTATAGGTGTCTATAGGTGGCACTTATCCAAGCTCATGGATCGGTATAGCCCAACGCACGGATCCGCACATCGCGACTTCCGGGATCTTGCGAAAACAGGATTGCTCCGGAAGACTTGGATTCTGCCGGAACGTAATCAAAGGTCACATCCACCGCCTCCAGCGCCTCGCCCCCGTCAAGGATTTCGCCTCGTACGACAACGCTCGCGGCGGTGGTCGTTGACCTGTTGGAAATGTCGAAGGTCACGCGATATCCATCTGCGACCTGGAACCGACTTGTCAGCCTGACATCCAGTTCGGGCGGTGTTCTTTTATCCGTCAGGGCTTCCCACGCAATCACCCCGACCATCGCAAGCACGAGCAAGGCCGAAAGGCCACCGGTGGCCCACTCGACCCAATGCCCTTGCCGCCCCTCGATGCTGGAACGTGATGCCATGCCATGTCCTCTAAAGGATGAGCCGCGCTGCCGCAGCCCCTATTGCACCGGGGAAGCTCAGAACAACAGAGGACATCAGCATCTGAGTGATCGCCTTGTCATCCAGCCGACCGAATAGCCAGAGCACGCAGATGCTGACCGCCATCGCCACGATATAACCCGGAAGCGTAAAGCGTACCAGGATATGCCACCAGGGAGTATCTGCCGGTGCCTGATGGGTTCCCTTGAAGGAGACAGCATAAACGAACGCATGCATGATCGCGATTGATGCCACGATTGTCACGAGAGCATGCCAAGCAGTCATTTTGTAGGAAATCAGGATGATTTCCTCAGTAGGAGCAACGTTAAGATTGAGGAAAAGCGCACCGACAGCCATCAGAAACAGTTCCTGACCGTAGTTTCCCGACATCTGATCCTTCACCGCCCCTTCGCCTTTGACGTCGTTGTCATCAGTAGCGTCGCCTGATCCGGATTGGTCAGCGAGCTGCGAGCGTCCAAGAAGCGCGCCTATGCTGGCCGCGACGGCCTGGATGGCGATCTTCCCAACAACTTCCGATAACGGCATGGTCAATTTGAGATCGCCGAAAAGAAGAAGAATTATCGCGCTCATCAGTATCCCAAGTCCGTAGGCGATCATCGCATCGCGGCAGGCTTGCGAAAGAGTGTAGGTTTTCTCAAACCCGACACTGTGCGCGAGTGCCACCAACAAAGGAAAATTGACAAGAACGAGAAGCAGGAGCCGATCGCGTTCGATGTAGAAGCCGAGCTGCCAAAGTTCCATCGTCATCAGCATAGGCAGACCGAACAGCAGCGCACCGGTCGCGCCGCGGCCAATCCCAATCAGGAACTGCCGCAATTCCGTATCCTCTTCCGCCGCTGGATGGCTTGCCAACCCAATCTCCTTTCGGCACGCAAAGATAATCCAATGAGATACAGCGTACCGTGATGACCATAGTGAGAATCTGCCACGGTTAAGTAGGTCCGGCGAACGATCGAACATGACAATCGTTCCAGATTTTAGCGTATCTGGGAGCAAGCCTACCCGTCGCTCGGAAGATTCGAAAACTGGCTGTTTCTCGGAAACGCGGGGTTGCGCAGACATCTCTTCACCGGCCCGAGAAATCGGGCAAATTCGGTGGAGCCGAACAACACACCCCTGATTGGTCGATACCCCACCGATCTCGAGATTGCCTACCTCGCGACGGCACAAAGATAACACCGGTCTATTACGCGGCAAGGATGAGCAGAAATCAGTACCATATCGTACATAACTCTCCGCAAAGGCTTAGCAGACGTCATGCGTTATTCGGGAAAGCCCCGCCAATTCGGCGGGGCTACTCCACTGGAATCAGCAGGACGTGCCCGCTGTGCCGGCACCGGGATTGCTGACACCTGATCCCGTCGAACCTTCCGGTGCCTTGCCATCGGTGGAGACGCCGCCTGGTGCACCACAGTTACTGTTTGAACTGCCCTGGTCAGCGCCCTGGTTCGAGCCGCTATTGCCGGATGAACCCGTCGATCCATTGTTCGTATCACTGCTGCCGGAGCCATTATTGGCACCGCCGTTGCCGCCGCTGTTTCCACCGTCAGAGCTTTGAGCCATTACCGAAGTTGCAAGGCCGAGGGAAAGCGCCGTAACCGCAAGAATTTTAATCATTTTTTGTTTCCTCACCTGACCCTACGGAAAGAAAACAAACCTCCGCTTAGTTTGTTTCGGTACGCTAACGTACGTTGAACTCGCAGGGCCTGCCGGCAATCCGCTTTCCTGTGAGACAAGGCCGAACCTGTGCCTCCCGCCGCGTAATGCAGCTAGATTGCCTTTACATGATCGGTCGGAAAACTCTGATGATCACAGAAGTGTCCACACTCCCGCCCTTTCTTCCGTCGGCCTGGAACTTAACAAGTACAGTCTTGTTGGAAGTGGCCAAGCCCCCGCATTTCACCAACATAAGGAAAGTTTCATGACCGAAACCGTCACTGTCGGCATTCCGAAGCCCGTCCACTATTCACCCGATCTCGAGAGCTTGCAACCGGATGAGCGTGAAACGGAAAACGGCCTGAATGATGCTTTCAATACAATCCTGGAAAGGACTTCCGGAGATTACGGCCACGCGGTTCGATCGGTCCATGCGAAAGCCCATGGCATTCTCAAAGGCGTGATGTCGGTCCGCGGCGACCTTCCGCAGGAATTGGCGCAAGGTCTGTTTGAACATTCGAAGGACCATCCGGTCTATCTGCGTATTTCGACCAATGCTGGCGATATTCTGCCGGATGCAGTGTCGTTGCCGCGCGGTCTGGCAATCAAGGTGCTTGATGTCGACGGCAACCGACTGCCCGATGCAGAAGGCAGAAATCAAGACTTTATCATGGTGAACGGCCCGGTTTTCCAGTCGAAAACAGCAAAGCAGTTTCTTGGGAATCTGAAGATGCTGGCGAAGACTACCGACCGGATGGAAGGGACGAAAACGGTCATGTCGAGCGTGCTTCAGACGGTTAACGACACGCTCGAAGCCGTAGGCGTGGCAAGCCCGAAGATACAATCCCTGGGCGGCGCGCCGAATGTTAATCCGTTGGGCGAGACCTATTTCAGTGTCACTCCATTTCGCTACGGCGAATACGTCGCGAAATTCCGACTGAAACCCGTGTCACAGGATTTGACCGCGCTTACCGGCAAGAAAATCGATGTCAGTGTTTCCGAGGATGCCATTCGTGAAACTATCCAAGCGGAGATGCAGACTGTCGATGCTGCCTGGGAATTCCAGGTGCAGCTCTGTCGCGACATAGACAGGCAGCCGATCGAGGATCCTACGGTGGAGTGGAGCGAGGAGGAGGCGCCTTTCGTCACCGTTGCCACGATAAGGGCAGGCCCGCAGGATAGCTGGAGCGCCGACAAGGTCCAAAGGGTCGATGAAGAAATGCGTTTCAGTGTCTGGACCGGCCTTTCCGCTCATCGCCCGCTCGGTAACATCAACCGCGCGCGCAAGGCTGCTTACCAGCACTCTTCGGACTTTCGCCAGAATTTCAATCGCTGCCCCATCCACGAACCTTGAGCGTGACGTGAGGCTTTGCGCAGTCGTACGATCATATGACCGCTCGGCGTTGCCGCCACCGGAACAAAGCGACCCAAGCGTGGTTCTCCTCTTGCACATCACGATAAGGAGGAAACGAGATGGACCACACCAATCATGTTCGCCTGAGCTCCACGGAACTCACACCGGCAGTCCTCGAAGGCGCAACGATCTATGGTGCCGACGACCACAAGGTCGGCAAGGTCGACCACATCCATGGAGCAGGAGCCGAGAGCACGGCGATCATTGATGTCGGCGGTTTTCTTGGAATCGGTGCCAAACCGGTCGCTGTCCCGCTGACCGATCTTCAATTCATGCGAGATGAGGATGGCGATGTCCATGCCGTTACCGCCTGGACAAAGGATCAGCTCAAACAGATGCCGGAACATCGGCACTGAAAACTGGATATCTATTTTAGCCCGGCTGCGTGCCGGGCTTTTCTTTTGGCGAGACCGACCGTCCACTCGGTCTTCCCACTGTTGATCTTCAGCCCCCTGGAACGGTTCGCCGGATCGACGAGTTTACTGCAATGGTCAAATCGAGGAAGAGCGTTCCATGTCCAGCCCCCGCGCCAACTGGAAAGGTCATATCAGGTTTGGTGAGGTCACCTGCCCCGTCGCACTTTATACGGCGGCCTCAGCATCCGAGCGGATCAGCTTCAACATCCTCAATCGCAAGACCGGTAATCGGGTGCGGCGGGAATTCATCGATAGCGAAACTGGCAAACTCGTTGAACACGACGATCAGATGAAGGGCTATGAGATCGGCAACGGCCGATATGTCGTACTGGAACCCGAAGAGATTGCAGCAGCCATTCCCGACAGCGACAAGACGCTGGCAATCAGCGCATTTATCCCTTGTGACGAGATCGATGATGTCTATTTCGACAAGCCCTATTACCTTGCACCGCAGGAAACAGGCGAGGAAGCCTTTTCGCTTTTGCGAAACGCAATGCAGGAAGCGAAGGTTGCAGCGATTGCGAGCACCGTCTTGTTTCGTCGCCTGCGGACTGTTTTGATCCGGCCTCATGGCAGCGGCCTCGTCGCTACCACATTGAACTTCGATTACGAAGTGCGGTCCGCCAACGACGCTTTCGGCGATATGGCAGATATCGGGATCGACACGGAAATGCTTGATCTGGCGTCGCATATCATAGCAACGAAGAAGGGCAGTTACGATGCGTCCAAATTCGACGATCGTTATGATGAAGCGCTGGCGGAACTCGTAAAGGCGAAGTTTGAAGGCAAGCCTTTCAAGAAAGTGGCATCTCCAAAGGCATCGAAACCAAGCGACCTGCTCCAGGCCCTTAGAGACAGTGCTGGCGCGACCAGGAAAGCGGCTAACAAACCCAAGTCTACAAACTCCAATACATCGCGAAAAAAGACCGCCAAAAGCGACAAGGCGACAGCCACCACGGCATCGTCACGCCGCAAGGCCGGGTGAGAGGGAGCTCGAGAAAATGGCGTTCCGCCCTTATTGGAAAGGCTACCTCAAGCTGTCGCTGGTCACCTGTTCTGTAGAGATGACACCTGCTACGTCCGACAGCGAGAAGATCAGGTTTCATACGCTGAACCGGGATACGGGTAATCGAGTAATAAGTCAGTATGTGGATTCACTGACCGGCAAACCCGTTCGCGAACGGGACGAGGTGAAAGGATATCAGCGCAGCGAAGACGAATATGTCATGCTCGAGGATGAAGATCTCGATCATGTCGCATTGGAAAGCACCAGGACGATCGACATTTCCGTCTTTACGCTGCGTGATGAGATCGACTGGATCTGGCTCGATAAGCCCTATTACCTGACGCCGAACGACAAGGTCAGCGAAGAGGCGTTCGCCATCATCCGCGCCGCAATGGACAAGCAGAAAATGGTCGGAATCTCCCGACTTGTGCTCGGTCGCCGCGAGCGCGCAGTGATGCTTGAGCCACGCGGCAGGGGCATCGTCCTGTGGACGCTAAGGTATGGCGACGAGGTGCGCGAGGCAAGCGGCTATTTCGATGGCCTGGACAAGGCGAAACCGGAAAAGCAAGCGCTTCCCCTGATCCGTAAGTTGATCAAGAAGCAGACCCGCCATTGGGACGCCAAGATGGTCTCTGATCCGGTGCAGGAGAGCCTTCTCGACATCATCAAGTCGAAAAAGAAGAAGCGCAAAGTTCCTGCACCGAACAGGCCAGATCCAACGGAAGGTGAGAATGAAAAGCCAAGCAACGTAATAAATATCATGGACGCGCTTCGAAAATCCGTGGAGGCCGACAGCAGCCGATCCAGGAAGACGTGATGGACCGACGCTTCAACTGGCTTTGTCGAACCGTCTGATGGCATCTGAAAGCGACCGTTCGGACTGGAGATAATCCTGCCAGGCGTTGCTCTTTGCAATCAACGGCGGCACGGTTCGGATGGTGAAGCGTGTGGGATCAAGGTCAGATTTCACCTGGCTCCACGTAAGCGGCATAGACACCGTTGCGCCCGGTCTTGCTCGCGGCGACAGCGGCGCGACCGCAGTCGCCATCCGGTCGTTACGCAGGTAGTCCAGAAAGATCCGACCTGTCCTGAGCTTTTTCGACATTTTGGTCAAATAGAGGTCCGGCTGATCCTGCGCCATTTGCTCGCAAACGCGACGGGCGAAATCCTTGGCATCATCCCAGTCGATCGACCCGCCTTTACCGGCTTTGAGAGGGGTGACGACATGTAGTCCCTTGCCGCCGGTTGTCTTACAAAAACTTATGAGACCGAGATCATCCAGTCGGTCGCGAAGAGCACGGGCAGTTTCAACGACCGTGGAAAAGTCAACATCCGGACCGGGATCGAGATCGAAGACCAGACGGCCTGGCACCTCCGGATCGTCGGGCTGGCAGTTCCACGGGTGAAGTTCGACCGCCGCCACCTGAGCCAATGCCGCGAGTCCCTCGACGCGATCAACCTGCAGATAAGGTTTCTTGTCACCGGACACATTGACAAGTTCCAGAAGATTGGATGTTCCCGGCATGGCATGACGCTGGAAGAACTGCTCTTTTTCAATGCCGTCAGGAGCGCGGATAACCGAGCACGGCCTGCCGCGCACATGGGCGATCAGCCATTCACCGACCTCTGCGTAATAATGGGCCAGATCCTCCTTGGTGACCGGACGGTCCTCATCCGGCCACAGCGGCTTGTCGGGATTTGAGATGAGAACGCCCATCACTTCCGCCTTGGCGCTCTTCCTCCCGGATCCCGCCGGTCCGGACTTGGTTACGGGTTCCGCTACCGCTGTGGGCTGATCCGCCGGTGACGGCTTTTCGGCGGTCACCTCATCGGCCGGCTTGTCTTCCCGCAATCCCTTGAATGCAGCCTGCCGCACCTGTCCGTCTGCAGTCCATCCCGCAAATTCGATTTCCGCAACATGAACAGGCTTTACCCAGTGAATGCCTTCGGTTTTCTTCGGTGCGCCAATCCCGGTGAAAGGCGAACGTGCGGTGTTAACTGGCTTCAAGATATCGAGCAGCATTTTCGCTCTTCCACCACCAAATCCGGTCCCCACACGGCCGACATGAACAAAATGTTTCCCACGATAGACGCCAACGAGAAGCGATCGGAACTGGCTGCCATTGGTTGCGTAAGCGCCAATGACCACCTCGTGCCCTGCCCTGCATTTAGACTTTACCCAGCTATCGCTTTTCCCCGATCGGTAGGTCGCATCGACTTTCTTCGAGACAACCCCTTCCAAAGAAAGTTTGCATGCGGAACGAAGTACGGCATCTCCGCCTGTGTCGAAGTGTTCGACATACCGGATCAAGGGGTCGGGTTCGGCTCGTGCTAGGAATGCTTCAAGCCGGGATTTTCGATCATCAAGCCGTAGCTCGCGCAAATCCTGAGCGTCGACAAACAGTAGATCAAAGGCGAAGTAGACCAAGTTCTCGGTTCTGCCTTCCGATAGCGCAGCTTGAAGTGCCGCAAAATCGGGAGCGCCGTTGTGGTCCAGTGCACAGATCTCGCCATCAATGATAGCTTCGGGAAAATTCTCTGCGCCCGCGGAGATCTGTTTGAAGCGATTGGTCCAATCCAGCCCATTGCGTGTCATGAGCTTAACCTTGCCGGCCTCGATGCGCATCTGGATGCGATAGCCGTCGAACTTGATCTCATGCAGCCATCCGGATCCCGAGGGTGGTCTGTCCTGCGATTTACAGAGCTGTGGCGGAATGAAAATCGGCATAGCACTTATGGCGGAGCGACTGGCTTTCTTTGCCTTTGCCGGCTGACGGTTCTTCCGCTCTTCGGCAGCGAAACCTTCACTACTGTCCCATACTGCATCTGCCCCGACGACCGGTGCGCTCAGCATGAACGGTTTCGGCTTTGCCCCCTTGCCGGCTGCGATCGTCGCCATGTCACGGCTTGAGGCAACCGATGTTTTTTCGCGCGTGAGGATTGCGCCGCCGTTTCTGTTTACCGCATGGTTGTCACGGTGCTTGATCAGAAGCCAATTGATGCGCTTTCCACCGTCTCTGTCGTGTTTCATCCGGACGAGCACGAAGCTGCCTTGCAGACGCTCACCATGGAGAACAAACTTGAAATCGCCTTTTTCAAGCGCCTTTTCGGGAGGTGTATTCCCTTCCGGCTCCCAGTATCCACGATCCCACAACATGACCGTGCCACCGCCATATTCACCCTTCGGGATTGTGCCTTCGAAGTCGCCATAGTCGAGTGGATGGTCTTCGACCTCCACTGCCAGCCTCTTGTCTGTCGGATCAAGTGACGGCCCGCGCGTCACCGCCCAGGACTTGAAGACGCCATCGAGCTCGAGACGCAAGTCGTAATGCAACCGGGTCGCGTCATGTTTCTGGATAACGAATCGCAAACGATTGGAAGGTTTTACCTCCACATCGCCGGAAGGCTCCTTTGTCTTCCTGAAATCGCGTTTGCCTTGGTATGTCGAAAGCTTGGCAGCCATGGTTTATCGGCCGATTTCTAAGATATTCGACGATCGGCCTGCAGGGCTTTTTGAAAAACTATCGACTAGAGCACGGACGGTCGCGTCCTTTCCGAGTTCATCGATTGCGGGCACGGGATCGGATGCAATCGCTTCCAGGACTTCCGGTCCGGCACCGGATTGGGCCGCGTCGATGATCGCCTCGCGGGTTTCCCGCTCGGCCTTCAGCCTCAGGTAAAGCGCATGAATGATGCTACCTGCGATACGTAGGTCGTCTGCGAGACGTTTGTGTTTGTCGAGGTGCGCATCCATGTGCGGAAAAATCCGCCAGATCAGTTAAAGTTCCATGGTTTGCCCTTGCGTCGGCGCGGAACATTCCTCGGCGGGCGGCGCGCCCGGAACACGCCTCCCGCTTTCCCGTCAAAGGTCGCTGACCTTAACAACAAGCTTTCCAAAGTTCTTTCCGGTGAGCATGCCGATGAACGCCTCGGGCGCATTCTCGATACCTTCGACGATATCCTCCCGGTAGCGGACCTCGCCTGACGCAACACGCGGACCAACTTCGGCAAGAAACGTCGCAAAATGCTCTGCCGCAAATTCCGTCTGAATGAAGCCTCGAACGGTCAGGCTTCTGCGCAGGATTGCCCCCATAGTGGTAGGAAGCCTGTCCTCGTTTCCCGCTCCTGCACCATTGTAATGGGCGACGAGCCCACAGACCGGCACGCGGCCGTATGGATTGAGCAGCGGCAGGATGGCATCCCAGACATGTCCGCCTACATTTTCGAAATAGACATCGATGCCCTTCGGGCAGGCCGTCTGCAGATCCGACGAGAGGCTGGGGGAACGATGGTCCAGGACCGCATCGAAACCCAGCTCATCCTTCACGAAGGCACACTTCTCAGGGCCGCCGGCAATACCGACGGGTCTTGCACCGGCAAGCTTTGCAAGCTGGCCAACCATTGATCCAACAGGCCCGGATGCCGCCGCCACGGCAACCGTTTCGCCCGGCTGAGGTTTACCGATGAATTTCAGTCCGCTCCAGGCCGTGAAGCCCGGCATTCCCAGGACGCCAAGGGCAGCAGAGACGGGCGCGCCATGGGTTTCGACAAGACGCAGCTTGTCGCCGCCGATCACAGCATGCGAGCACCAGCCTATTCGACCGCGAACAATATCTCCCGGGGCAAAGTCGCTGTGCCGGGATTTGAGAACTTCAGCGACCGTCTCACCTTCCATCACCCCGCCAATAGGAACGGGCTCCGCATAGGATTTCGCGTCACTCATCCTTCCCCTCATATATGGGTCGAGTGACAGATACAGAACCCTGACGGTGACATCTCCCTCAGCCGCGTCGGGCAGCTCCACGCGCTGCGTCCGAAAATTTTCGGCATTGGGTGCGCCTGAAGGTCTGCTGGCGAGGACTATACGGGTAGCTTCAGTCATGAATTTTTCTCCATTCCGGTCCCAGACAAGATCTAGCGGCGGCGGATGGTTTTCCAAGCCTGCCGCAATCTGCGCCGGTTAGCGCAGCGGACCTGCATCTTGCAAACAAGCGTATGGACGTGGAACCTAAACCGCGCCGCGTCATTCCTCACTGGTGCTTGGCGACCGCGGATGTACCGGCGTCGAGGTCTTATGTTTGAAGGGTCGGGCCCATGTTCCGGCCCTTTCTGCATTTCGGGGTTTCATACGCGGTTCCGACAGACCTCACCGTACAATGCAACCGTGCAAGTCCTTCGCGCGTTGGTGGGCAACAATTACCTTCGATCTTCTGCAGGAGACCGTCATGGGCAGAAAGCTTTCCAGCGTCTACGAAGTGTTGATCCATGGCGTTGGCAGGGGGCTGGCCGGGCACGAGCTCTACGACCACATCCAAAGCGGCTGCAAGGTTTCGTCAAACAAACGCATATGTCGCGCATCCATGATTGCAATGTCGGACGCTCGTGTTTCCAATCGCGATGTGCTGGAGGGTATCTACACCATCGCTATCGATCGCCATATTCGCTGCGGGGGATAGGGAGCATGCTGATCTGCAACCTCAACCTGACGGAGTGGATTGCAACTACTTCGATGTCGCGACGCACCTGCTGAACACATCCAAAAGTTTCGCACTCAAATCCCCGCAATAATCTCTTGTTGTCTCCTCTTCTCGTGATCTGCGCGTCTTACGCTACGCTTATCGTCTCAAACTAGCTTAAACCCGGGAAGGGATTCTCCTGCAGAAGCCTGGCGAGATGCATTGTGTTCGTCGCAAGCATCTCGATAGTGGTCGTCACCGTGTCGGGAATTTCCTCAAGATCTTTGAAGTCCGTACTGCCCATGGCTTCACCGACCCAATAGGCAACTGCATTCGGCGCGAGACTGAATCCGACGTCGTTCAGTGCCTGATAGAGTTCGGCACTGACGTGATGCGCGCCATCCTCGTTGCCGACCACGGCGACCGCGGCCACCTTGCCATAGGAAACCATCCTGCCTTCGTCATCGGTTTCCTCAAGAAACGCATCCATGCGCTCCAGCGCGCGCTTTGCGACGCTGGAGGTTTGTCCCAACCATATCGGCGTGCCGAACACAAGAATGTCGGCCTCCATGATCTTCTCTCGTATCTTCGGCCACGCGTCGCCGGGACCTTCGTCGGACGTCACACCAGGCTTGATGTCGTGATCGGCAAGGCGCACGATCTCCGTCACGACGCCATCCTTTTTCATACGCTCCGCGATCAGGTCGAGCATGCGATCCGTCGATGACGGATCGCCTCCCGTCCGCTTCAAGGTTGCGTTGAACGCAAGCGCTTTAAGGCTCATGACACGTCTCCCAAGACTGCGGAGTGATTGCTAAGGGGAAGGTGCTTCTGCAGGAATTGGTGAACGGCCCCGGCAACCTCTTCCCAGCCCGGTTCATTGGCAATGAAGTGGCTTCGTCCCGCAAAACGTTGGAATTCGGTGACGCTGGCAGCATCCGTGTAGGCCTTGAAATTCTTTTCGTTCAGATCGGCGGGAATGATCTGGTCTTCCTCGCCGCCGATCAGAAGAAGCGGAGCGTGCGGACGATCAAGGTCGATCTTTCCGGATGACCCCATACAGTCCCGCAGCACGTTACGCCCGTCATGGGTTGCAGTTTCCTCAAATGCCAGCGTGGCGTCCGCCTCCGAGAGCGTGTTGGCGAACGACCCGTGGAATGTCTTGGCATCCATATAGATCGGCTCGTCACCCTTCAACGGATTGGCGATGATTGCCGAATTCTTGATAAAGCCCCAGTCGAAATCGAGCATGCCGTTCGGTGCGACCGAGGAAAGCGCGACACCGGCGGAGAGATACCCCTTGGCAAGCAGGAGCTGGGCAATCAGCCCCCCGACGGAATGACCGACAAGGACCGGTCGGTCGTAACGGGCGACGACGCCTTCGATACTGGAGACGATCTGATCGAGACTGAGCTCGCCGAGGCCTGCGGGTGGATTTTGCCTCAAAACCGCAGGCTCGCCATCATGCAGCGGCCAGGCAGGAGCGATGCAATCGTAGCCAAGAGCGGAGAAGTATTCGACCCAGCGAGACCAGCTCTTGGGGTTCTGAAACATGCCGTGTACGAAGACGATCGTTGTCATTGAAAAATCCTTTTTCGATTACGTTCGAACAATGGCCACGTGCTCTGACGGGCCGAGGAGATAGAGCCGCCGCGATCCCTCAACCGTGCGGACGAATGACGACCTTCACGCAGCCGTCCGTCTTGTCCCGAAAGGTCTTGTAGGCTTCGGGGCCGTCTTCGAGACCGATGCGATGGGTGATGATGAAGGAAGGATCGATCCGGCCATCCGCGATCATGGCCATCAGCGGTTCCAGATAGCGCTGGACATGGGTCTGGCCCGTCCTGAGCGTCAGGCCCTTGCCGACAAATGCGCCGAGCGGCGCAGTCACGGCCGAGCCGACGAAAACGCCCGGGATCGATACAATTCCTCCTGGCCTGCAGGCGAGGATTGCCTGCTGCAGGGCATATGGCCGTTCAGTGGATGAGAACTTTGACTGCAGGGTTTCCATCACCCCGCCGGTGCCATGGCTTTCCATGCCGACGGCTTCGATGACTGCATCAGGGCCCAACCCGTTCGTCATGTCGATAATCCGCTGCTGCAGATCAGCATCCGTGTAATCGAGCGTCTCGGCACCCGAAGCACGCGCCAAAGCAAGCCGCTCGGGTACGTTATCGACCGCGATGACCCGCTCGGCCCCAAGCAGGAAAGCCGACTTGATGGCGAATAGACCAACTGGCCTGCAACCGAAGACAGCTACCGTCTGACCCGGCTGGATGTCGCAATTCTCGGCCGCCATGTAACCTGTCGGGAAGATATCGGAGAGAAACAGAACCTGATCGTCGGTCAGTCCACCCGGCACCTTGATCGGCCCGACGTCGGCGTAGGGAATCCGCAGATATTCCGCCTGACCGCCCGGAAAGCGGCCATAAGTTTCGGAATAGCCGAATAACCCTGCCGTCGGATAACCGATCTGTTTGGCCTGTTCTTTGCCGCTAGGGTTGGACCGTTCGCACAGCGCGAACAGGTTCCACTTGCACATGCGGCACTCGCCGCAGGAAATCGTGAACGGCACCACGACACGGTCGCCGACCTTGAGCTTCGAATTGCCCCGGCCAACTTCGACGACTTCCCCCATCGTTTCGTGCCCCATGACATCACCGGCATGCATTCCGGGAACGAAACCGCCATAGAGATGCAGGTCCGAACCGCAGATCGCACAGCTTGTCACCCTGATGATGGCGTCGCGATCATCCTGAATGATCGGGTCATCCACCTGCTCGCAGCGAATGTCTCCACTGCCGTGCCATGTCAAAGCTTTCACGTCTCAATCCTCCATGTTGCATCAGGCGTGTTCAGGGAAATCTCACGGCTGGCCGCTTCCACCCCCCGCGCCGTAAATGTGCCCCGTGGTGAAGCTCGCATTGTTGTCGGCAAGCTGGACGTAGATCGAGGCAAGTTCCGCAGGTTGGCCGGGACGTCCAAGCGGCGTCTTTCCGCCGAACTGCTGGAGCTTTTCCATCGTGGCGCCGCCCGCGACCTGCAATGGCGTCCATACGGGACCGGGCGCAACGCCGTTGACGCGAATACCCTTCGGGCCGAGCTGCTTTGCCATCGACTTCGTGAAGCTCAAGCCCGCAGCCTTGGTGATCGCGTAATCGACCAGATCCTCCGACGGGTCATATGCCTGTTCCGATGTCGTCTGGATAATAGACGACCCCGGCTGCAGATGCTTCAATGCCGCCTTGGTCAGCCAGAACATCGCGTAGATATTGGTCTTCATCGTCGCATCGAAGGCTTCAGTCGTAATATCCGAGAGCGACGCCGCCTGCTGTTGCCGGCCGGCGTTGTTCACCAGGATGTCGAGACCTCCCAGCGCTTCGACGGCGTCCTCGATCAACTGTTCGCAAAAGGCTTCGTCGCGAAGATCGCCGGGAAGCGCTACACCTTTGCGCCCTTCCTTCTCGATCAGCTCGACAACGTCTCTCGCGTCCGCCTCCTCGTCAGGCAGATAATTAATCGCGACGTCGGCACCCTCGCGTGCATAGGCGATCGCCGCTGCCCGACCCATGCCGGAATCGCCGCCGGTAATCAGCGCCTTGCGCCCCGCCAGCCGGCCCGACCCCCTATAGGACGTCTCACCATGATCCGGCTTCGGGTTCATCTTGCCGGCCAGACCGGGAAACGGCTGTGACTGTTTTTCGAATTCGGGCTTGGGATATTTAGTCGTGGGATTTTCCATAGTCGTTTTCCTTTGGGTCGCGTCCGGACAAATGACGACGAAAAACGTCCGTCATCGGATATACCGGCAGGCGGGAGGCAGGTTCTGAGCGTGGCGGCAAGCTCAGAGCTTCAAAAGCAGACAGACTGAAAGCAAAACCGGGTGCCGGCCTTCTTCTAAGAAGTGCAGCCTGCATGTCGTCGGAGGCATTCAGGAACGGAACCTTTCGGCTGAAGTTCCCGTACGTCACCGAATGAAGCGTTTTGTACGGCACCGTACGGTTGATCCCATGTGTGGTGCCATGGCGGAACCGGCGAAATTACGTTCCGTTGTGGCCGGAAATCGAGCGCAATTGGGAGGACTAGATATGGAAAACCAAAACGGTCGCGAAACCTGGATAAACAATCGCGCTTACGAGCTCTGGCAGCATGCCGGTGAGCCGGAAGATCAGCAGCATGAGCACTGGAGCCAGGCGACCAAAGAATGGAGGCCGGTTTAAGCAAAATGGCCGAGCCTGACGATCCGTGGGAGGACGAAACCTAAGCGGTACAGTCACCTCAAGTTCTGAGGTTGGCGGAGCTGGAAAATCTTTCATCACGTAATTGAGGCGGCGTCACCGAGTATCGCCGCCGGTTCCAACTATGTCCGATAAAATGTTGATCTCATGGTAAAATTGGCATACGGCGCGCAGTCCATGACAACGACATCCTGTTGTTCGCCGGATATCGCGAGGTCACGATCCAGAGCGGACCTCATATCGGCTTACAGATGGCCGCTAACATCAACAAAATGTCGGTGATGCAGATAAGAGCCGTCGCCTGCCAACAGCGCCGTCTAGCAAAGATAATCGCACACTCGCTGCTTCCTAAATCTGCGTCGGAACGATGTATGTGTGCGCCCGTTCCACCCTGTGGCCGCGCAGGCCACCTTTCAGCGAACAATCGATCGGGAGAAGAGCTTCATGGCGGATCGCATAGCAAATCCGGAATCCGCAGGTCCGGCGGGAGGCTGGGGCTCTCTCAAATCGATTGCACGCATCTATGGTGAGACATGGCCGACACCGACTGCAATCGAAGCGCTCTCCAAGCAGAACAAACCTGGTGGCGTCATGTGCGTCTCCTGCGCCTGGCCGAAGCCGGTCAATTACCATCCGTTCGAATTTTGCGAGAACGGTGCCAAGGCCACGTTGTGGGACCTGACGAATGACCGTTGTACACCGGATTTCTGGAACGATCACACGGTGGCGGAACTGCGGGCATGGAAAGACCACGATCTGGAAATGACCGGCCGCCTGACACATCCCATGCGTTATGACGCCGGCACTGACCGCTATGTCGAGATTACATGGGATGAGGCGTTCGAGCAGATCGGCGCAAAGCTGAAATCGCTGACGCCCAACGCAGCCGTATTCTATTCTTCAGGCCATGCAGGTTTGGAAGCCGCCTATCTCTATGCCCTGTTTGCAAGGGCTTTCGGCACCAACAACCTTCCTCAAAGCTCGAACATGTGCCACGAGACGACATCGGTAGGATTGAGCGAGGTCATCGGCTCGCCCGTCGGCACAATCGTGTGGGAAGATCTCGAAAAAGCCGACGCATTCTTTTTCTTCGGCCAGAACCCGGGCTCCAACAGTCCCCGCTTCCTGCATCCGCTTCAGGAGGCCAAGAAGCGGGGCGCCAGCATCGTCACCTTCAATCCGGTCGTCGAACAGGGTTTGGTCTCCTTCGTCAACCCGCAAAATCCTTTCGACATGCTGACCGGACACGAGACGACGATCTCCGATGAGTATCTGCAGGTGAAGGCGGGCGGCGATATCGCCGCGATCCTCGGGGTTTGCAAGACGGTCGTCGAGGCCGATGACGTCGCCGTGACTGCCGGCACGAAGCGGGTTCTGGATATCGATTTCATCCAGGAGCATACAACCGGGTTCGGGCGCTTTATCGACTGCGTCAGGCATGCCGACTGGAAAGATATCACACGTGAAAGCGGATTGTCCGAGCAGGCAATCCGCCGAGCCGGAGAAATCTATATTCGCTCCGAACGTGTCATTGGCGTCTACGGCATGGGTCTGACGCAGCATTCGCAAGGCGCACTCAACATCGCCATGCTGGTTAACCTGCTGCTTTTGCGCGGCAATATCGGTCGCGAAGGCGCAGGCTGCTGCCCGGTGCGCGGCCATTCGAATGTCCAGGGGCAGAGAACGGTCGGCGTGGCAGAGAAGACGAAGCTGATTCCGATGGACCGGCTGAAGCAGCTTTTCGATTTCGACCCGCCGACCGAAGATGGCATGACGATCGTGGATGCGGTCAAAAACCTGATCGCCGGCGAGGTCAGGGCCTTCGTCTGTCTCGGCGGCAACCTTTTGAGGGCGGTCCCGGAACAGGAGGAAATGGAGTGTAGCTGGGAAAAGCAGGACCTGACTGTCATGGTCTCGACCAAGCTGAACCGCAGCCATCTGTTCCCCGGCAAGCAGGCCTATATCCTGCCCTGTCTGTCGCGATTGGAAAGCGACGTCCAGGCGACCGGTCTTCAATCGGTTACGACGGAAGACAGTTTCTCGCACATCTCCGGCTCGACCGGAAAACGGACGCCGGCATCCGAACATCTCAAAAGCGAGCTCGCAATCGTGGCCGGTATCGCCAAGGCAACGCTTTTTGCCAAACCCGGGCTCAAGTGGGACGAATGGACCGCCGATTACGGGCTCGTCCGTGATCTCATCGAGGCAAGTTACCCCAATGACTTCAAGGACTATAATGAACGCATGTTTCAGCCGGGCGGTTTCTACCGAGGCAATGACGCCCATGATCGGGTCTGGAATACCGAGGAGAAGAAGGCCGTTTTCACAACACCGGATCGGCTGAACGCGCTGTCGTTCGAAGACCGTTCGGGACGGTATCGGTTGCTTACAATGCGTTCGAATGATCAGTTCAACACGACGATCTACGGTTATTCCGATCGTTTCCGGGGAATTGAGGGTACGCGAGATGTCGTCCTGATATGCGCGGAAGATATTGATGAGGCGGGACTTGAACCAGGCCAACTGGTTTCGCTCGTCAGCGATTTCGAAGACGGCAAGCTTCGAGAACTGGCCGGGCTGCGAATAGTATCGCATAACCTGCCGCGCGGCACGATCTGCGCCTACTATCCCGAATGTAATGTCCTGAACTCAATCGACCATCATGACCAGATGTCGAAAACACCCGCATCAAAAGCCATACCTGTTCGCATCCGTGTAGCGGATACGAACGATATTTAGTCAGGGGGCCTCGTCAATTGTAAAAGCACGGTCCGACGGGAAATCGGGCACGCCGGACCGCCCGCATCAGCCTCTGAACTTGCCCTGGTCAGAGGTGGCGGGATCATAGTTCAAATCGAAATCCTTTCCGGCCTTCTTGCCGGGTGGATCGCGGTTCACGGTAGCATCTTCCGAGCCGGTCACCACAGTCGGCTTGGCACTATGAACACCGCTCGCCTTGCGATCAGCCTGGGACGGCGCGTATTGCCCCTTGGCATCATTTTCGGGATTGCTCATCTCAGTCTCCTCTTATTTCCGCCGCAATCAGATACAGCTTTTCCAGCAGGATCACGGTTCAACGTCAGGACTTTTTGGCAGACAGGCCTGCGCGGAAAGTTTCGCTAAAGCTCAACAAAACAACACGGCGCTTGTTCCTGCGAGAGGCTGGAAACGGGGAGAGCATTGGGCTGAAATGCTTTGCCCGATGGCGGCTGGTATCTTTTATCGCTCAGCGTCGAGCCAGTCATTGGCGGGACTACCGATGAAAATAACGAAGTGGAGGACGGCGAGAGGTCAGGGCCGAGCTATAATTTCGAGGACATGAGAAACCAATAGCGTCGATAGCGGTTTTCTGAAGGTGCACCAGTATTGGAGAACCTGATGACGGCTATGACCTTGGAAGAGCTTTCAAAGCAGCTCCGGAAGATCGACTTCTGCATGCTCAACACGACGGGTGGTTCCGGAACGATTACCAGTCGCCCGATGAGCAATAACGGTGACGTCGAGTACGACGGCGACTCCTGGTTCTTTTCCTACGAGGATACAAGGAAGGTTGCCGATATCAATCACAGTGCGCGCGTCTCGCTGACGTTTACGGCGCCGCCCAGTCTTCTCGGCAAGCCGGGCATTTTTCTGGCGATAGACGGCGAAGCAAGCTTGATACGTGACAAATCACAGTTCGAGCAGCATTGGCTGAATGAGCTCGACCGCTGGTTTCCCGCGGGCGTAGACACCGCTGGCATCGTCCTTATCAAGGTTTCGGCGAAATCGATCGAATACTGGGATGGCGAGGAAAGTGGGCAAGTGTCCATGCCAGGTCTGGATGCTGTCGCGGGAGGGGTAGTTTGAGCATCAACTCGCCATCAACTCGGTGCGGTGAAGCCAACTAAATTCCTGATCCGTCAAGTTCCTCGTCTCTTCCGCCTTCCCAGGCAGGTTGCGTCATACGATCAACATCGGCGGCAGGCATCGGCATCCAGCACTTCAATTCAGGCTCGGCATATTCGATGATCAAGCCAGGCGCGGAATCAGAAGAACGCCAGCCGCCGTCACCGAATTGATCACCCTTCGACCAGTAGGCCAGATCAACAGCTCCTGGTCCCTGCTCGGAGGGATAAATCGTCACCAGTATCCGACTGCCATCTCTCGGCGCGGTCCGCATGTGGCGCCAGCGAGCCTGTTCACCCATTCGTTCCTCCTCATACAATCGAAGAGTGTCTTCTAGTCGAGACAGTTGGTCAATATGATCGATTGCACTGCTGGAGGTAGGCAGGAAAACGAAACCGCCGGGAAAGTGATATTGCCTCTACCAGGCAACGACGGTGGTCCTCGCGCGTTAATGCCTCGAAAAATCCGGAGGTGAACATGCCGAGCGTGATAAGTTTCGAGCTACTGGCAAAGTTGGGCTACGCTGCGCGAGGCATTGTATTTCTTTTGGTCGCATTACTCGCGCTGTTCTCAGGAATAGCCGGGGGACAACCAGAGACAAAATCAGCGATATCTACCCTGCTGCAGCAACCGTTAGGACGCGTTTGGGTGGGTCTGATAGGACTTGGACTTCTGGGCTTTGTCGCTTGGCGGCTAGCTCAATCTATCGCAGACGCCGATAGGCAGGGCAACGGCGGGAAGGCCATGTTTATACGGATCGCCCTCCTCGGTAGCGCAGTGACTTATGCCGGTCTTGCCTTCTACGCCCTCTTACACGCGGCCAGTGCAGGCGGCGGCAGCGGCGAATCAGGGGAAAAAGGGCTAGCCGAATGGGTGATGTCGCAGCCGTTCGGACCATATATCGCAATCGCGATCGGCGTCGGCCTGATCGGGGGAGGCATCGTCACCACGGTGAAAGGCGTTTTGCGCAAATTCGAGAAATACGTCAATTTACCGAAGCGGCGCGGCCTCCTTACCTATATCTGCATGTATGGCCTGATCGCTCGGGGCATCGTGTTTTCTGTCACAGGAATGTTGTTTGCTTACGCTGGTTTCAGCGTCGATCCAGACCAAGCGGGAGGCATGGCCGATGCCCTGGAGTGGCTGCGGGAACTGCCGTTCGGCTCCGCGCTGTATCTCGTCGTGGCTGTCGGTCTGGCTGCGTTCGGCATCTACAATTTGATAGCCGCGAAGTATCGAACCGTCGAAGGACCAAAGCTCGATGATATGAAGCGTGCCTTGCCCCTGAATATACGCAGCTAGGCGGGAGCGGCTGTGAGGTATCCTGTTCCTGGGAGGAATGATAAAACTATGAATTCGTCGTCGATCTTTAACGTGGACCAACTCAACACAATCAGAGACGCTCATTTGGAGTGGTGCGCTGAGAACTCGGTCGATCCCAAAAGCCCTTTGGGGGAAGAAGCGGCCGCCTTTTTGATCAGGGCGTTCGACGTTGAGCATAACAATCTCGATAGGCTTGTCACGGCGCTGGATCGCCATATCGAAGAGCGCCGGAGCCATGTGCAGATTGGATCGACCAGCATACCGTCAAAGGACGAACAATAGAAATAGCCTGCAAGGAAGCGACGTCTGCCCGACATCATGATTACGCTATCGGGGGGTGGCCAGCTCAGCGGAGCCTGGCGATCTCTTGCTCCCGAAACATACCTTTGCTGTTGTCTATCACCCACCATCATCCGGTTCGTTTCTGGCTGCTTTGAAGTTTGCCATGATCCGAAGAGTGGCAAACGTCGCTATCGAGAGAACGATGGCAGTGTCATAGGCTCCAAGCCCGACCGCGGTTCCGATTGCACCCGTCGCCCATATGCTCGCTGCAGTCGCAGTCCCTCGTGTTCCAAGCTTTCCAACGAGAATGGCACCACCCCCGATAAAGCCGACACCATTGATAATGCCTTCGACAATGCGGGCCGTCGCCTCGGCATTTCCAACGGTGACACTTTCCGCGGCCTGAATGAACCCGCAGGCGGCGATAGCGACAAGAGGAAAAGTGCGCAAACCTGCGCTTCGCTCGTTTCTCTCCCGATCCCAGGCGATCGGTAGCGCAAGGGCGTAGGCGACGAGCAATGCGATCAGATGCGGGACAATGTTGAGTTCCACGCCCATTGACGCTAGCCACTCGCTCACGTCCGCTCCTTTTTGAAGGTAACAACCCGGTAGATGTAGTAGCCCAGCAAAATAATAAGGACGGTGGTGGAAACCGGATCCACATAGTCCTGGATCACGCTGTATGCCTGTCCCAGCAGGTAGCCTGCCAAAGCCAAGGCCGATGTCCATAATAACGTGCCGATCGAGGAAAAGAGGAGAAACTGCCCTAACGGCATGTTGGCGACACCCGCGGGAACGGAGATCAATGTCCGCACTGTGGGGATCAACCGTCCGAGCATGACCGAGGAATTTCCGTGCCGCTTGAAGCGATCAGAGGCAGCATCAACATCCGACGGCGACATGGTAAGCCACCGGCCATGCTTTTCTGCCAGGCGGCGAACTCCGTCATGGCCTAGACGACGCCCCAGATAATACCAAGGAAGAGTGCCGAGCAGTGAGCCAACACTGCCGGCGGCGATCACGACGAGGATATTCATATCTCCGCGCGTTGCCAGGTAACCCGCAAGAGGCATGATCAACTCGGAAGGGATTGGCGGGAAGACGTTCTCGAGGAACATAAGAAGGCCGATCCCGAGAGGGCCAAGGCGCTGCATCATCATCTGGACGAAAGCTTCCATGATGACACCTATGCAGCAAAGGCGTAGGGACCGCCCTTTTCGAGCGCAATGATATAGGCAAGCCGGGCATGGATGCTGTCCAGCCACGCGGTTGTTGCTGGTCGGGAATTACCCTCCCGGCCTCGCCGGCGAGCTGCCTCGAGCGGAAAGCTCATCATGATGTCTGCTGCAGTGATCTGGTCGCCTGCAAACCAGGGCCGCAAAGCAAGCTGCTCCTCGATGAAGTCGAGATGGGTATCCAGCATGGGCTGAATACGCTTCGCAGCAGTCCGGCCCAGTATCGGGATCTTTGACGCAACCAGCAGTGCAAACAGGACTGGCATCACCGAGCCCTCGGCATAATGAAGGAATTGGCGATACAGGAGAGGATCGGTCGCGTCGTCCGGACCGAGCCGGCCACCTGCCCGCCCGACAAGATACTCGCAGAGCGCTCCGGTTTCGACCACAATGGTTTGGCGACCTTCCTCGCACATATCCTCTAATATTGGCGACTTCCCAAGTGGATGAATGGCTTTCAGCTCAGTGGGCGCAGACATGTCCGAGTTCCGGCGATAGCGCCGGATCTCATAATCGAGGCCAAGCTCTTCGAGCATCCAGAGAATGCGTTGCGATCGGCTGTTATTCAGGTGATGGACAATCAGCATGCCTGCTTGTGCCCTACATCTCGACCTTGGCATTGTCGCCCATATCCGGTCGGGTGTTGCTGACGGCTGCCGCCGCCATTTTTATGTAGCTGATGATAGTGCCGGGGCTGTCCCAGTATTCAGCGTATGACGGCGTCACTTTTAGCCCCCGGATCGACGGATCGTCGGCATTTTCCCACCAGGCC
Organism: Hyphomicrobiales bacterium; assembly: GCA_900466875.1. Taxonomy (GTDB): domain Bacteria; phylum Pseudomonadota; class Alphaproteobacteria; order Rhizobiales; family Rhizobiaceae; genus Neorhizobium. The sequence continues at coordinate 8,939 of UBNQ01000011.1, read as the reverse complement.
TTTGCGGGCGTCGCCCATAGGTCGCGAATTTTCTCACGGTCGTTTTGGATCTCAGCAGTCCCGGAGACCGACACGTATTTTTGGCCTTTCGAGTCAGCAAATGCCAGGCACACATTCGGATGTCGCGCGATCTCTTCATCCTTATGGCTTGCCACGTCAGTCAGAAAGTAAAACGCGTTCTCGATACGCTCGCTGTAAGCCGACATTGGACGAGCCCGAAGATCGGAGCCACTTTGCGTCGTCAGCATGCAGAAGCCTATCTTCTCGGCCAACTCCCAAACCATCGCATTTTGATCGTCTTGATACGCCATCGTGCTCTCCTGTGTGACGCCGGAAAACGAAAGCTGCCAACGAATGTTCCCGCACGTCGGCAAGATTTGAAGTGCCCTGCCAAGTGCGGGACCGTAAAGGCGGTGGCAAAGCGAGACTACCTCCGTAGCCACACAGGCGGGCGGTCAGTGCAGCCGACAACGGGTTACGAGTTTAGCCCGTGCGGCTCACTTCTTTACAAGATACGACATCCCGACGGACCGCGGCGCGGTCTCTTTAAATCCGAATTGCTCGTACAGCCGGTTGGCAGGCACGTCAGCGATCAGGCTCACGTAAGCCGATACCGGCAACTCGCTTTCCACATAATCCATAATTGAAGCCAGGATCATTTTACCAAGGCCCCGACCTTGGTGGTCAGGATGGACGGCGATATCCGTCACCTGGAAGAAACATCCTCCATCGCCGATCAGTCGCCCCATGGCCACTGCGGTTTCGTTGTGAAAGACGACGCTGGCAAAGATGGTACCCTTCAGCCCGATCTCAGCAGCATCTCTTTCGAACGGCGTAAGGCCGGATATCTTGCGAAGACGCATATAGTCATCGATCCCAGGCGGCTGTCTCACGATCGAATAGGTATTCCTGTCCTGCATGGTCGATTATTTCCCAGAGGTTTGGAGGTGGCCAAAACTGGCCACCACATTTTGATCAGGCGACTTCGGGCAGTCCACCAATCAGCTTGTCGAGCGTGATCGGATAATGCCGGACGCGCACTCCCGTCGCGTTATAGATCGCGTTGGCGATGGCAGCCGAAACGCCGCAAAGACCGAGTTCGCCAATACCCTTAGCCTTCATCGGTGATGAATACGGATCCGTTTCATCCATGAATATGACCTCCTGGTGCGGAATATCAGCATGGACAGGCACCTCGTAGCCAGCGAGATCGTGGTTGACGAAGAAGCCATGCCGCGTATCGACCGCAAGTTCTTCCGAAAGAGCGCCCCCCGCCCCCATCGTCATCGCGCCGATGACCTGGCTGCGCGCGGTGATAGGATTGAGAATGCGGCCAGCCGCACAAACGGCCAGCATGCGACGAATGCGGGTTTCGCCGGTTGCGATGTCGACACCAACTTCGACGAAGTGCGCGCCGAACGTAGACTGCTGGTGTGTCTTGGTCAGATCACCCCACTCCATCGTATCTTCTCCGACAAGGCCATCCTCTCCTGCAGCTTCTGCCAGGGCGATGACCCGGTTACCCGACCGAGCCTCGCCATTATCGAAGACGACGTCGGCTGAATTGAAACCGAGCTTGCTGGCAACGGCTTCCCGAAGCTTGACGCAGGCCGCATACACGCCGGACGTGGCGGAATTGGCCCCGAACTGCCCACCAGAGCCTGCCGAGACGGGAAACCGGGAGTCACCCAGGTGAACAGCAACCTTGTCCATAGCAACTCCCATCATCTCGGCGGCAGTTTGGGCGATGATTGTGTAACTCCCGGTTCCGATATCTGTCATGTCGGTCTCGACGGTAACCACACCGTTGCGATCGAGTTTCACTCGTGCTCCAGACGGCATGACGAGATTGTTGCGGAAAGCGGCGGCAACGCCGATGCCGATCATCCAGTCGCCCTCGCGGCGTGTCGCAGGTTTCTCGCGTTCGTCCCAGCCGAACTTTGTCGCGCCGAGCTTCAGACAACCAATCAGATCGCGTTGAGAAAAGGGCCTTTCGGGATTTTCCGGATCGACTTGGGTGTCATTGGTGATACGGAATGCGATCGGATCCATGCCGAGCGTCTCCGCCATCTCGTCGATTGCGATCTCGAGCGCCATCAATCCCGGAGCCTCGCCCGGCGCGCGCATTGCATTGCCTTCAGGAAGGTCAAGCACCGCAAGTTTCATCGCCGTCATCCGGTTTGCGCCGGCGTAGAGCAGCCGCGTCTGCATGACTGCGGTCTCTGGCCCGCCACCCAGCAAATCGCCAGACCAGCTTTCATGCGCTATAGCGGTGATCCTGCCGTCTTTCTCGGCACCGATGCGGATACGCTGGATCGTCGCCGGCCGGTGGGTTGTATTATTCATCATCATCGGGCGCGGAAGCGCGACTTTGACCGGTCGCCCGACCGATTTTGCGGCGAACGCTGCCAGAACTGCATCTGCACGCAGGAAAAGCTTGCCGCCAAAGCCACCTCCGATAAACGGCGACATGAGATGCACTTTCTCCTTGTCGACACCAAGCGTTGTCGCCAGATCGGTGCGCCACCAGTCGATCATTTGGCTGGATGTCCAGATCGTGACCTCATCACCGTTCCAAGCGGCAATCGATGCATGCGGCTCCATCATCGAATGAGACTGGTCAGGGGTCGTGTATTCTGCGTCAAGCGTGACTGGAGCAGCAGCGAAAGCTGTCTGGAAATCACCAGCCGAACTTTCGGGTTCAGTCGACGGGTCGGGAGCTCCCGCATTGACCAATTCCACCCTCAGGTCAAAGCGCCCCTTTTCCGGCGCATATTCGACCTGGACCAAATGGGCTGCGGCCCGAGCCTGCTCGAAGGTTTCGGCCACCACCACCGCAACAGCCTGATGATAGTGCTGGATCTCGCTTCCACCAAAAAGCTTGGCGGTATTGAGCTTGCCCTTTTGGAGGTCGCCAACGTCAAGGGTGGTGACCACGCCGAGAACGCCGGGGGCATTATTCGCGGCCACGCTGTCGATGGACGTGACGTGCCCTTTGGCGATAGCTGACCCTACCGGATATCCGTATGCATAACGCATGTTGGGGTCGTGCCACTCATAGGCATAGATCGCGCGCCCGGTCGTTTTCAACTCGCCATCGATGCGGTGGATCGGTTTGCCGACGACTTTCAGTCGGTCGATTGGATTGGTCGTTGCTGGCTTGTCAAACTGCATGAGTTATTCCCTCGCCTCCTTCAGGACAGCTTCGAGCGTGCGTTCGACGAGACTGATCTTGAACTTGTTCTGTTCAGTCGGACGGGCTCCCTCCATCAAGACCGCCGACATTGCTCGCGCGCCTTTCGAAAGTTCGGTTTCGGCATCTTCAACACGCCATGGCTTATGGGCAACACCGCCAACCGCGACCTGGCCACTTCCATCCGGATGAATAACAGCACCAACCGATACCAAGGCAAAAGCGTAGGATGCACGGTCGCGAACCTTACGGTAAATCTGCTTACCGCCAACGGGCGGAGGCAACACAACGCCAGTAATGAGTTCTCCCGGTTCCAGCTCCGTTTCGATATGCGGCGTATCGCCGGGAAGGCGATGGAAATCGCCAATCGGGATGGAACGCTTAGCCCCACTGGCACCGCGCGTCTCTACGACAGCGTCCAGCGCTCGCATAGCGACCGCCATGTCACTCGGTTGGGTGGCAAGACAGGCCTCGCTCACACCGATGACGCCGAGCTGACGGGTGACCCCACCGAAAGCAGAACATCCGCTGCCCGGCTGCCGCTTGTTGCAGGCCTGATTGGGATCGTAAAAGTAAGGACATCGTGTTCGTTGCAGAAGATTCCCCGCCGTCGTCGCCTTGTTACGCAATTGGCCGGATGCCCCGGCAACCAGCGCGCGCGAAAGAAGGCCATAGTCGCGGCGAACCGTTTCATCTGCCGCGAGATCGGTGTTTCGAACAAGTGCACCAATGCGCAGCCCACCTTCCGGCGATTTCTCGATCGTGTCGAGGCCGAGACCATTGACGTCGATAAGATGCGATGGCTTCTCGATCTCGAGTTTCATCAAATCCAGAAGATTGGTGCCGCCGGCGATAAATCTCGCGTCGACGTTTCGAGCCGCCGCCTGCAGCGCCGCCTCAATGGAGGTCGCACGCTCGTAAGAAAACGATCTCATGCCTTCACTCCCGCAACGTCGCTGATCGCATCAAGGATGTTGGAATAAGCGCCGCACCGACAGAGATTGCCGCTCATACGTTCGCGGATTTCAGCAGCCGTGATCGCAACCTGATCGGTAAGATTTTTGGTGACATGGCTCGGAATGTTGGCATTGATTTCCTCAATCACGGCCAAGGAGGAACAGATCTGCCCTGGCGTGCAGTAGCCACACTGAAAGCCGTCATGCTTGATGAACGCGGCTTGAATTGGATGCAGATTGCCGGGCTCCCCCAATCCTTCAATGGTGGTGATCGCGTCGCCCTCATGCATCACGGCGAGCGTCAGACAGGAATTTATACGGCGCCCATCCACGATCACGGTGCAGGCTCCACACTGACCATGATCGCAGCCTTTTTTCGTGCCAGTCAAATGTAGATGCTCACGCAAAGCGTCGAGCAAGCTGGTGCGATTATCGAGCGTCAGATGTTTTGCTTCACCATTGATCTCGAAGGATACTTCTGTTGTATGCAGCAAGGCTATTCCCCTCGTGTTTGCCGCGTAGACGTCAGTGACGGCCCCTGCGACCGCGAAAAATGCGGACGACGACAAAAGCAGTTCTAGTCGGGAAGGTTCCAATCGAATCGATGCTGGCAATCTCAACCATCTGGTTGAGTTGTGTACCTAAGCTGAGGCTCCAAGAGCGATGAATTCAATTCAGCTTCGGCGATCAGCCTATGCTCTCAAAAGCATGCGGAAGGTAAAACAGGTTTCAATCTCGTCAGATTTCACCTCTATCGTCCCGCCATGCGCGTTTGCGATCTCGGATGCGATAAACAATCCAAGGCCTAGCCCCTGCATGCTCGGCCTCAGGTCGCCGCGGCGAAATGGCTGGAACAGCTTTGCAATCGCCTCTTGTGATATGGGCTGACCGCCATTGGCTACGGACACTTCCAGCATTCGCCCATTCACCCCGCCGACAATCCTCACGGGCTCTGTTTCGACACCATGGATAAGAGCATTCGATACTAGGTTCGAGAACAACTGAGCGAGGCGCAATTTGTCGACGACAAGTGTTGCCGGCAGATTGAGGGCGAGCGATATATCGCGATCTGGATGTGCAAGTTGCAGCTCTTCGACGACGTGACGAAGGGCGAGGCCAAGATCATCGATCGCAAGATCGAGGGTAATGCCTCCGCCCATCCGGGCTCTGGCCAGGTCCATGACGTTGTCGACAAGTCCGACCATTCGCGAGATGCTCGCCTTCATCAACTTCAGCACGAGAGGGCTGCGGAGTGTCCAACCTTCTTTAAGGAGGCGCGAGGTGCCGGCATCAATCGCGGCGATCGGGTTGCGCAGGTCATGACCAAGCACGGCAATGAATTGCTCACGGAGTTCAGACATCTCCTTCTCGCGTTCAAGCAGTTCTTCCGTCGTCTTGAGACGCTCGTCTGTATAGAGATGATGCCCGATCAGTTCGGCGAACAGTTTGAAGGTCCCGATGACCTGCGGATTGTTTACCTTCGCCGGATTAGGGTCGATTGCACATAGCGTCCCGAAGAACTGGCCGTTGGCCAGAATGATCGGAACGGAGATATAGCTCCTCAAACCGTAGATCCGCGGCGTATGGTGGTCGCGATAAAGCGGCTCTTCAACTGCATCATCGAAGACGATCGGCTGGCGATGACCACGAATCTCGTCACAGAGTGTGCTTTCGACTGGTAGCTCGTCACCCGGCTTTAGGCCAAAACCGACATGATCAAGCGACTGGCAGGTGATCCAGCGATCGTCGGTCACCCTGGCGACTGCAGCAAAGCCCATTCCGGTCATGCGAAGAACGACGTCGAGGATCGTCGGGATTGCGGCAATGCCGGCCACCCGCGCGATATCTTTTGAAAAGTCTTCCGGGCTTTCCGCGCCATCCGATGCAGACGGCTTCTCGACGTTGGTCAGGGTTTGTATTGCCTGGGTCTTTTCGATTGCCATGGCCGCAGCGCCCGCAAGCGCTTCCAACACATCCACTTCCCATTCGGCCGGCGAATAAGGTCTGGACCAATATGCACCGATGGCGCCGATCGGATCCTCAGTGCGGACCGGTGCCATAGCAACGGATTTCACGAAAGTATCGCTGTAGAGCTCGTAAGGGATACGATCATCCTTTACGATGTCCGGCACAATGACAGTCTGCCGATGGATCATCGCCCATCCGCTTATGCAGGCCGTGACGGGAAAGCTTTGCCCTTTCCACAGAGGCCCGACCGCATCTTCTTCGATATAATGGCAAAGATCGCCGTCGCGGCGGATGACAGCAATTCCGTCACAGCCGATCAGCGATCTCGCTGTCACGCGCAGCGTTTCAACCACGTCTTCAACGGTTGACGCGCGCGCCATCTCTGTGATCGCCTTGTTGAGCGTCGACAGGGGAGTTGCGACATTCGAGGATTCAATGTCGATAGGAGTGACTTCGAGAAAGATAGACATGGTTCACTCCTGCTTGGGGCAAGAGCGGATCATCTCTCAGCCGGTCGCGCCCTAACAGTCTGCGAACGATGGAAATAACAATAGGGCGACGAGGCCTGGATGTCCATCTTCGCATATTCACGCAATCTGCAACGCGGTCCTTTGTTGCGATCTGAAACAACCCGCTGCTGATGTGAGTTTTCACGGATTTGCAATTGAGGGATCAGCCTCCAATCACCCGCGTATCTCTTCGAGTTAACCGTCTACTATGATCCAGCCTTCCCAAACGCCCTGCCTTCCCCATATATCAGCCACCGCTTAAAATCAGGATCACGTCCGGCTTTGAATATTCAGTTTCCACCCAGCGGCTGCGCGACGATCTTCAAGGACTTCGATTGGGCCACCTCTCCGCTCGGACCTCCGTCATCCTGGCCCCCGGAGCTCAAGACACTCACGAGCGTCATGCTCGGCTCGCTGCAGCCTATGTTGATAGTCTGGGGCCCACACCAGACGACACTCTACAATGACGGCTATGCTGTGATGTGCGGCAATCGCCATCCGGCTGCCTTCGGTAAAAGTTTTTACTCCCTCTGGCATGACATCTGGGACCAGGTCGAACCGATCATCTCGGCGGCCTATGCCGGTCAAGGTACCTCGATGGACGATATCCAGTTCACGATGCATCGCAACGGCTATCCTGAAGAAACGCATTTCGCGTTTTCCTACACGCCGGTGCGGGATCCATGGGGATCCGTGCTCGGCATGTTCTGCGCTTGTACAGAAACGACATCAGAGGTCCGGGCCCGCCGTGTTCAGGATGATCTCAAGGAGCGCTTCATGCAGGTCTTTGAACTCAGCCAGGGCGGCATCGCCATGCTGACGGGCAAAGACCATGTTTTCGAATATGCCAACGAAGAGTATTATTCGATGGTCGGCATAGGACGCGAGATCGTCGGCAAAACGGTTGCAGACGCGGTGCCCGAGGTCATTCGCCAGGGATTTATCGGAATTCTCGATGCCGTTTTCACAACGGGCGAGCCATTCATCGCAAAGAACTTGCCGATAAAGCTCAACCGCGGACCTGAAGGCGAAGAGCAGAACCGTCTGATCGATCTTGTATACCAGCCAATGCGTAGCCAGGAGGGACGCATTACAGGCATTCTCGTCCAGACCCGGGATGTCACCGAATTGAGGGCCGAGGAAAAACACCGCGAGTTGCTAGCCTATGAGCTCGGCCATCGATTAAAGAACCAGCTTGCCATGGTTCAGGCCATCGCATCGCAAACGCTGCGATATGCATCCGACACTCAGACAGCCCGCACGAGCCTCAGTGACCGGATCGCAGTGCTCAGCCGATCGCACGACTCGATCATTGAGGGAGGTACCGGTCATTCGAGGGTTGGAGATCTGGTCGCTCAGATGACAAGCATCCATGACAGCCCCGAACATCCGCGCATTCTTGTGGCTGGCCCCAACATGGCCGTGGGATCCCGACCCGCACTTTCGCTGTCATTAATCCTGCACGAGCTGGCGACCAATGCCGTGAAGTATGGCGCGCTTTCGGTTCCGGAGGGACGTGTCGCGCTGACCTGGCGCGTCGGCGGCCCTTACCGTGATCGCTTCAAGCTCGAGTGGGAGGAAACGGGCGGCCCACTGGTGTCTGAACCCAAAATCGAAGGCACAGGCAGCCGCTTGATCAGAGCGGGCCTCAACGGCACGGCGGACTGTCAGTTGTCGATAGACTATGAAGCAGACGGTTTGAGGTTTTCGATTTCAGCCGATCTCGCCGGCTTCCAGAAGGAGCATTGATATGGCGTTATCGACAAAGGCTCCACTTCTGGTTGTGGAAGATGATGGACTGATCAGGATGGATCTTGTCGACACATTACAAGATGCCGGCTATCCCGTTCTTGAAGCGGCAAACGCCGATGAAGCCTGGGCGATCATGCTTGAAACGGATATCGCAGCGCTTGTAACCGATATCGACATGCCTGGTTCTATGGATGGGCTTGAGCTTGCTCGGCGCGTTTGCGACCGTTGGCCTAATTGCCGCATCATCGTTATCTCCGGCCGATACAATCCAGATCCTGTAAAACTCCCTGCGGATGCGACGTTTCTGACCAAACCTGTCGGTGAGACCGAATTGTTCAAGGCATTGGAAGCTCATGGTCTAGCAGCCTAGACACTGCATCCTCGTCTGACTTGCCTTGTATCGGGCATTTCCGCTCCTTGTGACCAGGCGTCGGCGATCTAATATCCAGGATTGCGTCGGGTGAGATAGATAAGGAAGACAAGAAGGAGAAGCTGCTCGACGCTTGAGCACAAGTAACCGGAATGAACGAATTTGCATGTTTGTTTGGTTGCGGGGGCAGG
>UBNQ01000018.1:5629-8659 GCA_900466875.1 Hyphomicrobiales bacterium | reverse complement strand
CGCGGTGGCCACCGCGTCGTTGTTGGTTACCGCCTTGTTGAGATACTGGCGGGCAGTCTGGATGTCACCGGTGACGATCGCCATGGCGCCGAGATGATAGTCGGTGAAGACCTTGAACCATGCCGGCCCCTTGAGGCCGCTGATCGACGAGATCGCTTTCTTGCCCTTGCCGGCACCGACATCGGACCAGCCGGACAGGAGAAGATGCGTCAGCCGGTCGAGGTCGTTTGGACCTTCATAAGCGAGGATTTTCTTGGCGCTGTCATACTTGCCGGTCCGCAGCGCTTCCAGCCCGCGCACGATTTTCGTCACGCGCTCGACGGCGGTGTCGCTCTTCAGCGCTTCGGCCTCGTTCAATCCATCGGCAAAATCGCCGTTGAGAAGAAGCGAGATCATCAGCCGTTCGCGGATTTCCAGATTGGCCGGTTCGAAATCGAGCGCCTTGCGATAAAGCGCGATCGCGGTCGGATAATCGTGATCGACATCGGCCGTGCGGGCGGCGAGGAAGGCGCCGGCAAACGACTTCACGTTGTGAGCCTCGAACGTCACGACCTTCTCTTCGGCAGGCTTGGCTTCCGGCGTAGCGGCAACCGCCAAGGGACCGAACATCAGGCATGCCGCAAGCGCGACGCTGGAAAGCAGGAGATGACGGTTTGTCTGCCGCATAAACGGGCCTTTCATGAAAGCTGGCGTGTCGGCGACGCGTCGCCGCAGGAGTGCGCCGAATGATTCATAGGAGAATGGCTTTTTTGAAGCAGGTCCGCAAGGAAATCCGGCTTTTGCCCGCAACGACTCCCCAACCTGTGAACAGCCGGCGATCAGGGCGGGGATGTTTCCGATTGGCCGGTCTTGTATCTGAGCTCATCGATGACTGTCAGTCGCCTGAGGTCCTTCTCGCGTCCGGAAAGCCTGAAGATTTCTGCGGTATCGTCAAGGCTTGCAACCGGCACGGTGGCGGCGCCGAGTTCGAGCGCAAGCTGTGTCTTGATCGTGACCGGATGCCACCGGCCATCGGCATGAATTTCGAAGCCGCCCATGAGCTCGACATCGATCTCGCCCAGTTGCGGGTGCAGGAGAAACCGGGAGCGGAAAAGATCCGTGCCGCCGTCCACATCTTCCATGACCTGCGAAGATACCATCATCTGTGCGGCGTCCGCCGTGGTAATCAGGATGTCGATATCGGAAACGGGTATCTCCCGATAACCGTGCAGATAAAGCGCCGCCCCCCCGAAAATGCACCAGGGATCGCGGCATGACGACATGAACCGGAGAAGTCGCAGCAGAACCTGTTCGAACTGCAGCGCATCAGTGGTATCCTGCGGGCGGCTTGACGTGGCGCCCACAGACTTCAGTTCACCCGCTGGATGGTGAAGTCGATGACTTCCATCATCGCGTCCTTCAGTGGACCGGCCGGCAGCGGCGCGAGCGCATCGCGGGCGATCTTGCCGTAATGCAAGGCTCTGGCGATCGTATCCTTCAGCGCATCGTGTCTGGTGATCATCCCGAGCGCCTTTTCGAGGTTCTCGTCGCTGCTTTCACCGTTCTCGATTGCGTTGCGCCAGAAGGCCTGCTCTTCCTGCGTGCCGCGGCGGAAGGCAAGGATGACAGGAAGGGTGATCTTGCCCTCGCGAAAATCGTCGCCGACATTCTTGCCGAGATCCGCCGACTTGCCGCCATAATCCAGCGCGTCGTCGACCATCTGGAAGGCGTAGCCGAGGTTCATGCCGTAGGAGCGCAGGGCCGAACGGCTGGCCTTGTCGGCATTGGCGATGATCGGACCGACTTCGGCGGCAGCGGCAAAGAGCGCTGCAGTCTTGGCGCGGATGACGGAGAGATAGTCATCCTCGGTCGTTTCCATGTTCTTGGCGACGGAAAGCTGCAGCACTTCGCCCTCGGCGATCACGGCGGCGGCGGTCGCCAGCACGTCGAGCGCCTCAAGCGAGCCGACATCGACCATCATCTTGAACGCCTGACCGAGCAGGAAGTCGCCGACAAGAACGCTTGCCTGGTTGCCCCAGATCATCCGTGCGGTCGACTTGCCGCGGCGCAGATCGCTTTCGTCGACCACGTCGTCATGCAGAAGCGTGGCGGTGTGCATGAACTCGACCGAGGTCGCGAGCTTCACATGGCCTTCGCCCTGGTAACCGAACATCGTGGCGGAGGCCAACGTCAGCATCGGCCGCAGTCGCTTGCCGCCTGAAGAGATCAGGTGGTTCGCCACTTCCGGGATCATCTGCACATCCGAACCGGCCTTCGACAGGATCAACTGGTTGACCCTGTCCATGTCGGCCTTGGTGAGGTCGACCAGCGGCTTGACGGATGCCGATTTGTTTTTGCCTTCTTCAAGCGGTATGACGACGCCCAAGTTCAGGCCTCCTTGGAATTTTCGCTACGACAATAGAAAGAGGTCCATAGGGCGGCAAGACAAAAACATAAAGCGATTTTCACGAAAGGGTGCCTGATGATCGAGCTTATCCGCACGAATGACGTCGTCACGTTGTCGCTGGCGGAGGCGCTGATGAAGGATGCGGGCATCCATTGCCTGATCGCCGACCAGTCGATGAGCGTTCTGGAGGGCTCGCTCGGGCTGCTGCAGCGACGCCTTCTGGTGGAGGAAGGGCGTTCGGACGAGGCACGTGGCATTCTGCGCGATGCCGGCCTGGAGGCCGAATTGCGGCCATGAGCAACGCCGATCTACAAGAGCCCGCCTTCACGATCGATGCCTTTCATCGAGGTCGATTTCATGTCGTACAGCCCCGAAATGAGGGACATCGGTCGGGCATAGACGCCATGCTGCTTGCCTCGCTTGTGGCAAGCGACAAGCCCATAAGCGTTGCCGATCTTGGTTCCGGGGCAGGGGCTGCAGGCCTTGCGGTCGCTTCTCGCCTTGAGGGTGCCCGCGTCATGCTGATCGAGAAATTTCCGGTCATGGCGGATTATGCCAGAAAGAGCATCGAACTGCACGAAAACGCCTTTCTCTCAAGCCGCGTAAAAGTCGTCCAAGCGGACGTTACGCTGACGGGAAAAGCC
>UBNQ01000018.1:0-5604 GCA_900466875.1 Hyphomicrobiales bacterium | reverse complement strand
TCATCATGAACCCGCCCTTCAATCATGCCGGGGATCGAAAGACGCCCGATGACCTGAAGGCCGAGGCGCATGCGATGACGGATGGCCTGTTCGAGACATGGCTGCGGACGGCTGGCGCGATCATGAAGCCGGGCGGACAATTGTCGCTGATCGCCAGGCCGGAATCGATTTCCGACATTCTGGCGGCCTGCGGCAGGCGTTTCGGCGGCGTCGAAATTACTCCAGTACATCCGCGACCCGGCGAAGATGCCACCCGTATCCTTGTGACGGCGATCAAGGGATCGAGAGCCAGGCTCATTTTCCGCGCATCGCTCATCGTGCACGGCGCGGATGGCCACTCGTTCAATGCCGATGTCGATGACCTCAACAACGGCCGCACCGCCTATCGCCGGCGCGGCAAAACCGCGGATCGGTCCAAATTCGCGTGAGAACCATTGCGTTTGCAGGGATATTACATACATCACCCTTCATCTGAATGATAAGAATGATGGGAGAAGAAATGGGTTTGCTTGGTCGCTTGGTGCCGAAACGTTTCCGCAAGAAAGGAATAGCCGTTCCAGTCGTGCGGTTGCATGGAGCGATCATGACGGGCGGAAGCCAGTTCAAGCCCACGCTGAGCCTTGCGACTGCCGCGCCCATGCTGGAAAAGGCCTTCGCCAACAAGGAAGCGCCGGTCGTCGCCATTTCGCTCAATTCGCCAGGCGGCTCACCCGTCCAGTCACGGCTGATCTTTCAGCGCATTCGTGCGCTAGCGGAAGAAAAGCAGAAGAAGGTGTTGATCTTCGTCGAGGACGTGGCAGCCTCCGGCGGCTATATGATCGCGCTTGCGGGTGACGAGATCTTTGCCGACCCTACCTCGATCGTCGGTTCCATCGGCGTTGTCTCCGGTGGTTTCGGTTTCCCGGAACTCCTGCGCAAGATCGGTGTCGAGCGCCGCGTCTACACCGCCGGTGAGAACAAGGTCATCCTCGATCCGTTCCAGCCCGAAAAGGGCAGCGATATCGAATATCTGAAGACCCTGCAGCTTGAGATCCACAAGGTGTTCATCGACATGGTCAAGATGCGCCGTGGCGAGCGTCTCGTTGATGACGGAGAGATTTTCTCCGGCCTGTTCTGGACCGGTGGGCGAGGACTGGAACTCGGCCTTATCGACGGACTGGGTGATATGCGCGAAGTGCTGAAACGCCGTTTCGGCAAGGATGTCCGCCTCGAACTGATTGGCAGTGCCCGCACGCTGCTCGGCAAGCGGCTTCCCGGCGTCGTCTCGGGCGCACCGTCCTTCGGCGAAATCGCCGCGCAGGCGGGTGCGGGACTTGCCGCAAGTATTGAAGAAAAGGCATTATGGAGCCGATACGGGCTTTGATGCCCGACGCGTCTCGCCTTTGGCGAGGCGCTTTCTATGAGGACTTCGAGGGGAAATGGCCCAGCTTATATTTATGGCCGTGCTGATCTGCGGCGGGTGGATGCTCTACAAGCGCTTCATCAAGGATGCCGAGAAACTGACTGCACGCAGCAAGCAGCAGGAAAAAGAGCGCCAGACCGGTGCCGTCGGTACGCTGGAGAAGGATCCGGTGACGGGCGAGTACCGGGTGAAGAAGGAAGAGGAATAGCTGAGAGATCCGCCTGTTTTTTGCTATGATGCGCAGACAGTGGACTGGAGACGACCATGCGCGTGACCAAGTGGAATGATGCTCTGGCAGTGCAGATACCCGACGACGTGGCAAAATCGCTCGATCTCAAGGAGGGCGATGAGATAATGGTTCGCGCCGCCGACGGACCGGTTTTGGAAATCGGGCGAGACGAGATGCGCCTGCAGGCCCTTGAGCGCATCAAGGCCTCCAAATTCAAGCTGCCGCCGGACTGGAAGTTTGATCGCGATGAGGCCAATGAACGTTGACCTCACCAGTCGCTGATTTTCTGGACACGAATATTCTTGTCTATGCCTTGGCCGATGACGCGAAATCGACTGTGGCGCAGGAATTGATGAAAAGGCCGTTCGTCATTTCCGCTGAGTGGGTTCGGCTATAAATCCTTGACCCGTCTCGCACCGCATGGCACTCGTCCGCATCCTCAATCAAACGATGCCGATATGCCCATGACCGATCTGCCCGAACATATGGACCCCAAGCGCTCTTTCCAGGCGCTGATCCTGACGCTCCATAACTACTGGGCAGACAAGGGCTGCGCCGTTTTGCAGCCATATGACATGGAAGTCGGCGCAGGCACGTTCCATCCGGCCACCACTTTGCGCGCGCTCGGCCCCAAGCCGTGGAAAGCTGCCTATGTGCAGCCGTCGCGCCGCCCATCCGACGGTCGCTACGGCGAAAACCCCAACCGCTTGCAGCATTATTACCAGTATCAGGTTATTCTGAAGCCGAACCCGTCGAACCTGCAGGAGCTCTATCTCGGCTCGCTGAAGGCGATCGGCCTCGATCCGCTTCTGCATGATGTGCGTTTCGTCGAGGACGACTGGGAAAGCCCGACGCTTGGTGCCTGGGGTCTCGGTTGGGAATGCTGGTGCGACGGCATGGAAGTCTCACAGTTTACCTATTTTCAGGCCGTCTGCGGCATCGACTGCTCCCCGGTTGCCGGCGAACTGACCTATGGCCTTGAGCGGTTGGCCATGTATGTCCAGGGTGTCGACAACGTCTATGACCTGAACTTCAACGGCCGCGAAGGCGAAGAGAAGATCTCTTACGGCGACGTCTTCCTGCAGGCCGAGCAGGAATATTCACGCCACAATTTCGAATACGCCAATACCGAAATGCTGCATCGCCATTTCATCGATGCCGAAAAGGAATGTTTGGCACTTCTCGCTGCTGGTGCACCGGGCGACAACGCCAACCAGATGCTGCACAAATGTGTCTTTCCGGCCTATGACCAGTGCATCAAGGCATCCCACATCTTCAATCTGCTGGATGCGCGCGGCGTGATCTCGGTCACCGAGCGCCAGAGCTACATTTTACGCGTCCGTACGCTGGCAAAAGCCTGCGGCGAGGCGTTTCTGCTGACCGATGCCGGCGGTGCGAATTTTGGTGAGAAGGCAGCGTAACGCTGTGATCATCAATTTCCGGTGACAATCCGGCTTTAGCGACATAGTCTCCCCGCGGCTAAACACCTCGGGGGAGTTCTTCATGTACATCGCACTCGGCTTGATCGCGCTCGTCGCTCTTTATGTGATCGTCATCTACAATGGCCTTGTGCGGGCGCGGCAGATGGCGGAAGAGGCGTGGTCGGGCATTGATGTGCAGCTGAAGCGACGTGCCGACCTCATCCCCAACCTGATCGAGACCGTCAAGGGTTATGCTGCCCATGAAAAGGGTACTCTCGAAGAGGTCGTGAAACTGCGCAACCAGGCGCAGGCCGTGCCTGCGGGCGATGTCGCCGGCCGTGCGCAGGCAGAAGGCATGCTTTCCCAGGCCCTTGGCAAATTATTCGCACTCGCCGAAGCCTATCCGGACCTCAAGGCCAACCAGAATTTCGCCGAGCTGCAGACCTCGCTGGAGACGATCGAAAGCGAGATCCAGATGGCAAGGCGTTATTACAACGGTTCCGCCCGTGACCTCAACATCAAGGTCGAGAGCTTTCCAGCCAATCTGATTGCCGGTCCATTCGGCTTTTCCAAGCGCGAATATTTCGAGATCGAGAACGAGGCTGACCGGGCTGTGCCCAGCGTGAAATTCTGAAACGGGAGGCCGCTGATGTTTCGGCGTATCCTCGTCACCCTTACCCTGCTTCTGGCAGGCTTCCTGCCGGCTGCTGCAGAGGAGTATATCCGCAATTACAACTCGGACATTCTGATCGCCGCAGATGGCGCGCTGACGGTCACCGAGACGATCACGGTCAATGCCGAGGGTAACCGCATCCGCCGCGGCATCTTTCGCGATTTTCCGATGACCATGGAAGATGCCAAAGGCCGCACGATCAGGGTCGGTTTCGAACTCGTTTCCGTTACCCGCGACGGGCGGTCGGAGGCCTGTCACACCGAATCCATTTCCCGCGGCATCCGCATCTATGCCGGTGATGAAAACACGCAACTTTCTCCCGGCGAGCACACCTATGCCATCACCTACAAGAGCAATCGACAGATCCGCTATTTCAACGATCACGACGAGCTTTACTGGAATGCGACCGGCAATGGCTGGCAGTTCCGCATCGCGCGTGCCTCGGCGCGTGTAACCTTGCCGGGCGGCAGGGTCACGGAAACCGCCGCCTTTACGGGTGCCTACGGTTCGACCGCCCGCGATGCGCGGATCAGCGCCACCGGCAATCAGGCGGTTTTCACCACGACCCGGCCACTGGGCAGCGAAGAGGGCCTCACCATCGTCGTCGGTTTCCCCAAGGGCGTCGTCGCGGCACCCTCGGCAGACCAGCAGAGCGCTTGGTGGTGGCGCGACAATCTCAATCTCCTGCTGGCACTCGGCGGTCTTGCAGTCGTCGCCTTTTATTACGTCATGATCTGGCGCAGGGTGGGACGTGATCCTCAAGGCGGCGTTATCGTGCCGCGCTGGGATACGCCGGCCGGCATCTCGCCGGCGCTTGTCAACTATATCGACAACAAAGGCTTTTCCGGCGGTGGCTGGACGGCGTTTTCAGCCAGCCTGCTCGATCTGGCGGTGAAAGGTTATCTGACGCTAGAAGACCTGAAGTCGCGCGTCGTCGTCCGGATCAGTGACAGAAAGCCGCTGAAGGATCTTCCATCCGGCCAAAAAAGCATGCTGTTCCAGATGGGGGCGGCAGGCGATACGTTTGCGATCGAGAAATCGAACGGCGAACGGGTGCAGGAGATCGGCAAGGCTTTTCGTCAGGCGATCGAGGCGGAACACCGCGGCAAATATTACAGGCACAATATCGTCTATGTCGTCCTCGGCGTGCTGCTCAGTCTGCTGGCCGCCGGCACGCTGCTGATTTTCGGCGATATCGATCCGGATGATCTGGGGCTGCTATTGCCGTCCATCATCTTCGGTGCCTTCTGGTCCTTCTTCGCGGTCAAGGCCGGCAAATCGCTGCTGCGGAAGAAAACTGTTGCCGCCCGCATCGGGGCGATCATTTCGCTCGCCATATTCGGTCTTGTTGCCTTTTCCATCGGCGGCACCTTTATCGTCGGTGCGATCGGAAGCATTGCAGATGGCCAGTGGCCGGTCTTCGCGGGCATTGGCGGCCTCGTCCTCGTCAATGTCGTCTTCTTCTTCCTGATGGGCGCGCCGACGCCGCTCGGCCGCAAGCTGATGGATGACATCGAGGGCCTGCGCACCTATCTGACGGTGGCCGAAAAGGACCGGATGAACATGGCCGGCGCGCCTTCAATGTCGCCGCAGCATTTCGAAAAGCTTTTGCCCTATGCGGTCGCGCTCGGCGTCGAAAAACCGTGGAGCGAGGCTTTCGAAACATGGCTTGCGACGGCCGTTGCAGCCGGTGCCGCAGCCTATACCTCGACCTGGTATCGCGGCGACGGTTTCGGCGGTTTTGGCGATCGCATCGGGGGTTTCTCGTCCTCCATGTCGCAGACGATCTCCTCCACCATCCCCACGCCAAAATCCTCCTCTTCGTCCTCCGGCTTTTCCACGGGCGGCGGTTTCTCCGGTGGCGGGGGAGGTGGTGGAG
>UBNQ01000019.1 GCA_900466875.1 Hyphomicrobiales bacterium | reverse complement strand
GGTTAAGCCCTCCCCCTTGTGGGGAGGGTTGGGAGGGGTTTTCTCAGCGATGCAGTTTACCTGCCGGTTAGAGACTGGGTGGTTAGTTCTTGATGCCGATCTCGGAGAGCTGCAGCATGGAGTTGGTGGCGATGCTGGGCTTGAAGTCCAGGCGTTCGGACACGCGGGAATAACCGACCATGTGGAAGAGATCGACATCGGCGACGAGATCGTCGTGGACATAGGCGATCAGTTCCGACCACAGTTTTGCACGTTCGTCACCGGTGGCGGCCGAAGCGCGGGCAATCAGATCATCGACCTTCGGATCCGAGTAGCCCGACTGGGTACCGTTGGTGTGGTACTTGAAGAACATGGTGAAGGACGGATCACCCTTGGAATTGTCGTGCATCGCAGCGACAATGGTCGGACCACGACCTTCCTTGAACGGCTTCGAATAATACACCTCGTGTTCGGCGACTTCGACGAACTTCAGGTCGATCTTGAAACCGACGTCCTGCAATTGCGCCTGGACCGCCTCCATGATTTCCGTGACGTTCGGGAAGTTGGCCGTACGGGCAACCACGGTGATCGGGGTGTCGACAGGAACGCCGGCAGCCTTGGCTTCTTCAAGCAGTTTCTTGGCCTGATCCGGATCGTACGGGAAAACCTTCACGTCCGGGTTCCAGCCGAGCGTGGTCGGCGGCACCAGAGCGGTTGCGAGAACGGCATCCTGTGGAACCAGCGTGCCGATGAAGGCCTGACGGTCGATGGCCAAGTTGAGCGCCTTGCGAACGCGGACATCGTTAAGCGGCGCGATGTTGCCATCGATACGCAGATAGACGGTTTCGCTGTCGAGATAGGAGAAGTCGGTCTTTTCGTTGGTGGCTTCGACCTGCGAGATCGACGGCGCCAGATCGGCTTCACCGGCTTGGACCATGGCCGCGCGAACGGCCGGATCGGTACGGAACAGGTATGTAGCCTTGGTGACGGTGGGCTTTTTGCCCCAATAGTCGTCACGGGAATCGAGAACGATCTGCTGGCCGGGCGTCCAGTTGGACAGCTTGTAAGGACCGGTGCCGATCGGCTCGCGGATGAATTCGAGTGGCGTCCCTTCCGGAACGATTGTGACGAGCGACAGAAGCAGCGGCAGGATCGGCTGAACCGGATCGACCTTGAAATCGATGGTGTTGTCGTCAACGACCTTCACGTCGAACTTCATGCCGCCGAAATAACGGCGGGATTCGCAGATGTTCTTGTCGCTGAAAATGCGGTCGAAACTGTATTTGACATCCTTGGCGCCAAACGCCTTGCCGTCGGAGAACTTTACGCCCTGACGCAAGTGGAAACGCCAGGCGCCATCGCCGGTCTGTTCCCACTTCTCCGCGAGGCGGGGCATGACGCCTTCCTTGCCGCGCACATCGAGTTCGGTCAGCGTTTCGCTGACGTTTTCCATGATGACGCGACCGATATTGGAACGGGTCGCCATGCAAGGCTCAAGCAGATCGGCTTCTTCCGGCAGGACGATCTTGATATCCGTCGATGCGGCATAAACCGGCGCTATGCCAGTGCCGAGTGCGAGGACAGAACCCAAAAGGGCTCCAAGCAAATGCGAAGTCTTCATGTCATTCTCCTCCCTCTGGGTGCAGGTCGCACCGCTTGCTGTTCGTCTCGCTCCGGCCTGCTCGGCACACGCGATTTGAAGGCATTCCTCCTTGAACCCTGTGCGTCGGTCGGGATGCCTCCGTCCTTTTCGTCGCCATGAGCGGGCTGGCGCAAACCATCGGATTTATCGCTAAGTTTGTCAAATTAAATATTCAAAACTATCAATTTGTACAAAATTGCCTTTCATAAAACGATTATATTTCAATTACATGTATCGTATAGCGAGATCGTCAATGGCAAATTTCGATTTTTTTCAAACTTGACAACTTTGTTATTTGGATGATTTTCATGTGGGTAAGAGGAGACCCTTATGACGCCTGAACAGATTGCAAACGTCATGACCGGTGCAGTGAAAGCTGCCGGCAACGGACGACACGAGGCCATGCTGGCTTCACCGATGATCCAGAACCACGCATCCTTTCTGCATCTGGCCGAGGATGGCGCGCTGATCTGCGCCTGGTTCGGCGGCACGCTCGAAGGAAAGTCGGATATCTCGATCTTCGCTTCGGTTCTGGCTGATAGGTCCGACCAGTGGGGCGAACCGCAGCGGCTGAGCTTTGATCCAAGCCATTCCGAGCAGAACCCCGTTCTGTTTGCTGCGCCCAGTGGCGGCCTGTTTCTGTTCCACACTTCGCAGCCTTCCGGCAATCAGGACGAATGCCGTATCCGCATGGCGGAAATTTCGCGCGACGCGTCCGACCCGACCAAACTGACGGCAGGTGAAGGAGAGTATCTCGATCTGCCGCGCGGCTGTTTTGTTCGCGCGCCGCTGGTGGTTCGGGAAGACGGTGCATGGCTTCTGCCGATCTTTCGCTGCATCCAGCGTCCGGGCCAGAAATGGAACGGCAGCCATGACCGCGCTGCAGTCGGCATTTCGCAGGATGGCGGCAAGACATGGTTGCTGGAAGACCTCGATCAATCGACCGGCTGCGTGCACATGAGCCCGGTATCGATCGGTGAAAACAGGCTCGCGGCCGTGTTTCGCCGCCGTCAGGCCGATTTCGTCTATCGCACCGAAAGCACCGATGGTGGCCATACATGGTCCGTGCCGCAGGCGACCGATGTGCCCAACAACAATTCCTCGATCGCCGCGATCGCCCTGAAAGATGGCCGCGTTGCGATGATCTGCAACCCGACCAATGCCGAGATGTCTTCAGACCGCCGCGCCTCGCTTTACGACGAGTTGGGCGAGGACGACGACCGCCCGGATGCCAGCCCGGATGGCGGTTGCGTGCCGATCTGGGGCGTGCCGCGCGCGCCGGTTTCCGTCTGCATTTCCGATGACGGAGCCAAGAGTTTTTCGCAGCGGATCCTCGTCGAGGATGGTCCGGGCACATGCCTGTCGAACAATTCCATCGACGGTCACAACAAGGAAATGTCCTATCCGTGGCTGCTGGAAGGCGCCGACGGCAGTCTTCACATCGCCTACACCTACTACAGGCGCGCCATCAAATATGTTCGTCTGGCCCCGGGCTGGGCTGATGCTGTACAAGCGGGAGAATAAACATGAGCAATATCATCGGCATCACCATGGGTGACCCGTGCGGCGTCGGACCGGAAATCACGGTGCGGGCGCTGGCCGAAATGGGCGACGCGGACCGTGCTGCCACCCGCATCTACGGCAATCTGCCGACGCTGGAAGCGGCCCGAAAGGCGCTCAACGTCGACATCGATTTGACCCCTTACGTCGTCGACCTGCCGATCGAAGGCGCGCCACTGCCCTGGGGCACGCTGTCACCGGTTGCCGGCGATGCGGCCTTCCGCTTCATCGAAAAGGCGGTGCGCGATGCCGAAGCCGGCGTGATCGGCTGTATCGTGACGGCCCCCATCAACAAGGAAGCGCTCAACCTTGCCGGCCATCATTACGACGGCCACACGGGCATGCTGCGCAGCCTGACGAAATCGGCTGCCGCCTACATGCTGCTGGCCTCGGAAAAGCTGAAGGTCATCCACGTTTCCACCCACGTGTCCTTGCAGGAAGCGATCCGCCGCGCCACCACCGAACGGGTGCTGGCGACGATCAAGGCGGGCAACGACCACCTCAAGCGCACCGGTTATGCAGCGCCCCGCATCGCGGTTGCCGGCATCAATCCGCATTGCGGTGAAAACGGCCTGTTCGGCACCGAAGATGACGAGCAGATCGCGCCGGCCGTTGCCGCAGCCCGTGCCGAAGGCATCGATGCCTATGGCCCGATCTCGGCCGACACCGTGTTCCACCGCGCCTATTCCGGCGCGTTCGATCTGGTGGTCGCGCAGTACCACGATCAGGGCCATATCCCGATCAAGCTCGTTGCCTTCGATACGGCGGTCAACGTCTCCGTCGACCTGCCGATCGACCGAACCTCGGTCGATCACGGCACCGCCTTCGATATTGCCGGCAAGGGCATCGCCAACCATGGCAACATGCTGGAAGCGATCGCCTATGCCCGCAAACTGGTAACCGGCGGAAAAGGGGGCAAGGCATGAGCAGCGCCCCCGTCATCATCCTGCATCAGCCCAAGCGGCTGATCGTCGGCGCCGGCACGATCGGCGAGGTCGGTCCCTGGGCCGGCGACGTTTCCTCGACGCTGGTGATTGCCACGCCGATCACTGCCGGTTTTGTCGACCGGTTGAAACTGCCGGGCAAGGTTGCCCTGTTCGATGCTATTCCCGGCGAGCCGGAAATCGCCACGCTCGATGCGGCGCTCAATGCGGCGCGCGCGGCAAAGCCGGATCTCGTCGTCGGCCTCGGCGGCGGGTCTGTCATGGATGTCGCCAAGCTGGTGGCCGCCCTTTGGGATGGCGAACAGACGCTGGCCGATGTTGCCGGCCCCAACAAGGTGGCAGGGCGTAAGACCCGACTGGCGCAGATCGCCACCACGGCCGGCACCGGTTCGGAAGCCGGCATCCGTTCACTGATCACCGATCCGGTGAAGGGCGCCAAGATCGCCGTCGAAAGCCCGTATCTGATCGCTGATCTTGCAGTGCTTGACCCGGAACTCACCTATTCCGTGCCGCCCGCTGTCACCGCCGCGACCGGCGTAGATGCCATGGCGCATTGCGTCGAGGCGTTTACCAGCAAGCGCGCGCATCCGATGATCGACGGGTTTGCCCGTATGGGTTTTTCGCTCGTCGGCAAATTTCTGGCCCGCGCCGTCAAGGACGGATCGGATCGGGAGGCCCGCGAAGGTCTGATGCTTGCCTCCTATTACGGCGGCATCTGCCTTGGGCCGGTGAATACGGCGGCGGGCCATGCAATCGCCTATCCGCTTGGCACGCTTCTGCATCTGCCGCATGGGCTGGCCAACGCCATCGTGTTTCCGCATGTTCTGGCTTTCAACCAGCCGGTCGTGGCCGACAAAACGGCCGAAGTGGCGGAAGCGCTCGGTTTCGGAAAAGGCTTGTCGCAGGCGGATTTGAGTGGCGCAGGACACGCATTCTGCACCGATCTCGGCATCGAGATGTCGCTCGCAAAACATGGTGCGACCGAAGAAGACCTGCCGCGTTTCGCAACCGACGCGCATGCCATTCGTCGGCTGATGGACAACAATCCGGCCCACATGAGCGTCGATGACGTTCTCTCGATCTACAGGGCCAGCTTCTGATCACAGGCTACTGGAGGAGGAAAGGCGGCGCGAGCAATCGTGCCGCTTTTTTTACGTTGTAGGCCGCAGGATGCCCCTACCCTTCGACATCGGATCCACTCGACCGCTGATGCGAAAAAACACCCGCCGATACGCTTACAACCTCACCAGATATATTCGACATCCGGCGTCGTCCGGGTCTCGATATATTCCGTCAGACGCTCGACGATCTGGCCGCAGGAAAGATCGAGATGTTCTCGAAGCCGCTGCGCGGCTTCGCTGCTTTTACCCTCGAGCATGAAGGAGATGATCTCCTTGTGGTCATGCATGAAGGTTTCGATCGTCGGATTGTCCGATAACGTGACCTGCAGGTATTTGCCGCAGATATAGGTCGGCGCGGTGCGGGAAAGCGCTTCGATGATTTCCGGATTGGGGCAATATCCAAGGCATCGCTGGTGCAGGTCGTTCTCCAGCCCATCGAGATCGACGATATCGAGAGCAGGTGACACTGCGATGGCTTCGCCAAGGCGGCCGAGCATGGCTTCGAGTTCATCACGCGGGATCAGAGAGGTTGCCGCTTCGAGTGCGACCGGCTCAAGAACCCGGCGCAGATCATAAAGATTACGGCAACGATCCACATCCAGCCCGACGATATGCCAGTGACCGCCATTCCCCCGCGCAACGATACCGAGCTTGTTGGCCCGAAAGATAAGATCGCGCGCCACCGTGCGGCCGATGCCGAAATGCCGCGCAAGCGCCAGTTCGTTGACCCGCAGATGGCCGGACATCGAATGCAGGATCAGTTCGCGCTCGATCCTGAAATAAAGCGCGTCATGGGCGCTCTGATTGGCATCCACATTGCCATCGCCGAGTGTCAGGTGATCGGCCGTCAGCGTGAAACGGAAAGGCTCGCTGTCGTTACCAACGACAAATCCCTGTCCGTCATGGGGGCGCACGCTGCCCTGCGCCTCCAGAATTTCGAAAGCCTGCTTCACCGGAGAACGGCTCGACCCGAAAATCTTGGCGACTTCGGCGATCTTGATGATCGCGCCGGTGGCGATCCGCTCGTCACGGATCGCTCCATCGAGATGTTCGGCTATGCGCCGATAGGCCGGCTGTCGCTCCAAGTTCCTCTCCGTTACAGGCTGCCGTCAGGTGATCGCGCCAAGCTGCCAGGGCACGAATTCATTATTGCCGTAGTCATAGATTTCGCTCAGCGTCCGCTGCCCCGATGCGACCGCGATCAGTGTCTCGAATATTCGCTCACCCGCGTCCTCGATACTCTCGCGCCCATTGACGATATCGCCGCAATTGACGTCCATGTCCTCGCTCATGTGTTCGAACATTTCCGTATTGGTTGCAACCTTGATCGTCGGCACCGGCTTGAAACCAGAGACGGAACCACGGCCGGTGGTGAAGATCAGCATGTTGCAGCCCCCGGCAATCTGGCCAGTCACGGCAACGGGATCATAACCGGGCGTATCCATGAAGACGAATCCGGTTTCGTCAATGATCTCAGCATATTCGTAGACCGCCTGCATCGGCATCGAACCGCCCTTGGCGACCGCGCCCAGTGATTTTTCCAGGATCGTCGTCAGGCCGCCGGCCTTGTTGCCGTGCGACGGATTGTTGTTGAGTTCGGCACCGTGGCGCGAAGTATAGTCACCCCACCATTCGATCCGGTCCATCAGCTTCTGCGCAACTTCCGGCTTTACCGCGCGCATGGTCAACAGATGTTCGGCGCCGTAGATTTCCGGTGTTTCGCTCAAGACCGCCGTACCGCCGTGCCTGACCAGGAGATCGGAGGCATGGCCGAGTGCGGGATTGGCGGAAATGCCGGAATAACCATCCGAGCCGCCGCATTGCAGCGCCAGCTTCAGCTTGGAAAGCGGCTGGGTCGTGCGTTCCACTCCTTTCAGCGCGTCGAGCATTTCCACGATGATCGCGGAAGCAACCTCAACCGTCTTGCGGGTGCCGCCAAGTTGCTGGATCGTCATGGTCCTGAGGAACTGGCTCTCCTCCAAACCGTATTTTTCCTGAATCAGAGAGATCTGGTTCACTTCGCAACCGAGCCCGATCATCAGGATGCCGGCAAAATTCGGGTTGCGCGCATAGCCGTTCAGCGTCCGGATCAGATATTCGTAACCTTCTGTGCCGGTACCGATGGCGCAGCCCTGCCCGTGCGTCAGCGCAACGACGCCGTCGATGTTGTCGTAACCTTTCAGGCCGCCGCCGCGGTTGAAATGATCGGCAATCGCATGGGACACGGTGGCGGAACAGTTCACCGACGAGATGATGCCGATATAGTTGCGGGTGCCGACCTGGCCGTCCGGCCGCAGATAACCTTCGAAGGTGCGGCGTTCGGCGTCCGGCACGAAATCGATCACTGGAACGTGCGACGAGAAATGGTGCGTCACGTCGCTGTCCTGCATGGCGATGTTCTGCAGATGAACGTGGTCACCCGGCGCAATATCGCAGCTGGCGATGCCGATCGTCTGGCCGTATTTCGTCGCCGCCTCACCCTTGGCAATGGGCCGGATCGCAATCTTGTGACCTCGTGGAATGACGGCTTCAGCCACTATACCGTTGACGCCGGACGCCTCCCCAATCGCGATCTCGCGTCGTGCCACGGCAACATTATCCAGCGAATTCAAGAGAATGGCGGCTGGAATATTCGAGCCGGCCTGCACATCAATTTTCATCTTATCCTCCCAAAGAAAGAAATTGAC
The DNA here is from genome assembly GCA_900466875.1 of Hyphomicrobiales bacterium. Taxonomy (GTDB): domain Bacteria; phylum Pseudomonadota; class Alphaproteobacteria; order Rhizobiales; family Rhizobiaceae; genus Neorhizobium. The sequence continues at coordinate 175,694 of UBNQ01000019.1, read as the reverse complement.
TTTGTCGACAAAAGTCATTTCACTGACGGCATCGAACTGTCAAGGAAAATAATCGGAGCAGTTTTCCGGTTTCGTGCCGTCGAGGAGGACGACACGAAACACGCTGCAACCGACCTGATGGGGAGGAGGAGGAATAATTTGGACTATGTGTTCGATTTCAGCTTTCTCGAAAGCTTTCGATCCGAGATCATCAGTGGCGTACGCCTGACCATCCTGTTGACGGTGGTCTCGATCCTACCGGGCTTTGCGCTCGGCACGGCCTGCGCCGTCGGCCGGCTTTACGGCCCGCGCTGGCTGCAGACGGCTGTCACCATCTACATTGAGGCGATCCGCAACACACCGCTGATCATCCAGGTGTTCTGGCTGTTCTTCGGGCTGGCCGTGCTCGGCGCCCGCATCGGACCGTTCAATGCGGCAGTCATCGCACTCGTCATCAATACCGGCGCCTATTCGGCGGAGATCATGCGGGCCGGCTTCCAGGCCATACCCAAGGGCCAGCTGGAAGCGGCGAACTGTCTCGCCATGACCCGCCGCCAGATTTTCTGGAGCATCCAGCTGCCGCAGGCCGCCGAACTGGTCTATCCGGCACTGGTCAGCCAGTTCATCCTGATGATGCTGGCGACCTCGATCATGTCGCAGATTTCGGTCGAGGAGCTGACTGGTGTCGGTTATCAGGTCCAGTCGATCACCTTCCGCGGCTTCGACGTCTATCTGGTGATCGCGGTGCTCTATCTCGCACTCGCCACCATGCTGCGGCTCTGTCTTCACGGCGCGGCGCAACTTGCCTTCACCCGCCTGCGCAAGCTGAGGACGCCACTATGAGCCACTGTCCCGCCTCTATTTCCGCCTGCCTGAAAGGAGATCGCCCATGCTTGGTGTGAGCATCGATCAATACGGCTTTCTGGTTCAGGGCGCCTTTTGGACCATCGTCCTCTCCCTGATGGGGTTTGTCGGCGGCACCATCGTCGGCCTGCCGGTGGCGCTTGCCCGCATTTCGCGCGGCTGGTTCCTCTGTCGTGTCTCAAGTGCCTATGTGCAGTTCGTGCAGGGCATTCCTTTGCCGGTCATCATGTTCGTCGTCTATTTTGGCGTCAGCATCTATGGTTTCGACGTCAATGCGCTGGTGGCCGCAGCGATCGCCATGACGCTTTATTCCAGCGCCTATCTCGGCGAGATCTGGAAGGGCTGCATCCAGGCAGTGCCGAAAACCCAGTGGGAAGCCGGGGAATGCCTGGCGCTCACCAGCGTGCAGCGTTTCATCTACGTAATCCTGCCGCAGGCCCTGCGCATTGCCGTACCGCCGACGGTCGGCTTCCTCGTGCAGATCGTCAAGAACACCTCCTATTCGGTGGTGATCGGTTTCTTCGATCTCACCTACTCGGCCAAGATCCTGAACAACGCCACGTTCAAGCCCTTCGTCATCTTCACCGCCGCGGCGCTGATCTATTTCGCCATCTGCTTCCCGCTGTCGCGGTATGCCCGCCGGTTCGAGCTGCGCCTTCACAGGAGAAACGCATGACCGTCATTTCCATGAACTCCGTCCACACCCCGGTCGCGCCGCAAGACGGTGCGCAGCCGATGGTCTCGTTTCGCGACGTACACAAAAGTTTCGGCGCGCTGGAAGTGCTGAAGGGCATCGACCTCGATGTCATGCCGGGCCAAGTCGCGGCTCTGATCGGCCGAAGCGGATCGGGCAAGAGCACCGCGCTGCGCTGTATCAACGGGCTGGAGAAGATTAACGGCGGTGAACTGACCGTCTGCGGCCGTAATCTCCGCGCCCGCGATTTCGAACTGCGGGAACTGCGCAAGGAAGTCGGCATCGTCTTCCAGAGCTACAATCTGTTCCCGCATCTCACAGTCGAGCAGAATGTTACGCTCGCACCGAGAAAGGTAAATGGTCTCGACGCTGCGGAAAGCCGCGCCTTGGCTGCCGAAGTGCTGGAGCAGGTCGGGTTGTCGGACAAGGCTCTGAGCTATCCCGAACAGCTGTCCGGTGGGCAGCAGCAGCGTGTCGCGATTGCCCGCTCGCTCGCCATGCGCCCGAAGCTGATGCTGTTCGACGAGGTTACGTCCGCGCTTGATCCGGAGCTGACGGGCGAGGTTCTGCGCGTCATCGGCAAGCTCGCGGCCGGCGGCATGACCATGGTTCTCGTCACCCACGAAATGGCCTTTGCCCGGCAGGTCGCCGATCTCGTCGTCTACATGCATCAGGGCCGTGTCTGGGAGGCCGGCAAGGGCACGATGCTCGACGATCCGCAGACCGTCGAACTCAGGCAGTTCGTCGGCAGCGGGCTGTAACGGACCGGCATCGATTTTGCCGCCGTCATGGGACGGCGGATGGAGGAGGAGAAAGCATGAATATCAAACTGTCTCGCCGCGTCCTGTCCTGCGGCCTTGCCATGACCGTATTGCTCGGCGGTGCTGGAGGAGCATTCGCCAACGCACTCGAAACCATCAAGCAGCGCGGTCGCATCCAGATCGCCGTCGATGTCGGCCACCCGCCTTACGGCATGTTGGACGACAAGGCCCAGCAGACCGGTCTCGACATCGACACGGCAAAGCTGCTGGCGAAGGACCTCGGCGTCACGCTTGAAGTGGTGCCGGTGTCGGGCGCCAACCGTGTACCATTCCTGATGTCCAACAAGGTGGATCTCGTCATTGCTTCCTTCTCGATTACCGAGGAACGCAAGAAGGTCATCACCTTCTCGAAACCCTATGGCGTCATCCCGGTGGTGATCCTCGGCCCCAAGGCCGAAGATTTGAAGGATGCTTCCGGCCTGGACGGCAAGAGCGTCGCGGTCGCCCGTGGCACGACGGCTGATATCGAATTGACCAAGGCGGCCAAGGAAAAGGGCGTGACGGCAAACATCGTCCGTTACGAGGACGAGGCCACGACAAACACCGCGGTTGGTACGGGCCAGCAGGATTACATGTCTGCAGCACTTTCGACCGCCCAGGCCGTCGCCGACCAGAATCCGGGCCGCAACCTCGCCATCAAGGTCGAGCTTGCCGCCTATCCGATGGCCGTCGGCATGCGCCAGAAGGAACCGGAGCTTGAAGCCTGGGTCAACGAATGGATCACAGCCAATCTGAAGAACGGCGAGTTGAACAAGGTCTATGAGGCATACTTCAAACAGTCGCTGCCGGAAGAAATGCTCAATCAGTAAGCCGGACGGCTGCTGATCCTACAAGGCAGGCCGCAATGCGGCCTGCTCCAATCCCTTACATTTCAGGAGAGACTATGAAACTGGTTCGATATGGCGAGCCGGGCGCGGAGCGCCCTGGCCTTTTGGACGGCGAAGGTCGCATTCGCGACGTGAGCGGCCTAGTTGCGGATTTCGCAGGCGAAGCGCTGTCGCCGGCAAGCCTTGAACGGATCCGCAAGGCCGACCCGTCCACCGTGCCCATTGTGGAAGATAGTGTGCGGCTCGGCTCCTGCGTGGCAAAGCCGGGGCATTTCATCGCGATCGGCCTGAACTATGTCGATCACGCGCATGAATCCAACATGCCGATCCCGAGCGAACCTGTGGTGTTCAGCAAGGCGCCCTCCTCCATTTCCGGACCGACCGACGACGTGATTATGCCGGAAGGATCGGAGAAATCGGACTGGGAGGTGGAAATCGCGATGGTGATCGGCACCGCCGCCTTCAACGTTTCCGAAGCACAGGCGCTCGATCACGTGGCGGGTTTCTGCGTCTGCAACGATGTCTCCGAACGCTCTTACCAGATCGAACGCGGCGGCCAGTGGATCAAGGGCAAGAGCTTGCCGACCTATGGTCCTATCGGCCCATGGCTTGTCACCCGCGACGAGATCGCCGATGTCCAGAACCTCGGTCTCTGGCTCGATGTCAATGGCGAGCGCCGACAGACCGGTTCGACAAGCTCGATGATCTTCCCGCTCGCCCATATCGTCTCCTACCTGTCGCGCTTCATGCGACTGGAACCCGGCGACATCATCACCACAGGCACGCCGCCCGGCGTCGGCATGGGCATGAAACCGCCGACCTACCTGAAGCGCGGGGATGTCATTACACTCGGCATCGATGGACTGGGAGAGCAGCGGCAGACAGTTCGGTAGCAACCTTCTCGAGGCCAGCCCCATAAATGGCCTCAACGAATCCGGGCGCCTGCGTTTTATCTTTAAGACACGGATCAGGCGACAAGGAATGATGCTCGTAGCCATCCGGTTGCGGGCATCATTTGTATCCGCAACTTCATAACCCGGTCCTGACTGTAGTAAATGGCCTGATCATCGACCAGCACTGGACTGCACCCTAAGATTTGCAGGCCTCCTATATTCTCCCATGCTCTCCATTCCTCAACAGCTTCGCGTAAGCCGTCCACTCCAAAATACGGGAAGACGATGATTCGTTAGTTTGGATGCGTCCGTTTTTGTGAGGTCTAGATAAGGGTGAGCCGGTCTTCCTTATCCTCCATTAGCTGGCTCGGAAACCGGGTTTTGGCGGCCTCATCCAACAGACGAACCCTCAAAGCATGATCCGCGCAGTTGCAATTTGGAGAAAAGCACCGTGAACCAACCGGCAATCAGCCTGGACAAAATTCCACAGGGCGCGACCGCCACTCCGGGGAAAGCGTTTCCGCACGGCTGGGATTTCCATAAGGATCGGCACTGCATATGGATCGTCAGTCCGGCGGGCTTTGTTCACAGCAAGGCCTTTGCAGAAGTCGCGGCATCGCTTTCCGGTGCGTTCTCCGAACTGGGCGGCTCAGCTCCGGTTGTCACCGATGTTGCGCAGTTTGCCGGACGCGCGCCGATCGTATTCGGTGCGAACATGTTGGCGGCACGCATCGTTGCGATGTTGCCCCCCGATAGCGTGATCGTCAATCTCGAACAGATCCTGCCTGGATACGCATGGTTCAATGAGGAATACAAGGCAGTCCTCCAGAGCCTGCCTGTTCTGGACTATTCGCGCCGCAACAAGCAAATCCTCCTCTCCCATGGCATCGACCGTGTCGACGTCCTGGAAATCGGCTATCACCCCTCGCTCAGCCGCATCCCGACAATCAACAACAAGGATATCGACGTCCTGTTCTATGGCTCGATCGGTGAGCGTCGTGCCAGGATTCTGCAGGAACTGGCCAGGGCCGGGCTGGGGGTCGTTCACCTGTTTGGCGAATACGAAGCGAAGCGCGATCTGGCGATCAGCCGCTCCAAGGTTGTGCTCAACATGCACCATTCCGACAGCGGCATCTTCGAAATCGTTCGCGTTTCTTATCTTCTGGCAAACAAGATCTGCGTGCTTACCGAAGGCGATATTGCCGATCCGGAAATCCAACCTTTTGCCGAAGGACTGGCCATCGAACCCTATGAGCGTCTGGTCGAACGATGCATCGAATTGTGCAAAGACCCGAAGCAGCGTGGCATCTTGGCGGGGAAAGGGCAGGATGCCATGAAGGCCCGTTCGCAGGCAGCCTATCTGCGCGATCTGATGAACCAGTCAACCGTGATCTGAAACGGTCACAATCACACGACGTGAAAACACAACCCGTCCAGCGAACTGGCCGGAGCTTTTTGGACTAGGAGCGATTACATGGATGCTAGCGCAGGCCGACAGGAAATACCCGGGTTTCCGAAACAACATGAAGGCGCCCATTATATGGAGGTGCTGGCGCATCTTTCTCGCCAGCGTGCGATAAAAAGGTATCTCGAAATCGGTGTTTTCCGCGGTACGGCGTTCAGCCAGATTGCTGCCGATGTCGCAATCGGCGTCGATCCGCATTTCAGGATCGACCAGAATCTCGCAGCTAACAAGAAGTCGGTTCGGCTTTTCCAGATGGGCAGCGACGCATTTTTCCGGGATGTCGATGCCGTAGCCGAATTGGGTGGGCATCCCGACCTGTGTTTCCTTGATGGGATGCACCTGTTTGAATATCTGTTGCGAGATTTCTACAAGACCGAGCGGATCAGTTCGCGTAATACCGTTATCTGCCTGCATGACTGCCTGCCGCTTAATGCGGAGATGGCCCATCGTAACGAGGCCGTGTCGTATGAGCTCGGCTCCAGCACACCCTATGCACAATGGTGGACCGGCGACGTCTGGAAGATCGTCCCGCTTCTGATGAAATATCGGCCGGATCTTCGTGTCATGCTTCTCGATGCGCCGCCGACAGGCCTGGTCTGCATCACCAATCTCGATCCGGACAACACCGTCCTTGAAAAAAACTATCTGGATATCGTGCGCGAGTTTTATCTCATGCCGAACGACGAAAGCGCGATCCTCAATCATTACAGGAGTGCGCCCATCATCCGAACCGGAGACGTGCTGAACGACTTCAACCAAAGCCTGTTCTTCAATACCTAAGTTCGAGAAACAGTCCGGGCTCGCAAGCTAGACGCGTTGCGGGCTCGGCTATTATCCTGCGCCTGAAGATGCTGAGCCTTCAGGCAGCCGTCCATCACATGTTGCCGATATCTCCAGCAAAGCCGGAGCCCAGTTGCCTTCGCCTTCGAGAATGAGGCTGATTGCAGGGGATTGAATTATTTGTTCGCCGCAAACGCGATGCTGATCGCCCGGTTCACTGCGGGACCTAGCACCGACATATGTGTTTCGCCGGCAAAAACCTCGAATTCCGCTCGGATTCCGTCCGCCGTATTGTCCAGACGCTCGGCCATCTCTTTCGCCAGCGACACGGTTCTCTCCGTTTTCCGCCCTTCCAGGCGTGTGGCGGCATCTTCATTGCGGTACTGAAACGGCGCCAGTTCATCTCCCTCATACTCTCCCGCAGACAGATGCAGGAACGGCGCATTCCCCGGCACGGCGCGGCGTTGCATTTCGTTGTTGAGAATTTCGCTTCCCTCCCAATGAATGCTCGGGCTGGCGGCAATCCAGTTGGCGAACAGACCCGGACGCTCAAACAGGGCGAAAAGCGTGAAGAGACCACCGAACGAGTGTCCGAAAAGCGAGCGGCGCGCCGGGTCGAGCCGCACCATGTCCGCGACCTTCGGAATGACTTCGTTTTCGATGAAATCCAGCAGTTCGCCAGTTCCACCGATCCGAACCGGTGGGCCGTCTTCGAAATAGGGCGGGTAGGATTTGATCGGCGGAGGTCCAAGATCCCAAGCACGGCGAAATGCGTTATAGGGCTCATCCGACGGATAACCGATCGCCGCGACGACACCCCATCCGACATTCGTGCCCGTCGGATAGGGCGCTTGCGTGACCAGGCTCGCAACAGCAAAGGGAAAAGTGGCATTTCCATCCGTCGTCACCAGAAGTGGCCACCCGCTTTCAGGTGGCTCTACAGCCGGAATCGAAAGGAATACCCGATAGGGTTCGCCGCCTTTCGCAGGTGTCAGGTCGAAAAAACAAGTCCCCGACATCGAATAACGAGTGGTGCCGTTGGTCATGAGTTACGTCCTATGGCTCGAAACGACTGACTGATCGCTACGGCAGCAACCCGCAGGAAGCAAGCTTGCCAGCGTAATTCTGGAGTAAAAGAAACATGTTTAAATCCTAGGCATTCTCGTGGACGCAATGCGAGCGGCGGATTGGTGATTTACCCGCACCGGAAAGCAGCTCCCGCGCCATTCATGACCGAAATCTGATCTAGGCATTTGGGCCCTGGAGGTCATCTAACTGTCATACGGCAGGACTAGGAGGAGATGTCGTTTTTTCACATATCCGTGAGGGGAATATGCGCACTCTTTTTTCCGCCTTGGTCGCTACGACCATTCTCGCCGGCGCCGCCCAGGCCGCCGAAGTTTATCCGCTTAACCGCGCGACGATCCTGACCGGATCGCCGTTCGATTTCAAAGTCGAATTCAACAGCGTCGTAAAGCCGGAAGACGTCAAGATCACCGTCAACGGCCAGGATTACAAGGCAACGCTCGGCAAGGAAGTCGAGTTCGTCGCCGAAGAAAAGAACAAGGACAAGGTCCTTGGTTCGGCCGTCATCCTGCGCGGCGTGACGCTCGCCAAGGCCGGTGACTACAAGGTTGAAGTTGCCGCCGGCAGCGAAACCAAGAACGTCACCTGGACCGTTTACGGCACGCCGGAACAGGCCAAGGCCAAGAACGTCATCTTCCTGATCGCCGACGGCCTGTCGGTTGCTCACCGCACCGCTGCCCGCATCATGTCCAAGGGCATGACCGAGGGTAAGGCCGACGGTCGCCTCAACATGGACGAGGTTCCGCCGGCAGCCTTCATCGGTACCTCGGCTACCGACGCCGTCGCCACCGATAGCGCCAACACCATGTCGGCCTACATGACCGGTCACAAGACCGCCGTGAACGCCATCGGCGTTTATGCCGATCGTACTCCCGCCTCGACGGACGACCCGAAGGTCGAAAACATCGCAGAAGCGCTGCGCCGCCAGACCAAGAAGTCGATCGGCATCATCTCGACCGCCGAACTGCAGGACGCAACGCCGGCAGCCGTTGTCGCCCATACCCGCAAGCGCGGCGACAAGGCCGAAATCAATGGCATGCTGTTCGACGTGAAGCCTGAAGTCGTTCTCGGCGGCGGTTCCGCCTACTTCCTGCCGCAGGCAACTGCCGGCTCGAAGCGCAAGGACGACAACGATTACATCGCACTGTTCAAGGAAGCCGGTTACACACTGGCAACCAGCAAGAGCGAACTCGCAACGGCTGCCGGCACCAATACCGGCAAGATCCTCGGCCTGTTCCACACCGGCAACATGGATACGACGCTTGACCGCGAGTTCCTGAAGAAGGGCACCGTCGGTAAATTCCCGGAACAGCCGGGCCTCGTCGAAATGACAAAGGTCGCGCTCGACAACCTGTCTAAAAACCCGGACGGCTTCTTCCTGATGGTTGAAGCCGCCAACGTCGACAAGATGTCCCACCCGCTCGATTGGGATCGCGCCGTCGTCGACACGATCGAATTCGACAAGGCCATCGGCGTTGCCCGCGAATTCGCTGCCAAGAACCCCGACACGCTGATCATCGTCACCGGCGACCACACGCACGGCGTTTCCATCATCGGCACCGTCGATGACGAAAAGCCGGGCACCGATATGCGCGAAAAGGTCGGCACCTATGCCGAAGCCGGCTTCCCGAACTACGAAGACAAGGACGGCGACGGTTATCCGGACAAGGTGGACGTATCGCGTCGCCTGTTCCTCAACGCCAACAACGGCCCGGACCATTACGAAACCTTCCGCCCGAAGCTTGACGCTCCTTTCGTTCCGGCGATCCAGAACGAAAAGAAGGAATATGTCGCCAACGAAGCCTATAAGGATGTTCCCGGCGCGGTTCTCGTCACCGGCATCATCCCGAAGAGCGCAGACAGCGGCGTCCATGCCGTTGACGACATCGTTCTGCAGGCCGAAGGCCCTGGCGCTGAAGGCTTCCGTGGTTACATGGAACAGAGCGACGTCTACAAGGCGCTCGCCGAAGCTTTCGCCCTTGGCGCAAAGCAGACCAACTAAGACTTGAACGCATAGGAGGGCACGCCGCACCGGCGTGCCCTTGTCCTGTTTCGAGAGCAATTGATCTCGGCCTCCCACCGATCTTGCATTGTGCGCCTTTCAGCGTGACGATGAGCGAATATTTCAAAAGAAGGAGAAGGGTCATGAAGAAGCTTCATCCGGCGCGTTTCAATCGCCGCCAAGCGCTCACCATGACACTCGGCCTCATGTCCGGCCTGCCGCTGCTGGCGGCTGCGGGCCGTGCACAGGCCAATAGCGACATCACTTTCGACGAGCTTTACGGCAAGGTCAGCGTCCTCGGCCTCGAATTCTCCGAAAAGGTCAAGCAGCTGAACGGCAAGGAGATCGCCATGCGCGGTTTCATGGCGCCGCCGCTGAAAGCCGAAGCGCAGTTCTTCGTGCTGACCGAAATTCCAATGTCGATCTGCCCCTTCTGCTCGACCGATAGCGACTGGCCCGACAACATCGTCGTCGTCTATCTCGATGAAAAACAGACCTTCACCCAACCCAGCCAGACAATCGAAGTGCGCGGCAAACTGGAAATGGGTTCATGGACGGATTCAGAGACCGGTTTTGTCAGCCTGCTCCGCATCCGCCAGGCAGAGTACGCAACGGTTTGAAGACATGCTTCCGCTGAAAATCGAAAATCTGGCCGTCTCCTTCCCGGGCCTGACGACACCTGTGCTTGCCATCGAAACGCTGGATATTGCCGCCGGCAGCCGCGTTGCGCTGACGGGTGACTCCGGCTCGGGCAAGAGCACACTGATCAACATCATCGCCGGGCTGGAGCGGGTGCGAAGCGGTCGCGTCCACTGGGGCGCGGATAACATCGCCGACTTTTCGGAAGGTCGGAGAGATCGCTGGCGGGCCGCCAATATCGGCCTCGTCATGCAGGATTTTCATCTGTTTCCGGGCCTTTCGGCGCTGGACAATATTCTCCTTCCCGCCCTGCTTTCCCGTGTCGCCAATGCCGATCTCGTCCAGCGCGCCCAGACGCTGCTGTCGACGGTCGGCCTGAAACGCCCGGAACAGCATATCGAAACCATGTCGCGCGGCGAGATGCAGCGCGTCGCGATCGCCCGCGCGCTTCTGCGCCAACCCGGCGTCATCATCGCCGATGAACCAACAGCCAGCCTCGATCTCGAAAGTGGCGAAGCGGTGGGCGACCTTCTTCTTTCCGTCGCAGCCGATGCAGGCAGCACGCTGATCATCGCCACCCACGACCCCCGCCTCATCGAACGGCTCGACCGCCGTCTGTCGCTGAGAAGCGGCCGGATCACCGGCGATACGGATACCAAGGACATCGCAGCATGATCGGCTTCATTCTCGCGGATCTGCGTCGTCTCTGGCTCGGCGGTGCCGTCGTGGTGCTTCTGGTGGCGCTAGCAACCGCGCTCGGCGTGGCGGTGACGTTGCAGGAACGCTCGCTGCGCCTCGGCAGCGCCCGTGCTGCCGATAAGTTCGATCTGGTTGTCGGCGCGGCCGGTAGCGAAACCCAGCTTGTCCTCTCCTCCATCTTCCTGCAGCCCGCCCCACTGCCCTTGGTCGACGGCAGCGTTCTGACCAAGCTTGCAGCCGACCCACGTGTCGATTGGGCAGCGCCCGTTGGTTTCGGGGACAGCTTTGCCGGTTATCCGATCATCGGCACCACCACGAAACTTGTCGCCAACACCACGACAGGCTTTGCCGAAGGCAAGATGTTCGCGCTAGAAGGCGAAGCGGTGCTGGGCGCTGCGGTCGACCTGCCGCTCGGCGCGGAGATCAAACCGATGCATGGCACGGCCGAAACGGGTGGTCACACCCATGCAGGCCCTGCCTACAAGGTCACCGGCAAGCTGCAGCCGACCGGCACGCCTTGGGATCGCGCCATTCTGGTGCCGATCCAGGCCGTCTGGCACGTGCACGGCCTTGGCGAAGACCATGGTCATCACGATGACGATGAAGACGCGCATGAGGGTGAGCATCATGAAGGAGATGGTCATGACCATGCACATGACGGCGAAGATCACCATGAGGATGGTGACGCCCATGCCGAAGGACAAGCGGATCACGCCCGGACAGTAGCCGAGAAGCCTGCTCCGCAGTCGCAAAAATATGCCTTCGCGCTCGGTGCTGCATCCTCCGCCCATGTCGAGGAGGACCATCACGGCAGAATCGATCCGGATGCGCCGATCGTCGAAACCTTCGGTCCCTCCACGCCCGGCCTGCCCGCCATCCTCGTCAAGCCGAAGACAATTGCCGACGCCTATCGGCTGCGGCAGGAATACCGCACCGGCAGCACGCTTGGCGTCTTCCCCGGCGAAGTGCTGACCCGCCTTTATGCCACGCTCGGCGACGCCAAGATGGTGTTGAGTGCGGTGGCCGCCGGCTCTCAGGGATTGGTCGCAGCGGCACTGGTGCTGGTCACGGTCATCCATGTCGGCCAGAGACGCCGCCAGATCGGCGCGCTGCGTGCCTTTGGCGCGCCGCGCGCTTCCGTATTTACCATCGTCTGGCTGGAACTGTTTTTGCTCGTAGCACTCGGCATCGGCATCGGCTTCCTGCTCGGGCTCGGGGCCGCCCAGATCGGCGCGCAACTTTTTACCGCCAAGAGCGGCGTCATTCTGCCCGTCGGCTTTACGCGCGAGGATATGCGTCTCGCGCTGATTTTCCTCGGCTTTGCTGCGATTCTTGCGGCCGTGCCGGCGCTGCTTGCCTACCGCCAGTCCCCGGCAACCGCCCTGCGCGCCTGATCGGCGCGCAGGATTTCGTTTTACAGCCGCTTGCCGGCTTCGTCGAAACGATGCGTCATTTCTGGCGTATAGGAGAGCCAGACGGTTTCTCCGGACGCATAGACCGCATCGCCCACTGCACGGGCAATGACGATGCCGATGCCATCGACAGCGACATGCAAGAACGTATCGCTGCCCAATCGCTCGGAAAACTGCACGCTACCTGAAAGAAGCCCGTTTTTCCGATCGACCTCCAGATGTTCCGGCCGGACGCCGAGCGTATGCGCGCCGGCTGCCGCCGCCAGAGGCCCGGTGAAGAAGTTCATCTTCGGCGAACCGATGAAGCCCGCGACGAACAGGGTCTGCGGCTCGTTATAAAGATCAATCGGTGCGCCGACCTGCTCGATCAAGCCCTTGTTCAGCACGACGATCTGGTCGGCGAGTGTCATCGCCTCCACCTGGTCATGCGTCACATAGATCATCGTTGCACCGAGACGCTTGTGCAGCTGGGCCAGCTCCACCCGCATCTGCGTGCGCAATGCCGCATCGAGGTTGGATAACGGTTCGTCGAAGAGGAAGACCTTTGGCTGGCGTACGATGGCGCGGCCGATGGCTACACGCTGCCGCTGGCCGCCGGAAAGCTCCGCAGGCTTGCGCTTCAGGAGCGGCGTCAGTTGCAGCACGTCGGCGGCGGCTTCAACCTTCGCCTTGATCTCCGCCTTCGGCACCTTCGCCATCTTCAGCGCAAAGCCGATGTTTTCGGCCACGTCCATATGCGGATAAAGCGCATAGGACTGAAAGACCATGGCGATGCCGCGTTCCGTCGGACGTTCCTCGGTCACATCACGCGCATCGATGAAGATCTTTCCATCGGTCGCGTCCTCAAGTCCTGCCGTAAGGCGAAGCAGTGTCGATTTTCCACAGCCGGACGGCCCGACGAAGACGGTGAAGGATCCGTCTGGGATATGCAGCGAGGCATCGGGAATGACAGTGACCGACCCGAAGTCTTTCTTGATATTTCGATATTCGACAACGGCCATCGGATCATTCCTTGGGAAGGTTCTTGTAGGTGAAGTGCGAAAAATCTGCCGGCATCGCCAGACCGCCAAGGTCATGGGCCGCCATGCCGACAAAGGCGCCGGTGAAATTGCCGATGCCGACGAAGGAGCCGGTAATCTTGCTCTGCTCGCCCTCGCCGCTTTCGTCGGACAACACGGAATTGTCGAGAACCGGCCCGATCCGCGTCCAGACGCCATCTTTCATATAGAAAAAGCGCAGGGCCGCACCGCGCACCTCGACCCGCAGGCGGACCGGGCCATCCGGTATCGACACCGGATTGTCGAGGCCGAGCATGGTCATGCCGTTCGGCCACTGGCCGTTGCAGTAGAAGATTTGCAGCGAACGCCCGGCTTTCTCGTCCTGGCTGACGCAGAGATAATGGTAGGCGAAGCGATTGTAGTAGGCGATCAGGCCAGCCATCTGCAGATGCGAGGTCGGGTCGCAATCGACCTCCGTCTCGGCGTCATAGTCGAAATCCGTCTGCCGCCGCGCGACGAGCGATTGCTCGAACCATGAACCGACCGACTCTCGACCGAAGAGGCGCAAGTGGCCCGGACGCTCCGTCAGCGAGAACAGCCGCTCGGGATAGGGCGAACGCAGCCACTGGAAGGCCAGCGGCAATCCGTTATCCGGGTTGAACTCATACCGCGCCGGTTCCACCGGGAAAGGATGCGCCGGCAGGTTCGGGGCCGGCACCTCGTCCTGCGGCACGAATTTCTCACCCTCCAGACGCAGCCAGCCGTCTTCACCCCATACGCATTTCTGGATGGAGGTCTCGCGGCCCAGAACCGAGCGGTAGAGGCCGGGCAGCGGTCGACTGCACAGATGCACCATGTAAGTGCCGCCATCTGGCGTCTCGACGAAATCACCATGCCCGCCACGCTGGAGCGTTGCATCCGGGTGGAACCGCGAGGTGATCACATGGGTGTCGGGATGTAGCTCATAGGGGCCGGTCAGATTGCGCGAACGCGCCATCGTCACGGCATGGCTGTAGCCCGTGCCGCCTTCGGCAACGATGAGATAATACCAGCCGTCGCGTTTGTAGAGATGCGGTCCTTCCGCGAGACCGAGCGGTGACCCTTTGAAAATGTTGGAGATCGGCCCGACCAGCTTCTTCTCTACCGGATCATATTCCTGCAGCACGATTCCGCCGAAGCGGGAAGGACGTCCGCGATGATCCCAGAGCAGGTTCACATGGTATTTGCGGCCATCGTCATCATGGAAAAGCGACGGGTCGAAACCGGAGGAGTTCATATAGACCGGATCGGACCACGGTCCTTCGATAGCCGGTGCCGAGACCATGTAGTTATGGGCGTCCTTGAACGAACCGCTCTTGCGCTTAACATCCGTATAAACCAGCCAGAAAAGGCCATCCGAATAAGTCAGGCACGGTGCCCAGATGCCGCAGCTGTCGGGATCGCCGCGCATGTCGAGTTGCGAGGCGCGGTTGAGCGGGCGGGTGACGAGACGCCAGTTCACGAGATCACGCGAATGGTGGATCTGCACGCCGGGATACCATTCGAACGTCGAGACGGCGATATAATAGTCGTCACCGGCGCGGCAGATCGAAGGGTCGGCGTTGAAGCCCGGCAGGATCGGGTTGCGGATCATTGTCGGTGTCATGGGTTAACCTTTCACGGAGCCGCGGGTGAGACCGGCCACGATGTATTTCTGGGTGAAGGTGAAGAAGATCAGCGCCGGCAGGATGGTCAGCGACACGAAGGCAAGGATGCGGTTCCACTCGACCATGAACTCGCCGCGATAGCGCATGATGCCGAGCGGCCAGGTGTAGCCCGCGCTGTCGTTGATAACGACGAGCGGCAGGAGATAGTTGTTCCAGCTCTGGACGAAAACGAAGGTGCCGACAGTGGCAAGGATCGGCGTCGAAAGCGGCAGGGTGAAGCGGAAGAAGAAACCGATATAGCCGCAGCCATCCACATAGGCGGCCTCAAACAGTTCCTTCGGCAATTGCTGGAAGAAGCTGCGTAGAAGCACGATTGCGAATGCCATGGAAAAGGCCGTCTGCGGCAGGATCACGCCAAGCGGATTGTCCAACAGCCCGAAATCGCGGATCTGCAGGAACAGCGGCACGATCGCCGTGGCAAACGGGAACATCAGCCCGAGCAGCAGGTAGGCCTGGATATATTTCGAGCCGAAAAAGCGAATCTGCGCGAAGATATAAGCCGCCATCGAGGCCAGCATCAGCGTGAGGAACACCGCCGAAAACGAGATGATCAACGAGTTCTGGATATAGCCCCAGAACACCGACCCGCCGAGAATTTCGGTATAGGTTTCGACGCGCCAGACGGGCGGCAGGCCGAAAGGCGAGGCCCGCAGTTCGCCGACGGATTTAAAGCCGCCGAGGAAGGTCGCGATGAGCGGCACGATGACGAGAGCCGCAACGATCGACAGGACGGCAGCGCGGACAAGCGCGAGGAAAAAGCCGGGGCGGTTCATAGCGCGCCTCCTTTACCCATGGCGAGCCGCCGATAACTGAAGGCGGTCACCATGCAGAGAATGAACAGGATGACACCAACGGCCGCACCATAACCGACATTCAGCTGCGCAAGCCCGTAGGTGTAGAGATAGCTGACGATCGAATGGGTGGAGTTCGACGGGCCGCCGTTTGTGAGCGGGATGATGATGTCGAAGACCTGCAGCGCGCCGACGATCGCGAAGAATGCGGAAAGCTTGATCGCGTGCATGATCAGCGGCAGCTTGACGTAAAAGACTTTCTGCCAGCGGCCTGCACCGTCGATTTCGGCGGCTTCGAGCAAATCTTCAGGCACCGCCTGAAGTGCGGCGATGAAGATCATCATGTGGTAGCCGAAATATTTCCACACCACGACGGTGATGATTGCCAGGAAGGCGAATTGCCGGTCGGCGAGGATGTAGAACGGGTCGATGCCCAGTGCGGCGGCGATCTGCCCCGAAACCCCGAAATCGCCGTCGAAGATAAAGCTCCAGATCACGCCGGAGGCGATTTCGGCGAGGATATAGGGTGCGAAGAAGATCAGCCGGAAAGCCGTATTGGCCGAGGTTTTCTTGTAGATGAGAAGGGCCAGCGTCAGCGCCAGTGGAATCTGGATGAAGAGCGACGCGAGAATGAGTTTCAGCGAATTCCACAGCGACTGATGAAAGACGGAGTGTCTGGCAAGCCGCTGGTAATTCTGGGTGCCGATGAAGTTGTCGATCGCGCCATAACCGCTCCACTTGAAGAAGCTCAGATTGGCGGCATTGAAGATCGGCCAGATGACGAAAAGGGTAAACAACACCAGGGCCGGCGGCAGAAACAGCAGGAGAGCCATCAGCTTTCCCTGCTTGTGCATGCGCGCAATGCGCGCCGCCGGGCTCAGCATCGGGCGTGAGCCGGTCATGGTCGTCATGTCATTCCTCGATATGTCCGGTGTTGCGTGAAGCGTGGCGAACGGATCGCCACGCCCACTTCAATCGAAGGTTCAGCGCATTTCGCGCGCTTCTTCCACGAGGGCTGCAGCCTCTTCCGGCGAGATGTCGCCGGTCACGATCTGCGCTGCAGCATCATTCAGGGCAGCACCGACGCTCGCTCCGAGCATCTGGTCGAGATAGAGCTGGTGATGCGGTGCCTTGGAAAGGCCTTCAGCGATCCGGCGCAGACGCGGATCGGCAATGCCGGACTGGGCATCCGTGCCGATGGGCAGCCAGATCTTCAGGCGACCGCCCTCCGTCTGGTTCTTGTTGTTGGTCAGGAATTTCAGGAAATCGACCGTCGATTTGCCCGCATCCTTGGTGACAAGCCAGCCGTTGACGCCGCCGAACGTATCGGCCGGATCCCCCTTGCCGCCTTCGACGGCCGGGAAGGTGATGAAATCGAGATCGTCTCCCAGACCCTTGCCCGTGGCCGAATTCTGCGCCTGCGCACCGACCAGGAAGTTGCCAGCCAGATAAAAGGCGCCCTTGCCGTCACCGAACAGACCAGCGGCCTTGGGCTGCGTCGTATCCATGTAACCCGGCTGGAACGGCTTGAGATCGGCGAGCTGTTTCAGCGCTTCGCCAGCCTGAATGAAGGCCGGATTGTTGAAGCCTTCGTTCTCGCCCTTGTCGGCGGCTGCGACGCCATCGGTGCCGGCGATACGGGCAGCAAGCTGGCCATAGAAGAGAGCAATCGGCCACTTGTCCTTGCCGCCCATGACGATCGGCACGATGCCGGCGCTCTGGATCTTCTTGGAAGCGGCAAGCAGGTCTTCCCAGTTCTTGATCGCCTTCGGATCGACACCTGCCTTTTCGACAAGCGCCTTGTTGTACCAGAGTACGACGCTCGCGGCATACATCGGCGCGCCGTAGAGCTTGCCGTCATGGCTCATCGCCTGGATGCCGGAAGGCGAATACATCTTGCGGTCGGCATCGGTGAAATCGGCCGAAATATCCTTCAGCACGCCGGCCTTGGCCTGTTCCGCGAACACGCCACCGGTCCAGGTAAAGAAGGCATCCGGGCGGGCGGACGACTGCAGAAGCGTAGGCAGCTTGGATTTGAACGACGTATCGTCGAGGAAGTCGAACTGTACCTTCGTGCCCGGATTTGCCGTCTCATACGCTTTGGCGACGTCGAGATAGTATTGCCGCCCTTCCGGAACATTCGGCTCAATCGCCAGCATGCGGACGTCATCGGCCAACGCCGAGCCAGCCAAGGTCAATCCCAGGACCGTTGCGGCCCCGAGGCAAAATGATTTCATGACAATTTCCTCCAATATGCCTGGCGATTATGCCAGATCCCTCCGAACCGAGGCTCCAAACCCGGCTCATGGACAAAGCCTAGACCATGCGGTTTTGCACCCCCCGTTATGATTTTTAACAGTCTTGATGAATGCGAAGGTTTTTCTTGCAAACACCGCCAAGTTGATAGCGTGGATGAATCGGGGTCTGATGGAGGATGAGATGACCGCGAAGAAACGCAACGAGTTTCAGGTGGCGCTGCTGTTCAAGGCACGCGGAAGTTATGGGCGGGAGATTATCGCCGGCGTCTGCGATTACGTGAAATCGACACGCGCCGTGTGGGACATGCTGCTGCACGAGGATTTTCGCGACAGTGTCGCGGGCATCTCGGACTGGTCGGGAGACGGCATCATTGCGGATTTCGACGATCCCGACTTCGTCAAGGCGCTGTCGGAGGTTTCAATCCCAGTAATCGGTGTCGGCGGCTCCTATCATCGGGATGCCGATTATCCCCGCAACTTCCCTTACGTGGCGACAGATAACGAAAAACTGGTGACCGAAGCCTATACCCATCTCGTCGACATGGGCCTGCCGCACTTCGCTTTTTACGGCCTGCCGGAAACCCGTTCATATCGCTGGTCGGAAGAACGGGAGAAAGCCTACCTGAAACTCTGCGCGCGCGATCGCGCCAAGCCGGAAATCTTCAAGGGACAGGGCACGTTCGGACCGGACTGGGACGAAATCCTCGCCGACGTGATTGCCTGGCTCAAGGGCCTGCCGAAGCCGGTCGGCGTGATCGCGGTGACGGACTCGCGTGCCCGGCACATCCTGCAGGCCTGCATCCTGGCCGATATCGCCGTCCCCGAGCAGGTGTCGATCGTCGGCATCGACGACGATCCTCTTCTGCGCATGCTCACCCGTATACCGATCAGCTCCGTACGCCAGGGAACCCGCAGCATGGGGCGGACCGCTGCCGCGATGCTGCATCGCCGCTTGATCGGGGCGACTTTGGATGAAACCCGCGTGATCATCCCGCCGGAAGGACTGAATGCGCAGATGTCCTCAAGGTACCAGCCGATCTACGACCCTTACGTGATGCGGGCACGCCATTACATCCGTCAATTTGCCGGACAGGGGATCAAGGTCGCCCAGGTCGCGGCCTATGTCGGGGTGTCCCGAACGACGCTCGAAACCCATTTCCGCCGTGCATTCGGCTATACCGTCCATGATGACATGCTGGCCTATCGGCTTCAGATGGCGCAGAAGCTGCTGGCGGACTTCAGCCTCTCCCTAGAAAGAGTGGCGGAGCTGAGCGGTTTCACCAGCAACCAATACATGCACACCGTGTTCAAGCGTGAACTGGGATGCAGCCCGCGCGAATATCAGAGAAACACTGTCGTTCATTGAACGGCAAGCGCAGTCACGGACGACAATAGCCCCTCCAAACTGGCGATAAGTTTCACCTTTCAACAAGTCCCCACTAATAAATGCGATATATTGTCGCATTTGAGGTACGTGCATCATATCGGCCTTGCAACCTAATAAAAGCGCCGTATCAAATACACCTTGAGGAGGTAACTTCCGCGTCTTCGCGGTCAGGTTACGGAGGTGGCTACACGCCATATCACGAGGCAACAACCGCGGTGGGGATCATACCCCGCCCGCGGACTCATGCTCGGCGAGCAGGAGTGTTGGAAAGCGAGCCGGTTACGGCCGCCATCAAAGAGGAGGTTAACTTATGAAGAAATTTCTTTTGTTCACGACTGCAGCGTTCGGTATTGCAGCCGGTCTGTATGCGACCACCGGAGTGGCAAATGCATCACCGGACAAACCGGTGATCGGCTTCTCGATCGACGATCTTCGTGTCGAGCGCTGGGTGCGAGACCGCGACTATTTCACGGCTGCCGCGGAGAAACTTGGCGCCAAGGTGAGCGTACAGTCCGCCGATGGCAATGAAGAAAAGCAGGTAAAGCAGGTCGAAAACCTGATTGCCCAGGGCGTCGATGCGATCGTTATCGTTCCGATGAACTCCAAGGTTTTTGATGCCGTGGTTGCCGATGCAAAAGCCTCGGGTATCAAGGTTCTGGCCTATGACCGCCTGATCCTGAACGCCGATGTCGACGCCTATATTTCCTTCGACAACGAGCGGGTCGGTTATATGCAGGCCGAGAACGTCCTGAAGGTAAAACCTGAGGGCAATTATTACCTTCTCGGCGGCTCGCCGACCGACAACAACGCCAAATATCTGCGCGCCGGCCAGGAAAAGGCGCTGAAGGCAGCCGTGGATTCCGGCAAGGTCAAGATCGTCGGCTCCCAATGGGTCAAGGAATGGAGCCCGACCGAAGCGCTTTCGATCATGGAAAATGCGCTGACTGCCGCGGACAACAAGATCGATGCTGTGGTCGCTTCCAATGATGGTACCGCAGGCGGCGCGATCCAGGCGCTCGCCGCTCAGGGCCTTGCCGGCAAGACGGCCGTTTCCGGGCAGGATTCCGACCTTGCCGCAGTCAAGCGGCTTCTCGACGGAACCCAGACCGTCACGGTCTACAAGCCGCTGAAGCTCATCGCATCCGAGGCCGCAAAGCTTACGGTGCAACTGGTGAAGGGTGAAAAGCCGGCGTTCAATTCGAAGATCAATAACGGGACCAAGGACGTGGACACCCTGTTGCTGACCCCGACCGCCGTCACCAAGGACAATATCGACGTCTATGTGAAGGATGAGTTCTACACCAAGGAACAGATCGGCCTGAAGTAAACGAGGCGAACGGCCCTGGGACCAGACAAAGGTTCCGGGGCCTTCAATCATTACGAGGGTACGATGAGTGAATTTCTTCTCGAAATGAAAAACATCTCCAAGAGCTTTTCCGGCGTGAAGGCTCTGGACGGTATTCATCTTAAGGTCCGCCGTGGAGAGTGTGTCGGCCTCTGCGGTGAGAATGGAGCCGGAAAATCGACCTTGATGAAGGTTCTTTCCGCCGTTTATCCCTATGGAAGCTGGGAAGGCGAAATCCTGTGGGAGGGGCAGGAACTGAAAGCCTCCTCCATCCGTGAAACGGAAAAGGCGGGCATCGCCATCATCCATCAGGAACTGATGATGGTTCCCCATCTCTCCGTGGCGGAAAACATCTTCCTCGGCTCCGAGATCAGCAATCACGGTTTTCTCGATTACGATGCAATGAATGCCCGGGCACAGGAACTGCTCGCCAAGCTGAATGTGCACGACATCAATCCGGCACTGCCGGTCCTCAACTATTCCGGTGGCAAGCAGCAACTCATCGAGATCGCCAAGGCGCTCAACAAGGATGCCAAGCTGCTGATCCTCGACGAGCCGACATCGGCGCTGACCGCAACCGAAATCCGAACGCTTCTCGACCTTATCAAGGGTTTGAAGGCGGGAGGTCTCGCCTGCGTCTACATCTCTCACAAGCTCGAGGAGGTAGCCGAGATTTCGGACACCGTCACGGTCATCCGGGACGGTACGCATATCGGCACGCGTCCGATCGGTGAGCTGACCACAGCCAGCATCGTGACGATGATGGTCGGCCGGGAGATGAAGAACCTTTATCCCAAGGAAGACCATGCCATCGGCGAGGTCGTTCTTGAGGCGCGCAACGTCTCTTGCTGGGACGTCACCAATCCCGAGCGGAAGGTCGTCGATGACGTTTCGTTCCAGATCCGCAAGGGCGAGATTTTGGGCATAGCGGGGTTGGTCGGCGCGGGAAGGACCGAACTGGTTTCGACCCTTTTCGGCGCCTATTCCGGCAACCACAAGGGAAGCGTTCATCTCGACGGCCGTGAGATCACGATCCGGTCGCCGCGCGATGCCGTCAAGGCCGGGATCTGCATGGTGCCGGAAGACCGGAAGCGAAGCGGCATTCTTCCGATCATCGGCGTCGGGCACAACATGACGATCTCGGTGCTCAATCGTTTTGCCGCTTTCGGCCTGATCGACGAGCACGAAGAACTGGCGCAGATTCAGGGTGAAATCCTGCGCCTGAAGATCAAGACGGCCGATCCGATGCTGCCCATTGCGTCGCTTTCGGGCGGCAATCAGCAGAAGGCGGTGCTCTCCAAGATGATGCTGCCCGATCCCCGGATCCTCATCCTCGACGAACCGACCCGTGGTGTCGATGTCGGCGCGAAATATGAGATCTACAAACTGATTTTCGCGCTCGCCAAGGCCGGTGTCGCGGTTCTGATGGTGTCGTCGGAACTGACAGAGGTCCTGGGCATATCCGACCGTGTCCTTGTGATCGGGGAAGGCCGGCTGCGCGGCGATTTCGTCAATGACAACCTGACCCAGGAACATGTGCTGGCTGCGGCTTTGGGCCAGCCCACGCACAGGACCTGAAATTTGCGGTCACCGCTGTAGAGGCGCTTTAAACATGACGAATATAAATCTTCGAAAATTTCTTTCCGAAAACAAGATTGTAGCCCTGCTGATCGTGGTCTGCATGATCTGGGCGCTGTTTGGATATCTTACCTATAATACCGATACCGGCATGTCCGGGTTCCTGACGGCCCGCAACTTCTCCAACCTGCTTCGCCAGATGGCGATTACGGGGATACTGGCGGCTGCGATGGTTTTTGTCATCGTTGCAGGGGAAATCGATCTCTCCGTCGGTTCGCTGCTTGGCCTTTTGGGCGGCATCGCCGCCATTCTCGATGCAGTTTATGGCTGGCCCCTGGCAGGCACGATATCCTTCGTTCTGCTGGCCGGGGCGGCGCTGGGACTTATGAACGGCTGGCTCACCGCCTATCTCGGCATCCCGTCGTTTATCGTCACGCTTGGCGGACAGCTGGCCTTTCGAGGGGCCGTACTTGGGCTGACCGGCGGCATCACCATCGCCCCCGTCTCGCCCAGTCTGCGTTATATCGGACAAGGTTACTTACCGGGCTGGCTCGGCAACGGATGCGCCATCGTGCTCTTTCTGCTGCTGTTTTTCATGGCGTTCAGAACCCGCCGAAAGCGTCTGCAGCATAATCTCAGCGTCCCCACTCCGGTGATGGAAGTCGCAAGGCTCATAGGTATCGGCATCCTCATCCTGGGCTTCGTTCTGGTCCTCAATTCCTACCAGGGCATTCCCGTCCCTGTGCTGGTCCTGCTCTTCGTGCTCGGCATTTTCACCATCATCGCCAAGGGAACAGTCTTCGGACGCTACATCTATGCGGTCGGCTCGAATGCGGAGGCAACCCGTCTCTCCGGCGTCAACACCAATCTGGTCAAAATGGTCGTATTCGGCCTGATGGGTCTGATGGCCGCACTGGCCGGACTGACCACCACCGCCAGGTTGGCCGCGGGCACACCATCGGCCGGTTTCGGCGGTGAACTGGACGCGATCGCCTCGTGTTTCATCGGCGGAACCTCGATGCGTGGCGGTGTCGGCTCCGTCATCGGGGCGCTGGTGGGCGCCCTGATCATGGCAAGCCTCGACAACGGCATGTCCATGCTCGGCGTTGATACGTTCTGGCAGCAGATCATCAAGGGCATCATCCTTGTCATCGCCGTCTATCTCGACATCATCTCTTCCGGCGTGAAGCGGCTCTGAAAGCGCTTTGTCCCGCAAACGAAGAAACTGGATGCGGCCTGGCCCCTGCCGAAACCAAATTGGTTCGGCAGGGGCTTTTCTGTTTGAGACGCCGCGTTAATTGCCGCAGCCTCTGGAAAAAAGATCCAAGCGGCGTCATCTTCCAACCGCTTAGAATTGCACCAGATCTAGTAAGACAGTCGGGCCACATTGGCTGCACCCAAGTCTCGTCAGGAGAACATGATGACTTCGCCGCATCCATCAAAGACCCGCATCGGCAATCACGAACTGCATCCGGAAACCCAGATGCTGAACTACGGCTATGATCCGGAGCTTTCCGAAGGTGCGGTAAAACCACCGGTGTTCCTGACCTCCACCTTCGTCTTCAAGTCGGCGGAAGACGGGCGCGATTTTTTCGATTACGTCTCCGGTCGCAAGGTGCCGCCGGAAGGCCGCGGCGCGGGATTGGTCTATTCGCGCTTCAACCATCCCAATAGCGAAATTGTCGAGGATCGCCTCGCTATCTACGAAAATGCAGAAAGCGGCGCGGTTTTCTCCTCGGGCATGGCTGCGATCTCGACGACCCTGCTCGCCTTCGTCCGTCCGGGCGACGTGATCCTCCATTCCCAACCGCTTTACGGCGGAACGGAAACCCTGCTCTCCAGGACATTCTCCAATCTCGGCGTCGCGGCTGTCGGGTTTGCCGATGGCGTCGATGAAAGCTCGATTGCGACCGCCGCCGAAGAGGCGATGAAAAAAGGGCGCGTCTCGGTCATCCTGATCGAGACGCCGGCCAATCCGACCAATGGTCTCGTGGATGTCGCGCTGGTCAGGCGGATCGCCGACAGGATCGGCGTGCAGCAGGGGCACGTCCCGCTCATCGCCTGCGACAACACCCTCCTCGGTCCCGTTTTCCAAAGGCCATTGCAACATGGCGCCGATATCTCGCTTTATTCGCTGACGAAATATGTGGGCGGCCATTCGGACCTGATCGCCGGGGCTGCACTCGGCAGCAAGGATCTCATCACCCAGATACGATCGCTAAGAAGCTCGATCGGGACGCAGCTCGATCCGCATTCATGCTGGATGCTCGGCCGCTCGCTCGAAACGCTGCAGATCCGGATGGAGCGCGCAAACAGCAATGCGAAGGCGATCGCCGATTTCCTGAAAGAGCATCCCAAGGTGGAGAAGCTTCATTATCTCGGCTTTGCCGATCCGGCATCGGCTGTCGGACGCGTGTACGCCTCGCAATGCAGCGGGGCGGGATCGACATTTTCGTTCGATATTAAAGACGGTCAGCCGGCTGCATTCCGCTTTCTGAATGCCCTGCAGATCGTCAAGCTCGCGGTCAGCCTCGGAGGCACGGAATCGCTCGGCTCTCACCCCGCCACGATGACCCATTCGGGCGTGCCTGCCGATGTGCGCCAGCGCATTGGTGTGCTCGACTCGACGATCCGGCTGTCGATCGGCATCGAACATCCCGACGACCTGATTGCCGACCTCGTACAGGCGCTCGACCAGGCCTGATGTCGAGAGAACAGCGACCTTAAAGGATGGCGCGCAAAAGTGTGCAGCGGTTTTGCGCTGAAGACATGCGACAGATCAGGAACCCAAAGCGTATGAGTGAGCCCGAAGGATCGCGACACGCGTTAGCAGGCTGCTCGGATTACGCCCGGATCAGAATGCCGGCCTCGCGGGCGGCATCAACGAAAGCCTGCCGGGCGTCTTCGGGTTTCTTTTTACCTGCATCGACCGCGGCGCAAATTTCCAGCGCCTTGTCCAGACATGTGCCATCTTCGGTCGGCCAGTCCTCGATCATCGCCCAGGCGGCGGCTTGCGTCGTGTCGATCACGGTCTCTTCCGGTGGCTCTCCAACGGATACGACAACCGGTTTCTTCCAGGGCGTGTTCATATATCTTGTTCCATCGCTGCAGTCGCAGGCCTCATAGAGCAATTCCACCAAAAATGGGAACCGGTTTTGCGTCCGGAATTACTCGGAAACAAAGAGATAGCACAGGCCGCCAATAATGTTGCCGAAATGTGACGCCGGCGAGGTATCTATGGGCCGCAAAGCCATCGCGTTAGAGGATGGAAGAACAAGACCACGTGCACACAATGTAAGGAAATCAAATAGTAAACTTGATTTTATAAGTCATGTTTATCGCAGCACCTCCGTTGCACGCTGGAATTCCTATAATCAATTGTGATTGCGAAGGAATTCATTGTTGCTACTAGAGCCTTGGGGTAACTGGCGGAAGGCGCCTTACCGTGGATCGGGGGTTTCTCGGATGACAAGCCGTGCCTTGCACATGGCGGATCTTTACCGTGCGGAACACGGGCGACTGCGCTCATTCGTACGGCGGATCGTCGGCAATCACGCAGTCGCCGACGACCTCGTCCAGCAGGCATTCACCAATCTTCTGGCGAGGGCAGAGCCTGCCGTTGAAAATCGCGCCTATGTCGGCAAGACGGTCCGCAACCTGGCCCTCAACCATTTGAGAGACGAAAGACGGCGGGCTGAGATCGAGGTCTCAGGCGTCGATGCTGCACGTGTGGCAGATCCCGTTCCCTCACCCGAAATGACCGTGCTTTTCCGCAGCGAGCTACGCAGACTGCTCGAAGCCATCCTGCAACTGCCGGAGCGGCGACGCGAGACGTTCATGCTGAGCAGGGTCGAAGGCCTGTCGCATGACGAGGTCGCAGCCCGCATGGGAGTTTCGCGCAATACCGTAATATCACAGATCGTTGCCGCCATGGCCGAGCTGGAACGGCTTCTTGCGAAGGCATAGTCGGGACAGCTCATGACGGAACACGAGACCGATCCGACCTATATCGACGCACTGGAATGGTTCGTCCGGTTCAAGGACAAGGGCTTTACAGATGCCGATCGGGCCGCATTCGAACGGTGGCTCGGCGAGGCCCCTTCCCATGCGCAA
Organism: Hyphomicrobiales bacterium; assembly: GCA_900466875.1. GTDB lineage: Bacteria > Pseudomonadota > Alphaproteobacteria > Rhizobiales > Rhizobiaceae > Neorhizobium. Next base: position 149,357 of record UBNQ01000019.1, on the reverse strand, counting down.
GCGTTTCAACGCGCCGAAGCGCTATGGAAGCGGTTCGATATCGTCGTACCGGAATATAAGCAGCTGAAAGCCTCCGACCGGATCAGCCGGCGCAGCGTGGTCTTCGGCGGCCTGACGCTGCTGGCCGGCGCATCGTTACTCTACAATCTCTCCCGCGATGGCCTCTTCGCCGACTATAAAACCGAGATTGCCGAACGGCGCAGCTTCACCCTGCCGGACGGCAGCTTGGTGGAACTTGGCGGTTACTCGGCCCTGTCGGTCGAGTTCGACAGCGGCCAACGGCGTCTCGTGCTGCATCGCGGCCAGGCGTTTTTCAAGGTCGCAGCAGATCCTGGGCGGCCGTTCGTCGTTCATGCAGCAGGCGGCACCACTAAGGCACTGGGAACCCAGTTCGACATCAGGTTGTCCGGCAACGGCGCAGCCGTCTCAGTCATCGAACACGCGGTGGAAGTGCGCGGGCTCAACGTGTCCTCCGTCACCATCGATGCCGGTTGGCAGGTCACCTATGACGGCTCCGGCATCGGCCCCGCAACGCAGATCGATATCGAGACCGTACAGGCCTGGAGAAGCAACCGGCTTGTCTTCGAGGATGTGCCGCTGCGGCAGGTCATCTCCGAGATCGAGCGGTATCGGCGCGGGCGCATCCTGCTGGCCGACAGCACGATCGGCGACATCCCGATCACCGCGGTGTTCGATACCGCGCAGATGGATAGCGTTCTCGTCAACATGGCGGAAACCCTGCCGGTCGAAGTCATCAATGCGCGCGGTTATCTCGCCGTCATCTACCGCCGGTGATCTGGGCATAAAAAAATTCACATCCCGATCATTCGTTCGGCTCGCTCGGGTGTCTGACCATATGAGGGCGATTGAACGATGCCCTCATCGACAGAGTGAGCCCGCGCTGCGGGCGGTCAGGTAAGGGTTAGTCATGCAAGCCGTTGAAGCGTCGCAGCAGAACATGCGCGGGACCAGAAATCGAGATGATCGCAGAAAGGGTTGGAACCGGTCGGGAATTTTCCTTCTCACCATGACGACAGCGCTGGTCGCCAACCCGGTCATCTTCGACCGATCGGCAAAAGCCCAATCGGCCGTCTCTGCCCCCAGTGCTGAGCGGATCAGCTTCAACATCCCCGGCCAGTCGCTGAACCGCGCTCTCGTGGCCTATTCGACCGCGACAGGCAACCAGATGTTCTTCGACACCAGTCTCGTACGCGGCAAGGCGGCACCTGCGGTGACCGGATCCTTTACGCGCGCGGAAGCTCTGGAACGGCTTCTTGCAGGCTCGGGTCTCAGCTATCGGTTCAGCAGCGGCAATACCGTCCAGCTTCTGGATGCCCAGTCGGCTGCTGATGCTGGGACGGATACTGAACTGAAGCCGATCGTGCTCTCCAGCGGCACCGGTTACTCACCCGATGCACCTTACCAGAATGCAGGCTCTGCCGCCTATATTTCCGAAGAACAGATCGAGCGGTTTCGCGGAACCTCGGTCGGCGATTTCCTCGGCGGCGTTCCCGGCGTGCTGAACGGCGACGGCCGTAACTCCGGTGCTGTCGATGTCAATATCCGCGGCATGCAGGGACAGGGACGCGTGCCGGTCATCGTCGATGGCGCAACGCAGGAGACCACCGTCTATCAGGGTTATAACGGCTCAACCGCCCGGACCTATATCGACCCTGATTTCATCGGCGACGTGGCGATCGAAAAGGGCGTCAGCATGGGCGCTGACGCGACCGGCGCAACGGGCGGCGTGGTGCGAATGCGCACTATCGAGGCAAAAGACATCCTTTTGCCGGGCAAGAATTTCGGCATGCGGGTGAAGGGCAGCTTCAACACCAACAGTTCGTCGCCACCCACCCCTGCCACGCTTGGCGGCATGGAGGAGGGTAGTGGTGCGCTACCTCCCGGGGGCATGGATCGCCCGGCCTTTCTCAACCCGACGGGCGGCTCCGGCAGCGTCTCCGCCGCTGCATCGACGGAATTCCTGGATATTGTCGCAGGCTATGCCCGGCGCAAGAACGGCAATTATTATGCCGGCAGCCATGGTAAAGGTGCCCCCGTTATAAAAATGGTACCGGATGATTTTTATGGGGAGCTGAGCAAGATCGTCGGCATTTCCAAGTATCGTCAGGGGGAGGAAATCCTCAACACCTCGCTCGACAACGAATCCTGGATGACGAAGGGTACGATCAAGTTCGACGAGGGCCACACGCTGGAACTCGGCTACAGCAAGTACAAGAGCGACTATGGTTATCTCCTGGGCTCCCAGACCTATCTGGTCGGCTCGAACTACCAGAACATCCTCAGCAGCATCGACCTCGACACTTATACGGCGCGCTATCGTTACAATCCTTCCGATAACGACCTGATCGATCTGAAGGTCGATAGCTTCCTGTCGCAGGTGGACAGTCGAGCCAACTCCACGAATTATAATTCGACGACCAAAACGCTCACACCCGCTTTCTACTGGACAGGGTCCGAACGCTGGGGCGCCACGGTCTCGAATACCTCGCGTTTCTTTACGGACTTCGGCGATTTCGCACTCGAATATGGCGGTGCTTTTACCCGCGAGGATGCCGGTCTGCCCGACGGCGTGACCTATGACAGCAGCCGCATGTGGCTGCCGCGCCAGGGATCCCGCGAAGAATACAGCGCCTTCACGTCACTGGAATGGAAACCGACCGACTGGCTCAAGCTGAATGGAAACATGCGCTATTCCCATTTCGAGAGTGTCGACAAAAGCGATACGCTTCTTGGGCCGTTCGAGCGCTCGGACGACGGCATTTCACCAATCGGCACAGTTACGGTCGGCCCGTTCGACGGGTTCGAATTCTACGGCAAGATTGGCAGCGCCTTGCGTTCGCCCAGCATCTTCGAGTCGCTCACCGGTCCTTCTTTCGGCTTCCCGGTCGACCTCAACCCGGTGGCGCCGGAGCGTGCGCGCAATATCGAAGTCGGCATGAACTATGTGGATGACAGCGTCTTCATGGCCGGTGACAGGCTGCGCTTCCATGCGGCCTATTTCGACAACAAGATCGACGATTACATCACCCGTTCCAATGTCCCGCGTGACTTCAGCAGCATCGGTTTCGGCACGCTCTACATACTCGGCCGGATCAATCTCGACTATGCTCGCATGCGCGGTATCGACATGTCGGCGGAATATGACACCGGCGATTATTTCGCCGGCATCTCCTGGAACCACTATACCGACATGATGTTCTGCGCCCGGCCGGGCGATGTGGATCCGCTGTGGGACCGTTGCAGTGCGGGCGGCATTTTCAACAGCTTCTCGGCACAGCAGGTTCCGCCGAAGGATACGGTGACCGTAAATCTGGGTGCCCGCCTGCTGGATGAAAGACTGACGCTCGGTACCCGCTTGACCTATGTCGGCAGCCGTTACATCGAAGGGACCGGCTGGGGTGGCAACACCATCAACACGGCTCTGGGCATTGGCGGCGTCAAGCCGTCCAACTGGGAGCCCTATACACTCGTCGACCTCTACGGCAGCTATAAGGTGAACGAAAATGCGACGCTCGATTTTGCCGTCGATAACCTCACGGACCGTTATTACGTCGATGCGCTCAGTGCAGTCGGCGTTCCCGCACCGGGGCGGACTTTCCGGGCGAGTTTCACGGTGAAATTCTGACCGTTTCGATCAAACCGTAACGAGGAGACGCGGCAGCCGCGTCTCCTGATGACCCGCAAGATCATATCGGCTCGGCTATTCCTCTTCGACGCCTTCCATTAGGCCGTCATAGACTTCCATCAACGCGTTGGTGATGGCCTGGCCGAGCGCGTTTCCGGCGGCACGAACGTCGTCATCGCTTCCATCGCGGGCAGCACGTGCGAGCTCGAAACCCTCGTCGGCGACGAGCTGCTTTGCGACCTCTATCGCCCAAAGACCGAAGTCACCGCGATTGTCGATCTCCATCGTCTCGTTCATGTCAGTGCTCCTTCGGTTGCGGCTCCCATCTAACGCAAGTGAAGCTCAAGGCAAGTCTTGCAGCTTGGCTCATTCACAACTCGCACCTCCTCATCGGCAAGCAGTCTCCTATACGAAATTCGTATAATTCTAATTCTATTATAATAATAAATTATATTGCAGTGCGGAATTTTCGATGGAACTATGGAGGTAACAAGGGTCGCTAAAGGCCTGGACCACCAGTAGGAGAACATCGATGAAACCCTCTATAAAGGCCGGCATTGTCGGCTTATCGGTACTGCTTGCCTGTACTCCAGCCTTCGCACTCGGGGACCCGATCAAGACTGCGATCGACGCGACCTTTGCGCCGCATGCCATGCCCACCCTCGACGGCAAGATCGAGGGTTTCAACGTCGACATGGCCGACCTGATCGGCGAGCGCCTTGGCAAAAAGGTCGATCTCACCGGCGCGCAGTTTTCCGGCCTTATTCCAGCGCTGCAGGCCGGCACCTACGATTTCCTCGTCGCACCGGTGACGGTGAACAAGGAGCGTGCCGCCAACCTTCTTTTCACCGAAGGTTTCATGGACACGAATTTCGCCTTCGTCGTCCCGGCCAATGCTGCCGAATACAAGACGCTCGAAGACTTCAAAGGCAAGACGATCGCTGTCAACAAGGGCTCCGCCTATGACAGTTTCCTGCGCGAGAAGGAGAAGGAATTCGGCTGGAAGGTCGAGAGCTATGGCACCAATACGGATGCCGTCGCCGCCGTGATGGCGGGTCGCGCAGACGCCAATCTCGCCGGCAATACCGTTGCCGCATGGTCGGTGAAGCAGAACCCGCGCCTGAAGCTTTCTTATGAACACGTGACGGGCCTCGTCTGGGCGCTTTCGTTCCGCAAGGGCGATGAGGAAAATCGCGATCTGGTCGACAGGGCGATCGAATGCCTGAAGCTGGACGGCTCCATGGCCAAGCTTTCGGAAAAGTGGTTCGGAGTCACGCCGGTCGCCGGCACGACCATCGTCACGCCCACCAAGGGCTTCGGCACGCCGGGCTTCGACGGGTACAAGGACGACGACCATCAGGCCTCCTGCGAAAACCTGAAGTAATCCTAGCATCGTGGACGGGCGGGGCCTCCCACTCGCCTGTCCGCACTCTTTTACAGAACGCGACGCGACCCGCCGCTGCAGGTCGTGTCAGAGCGGAAGCGCTGCTGGCCCGACGTCGGATCAGCGATCCCGCCTTGCATCGCGCCCGCCGGAGTAGCCTGAATGGCCAATCGCCCCATGCTGGAAATCGTCTCGCTGGAAAAGCGCTTCGGTCCCAACACCATCCTGAAGAAGATAGACCTCAAGGTTGCCGAAGGCGAACTCGTCTTCGTCATTGGTCCGTCCGGTTCAGGCAAAAGCACCATGCTGCGCTGCTGCAACCGCCTTGAAGAACCGACATCCGGCGATATCATCGTCGATGGCCGCAACATCATGGCTGGCACCCGCCGTGATCTCGATCGCATGCGTCTGCAGATCGGCATGGTTTTCCAGGGCTTTCACCTCTATCCGCATATGAGCGTGCTGAAGAATGTCACGCTTGCCCAGCGCAAGGCACTGAAACGCAGCAAGGCGGAGGCCGATGCGCGCGCGATCGACATGCTCGAACAGGTCGGCATGGCCCACAAGGCGGATGCCTATCCGGGCGAGCTTTCTGGCGGCCAGCAGCAGCGCGTGGCGATCGCCCGTTCGCTGGCGCTCGATCCAAAGGTCATGCTGTTCGATGAGCCGACCTCGGCGCTAGATCCGGAACTTGTCGGCTCCGTTCTCAAGGTGATGAAAGACCTGAAATCCAAGGGCATGACGATGGTCGTCGTCAGCCATGAAATGGGCTTTGCCCGCGAAACCGCCGATCGCGTCGTGTTCATGGATGGCGGTGTCGTCGTCGAACAGGGCACGCCCGACGAGATTTTTGGGGCGCCGAAGGCCGAGCGCACCCGCACCTTTCTCTCGCGCGTCTCCGGGTAACGGCCATGGACCGTTTTCTCGAAACCTTCTTCAACCCGGTGGTGATGGCGCAATATACGCCGGATATCATTGCCGGCATTTGGGTAACGCTGACGATCGCGGCAGCGGTGATCGTCGCCGGCATAGCCGCCGGCCTGGCGCTCGCCTGCCTGCGCAGCTACGGCATCCGCGCGCTGAACTTCCTGATCATCTGTTATGCCGATATCTTTCGCGCCCTGCCGCCGCTTGTCGTCATCCTGATCCTCTATTTCGGCTTTCCCTCGATCGGCATCCAGCTCTCCGGCCCGATGGTGCTGTTCATCGTGCTGGCCGCGACGCTTGCAGCCTTTGCCGAAGAAATCTTCTGGGCCGGCTTCTCGTCGGTCGAAAAGGGTCAGTGGGAAGCCGGTATCGCAACCGGCCTCGGTTTCACCCGCACGCTCGCCTATGTCGCCCTGCCTCAGGCCGTCAGGCTCGCCCTTCCACCGCTGGTCAATCGCGTGCTGGCAATCACCAAGATGACCGCGCTCGGCTCAGCCATCGGCGTGTCGGAAATCCTGTCGAGCGCCACGACGGCGCAGAGTTTTTCCGGCAGCGCCACGCCGCTCACCATGTCGGTCGTCGCCTATCTGGTGATCTTTCTGCCCATGGTGGTCATCGCGCGCTGGCTCGAAAGCCGCACCGCCTGGAAGAAGCGATAGGAGGCCGACATGGACATCTTTATCGATCAGTTCTTCAACATCGACATCATGCGCAAGTCGTTGCCGCTGCTCTTCAAGGGCCTGTGGATGACCTTGCAGCTTTGCAGTGCCGTCATCCTGCTCGGCCTGATCGGCGGCCTGTTCGTCGCGCTCGGCAACATGAGCGAGCGTCGTTGGCTGCGCTGGATCTCGATCGCCTATACCGATCTGTTCCGGGCGCTTCCGCCGCTGGTGCTGCTGATCTTCATCTATGCCGGTCTGCCCTTTGCCGGCATCAACATCTCGCCCTTTGCCGCCGTCGTCATCGCCTTTCTGCTCAACAACTCTTCGTATTACGCAGAGGTTTATCGCGCCGGCCTCATCTCGGTCGCCAAGGGACAATGGGAAGCGGCACAATCGACGGGCCTGAGCCCGGTACAGACTCTGATCCACGTCGTCCTGCCGCAGGCGGTGCGCAATGTCCTGCCGGACCTTTTGTCGAACACGGTGGAGGTGGTGAAACTCACCTCGCTCGCATCCGTCATCTCGCTCTCCGAGCTTCTTTACAATGCCGGCATGGCCCGTTCGGTGACGTACAATGCCTCGCCGCTGGTGCTGGCCGCTCTCTTCTATCTCGTGCTGCTGTGGCCGCTGGTGCGCCTCGTCAGCCATTTCCAGCGGCGTTTGGCCGCCTGATCGCTTCGAAAGGAAAAACATCATGACCGTCATGAAGATCGCGGGCGCTCAGCTCGGCGCCATCCAGAAGGCCGACAGCCGCGAAAGCGTGGTCAAGCGCATGATCGCGCTGCTCGATGAAGCAGCCAGCAAGGGCGCCGACATGGTCGTCTACCCGGAACTGGCGCTGACCACCTTCTTCCCACGCTGGTACATGGAAGACCGGGCGGAGATCGATTTCTGGTTCGAAACGGAAATGCCGAATGCCGCTACCCAGCCTCTGTTCGACCGCGCCCGTGAACTCAATATCGCGATTACCTTCGGCTACGCGGAAAAGACCCCGGACGGCCACTATTACAACACCTCGATCGTCACCGACCGGCAGGCCAATATCGTCGGCAAATATCGCAAGATCCATCTTCCGGGCCATTCGGAATATGATACTGAACGTGCCTTCCAGCATCTCGAAAAGCGCTATTTCGAGCCTGGCGATATGGGCTTCAACGTATGGCGCAACGAAGGCGTCATCATGGGCATGGCGATCTGCAACGACCGCCGCTGGCCGGAAACTTTTCGCTGCCTCGGCCTGCAGGGTGTCGAACTGGTGACGATCGGCTACAACACGCCATCGGTAAACGCTCAGATGAGCGCGGAAGGCCTGGAGAAGCGCCTTTTCCATTCGGAACTGTCGCTGCAGGCCGGCGCCTACCAAAACGCCACCTATGTCGCCGGCATTGCCAAGGCCGGCGTCGAGGACGGCCATCCGCTGATGGGCGGCTCGATCATCGTCGACCCGGACGGCTTCATCCTGGCGAGAGCCGTGACCGAGGAAGACGAGCTGATCGTCGCCGAATGCGATTTTGCCAAATGTGACTTCGGCAAGAAGACCATCTTTGATTTCGAGCGCCATCGTCGTATCGAACACTATGGCCGCATCACGAGCCAGACCGGCGTGATCGTCGAAGTGTAAGGAACAGCGTCATGACAGAGTTCGACACCGTCATCCACGGCGGTCGCATCGCCACCGTTTCCGATGTCTTTGACGCCGATATCGGCATCGTCGATGGGCGCATCGCCGCAATCGGTGAAAAGATCGGCGGTGGCGCTCGCCGTATCGATGCGGGCGGCAAGCTGGTTGTTCCGGGTGGCATCGAGGCGCATGCCCATATCGCCCAGGAAAGTTCGAGCGGCCTGATGTCCGCGGACGACTATTATTCGGGCTCTGTCTCCGCCGCCTTCGGTGGCAATTCCACGTTCATTCCGTTTGCCGCACAGCATCGCGGCCAGTCTATCGCGGACGTAATCGCCACCTATGACGGCCGCGCGGCACCACAATCGGTGCTCGACTATTCTTACCATCTGATCATTTCCGATCCATCCGCCGCAGTTCTGGAAGAGCTGCCTGGCGTCTTTGCCCGCGGCATCACCTCCTTCAAGGTGTTCATGACCTATGATCTGATGAACATCGGCGACGGCGGCATGCTCGACATTCTGACGGTGGCGAAGACGCATGGCGCGCTCACCATGGTCCATGCCGAGAACAACGACATGGTCAAATGGATGAACAAACGGCTAGCCGCATCCGGCCTGACAGCGCCGAAATACCATGCGATCAGCCGTCCGGAACTGGCTGAAGAAGAAGCGATCAACCGCGCCGTCTCGCTGGCGAAGCTTGTCGATGCGGCCCTCTTCATCGTCCATGTCTCGACGGCTGGCGGTGCTGCCATCGTCCAGCGCGAAAAGCTCGCCGGCACGAAACTGTTTGCCGAGACCTGCCCGCAATATCTGGCGCTGACCCGTAATGACCTCGACCGGCCGGGCATGGAAGGGGCGAAATTCATGTGTTCGCCACCGGTACGCGATGCTGCGACACAGGCGGCGCTGTGGCGACATGTCCAGTCCGGCACGTTCGAGAGCGTCTCTTCCGACCATGCCCCCTATCGTATGGATGCGAGCGGAAAATTCGCCAATGGCGCGGACGCGCCCTATCCAAAGATCTCCAACGGCATGCCCGGCATAGCCATGCGCCTGCCCTATCTGTTTTCCGAGGGTGTCGCCAAGGGCCGCATCACGCTGCAGCAGTTCGTTGCGCTTTCAAGCACGAACGCGGCAAAGACATTCGGCGTGGCGAAAAAGGGTACGATCGCGCCCGGTTATGACGCCGATATCGCAATATGGGATCCTGAAGCCCGCCGCACGGCAACGCTTTCCGACCAGCATGACAATATGGATTATACGCCTTTCGAGGGCATGGAGATCGAAGGCTGGCCGGTTCTGACCATGAACCGTGGCGACGTCATCGTCGAGAATGGCGAGCTGAGAGCTGAACGCGGCCGTGGCCGCTTCATCGCCCGCAATCAGGTCGACCTCACCGGCAAGCCCGGCCACCGCGCCAAGGAACTCGATCCGGCGCAGAATTTCGGCGCGGAGATCGCCCCATGAGCACGCCCAAGAATGGTATAGGACCGATCCTCGTCATCAACCCGAACAGTTCCGAAAGCGTGACCGAAGGCCTTCGCGAGGCGGTTGCCGGCATGCAGTTTCCCGGCGGCCCGGTGATAGAATGCGTCACAATCAAAGAAGGCCCGCCCGGCGTCGTTACCCAGCGTCATGTCGACGAGTCTTCGCTTCGCACGGCAGATCTGATCGAAAGCCGGCCGGATGCATCGGCCTATGTGCTGGCCTGCTATTCGCAGCCCGGCCTCGATCTCGCGCGGTCGATCACCACCAAGCCCGTCTATGGTATCCAGGATGCCGGCGTGCTGAGCGCACTGGCGTTAGCCGATCTCTTCGGCGTCATCGCCGTTGCGGAAGGCTCGATCCCGCGTCACTTGCGCAATCTTCGCCGGCTCGGTGTCGATGGCCGGCTTGCCGGTGAAGTTGCTTTGGAAGGATCGATCAGCGTTGCCGACAGCGGTCACGGCGAGGAAAGTTATGCGGCGCTGCTGAAGGCCGGTTCGAAATTGCGCAAGATGGGCGCCGGTGCGGTCGTGCTCGGTTGCGCCGGCATGTCCGGCCATCGCCGCAGGCTGGAAGAAGAACTCGGCATCCGCGTCATCGACCCGACGCAGGCGGCCGTCGCTATGGCGCTCGGCGCAGTGCTCGTGTAGCGGTCATGACGGAAATCGAGCACAAGCCGGATATCTCGCTACGCCTCCTCGAAATCTTCGGCGCGATGATGCGTTGCGAGACGACGGTCGAGGCTGCCGAGCAGTTGGGCATTTCCCAGCCGGCCGTCTCCAACGGCATCCGCCAGCTTGAAAACCAGCTCGGCGTGACCCTGTTCGAACGGCTGCACCGGCGGCTGGAGCCGACCGAAGAAGCGCTGCTTCTGTTTGAGGAAGTCCGCCCCGTCTTCAGCATGCTGCGCAATTTTTCCGCCCGCGCCCGCTCGATCCGGCACGGCACGTCAGGCCGGTTGCGGATCATGTCGACGCCGCCGCTCGGCAATACTGTGGCGCCCATGGCGCTCGCCCGTTTCCTGAAGGACCGGCCGGATGTCTCGGTTGCCTACGACGTACGCCGGCTGGAACACGTGATCGAGGCGGTGCAAAGCGGATCGGCCGATGTCGGGCTTGCCATTGCACTGGAACGTCATCCTTCGGTCAACATCGAGGTTCTGGCACGCACCCATATGGTGGCTCTGGTTCCAAAGGACCACGACGTCGCTGCACATCAGGAAGTGACCGTAGGAGACCTGACGGAACACGGTTTCATCGGCTTGGAAGTCGAATCGCGCATGGGCCAGATGCTGCGCGATGCCTTCGAGCGTGACGGCATGAGCTATGAGCCGCGTGTCGAAGTGCGGTATTGCGCAACAGCGGCGGTTCTCGCCGGCGCCGGGGTGGGAGCTGCCATCGTCGACCCCTATAGCGCCGCCTATCAGCCGTCCGAGGGGCTGGTGCAACTCCCCTTCCAGCCGCCCTGCGAAATCCCGGCCGTCATGATTACCCGCAAGGGCGTGCCGCGCTCGCGCCTGCTGCATGGCTTCATCGCCGAACTGAAGCGAGCCGTCGGCGATGTGCTCTGATCCAGAACCCGCGCCAGCCGGCGGCCGGCGCCCTCATTTTGCCCAATCGGCGCTGCGTAGCATCCGCTGAACGCTGTCCATCGTCCTGAAGGAGAATAATCTTGTCCCGTACCGTATATCTCAACGGCGAATGGCTGCCTGAAGCCGATGCCAAGGTTTCCATCTTCGATCGCGGCTTTCTGTTTGCCGATGCGATCTATGAGGTGACCGGCGTCATCGGCGGCAAGCTGCTGGAATATGCAGGTCATGCCGCGCGGCTGAAGCGCTCGATCGCCGAACTCGGCATCGAATTGCCGATCTCGACCGAAGACCTGCTCGCCGTCCATCGCGAGATCGTTCGCCGCAACGACCTCAAGGAAGGCCTGATCTACCTGCAGATTTCCCGCGGCGCAGCCGACCGCGATTTCGCTTTCCCGAAAGAACCGAAGCCGACGCTAGTTCTTTTTACCCAGGCGAAATCGGTGATTGAGAACCCCAAGGTGAAGACCGGCATGTCCGTGGCGCTGCTGCCCGACTGGCGCTGGGAGCGCCGCGACATCAAGACCGTGCAGCTGCTCTATCCCTCGATGGCCAAGATGCAGGCGATGGAAAAGGGTGCTGACGATGCCTGGCTGGTGGAAGACGGTTTCGTCACCGAAGCAAGCTCGGCGACCGCTCATATCATCGACAAAAGCGGCAAACTGATCACGCGCCCGCTGTCCAACGCCATCCTGCATGGCATTACCCGTGCCAGCGTGCTCGATATCGCCGAAAAGGCCGGCATTCCTTACGAGGAACGCCCGTTCTCGCCGGAAGAAGCCAAGAACGCGGCCGAAGCCTTCATCACCTCGGCGACGAATTTCGTTCTGCCGGTCACGGTGATCGACGGCCAGCCGGTCGGCGACGGCAAGCCCGGACCGCTGACCCTGAAGCTTCGCGAGCTTTACATCGCTCACAAGACTGCCAGCGCCATCTGATCGAGAATATCCTGAGACATAGCATGGGTTAAGCCGTCCATGCCGTGTTTCAGGCTGCGGATGGCTGTCCGTCGCGGCGGATTTGCACTCAACCCGGGTGTCTTCGCGCGTTAGGCCAGTATCGTTGTGCATCGCAAAAACGATTAAACTTGACTACAGAAATCTACATTATATAGGTCAGCAAAGTTGACTTATTTCCTGTAGGAGTCTGAACATGGAAGCGATGGATAAGGGCTTCGGGCTGTATGATCCTGCAGAGGAAAAAAGCAGCTGCGGCGTCGGCTTTATAACGCGAAAGAACGGCGTTCAGACCCACGACGTATTGCTGAAGGGACACGAAGCCCTTTGCGCCGTCCCCCATCGCGGCGGCATGTCAGCCGAAGGCGTCGGCGACGGAGCTGGTATCTCCGTGGACCTATCTCTGGGCTTCTTCCGCAAGCTGACCGGACGCCCCGACCTCCAGCCGCGCCGCTTCGGTGTCGGCAATTTCTTCTTACCCGCAGATCCCGCGTTCCATCGCGAAGCGGAGCGTGTCGTCGAGGCGGCACTGGCGGAACAGGGATTTGAAATTCTCTCCAAGCGTGACGTGCCGGTGGACAATGACGCGATCCGCCCCGCCGCCATCCGTCATCAGCTGACGATCCGCCAATGGGTTTTTGGCTGTCACAGCGAATCCGCATTGGCGATCGAATTCGACTTCCGCATCCACAAGGCGCTGCTGGCTATCGAGGCGCAGGCCTATACGCGCGCCGAACTTGCCGGTCTTTACCCGATATCGCTCAGCGCCCGCACGCAGGTTCTGAAGGGCCGCCTCAACTCCAACGAGGTCATTCCCTATTTCCGCGATCTGGTGGACCCTGATCACACGATCCACACCATGTATTTCCACACGCGGTTTTCCACCAACACGGACCCGCATCCGTCGATGGCCCAGCCGTTCCGGCAGATGGCGCATAATGGCGAGCTGAACACCGACCGAAAGAACCGCCTGTCTGAAGCGGCGATTGCCGCCGCGAAAAACGCTGCGATCATCCGCCCCAAGGGACAGTCGGACAGCTGCCGTCTCGACCAGACGCTGCAGTCCCGCGTTCTGGAAGACGGCCTAGATCTGGTGACTGCCGTCGTCTCGATGATGCCGCCGGCATGGGAAAACGACGAGACGTTGTCTGCCGAAGTCGTCGCCATGCTCGAATATTTTTCTCTTTACGAGGAGAAGAATGACGGCCCGGCAGCGCTGATCTTCGGCAATGGCGACGTCATCGGCGCAAGGCTGGACCGACTCGGCCTGCGTCCGCTGCGTACTGTCGAGACCGACGAATATCTCTGCGTCATGTCGGAAGCCGGCCAGATCGCCTTCCCGCCGGAAACCGTGCGCCATCGCGGCCGCATCGAAGCCGGCGGCATGCTGGTTTACGATCACGCCGAAAAGCGCAGCTATGGCACGGTCGAAGCGCTGGAAATGCTGGCTGGCCGCCGCCCATATCGCGACCTCCTCATCGAAGCCCGCGTACGCCTTTCAGACCTACCGGAAATTCCAGCGGAAGCTCAAGGCTCGCCGCTGCGCTACAATGGCGATCTGGAGCGCCACCAGCGTTACGTCGCCTATTCCCACAATCAGGAAAGCTTCAAGTTCCTGATGGATCCGATGCTGGCGACCGGCGCGGAAAAGATCTCCGCCATGGGCTACGGCAATGCCATCAACGCCCTGTCGGACCAGGAAGGCGGCGTCGCGAAATATTTCTCGCAGCGTTTTGCCCAGGTCACCAATCCGCCGTTGGACAGCATTCGTGAGGCCGACGGCATGACGCTGCGCATCGCGCTCGGCGCCAAGCCGAATATCGGCGCAAAGGCGGCAAGGCAGATCGTCGTACCCTCGCCCATCCTCACCCATCTCGACATGCTGAAGCTGCGCGAACAGACGGAAACGCCGCTTCGTCGCTTCGAGATGCTTTACACGCCGATCCTCGAAGATGCCGAAAGCAATGCACAGGCCCTCGAGGCCGGCATTGACGGGCTATGCAAGGCGGTCGCGGCTTTCGCCCGCGAAGAGGGCGGCATTGCCGTCATCACCGACCGGCATGTGGCGCGTGACCGCGCAGCCCTGCCGATGATCCTCGTCGTCTCGGCGATCAACCAGAAACTGATCGAGGAAGGTGCGCGCCTGCGCGTTTCGCTGGTGGTCGAAAGCGGGCAGATCTCGTCGTCTCACCATGTCGCAACCGCCCTGGGCTTCGGGGCGTCGGCGGTCTATCCGCTCGGCGTGCAATTCCGCGCAGAAGAGAAGTTTGCGGCTGAAGCGGATAAAGCTTTCAAGCGCTTCGCCAAGGCGGCGGAAAAGTCGCTGATGAAGACCATGGGCAAGGTCGGCCTCTGCACCGCCGAGAGCTATGTCAGTGGAGAATTCTTCGAGCCGAATTTCCTCGATACCAGCGATCCGGTGCTCAAGCGCTATTTCCCCAACGTGAAGACCCCGGTGGGCGGGGTCAACTTCAAGGTCATCGCCCAGGCCGTTGCAGACTGGCATGCCAAGGCGCTTACAGTGAAGGGCGAGGACGACATCCCGCTGCTCGGCCTGTTCAAGGAACGTGCGGAAGGCGCCGGCCATTCCTTCGGCACCACGGCCGTGCGCGGTTTCGTCGACATGACGGAGGAAAAGCCCTCCTTCGCGGAGCCTGATGGCGAGGAAGATCCCTTCCTGCGCCTGCTCACCCTCAATCGTCTCGATGACGCCTTCGGCATAGATGATGCGGCCTATACGAATACAAGTTACGACCGGCTGTCTTCGGAAGCGATCGACCGCTTCACCATCACGCCCGGCTACCGTGCCTTCGCGCGGATGATGACGGAGGAACGCGCCCGTCGTCCTGCCGCGCTTCGCGATGTTCTGGCCTTCCCGGCAGATGTCACCTACGCCACCTCTCCGGACGATTTCCGCAAGGAGATGAAGCGTTTTTCCCGCAAGGGCAATAACAGCTTCCTGGTGCGTGGCCTGACCTGCGAGGCATTGCCTGAAGACATGTTCCGGCTTTCCCTCACCGGCCCACAAGGCAGCGATCTCGCCCGGCTTGCCGCGCTCGGGCAGTCGCTCGTGACCCGCTTCGGCATCGACATTCTCGGCCATTGGCTTGAAGGTGGAGCGCTTTCCGTCCACGCGGCAGGTCAGGCGCTAACCTACCTGCAGCTTCTCGAGACGGCAGCGGCCGGCATCGCTCTGGACGAGGTACAGCCGGCAAGCGAAATCACCCCGCT
This sequence comes from Hyphomicrobiales bacterium, assembly GCA_900466875.1. Taxonomy (GTDB): domain Bacteria; phylum Pseudomonadota; class Alphaproteobacteria; order Rhizobiales; family Rhizobiaceae; genus Neorhizobium. Next base: position 133,852 of record UBNQ01000019.1, on the reverse strand, counting down.
TCTCGCCTCCGGCGCCATGAGCCATGGCGCGCTTGTATCCAGCGCGCACGAGGCGGTCGCCCATGGCACCAACATGGTCGGCGGCATGTCGAATTCCGGCGAGGGCGGCGAGCATATCTCGCGTTACGGCACGATCCGCGCCTCGCGTATCAAGCAGTTCGCCTCTGGCCGTTTCGGCATCTGGGCCGGTTATCTCGCAGATCCGATGCTGGAAGAGCTGGAAATCAAGATCGGACAGGGCGCCAAGCCCGGCGAAGGCGGCCAGTTGCCGGCCGCCAAGGTGACGGTCGAGATCGCGGCTGCTCGTGGCGGCACACCAGGCGTCGAACTCGTCTCCCCGCCCCCGCATCACGATACCTATTCGATCGAGGATCTGGCGCAGCTTATCCATGACTGCAAGGCGGCGCGCGTGCGCGTCATCGTCAAGCTGGTCTCATCGGAAGGCATCGGCACGATCGCCGTCGGCGTCGCCAAGGCGGGTGCCGATGTCATCAACGTCGCTGGCAATACCGGCGGCACCGGGGCCGCTGCCGTCACCAGCCTCAAATATACCGGCCGCGCCGCCGAAATCGGCATTGCCGAAGTGCATCAGGCGCTCTGCGCCAACGGATTGCGCCAGAAGGTTCTGCTACGTTGCTCCGGCGCGCATCAGACGGCAAGCGATGTGGTCAAGTCGGCGCTGCTCGGCGGCGACAGCTTTGAATTCGGCACGACGGCGCTGATGATGCTGAAATGCGTCATGGCGAAGAACTGCAACATCAAGTGCCCGGCCGGCCTCACCACCAATGCCGAAGTTTTTGACGGCGACCCACGAGCGCTGGCGCAGTACCTCCTCAACATCGCGCATGAAACGCGTGAAATCCTTGCATCGCTCGGCTTCAGGTCTCTTCGCGAGGCGCGTGGCCGCAGCGATCTTCTTCACCTCCTCGATCATCCCTCCAGCGTCGGACAGCTTGACCTCCGTGCGATGCTGCAGGTGGTCGAGGAGGTGAAGATCACCGATCCGGTCTACATGGAAAAGGATTACGCGGTCGACGACGCCTTCATCGACATGGTGCGCTCGGCGCTGATCGACGGCGGCCTGCCGGTGGTCGAGCTCGGCGGCAACCAGCATCTCAACAACTGCAACAAGAGCGTCGGCGGACAGCTTGCGGTCGACATCGAGCGGATGCTGAATCACGAACTGACTGAGGATGAGACGCGTCACCTTCCGGCCGTGCGGCAGGACAAGCGCGGCCGCCGTTTCCTCGATGCAGGTTCGGTCAAGATCGCCACATCCGGCTCGGCCGGCCAGTCCTATGGCGCCTTTTGCAATGACGGCATGATGCTGACCCATACCGGCACCTGCAATGACGGCGTCGGCAAAAGCGCCAATGGCGGCACCATTTCCGTCCGCTCGCCGGGCGGCGGTTCGCATGAGGCAGGCGGCAACGTGCTGATCGGCAATTTTGCCCTGTTCGGCGCGACAGGCGGACGCCTGTTCGCCGAGGGTCAGGCGGGCGACCGGTTTGCGGTGCGCAATTCCGGATCCACCGCCGTCGTCGAAGGCGTCGGCGATTTCTGCTGCGAATACATGACCAATGGCGCCGTGCTCAATCTCGGCGCATTCGGCAAGGGTGTCGGCAACGGCATGAGCGGCGGTTTCTTCTATCAGTATGATCCCTATCGCGACCTGCCGAAAAAGATGAGCCATGACTCCATCCTGATCGGCTCGATCGCCGATCCGACCGATCCGTATGTGGCTTTCCATGCGGATGCGATCCGGATGATGCTGGAATGGCATGTAGAAGCCACCGGATCGGAAAAGGCGCGCTGGCTGCTCGAAAATTTTGAAAGCGAGCGGTCGAATTTCGTCTACTGCCTGCCGCGCGCGCTGCTGCTTTATCAGGATAGCGATGCCATCCTGAAGGCAAAGAGCCGCAAGGATCTGATCGAGGAACTGTCGACGGCGCTGGCCGGCCATCAGGTTCGCAAGTTCAAGCTCTCCTATCGCGACCGCACGCCGATCCTAAACGGCAAGGCTCCGGGCCACGGAGAGACGGACACGCAGGACATGTTCACATTGCTGAACAATTACACGGTTCTCTCTATGGCCCAATCGCTTGCCATGGCCCGCGTGCCGAATGCACTCGGACCGTCCGAACCGGCGGTGGAAAAGGCGGTGCGCAACCTGATCCTGACTGAGGATTTTGCGCTGATGCACAAGCTTTCCCGCTACGCGCGCGAGGCGATCGCCGATTATGACGATCAGGATCTCGCTGTTCTCGTCTCGGAAAAGCGCTTGTCCGACTATCGTCACGCGCTTGCTGGCCGCAACACGCTGTCGATCGACAGCCCCGGCACCTATGGCTGGATCATCCAGCAGACGCAAAGCAATCGCGACCGGATCGGCCGCATCCCGAGCTTTGAGGAGCTTTTTGCAGCCAAGGCTGTCGGCAGCCTCGCAACGGCCAGATCGTGAGGCTCAGACGATGATGATGATCCCGCATATCCCCGAGGATGCGCCCTTCAACAGCGACCAGCGCGCCTGGCTTTCCGGCTTCATGGCCGGGCTTAATTCGCGCCTTATCGCCGGTGAGAGCATTGCCAGCGCCCCTGCGGCGGAAGCAGCACAGACGATCCACATCCTTTACGGCACCCAGACCGGCAATTCCGAAAATCTGGCAATGGATGCCGCCGCTTCCGCCAAAAACCTTGGCATGGCGCCGGAAGTCCGCGGCCTTGACGATATCGACATGGGCGCACTTGCAACTATGCGCCATGTCGTGATCGTCACCTCCACCTATGGCGAGGGCGAAATGCCGGACAATGCCCAGCTTTTCTGGGAAGCCCTGTCCGCCGAGACCGCACCGCGTCTCGAAAACCTGAAATTCGCGGTCCTGGCACTCGGCGATACCGGTTACGACGGGTTTTGCCAGGCCGGAAAACTGATCGATACGCGCCTGGAACAGCTCGGCGCAACCCGCATTACCGCCCGTCTCGATTGCGATATCGATTTCGAAGATGCCGCTGCCGCATGGTTCGGTGAAACCCTGCCGCTTGCCGCCGAAAAGCCCGTCGCGGCGGCCACCCCCACCGTAGCACCCGCCCCGTCGCGCGAAGCAACCGGCTGGAGCCGCAAGAACCCCTATTCCTCGACAATGGCGGTCAACCGCTGCCTGTCCGGCCCCGCCTCATCCAAGGAAATCCGTCACTTCGAATTCGACCTCGGCGACAGCGGCCTTGCCTACGAAGCCGGTGATGCACTCGGCGTCATGCCGGTCAACGATCCGGCGCTTGTCGACCTCTTGATCGCAAGGCTCGGCTCCTCAAATGAAACAGAGGTCGGCGGATCATCGCTTGGCGTGCTGCTGTCGACGCAATACGAAATCTCGACGCCTTCACGTGATCTGATCGCCGAGATCGAGCGTCGTGCCTCCCATGAGGAGCTGAGCCATGTAGTCCGCAACGGCGACAAGGAGGCGCTCGATGCCTTCCTGTGGAGCCAGGACAGTCTGGATCTGATCTCGCTCATACCCGAGGGCAGCTTGAGTGCTACGGAATTCGTCAGCTTCCTGAAGCCGCTGCAGCACCGCGCTTATTCGATCTCATCCAGCCCGAAGGAAGCCGAAGGCCAAGTTCACCTGACGGTCGCCAGTGTCCGTTATCACGCTGCCAACCGCGATCGCGGCGGCATCTGCTCGACCTATATGGCAGACCGTGTGGCCGAGGGAGCGACAGCCGGCATCTTCGTTTCGCCGAACAAGGCTTTTCGCGTACCGGGAAATGACGATGCGCCGATGATCATGGTCGGTCCCGGCACCGGCATCGCCCCTTTCCGCGCCTTCCTGCAGGAACGCCGCGCCCGCGGAGCGAAGGGCCGCAACTGGCTGTTCTTCGGCGACCAGCGCCGCGACAGCGATTTCATCTACGAAGACGAGCTTTCCACCATGAGCCGCGACGGGTTGCTCACGCGCCTCGATCTCGCTTTCTCACGCGATCAGGATGCCAAGATCTACGTTCAGACCCGCATGAAGGAAAACGGCAAGGCGCTGTTTTCCTGGCTGCAGGATGGCGCGTCCTTTTATGTCTGCGGCGATGCAAGCCGCATGGCCCGCGATGTTGATGCCGCTCTCGGCGAGATCATCGCCGAACACGGCGGCATGACACCGGAAAAGGCGGGCGATTATCTGGCGAGCATGAAACGAGACAAACGGTATCTGCGGGATGTCTACTGACGAGCCCCCGGACACATGTCAGTGCTATCCTCGAAACTCGCAGGATGCGGCCATTTCGAGAATGCTCCATTCCCAGCTCGCCGGGTATGGAGCGATGAAAATCCTGCTCGGGCGGTAGATGAAGACAAGCCTGCCCTGACCGACGATGTCAATCGCTCGCCAAAGCGACGATCTCAATGACGAAATAAGGCTCCAGAGTTTCAATTCTGAGCCCACCAGACTCAGTCCCTTTTTCCAGGATCATAGCATCGAGCGAATTAAGCTCTATCTCTGCAACATTCGCATGCCCGGTCACAACGACGATGACCAGAGCCGTATCCGCCGCGAACCTGATCTCGCCTGCCTGCGCGAACCGCGTCACCCGGTGCGAAAAATGCCCGCGCCGGGTCATGACATTGAGATCGGTAATCGGCCCCGCCTGAAGCACGGCGTTGGTCTTCGCATCGCCTCTAAACGAAAATGGCGCCGAGTTGGAGCCGAGCAGTGTCGGCGCCAAACCTTCAACCGAAAGCATCATGCCCTCGCCAGTCAAAATGCTGAGCGTCCGATCGATATCTTCGAAAATGGAGAATAAGCCATCGGAGACGACTGGGGCCATGCTGATGCGCCAGTCGAACGTGTCGACGGTTGCGCCTTCGGGAAAGACGGCAATCTCGACCGTCTCTCCCTTGCCGTTCTTCCACGGCATGCGCCTGTGATCGGCTGCGCGAAGAATGCGCATCGGCTCAGTTTCCGAGGATACCAGGCAGGCGAAGCCCCTTCTCGGTGGCGCATTCCACGGCGATCTCATAACCCGCATCCGCGTGGCGCATGACGCCGGTTGCCGGGTCGTTCCACAACACGCGCTCCAGCCGCCGATCGGCGTCTTCCGAACCATCGGCACAGATCACCATGCCGGAATGCTGCGAATACCCCATGCCGACACCGCCGCCGTGATGCAGAGACACCCAAGTGGCACCCGATGCGGTGTTGAGCAGCGCGTTCAAAAGTGGCCAGTCGGAGACGGCATCCGACCCATCCTTCATCGCTTCCGTCTCGCGGTTAGGCGAGGCCACCGAGCCTGAATCGAGATGGTCGCGACCGATGACGATCGGAGCGGAAAGCTCGCCGTTCCTGACCATTTCGTTGAAGGCGAGGCCGAGCTTGTGGCGATCACCAAGACCGACCCAGCAAATGCGCGCCGGCAGGCCCTGGAAGGCGATGCGCTCGCGCGCCATGTCCAGCCAGTTATGCAGGTGCTTGTTGTCCGGCAGCAGTTCCTTCACCTTGGCGTCGGTCTTGTAGATATCCTCAGGATCGCCGGAGAGAGCGGCCCAGCGGAAAGGCCCGATGCCGCGGCAAAAGAGCGGGCGGATATAGGCCGGCACAAAACCCGGGAAGGCGAAGGCATTTTCCAAGCCTTCGTCCTTAGCCACCTGGCGGATGTTGTTGCCGTAGTCGAGTGTCGGCACGCCGGCATCCCAGAAGGCGACCATGGCTTCGACATGGGCCTTCATCGAAGCGCGGGCAGCGACTTCAACCGACTTCGGATCGCTCTCGCGCTTTGCCTTGGCTTCCTCCACCGTCCACCCGATCGGCAGGTAGCCGTTGCGCGGATCATGGGCCGATGTCTGGTCGGTTACAATGTCTGGGCGCGCGCCGCCAGCCTGCATGCGCTTGACCAGTTTCGGAAAAATCTCGGCGGCATTGCCGAGCAGACCGACGGATTTGGCTTCACCCTTAGCAGTCCATTCTTCGATCAAGGCGAGCGCTTCATCCAGCGTCTTTGCCTTGGCATCGACGTAACGGGTGCGCAGGCGAAAATCGATGCGGGTTTCGTCGCATTCGACGGCAAGGCAACAGGCCCCGGCCATGACGGCTGCGAGCGGCTGGGCGCCGCCCATGCCGCCGAGGCCTCCGGTCAGGATCCACTTGCCCTTGAGGCTGCCGTTATAATGCTGGCGGCCTGCCTCGACGAAGGTTTCATACGTGCCCTGCACGATGCCCTGCGTGCCGATATAGATCCACGAACCGGCGGTCATCTGGCCGTACATGGCCAGCCCCTTCTTATCCAGTTCGTTAAAATGGTCCCAGGTCGCCCAGTGCGGCACGAGGTTGGAATTGGCGATCAGCACGCGCGGCGCATCCTTGTGGGTGCGGAATACGCCGACCGGCTTGCCGGACTGGACGAGCAGCGTTTCTTCCTCGGTCAGCGTCTTCAGCGTCGCCGCGATCTTATCGAAGTCATCCCAAGTGCGCGCCGCCCGGCCGATGCCGCCATAGACGACCAGTTCATGCGGGTTCTCGGCCACATCGGGATCGAGATTGTTCATCAGCATGCGAAGCGGCGCTTCCGTCGTCCAGCTCTTGGCATTGAGTTCCGGTCCCCGCGGGGATCGGACGTCGCGAATGTTGTGGCGCGGATTGGTCATGACTTCTGTTCCCGTTGTTCTTTTGCAATCAGATGTCGAGCACCGGCAGGATGCCGGGAGAGATGGCAGAGGCGAGCGCACCGGTTGCGACAAGCGCACTCGCGGCAGCAAGATCCGGCGCCATGTAGCGATCGTCTTCGAGCGATGGCACAGCAGAGCGCAACACGCTGGCTGCCTTCTGCAGTTCCGGGCTGGTCTTCAGTGGGCCGCGCAACTCGACGCCCTGAACCGCGGCAAGCGCCTCGATGCCGAGAATGCCGAACAGGTTTTCGGTCATCGCCAGCAGGCGGCGGGCCCCGTGGCATGCCATGGAAACATGATCTTCCTGATTGGCGGAGGTCGGAGTCGAATCCACCGATGCCGGATGCGACATCTGCTTGTTCTCGCTCATCAGAGCCGCCGATGTAACTTCGGCAATCATCAGACCGGAATTCAGGCCCGGCTTTTTCGACAGGAAGGCCGGCAGGCCATAGGAGAGGGCCGGATCGACTAGCAGCGCGATGCGGCGCTGGGCGATCGCACCGATCTCGCAGATGGCGAGCGCGGTCTGATCCGCCGCAAAGGCGACGGGTTCCGCGTGGAAATTGCCGCCGGAAACCACTGAATTATCCGAGAGCACCAACGGATTGTCGGTCACGGCATTGGCTTCGATTTCGAGCGTGCGGGCGACTTGGCGCAGGAGGTCGAGGCAGGCGCCATCGACCTGCGGCTGGCAGCGGATGCAATAGGGATCCTGCACGCGCTCGTCGCCTTCGATATGGCTGGCGCGGATTTGCGACCCTTCGAGCAGAGTGCGCAAGGCAGCACCGGCATCGATCTGCCCCTTGTGACCGCGCAGCGTATGGATGTCCGGATGGAAGGGAGCGGAAGACCCCATTGCCGCATCGGTGGACAATGCGCCAGTAACCAGTGCGGTCTGGGCTGCGCGATGGGCGCGAAACAGACCGGCCAGCGCCAGCGCGGTCGAGGTCTGGGTGCCGTTGATCAGCGCCAGTCCTTCCTTGGCGGCCAGCACGACGGGCGTCAGGCCGGCTTTGGCCAGAGCATCGGCGGAAGCCATCCGCTCACCGGCGAAAAAGGCTTCGCCCTCGCCCATCATCGCGGCAGCCATATGGGCCAGCGGAGCAAGGTCACCCGAAGCGCCGACGGAGCCCTTTTCGGGAATGACGGGGATAACACCTTTTTCCAGCATCCCCTCGATCAATCGGATCAGTTCCAGCCGAACGCCCGACGCGCCCCGGCCGAGCGAGATCAGCTTGAGCGCCATGATCAGGCGCACGACATTTTCCGGCAAAGGCGCACCGATGCCGCAGCAATGGGAGAGGATAAGATTGCGCTGCAGGCTGGCAAGGTCAGCGCTATCGATCTTGATCGAGGCGAGTTTGCCGAAGCCGGTATTGATGCCATAGACCGGCGCGTTGCCGGCCGCGATTTCAGCGATACGGCGGGCGGCGTTCTTTATGCCCGCATCGAAGGAACGGTCGAGGACGGCTGCCGCGTTGTTCCAATAGATGTTTGCGAGATCGGCAAGCGGGACGCTGCCCGGATGAAGCGTGATCGTCATGCGGTTACCTGCTGACCCCTATGATTTGGCCCTTGAATATACGGGAATGGAGAGGGTTGAAGCCGATGCGGTAGACGAGCTCCGCAGGGCGCTGGATGTTCCAGATGGCAAGATCGGCGGACTTGCCGACCTCCAGCGTGCCGGTCTGGCTCAGAAGTCCGAGCGCACGCGCCGCTTCACGGGTCGCGCCCGCAATGCATTCATCGACCGTCAGGCGAAACAGCGTTGCCGACATGTTCATCGTCAGAAGCAGCGAGGTCAGCGGTGAGGTGCCGGGATTGCAATCGGTGGCGATCGCTATTCTCACCCCGGCATCGCGCAGCGCCTGGATCGGCGGTTTCTGCGTTTCGTTGATGGCGTAAAAGGCGCCGGGCAGGATGACGGCAACCGTACCGGCCTCAGCCATGGCGGTCGCACCCTCGGCATCGAGATATTCCAGATGATCGGCGGACAGCGCGCCATAGGACGCCGCCATTTTTGCGCCACCGAGGTTGGACAACTGTTCGGCATGAAGTTTTACGGGAAGCCCCAGCGATCCGGCATGGTCGAACACGCGCCGCATCTCATCGACCGAAAAGGCGATGCCCTCGCAAAACCCGTCGACGGCATCGATCAGCCCTTCCGCATGGGCCTTATCCATGCCTGGCAGTACGATCTCGGTGATGTAATCGCCGTTGCGGCCCTTGTATTCGACAGGCGTTGCATGGGCCGCGAGATAGGAGGTCACGACGCGGACCGGCCGGACCTTTTCAAGCGCACGCGCAGCGCGCAGCATGTTGAGCTCGCCTTCGATCGAAAGCCCGTAACCGGATTTGATCTCAAGCGTGGAAACACCTTCGGCAAGCAGGGTATCCACCCGAGGCAGCGCAGCCTTTACCAAACCTTCGACGGACAGCGCATTGGTCGCCTTGACGGAGGAAACGATGCCGCCGCCCGCACGTGCCACTTCCTCATAGGTGGCGCCTTCGAGCCGCATCTCGAATTCCATCGCGCGATCACCGCCGAAGACGATATGCGTGTGGCAATCGATCAGCCCCGGCGTGATCCAGCGCCCTTCGCAATCGATGATCGAGGCATCATGCTTCAACTCGGCCGGGAGATCGGCTTCCGCGCCAACGAAGACGATCAGTCCATCTCTTACGGCGATCGCACCATTTTCAATGACACCAAGCCCCTGGGTACCATCGGCAAGGGTTGCCAGATGCGCATTCGTCCACACGGTGATGCCCGCTTGAAATCCGGAATGACTGGAAGAAACACTGCCCAAGTTTTCGTTCCCGCACATTGATTGCGCCTTTCATTATGGTCAAACATGTATATACATAATAGCCATCTTGGCAAGCACGTTCTTTCGCTCGAAACTGCATCCGGGATCAGGCCATTTAACGACGGATCGGGAATCATGATCAATTCGGCTGCTTCGACGCTCCATGCAGAATCGGCTCTCCTACCCCAGGGATGGGTTTCCAATGTGCGCTTGACGATCGTTGCCGGAGCTATCTCCAGTATCGACATCGGGGTAACTGCCGGACCCGGCGACGAACGTCATTCGGTCCTCGTCCCGGCCATGAGCAATCTTCACAGCCACGCATTCCAGCGCGCCATGTCGGGTCTGGCCGAACTTCGCGGACCGACGGACGACAGTTTCTGGAGCTGGCGCGTGTTGATGTATCGTTTCGCCCTGCAGATGACGCCCGAGCAGATCCAAGCGGTCGCAGCGCAGCTCTATATGGAAATGCTCGAAGCCGGTTTTTGCAGGGTGGGTGAGTTCCACTACCTGCACCACAACCGCGATGGCTCGCCTTATGCCAACATCGCCGAACACGCCGAACGGATTGGCGCGGCGAGCGCAGAAACCGGCATCGGCCTGACACTGCTGCCGGTCTTCTATGCACATTCCGGCTTTGGCGGGCAGAAGCCCATCGATGGCCAGCGCCGTTTCATCAATTCGATCGAAAGTTTTGGCCGGCTGATGGATGCCTGCCGGAAAATGCAGCCCTCGCTTCCCGGCATGCAGCTCGGCATCGCGCCGCATAGCCTGCGCGCCGTAACACCCGACGAACTGACCACTATCTTGCCATTGGCCGAAGGTGGCCCAATACACATCCATGTTGCCGAGCAGACAAAGGAAGTGGAGGACTGCATCGCCTGGTCCGGTGCACGTCCGGTCGAATGGTTGCTGAACAATGCCCCGGTGGATGATCGCTGGTGCCTGATCCACGCCACTCACCTGACGCAGAAGGAAGTGGCGAATATGGCGACAAGCGGCGCCGTCGCAGGCCTCTGCCCGATCACCGAGGCCAATCTGGGTGATGGCACCTTCGCAGCCGCAGAGTTTATCGCAAACGGTGGCCGTCTAGGCGTCGGATCGGATTCCAACGTGCAGATCTCACTGGCGGGCGAATTGCGCCAGCTCGAATATTCGCAGCGTCTCGCCCATCGTGCCCGCAATGTCATTGCCGAGCCGAACGGCTCGACAGGCCGCCGCCTTTTCGACGCAGCCATCGAAGGCGGGGCGCAGGCTCTTGCCACAAAGGCGGGGCTCGTCGTCGGCGCACCGGCCGATATCCTTGCCCTGGACACCAGCAATGCTTCCTATCTCTCGGGAGACAGCCTTCTCGATGACTGGATTTTCGGCGGCGATGTCGCGGTCGATAGCGTCTGGGCCGCAGGCAGGAAGCAGGTGACGAACGGCCGCCATATTGCCCGAGACCAGATTCGCAAACGATTTGCTGCGACCATGCAGGCACTGCTTCGCGATTGAGCCACGATTGACGGGGCGAACCTGCAGTGTAGACCTGCGCCGACGCAGCCCCGAATGGAGACCATCAGCATTTCCACAAACCTGACCCTTCACCGCAAGATCCTGGCGGATATCGAGGAAAAGATCGTGTCCGGCACCTGGCCGCCCGGCCACCGGATTCCCTTCGAGGTGGATCTCGCGACGCATTACGACGTCTCCCGGATGACGGTGAACAAGGTCATGGGGCAATTGGCGCAGGCAGGCCTGATCGAGCGCCGCAGGAAAGGCGGAAGTTTCGTTGCCCACCCCAAGGCGCAATCAGCCGTGTTGGAGATCCACGATATCGCCGACGAGGTGCGCTCCCTCAACCTCGAATATTCTTATCAGCAGTTGTCCATTACTCGCCGCAAGCCGATCGGCGAAGAACTGGCCTGGTTTCCCGATGGTACGCCCGGCGAGGTCCTCTTCGTCACCTGCCTGCATCTTGCCGCCGGCGAGCCCTTTTGCGTTGAGGAACGGGCGATCAATCTTTTGACTGTGCCGGCAGCACTCGAAATCGATTTCATCTCGGCTGCGCCCGGCCCATGGCTCTCGTCGCAAATTCCCTGGATCACGGCCCAGCACCGGATACAGGCCGTGCCTGCGGATCGTAAGGAGCACAAGATCCTCAAGCTCACCCCGAAAGATGCCTGTCTCGTCATCGAGCGCCGCACCTGGAACGCATCGGGAGCCGTGACCTGGGTGCGTATGACGTATCCGGGAAACCGCCATGTCGTCACGGCGGATTTCCGGCCGGCATCGGGCTGACTTGAGAGAACGCTATTTCACGGGACCGGAATGCGATTGTTCCAACAGCGTCCAGCCAGCAAAGAAACTTCCGTGCTTGGCTTCAAAATAGAATACCAAGTCCATAGAAATTGCACACGAGTGGATAGGCTCATGGTCATCGACAACCGCGAGACCGGACCCAATGACGCGCTATCGGACACGACTTTCTCTCAGCCTCGGATTGCTGGCTGCTACCACTTTTGCAACGGCAAGCTTCGCGGCAGACGCACCGGTCAGGGGCGGCACGCTCGTCTATCTCGAGCAGCAGGCCCATACCAATCTCTATCCGCCGGCAGGTGGATTCTACCCGAATGGCGGCATCCTCAACCAGATCACCGACAAGCTGACCTACCAGAACCCGAAGACGCTGGAGATCGAGCCCTGGCTGGCAGAATCCTGGACGATCAACGACAATGCAACCGAATATACGTTCAAGCTGCGTCCCGGCGTCACCTTCTCGGACGGAACACCCGTTGATGCCGCAGCCGTTGCGAAGAATTTCGACACGTTCGGCCTCGGCAACAAGGAGTTGAGACAGCCGGTTTCCGAGGTGGTCAACAATTACGACCGCAGCGAAATCATCGATCCGCAGACCGTGAAATTCTATTTCAAGAAGCCTTCCCCTGGTTTCCTGCAGGGCACGTCGGTGATCGGCTCCGGCCTCGTCTCGCTGTCGACGCTCGCGCTGCCCTTCGAGCAGCTCGGCGATGCGACCAAGATCATCGGTTCCGGCCCCTTCGTGGTGGATGCAGAGACGATCGGCAAGTCGCTCGATCTGAAGGTTCGCGAGGACTATAACTGGGGACCGGCCAAGCTCGAACATCAGGGCCGCGCCTATCTCGATGAAATCAACTACATCATCACCGCCGAAGACAGCGTGCGCATCGGCGCGCTTCTCGCTGGCCAGGCGGACTTCATTCGCCAGATCCAGGCCTATGACGAAGGTCAAGTGGAAGCCCAGAGCTTTACCATCTACGCGCCCAGCACGCGCGGCGTGAACAACTCCATCGTCTTCCGTCCGGACAATCCGCTCGTTTCCGACCTCAAGGTCCGCAAGGCGCTGTCGCTTGCGGTCAACCGCGACGAAATCCTGTCGACCATCTTCTCGAAGAACTACCCGAAGGCCACCTCGATCATCGCATCGACCGCCATCGGCTATGTGCCGCAGGAAGACAAGCTCGGTTATGACCCGGAAAAGGCAGAAGCCCTGCTCGACGAGGCCGGCTTCAAGCTCGGCGCCGACGGCATCCGCGCCAAGGATGGCGAGAAGCTCGTTCTGACCTCCTATGAATCGCTGCCGCAACCGCAGAGCCGCGCAGTGCTGCAGCTCATTGCGCAGCAATGGTCGAAGCTCGGCGTAAAGCTGAACGTGCTGGCCGGCGACGCCGGCAGCAAGGTGGTCGACGAGCTTGACCCGCTGAAGACCCCGGTTGCCGTCGCCATGGTCGGCCGCGCCGATCCCGACGTGATCAAGAGCCAGTATTACCCGACCAACCGCAACGTGCTGGTGCAGAAGGGCGGCGTCAGCGACAAGGTGAAGACCTTCTCCGACGACAAACTGAACGAAATCCTGAACGAAATCGCCTCGCAGCCGGATCGCGAAAAGCGCCTGAAGGCGGTGGCGGATGCGCAGGCTTACGTTCTCGATCAGGCCTATGCCGTTCCGATCTTCGAAGAGCCGCAGGCCTTTGCCGGTGCGCCCTACGTGAAGGGCGTCGGTTTCGAGGCGGTAGGTCGTCCGTCCTTCTACAGCACCTGGCTCGATAAGTAGCAGCGCCCCACAACCAAAAGGCCTCCCAAGCCGAAAGGATGGCAGCTTCAAGGGCTGCCATCCGCCCTTCCTTGGAGATATGAAATGACGCGATATGTCGTTGGACGGATCGGCCAGGCGCTGCTCGTTCTCTGGGCCGCCTTCACGCTGTCCTTCATCCTGCTGCAGGCCATGCCCGGCGATGCGGTGCTGATCAAGTTCCTCAATCCCGAATTCGGCCTGAGCGCCGATCAGGTCGCGGAAATCCGCGACGCCTACGCGGTGGATTCCAACATCGTCGTGCAATACGGGAACACGCTGGTGAATTTCCTGAGAGGCGATTTCGGTTACTCGCTGCAGGCCGGCGTACCGGTCTCGGCACAGCTTGCCACCAATCTGCCACCGACACTGAAGCTTGCAGGCCTCGGTTTCCTTGCAGCCACCCTGCTTGCCGTCTTGATCGCCTTTCTCTCCTCGATGGCGCCTTTCGCATGGCTGAGAAACGCGATCCAGTCGCTGCCGTCACTGTTCATTTCGGTGCCGGTCTTCTGGCTGGCGATCATGCTGATCCAGATCTTTTCCTTCCGCTTCCGGCTGGTATCGGTCATCAATCCCGGCCCGTGGGAAAGCCTTGTCCTGCCGGTCGCAACGCTTGCCGTCCCGATCGCTGCACCACTGGCGCAAATCCTCATCCGCAATATCGACGAAATCCGCACCCGTCCCTTCGTTGCCGTCGCCCGCGCCAAGGGCGCCAGCGAAACGCGGCTGCTCTGGCGGCATGTCGCCCGCAACGCAATCCTCCCGACGCTGACGATCGCCGGCGTGCTGTTCGGCGAACTGATCGCCGGCGCGGTCGTCACCGAAACCGTCTTTGGCCTCAACGGCATCGGCGGCCTGACCGAAAAGGCTGTCGGCAATCAGGATCTCTCGGTGCTTCAGGCGGTTGTCGTCATCTCCGCCGCCGCCTTCGTCACCATCAATCTGGCGGTCGATCTTGCCTATCCGTTGCTCGACCCACGCCTCAGGAACGGACACGGAGCTGCAGCATGACCAGCCTCGATACTTTCGCTCACCTCACCACGACCACTGCCAGCCCCGCGGCCAAAACCTCGAACCGCTCCGGCAGTCGTCGCGACGTTCTGAGCACCTTGCGCAATTTTCCCTACGGTCTTGCCCTTGCCTGGCTGGTGCTTGCCCTCGTGCTTCTCTGGGCGACCGTGCCATGGGTCTTCACCAGCTATGATCCGCTGCAGGGTGTACCGGGCGGACAGCTCAAGGCACCATCCACGCTGCATCTTCTCGGTACGGACTCGCTCGGACGCGACCTTTTTGCCCGCATCGTCTACGGCGCCGTTCATTCGCTGTCGGGTGCGGTCGCCGCCGTCGGCGTCGGGCTTGTCGTCGGCAGCGGTATCGGTCTGATCGCGGGTTCGGTCCGCGGACGTATCGACGAAATTCTGATGCGGCTGGTCGATGTGCTTCTGTCTATCCCCACCCTGTTGCTTTCGCTCAGCATCATCATCCTGCTCGGCTTCGGCACGCTGAATGCGGCGATCGCAGTCGGTGCCACGGCAATCGCCGGTTTCGCCCGCCTGATGCGCTCAGAAGTCGTGCGCGTGCGCAATGCGGAATTCGTCGAGGCAGCCTTCGGCAGCGGCGGCACGTTCGGCAAGGTTCTGTGGCGGCATATCCTGCCCAATTCACTGACCTCTGTCGTTGCCTATACCGCCGTCCAGTTCGGCTGGGCGATCCTGCAAATCTCCACACTCGGCTTCCTCGGCTATGGCGCACCACCGCCGACACCGGAATGGGGCCTGCTGATCGCCGAAGGCCGCAACTATCTCGCCACAGCCTGGTGGCTGACGGCGGCCCCCGGCCTGATCGTCGTTGCCGTCGTGCTGTCGGCCAATCGCATCAGCCAATCAATTGGAAGGAGTGCTACCCGATGAGCATTTCCGCAAATCCTGTTCTGGACGTTCGCGATCTGGACATCTCCTACAGCCACGGCGATGAACGCTCGACGGTCGTCCATGGCGTCTCCTTCAGCGTGGAGCCCGGCGAAGTCGTGGCGTTGGTCGGAGAAAGCGGATCCGGTAAGACCTCTACCGCACAGGCGGTCATCGGCCTGCTCGCGGGGAACGGCCGCATCGAGAGCGGTTCAATCCACCTCAACGGCGAGGAGATCAGCCGCTGGAGCGCCCGGCGCCTGCGCTCGATCCGCGGCGCCGTCGTCAGCCTCGTGCCGCAGGACCCCGGCAGTTCGCTCAATCCGGTTCTGACCATCGGCGCACAGGTGCGCGAGATCCTTGAAATTCATGGAAAGCTCGATCGTCGCAACGCCGATCGCAAGGTCATCGAGCTTCTGACCAATGTCGGCCTCTCGCAGCCGGAGCTGCGGGCACGCCAATATCCGCACGAACTTTCCGGCGGCATGAAGCAGCGTGTGCTGATCGCCATTGCCATCGCCCTGCGCCCGGCGCTGATCATCGCCGACGAGCCGACATCCGCACTCGACGTCACCGTACAGCGCCGTATCCTCGACCTGATCGACGATCTGCGCCGTGAGTACGGCACCTCCGTCCTGCTCGTCACCCACGATCTCGGCGTTGCCGCGGATCGTTCGGACCGGATCATCGTGCTGCAGGGCGGGCGTATTCAGGAGCAGGGGAAAACTGCGGATGTGCTGGCCTCTCCGCAGAGCGCCTACACCCGCAAGCTCCTGTCCGACGCACCATCGCTTGCCGTCGCCAAGCCGCGGCCACCCGTCGAGCCGGGCAGGCCCACCGCATTGACCCTCACCAACCTGGTTCAGGATTTTTCCCTGCCGACCGGCCGGAATTTTCGCGCCGTCGACAATATTTCCTTCCACGTCGCGCGCGGCACCACCCATGCGGTGGTCGGCGAAAGCGGCTCGGGCAAGACCACAACGATCCGTTCGATCGCCGGTTTCCAGAAACCCACATCCGGCGAGATCCGCATCGGCGATCTCGATGTTGCAAGTCTTCGTGCCGAGGACCTAAGACAGTTTCGGCGCAAGGTGCAACTCGTCTACCAGAACCCTTGGGCCTCGCTCGATCCGCGCCAGACGGTACAGGCGATCGTCGAGGAACCGCTGCTCAACTTCGATCCGCTGCCGCGCGCGGAGCGTGAAGCCCGCGTGCGCGCCATTATCGAGCGCGTCGGCTTGCCCGCCACGGTTCTTTCCCGCCTGCCGCACGCCCTTTCCGGCGGCCAGCGCCAGCGTGTGGCGATCGCCCGCGCACTGGTACTGGAGCCTGAAGTCGTGGTGCTCGACGAAGCCGTTTCCGCCCTCGATGTGACGGTACAAGCGCAGATCCTCGAACTGCTGGCCGAACTGCAGCGGGATCTCGGCCTCACCTATATCTTCGTCTCCCATGACCTCGCGGTCGTGCGACAGATCGCCGACACGGTCTCCGTCCTGCACAATGGCAGGCAGGTCGATTACGGCACGGTCGACGAAGTCTTCTCCTCGGCCTCGACCGCCTATACGCGCGAACTCATCGAGGCCATTCCGGGACAGAAATTTCCACATGCCGAAATAACACGGCAACCCATAAACGCAGGACCTTTGTCATGACCGATAAATTTGCTCCCAAACGCCTTGGATTTTTCACGCGTCTCCTGGACGACGTTCCCGCCGGCGAACGTTATCGCCTGGCGGCGGAACAGATCATCCATGCCGAAGAAAACGGCTTCGACAGCGCCTGGATCGCGCAGCACCATTTTCATGCGGAAGAAGGCGGCCTCCCCTCGCCCGCGGTCTTCCTCTCCCATGTCGCCGCCCGTACATCGACCATCCGCCTCGGCACCGGCGTCATCACCCTGCCGATGGAGAATGCGCTACGCGTGGCCGAAGATACGGCCGTGCTCGATCTTCTTTCCGGCGGGAGGCTGGAAGTCGGCTTCGGCACCGGCGGCACGAAAGAATCCTTCGAGGCCTTCGGCATCGAATCCGATCGCCGCGGCGAGGTCTATGCCGAAAACCTGACTGTGGTTCGCGACGCCTGGGCCGGAAAGGTTCTGCATGGCGGCAACCGCCTTTATCCCGATGCGCCGCATCTACTCGACCGGGTGTGGCTTGCCACCTTCTCCGCCAATGGCGCACGTCTGGCGGGCCTCAGCGGCGACGGCCTGATGCTGTCGAGAACCCAGCCACGCACCGCCGAAAATCCCGATGCAACGCTGGATGAGATCCAGAACCCGATCATCGACGCCTATCTGGCCGGCCTGCCGGAAGGCCGTGCACCGCGTATTCTCGGCTCGCGCAGCCTGTTCGTCGCCGACGATCGCAAGCGGGCGCTCGCCTTCGCCGAAACCGGCCTTCGCCGTGTTGCCGATCGTTTTGCAGCTGCCGGTCACCGGATCCAGGGGGACAAGCTCGAAGACCTGATCAAGGCATTGGACAGCCATGTCGGCACGCCTGACGATGTCATCGCATCGCTGAAGAAGGACAGCGCGCTTGCGCGTGCCACCGACATCGTCTTCCAGGTCCACTCCATCGATCCCCCGCATGCAGAAATTCTGCGCTCGATCGAACTGATCGCTGCGGAAGTTGCTCCTGCTCTTGGCTGGGCACGATCCTCTGGGCCGCAGCTCGTCGCCGCCCAGTAATGTGTGGCCCAAGTAATAGCCGATAATCGAAAGAGACATCCATGACCGATACAATCGACGTTATCGACCATCTCGTCGGGATCACGCCCGGCTCATCCTCGGATGCGCTGCGCAGCCGGCGCCCGATCACGAAAGAGCATGCACAGAAAAGCTGGACGGCTCTTTTCGAACCCGTCGATGCAAGCCAGGTATCGCTCGTTGAGCGTTTTGCCGTCGCGGCCTTCATCGCCACATTGCATGGAGACCGGAGCACCGCAGAATTTTACGGCAGCAAGCTGGTCGGCCTCGAAAACGGACCAGTTATCCTGGCAACGACAAAAGCGCTCGCCGAGCTCCATGCGACCAAAGGCCCCTATGGTCACTATCCCGCCGGCCCGTTGAGCGACGAAAACACCGACGGCCCTGTCCTTGATATCGGTGCCGCTGAGCGCGCGATCTTCGGGGACCGGCTCGCCGCAGCGTTGGAACACGCCCATCTCCTGACCTATCACCCACGCGACGCCAGCCCTGCCGAACTGCAGAAGCTGCTTATGGCCGGATGGAGCACGACGGGCGTCGTCACTCTCTCGCAGCTCGCTTCCTTCCTCGCGTTCCAGATCCGCGTCGTCGCCGGCCTTCGGGTCCTGGCCGCAGCCTAACGGAGAATATCCCCATGTCTGATACCGTTATCGAACCCGCCGTCGAAAACCCGCCTGTTGTCTTCACCCAGGACAAGATCGGCTGGACCGCATGGCTGCAGCCCCTGGCGGAAGTCGAACTGACAGACCGGCACTATGAGGCTCTGGTGGACAAGGCCCGCGCCAAAAATCCCTATTTTGCGCTTCTGGTCCGCGATCCGGATATTCTGGAGGCCCGCACCAAGACCGACAACGACATCTTCTACAACACCAGGGACGGCCTGCCGCGCGCCGAGCGGGAACTGTCGGCCACCGCCGCCTCACGGCTGAACGGCTGCATTCTCTGCGCGTCTGTCCATTCGCGCTTTGCCTCGCAATATTCCAAGCGCGAAGCCGATGTGCAGAAGCTTCTGGACGAAGGTGTTACCGCCGATCTTGGCGACCGCTGGAACGCGATCGTCTCGGCTTCCGTCGCCCTCAGCGCCACGCCACCTGCCTTCGGCGCGGACCATGCGAAACGCCTTCGGGACGCCGGACTGTCGGACGAAGAGATTTCCGACGTCGTTCATGGCGCCGCCTTCTTCAACTGGGCCAACCGGCTGATGCTCTCCATCGGCGAACCCACCCCCGCAAGTTGATTGCATAGGTCAAACTCGCGCTACGGGAGATACTTACCATGGATCAACGACGTCGGCATGCTAGACCATTCTTGCCATGCCGACGCGTTGACGTCATATACGGGCCATGACGTCTGATTCCAAAATTTTCGTAAGCCTGAAGTCCACCAAGAAACGGGTGGCCAAACCGGCCGAACCCGTTGGCCCGAAGTGTCAATGGGACGGTTGCGACAAGGTCGCTCCGCATCGCGCGCCTGTCGGCGGCGCGGCGGATGGACTGTATCTTTCCTTCTGTCTTGAGCATGTGAAGGAATACAACAAGGGCTATAACTACTCTACGGCCCTCTCAAGCCCGGAAGTCGCTCGCTACCAGAAGGAAGCAGCGACCGGAAAACGCGTGACCTCCGGCACCGCCTTCACAGAGGCAAAGGAGGCCCCGCTTCCGTCCACGTCCCGGTCCGGCTCTGCCAAGTCGATCAATGCCCGCAAATCCGCGGCTCAGCGTCTGCTTGAAAAAAGAGCCCTTCAGTCCAGAAAGCTCAAGGTCCTCGAAGCCAAGGCCTTCGAGACGCTCGGGCTTTCGCCGGATGCGACGCCGGAGGAAATCAGAACCCGGTATAAAGAGCGGCTCAAGATGCACCATCCTGATGCAAATCAGGGCAATCGTAACTCCGAGGACCTGCTGCGAGCCTCCATTGAGGCCCATAAAATCCTGAAGCTGAACGGATTTTGCTAGAGGTTGCTTGGATAAGGTTTACCTGAGCCCCAAATTCGGGATATGTAACAATCAAGCGTCTTGCGGCGTGGTATCTGTATGGCGGGGCGCTTGTGCATCGTCATATGAATTTGTGGGGCAAATGCTCCAATTGAACAGGGAACTCTGATGGCGACCGGCACTGTAAAATTCTTCAACCAAGACAAGGGCTTCGGCTTTATCACGCCTGAAAATGGCGGCGCGGACGTGTTCGTGCACATTTCGGCGGTAGCCTACGGTGCCGCTCTGCGTGACGGCCAGAAGGTCAGCTACGAACTCGGCCAGGATCGCAAGACCGGCAAGTCCAAGGCTGAAAACGTCAACCCGCTGTAAGCGGATCACTGACAGCTGATATGCGATGGAGCCGCGTTGCAAACAACGCGGCTCTATTTTTTTGGCCGCATGGATGCTCGCTGTTGGATGGAAGCATCGACACTGCGGACCGATCCCGCCGAAAACAGATTTCGATTTTCAGCCCGGTGCGCTAATGGTGCCCCAAATTACAGGATTTCAAGGGCAGGCGGACATGTTGATCAAGCAGAGCGACTATCACCGGATTTACAAGGTCATCAACAGCCTTCTGGTGAATGAAAATGCCGATCCTGCGACGGCCGCCATGTATTTCAGCACATTCGGCGCCTTCATCCTCAAACAGCACTATAAGCTCGATGCGACGCCAAAGGGCGGCTTGGCTGCCTATAATCTCGATGGCACCGTCATCCTTTTTGCCGATCACCGCGAGGACGGCTTCGTGACCGGTGCGGGAGAGAACTTTCATTGCTGGGTCGAGGCTGACGGCTGGGCGATCGACTTCATGGCTCCGGCATTTTCGGAAAGCGCAAAAAACCTTTCCGTCCCCTCCAAGATGTTCCTACGCCCGATGTCGCAGATGGCAACGTCGCTCAACGACCTCGAACGGTCGGGCGATTTCTTCTATCGTTCAGAGCCCGAAGCAACCGCGCGACGTTTCGCGGATTGGCGCAAACAGGCAATGATCGGAGATCTCGCCACAGTCGCTGCCAAATGGTTTCGCAAGTCTCCGAGACAAATCCCCGCATTCATTTCCGTTCAGGAGAAGCAAGGAACAAGCAGGGATATCCCGCTCGTTGGAAATTCCCTTACCGGTTCGTGGTCGTGAAACGAAAGGGAGCCGTTGTTTTGCTGCCGGCACAGCAGGATCGCGGCCATCGTCCGTCCACGTCATGCGCGTTCTGCGCAATCGATATCCTCGGCAAAAGGGTGATTGACGCATCCTGATCGCCATGGTCAGAACAGGTCGCCAGGATGAGGACATGACATGACCAGTGAACGCCAGCTGTTGCAGATGCTTTTCGATGCCGCCGTAAAGGCCGCGGATCCTCTCAACGGAATCCGCAAGCACCTGCCGCACCCCCCTGCAAACGGCCGCACGGTCGTCATCGGCGCCGGCAAGGGAGCGGCACAGATGGCGGCGGCTCTGGAGACTGTCTGGGGTGGCCCGGCACTCAGCGGCGTCGTTGTCACCCGATATGGTTATGGCTGTGAAACAAGAGCTATAGAGATAATAGAAGCCGCTCATCCGGTGCCCGACGAGGCAGGCCTTGCTGCAAGCAGGCGGCTGATCGATGCCGTATCCGGTCTGTCGGAAAATGATCTGGTGATTGCGCTGATATGCGGCGGCGGCTCCGCCCTGCTGCCCTCGCCGCCGGAGGGTATCACCCTTCAGGACGAGATCGCTCTCAACGAAGCGCTGCTCGCATCCGGCGCGCCTATTTCGGCCATGAACGTGGTGCGCAAGCATGTCTCGACGATCAAAGGTGGGCGGCTGGCTGCCGCAACACAGGCGCGCGTCGTCAGCCTGATCGTATCGGACATACCCGGCGACAATCCCGCCTTCGTCGCCTCCGGACCGACCGTGCCCGATGACAGCACAAGAGAGGCTGCACTCACAATCGTCGAGCAATATCGGATGGACCTGCCTGCAAGCATCATGGCGCATCTGAATTCGCCGAAAGCCGGCGCACCCCGCCCGGAAGATCCCCGCTTCGCCAGGAACGAGCACCATATCATCGCATCGGCCGGGGTTTCGCTCGACGCGGCTGCCGATCTTGCCCGAAGCCACGGCTTGGAGGCACATGTCCTTTCGGACTCCGTCGAAGGCGAGGCGCGTGATGTCGCGCTTGTTCACGCCGCCATCGCCCGCGAAGTCGCGCACAAAGATCGCCCGTTCTCCAAACCGGCAGTGCTTCTCTCCGGTGGCGAAACAACCGTGACACTCCGCTCCAAGGGCGGCAAGGGTGGACGAAACGGGGAGTTCGCCCTGTCGTTTGCCCTGGCCATCGGCGACACCGAGATCGTGGCACTTGCCGCCGATACCGACGGCATCGACGGCTCGCAAGATAATGCCGGCGCTTTCGTCGACGGCAGGACGGCGCAACGTCTGCTGAGCGCAGGCTTCGACGGCCGCGCTCTGCTTGAGCGCAACGACAGCTATTCCGGCTTCTCCGCCATCGGGGATCTGTTCGAAACCGGTCCGACGGGAACCAATGTCAACGATTTCAGGGCTATCCTGATACGCTGATCGTTACTGAAGCGACGGCTTGATCAGGAAGTCGTTTCTGTCTGCGGATTTCACCCTGAGCCAAGCCTCGCGCCCGTCGCGAAGTATCCGCATCGGGATCTCGGCGCCCGGCGAGCCGCTATCCCAGACCTTCCGGTAGAAGTCTGCCAATCCATCGACTTCACCGTCGCGGATCTCTGAGATGACATCACCGCTTCGCAAACCTGCCTTCGCGGCCGGCCCGTTCTCCGTGACGCTCATGACCACGACTTCGCCATTGGTTTCTGCCGAATATGCGCCGAGCCAGGGACGGGCCGGCTTGTTGAACATGCCCTGGCTTAGCAAGTCATCCAGGATCGGCTTCAGCAGATTGATCGGTACGGCCATGTTGATGTCGGCGATCTCGCCGCCCTTGCTCATCTGCAGACGAAGAGAGCCGAGACCGACAAGCCTGCCTTCGCCGTCGACTAGGGCAGCACCTCCCCAGGACGGATGTGCAGGAGTGATAAAGATCGCCTCGTCGAGCAGATATTCCCAGTAACCGGCAAATTCCTGTTTTGCGACGATATTGCCGCGAACATACTGCCCCTCGCCATCGGCAAAAACGATGGCGTCTTCCACCGATGCTTCATCCGAATTGCCGATGGGCAGCGCCGGCAGGTCGAGCGGTGCAAGCGCCTGCACGAGACCGAAGCCGCTTTCCTGGTCATAGGCCGTCACATAGGCGGGCACCACGCGACCGTCGTGGCGTGTCAGCCAGACTTCGGTGGCCTCCGTAATCAGATAACCGATCGTAAGCACCAAACCGTTCTCGCGGATCACGACACCGCTGCCTTCGCGGCGGATGCCAAGCGTACCGGCAGTGAAAGCCTTTTCGGGAATGGAGGCGCGGACAGCCACGACCGACCGCAGGACTTTTTCGAGATCCATGGCGAAACCCCTGAACACAAGCCGGGAAAACATCCCGGGAGAACCTTTCTGAAGCGCCGCTGGCGCGAACCGCAAGCTGACGTATCCTGAAAACCGGAATCGATTTTCGAAGACCAATATGGGAATGGACCTTCTGAAATTACAGAGCTGGTGATCATCCCGCTACAGGGATTTTACCCGGCGGCGCGCTCCCGCCGTCCATCCAAAACCACTCGCGAAGCCAAGGAACTCAATCCGGATATCGCAGCTGGCAGATGATCTTGAGGTTGACGATATACTGATCGATGCCTCTGAACGTGGTATCTTCGATATCTTGCGGCGGCGTCCAGTGGCGATCGGTTTTAACGTCGCCGTGGCCAAGTTCGGCCAGGCGAAGCTCGATCAAGCCGGCCCTCAGACCTTCCCGAATTCGTTGAACCTGCAACTGCCTCTCCTCGCACGCGCTCCTGCTCGACCAGAAATACTCAGCCGTATGGCCAGGACTTGCCAAGGCCAATGCGCCGGCTAGAAACATGGCTAACCCTGACCTGTGTTTCATGTTTGCACCGCGATTGTTCTACAAGCGTTTCTTGTGGTTACACCCACGTTCGACATTGATGCCCCTCCCTTTTTTCAAACTCCCCCGTCAACGAATCCAATCCAACGCGGCCACTGCGGGATGCTTTCCGTCGAGAAAACATCTGTCCCAACCTTCAAGTCGAAGACCGGCAAGCTGCATCGAAATAAAACAAATTTGAATAAGAGTCCCGATTAATCTTGCCTTTCGGCATTCGTCACTTCATCATCTATTAAAATACACGGGTCTTAAACTCAAAAATAGTATACTCCACCAAGCATCTAATCTAAAAACGCACACATTAGTTGGCTTATGCAAATGCATGGATGCATCTCCTCTGCTGGCGCAGGTCGGATGCTTCCTCCGGGACGGTCCAACGAGAACAGAGAGGCGGCGCGGCACGCCTCCAGCAATGTAGAGAAGCGATATCGGCTATGCGGGCACATCAATGATGTGCCCGATCAACATGTCCGACCAGTGATGGGGGTGTATCTTTATGCTGTCCAGCCGCGATATCCTGAGTGGTCATTTCGACGTGTGCGTTGTCGGTGCCGGGCCTGTCGGTGTCTGTATCGCTCTCACATTGAGCAGATACGGCATTCGAACTATCCTCCTCGAACGCGGGGCGCGCAATGCGACATCGCCGAAGAGGCAGGAAGGTGTGCGGCTGGATGACGCCGTCCCTCACGCGCCCGACCACGATACGCTGGCCTTTGGCCTGGGCGGAACCTCCAGCCGATGGGGAGGGCGATGTGTCGAACTCGACGACATCGATTTCGAACACCGCGACTATCTTGGCGAGGAGGCCCGCTGGCCGATCAGCCACAGCGAACTGGAGCCCTTTTATGTCGAGGCGGCGCAGTTGATGAAGGCGCCGCGCCCGCACAATGCATCGATATCCGACGAAGCATTCATTGAATCGTTCGAAAGCTGGGCTTTTCCGCGCAACACCGCAACGGCAAACCGCGCCGCTCTCCTGTCTTCGAAATCGCTGCACATCCTTCTCGATGCCCAGTTGATCAAGTTGAATTTCGACAGCACAACAGGCAGAGCCGCTTCAGCGACGATCCGATGCGACAAACATCTGGCTACCGTTCGTGCAAACCATTTCATCCTGGCCTGTGGAGGCCGTGAGAACTCACGCATCCTTTTGAACCTTCAGGCACAATTCCCGGACCTCTTTGCCGGCGAGGAAGGCCCGCTCGGACGATATTACATGGGTCATTTGACGGGCCAGATCGCCCAGATCCGGTTTCAGTCGGAGGCCGTTGCGGAAAAATTCTTCTTCAAGCGACAGCCGGATGGCCGCTTCACGCGCACGCGTCTGCAGCCATCTGCGCAAACCCAACGGAATCTGGAACTGTTGAACACGGTGATGTGGCCGCACAACTCGGATGTCGGGAAGCTGCCACCCCGGCAGGCGCTGGCCTCGGCGGTCTTTCTCAGGGAAGTTATCCAAGGCAAGCGCAGCGCATCCCGTCAGGACTGCATCACCCATGGAATGTTTTTGATGCGGCATCCCATCAACGGTCTGGCCTCGATTTCCAAGGTTGCCCATGAGAGATATTTTTACGGGCTACCGCACCTCCAGATGCGCGATGCGCATAACGAATATAGCCTGACCTACCATGCCGAGCAGGCGCCGAGGAGACTGAGCCGCGTGCAGCTGATCAACGGTCCCGATCAGGACGGCCAGCTTGGGATAAGCACTGAGTTCAGTTATTGCCCGGAAGACTATCAGTCCGTGCTGCGCGTCCATCACAACTTCGACGAATGGCTTCGACAAACCGGCATCGGTTCACTGCGCTTTCTGGAAGGCGATCTCGAGGAGATGGTCATATCGCAGGCGCATGACGGCTATCATCAGATCGGGCTGACGCGAATGGGAAGCAGCCGTCGCGATGGCGTCGTTGACGCCAACTGCCGCACCTTCGATATCGACAATCTTTTCGTTGCCGGAAGTTCGATATTCCCGACATCCGGCCAGGCCAATCCGACATTTCCCGCGGTCGCCTTCGGTGTTCGACTGGCACATCATCTGGTGGGGATCATCGCGCGTGCGCAACCGGCACAGACGGCCAGGCACATGGCATAGCAGGTTTGCGGTACCGCTATCCTTTGATCGGGAGAGGCCTCCCCTCCCGCAGGTATTCACGCGCGGGAAGGGAGGCCGTTGTCTCAATTCACTCGGCTGCGATTGCCGCCTGATTGGCATTCAGATCTATCAAGCGCTTGGCGCGTTCGAGGCTTGCAGGCTGTTCCGCGTGGTAACGGCGGCCGATTTCCATCATCAGCACGGTACCCGGCAGGAAGGTCAGCTCGGAGAAGATATCTTCCCAGTCGATATCACCCCAGCCGAGCGGCATATGCAGGTCGCCGATGCCGAGCGCTGTGTTTTCCTGCACGTGGTACGGCTTGTAGAAGGCCTGCGGGCGACCGAAACTGTCATGCACATGCAGATGGCCGGCGACCGGCGCCATAGCGCGCAGTTCTTCGCGGAAATTCAGGCCCCGATAGGTGGATTCGAGATAGGCGTGGCTGAAATCGATCAGTGCCACCAGGTTCGGATGGTTGACCGCCCTGACGGTCTCGGCAACCTGTGTCGGCGTCTGGCGATACTGTCCAAGCTCGGTGGTGAAGATGTTCTCGAATGCGATGCGCACGCCATAGGGCTTGCAGAATTCGGCAAGCTCGAACAGCGCTTCGCGCTCGCGGCTGTCGGCATCGGCGCGTTCAGCCAGCTGGTCGGCGCGCAGATTTCCGCCATGCTGGACGAGGATGCGGGCACCGATCCGGTCGCAGACCTGCGCCAACGCCTTGGCGGCATCGATCTGGTAACGGCAGGTGTCCGGATCCATGAAGTTGGAAGAAACGAGGCCGTGGACCGTGTAGCGGAAATCGAACTGCCTGGTGATCTCGACCAGACGAGCGGCACGCTCCTCGATGATGCGGCCGCCGGCGATCAGATCGAGGCTGGTCAGGCCCAGTTCGACCGTGTCGACGCCGATTTCTGCGAGGATGCGCAGTTCCTGTTCAAGGCTCGCCAGTTCTCCGTCCAGGGAGCCGGCATTAAAGCCCGTGCCGATGATATTGCCCATGGTCAAATTCCTTTTCAGGCAGGTTCGGATTGCGATTGGATGTCTTCACGCAGGCTGAGCGCGAGGTCGGGGCTGTCGGAGGTCAGGTGGCCGATGCCGCGCTCCAGCCATGGCCGGATCAGCGCCTCCTCATTCAGCGTCCAGACGCAGAGACGATCAAGCGGCAGTTTCGATGTGATCAGCTCCCACTCGGCAGCCATCAATTCGTGATGGATCGCGACGATATCGACGAGACCCTCGACATTGTCGATGAAGGCCGCAAGCCCCCCCTGCTTCGCCGCCCATTCAGCATTCACCGACACAAGACGCTCCACCTTCGGCGCCACCCGGCGGCATTCCTCCAGCACGGACACGTCAAACGATGTCAGGTGGCAGCGGTCGGCGAGACCGAAACGCTCGATCTCGGCAACAACCTTCTCGGTGATGCCGGGATAGGGGTTTTTCGACTCGTCGGACTTGATCTCCACATGCAATTGCCGCTCGCCGGCATCGACCAGGATGGCAAGCACTTCAGCAAGGGTCGGCACCGTATCCGCGGTCGCTTCGAGATGCGTCTCGGTGCGGGACTGCGGCGTCAGGTGCCGCACCAGACCGGCCTTGTCGGTCGTGCGCTCCAGCGTCGCGTCATGGATGACAACCAGTTCCCCGGCATCGGTCAGATGCACGTCGAATTCGATCGCATCGACGCCGAGCGCCAGCACGTTGCGGAAACCGGTCAGCGAGTTTTCCGGCCAAATATTGCGGGCGCCGCGGTGGCCGGTGATTTTTGTCTTGGTCATTGATCTTACCTCAGGGGACAAATCGAATTAGCGGAGCGTCGGGTCGAGCTTGTCGCGCAGCCAGTCACCGACCAGCGAGATCGACAGCGTCGTCATCATGATGACGAAGGCGGGAGCAAGCATGATCCAGGGTGCGCGGGTCAGGTATTCGCGGCCGAAGCCCACCATGTTGCCGAGGCTGGTTTCCGGCGGCTGCACGCCAAGACCCAGGAACGAGAGCCCGCTTTCCATCAGGATGATTTCCGGAAAAGTCAGCGTCATCGAGACGATCAGCGTCGAGGCGACATTGGGCAGGATGTGCTTCATGTAGACCCGCGTCGGGGTCGCGCCGAGCTGCACGACGGCAGCCGCATAACCTTGCGCGCTCGCCGAAATCGCCAGTCCTCGGGCGATACGCGCATAGCGCTCCCAGCCGTAAAACCCCATCAAGCCGATCAGGAGCGGCATGGACGAACCAAAGAAAGCAAGGACCGCCAGCGACATGATGAGGAAAGGCAGAGCTGCCTGGAAATCGGCAAGCACCAGCACGAAATGCTCCACCGCGCCGCGGAATTTTGCCGCCAGAAAGCCGAGCGTGGTGCCGACCACCGCAGAGATGATCGTTGCGCCGAAGGCGATCGCGAGCGAAACCCGGATCGACTGGAGAAGGCGCGAAAGCACGTCACGTCCGAGTTCGTCGGTTCCAAGAAGATGGGCTGGATTACCGGGCAGTGACAGACGGGCGCGCAGGTCCATGGCGGTGATGCCATAGGGGCGGATCAGGTCGGCGAAAAAGGCGACGAAGACCATGGCGGCCAACCAGGCGATGCCGAAACCGACGGAGAAAGGCACCTTGCGCACCTGCTTGATGAAGCGGGTGAAGAAGGACATCTCGGCGGCGGGCTGACGGGAAGTATCGACGATTGTCATGTCCGTCTCTCCTTAATGGGCGCTCTGGGCACGAAGACGCGGATCGAGCCAGCCGTAGAGCAGGTCGACGATCAGGTTTGACACGACCATGGTGGCGGCGATCATCAGTAGGATGCACTGGACGACGGCGAGATCGCGATTGGTGACCGAGACGACGAGAAGGCGACCGATGCCGGGCCAGGAGAAGATCGATTCCACCACGACGGCGCCGGCGATCAGCGAACCGACCATGAAGCCGACAATGGTAACGATCGGCACGGCGGCATTCGGAAGCGCATGGCGCCAGACGACATCCTGCCACGGCATGCCCTTGGCAGACGCCGTGCGGATATAGGGCTGGCCCATAACCTCGATCATCGCGCTGCGCGAAAAACGGGCGAGAATGCCGATTCCGCCGATGCTCATCGTCAGCGTCGGCAGGATGCCGTGCTGCCATGTATCCTGCCCGCCGGAGGGAAGCAGGCCGAGCGTGATCGAGAAGATCAGCACCAGAAGCAGGCCCATGACGAAGGACGGGATGGTGAACCCGAAGATGGCGGCCAGAATGACGCCCCGGTCGACGGCGCTCTGGCGATGAAGCGCTGCGTAAACGCCGGCCGGAATGCCGATCACGACTTTCAGGAACAGCGCCGGAATGGTGAGCTGCAGGGTCGCCGGAATGCGCTCGATGACGAGCTGCATGGCAGAGGCCTTATCGCGCATCGAGACACCGAAATCGCCGGTGAAAATCGCCTTGATATAGGCGAGATACTGGATCCAGAGCGGCTGATCGAGACCCCAGGCCTTGCGGAAGGCATCGACGGATTCCTGCGGTACGTCGGGGCCGAGCATGACCTGCGCCGGATCGCCCGACATGCGCAGCACGACGAAGGCAAAGGTCAGCACCGCCAGAATGGTGATGAGTGCCCGCAGGATGCGGGTCGATACGAAACGAAGCATCTTTCTCGCTCCTTATGCGGCTACAGGCTGGTCGGCACTGGTGACCAAATGGCAGGCGGCGGTGCGGCCATCGGCAACCGGACGCAATGCCGGCACGCTTGTCCGGCAAATATCGGTCGCCAGCGGACAGCGGGGATGGAAGGCACAGCCGGAGGGGCGGTTGGCCGGGTTAGGCGGTTCGCCCTGCAGGATCATGCGGCCCTTGAGCGGCTTGCCGGGCACCGGGACACTGGAGACCAGCGCCTTGGTATAGGGATGCAACGGCGTGGCGAAGATGACGTCGGACGACGCCTCCTCCACGATACGGCCGAGATACATCACCGCCACCCGGTCGGCGATATTGCGCACCACCTTCAGGTCGTGGCTGATGAACACCATCGCGATGCTGTTCTTTTCCTGAAGATCGCGCAGCATGTTGACCACCTGCGCCTGGATCGACACGTCGAGCGCCGAAACCGGCTCGTCGCAGACGAGCAGTTTTGGACGCGAGGCGAGCGCGCGGGCGATGACGACACGCTGGCGCTGGCCGCCGGAAAGCTCGTGCGGGTAGCGGTCCGCCTGATCGGGACGCAAGCCCACCGCCGTCATCAGTTCCGCCACGCGGGTTGCGCGATGTTCCTTCGGGACCAGCTTGTGGATGGCAAGCGGCTCCGCGACCTGCTCGGCAATCGTCAGACGACGATCGAGCGCTGCGAGCGGGTCCTGATAGACGAGCTGCATCTTCGCCCGCAAGGCGCGCCATTCCGGCGTGCCGAGCTTCGGCATCGCTTCGCCATCAAAGAAGGTCTGCCCTTCCTGCGGCGGATCGATGCCGAGCAGCATGCGCCCGAGCGTCGATTTTCCCGAACCGGATTCGCCGACCACGCCGAGGGTTTCGCCCGGCATCACTTTCAGGTCGATACCATCGACGGCACGCACCGGCGTCACCTTGCCGAACATGCCCTGGCGGACTTCGTAGGTCCTGACCAGATCTCTCGCTTCGATCAGAGGGGCGGTCACGATACGGTCTCCATGACGCGCGTTTCGGCGTTTCGGCGCGTGTCGGCCAAAACCTGACCGACGGGGTGATGACAGGCGAGCAGCCGGCCATCCGCCAGCGGATCGAGATCCGGCCTGTGGCTGCGACAGTCGACGGCGGCATGCGAACAGCGCGGCGAGAAGGCACAGCCTTCCGGCAGGTCGCGCGGATGCGGAACCGTGCCCTGAATGGGGATCAGCCGCTCACGCGGACCATCGAGCCGCGGAATGGCATCGAAAAGCCCACGCGTATAAGGATGGCGCGGATTGTCGAACAGCGCCTCGATCGTGCCCTGCTCGACGATGCGGCCGGCATACATGACGCAGGCCCGCTCGCAGACCTGGGAGACGGCACCGAGATCATGGCTGATGAAAATGGTTGCCATGCCGGTCTCGGCGCGCAATTCGATCAGCAGGTCGAGGATCTGCGCCTGGATCGTCGCGTCGAGCGCGGTCGTCGGTTCGTCGGCAACAAGCAGGTCCGGCTCGCCGGCAAGCGCCATGGCGATCATCACCCGCTGGCACTGACCACCGGAAAATTCATGCGGGAAAAGCTCAAAACGCCGGCGTGCATCCGGAATGCCGACCATGTCGAGCAGCCTGAGCGCTTCCGCCCTGGCAGCGTCACCCGAAAGGCCGCGATGAATGGCGAGCGCTTCGGTGATCTGGCGACCGACGCGAAGCACCGGATTGAGCGAGCTCGACGGATCCTGAAAAATCATCGCGATGCGCTTGCCGCGCACGCCTTCGAGAACCGTGCGGGGACCACCGATCAGCTCCTGACCATCGACACGGACGGAACCGGAAACCGTCGCCTTGCCCGGCAGAAGGCCGAGCGCCGCAAGCCACGTCACCGACTTGCCGCAGCCCGATTCACCGACAAGGCCGATGGCCTCGCCGCGGCCGACATCGAGATCGATGCCATGCAGAACCTGGACACCGTCGAAAGCGACCTTGAGGCCGCGCAATTCCACAAGGTTTTTGGAAACCATCGGAGCGCATCTCCATTTCAGCGATAGAGCGTTTCCGCCTTTCTTCGAAAGGCGAAACTTCTCTATCTCTTTGTTTCAACGCAATTCCGGACGCAAAACCGGAGTCCACTTTTGCTGGAATTGCTCAAGAATACGCCGGCCGCTTTTTCAGCGGCCGGCGCGGGATCAGAAACGCTTAGGCGTTCCAGTTAGAAGCACGGAAGTCCATGGCGAAGGCAGGGGCTGCCTTCCAGTTCAGCGACTTCTTCATGCCGGTAAAGACGGCGTTCTGGTGCAGGACCTGATAGGCAGGGTCTTCGCGTTCGGTGATTTCCAGAATGCGGGCAATCGCCTTCTTGCGCAGGTCGCGATCGGTCGAGGTTTCGAGCACGACGGAGAGCTTGTTGACCTCCGCATTGCTCCAGTCCTTCTTCTGCTGGACTTCGCCGTTCGGACCGAACTGCACGATCATCGGTGTGATCGGATCGTTGATCGTGTTGGAAGCCGACCAGTCGCGCACGCCCTTGACGCCCTGCGGATCGTGGATCTGTGCCCAGTTTTCCTTCATTTCGATCTCGACGTTGAGGCCGACCTGCTTCCACATCTCGACCATGATCTGCGCATTGGCAGTCTGGTTGGTGTAGTAGTTGTTGAGCAGGCGGTACGGGATCGCGTCGCCCTTGTAATTTGCCTCGGCGAGCAGCTTTTTGGCCAGTTCCGGATCGAATTCCGGAGCCTTCCAGCCGTCGATGAACATGTTCGAAGTGGCAAAGGATTCGAACTGCAGACCGGCCGGAACGGCCGTCTTGCCGGCCCACAGAGCCTCGACGATCGCCTGACGGTCGATCGAATGGGTCATGGCGCGGCGCACCAGCGGGTTGGCGAGGATTTCGTTCTGGGTGTTGAACACCGAGATACGATGGTTCCAGATGGTCGAGCTCTGGATTTCGAGGCCAGGCGCATTTTCGATGGCCGAGATTTGGTCCGGCGGCAGGTCGCAGGCAAAATCGTATTCGCCCGACAGAAGGCCGTTGACGCGGGAAGCAACTTCCGGAACCTCGACGAAGCGGATCTGCTGCAGCGGCGGACGGCCACCCCAGTATTCGTCGAAGGCGACGAGCGTCAGCGAAACGTCCGGCTTGAATTCCTCGATCATGTAGGGGCCGGTGGTGACCGGCTTGCGAGCCCAGTCCATGTAGCTCTTGGCTTCATCCCAGGCGCGGCGGTTGGTGATCTGGCTGCCGCCGGAATAGAGGCGGCCTTCAAGTGTGACGTCCGGCGTCGTGTTGTGGAAGCGGACCGTGTACTTGTCGACGGCTTCGACACCCGCGAGTGCCGGCCACAGACGACGGCCGACGCCAGGCACGATTGCAGGCAGTTCCTTGACGGTGGTCGGCTTGTTGTCGGCTTCGAAGATCGTCTTGCCGCCGGCCGGTTCGGTGTTGCCGAATACGCGTTCCTTGGAGAAGGAGAAGACGACGTCTTCAGCCGTCAGCTCGTCGCCATTGTGGAACTTCACACCCGGACGGAGCTTCAGCTCGAGCGTCTTGTCGTCGATGCGCTTCCATTCGGTCGCGAGACCGGGAACCGGACCCTGGTTGCCCATCCAGTCACGGTTGATCAGGCCTTCCCAGAGGTTCGGGTAGAAAATGCGCTCACCAACGTTGGACTGCTCGTTCCAGATGTCGAGCGTGTTGTTGTTGGTGATCTTCTGAACCGCGATCGTGATCGACGGGCGTGTGCCCTGGCTGAACGACATGCGCGGCAGGATGATGCTGCCGGCGGCAGCCGACATCAGGCCAAGGGCGTGGCGACGGTTGATGGATAGCATGAATTTCCCCTATAGAGAGCAGGAACGGTGCGGACACACGTCGTCCGTCGCGAGAGCCGGGGCCGTCGCGTTGGGCGTCGCAAGAAATCGACAAACGAATGGGTCGACATGCCGAGCGGGCTTTACCGCGGTGTCGACTTGGCGTAGCTCTAGGTTACAAATGTTACGCTCGTGTGACATTTGGGAGGGGTGGAAATGTCCAATCAACAGCTCATGGTGAGAGCCTCGTGGCTCTATCACGTGGAGGGATTGACGCAGGCGCAGATCGCCGAGCGCATGCTTTTGACGCGTCGCAAGGTCAACGAGCTTCTGGCCGCAGCACTTGATCAGGGCGTCGTCAGGATCAGCTTCAACTCTCCGCTCACCGAAAATGTGGAGCTGGAGGCGGAGCTACGCCATCGATTTGGCCTGACCGATGTGGTTATCGTTCCGACCCCCGAGGACGATAAACAGATGGCGACCGTGATCGGTCGCGCCGCGGCCATGTTCCTCGAGCGCCTGATACAGGCAAGCGAACCGGCATCGCTCGGCGTCGGCTGGGGTGCGACGCTCAGGGAGACCGTCCATCACATGGCGCCGGCAAACGTGCCGGACGTCAAGGTTCGCTCGATGATGGGCGGATTGACGCGTGGCTCAGAGATCAACACGTTCGAAATCGTGCGGCGCTTCGCAAAGGTCATGAATGCGGAATGCCACTACCTGGCAGCGCCCATCTATGCGGACGACCCGGCTTCGCGTGACACGATCGTCGCGCAGACGGTGTTTCAAAGCCTGCTTCGGGAGGCAACGGCGGTGGATGTGTCGATCCTCAGCGTCGGCGACGTTTCGCCGGAATCGCTGCAGGTCCGTTATGGGTTGCCGACCGGGACGGATATTGCAGAGCTGACAGCCGCCGGCGCCGTCGGTGATCTTCTGGGGCGATATCTCGATCGCAGCGGCCAGGAAGTCGAGCATCCTCTGAACCGGCAGGTCATATCCCCTTCGATAGAGGATTATCGCCGCATTCCGACGCGCATCATCGCGTCCGGGGGGGCACATAAAAAAGAGATATTGGCCGCATGCCTCACCGCGGGGCTGGCCACCACCTTGATTACCGACACGGACAGCGCATCCATGCTATTGGGCAAGGACCTGTCTGAGGATTGAGACGAAACGGCTACACAGCGGCACGCTTCTGATCGATCAAGGGACGTAAAACCATCGGAAACCGCCAATTTGGGTGAAATCACTTCATTAGCGGCATTTTCGGCTTGCCCCACTCGATGGCGAGGCAAACCGAGCTTTATGGCTTACATTTCGGCAGGCGAAAGCGTTACCGACGTGCCCGTGGCGGCAACATTGAGGCCGAGCTGGCCCGTCACGCTGACCGTCTGGAGATGGATCGATCCGGATGTGCCGCCGACGAGGATATTGGCGCCGATGCCGGCACCAACCGTGGCTTCCGCGGTCGCGCCCTGATAAAGGCCGCCGAGCGAACCATGGTGATAACCTGCGGTCGGCGCAAAGACCGCCCAGATCAACCGGCTGCGGGTGGTGAAGCCGAGATCGACGCCCATCTTGCGGACGACGCCAGTGTAACGATCAAGCGGCTCGCTGCCCATGGTCGACTTGAAGACGCAATCCGCTTCCTTGGAAGAACCCAGGACGTAACCGACGCCGCCACCGATCGAGCAATCGAGATAACCGATCCGAACACCGCCGCGCTGATCAGACTCCTGATAGGTCGGCACGGTGTCGCGACGGCTGATGACGTCGGCTGCCGGAGCTGCCGTTGCAACAAATGCGACCGGAAGGGCGGCGAGTGCCGCGGCGATTGTCTTTTTCATCCCTGTACTCCTTATAATATTATGGTCATCCGTTCGGGTGCGGATGGGTCACAGCGTTGACTAACGCATGTGGCAGAAGAATGATCCAAAATAGCCGGAACACGAATTATCTCGTTTGGCGCTACGACGTGTGCGGGTGGGCTCGTTGGCCATCAAAGCCTTGACGCGGGCCGGTAAGCACGGTTTCAGTCGGATCGTTCCATGACAGGAGAAAAGATGCCGACCGAGCGGGATCAACGGCCCTTAGAGGCTTCGGGTGGTCCGCCGACGATGGCGGATGTTGCTCGGATTGCGGGTGTTTCCGCCATGACGGTATCGCGCGCGCTGAAAGGCAATTCCTATATCGCCAAGGATACGCTGCAGCGCATCCTTTCGGCGGTCGATCAGCTCGGATATGTGCTCGACCGGTCGGCCGGCAGTCTTTCCTCACGCCGCAGCGGTTTCATCGCCGCCATCGTCCCCTCGATCGACAACTCGAACTTTGCCGATACGGCACGCGGGATCACCGACGCGCTGGAGCAGACGAGCATGCAATTGCTGCTCGGTTATACAAACTATTCGGTGGAGCGTGAGGAGGAACTGATCGAGTCCATGCTGCGACGGCGGCCGGAAGGGATCATCCTGACTGGCGGCCAGCACACGCCGAAAGCGCGGGCCATGCTTGCGAATGCCGGCATCCCGGTGATCGAGACCTGGGACATCCCGGAAAACCCTGTCGATGCCGTCGTCGGCTTCTCCAATGCCGATGCCATGGAGGCGCTTGTCGACAGCCTCGTGGGACAGGGATATTCGCGCTTCGGCTTTATAATAGGGTCCGAAGCCTCCGATACCCGTGGGTACCAGCGCCACCTGGGCTTCGACCGCGCATTGCGGCGGCATGGGTTGAGCGGCGACAGGGTCGTTTCGATCGAGGCCGCGCCGATCCGCATGTCGCATGGTGCCGAGGCTATCCGTCACCTGCTCCAGCGATTTCCCGATACCGACGTCGCCGTCTGCGTGTCCGATCTTCCCGCCTTCGGCGCCATCATGGAATGCCGGAGAATGGGACTGGCCGTGCCGCATGACATCGCGATCGCCGGTTTCGGTGATTACGAGATCGCATCCGTATCGGAACCCGCCATCACCACGGTCAATGTCGACAGCTACGGGATCGGTACGCAGGCCGCCGAGCAGATGATCGCCATGCTGGAGAACCGGGCATCCGCTGCAACAATCAAGACATTCTATCGCGTAGAGCTTCGCAGCAGCACGTGATCACCTTTTGCCGAATTCGACCAGGTCTTGCTCCGGCCTTTGGTCAACACCAGAACGCTGCAGCAGCATATACCGTTGCGAATGTCGGTTTTTTCAATTGCATATGTTATCGATAACACCTATTCCAAGTCAAAAGGCAGCATGAACCGGGAGGAGTGTTCGATGTCGTTTCCACTGTTCGATCTAGCGGGTAAAACCGCCTTGATCACCGGCTCCAGCCAGGGGATAGGGCTGGCATTCGCCCGCGGCCTTGCCGAGCATGGCGCGACCGTCATTCTCAATGGCCGCGACGAGACGAAACTGAAAGCCGCCCAGGAGCAGCTGGCCAAGGACGGCTTCACGGCCCATGCAGTTGCCTTCGATGCGACGGACCATGTCTCCGTCGCTGCCGGCATCGCGCGGATCGAGGCGGAGATCGGTGCGATCGACATTCTCGTCAACAATGCCGGCATGCAGCACCGCTCGCCGCTGGAGGATTTTCCGGTCGACAAGTGGCAGCAGCTTCTGACCACCAATATTTCCAGCGTCTTCTATGTCGGTCAGGCCGTCGCCCGCCACATGATCGCGCGGGGTCACGGCAAGATCATCAACATCGCTTCCGTGCAGAGCGAACTCGCCCGTCCTGGCATCGCGCCCTACACTGCAACCAAGGGTGCCGTCAAAAACCTCACCAAGGGCATGTCCACCGACTGGGCAAAACACGGCCTGCAGGTAAACGCCATCGCGCCCGGTTATTTCAAGACGCCGCTCAATCAGGCCCTTGTCGACAATCCGGAATTTTCCGCATGGTTGGAAAAACGGACGCCGGCCGCCCGTTGGGGTAATGTCGATGAACTTGTCGGCGCAGCCGTCTTCCTGTCCGGCAAGGGCTCCTCTTTCGTGAATGGACACACGCTTTATGTCGACGGCGGCATCACCATCAGCCTTTGAGGCAAATTCCATCCGGCGCCCCATCATCGTGATGGGCGTTGCCGGATGCGGCAAGAGTTCAGTCGGCACCCGCCTCGCCGAGGCGCTTGGCCTGCCCTATCAGGAGGGCGACGACCTTCATCCACAGGCAAATATCGCCAAGATGTCCGCCGGGACGCCACTCAGCGACGACGATCGCTGGCCCTGGCTCGACCGTATCGGCGAAATTCTGGCCGATCACGACGAAGGCGGAATCGTCCTGACATGCTCGTCGCTAAAGAAGGTCTATCGCGACCGTCTGCGTGCGGCGGCAGGCGGAGGACTTGCCTTCGTATTTCTGGATGGCAGCAAGGCCCTGCTGACCCGGCGCATGGGCAATCGCGAAGGGCACTTCATGCCGACCAGTCTTCTGGAAAGCCAGCTCGCGACATTGGAGCGGCCGGATCACGAAGCCGGCGTCGTGGTTGTCAGTATCGACAATACGCCGGAAGCGATTACCGATCTGGCGATTGAAGGACTGCGACGGCTTTTCCCTGTGTGAGACCGGAAGCGCGACCGCAAGGTCGCTCTTCTCATATCCGCCGGCAGGGCGCACTCCATCAGGCTAAGCCGATGGCGCCACGCGGGCGTAAGCGCCGAGAATGAACCGCTCCGCCCGCAAAAGATAGGCTTCCAGCTTTTCGGCCGCGGCCGTCGAGCGTCCGGCTTCAAGTTCGAGCAGTATATCGCCATTCTGGTCGATGAAGGGGCCATGCAGGAACTCGGGATCCTGCAAGAGGCCGAAGACAAGCCGCAATTCCAGCGAGATATGAGCATAAAAACTCGATAGCCGCGGGCTGTCCGCAAGCTCCACGATCGCCGCATGAAAGGCGATGTCGGCACTGCCGACCCCAAGCCAGTCCTTCACCTCCCGGCAGCGGCGCGCGTCTTCGACTGCCGCGCGCATGCGTTGCGTGCCCGGATGTCGCGGGTGCGCCTGCGCCAGTGCTGGACATTCTATGAACCGTCTCACGCGATAGATGTCGATGATCGTCGACATGCTCGGCGTGGACACGAAAACGCCGCGATTGGCTTCGTAACGCAGCAGGCCTTCCTTGGTCAGGATGCGAAAGACCTCCCGCAGCGTGTTGCGCGAGACCTGCAGCTCTTCGCACAGCGTCATTTCCGAAAGATGGCCTCCCGGCGTCAGCGTGCCGGAGATGACTTTTTCGCGAATGCGCCCGGCCACGGTTTCGGCCAGCGTCTGCACGGGCTCTGCCGGCCGAGATGCGGTCGCACTGCTGCCACCCACAAGGTTCGAGTATCCCGTTTCATCACCTTGCGGTTTACGTGCAGCCAAGCCTTACCCCTTTGCTTCGGACGAGGTTCCGTTTTCGGTAATGCGCTTGCGTGCCGGCCACAAGCAAAATGAGGTGCAGACAGAGGCAAAGACCCAACTTAATCGTGCAAAATTCAAGCGGCGCCCAAATATTGAGCAATTGACCGTTTGTAGGGCAATATATAAAATTGTTCAACACTCTGGACAGCATTGTTCTCCTTTGTTAGCGTTTAGTCAACTTTGCGGGGTGGACGTAATTTCATGCTGACGATCGATA
Organism: Hyphomicrobiales bacterium; assembly: GCA_900466875.1. GTDB lineage: Bacteria > Pseudomonadota > Alphaproteobacteria > Rhizobiales > Rhizobiaceae > Neorhizobium. Next base: position 94,566 of record UBNQ01000019.1, on the reverse strand, counting down.
TCAACAGCGATTTGGGCGAGAGCTTTGGCGCATGGGCAATGGGCGATGATGCGGCCATGCTCGACATCGTCAGCAGCGCCAATGTGGCCTGTGGCTTCCACGCCGGCGATCCTGCCGGCATCCTGAAGACGTTGCGCGCCGCTGCCAAACGCGACGTGGCGATCGGCGCCCATGTCGGTTATCGCGATCTTGCCGGCTTCGGCCGCCGCAACATGGACCCGACCAGCGAAGAACTGGTCGGTGATGTCATCTATCAGATCGGCGCCCTGCAGGGCCTTGCAAAGGCTGCCAACACCCGCGTCACCTATGTGAAGCCGCATGGCGCGCTCTACAACACGATCGCCATCGACAAGCGTCAGGCCAAGGACGTAATCGACGCCATCCTCGCCATCGACCCCTCGCTGGTGCTGATGGCGCTTGCCGGTTCGCAGCTTGTCGAACAGGCCCGCGCCGCCGGCCTCACCGTCGTTGCCGAAGCCTTTGCCGACCGTGCCTACACGCGCGAAGGCAATCTCGTCTCCCGCCGCGAAAAAGGCTCCGTCCTGCATGATCCCGAGCTGGTGGCCGAGCGCATGGTACGCATGGTCACCGAAGGTGTGATCGAGGCAATCGACGGCACGCTGACCAAGGTCGATGCACAATCGATCTGCGTGCATGGCGACAGCCCGGGTGCGGTCGCCATGGCCAGGCGCCTGCGCGAAAAGTTTGAACAATCGGGTCTCGCCATCCGATCCTTCACTGCGGCGGCCTGAACCCTCATGCAGTCCGCCGCCTCCACATCTTCCCGAGACACGTCGATGCGCATCCTGCCGGTGCGTGGCGATTGCGTTCTCGTGGAACTGGCAGATCTTGGCGAAGCGCTCGCACTGTTCGATGCGTTGGAAAACAACCCGGTCGAAGGTGTCCGCGAAATCATTCCGGCGGCGCGCACGCTGCTGATTTCTTTCGATCCATACACCGTGTCCGAGGACGCGCTGATCGCAGCCGTTTCGGAATTGGCTGGCGGCGAACGCAAGGCCGCATCCGGCGCGCTTGTCGAAATCCCGGTTCGGTATGACGGGGAAGATCTGGCGGAAGTCGCCGGCATTCTCAAAATGAGCGTCGATGACGTCATCCGCCTGCATGGCGAAAGCGACTACGTGGCCGCCTTCACCGGATTTGCACCCGGCTTTGCCTATCTCTCGAGCGGCGATCCGCGCCTCAACGTACCGCGTCGCAAGTCTCCGCGCACGCAGGTCCCGGCCGGCGCAGTCGGCCTCGCCGGCGAATTCAGCGGCATCTATCCCAAAACCAGCCCCGGCGGCTGGCAGTTGATCGGCGCAACGCCGCTCGCCATGTTCGATATCGACCGCACCCCCGCCTCCCTGCTGCAGCCGGGCAGCCGCATCAAGTTCCGCAACATGGCGAAGGATGCTGCCTACGAAATCAAGCCATCGAGCAAGGCCGCTGCAAAGCCTGTGATGATCAGCTCGGAAAAGTCCGCTTCGGCAATCGAGATCATCTCCGTCGGCCTGCCGGTTGTCTTTCAGGATCTCGGCCGCGCCGGACAGGCCAGCCAGGGCATCAGCGTTTCCGGCGCTGCCGACCGGACCAGCTTCAAGGCCGCCAACCGCCTTGTCGGCAACCCGGCCAACACACCAGCGCTGGAGATCCCCCTCGGCGGCCTCGGCTTTCGCATGCGCGGGCTCGGCGTCATGGCCGTGACAGGCGCCACGGCACCGGTCACCATTACCGTTGCCAACGGCACGAAGATTTCCGCAGCCCATCACAGTGCCATCGCCCTCGATGACGGCGATGTGGTGTCACTCGGCGCTCCCGCAGCGGGCATGCGTTCCTACCTCGCCTTGCGGGGTGGTTTCGAAGTCACACCGGTTCTCGGCAGCGCTGCCACCGACACCTTGGCGCAGGTCGGCCCGGCCGCACTTGTGGCAGGCGATGTCGTCGCCATCCTGCCGGCACCGGCAAGCGCACTGGTTGCGTCGGAAAAGCCGGCTTTCGCCATGCCGACCACCAGCGAAACGGTCGTGCTGGACGTAGTCATGGGCCCTCGCACCGACTGGTTCACCGATGCCGCCGTCGAAAACTTTCTCAATCAGGAATGGTCGGTCACGCCACAGTCGAGCCGTGTCGGCATCCGCCTGTCGGGCGATGCGCTCGAACGTTCCAACCACGGCGAACTGCCGAGCGAGGCAACCGTGCGCGGTGCGCTTCAGGTTCCGGCCAGCGGCCAGCCCGTGCTGTTCCTTGCCGATCATCCACTGACCGGCGGTTACCCGGTCATCGCCAATGTCGCCGGCCATCATCTCGATCTCGCCGGCCAAATTCCCGTGGGCGCCAAAATCCGTTTCAACGCGATCAGCCGCTTCTTGCCCCGTTTCATTCCAGGAAAATGCCCATGAAGAAGGTTCTGATAGCAAACCGCGGCGAGATCGCGGTGCGGATCATTCGGGCCTGCAAGGATTACGGCCTGACCTCCGTCGCCGTCTACGCCGATGCCGACGCTGACGCGCTGTTCGTAGACCTAGCCGACGAGGCGTATGCGCTGGATGGCGTGACCGCCAGGGAAAGCTATCTCGAGATCGACAAGCTGATCGCCATCGCCAAGCGATCGGGCGCCGACGCCGTGCATCCGGGTTATGGTTTTCTCTCCGAGCGCAGCGAGTTTGCGCAGGCCGTCATCGATGCCGGCCTGATCTGGATCGGTCCCGATCCGAAAGTCATCGAAGCACTCGGCGACAAGCTGCAGGCGCGTGCGATTGCCCAGAAGGTCGGCGCGCCGCTGGTGGCCGGTTCCGATGGCGCGATTTCCTCGCCCGCCGAAGCGCTGGCGTTTGCAAAGAAATTCGGCCTGCCGATCGCCATCAAGGCGGCGCATGGCGGCGGTGGACGCGGCATGAAGATCGCCCGTCAGCTCGACGAGGTCGAGGAAATGTTTTCATCGGCGACCCGCGAGGCTGTCGCCGCTTTTGGTCGCGGCGAATGTTATGTCGAGCAGTTTCTCGACCGCCCGCGGCATATCGAGGCGCAGGTGCTGGCGGACCGTCTCGGCAATGTTCTGGTGGTGGGAACCCGCGATTGCTCTTTGCAGCGTCGCAACCAGAAACTTGTCGAGGAAGCACCTGCGCCTTTCCTTTCGAATGAACAACGCGAAAAGATCCATTCCGCTGCACGCGATATCTGCGCTGCGGCCGGCTATACCGGTGCCGGCACGGTGGAATTTCTGCTCAGCGCCGATGGCGTGATCTCCTTCCTCGAGGTCAACACCCGTCTGCAGGTGGAACACCCGGTGACGGAAGAAACGACTGGCCTTGACCTCGTCATCGAGCAGTTCCGCATCGCCGAAGGTTTGGCCGTCAGCGTAACTGAGATGCCGGAACCGCGCGGCCATGCGATCGAGTTCCGCATCAACATGGAAGATCCGGGCCGTGGCTTTCTGCCATCCGCTGGTGATATTTCGCAGTTCACGGCACCTTCCGGCCCGGGCATCCGCCTCGATTCCGGCGTTGTCACCGGCTCGACCATCCCGCCGATGTTCGACTCGCTGTCGGCCAAGCTGATCGTCTGGGGTGCGACCCGCGAACAGGCGATTGTCCGTTCGCGCCGTGCGCTTAGCGAATTCACCATCGAAGGCGTGCCGTCCGTCCTGCCCTTCCACCGCGCCGTCATCGCGCATGAGGATTTCGCAAAAAATTTCCGCGTTCACACGCGCTGGATCGAGACCGATTTTGCCGAGACGCTGGAAGCGGCCAGCCGCCCTGCCCCGGCAGCAAGTGCCGGACTGCTGCGCGGCCATTTGGAGATCGATGGCAAGCGTGTCGAAATCGGCATTCCCGACGCTTTCCTTCGCCTGCTCGGCCCGCTTTCGGCGGCGCCGAACGGCGATGAAAAGAGCGAACAGAACGATGCGGGTGCTGTGGTTGCTCCCGTGCCCGGCCTGCTCGTTCACTGGAATGTTTCCGATGGCGCACTTGTCGAAAAAGGTGAAGTTCTGGCAATGATGGACGTGATGAAGATGGAAACCGCCGTGACAGCATCGGTTGCCGGCACCATCAGCATTCTCGCCGAAGCCGGTTCCTCCCAGACCGCCGGCGCCATCATCGCGCGCATCGCCAGCGACAATAGCGGCAAAAAATCAACGACCGAACAGGCCAAGCCGGAGACACGGACATGACCACGAGCGAAACCATCAAGCCGCTTCTGTCGGTCGAAAATCTCAGCGTCGAATTCGGCTCCAGCCGCGTCGTCGACGATCTGTCGTTCACGGTCGAGGCCGGCCAGACTGTTGCCGTTGTCGGCGAATCCGGTTCCGGCAAATCGGTAACCTCGCTGTCCACCATGCGCCTTGCCGACATGATGGGCGCAAGGTTCGCGTCCGGCCGTATCATGTTCAACGACCGCGACCTCCTGAAGGCCTCCCAGAAGGAGATGCGCTCGATCCGCGGCAAGGAGATCGCCATGATCTTCCAGGAGCCTATGACGTCGCTCAACCCGGTTTTCACCATCGGTGACCAGATCTGCGAAGTGCTGATGCTGCACGAGAAGTTGGGCAAAACCGCCGCCATGGCGGAAGCCGGCCGTCTGCTCGACATGGTGCGCCTGCCCGACTCGGCCGAGCTTCTGACGCGCTACCCGCACCAGCTCTCCGGCGGCATGCGCCAGCGCGTGATGATCGCCATGGCGCTTGCCTGCCGGCCAAAGCTGCTGATCGCCGACGAGCCGACCACGGCGCTCGACGTCACCATTCAGGCGCAGATCCTCAACATCATGCGCGACCTGCAGAAAACGCTCGGCATGGGCATGGTGTTCATCACCCATGACATGGGCGTGGTTGCCGAAATGGCCGACCATGTCGTCGTCATGTGGAAGGGCAAAAAGGTGGAGGAAGGCCCGGTTCGCGAGATTTTTGCCAACCCGCAGCACCCCTATACCAAGGCGCTTCTTTCCGCCGTGCCGAAACTCGGCAGCATGACCGGCGAGGATTTTCCAAAACGCCTGCCGCTGACGGTTTTGCAGGATGGCGAGCCGGCGCTGGTGGGCGAAGAGCGCGTTCAGGACACGGCCAAATACGACGAAAAGCCGCTTCTCTCGGTCAAGGACCTGTTTGTCCGTTTCGACATCAAGAAGAACATTTTCGGCAAGGCGACGCATCGCTGCAGCGCCGTGCAGAAGGTTTCCTTCGATATCCATCCGGGCGAAACGCTGGCGCTGGTCGGCGAAAGCGGCTCCGGCAAATCGACGATCGGCCGCACGATCCAGCAGCTGCAGTCGTCGATGGGCGGCGAGATTTCGTTCAACGGCCGCACCTATTCCTCGATGTCGGCGGCGGAACGTTTCCGCATGCGGCAGGAAGTACAGTATATCTTTCAGGACCCGTTCGCTTCGCTCGATCCGCGCAAGACGGTCGGCTTCTCCATCGCCGAGCCGATCAACACCCATTCGCTGATCTCCGACAGCAAGGCGGTCCGCCGCCGCGTCGATGAACTGCTGGAGCGTGTCGGCCTGTCGTCCGACGTTGCCTCGCGTTATCCGCACGAGTTTTCCGGCGGCCAGCGCCAGCGCGTCTGCATTGCCCGTGCGCTCGCCTCCGATCCAAAGCTGATCATTGCCGACGAAGCGCTGTCGGCGCTCGACGTCTCCATTCAGGCTCAGATCATCAACCTGTTCATGGACCTGCAGGCAGAACGCGGTCTCGCCTATCTGTTCATCAGCCATGACATGGCGGTGGTGGAAAAGATGAGCCACCGCGTCGCCGTGCTCTATCTTGGCCAGATCATGGAAATGGGCTCGCGCCGGCAGGTTTTTGAAACGCCGGGCCATGACTACACCCGCCGCCTTCTCTCGGCCGTGCCGGTCGCCGATCCGACGGTGCCGCGCCAGTCGGCGATGATCGAAGGCGAAATTCCCAATCCGGTGCGCCGCGTCGGCGACGAGCGCCCGGTCCTCATGCACGAGGAAATCAATCCAGGCCACTTCGTCGCGAAGAGCGCCTGAATAAACGCGAAACAATCGCAGAGCATCTGAAGAGGAACAGGTAATGACAACGTTCAAACAGGGAATGGCGGCGACCTTCATGGCGCTTGCCCTGTCTGGTACGGCAATGACGGCGACGCCCGCTCTTGCCGCCGGCAAAATGACGATTTCGAGCCCGCAGGATCCGGGCAGCTGGGATCCGATCGATACGTTTCTCGTGCAATGGGCAGCCGTTGCCACCAACATTTTTGACGGCCTGACCTATCGTGGTCCCGACCTCAAGCTCGTACCGGGCCTTGCCGAAAGCTGGGAAGAGCTGGACGAAGGCAAGCGCATCCGCTTCAAGCTTCGCCAGGGCGTAAAATTCCACAACGGCGAAGATTTCAATGCCGCAGCGGTCAAATTCACCTTCGAGCGCCTTCTCGGCGAACAGGGTGCCAAGGGTCCGCAGCGTTCCAACTACATCTCGATCGACAGCGTCGACGTCATCGACGACTACACGGTCGATCTGAAGCTGAAGGCCCCGGATCCGGTTCTGCTGACCAAGCTCGCCGGTTACGGCGCCATGATCGTGCCGCCGAAATACATTCAGGAAAAGGGTGAGGACAATTTCAACCTCAACCCGATCGGCACAGGCGCGTTCAAGTTCGTCTCCTACCAGCCCAAGGTCGATATCAAGCTGGAAGCCAATGCCGACTATTGGGGCGGCGCTCCAAAACTGTCGGAACTGGAATTCCGCTTCATCGCCGAGCCGGCAACGGCCGTTGCCGAACTGCAGGCCGGCCGCGTCGATCTGGTGATCCCGCCGACCATCCCGATCGGCATGCTGCCGGTCATCCAGGGCGATGACAAGCTGGAAATCGTTTCCGTTCCCGGCCCGACCGTCGATGCCCTGCGCTTCAACACCCGCGACGGCATCACTGCCGATCCGAAGGTGCGCCAGGCGATCATCATGGCTGTCGACCGCGGCACCATCGTTCAGTCGATCCTTGCCGGCCAGGCATCCGAGATCACCAGCTTCCAGAGCGCGCTGTCCTTCGGCTTCGATCCGGACCTCAAGGCAATTCCTTACGATCCGGCCGGCGCCAAGAAGCTGCTGGCGGAAGCCGGCGTCAAGGCTGGCGCGACGCTGCAGATCGACATCCGCGGCAATGACGCGACGATGAACGAAGTGGCGCAGGTCATTTCCAGCTATCTGTCGATGGTCGGCATCACCGCCACCATCAAGCCCTACGAGACCAACGTTCTCTTGAACGACATCATCCCGCAGGGCAAGACCGGCGCGATGTTCCAGCAGAAGTGGGGCGGCTGGACCTTCGACTACGACAACACCGCGTATTCGATGTACCACTCGGGCGAAAAGTGGAACCCCTACGACAAGGACGAAAAGCTGGACAAGCTGCTAGAATCGCAGCGTCCGCTGACCGACCGGGCAGAACGCGAAAAGATCCTCAAGGAGGTTGCCGGTTACGCATCGGAACGCGCTCTTGAGCTTCCGCTGTACAACAGCAACGCCATCTTCGGCATCAACAAGCGCGTAAAGGGCTTCATCGCGCCCCCGGACAACCGCCTGAAGCTGACCGACGTCACCGTCGAATAGTCGACCATAACGACCGAAACATCGCCTCGCCCGCATCAGCGGGCGGGGCAGGACTTCTCTTTTAGGAACTAGAACGTGGCCGGTTTCCTCATCAAGCGATTGCTACAGGCGATTTTCGTCGTCATCGCCATCACGCTCGTCGTCTCTTTCGCCATTCGCCTGACCGGCGATCCGGCCGTCACGATGTTTCAGGGTGGCGGCAGTATGACGGAGGATGACCTTGCGCGCATTCGTGCGTCGCTCGGCACCGATCAGCCGTTCCTCGTCCAGTACTGGAATTTCATCAAGGGTCTGGTGACGCTCGATTTCGGTCGCAGCTTTTCCGGCAGCACCTCGGTTTCGCTGCTGATCGGCCATGCCCTGCCGGCGACGCTGCTGCTCGCCTTCATCTCGATGTTCGTGTCGATCGTGCTGTCCATCCCGCTCGGCATCAAGGCCGCCACCTCGCGTGGCAAGGCCGCCGATCAGGCGATCCGCATCTTTTCGCTGATCGGCCTGTCGTTCCCGAATTTCTGGCTCGCCACCATGCTGGTGCTGCTGTTTGCCATCACGCTGGGCTGGTTGCCGCCAAGCGGCATGTCCGGCTTTGCAAGCTATGTCATGCCGGCCGTCACCATGGGCGTCATCCTGACGGCGACGAATGTCCGCCTCGTGCGCACCTCAATGCTGGAAACGCTGCAGTCGCAATATATCATGGTGGCGCGCGCCAAGGGACTTTCCGAAAACAAGGTCCTCTACAAGCACGCGCTACGCAACTGCGCCATTCCGCTGATCACCTATTTCGGCCTGCAGTTCGGAGGCCTGCTCGGCGGCATCGTCGTCATCGAGCGTGTTTTCAACTGGCCGGGCATGGGCACGCTTGCCTTCGACGCCGTCGGCGCGCGCGATTTCCCCGTTCTCCAGGCCGTCATCACCGTTCTTTCGCTGATGATCGTCGGCATCAACCTTCTGGTCGACATCGCCTATGGCCTCGTCGATCCCCGCATCCGCACGGAGTAATCGACAATGGCTGCAAAAACCTCCCGCCTGTCGCGCTTCGCGAGCCTCGAATTCATCCTCGGCACGGTGCTGACGGTTGTCATCTGCCTCGCCGTCCTGTTCTCCGACATCCTGTTTCCCGGCGGCGCCGACAAGATCGACCTGATGGCACGTCTGGCGAAACCGTTTGCCAGCGTCGCGCACCCGTTCGGCACCGACCCGCTCGGCCGTGATGTGCTGGCCCGTGTCGTCGCCGGCGGCAAGATTTCGCTTCTGGTCGGCTTCACCTCCGTCATCGGCGCCGTCATTTTTGGCGTACTGATGGGCCTGATCGCCGGTTATTACCGTGGCTTCTGGGATATGCTGGTCATGCGCTTTGCCGACCTGCAGCTCGCCATGCCGTTCATCCTCCTGGCGATCACCTTTATCGCCATCGTCGGCGGCAGCCTGACCAACACCATCATCCTCCTGATCGTCTCGCAATGGGTGCAATATGCCCGTCTGGTGCGCGGCTCGGTGCTGACATTGCGTGAGCGCGAGTTCATCCTTTCGGCGCGCGCGATCGGTGTCAAAGACTGGCGCATCATTTTTCAGCACCTGCTGCCGAACCTGATCGGCCCGGTGATCGTGCTGATGACACTCAACGTCGCCAACAACATCCTGCTCGAAAGCAGCCTGACCTTCCTCGGCCTCGGCGTCGATCCGACCATTCCGAGCTGGGGCGGCATGTTGGCCGATGGCCGCACCTATCTGCAGACCGCATGGTGGGTCAGCGTCTTCCCAGGTCTCGCCATCCTGCTCACCGTGCTTGGCCTCAACCTGCTCGGCGACTGGCTGCGCGACAGCCTCGACCCGACCGGCCGCACCTCCAGATAAACACTTCGATACACAGCAAGGCATGACACCATGACCACGATCTTCGAGACTTCCATTGAACGTACTCTTGAAACTCTGGTCACCGGTGCCAAGCCCGGCCTGTCTTTCGAAGCCTGGACATTCGACGATACGAAAAGCCGCCGCGCCACTGAGGCGGCGCTGAAGGAAAAAGGCATCACCGCCCGCATCCGCAGCGCCTACAAGCCGCTTCTCTTCACCTTCCTCGAAGAGATCGAACTCGCCGGTGTGACGGAAATCGAGGTGCGTTATCCGGTGCACGCCAATGCGCCGGCCAATCGTTTTCGGCTGGAAGCCTATCCGCTGGCAGCGCTGGTCGGTGACGCAAAGATCACGTTCATTGCCCGCGAGGATGGTGAGTTTTTCTATGACGTGACGCTGACGCGGAATGGCCAGAGCGAAACCCTGAAGGTTCTCGTGCCGAACCGCGTGCACGACGATGTCGTTGGCGAAACCAATGTTTCTCCGACAGGCTGGTATCGTGCAGACGGCGACGAGGCGGGAGAACGTCTCGAAACCGATTACGAGCAGCTGTTCCATGGCGCAATCGATGCCATTGCCGGTTACGACTGGGGTTCGACCGAGCCGTATTTCGAAGAACTGAACATCCGCGTTTCGCATCCGGCCGAAGACATGGACTTGCCGGTCGGCGACGAGGTGGTGAGCCTGCGCGAAGCCCTGCACGAGGACTTTTATTTCTCGCTGCTGGAATTTTTCCAGAAAAAATCCGGCCGCCCGCTTGGCGATCGTGGCCTGAAGCCAGGCCAGATCGTGCCGGAAATCGTTCAGAGCACTGGTGAAATCAGCATCCGCGTCGAAACCCGGCCGCTGACGACCGGTTTCCTCGACGGCGCAGAACAGGCGATCGATACGGCGATCGAACCGCCGGCAGCCATCCAGATGGCAAGGCTGCTGGCCGAAATCGGCGGCGAAGAGTTCAACGCAAACTCGCGTTCCGGCCGTGTGCTGTCTGCCCGCTACGTCAAGGGCAGCGACGCCGCCGTAATGATCAGCGGCGGCCAGCATCCGAACGAGACGACCGGCATCGTCGGCGCCATCCGCGCAGCGCGTGCCCTGAAAGAACGTGCCGATGCGCATTTCACCATCTCGCCACTGGAAAACCCGGATGGTTACGCGCTGCATCAGCGCCTGCGCGTCGACAATCCGCGTCACATGCACCATGCCGCCCGCTACACCGCGCTCGGTGACGATCTCGAATACCGCACCCGGGAAAATTCCGGCGAGCACCTGAACGAAAAAGCCATCCGCTTCACGGCGCAGGAATTGAGCGGCGCAAAGCTGCATGTGAACCTGCACGGTTACCCGTCGCATGAATGGACACGGCCGCTCTCCGGTTACGTACCGCGCAATTTTGCCATGTGGACGCTGCCGAAAGGCTTTTTCCTCGTCATGCGCCACCATGCCGGCTGGACCGCACAGGCCGAAGCCATGCTTGACCACGTCACCCGCCATCTCGGCGCCATTCCGGGCATTCTCGATTACAACAACCGCCAGATCGCACTTTACGAGACCCATGCCGGCGAAACGGGCTTCCGCATCATCAACGGTTTCCCGTGCCTGTCATCGATCGACGACCGCCACACCGTGCCGCTGACCCTGATCACGGAATATCCGGACGAAACCATCTACGGCGACGATTTCATCACAGGCCACACGGCCCAGATGGAAACGGTGATTTCGGCCTACGAGTCCTGGCAGCTGCTGCAATCAACAGCCTCCGTCTGACAGCGCAGGCATGGTATAGAGCTTGCAAAACGCCGGCGGCAGATGAACCGCCGGCCACAGGGTCAAATTCGGATCTGTTCTTGATGCTGCAGGCAGGCCATCGCCTGCAAACGTAGCCATCCAGCTTACCGGGCGCGCCAGCCTCCCATCTGAGGCGAGCGCCCGCTTTGCTCAGTTCATTGCGCGCAAAATCCCGCGCGGGCTTTTCGTCAGGCGAATGCCGCCTTGCTTGTCGACGACAACGGTTTCGCTGAAGCCCAGACCCTGAGCCGTGGCATAAAGATGAAAGACCATGCCCTCTTTCAGCGCCCAGTTCGATGTCGGCAGGAAGACGCCGGAAAAGTCGCTGGTACGCGGCGTGCGGGTATAAAGCCCGAGCGTGTAGGCCGTGACATTATCGTAGACGGGACGCAGCCCCGCATCGAGCGCGCCCTGCCGCATGATCGCATCGACATCGCTGGCAATCGCACCCGACTTCATCGCTTCGATCTGACGATCCTGCAACGCGACCAGTTTCTCAGCCGCAGCGTTCAGGTCTGCCGACGGAGTGCCGACAACGATCGGCCGCATCATCCGCGCACCATAATTGCCAACACGCGGAATGAGTTCGACATGCAGCACGTCGCCCTCTTCGATCGCTTCGGTCTTGAACACGCCGTGGAGAAATTCATGGCTGCCTGACGCCTTCACCACCGGACCGACCTCTCCGGTATCAGCCCCTTCGCGAAGGAAAACACCCGACGCGATGGCGGCGGCATCACGCGTCGTCATGCCGGGTTTCGCGCTCCTTGCGATTTCCGCCATCGCCTTGTCGGCAATCTCTGATGCCTGGGCAAGTACCGCGATCTCTTCCCCGGACTTCACCCAGCGCAGGCTGTCGCTCAGGCCCGGCATAGGCACGAATGTCGCGTCCGGCAAAAGCGCCTGCAGCCGCATGAACGTGGCCGCACTCATGCTGTAGGAATTGGTATCGAGCCCGATCCGTGCCTTGCCGAAACCGTGATCCAGAACGCTGGCAGCAACCGCCGCCTGCGCCTCGTCGATATCGGCAAAGCCGACGACATCGGTGATCCAGCTCTTTTCCCGGCACGGCGCTTCGTCGAGCGCGCGCAAGCAGAACCAGGCGTCACCCTCGCGCGGCAGAAACGCCGCGCGATACATGGTCTCGGAGACGGTATAGCCCGTCAGCCAGGCCAGCAACTCGCCGCTGTCGAGGAGCAGCAAATCGGCGCCAGAAGACGCCATGGCCTCCCGGGCGAGAGCGATGCGACGATCATATTCCGCCCGGGAGAACATCCTACGCCACCTCGCAGATATCGATTATCGTCAGCATGTAGACGCGGATCATGTCGAGGAAGTCGACGATGTCGACGCGCTCGTCCGGCATCGTGTTGTAACGACCGCCTGGGCCGCAAACGATGCCTTCCATGCCAAGCTCATGATAGAGATGACCGGCATCGGTGCCGTAGAAACGGGTCGGCGTAATTGCGCCGGTCGGCTGCTTTTCACCGCGCACCGCTTCGTAAGCGGCATTGATCGACTTGACGATGCGGCTATCCGGCGAGACTTCGAAAGGCGGCATCAGCGGGCGGCCCTCGATCATTTCCGGGACGAGTTTCGCCTTCAGGCCGGGGAAACGGCCTTCCAGAGCGCGCAGCTCGCGATCGAGATCGGCGAGCACACCTTCCTGGGTCTGGCCCGGGGCGTAACGGCACGATCCCTTTAGGCGAACGAAATCGGCCACCTGCGGCGGACGCCATTCTTCCAGATCACGGCCGAGCGCACCATGGACGACACCGACATGCCCGCGGTTGATCGAGCGGTGCACGTCGCTTCTGGCGCCGCTGAATGTCATCGCATTGATGCGCGGGATGATATCGCAGGCCGCGGCGATCGCATCGACAGACTCTTCGCGCTTCGACAGGTGGCGGGTGTCACCGGTCAGTTCGATGACATAGCTGAGTGCTGCCGCATGCATGGTCACGGCAACGAGGTCGCTTGGCTCGCTGTTGATGAAATAGTCGGCCTTCACGCCGCTCCTGATCGCCGCCAGCGTGCCGACGCCACCCTGCAGCTCGCCGACGACGAAGGTCAGCGTCACATCGCCCTTCAGCGTGATGCCCGCATCGAGCAGCGTCTTCACGGCGCAGAAATAGGCGGCATCGCCGGCCTTCATGTTGGAAACGCCGATGCCGTAGATGAACTTGTCGTCGACAAGCCCCGCATAGGGATCGACCGTCCAGCCTTCGGTCACAGGATTGGTGTCGAGATGCCCGTTGAACAGCAGGCTCTTAGCCCCACCCGTACCTTTCAGGCGGCCGATCGTGTTGAAGCGGTTGCCATCGTCGAAGGCCTGCAGCTCGGCTTCGACGCCGATCTTTTCCAGCTCGTTGGCCATCCAGCGGGCGAGATCCTTCTCCCCTTCGGTTTCCGAATGGCTCTTGTGCTGAACCATTTTCGACAGGAAATCGAGGCAGGCCTTTTCGTCGATCCGGTCCAACAGGGACTTCGGGTCCATTGTCATGCTCCTTGATGCATTATCACTGGTATTGAGCGGCGGCGCGCGGCACCGCCTCGATCAGCCGGCGTGTATAGTCGGCCCGATCAGGGCTATCGATCTCGTCGGCCTTCACCACCTCGATCAGGTCGCCGCGATACATGACGGCGATCCGGTGGGCGATCTGGCGGATCAGGTTGAGATCGTGGGTAATGAACAGATAGGCCGTGCCGCTGGCCTTCTGCAGCTCCAGCAGCAGTTGCACCACCGAAGCCTGCACAGAAACGTCGAGCGCCGAGGTAATCTCGTCGCAGATGACGAGCTTCGGCTTGGACGCGAAGGCCCGGGCGATCGCCACGCGCTGCTTCTCGCCACCCGACAACTGGTGCGGATAGCGACTGGCGTGAGTGCGCGGCAGGCGCACCTGTTCCAGCATGTCGCCGACCTGTTTTTCCAGATCGCTCCCATCGCCGAACAGTTTCAGCGGCCGCGAGAGGATTTCAAAAATCTTCTGGCGCGGATTGAGCGAGGCGTCCGGGTGCTGGAAGATGATCTGCACATCCTTGCGATAGGCATTGTCCATATCGCCGAGATTTCTGATCTCGCGCCCGTCGAACCAGATTTTTCCCTCGAACCGGTTGAGGCCGGTCATCGCCTTGGCAAGCGTCGACTTGCCCGAACCGCTCTCACCGACAATGCCGAGGATTTCGCCCGGATTGACGCTGAGGCTGATCGCATTGTTGCCGGTCACGCGATCGGTCTTCCTGCCGGTCAGTGCCGCAAGAAACGATTTTCGGCCAAAATGCACGCTGACATTTTCGACTTTCACCAGCGGCTTGTCGGTGTCGACCACGTCGTCTTTGACCAGCCGGTGGGCGGGATCGGGGACGGCTGCGATCAGTTCACGCGTATATTCCTGCTGCGGATTGGTGAAGATTTCGCGGACCGTGCCCTGCTCAACGATATCGCCGCGCTTGATCACGGCAACGCGGCCGGCGGTGCGCGCCACCAGCGCCAGATCATGCGAGATATAGAGCGACGCCACCCCGGTCTCGGCCTGCAGCTCGACGAAGAGATCGAGAATCTGCCGCGAGGTGATCACGTCGAGCGCCGTCGTCGGCTCGTCGAAGATGATGCATTCGGGGTTGCAGGCAAAGGCCGACGCGATGACGACACGCTGCTTTTCACCGCCGGATGCCTCATGCGGCATGCGGTGCATCATCTGTGCCGGCGTCCTCAGCCCAACATGCGCAAGCCGCTCCTCGCCTTCCTTCCATGCCTGCTGACGGGTCAGACCGCGATGGCGGACGAGGACTTCGGCCAGTTGGGTGCCAAGCGACAAGGTCGGATTGAGCGAGGTGCTCGGATCCTGAAACACCATGCTGATGCGCCGCCCGCGAAACGTCTGCATTTCGCGTTCGGACTTTTCCAGCAGATTGTCGCCGCCGAGCAGGATCTTTCCGCCCGGCTCGCGAGCATTTTTCGGCAGGTAGCGCATGATCGACCAGGCAAGCGAAGTCTTGCCGGAACCCGATTCACCGACAAGGCCAAGGATTTCGCCGCGGTTGATGGCGAGATCGATGTTCTTCAGCGCGTGAAACGGGCCGTTGGCGGTCTCGTAATCCAGCGAGTAGTTCTCGATCGCCAGAACGGGGGAGAGAACAGGACGATTTTCCGTATTGCTCATGGGTGTCACCTCAGGTCCGCGGATTGAGGGCATCGCGAAGACCGTCGCCCAGAAGGTTGAAGCCGACGGCGACGATGGCAATCGCCACGCTCGGCCAGATCAGGATGCCGGCCGACATATGCATGTAGCGGCGCGCTTCCGAGACCATCAGCCCCCATTCGGCCGCCGGCGGCTGCGCGCCGAGGCCGAGGAAGGAAAGCGTTGCAAACAACATCACGGCAAACGAGACACGAATGGTCATCTCGACGATGATCGGCGCGATCACGTTCGGCAGCATTTCGCGGCGGATGATGTAAGCCGAGCTTTCGCCACGGGCGATCGCCGCATTCACATAGTCCTGCTTGCGCACCGACAGCGCCACGCTTCGGGTGATGCGGGCCATGCCAGGCGCGAATGCGATGGCGACGGCAACCAATGCGTTGATCGTGCTGGAGCCGAGAAGATTGACCACGAGAAGCGCAAACAACAGGCTCGGGATCGACATCACGGCATCGATGGTGCGCATGATCAGCTCATCGGCGCGGCCGCCGAGGAAAGCGGATGCGGTGCCGATCAGAGCGCCGATCAGCGTGCCGGCAATCGTTGCGAACACCGCCATGACGACGGTCGCACGCGCGCCGATCAGAAGGCGGCTGAAGATGTCACGGCCATACTGGTCGGTGCCGAGCCAGTAGGCGGCACTTGGTCCCTTGTAGCGGGCAAGCGGCGACAGCTTTTCGGGATCGTAAGGCGCAATCATTGGGCCGAACACCACGATTGCAAGGACCAGCACCACGAGAAAAGTGCCGATGGCGCCCTGCGGCGTCTTCAAAAGACGTTTCAAGAACTCAGTCATACTGGATCCTCTTGTCGAGCCAGGCATAGAGGATGTCGGCGATAAAATTGACGATCGAATAGGTGGCGGCCATGATCAGCACGCCGGCCTGGATGGCAGGCAGGTCGCGCGCCTGGATGGCGACGATCAGCTGGCGGCCGATGCCGGGAATGGCAAAGATTTCTTCGACCACGATGACGCCGCCGAGAAGATAACCGACGTCCAGAGCAACGATGGTGATGGTCGGCAGAAGCGCATTGCGCAATGCGTGGCGGCGCAGGACATGCCCACGGGACAAGCCCTTCAGCCTTGCGGCGCGGATATAATCCGTATGCAGCACATCGACGAGCTCTGAACGCACCATGCGGGAAACGTGAGCGATCAGGATGATCGAGATGACGCAGACGGGAAGCACCAGATGCGCGATACCGCCGAAGAAATCCTCCGTCAGCGGCACGTAACCGGTGGGCGGCAGCCATTTCATCCAGTCGGCAAAGACCAGAACGGCAATCGTCGCCGTGACGAATTCGGGCAGCGCCACACCGGCATAGGAGATCAGGCTCACCACCATGTCGGCAATCTTGCCGCGTCTTATGGCGGCGATGATGCCGAGCGGAATGGCAAGCACCAGCATCAAGCCGATCGACAAGAGCGCCAGAAGAAGCGAGCGGCCGAGCGCTTCGAACATGGCGGGGCCAACCGGCTGGCCGGTACGCAGCGAGGTGCCGAGATCCCCCTGCACGACATGCCAGAGCCAGGTCGCATATTGCTGCCAGATCGGCGCATCCAGGCCCATGGTCTGGCGCAACGCATCGAGCGCTTCCGGGGTGGCGTTCTCACCCAGCATCATGACTGCGGCATCCGCAGGCAGGATCTGGGTGATGGCGAAGACGATCAGCGACACGACAAAAAGCGTGTAGACGATCATCACCAGCCGCTTGGCTATATAGGTCGGAGACAGGGGCGTGTTCCTTGGTCAAGAGGGCCGGACGCCATCAAGGCGCCCGGCGATATTGGCGGTCGGATGGATCAGCCGCGCTTCGGTGCCTTGTCGGACAGCGAAGCGTAGTCGAGACGGTAGACGGAAGCACGCGGATGCGCTTCGAACCCTTCCACCCAGCTGCGCTTGGCGGCCAGAACGTCGAAGAAGGACGGGATGATCGAGGGAACCTCCTCGTTCATGATGTCCTGCGCCTTGGTGTAAAGCTCGGTGCGCTTGGCTTCGTCGGTCGTGCCGCGGGCTTCGTTGACCAGGGCATCGAACGCCTTGTTGTTCCAGCGCGTCTCGTTCCAGGCTGCATCGGACGTATAGAGCAGCTTGAAGATACCGTCCGGCGTCGGCTGCATGTTGTAGAAGCCGACATAGAACGAACCCTTCTTCCACACCTGTTCCAGATAGGTCGCATGCGGCATGGTCTGGACGTTGATGGTGATGCCCGCTTCCTTGGCCATTTCGCGCAGTGCGACGGCAAGCTGCGTGCGAACCGCCGGACGGTCGGATGCGATCAGCGTCGCTTCGAGACCGTTCGGGAAACCGGCTTCTGCCAGAAGCTTCTTGGCTTCCTCGATATTGGCTTCGCGCTGCTTGACCTGTTGGAAGAACTGGTAGGACGGGTTGAGCGGCGTGTCGTTGCCGATCGTGCCGAACCCTTCGGTGACGAAACCGACCATGGCTTCGCGATCTACCGTCAATGCGATGGCGCGGCGGACGCGCGGATCGTTGAAGGGAGCCGTGTCGCAACCAAAGTTGATGTTGCAGAACTGGCCCGACGGCGTACGCAGCGTGTCGATCCCGTCCGTGCCGTCGATGCGCAGGAATTCGGTCGGCTGGATGGTCGAGATGATATCGATATTGCCGGAAATCAGAGCCGAACCTTCAGCGGAAATATCCGGGAAGACCTGCACTTCGACGCGGTCGAGATAAGGACGCGCCGGGTCGTAATACTTCTCGTTGCGCTCGACGACGATCAGGCGGTCCGGCTCGTAGGAGACGAGCTTGAACGGGCCGGTGCCGACAGCCTTTGTCGAAAGGCTCTTCAGGTCGCCGGCGGCGATGGCAGCCGGGATGATGCGGGCGTTCGGATAGGCGAGTGCGGCCGGAAGGTCGGCAAAGGAGCCGGAAAGCTTGATCAGAACGGTGGCGTCGTCAACGGCGGCGATATCGGAAATCGGGCCGATATTGTTGCGGCCGGGCGAAGCCGTCGCCGGATCGAGGATCGTCTTCAATGTGGCGACGACGTCCTTGGCGGTGAAGGCCGACCCATCGTGGAAGGTGACGCCGGTGCGCAGCGTGAACGTCCATTCGGTCAGCGCGTCATTGGCGCTCCAGCTTTCGGCCAGATCCGGCTCGATCGACATGTCGACCCGCAGGCGCGTCAGGTTGCTATAGAGCAGTTCGGTGACGAGATATTCCGGGTTCACGCGGGTCAGCAGCGGATGGATGACGCTTGCCGCCTGGTCGACGGAGATCTTCAGCGTGCCGCCACGGGCAGGCGTTGCGGCCTGGGCAAAACTCATCGACGGTGCGGCGAGGATGGCTGCGGTGCCGGCGAGGAAGAAGCGACGTTTCATTTCCAGCATTTTATGTTCCCTTTGATTGGTTTTTGACTGGCATTTCAGCTGCGGTTTTCCGGTATGGCGTCTGCGGCGAAATCCGCCGCGAGATAGGCGAGAATGCTTTTTGCGAGCGCGATGATGTCCTGCCG
This sequence comes from Hyphomicrobiales bacterium, assembly GCA_900466875.1. GTDB lineage: Bacteria > Pseudomonadota > Alphaproteobacteria > Rhizobiales > Rhizobiaceae > Neorhizobium. The sequence goes on along the minus strand of UBNQ01000019.1, from coordinate 75,675 downwards.
CGTCGTATGTTCTTCCGGGCTGTGAATGCAGCTTTCCGGCCGGCCGAGGCCGCCGAGCAGCGCTTCAGGGCCGAAACCGGCCTTCTGCACGTAACCGAAGTCGGAGCAGCTCGCGGCCCCCCATTTGGCAAAGTCCTCCGGCTTGTAGCCGAAACCTTCCGACAACGCCTTCTGCCAGCGCGGCCAGTGCGGCCCGTCCGGATCGTCGGTCGGGATCAGGTGCCCGACGAGATCGACGGCAAGCTTGAGATCGGTTCCATCCAGGCAGGTGCGGATCGCAGTCTCGATCTCGGCCCGCGCCTCTTCATAGCTTTCTTCCGGCGCATAACGGCGCGAAACAAGAATTTTGATCTCCGCCGGTACCTGTCCACCCGCCGTGCCGCCATTGATGGCGGCAATCGTCAGCGACGGCCGAAGCGGCCCGGTGGCATGCGGTGGCGGCGCAAGCCTGGATTGCCTTTTCGCGACTTCCGGCTTCAACACGGCCAGCGCATTCAGCACCGGCAACGCACCTTCGATGGCATTGACGCCTGCACCGGTACGGTTACCTTCGCCGGCATGCACCGCATGGCCGGTGATCGTCACCTGCAGATTGAAGATGCCGAAACAACCGGCCCAGACGCGCGGCGCGGCCGAACCGTTGAAGTTGAGGATATGGCCCTTCAGCATGTCCTGTTCGGCAAGATAACGGATGCCGGGATAAAGCCCGCCCTCTTCGTCGGTGCACAGAAGCAGCATCGGATCATAGGCAAGCGTCACACCGCATTCGTTTGCCGCGCGAAGCGCCAGCAGCGTCGCCGCGATCGTGCCTTTCATGTCGGCGGCGCCGAGACCGTAGAGATTGTCACCTTCGATCGTCAGCGCGAGAGGGCTTCGCGTCCAGCCTGGAGCGACCGGCACCGTATCGACGTGATAATAGAGACCGCAGACCGGTCTTCCGCTGTCACGGGTCGCCACGAGATTAGTCCGCTCGCCGGAAGCCGGGCCGCCGGGCACGTACCAGAGTTCGCGCGGCACCGTCACACGATCAAAGTCGAAACCGAGGGGGCCAAGAATTTCCATCATCAGATCGGCGAATTCACCATAACCTTCGCCGGGTGGGAAGGAGGTGTCGACCGCAATCATTCGCGCCAAATCATCGACCGCAATCTCGACATCACGCTCAATCGCTGTCATGGCAGAAGTCAGGATATGCTGTTGCGAAGCGGATTGGTCTTCCGTCATGCGGTATCCTCAATACCTGGCGCCAGCCTCCTCAGCTTGCGCTTTAATATAAACTATATAGTAATACTGCGTAGATCGCTCTCATGAGTCAACTCTAAAGAAGAGGCAAATAATTGCCAGAACTGCCCAATATTTCATCAGAAGCACAGAAGCTCGGAGAGCTGTCTTTGCCGCTCTATGAAGTGGTAAAGCGGCAGATCACCGAAGCCATCATGTTAGGCAAGCTGGAGCCCGGCTCCGTTCTGCCTAGCGAAGTGGCATTGTCCCAAACTTATGGTGTAGCCGTCGGCACCATTCGCCGGGCCCTGATGGATCTCACCAATGACGGGATTCTCAGCCGCCGCCGCAAGACCGGTACGGTCGTCACCGGCCGCAAACCGCAGCACAGCCTGCGCCTGTTCTTCCAGTATTTTCGCCTGCATGGACTCGACGGGTCGCTCAGCAAGTCGGTGACGACGGTGACATCGCTGGACCATGCGACAGCCTCGACCGATGACGCCGAAAAGCTGCAGATCGAAAAAGGCGCGCCCGTCGTCCGGTTCCATCGCTACCGGAGCATCGATGATCGCCCCATCATGCACGAGACCCTGACCCTCTCGCGCGAAAGAGTGCCGAATTTTCCGCAGCAAAAGGAAGATATTCCCCCGCTCTTCTACCTTCACCTTCTGGAGCATCATGGCATCCGCATCTCGGCAGTGCGCGAGAAGATCGGTGCAGATCTTGCCAACGGGGAAGATGCCCGCTGGCTTGACCTGAAACTGCCAGCGGCAGTTCTGACGATCGACGAAGTCGCCTATGACCAGATGGCGGTACCCGTGCTGATTTCCGCCCACCGGGCCACGACCGCCAACCACAGGTATGTCAACGAAGTTCAGTAACGATGATGCCGGACCGACATGTCGGTCCGGCTGATGCGGCAGGCTGTTCAGTACCCCTCGTCGCAGAGTTTTGCGACCTGATCGATCGTCAACCCGTCGATGCCGAGCGCCGGCAGGAGGTCGTTCTGCCCCGGCAGGTCATGACCCGTCGCCGCAGACATCATGGCAATGCCGGCATCGTGCAGCATCGTCGGCTTGCCGGCCAAACGGCCGAGCAGCGAGGTCGGCACGAGGCCGAAGGGAACATCCTCATAGATGTAACGGCTGTCGACTGTCGTCGGACCGAAACCGCCGCGGCCTTCCGCATGCATCTGCTGGTTCATCTCCGATACCGTCCCCATCGGCACATGGAAAGACAGCGAGAAATGTTCGCGCACGGTGCGAACCGGAAGGCCGAGCGTCGAGGCGATCGCAAGGCGCTCCTCGTCGAGCGTTTCGATCACCCGGCCAACGGTTGGGGTAATATTGTCGCCCTGCCCCCAAGTCTCGCCCTTTTCCATGCGGGTGAGGTTGAGAAGCGCAATGCCGAGATGGTTCTGCGGGTTGAGATTGCTGAGTGAAATCGCCATCACGCCGTCGCGCTTGACGAAGCGGTCGCCGAAAAGCTCGGTGCAAAGCGCGTGGCCGGCATCGATCTCCGATTTCGGCAAGGTTGCGATATCCACCTTCTGGCGAACGGTATTGACCTTCACAGTGGTCAGATCCGGCTGCACCCGGCCGGTGAGCAGTGTCGTGCCCCAGACGCCGATCGGCAACTTCACGCCGCGCGCGGCCAGACCTTTCGACAGGTAGAGCGCGCCAAAAGAGCAATGCGACGAGATGATCACCGGCTGGCCCGGCTTCAGATACGGGATTGCAGCATCGAAGGCGGCCTTGTGGCCGTAACCCGGCAAGGCGACAACGATGACATCGGCGGAGGTCACCGCTTCTTCGCAGTCCTTGGCGATACGCACCCGGCCGGAGAATTCGAAGGCGCCATTCGCAGTCAGGTCAGCGCCGTCGGCAAGCGCCTTGGTGCTCTTTCCGGACGGTGACCACAGCATGGGGTCATGGCCTTCCTTTGCCAGATAGGCGGCCATTCCGAATGCAATGGATCCGGCTCCGAGGATACTGACGCGCATGATTTCTCCTTGATGATTGAGACGATTTTTAAACGTAGGGGGTGGGCGTTACATGTATTTGGTCGGCAGCGCCGTTGTAAACTTCATTTCCTCCATGGCGATGGAAGAGCTTAAGTCGGAGAATTCCAGACGGCTGATCAGGTTCTTGTAGACCTGGTCATAGACATCGATATCCGGCACCACGACGCGCAGAAGATAGTCGGCATCGCCGGTCAACCGGTAGGCCTCGAGAATTTCAGGGATTTCCTTGATCTCCTTGCGAAAATCATCCAGCCAGTTGGTGGTGTGGCGCGGCACCTTTACCGAGATGAAGATGGTCATCGGCACGTTCGCCATGCGCCGGTCGATCAACGCCACTTTCGAGCGGATCAGCCCGATATCCTCCATGCGCTTGATCCGACGCCAGCATGGCGTATGCGACAGGCCGACTTCCTCGGCGATCTCGACGACCGACTTTTCGGCGTTCTGCTGAAGGATCTCGATGATCTTCCGATCTATCTGGTCAAACATGACGGCTCCGGGACAAATTTGCGCTTTGCCAAATTTTCATGGGATTTTTTTCCATCAAACACCGCAGCAATAGACGGGGCTTGTTCGCACTGGGCCGAAAGGAGCGATAGTTTGCGCGCAACCCACCCTCCCGGCGGATGTACATCCGCCTAAAATCCGTGCAGCGATGATCAAAATTTAAACCATCCATCATTTTTGTCAAATCATCCTAGCGACATAGCGATTCTGTAGGATGATCTTGCAATAATATCCTGATCATTGTCAAAAAAAGCAATCCGTCTTCATGCCCGTTTGTCTACCCTCTTTCCAAACACAACAACCTCGTGGGTGGAAATATGAAAAGGATTGGTCTGATCGGCGGCATGAGCTGGGAAAGCACGGCGGTTTATTACCGGCGCGTCAACGAGCAGGTGCGCGAACGGCTCGGCGGGTTAAATTCTGCGGACGTGGTAATGCGTTCTGTCAATTTTCAGGATATCGTAACCCTTCAAAAACTGGGGGCCTGGGAACAGGCGGCAGGCGAATTGAGCAAGGTGGCGAGAGATCTGGAACAGGCTGGTGCGGACATGATCCTGATCTGCACCAACACGATGCATCTTCTGGCGGACGACGTACAAAGCTCCGTCGACGTGCCCCTGCTGCATATTGCCGACGTGACCGGAGAGGCGGTGACAGCTGCCGGATGCAAGCGTCCGCTGCTGCTCGCCACCCGCTACACGATGGAGCAGGATTTTTACCGTCGCCGGGTGGAAGACAAGTTCGGCTTGAAGGTTCTGACCCCCGATGCGGAAGACCGGCAGGACGTGCACGACATCATCTTTTCCGAATTGTGCTGCGGCGTCGTCAAGAGCGCCTCGCACCAGCGCTATCTGGATATCGTCGAGAAGGGCAAGGCGGCCGGCGCCGACAGCGTCATCCTGGGCTGCACCGAGATCGGCCTGCTGGTGAGCGCCGAGGATTTCGACATTCCGACATTCGATTCGACCCTGCTGCATGCGGATGCGGCGGTCGACATATCTCTTGCGGCGGCCAGATCGGCCAAGGCGGAAACAGGGCTGGCAGCGCCGATACACTAGCTGGGGGTGTGAAGTCTGCAATGCCTAGGGGAACCCGGACAGTATAATTAAGGAGACTGACATGCGAGACTTCACACAAACACGCCGTTCGACACTCAAGATGCTGGCCGCTGGGAGCGGCATCCTGGCGGCACCGTCGATCATCCGCCCTGCCATGGCGCAGAGCAAGGTGGTCAACATCACCACCTATGACAAGTTCGTTCCCCAATCCTTCATCGACCAGTTCCAGAAGGATACCGGCATCGAAGTCCGCATCCGCCTGACCGACGACCAGGGCAAGCAGTACAATCTTCTCGCTGCCGAAGGGAATGCGCCGTCCACGGATATCGTCACCGTCACCGGCCACCGCCTGTCGCAGTTCATCACCTCGAACCTGCTTGCGCCACTCGACACCGGCCGGATCGGCAACTGGAACAAGCTCGCGCCCGCCTATGCCGGCGCCCCGCAACTGTCGATCGACGGCAAGACCTATGGCGTGCCGCTTCTCGCCGGTTTCGAAGGCCTGGTCCGCAACACCGATTACACCAAGGCGTCGGACAGCTGGGAAATCATGTTCGACGCGCAGTACAAGGAACTGACCTCCTACATCGTCTCCGACTTCCTTTCGATCACGATGAAGTATCAGGGCACCGACGGCGATTACGTGACCTATGAGGGCAAGGAAGCAGAAGCGCTTGAAGCCACCAACAAGGCGCGCGACTTCCTGATCAAGAACAAGCCGCAGGTCCGCAAATATTACGATGCCGGCTCCGAAGTGCAGCAGATGTTCGTCAACGAGGACATCTATGTCGCGCAGGCATGGTCCGGCCCGGCCGCCAAGCTGATCATGGACGGCCACCCGATCGAGCTGTCCATCCCGAAGGAAGGCACCTACGGCTTCCTCTATTCGTTCAACGTCGTCAACAACGCGCCGAATGCGGAGGCGGCCTACCAGTTCCTCAACGCCATGCTGGCATCGCCGGAAATCGGCGCGGCGATGAGCCGCCAGTCGGGCTTTGCCTCGGCCTTTGCCGGCGTCGACACGGTGCTGAACGACAAGGAACGCGCCGCCATGACGCTTCCGGATGAGCAGATGCAGCGCATCCAGTTCTTCAGCTCCAAGAACCGCAAGATGAAGAACGACATGATCGACAAGGCTTCGGCCGAAGTGAAGGCCGGCTAAGCCGCCCATCCGTAATGCCGAGGACCGGTCCCGCAAAAGGGCCGGTCGCTCGCAACTGCAGTCAAAAGCAAAAAGACGAATGGGAACGAAATGATGGTCGACAGTAGTATGACCGAAACCGCGAAAGTGTCTCCAAGGGCCGGCCCGTCTTATGCCGGATGGATCGGCAAGCTGGTGGCCTCACCGCTTTACGCCGCGACGATCGGCCTGATCGCCAACAGCCGCATGGCCCGCCTCGTGCTCCTTCTGGCGATCCCGCTGGTCTGGATCGTCACGCTCCATATCGGCCCGATCTACCAGATGGCCCGTATCAGCATAATGGACAACTATCCGCCGGCACCGGGCGGCGTGGTCTACACGCTCGACAATTACCGGCTGTTCTTTCAGGAACCGCTCTATTTCATGCCGTTCCTGCGCAGCATCATCTTTGCCGTCTGCGTGACGGCCACGACGCTGATCGTGGTTTATCCCGTCGCCTATTACGTCGCGAAAGTGGTGAAACCCGAAAACCGGACGCGTGCGCTGCTTCTGCTTCTGACCCCGTTCTGGGCCGGTGAGCTGATCCGTACCTTCTCGGTCATCATGTTCCTCGCCAACCGCGGCGCGGTGAACGTCTTCCTGCGCGAGGTCGGCCTCATCGATCGCCCGATCATCCTGCTATACAATTATTTCTCGCTGAGCTTCGGCGTGATCTACCTGATCTCGCTGTTCATGCTCCTGCCGCTTTATTCGGCGATCGAAAAGATCCCCACATTGCTGGTCGATGCAGCAGCCGATCTCGGCGCGGGACCTTGGGCTCGTTTCCGCCGGGTTATCCTGCCCTTGTCCAAGGACGGTATCATTTCCGGCTGCAGCCTCGTTTATCTCACCTCCATCGGTGTCTTCGCCGCGCCGCTTCTTCTCGGCGGGCCGAACTCGACGATCTTCCCGGAAATCATCGCCAGCCTGTTCCACGGCTCCAGCGACAAATGGCCGGAAGGTGCCGCCTTCTCCATCCTGATGCTTGCCGTCTCGCTGTCGACCGTTGGTCTGTTCATGCGTGTCGTCGGCGGCCGTTCCGTCAAGCTGATGTGAGGATCAGACCCATGCGCTCCTATTTTTCCGACTTCCCCAAGACCGCGCTGCAGGCCTCCTACTGGCTGTTCGTGATCTATCTTCTCCTGCCGCTGGCGCTGATGATGGCGATCTCCTTCAAGGACGCCAATTTCGTTGCCTTCCCGATCGATAAATGGACACTCAAGTGGTACGCGCAGGTGCTGCAGGACAAGCAGTTCCTCGAAGCCTGCGCCTATTCGATCTTCATCGCCCTGATGACGACGCTGTTTGCAACGATCATCGGCGTCTGGATCGCGCTGCTGATCTCTGCCGAGGGTATCATGGCACGTTCCGTGATCTTCGCGCTGGCCTGTCTTCCGGCCGTCGTGCCGGGCCTGATCAACGCCATTTCCATGCGCATCTTCATCCGCGTGCTGGATATCCCGACCGGCACCGGCGCGATCATTCTCGGCCACACAGTCCATGCCGTACCCTTCGTCGTCATCATGGTTTTGACCCGGCTGCGCTCGATGCCGAACAATCTTGTCGATGCGGCGCGTGATCTCGGTGCGGACAGCTTTGTCGCCTTCATGCGCGTGACGTTGCCTTATCTCACGCCGGCGCTTGCAGGCGGCATGGTCTTCTGCGTTTTGACCAGTATCGACGACTTCGTCCGCACCTTCTTCCTGGGCGGTTATCAGACCACCCTTCCCATGCTGATCTTTGCCAAGGTGCAGGGCGGCATGTCACCCGAAATCAATGCCATGGCGACCCTTGTGCTGATCGTGACCGCAGCCATCGGGCTTTACGCCGAGCATTTCACCCGCCGTTCGAGGACTTGAGATCATGCAGCCAGTCGTTCACTTCCGTAACGTCAACAAATCTTACGGCTCCTCGCTCGCGGTCGACAATCTCGATCTCGCCATCGAACCCGGCCAGTTCGTCACGCTTCTCGGCCCTTCCGGCTGCGGCAAGTCGACGACGCTGCGCATGCTCGGCGGTTTCGAGACGCCGACATCCGGCGAGATCTTTCTCGACGGCCAGGAGATCAGCCGGCTCCCGCCCAACAAGCGCAACGTCAACATCGTCTTCCAGGACTATGCGCTCTTCCCGCATCTCAACGTCCGCCGCAACGTCGCCTTCGGCCTCGAACTCAAGGGCATGGCATCCGACGCCATCCACAAGCGCACGATGGAGCTTCTTTCTCTCGTCAAGCTCACCGATTTTGCCGAACGCATGCCGGGCCAGCTTTCCGGCGGCCAGCGCCAGCGTGTCGCCCTGATGCGAGCGCTTGCACCCAACCCGAACGTCCTGCTGCTCGACGAGCCGCTGTCGGCTCTCGACGCAAAACTGCGCCAGCAGATGCAGATCGAGCTGAAATCGATCCAGAAGACCACCGGCAAGACCTTCATCTTCGTCACCCACGATCAGGAAGAAGCGCTCACCATGTCGGATGTCGTCGTGGTCATGAATGCCGGCCGCATCGAACAGATGGGCGATCCCCATACGCTCTACGCCAAGCCGCGCAGCCGCTTCGTCGCCAACTTCATCGGCGAGACGAATTTCATCGAAGGCAGGCTGAAGGCGATCGATGGCGGTCTGGCGGCGATCGAATGGAACGGCAGCGTCGTCCATGCGAACCTTAACGGTCAAAGCCCCGCTATCGACAGCACGGTCGCCGCGGCGATCCGCCCGGAAGCAATTTCCGTCCTGTCGCAAAAGCCGGCCAACACGATTGCCGTCTCCGGTCGCATCACGCAGCGAATCTTCAAGGGTGACCACACATCCCTGACGGTCAGCCTCGAAAATGGCCAGTCGGTTGTCGCCCAGCTCGATCCGGTGGCGCTTTCCGCCGTCACCGGCGACGACGTCTGGCTGACATGGCGCGAGAATGACGCCGTGGTTCTGGCCGACTGACCATAACAGCCGGTATTTCCCGGCATCTTGCCCGGCCGTGTAACGCGGCCGGGACCGTGGAAGATTTGAACCGAACAGGACCTGACACATGAGTCCCGAACCGATCCGCAGTTTCAACGATCCCAAGCTTTCAGACCTCAACGCCCGCGTTGCGCAGGATCTCGAATACCTGAACTATCCGCCCGCCAACTGGTCGCCTGCTTCGGCGAACGTCGATGGCAAACCGGTCAGCGACGTGGTCATCATCGGTGGCGGCATGTGCGGTCTCGTCGGCTGGTTCGCGCTTTCCCGCGTCGGCATCCGCAATGTCAGGATCATCGACAAGGCCCCAAAAGGCCGCGAAGGCCCGTGGAAAACATTTGCCCGCATGGAAACCCTGCGCTCGCCGAAAACCCTGCTCGGCCCGGCAGCCGGCATGGCGTCGCTCACCTTCCGCGCCTGGTACACCGCCCTTTTCGGCATCGCCAAGTGGGACGAACTGTACCGGATCCCGCGCCCGATGTGGATGGATTACCTCGACTGGTACCGTGATGTGCTCTCCATCCCGGTCGAAAACGGCATCCACGTCACCCGCATTATCCCGCGGGAGGACGGTTTGCTCGAACTCGAAATCGCCAATGGCGCGGAAGAACCGATCCTTACCCGCAAGCTCGTTCTGGCGACCGGCCGTGATGGCCTGGGAGCCGCGGAAATCCCCGGCTTCGTCGAAGGCATGCAGCGCGGCAAAAGCTGGGCGCATTCGGCCGACGAGGTTGATTTCACCACCCTCAAGGGCAAGCGCGTCGTCGTCATCGGTGTCGGTGCGTCTGCCGTCGACAATGCGGCGGAAGCGCTGGAAGCCGGTGCCGGTGAAGTCCGTCTTCTCGCCCGTCGCAAGAAGATGCCGACGGTCAACAAGCTGATGGGCATCGGCTCCTACGGTGTCACCGCCGGGTTCCCGAAGATCGATCCGAAATGGCGCTGGCGCCTGATGGATTATTCGACACGGCAGCAGACCCCTGCCCCGCATGGTTCGACCCTGCGCGTCAGCCGTCACGCCAACGCCTTCTTCCATTTCGATTGCGGCATCGCCTCGATGAAGGAGGAAGGTAGCGAAGTGGTCATCACCACCACCAACGGCCGCATCTTCCGCACCGATTTCGTCATCCTCGGCACCGGCTTCACCGTCGATCCGCTGGCCCGCAGCGAACTTGAACCCTACAAGGATCAGATCGCCTGCTGGGAAGACCGCATCACGCCCCCCGCCGATGAGACGAACCAGAGCCTTGGCCGCTTCCCATGGCTGGAAGACGACTTTTCCTTCACCGAAAAGACGCCCGGCACTGCGCCCTGGCTGAAAAACATCCATTGCTTCAACTACGGCGCGACGATGAGCCTCGGCAAGGTCAGCGGCGATATCCCGGCGATCAGCGAAGGTGCACAATGGCTCGCCCGCGGCGTCTCCGCCGGTCTGTTCATCGACGATATCGATTATCACTGGGAAGCCTTGCTCGCCTATGAAAAGCCCGAACTCGACGGTTCCGAATGGGTCGATGCCGACGCCGATCTCCCCGAACAGAAAACAGCCTGAGGAAACCGATGCGCAAGACAGTTTATTATTATCACGCCCTCAGTTCTCCGTGGGCCTATCTCGGCTGGCCGCAGTTCAAGGCGCTGATCGAAAAACACGATCTGGACGTCGTGGTGCGCCCGACGCGCATCGTCACGGAAAACGGCGGCGTGCCTCTGCGTTCCCGTCCGCAGCCGCGGCAGGATTATCACGCCGTCGAACTCGATCGCTGGCGCAAGCGGCTCAACATGCCGCTGGTCCTGAAACCCAAATACTACCCAACCAATAACGAGTTTTCCGCCCGCATGGTCATCGCGGCCGACAGGCTCGGCCTGCCGGCGCTCGAACTCAGCCACGCCCTGCTTCATGCTCTCTGGAGCGAGGAACTGGACGTGACACAGCCGGATGTCCGTATCGACGTCGCCAACCGGATCGGCCTCGACGGCGCAAAACTGCAGGCGATGGAAGACCAACCGGAAATCATGCAGGCCTGGCTCGACAGCCACGAAGAAGCCGGCAAGCGCGGCGTCTTCGGCACGCCGACCTGGATCTACAAGGACGTGCTCTACTGGGGGCAGGACCGCCTGGACTTTCTCGACGAAGCCCTTTCGCAAGATTGAGGAATAAAATCATATGACGACCGAAACGACAGTCGATGTGATCGACAAGGTGCTGGGTCTTGGCCCTTCCTCGCCGCTGCTTGCCCTGCGTGATGAGCGCGCCAAGCTGAAGCACCTCACCCAGACCAGCTATGTCGCGGCACTCCACCCGAGCGATCCGCGCAATTTCTCCTATGCGGAACGCGCCACCCTTGCCGCCCGCATGGCCGCCCTCTGGACCTCGCAGGAACTTCTGGCCCATTACCGCGATCTCGCCACGACAGAAGGTGCAAGCGGCGATGTCCTCTCTATTGCCGATCCCGCTTGGACGCCGGAAGACGAGGCAGGCCGGCTTTCCGTCATCCTGCGCCATGTCGATCTGGTGACGAAGAACCCGAAAGCGGCAACCCGCGACAATATCGAAAAACTCTATGCCGCAGGCCTCGACGATCGCGATATCGTCACGCTTGCCGGCATCATCGCTTTCGTCAATTACCAGGTTCTGGTCGTCGCCGGCCTGAAGATGCTGAGGGACAACTGACATGTCTGACGCGGTTCACGAATTCACCCTTGATGCGCTCGAATGGCAGCCTTACGTCAAGCCGGTCGATCTGCAGACGGCGACGCCCGAACAGCTCGATGCGCTGAAGGTCACCCCGTCCAATACAAAAGTTTCCGCCTATGTGCTGGTGCTGGCGCAGGAAACCGAGATGCTGGCCGAGCGCTCGCCGCTCTTCAACGATATCATGTATAGCGACGGCGGCCTGTCGCGCGGCGGGCGTGAGCTCGGGGCGCTGGCCGCCTCTTTCGTCAACCACTGCATCTATTGCGCCCAGGTTCACGCCAACCGTTTCATCCAGCTGGAAAAACGGCCGGAAGTGGTGGAGGAAATCTACCAGAACGGTCTCGATGCCGATCTAGGCGAACACGATCAGGCGCTGTTCAATTTTGGCGTCGATCTGACCGCCCACCCGGATAATGTCGGCGTCTACCAGTTCTACCACTTGCGCGAGACCGGCCTGAGTGATCTTGAAATCCTCGACCTCATTCATTCCGTGGCGATCTTCGGCTGGGCCAACCGGTTGATGCATACGCTCGGAGAACCGCACCGGAAAGACTAAGTGGCAACCGCAACGACGGCAGACAGCGCCCCCTCCTTCGATGTCACCCATCGCGAAGTGCTGCGCATCGCGATCCCGATGATGATCGCCCATTTCTCGACCCCGCTCGTCAGCCTCGTGGCGACGGGCGTGATCGGGCAATTGGGGCAGGAGGCGCTGATCGGCGGCGTGGCGCTCGCCGCCGTCATTTTCGACGTGCTGTTCGTCACCTTCAATTTTTTGCGCGGCGCGACGACCGGCTTTACCGCCCAGGCTTTTGGCGCCGGCGACCGCCGTTATGAGCAGCGCATGCTTCTCGGCGGCCTGACCATTTCCATGGTCGCCGGCCTCGTCATCCTCCTCCTGCACGTCCCGATCGGCAATCTCGGGCTGACCGTGCTCGGAGCCGATGGTGCGGTGGCCGACGCGGCAAAAGTCTATTTCTCCTGGCGCGTCTGGTCGGCCCCCTTCGTGCTGTTCAATTTCGTCGCCTTCGGCTGGATCATCGGCCGCGGCGATGCATTGACCGCCATGCTGCTGCAGGGCCTGCTGAACGGCCTCAATCTGGGCTTGAGCATCTGGTGGGTACTCGGTCTCGATGGCGGCGTGGCAGGCCTTGCCATTGCCAGCCTCGTCTCCGAAATCGTCACGGCACTGGCCGGTGCCGCCATCATCCTCTGTCGCACCGACAAGTCGAGCTGGAATTTGCCGGACATGAAAAGCCTGCGCCGGCTCTTCTCTGTCAATGGCGACATGATGATCCGCTCGTTTGCATTGCTGATCGGGCTTTCTTTCTTCACCCGCCAGAGCGGTGAACTCGGCATCGATATCCTCGCCGCCAACACCATCCTCCTGCGCTTCTATTTCTTCGGCGTCGCCTTCCTCGACGGCATCGCGACGGCTGCCGAACAGCTGGCCGGCCGCGCCGTCGGAGCCAGAAACCGTGCCGCCTTCGACCGGATGATCAAACTCACCACGCTCTGGGCGCTGGTCTTCGGCGCGCTTGTTGCGCTGTCCTTCCTCGCCGGCGGCTGGTGGGTCATCGATCTGGCATCCCCCAATGCGACCGTCGAACAGCTGGCCGAAGGTTTTCTGCCCTATGCCGCGATCATGCCCTTGGTCGGCGCCATCGCCTTCCAGATGGATGGGGTTTATATCGGCGCGACATGGTCACGGGAGATGCGCAATCTCATGCTGCTCTCGCTCGCCACCTATTTCGCCGCCTGGGCCGTGCTGCAGCCGCTCTTCGGCAATCACGGCCTGTGGATCGCGCTGCTTCTCTTCCAGAGCGCCCGTAGCATCGCCTTCCGCCTGATGCTGCCGAAACTGACGGCGAGAACGCTCGGATAGGGCCTATCTCATCCTCACCCCAGCGATGATGCGTGCCTGAAGGGAGGCTCCTCCCCCTCGGCGTCGTGCTCCTTCACGCCCTGGATCATCTCGTCGGTCACGCGGATCTCGGCCCCGATCGGCGACATCGCAGTCGCCGGCGCGAACGGCGCAACCTGCGTTGCTTCCGGCCGCGCGCCACGCCGCCAGATGAAGAACACCACCATCAGGATGTTGAGCACCGCCAGCGACCAGAACAATCCCGATGCGCCAAACGCGCTCATCACAGCGGAGATCGAAACCGGGCTGATGGCCGAACCAAGCGAATTGACCAGCAGCATGCCCTGTATCATCGGCACCAATGATGCCGCCGAGGCCCTGTCAGCCGAAAAGCTGATCGATACGGGATAGATCGCAAAGATGCCGCCACCCAACAGGAAAAGGGTAATCATCAGGGTCGTTGGGCTATACGGCAGAAACAGGATCGCGGCGCAGAGCAGCAGGCAGGCAAAGGCGAGCGTGATCAGCACCACGCGCCGGTCCTGGTTGTCCGACCAGCGCCCGACGGGATATTGCAACACCATCGCACCGAGAATGACACAGGCCATCATCATCCCGACCTCATCCACCGGCATGCCGTTCGTCTGCAGGTAAAGCGGAAAGAGCGTGTAGACGGCCGCGATCGCTACACCTGACCCGAAGCACCCGATCACGCCGCTCGGAGACATTTGAAACAGCTGCAGGGGTTTCAGCGCCTCCACCCGTTCCATCAGCGGCATTTCGCGCGGCAGGATGACGATCGGCAGCACCGACAGCGACGCCAGCATTGCCGCGGCGATGAACGGCGCGAACTCGCCCAGCCCGTCAACCGTTCCCAAGAGCGCCTGCCCAACGGCACCCGCGCCGTAAAAGGCGATCATGTAAAGCGCCAGAAACCGGCCGCGCACGGTCTGGTCGGCAACCAGCAACAGCCAGCTTTCGATCACGAGAAAAACACCGACCGTCGTCCAGCCATAGATCAGCCGGACAAGGATCCACAGCATCCAGTCGGCCGACAGAACCTGCATGAGAATGCTGACGACGCCGAGCGAGGCAAAGCTGGCATAGGCGCGAATATGCCCGATCCGCACGATCAGCCGATCATGAAACATCGCCCCGAGCGTCAGCCCGACGAAATAGGCCGAGGACACCACACCGATCATCGCGGGCGAAGCGCCGGCAGCATCGAGACGCAGGGTGGTCAGCGACGACAGAAAACTGTTGCCGACGCTCAGGATGAACAGGCCAAGAAGCGGCGCCATCACCGTCGTCAAGGTTTGCCTAGACATGAAGGTCTCGTTTTTATGATTTTTGAAAATGGCGATGCCTGATCCCGGCATTTCGCCTCGCCGTGGCGGTCGCTACGACCGCAAAAATTGGTGCGCGTGATCGACATGGTATCGTCAACGTCTTCTGGCATGGCTTTTTACACGGAGATCAACCCAGGAATGCGTGAGACAGGCTACGAACGGCACCTGTGTCGAATGTTCAAAATTCGACGCCTGTGTCGTCTGATTGCGACAATACTTCCTGCCTGAAAACGGCATCATCATGTCGCAAATGCATCAATTTGCAATTGCCTGAATTTGGGATCAGATCAGTCGCCGAGAAGCTGGCGATCATCGCCATCGCGGTTGCGCACCAGTTCTTCCTTGATGGCGCGCAGCGATTTCAGCGCTCTGGTGCGATCGGCATAGGCAACCATATTGGCAAGAATGTCGATCGCCGCCAGATAGGCATAACGCGTAGAGGTCGGCCGAAAGATATTCTTGCCCTCGGGCATCTCGATCGCGATCACCAGATCCGCGGCATTCGCCACCGGCGAACCCGCCTGGGTCATCACGATCGTCGGAATCGAGCGTTCCCGCAGCAGGTCGAGGCAATGAACAAGCCCCATGTCGCGTCCGGTAAAGGAGGAACCGAAGACCACCGTGCCGGGCTGAGCGGCCGCCGAGATCATCAGGTTCATGCCGTGATCGCTCGATGCATTGACCCGGCAACTGAGACGAAACAGCCGGTTATGCAGCTCGTTGACGATCATCGCCGAATTGCCGCTTGCGCCGAAGGCCTGGATGAATTCGGCGGCCCGCAGCATCTGCGCCGCCTTTTCGATGGCTCTCAGATCAAGCTGGCGATGCACCTCGAACAGCGCGTTCTGCGCCTTCGAAACGATATCCTGCGCCACTTCCTCCGCCGTTGCGGTCGGCGCTTCCGGCGTCATGTAGCGCAGGCCCACATAGGCGATTTTTGCCAGTTGCACCTTGAAATCGGAATACCCCTGGCAGCCAAGCCGGCGGCAGAAGCGCGTCACCGTGGGCGGCGAAACGCCGGCCTTTTCGGCAACCTCGATGATCGACGCATTGACGACGAAATCGACATTTTCCAGCGCGAACTGGGCAAGCTTCGCCTCGAGCCCGGAAAGCCGGCCATCCTGATCGGAAAGGGCATGAAACAGATCCATTCGGTCTTCCCTTCAGATTGGCCGCAGCAGAAAAATGCAGGCGCCTGTGAAAATGAATTTCACTGTTTTCGTATTTGATAGCATAATGCCGGCCAGCATCAACGAAACTTGCCTATTCCGCGAAAATAAAAGCAACCTTCCCTGCGCAGATGCCGCTTCAGGCACGGTCGCGTCATCCCGATGAGGTCTCTTCCATGAACTATCCCTGGCCCGAACCCGGCACGCCGCTCAAAGAGGTTGCCACCCCGATGCCGGTCATCGACGAGGCACGGCTTGCCGCCAACATCGCCCGCGTTCAGGCCTATTGCGATCAACATGGCAAGGCGTTCCGCCCGCATATCAAGACCCACAAGATTGCAGCTGTCGCCCGCCAGCAGGTGGAAGCCGGTGCCGTTGGCCTCAACTGCCAGAAGGTCACCGAAGCGGAAGTGTTTGCCGATGCCGGTTTCGACGACATCCTGATCACCTACAATATTCTTGGCCCAGCCAAGCTCGCCCGCCTCAAGGCGCTCAATGCCCGTGTCGCCAAGCTCTCCGTCGTTGCCGACAGCGACACTACGGTCGCAGGTCTTGCCGCCACGTTCGACGCTTCCCGCCCGTTGACCGTGCTGATCGAATGCGATACCGGCGCAAAACGCTGCGGCGTGCAGACGCCGGAAGCGGCCGTCGCGCTTGCCGAAAAGATCGCTGCCGCCCCCGGCCTGCGTTTTGGCGGTATCATGACCTACCCGGCCTCCGGCGGTGCGGAGCAGGTCGAGGCCTTCATGTCGAAGACCATGGCGCTGCTCTCTGCCAAGGGTATCGATTGCCCGGTCCGTTCCAGCGGCGGCTCCCCGGATCTGTTCTTCGCCCATCTCGTGCCATCGGCCACCGAACATCGCGCCGGCACCTATGTCTATAACGACCGCAGCATGGTCCGCGCCGGCCATTGCAGCAATGACGACCTGGCCATGCATATCCTCGCCACCGTCGTTTCCCGCCCGGCGCCTGATCGCGCCGTGCTCGACAGCGGCTCCAAGGCCCTGACCTCCGACCTGCTCGGCTTTTCCGATTACGGCTCGATCGCCGGCTACGAAGGCGCAAAAGTCATTTCGCTTTCGGAGGAACATGCCGTGGTCGATATTTCCAGCTGCGCTGCCCCCTTCCCGGAGATCGGTGCACAGGTAAAAGTCGTTCCGAACCATACCTGCGTCGTCACCAATCTCTTCGACCGCATGGTTTTTCATAAGGACGGCGTGGTCACGCGGGTTGAAAATGTCGATGCCCGCGGAACGGTCTGGTAAGGCCAGTCTTGAAAATTTTTCTCGCGCCGACCCAATAGACAGCGATCGCGCTGCCACGGTTCAAGCGACATGATGAAAATCGGGCGCCTGTCGAGGGCGCCCTTTTTCATGGCGGATTTCTCCTCCCCAGCTGGTGCCGCCTGTTCGCGGCTAGCGAAATCATTGATTCAAAACGGATTGCGGTTGCAACAACGCACGCGGCGGGATCCGGCATCTCCAGCCGACATGAAAATTTTCCGCGAATTTCCCATTCAAGAAAATAAATTACACAAAATCGTGCCAAATCTGAAAATCCATTGACTTGGCCTTGATTTGGCGCATTATGAAGAAAATAAATTACACCGAAACGGTGAGCGGGCGAACTTGAGGAAAACGGGAAATCGAACGATCCGAGAGCATCACGACTGTCGCTAAGCGACATCCAAGCGGCCGCTCCGGCAGACTTCAGATCAGCACAACATGGCAACGGCATTCGGGCACGGCAGCGTCGCCCTGAGGCCGAAGTGTATTCGGATAACAAGACATGCGCATCTTCACCGCCTCGCTGGCGACCGAAACGAACACTTTTTCTCCCGTGCCGACGGATATGAACGCCTTCAAGGCGGCGTTTTATGCCGGGCCGGGCGAACATCCCGATACGCCGACCCTGTGCTCTTCCGTCGTCCCGATCCTGCGCCGCCGCGGCAAGGCCGAAGGCTTTACCGTCATCGAAGGCACGTCCTGCTGGGCCGAACCCGCCGGCCTCATCCAGCGCCAGACCTACGAGACGCTGCGCGACCAGATTTTGGCCGAGTTGCAAGCCGCCCTGCCCGTCGATGGCGTCGTGTTGGGCCTCCATGGCGCGATGGCCGCTCAAGGTTATGACGATCCCGAAGGCGATCTTCTCTCCCGTGTCCGTGAAATCGTCGGCCCCGACGTGCTGATCGCCGCCGAATTCGACCCGCACAGCCACCTCACGGCGCTCCGCGTCGCCAATCTGAACATCATGGCCGCCTTCCTCGAATTCCCCCATACGGATTTCGAACAGCGCGGTGAACACGTCGTCGAACTGGCGCTCCAGGCATTGCGTGGAAAGATCAAGCCGGTCATTTCCACCTTCGACTGCCGCATGATCACCATCTTCCCGACCAGCCGCGAACCGATGCGCTCTTTCGTCGATCGCATGCAGGCGCTGGAAGGCAAGGACGGCATTCTGTCCGCCTCCGTCATCCACGGCTTCATGGCCGGCGACCTGCCCGACATGGGCACCCGCATCGTCGTCGTCACCGACAATGACAAGGCCAAAGGCGACGCGCTGGCGGCAAAGCTCGGTCGCGAGCTTTACCGCCTACGCAAGACCACCGCGATGCCGATGTTCGATACCGAGGCCGGTCTCGACAAGGCGATCGCCATCCGCGCCGAGCATCCGCAAAAACCGGTCACCATCGCCGATGTCTGGGACAATCCCGGCGGCGGCGTGGCGGGCGACGCCACCTATATCCTGCGCCGGATGATGGAACGCGGCATGGACGATTTCGCCGTCGCCACCATCTGGGACCCGATCGCCGTCACCTTCTGCCATGCGGCCGGTGAAGGCGCGGAACTGTCCTTGCGCGTCGGCGGCAAGTCGAGCCCCGAGGGCGGCGATCCGCTCGACCTGCGCGTCACCGTGCAAAAGGTTTTCGATGCCGGCTGGCAGAGCTTTCGCAATTCGCGCGTCACGCTCGGCAGCGCCGCCGTCATCCGCCCGGTCGGCACCAATATCGATATCGTGCTGATCACCAGCCGCACCCAGACCTATGAGCCGGATATCTTTGCCAATCAGGGCATCGATTTCGCCTCGAAATCCTACATGCTCATCAAGTCGACCAACCATTTCTACGCAGGCTTCCAGCCGGTCTCTTCCGAGATCGTCTATATCGCCGCGCCGACCTCCTATCCGACCAACCCGGCCACGACGCCCTACCGCAAGGCGAGCCTGAAACTCTGGCCGCGCGTGGCCGATCCGCTGGGACTGGATGCCTGACATTCCGGCCGGACAGGAAAGCCGGCCGAAATCTTTGACCGAACCGAACGCAACAAGGGGATGACCATGAAAAAGAGTGCACTTGTTCTGATGACGCTGGCGGCCTTGGCCGGTACCAGCAGCCTGGCTCTGGCGCAGGCAAGCGACGGTATTCTGACCGTCGCCACGATCGGCGAACCGCCGACGCTCGACGTCATGCAGACGGCGACCGACATCGTGCTGACCATCGACCAGCACATTTTCGAAACGCTCTACACCTATGACGCCGAATGGAAGTCCGTACCGCTGCTGGCAGCCGGCATGCCGAAGATTTCCGAAGACGGCCTCACCTACACGATCCCGCTGCGCGAAGGCGTCACCTTCCATGACGGCAGCACCTTCGATGCCAAGGACGTTACCGCCTCGCTGAAGCGCTGGATGGCGGTCAATTCCAAGGGCAAACAGGTCTCCGGCATCGTCGAAAGCCTGACGGAAGAGGGTGACCACGCCGTTGTCTTCAAGCTGAAGTCGCGTTACGCGCCGCTGCTCGCCACCCTGTCGCAGGCATCCGTCATCATGCCGTCGGAAAAGATCGCCGACACGCTGACCGAATTCGTCGGCACCGGCCCTTATGCGCTCAAGGAGCGCAAGCCCGACCAGTATACCCAGCTCGTCCGTTTCGACGGCTACAAGTCGCCCGAAGGTGCGCCGAGCAACTATGCCGGCAAGCGCGAGGCGATCGCCAAGGAAATCCGTTTCGTTCCGGTACCCGATGCCAATACCCGCGTTGAAGGCCTGATCTCCGGCCAGTTCGACTATGCGGATTCGCTCCCCGTCAGCGCCTTCGAGCGCGTTGAAAAGAGCGGCAATGCCAAGCCCGTCATCTTCCGCGATGCCGGCTGGGCGTCGATGAACATGAACATGAAGGAAGGCCTTCTCGTTAAGAAGGAACTGCGTCAGGCGGTTCAGGTTGCGCTCAACCCGAACGACATGATGATGGCCGCCTTCTCTGACGACCGCTTCTTCAGCGTCGATGCCTCGATCTTCCCGGAAGGCTCCTTCTGGCACACCGAAGCCGGTGTTGCCCGTTACGGCGACGGCAACCCGGAAGAAGCTGCAAAGCTGCTCGAAGCGGGTGGTTATGACGGAACCCCGATCCGCCTTCTGACCAGCCGCCAGTACGAGTTCCACTACAAGATCGGCGAAGTCGCCAAGGCCTATCTCGAAGCCGCCGGCTTCAAGGTCGATCTGCAGGTGGTGGACTGGGCAACGCTCACCACCCGTCGCGCGGACTCGAAGGCATGGGATATCTTTATCACCCATTCCAACTTCCCGGGCGACCCGACGACGATCAACACGATCACCGACACCTATCCGGGCTGGTATGTGTCCGATCAGAAGGCAAAGGCTGTCGCCACCTACATGGACGCCACCACCGATGATGCCAAGAAGGCAGCATGGGACGGCATCCAGACGGTCATCTATGATGATGCACCGCTCTATAAGGTCGGCAACTTCAATGCCGTTTCCGGCGTCGCCAACGGCGTTTCCGGTTACGAGCCGACCTACTGGCCGCATTTCTGGAACGTGACCCCGAAGAAGTAAGGCTGAAAGCAATTCCAGCAGAAGCGGCAACCGGTTTTGCTGGAATTGCGTAGAAACTGAGGACTGACAATGGCAAGGATCGCACAGGCACTGCTGAAACGGCTGGGGGGCATGGCAATCGTGCTCGCCCTCGTCGTGACGGTGGTCTTCATCATCGTTCGCGTCACACCCGGCGATCCTGCCGCCGTCATGCTGGGGTCGGATGCGACCCCGGCGGATATCGCGCAATTGCGCACCAAAATGGGGCTCGATGCGCCGCTCCTCATGCAATATGGCCAGTTCGTTCTCGGCATATTGCAAGGCGATCTCGGCCAGTCGATCTTTTTGAACCAGCCGGTCACGACGGCTCTCGCCGCACGTGCGGAACCCACCTTCTTCCTCACCCTCTTCTCGATCCTGATCGCAGTCGGTATTGCGCTGCCGGTCGGCATCCTGTCGGCCGTCAAACGCGGCACGGTCTTCGACCAGATCGTCGTGACGCTCACCATGGTCGCCGCCAGTGTCCCGAGCTTCTGGCTCGGCCTGATCCTGATCCAGGTCTTTGCCGTCGGCCAGGGCTGGTTCCCGGCCTCCGGTTACGGCGGACCCGAAACGCCGTTCCTTGAGCGCCTGCACCATCTCGTTCTGCCGGCCGTCGCACTCGGCGTCGTCAATTCGGCTCTGATCACCCGCTTCACCCGTGCCGCCATGCTCGATGTCCTGGGCGATGATTACGTCCGCACCGCCCGCGCCAAGGGTGCCGGCGAGGGCCGCGTCATCCTCAAGCACGCCCTGAAGAACGCGATGATCCCGATCATCACCGTCATCGGCCTGTCGGTCGCCATGTTGGTGGCCGGTGCCGTTGTCACCGAAACCGTCTTCGGTCTTCCGGGCGTCGGCAATCTCGTCGTCTCGGCTGTGCTGCGCCGCGATTATCCGGTCATTCAGGGCGCGCTGCTCGTCGTGGCAGCCATCTATGTCCTCATCAACTTCATCGTCGACATGCTTTATATTCTCGTTGATCCGCGGGTGCGCCTATGACCACGATGGCCTCCCTCTCCATGCCCTTCGCATCCGGCCTGCGCCGCCTGTTCGGCAACCGCGCCATGCTGTTCGGCGCCATCATCCTGGCGATCGTCATTCTGGCCGCGCTGCTCGCCCCTTGGGTCGCGCCTTACGCGCCGAACAAGCTGTCGATCATCAACAAGCTGAAACCACCGTCGATGACGAACTTCTTCGGCACCGATGAATTCGGCCGCGATATCTTCTCCCGCGCCATTTTTGCCGGTCGTATCTCGCTGCTCGTCAGCCTCGGCGTCGTCGTTATATCCACCGTGCTGGGCGTCATTCTCGGTGTCGCCGCCGGCTTCTTCCGCCGCCTCGATGCGCCGATCTCGCGCCTGCTCGATGCTATGATGTCCTTCCCGGACATCCTGCTGGCGATTGCACTGGTCGCAGCCCTCGGACCGTCGCTGACGACGGTCATCCTCGCGCTCGGCATCACCTACGCCCCACGTCTCGCCCGTATCGTTCGCGGCTCGACGCTGGTCCTGCGCGAACTGCCCTATATCGAGGCGGCCGTCGCCATGGGCCTGCCGACATGGCAGATCCTTGCCCGCCACGTGCTGCTCAACCTCGCCTCCCCCATCCTCGTGCAAGCAACCTTCGTCTTCGCCTCGGCGATGCTGGCGGAGGCGAGCCTCTCCTTCCTCGGCGTCGGTGTCTCCACCGATATGCCGACCTGGGGCACGATGCTGGCATCCGGCCGCGAATACATGAACAACGCTCCGTGGCTGATGGTGTTTCCGGGGCTGGCCATCGTCTTCTCGGTTCTCTCCCTGCAATTGCTGGGCGACGGCCTGCGCGATCTTGTCGATCCGCGTCTCGCCAAGGAAAGCTGACCATGACCGATACAAACACAAAGAAACCGGTGCTTGCGGTCGAGAACCTGACCACCTCGTTCAAGACTGAAGGTGGCTGGAAAGCCGTCATCCGCAATATCAGCCTGCATGTCGATGCCGGCGAAACGGTTGCGATCGTCGGCGAATCCGGCTCGGGCAAGAGCGTCACCGCTCTGTCGACGATGCGGCTTCTGCCCGCAGGGCGCTCACGCACCGAAGGCCGCATCCTGCTCGACGGCAAGGACCTGCTTGCCGCCAGCGAAGCCGAGATGCGCAAGGTGCGCGGCGGCTCGATCGGCATGATCTTTCAGGAGCCGATGACCTCGCTCAACCCGGTCTTCACCATCGGCAACCAGATTGCGGAAGCGCTCGTTCTGCATCGCGGCCTGTCATGGAGCGAAGCCGAGACTGAGACTGTGCGCCTGATGGAGCGCGTCCGTATTCCCGCGGCCAAAGCCCGTCTTCACGAATATCCGCACAAATTTTCCGGCGGCATGCGCCAGCGCGTGATGATCGCCATGGCGCTCGCCTGCCGTCCGAAACTGCTGATCGCCGACGAGCCGACAACCGCGCTCGACGTGACGATCCAGGCCGAAATCCTCCACCTGCTGCGCGAGTTGCAGCGGGAGGAAAACATGGGCGTGCTGTTCATCACCCACGACATGGGCGTCGTCGCCGAAATCGCCGATCGCACCGTGGTGATGTTCCGCGGCGACATGATCGAAACCGGCAAGACCGACGAAATTTTCGCCACGCCGAAAGCGATCTACACAAAATCCCTGCTCGCCTCGATCCCGCGTCTCGGCACGATGGGTGCCGCCGCCGCACCAAAACGTTTCCCCGAGGTCGATGCCTCGACCGGTATTGCCGTCGATGGCCGCGAGATGAACCCGGTCGCCTTGAGCGTCGAGCCGATCCTCAAGGTCGATAATCTCGCCGTCCGTTTCGACCTGCCCAATGGGCGCGTCCATGCGGTGGAAGATGTCTCCTTCGACCTGCGTCCAGGCGAAACCCTGTCGCTGGTCGGAGAGAGCGGCTGCGGCAAATCCACGACCGGCCGCGCCATCATCCGCCTGCTCAATCCCTCCGCCGGTTCGATCGTCATCGGCGGTCAGGATGTCACCAAGGCCGGCACGCGGGAATTGCGGACCATGCGCCGCACCTCGCAGATGATCTTTCAGGACCCGTTCGCCTCACTCAACCCGCGCATCACCGTCGGCTCCGCGATCGCCGAACCCATCCTCGCCCACGGCCTGATGGGTCGGAAAGATGCCAAGGCCCGCGTCTCCGAACTGTTGGAACAGGTCGGCCTTTCCGCCGCCATGGCCGATCGCCACCCGCACGAATTCTCCGGCGGCCAGCGCCAGCGAATCTCGATTGCCCGCGCGCTCGCCCTCGACCCGAAATTCATCGTCGCCGACGAAGCGGTCTCCGCACTCGATGTGTCGGTCAAGGCGCAGGTCTCTAACCTTCTGCTCGACCTGCAGGAAAAGCGCGGCCTCGCCTATCTGTTCATCAGCCACGACATGGCGGTCGTCGAGCGGATGAGCCACCGCGTCGCGGTGATGTTCCTGGGCGAAATCGTCGAGATCGGCCCGCGGGCGGCGATCTTCGACAACCCTCAGCATGCCTATACGCAGCGCCTGATCTCGGCCGTGCCGATCCCCGATCCGTCACGCCGCGGCCAGACCCCGCCACCGCTTTCCGAAGAGATCAAGAGCCCCGTGCGACCCTTCGATTACGTCGTGCCGAAGCGGACCTATCGCGAGGTTTCGCCCGGCCATTTCGTGCAGGATGCCCACTGAACAATGCCGGCAAAAGCGTAAAGCGTTGTCGGCATTGCAAGAACGGACAAACCCTGCCCCCTACCCCACTGGAATAGAAAGATCGCCCCATGACCAGCAAGAAACTCATCCGTTACGATGTCGCCGATGCCCAGGCCGGCGGCCAGCGCCGCCCCTTCGCCAAGGCCGTGCGCGCCGGTGATTTCGTTTACGTTTCGGGCCAGGTCCCGACCGTCGACGGCGAGGTTATCGTCGGCAATATCGTTGCCCAGACCGAACAGGTGATCGCCAACATCAAGTCGGTTCTGGCGCTGGCCGATTGCACGCTGGAACATGTGGTCAAGGTCAATGTCTGGCTCGACGACGCCCGCGATTTTTCGAGCTTCAACGCCGTCTTCCAGAAACACTTCATCGACCACCCCCCGGCCCGCTCCACCGTCGAATCCCCAATGATGGTCGACGTCAAGGTCGAGATGGACGTGATCGCGTATAAGCCGCTAGATTGAAACGAAAAAACCGGCAGTAAGTCCGCCGGTCAGATTACTGATTAGGCTTACGGTTCAGCACGCTCAGATCTGCGTTGACCACCATCGGCAATTGAAGCCTCCCTCATTCCTGTGCTTGTCACAGGAATCCATTAGCCCAAATCCTTGGGCGGAGAGAGTCTTTTCACGGCGCAGACGCGCCGTGGCTGGATTCCTGTGACAAGCACAGGAATGAGGGTAATCAGGGCTCCGTGCTCGGAAAACAGCCTTGTCAGCGTTATGACCGGCGCAATTCAGCCAGTTTCACATCAAGTCGAATGATCGCACCTTCAACCCGGAAATCAGCATTTCCGGGTTGAAGGCTGTCTGGACCAATTACAGCGCCGCCCGCTTGTCGTGCCTTGCCACGCGCGCCAGCAGGTAATCCACCTCAGCCTTCGCCGTCCCCGTCAGCATCTGCCCCGGCTTGCGCTGCGCATCCGACGCAATCACGCCGCGGCGCTTCAATATGTGCTTGCGCACCGCCAAGCCCACGCCGAGTTGCTGCTCGTAGCGGATCAGCGGCAGATGCGCGTCGAACAGGTCATGCGCCTCGTCACGCTTTCCCGCTTCAAACAGCGACACCAGTTCGCTCAGCATGTCCGGGAAACCATAGCCCGTCATCGCACCGTCTGCGCCGCGTTCCGGTTCGAAATCGAGGAACATGCCGCCATTGCCGCAGAGGATGGAAAACTCCCGCAGCTCGCCGGATTTCTGCATGGCGCGCAGCTTCGAGATCTTTTCCAGACCCGGCCAGTCCTCGTGCTTCAGCATCAGGCAGGACGGATGGTTGGTGATGATCTTGGCAACAACGCTGGTGGCAATCACCGTGTTGAGCGTCAGCGGATAGTCCTGCAGCACCCACGGCACGTCCTCGCCCACCGCTTCCACGGCACCGGCGAAATAGTTGATCGTCTGCTCGTCGGTCTTCGCCCCTTGTCCCGGCGCGATCATCACGCCGGCAGCACCCATGTCCATCGAGCTGCGGGCAAGCGAACGCATTGCGGCAAAACCCGGAGCCGAAACGCCGACGATGACAGGAACCTTGGCACGCTCCACGACACGCTTGATGATCGCCCGGCTTTCATCCGCTTCCAGTTTGGGCGCCTCACCCATGATGCCTAAAATGGTGATGCCGGTGCAGCCGCTTTCTTCGTAAAAATCCGTCAGGCGGTCGACCGAGTTGAAATCGATCGCGCCATCGTCGTGAAACGGCGTGGCGGCGATCGCATAGACGCCCTTGGACTGAATGCTGAATGTCATGTCGTTCTCCCGGATATCGAAGCGCGCCCGGTTCGGATCATCGCTTCCGATCCGAACCTAATCAGAATTTGTCTGGGAGGCCATCGTCGATGCGGATGTCTATGTCTTAGGCAAAGACTATGCCCAAGGCTCCGCTCGTGTTTCTGGCGCGGGGAACACTGTTCTCATTTTCGACGCGGGCCATAAAGCCAGCTCAGTTTTCGCAACCCGCTTTTTCTTCTGAGACCCGATCAGCCCGGAACGCCCTGTGGCGGTGTTCCTGTCAGGCTGAAATAGGCATAGGCCGCACCGAAGACCGCGATTACGGCCAGAATGGTCAGGACACGCTTCAGCCAGGGCGGCGTCTGGCGCGGTGGCTTCGGCTGTTTCGGCCGCTGGAACTTGATGATGTTGTCGCTCATGCAAGCGTTCTAGCCGAGCCTTTGGAGAAAGCCAACGAGGAACAGCTCTCTCCGCATTGAAGATTTTTGCCCGTTACCGGCCGGGCCGGCAACGCGTCAAAATCCTTGTTTTTCCTGACGATCTGCAAGGCACAACCGCCCCTCCTCTTCGCTCGAATACCAAGGTGGGAGAAAAATCCAAATCGTTTCGGCTTGACTCCCAAAACGTTTTGGATGACCTTCTAGCCGTCTGGGAGGACTTGCATTGGCCAATCTCAAGCAACTTGCCCAATCTCTGGGCCTGTCGATCACAACAGTTTCGCGGGCGCTGGACGGTTATTCCGACGTCTCGGCGGCGACACGTCAACGGGTGCAGGAAGCCGCCGACAAGGCAGGCTACCGCCCGAATGCGTCCGCCCGCCGGCTGCGCAAGCAGCGGGCGGAACTCGTGGCCGTCACGCTGCCGAGCGAACCCGGCCATATCGGCCCGCTGCATTTCCTCGACATGCTCTCCGGCTGTGCCGAACATCTGGCCGGTGCCGGCCTCAACCTCGTCATCGCGCCCGTGCCGCATGGTGAAAGCGAGCTCGACATGTGCCGTCGTTTCGTCGATGGCCGCAGGGTCGATGCCATGCTGCTCGTCCGTACCAAACGCCATGACGAACGCGTCGAATTCCTGCAGTCGCGCGGTTTTCCCTTCGTCACCAATGGCCGCACGGAATCGGCGATCCAGCATCCCTATATCGATGGCGACGGTTTTTCCGGCTTTCACGCCGCAACGCTGCGGTTTCACCGCGACGGCCACCGCCGCATTGCTCATGTCGGCGGTCGGCAGGACTATTTCTTCGCCCATGTCCGCCGTCAGGGCTGGGAGGCGGCGATGCGCGAAAGCGGGCTTTCCCCGGATCTCTATGTGGAACAGATGCCGACCGAACAGGGCGGTTACGAAGCCGCTCTCGGACTTCTCGCGCGGTCGGACCGGCCGACCGCAATCGTCTGCGCCACCGACGAGATGGCGATCGGCGTTCTGCGTGCGCTGCGCGAGGTCGATGGCGGCCTGTCGATCAGCGTCGTCGGCCACGACGATCTCCCCATCGGCGCCTTCACCAGCCCGGCGCTTTCGACCATGCGCATGACCGGCGGCAATCTCGGCCGCAGCTTCGCCTCGCTTCTGCTGCGCACGATTGCCGGAGAACCCGCCGAAACCCTGCAGGAACTGCATGCGATCGAGTTCGTCGATCGTGACAGCCACCGCCTGCCGCCGGTTGCGGCCTGACACCTCGAATTTCGTCGACCAGAGAAAATACGGAGGAAAAGCAATGAAACGTCTCTTGTCCATCGCCATCCTGGCATCCACCGCCATCGGTTCCGCCGGCCAGGCGCAATCGCAGACAGTCTTCCTGTCCACCCAGCTTCGCCCGATCGAGGAAGCAACGGCAGTGCGCGAGGAGCTATTGAGCGGTCTCGAAAAGCCGGTCGACTACGTGGTTGAGGAGCCGCCGCAGTTTGCCGTGCGCATGGAAGCCGAGCGTCAGGCCGGCAAGCACACGATCAGCCTTGTCGGCGCGCTGCATGGCGAATTGTCGCCGCTCGCCGACAAGCAGATGCTCGAGCCGCTCGATGATCTGGCCAAGAAGCTGGCCGACGCCGGCATGCCGCGGTCGCTGATCGATCTGGGCAAGCTCGGCAAGGCCGAACAGCAATATATCCCGTGGATGCAGGCGACCTATGTGATGGCCGCGACCAAGGACGCGCTGCAATATCTGCCTGAAGGCGCCGACATCAACAAGCTCACCTATGATCAGCTGATCGAGTGGGGCAAGAAGATGAAGGAGGAAACCGGCGTGCCGCAGATCGGCTTTCCAGCCGGTCCGAAAGGCCTGATGCCGCGTTATTTCCAGGGCTATTTCTACCCGTCCTTCACCGGCGGCGTCGTCCGTACCTTCAAAAACGCCGATGCCGCTGCCGGCTGGGAAAAGCTGAAGGAGCTTTGGACCGTCGTCAGCCCCAACTCGACCAATTACGATTTCATGCAGGAGCCGCTGGCTTCCGGTGAAGTCATGGTCGCCTGGGATCACGTCGCGCGCCTGAAGAACGCCATTTCCGGCTCGCCGGACAATTACGTCGTCTTCCCGGCACCGGCCGGTCCAAAGGGTCGCGGTTACATGCCGGTCGTCGCCGGCCTTGCCATCCCCAAGGGCGCACCGGACGCGGCGAACGCCACCGCCGTCATCGAACATCTCGCCACCCAGGACGTGCAGCTGCAGACGGCATCGCTCGTCGGCTTCTTCCCGACGTTGAACGTAAAGCTGCCGGACGATCTCGATCCGGGCGTGGCACTTCTCGCCGGTGCCGTCACCGCCACCCAGAGCGCGCCGGATGCGGTCATCTCGCTGCTCCCGGTCGGTCTCGGCGACAAGGGCGGCGAGTTCAACAAGGTCTATATGGACGCCTTCCAGCGGATCATCCTGCAGAACGAACCGGTCGCCGACGTGCTGAAATTGCAGGGCGAAACCATGACCAAGCTGATGGCCGACACCAAGGCCCCCTGCTGGGCCCCCGACGCCAAAAGCGACGGTGCCTGCCCGGTCGATTGATGATTTCGGCCTGCCTGTGCTTCGGCTCGTCGATAGCATGGCAGCCCCTCATCCGCCTGCCGGCACCTTCTCCCCGCCCGCGGGGAGAAGGAAGCAAGTCGCTCTTTCTCCGCTTCTCTCCAAGGCAGCGTATGCCGCGTCCCCTCTCCCCGCCTGCGGGGAGAGGGCTAGGGTGAGGGGCCCTTTCGCCGCTCATCGCAAAAATCAAAAAACCAAAGGGTAACCGATGACCCAAAACCGAAGCTGGATCCCCTACGCGCTGATCCTTCCCTCCGTCGTCTTTCTAGGACTGCTGTTCGTCGTGCCGCTGGTGCAGACGCTGTGGCTGGCCGTCTCCGATAACGGCACGCCGTCGCTCGCCAACATGACGACGATGGTGACCGATCTCAATTTCGGCCGCTCCGTCCTGAACACGTTCCTGCTGACGCTCGCCGTCGTGCCCATCCAGATCGTCATGGCGCTGACCATGGGTTCGATGGTCGCCAAGATGAACGGCGGCCGCGAGACGATCCTGTGGATCTGGACCATCCCGCTCGGCATTTCCGATCTCGCCGCCGGCATGGTCTGGCTGTCGATCCTGCAGAATACCGGTTATCTCAATTCCGTTCTGTTCGGCCTCGGCATCATCGAACGCCAGACCGCATGGCTCACCTACCAGACGCCGGTGGCGCTGTTCATCGGCATTGCCATCGCAGAAATCTGGCGCGGTACCGCGATCGTCATGATCATCATCGTCGCCGGCCTCAACCAGGTGCCGAAGGAGTTCAAGGAAGCCGCCGAAATCTTCGGTGCCAGCCCCTGGACCCGCTTCACCCGCATCACCCTGCCGCTGATCCGCCCTGCACTGCAATCGGCGCTGATCCTGCGCACCGTCCTGGCCTTCGAGGTCTTTGCGGTGGTCTACGCGCTCGGTGGACGCAATTTCCCGGTCCTCGTCGGCGAGGCCTATAACTGGCAGAACCAGAACCAGAATTATGGCGTCGCCGCCGCCTATGCAGTGCTGATCATGGTCATCTCGCTCGCCGCCACCCTCGTCTATCTCAAGGCCGTCAAGGTCGATCCGGAGCGACTGCCATGAGCAAAGCCATG
The DNA here is from genome assembly GCA_900466875.1 of Hyphomicrobiales bacterium. Taxonomy (GTDB): domain Bacteria; phylum Pseudomonadota; class Alphaproteobacteria; order Rhizobiales; family Rhizobiaceae; genus Neorhizobium. The sequence goes on along the minus strand of UBNQ01000019.1, from coordinate 45,286 downwards.
AATACATCCGGTTATGCCGGTTTCATCTCGGCCCGACGCCTCCTGTTCTGGAGCGGCATCGTCGCGCTCTGCGCCTGGGTTCTGGTGCCGATCTATCTGGTGGCGCTCGGGGCACTCGGCGGCCGCACCGGCGCCTATCAGTGGCCGAAAAACTTTCTGCCCACCGATATCTCGCTGCAGCCCTTCATCCTGTTCCTGAAAACCGAAGGCGTCTTCCAGTCGTTTCTCAATTCGCTGGGAGCCGCCGGCATCACCGTGGCGCTGTCGATCGCGCTCGGTGCACCGGCGGGTTACGCGCTGGCCCGCTACAATTTCCGCGGCAAGGACAGCTACCGGCTTCTGGTGCTTCTCACCCGCGCCTTCCCGCTCGCCATTTTGGCCCTGCCGCTGACGGTCTCCTATATCCGGCTCGGCCTCTACGACACGGTTCTCGGCGTCGGCCTCATTCACACCGTTCTGGCGTTGCCCTTTGCGGCGCTGGTCACGCAAGGAATCTTTCTCGGCGTCCCGCGCGAGCTGGAAGAAGCTGCCTGGGTGTTCGGCTGCACCCGTATCCAGGCATTTTTCAAGGTCGTCGCACCGCTTGCCCTGCCGGGTCTGGTGGCAACAGCGGTCTTTGCCTTCGTCATTTCATGGAATGAGGTCTTTGCAGCCTCGGTTCTCACCGTGCGGCACCGCACGCTGACGGCCTATCTGCTCACCGTGCTGTCGGAAAGTCCGATGCACTACCGCTTTGCCGGCGGCCTCATGCTCATCCTTCCCTCGGTTGTCTTCATTTTCGCAGTCAGGCGCTACCTGTTTGCGATCTGGGGCGTCTCTTCAAAGTAACGGGTAAACTCATGGCCAACATTGTCATCGACAACATCAAGAAGAGTTTTGGTGCCTTCCAGGCGCTCAAAGGCGTCTCGCTGACGATCAATGACGGCGAGTTCGTCTCGCTGCTCGGACCGTCGGGATGCGGCAAGACCACGCTTCTGCGCATCATCGCCGGCCTGGAAACCTCGACGGCCGGCGACGTCCGCATCGGTGAAAAGTCCGTCATCGGCCTGCTGCCGAAGGATCGCGGCCTTGCCATGGTGTTCCAGAACTACGCCGTCTTCCCGCATATGACGGTCTACGAAAACGTCGCCTTCGGCCTTCGCATGCAGAAGGCCGATGACGCACGCGTCAAGAAACAGGTCGAAAAGGCTGCCGGTCTTCTGCATATCGAACCCTATCTCGACCGTTACCCCAACAAACTTTCCGGCGGCCAGCGCCAGCGCGTCGCCGTTGCACGCGCGCTTGCAGTCGAACCCGGCGTGCTTCTGATGGACGAACCGCTCTCCAACCTCGATGCGCTGCTGCGTCTGGAAATGCGCACGGAGCTGAAAACCGTGCTGCAGGAAGCCGGCACCACCACCATCTATGTCACCCACGACCAGACGGAAGCCATGGGCCTGTCGGATCGGATTGCCGTCGTGCATGACGGCCGTATCGAACAGGTCGGAACGCCGGTCGAGGTCTATAATCACCCCGCCACCCGCTTCGTCGGCGGCTTCATCGGCAACCCGCCGATGAATTTCATCACCATGCCGGTGACGGGGGGCCAGGTGACGGCCGGCGCGCAGCAGTTTGCAGTTCCCGCCCAAGGCGGCGAGATCGTGCTTGGCCTGCGCGGCGAAACCGTCGAGCGGGCACCGACAGGACAGGGGCTGGACATGCAGGTCCGCGTCGCCGAACCGATGGGTTCTCATCTGCTTCTGACGGGCAGCATTCTCGGCCAGCCCGCCCGCGTCATCCTTCCCGCCACCGAAACCGTGAGAAACGGCGAGACAGTCGGCCTCACGCTCGATCCCAAGCGCCTGACATGGCTGTCGCCCGAAAACGGCGTCTCGTATCCGGCAGCGGCCTAATACTTTGGAGTTTTCGACAATGACCAAACATTTCGACGAGGCCTATCGCATCCTCGCGGCCAACGATCGCGGCGGTTATACCGTGCCGACAGACCGGCTTTATCCGTTCCAATGGAACTGGGATTCCGCCTTCGTCGCCATGGGTTTCGCCACCTTCGACATCGACCGCGCCTATCGCGAGCTGGAGCGGCTGACCGAAGGCCAGTGGGCCGATGGCATGATCCCGCATATCGTCTTCCACCAGCCGAGCGACACCTATTTTCCCGGTCCCGACGTCTGGCGCACCAGCCATACGATCCCGACTTCCGGCATCACCCAGCCACCGGTCTTCGGCATGGCGCTGCGCGCCGTCCACGAAGCAGCCGAAAAAGCTGGTACCGAGAATGCAAAGGCCCGCACCCTCGCCCTCTTCCAGGCCGGCCTGAAATGGCATCGCTGGTGGTACAAGGCCCGCGACCCGGACGGCACCGGCCTCGTCGCCCTTCTACATCCGTGGGAAAGCGGCAGCGACAATTCTCCCGCCTGGGATATCGCCCTTGCCGGCGTCCCGACCACGACCGACACAGCCGTGGTGCGCAAGGATACCGGCCATGTGGATGCCGCCATGCGCCCGCGTGACGAGGATTACCGTCGTTTCATCCATCTGGTCGATACCTATGCCGTCTGTGGCTGGGATCCGGTCAAACAATGGGAAAAGACCCCGTTCAAGGTCGCCGAAGTCCAGACCACCGGCATCCTGCTCAAGGCCGGTGAAGACCTCGAACATATCGCGAAATCGCTGGGCCTCGAAGCCGAGGCACAGGAACTCGCAAACTACAACGATCTGACCCACAAGGCGCTTCTCGCCCAATGGCGTCCCGAACTCTCGCGTTTCGTATCCCGCGATCTGATCTCCGGCGAGGATATCGAAGCACCGACGCAGGCCGGATTTATCCCCCTTCTCGGCCTCGATCTCGGCGGCGGCATGGTCGCTGCCGCGGTGGCCGAAATGAAGCTCTGGTCGAACGGCATGAAGGTCGCTTTTCCAACGACAAAACCCTTCGTCGAAAGCTGGGAACCGAAGCGCTACTGGCGCGGCCCATCCTGGGCAATCATCAACTGGCTGCTGATCGATGGCCTCAACCGCAACGGCCAACCGGACATGGCCGAAGCGCTGCGCGTCTCGACGATCGACGCGATCGAGGCGGAAGGTTTTGCCGAATATTTCGATCCGACCACCGGCGAAGGCTGCGGCGGCCTCGGTTTTTCCTGGACGGCAGCGGCCTATCTCTGGCTCTCAAGAAAAGAACGCACCTGATATTTTGCCGAATGGTAGCGCTTACCGCGAGTCTTCTCCCCCCTTGTGGGGGGGCTCGAAGAGCGGGTCGAGACGCGTGGCTCGACCCAGGCAAGCCGGCAGACCAGAGGGGGACTTTACCGCAAGCACCACCCTCCTCTCTTCGGAATATCTCAAAAGAAAAGGGCGGCCCAACAGCCGCCCTTTCACATTCTCGATAACCGGCGCTATTAGGCAGCCTTGCTTTCGCTGTCGAACTGGCCGCACCAGTCGTTAGCGGAAACCACCGGCCAGAAGCCGCGGGCATCAGCCGCCGGCTGCGTAACCGGCGGGTTGAAACGACAGAGACCAGCGTCCGCCGGAGCCGAACCGGCGTTTACGACGTGATCTTCGTAGAACGAGCAAACTTTGCAGGAACTATCTTTGGACATGGTAACTCTCCTTCTTCAAATGTCGGGTTCTAAAACCTGAGACCCAAACTCATAAATCTTAGAATGATTCTAAAGTAGGATTCGCGACTTGGCAACTACCCCAGGCGTCAGCGGAGGAAGATTTTCTCTTTTTCGCCTGCGGCATTTAATCACCGGACGCCGCAGAGCGATCGAAGCCCGGTGTCGAGATTTCCGATCCTCCGATAACCTGCGATCCCATTTTCGTGGTGATGTCGACGCCTACCCTGCTGTGCGACTCACTCTGATTCTCTCAAGGCTGATTCTCACTTTGCGGAGACAAATTGGATGGTTTCGGCAGTTCGGGATGCGCTGCCCGGCTTGAGCCGCCAGCAACCGCTCTGCTTGGAACAAGGCGGAAAATTATTTTATATCATGGAGATAGGGGTAAAATCGCAGAATCCGATTCCATTGGATTAAGCCGCGGTTTACCAAAATTTCCTTGTAAGCCTTCCAGAAAGACCGATACTGGCGGCAGTTTCCCGGAAACATGAGTTTTGTCGCCAGAACGGTTCCAATATGAACGCGCATTCTAAACTGCCATCCTTCGAGTTCGACGAGAAGATCCTGCATCAGGGTGCAGAGATCTCGCGTCGCCTCGACCAGTTGCGGATGGAAAAGTTTCCCCCGAATGCGAAGAAGACATTGCGCCTGTTCTCGATGGCGGAAGTGGCGCATTATCTCGGCGTCAGTCCGAACAATCTGAAGCGCCTCCACCTTGAAGGCAAGGGCCCGACGCCGAAGACGTCGACCGGCGGCCGCCGTTTTTACACCGGCGAGCAGATGCAGGAACTGCGCTTTTTCCTCGACAAGACCGGAAAATCCGACGCCAAGAAATACGTCCCGCACCGCAAGGAAGGTGACAAGCTGCAGGTGATTGCGGTCGTCAACTTCAAGGGCGGCTCCGGCAAGACGACGACGACGGCCCATCTGGCCCAGCATCTGGCGCTGACCGGCCACCGTGTCCTTGCCATTGACCTCGACCCGCAGGCTTCGCTCTCCGCCCTGCACGGTTTTCAGCCGGAGCTCGACCGTAACCCCTCGCTTTATGATGCGATCCGTTATGATGACGAGAAGAAGCCGCTTGCCGACATTATCCAGCAGACCAATTTTCCCGACCTGGATATCATTCCGGCCAATCTGGAACTGCAGGAATACGAATACGATACGCCGCTGGCGATGCAGACCTCCAACGAGGGCAAGCGCTTCTTCACCCGTCTTGGCAAGGCCCTCCAGCAGGTCGAGGACCGGTATGATGTCGTGATCGTCGACTGCCCGCCGCAGCTCGGTTATCTGACCCTCACCGCCCTGACGGCGGCGACCTCGGTGCTCATCACCGTGCATCCGCAGATGCTCGACCTCATGTCGATGAGCCAGTTCCTGCTGATGCTCGGCAATATCATCAAGACGATCAAGCGCGCCGGCGCCAATGTCGAAATGGACTGGTTGCGGTATCTGATTACCCGCTATGAGCCGACCGATATCCCGCAGGCGCAGATGCTCGGTTTCATGCAGTCGATGCTGGCGGAGGAAATTCTGAAAAATCCGATGGTGAAGTCGACGGCGATTTCCGATGCCGGTCTCACCAAACAGACGCTCTACGAAGTCGAACGCGCCAATTTCACCCGCGAAACGTATGACCGCGCCATAGACTGCATGGACAGCGTCAATTTCGAGATCCAGGGGCTGATCCATCGCGCCTGGGGGAGGATGTGATGGCTCGAAAAAACCCGTTTGCCAATCTGATGAACGAGGAGCTGCCAGATAACGGCGTTGCGCTCGATTATACGGTCAAGGGCGCGTCCCGCTCGATCATTTCGACGATCGACGAACTGGCGGAGCGTGCCGACAAGATGCTGGAAGGCGAAACCGTCGTCGAGCTGTCGCCCGAGACTATCGAGGAATCCTTCATTCGCGACCGTCTAGAGGAGGATCCGCAGGCGTTCGAGGAACTTATTGCCGCCATCCGTGAACACGGGCAAACAAGCCCCATCCTGGTACGCCCTCACCCGCATCATGACGGCCGTTACATGGTCGTTTTTGGCCATCGTCGGCTGAAAGCGGCAACCGTGCTCGGCCGCAATGTCCGCGCGGTGGTGAAGCCCATCTCCGACCGCGAGCATGTCATTGCCCAGGGGCAGGAGAATTCTGCTCGCGCGGATCTTTCGTTCATCGAAAAGGCAACCTTTGCTCGTCGGCTTTCAGAGTTACACTACGACAATGACAGCACGATTGTGATGACCGCCTTATCTGTGGATAAGGCGACGCTGTCGAAGATGATGTCGGTCGCCAACATGCCCCGCGACATTCTGGACGCGATCGGCGGCGCCAAGCTGCCTGGCCGCGACCGCTGGTACGAACTCAAGCTGCTTCTCGAAAAGCCGACCAATCTGGCACGATTGCGCGAAGTTCTCGCTGCGACCGATCTTGCCGGCCTGAACGGCGACGCCCGTTTTGCCTTCGTTATCGATGCCCTGACCCGAAAGAAAGCCTCGGGTTATGCCAGGCCGCCGAAGAAGTCGAAATGGGTACCGAAGGACAAGAGCGTTGCAAGGGCCGTATCGGCCGAAATCCGCAACGACGGAAAAAGCTACACATTGGCACTGAAGGCCAGAGATGGCGTGGGTTTTGGCGAATTCATCGCCGACAGCCTCGACGACCTTTATGCCGAATATCGTCGTCTGATGAAGGAATAGGAACCGACCAAAAGAAAAAAGCCCCCAAAACGTTTCCGTCGTGGAAGCTTCTCTCTGATTAAGCACCTGCAGAATCGCATTTCCACGAATCACAGTCAAGAGTTTTTGGCACCGTTTTGGTGAGCGGCTTTCTTTTGCCTGAAGAAAGGTGAAGTGAAAGATGCGAACTGGACTTGTGACGACGCCTTTCGGGCGCCGGCCGATGACGCTTGCCTTGGTAAAAGGCCAGCTTCAGTCGTCCGACGACCGATCGACGCGTCCTATCGAAAAATGGAAGGTGTTTCGCGACATCTCGGAAGCGCGTCAGTTGCTCGGTCTCCATGACCGTGCGCTGGCCGTTCTCGATGCCTTGCTGACCTTCTATCCGAGCAACGAACTTGCGGCCGGTGCCAAGCTGGTCGTCTTCCCGTCGAATGCGCAGCTTTCGGTCCGCGCCCATGGCATAACCGGAACGACCTTGCGCCGACATCTGGCTGCCCTGGTCGAAGCCGGTCTTATCCATCGCCGCGACAGCCCGAACGGCAAGCGTTATGCCCACCGCGGACACGGCGGCCAGATCGAGGAAGCATTCGGCTTCGACCTCGAACCGATCCTGCTGCGTGCCGCAGAACTCGCCGGACTTTCACAACGGGTCGCAGCCGAAAAGATCCGCTTCAGACGTGCCAAGGAAGCCTTGACCCTTTGCCGTCGCGACGTCCGCAAGCTTCTCACCGCTGCCGTGGAAGAAGGCGCGGAAGGCGACTGGTGCCTGATGGAAGATCTGTACCATGCCCTGATGTCCCGCCTGCCCCGCTCCCCGAACCGGGAAACGGTCGAAACACTGCTCGACGAGATGGCTGCATTGCGTGCGGACATCGTCAATCGATTGGAAATGCAGATAAAAACCGAAAATATAGACGCCAATGACATCCAGAATGGATGCCACATACAGAATTCAGATTCCGAATCTATCTATGAACTTGAACCATGCTCTGGAAATGAGCAGGAAGAAAAAATCGAGCCTGCCAAAATATCGTCCAAGGTTGACCAACGCGAAACGTTGAAAGCTTTCCCGTTGAACCTGGTGCTGCGAGCCTGCCCACAGATGCTGGACTATGCCGGCGGTAGTGGGATCTCCAACTGGCGCGACTTCATGAGTGCGGCGATCCTTGTCCGCTCCGTGCTGGGCGTCAGCCCCTCGGCCTATCAGCAGGCTTGCGAAATCATGGGACCGGAAAATGCGGCTGTCGCAATAGCCTGCATTCTCGAGCGGGCTGGCCATATCAACTCGGCAGGCGGTTATCTCCGGGATCTGACCAAAAAGGCAGAGAGGGGCGAATTCTCGCTTGGACGGATGCTGATGACGCTGATGCGTGCCAATTCCGGTGGAGGCATGAAACAGGCGGGGTAATCAGCCGGACCTGCTGTTGACGGCAGTCAAAACATAGATTTTCTTCAAATATTTCCGCTAGATAGCTGAAGTATGAGGGCTTTGCTGACTTCTGGTTTCGTCAGGGACGGAAAATGCGTCGGCAAAAGCGGAAATCAGTGGGCAAGAGGATAGGCCATGCCTGAGTTTGTGCGAAAGAGAAAAGCTCGCTGCTCGGGGGGGATCGACGCAAGATAGTTGTTCAGGGAAGTATGTTGAGGGCCATCATAGTGACCCTCAACATGTTCGAAGCGATCAGATAATTCCGCCGCTGCCACCGATAACGGGCGGGCGTTCCCCGGCAACCTTTTTGCGATAGCCGCTCTCGCGATAGGCGGCGATCGGATCGATTGCGCCACCGGCACGGCGACGGGCTTCGGCAAGGATCGGTTCGACATCGGTGCGGTAGGCACGCTTGAGTGAATCGGTTGCCATCAGGGCGTCATTGTCCTGCTGGTAACCGTCCAGCGCCTTGCGGTCGACGATCAGGGCCTGGGCATAGGCGCGGCGGATCTCGTTGGCGCTGGAGATCAAGCTCTCGATCGGGTCCGTGACGTTATGTGACTGGTCGATCATATGGGCCGGATGGAAACCCTTGATCCCACGGTTTTCCGCATCGACCAGTTCGTTGAAGACGAGGAACAGGCGATAGGGTTCGATCGAACCGGCATCGAGATCGTCGTCGCCATATTTGGAATCGTTGAAGTGGAAACCGCCGAGTTTTTTAAACTGGATCAGGCGGGCGACGATCATCTCGATATTGGTGTTTGGGGCATGGTGGCCGAGATCGACGAGGCAGAAGGCTTTTTCGCCAAGCGTCTGGGCGATCAGGAGGTTGCTGCCCCAGTCCTGCACGACGGTGGAATAGAAGGCCGGCTCGTACATCTTGTGTTCGGAGAACAGCCGCCAGTCGTCCGGCAAGGCCTTGTAGATATCGGCCATGGACAAGAGGTAACGTTCGAACTGGCGGGTGAAATTGGCCTGGCCCGGGAAGTTAGAACCGTCGCCGATCCAGACCGTCAGCGCCTTGGAGCCGATGGCGTTACCGATCTCGATGCATTCGATATTGTGTTCGACCGCCTGTGCGCGGGTGGCGGCATCGGTGTGGCTGAGCGAGCCGTATTTATAGGAATGCGTCTGGCCGGGGGCATCGGAAAAGGTGTTGGAATTCATCGCGTCGAAGCCGAGGCCGAGCGAATTTCCCTTTGCCTTCAGGTCCTTCGGGTCGGTCTTGTCCCATGGGATATGCAGGGACACGGTCGGCGTTGCGCGGGTCAACTCATTGATGACGGAGCAGTCTTCGAGCTTGTCGAAAATGCCGCGCGGTTCGCCCTGCCCCGGAAAACGGGCAAAACGCGTGCCGCCGGTGCCGACACCCCAGGACGGGACGGCGACGAAGAATTCCGAGACCTTTTTGGTGATCGCGTCGATATCGATACCGCGGCGGGACAGGTTTTCGCCAAGCGCCGCATAGTCGGAGCCAAGCGCTGCTTCGTTGTTTTTGTTGTGTTCACCGATCACAACGGTCGAAATCATCTGGTCCGTCATTTTTCCTCCTCCGCCGAGCGAACGAACTGGCTTCGCCTGCGTTGTTACGTGCAATTCTTTTCAAGACGAGGTTTTTATGGACGTCATTCGCATCCTTCTCGCCATCATCCTGCCGCCTGTGGGCGTGTTCATGCAGGTGGGTATCGGCCTGCATTTCTGGCTGAATATCCTGCTGACCTTATGTGGTTATGTACCCGGAATCATTCACGCAATCTGGGTCATCCTGAAAAAGTAGCGGAAACAGCCATCGGGATAAGATCGCCCGGTGGCTGTCAATTATCGTCAGCGTGTAAAGCTCTGGGCGTTGCCGGCATCGACGTTGATGATGTTGCCGGTGGATTTGGCCGAGAGGTCGGAGGCGAGGAAATAGATCGCCTCCGCAATGTCCTCCGGGAAGACGTTGAGCTTGAGCATCGAACGCTTGCGGTAATGTTCCTCCAGCTCGCTCACGTCGATCTTGGAAGATGTTGCCCGCTGTTCGCGCCACTCGCCGCTCCAGATCTTTGAACCGCGAAGCACGGCATCCGGGTTGACGGTGTTGACGCGGATGCCGGCATCGGCCCCTTCCAAAGCAAGGCACCGGGCGAGATGGATTTCGGCAGCCTTGGCCGTGCAATAGGCCGAAGCGTTGGGCGACGACGCAAGGCCGTTTTTGGAGGCGACGAAAACGACGTTGCCGCCGATCTTCTGGCGCCGGAACAGGCGAAAAGCTTCGCGGGAGACAAGGAAATAGCCGGTGGCAAGAATGTCGATATTCTTGTTCCACATGGCAAGCGTGGTGTCTTCTACCGGGGCTGAAGAAGCGATGCCGGCATTGGAGACGAGAATGTCGATGCCGCCAAATTCGACTGATGCTTCGATAAATGCCTTTGCGACAGCGTCTTCGTTGGTCACGTCCAGCTTCACGCCGCGGACGGCATCAGCGCCAAACCGCTTGGCGAAATCGTCATGGGCTTCGTCGAGAGCGTTCTGATCGATGTCCGCCAAAACCACGCAGGCCCCCTCACCGATCAGGCGGGTTGCGGTCGCGCGACCGATGCCGCCGGCACCGCCAGTGACGAAGGCCACCTGGCCGGCAAGGCTTTTCGGCTTCGGCATGCGTTGCAGCTTTGCTTCTTCCAGCAGCCAGTATTCGATATCGAAGGCTTCCTGTGCCGGCAGGCCCTGATATTCCGAGACGGTCGAAGCACCGCGCATGACGTTGATGGCGTTAACATAAAACTCGCCGGCAATGCGGGCGGTCGCCTTATCCTTGGCGAAGGAGAGCATACCGACGCCGGGAACCAGGAAGATGACCGGGTTGGGGTCACGCATCTTTGGCGAGTTGTCGTGTTTGCAGGTCTCGTAATAACGGCTGTAATCGGCCCGGTAATCTTCCAGCGCCTTGTCCAGACCGGCAACCACGGCATCCGCATCCGGTTTGGCTGGATCGAAATCGACGATCAGCGGGCGGATTTTGGTGCGAAGAAAATGGTCGGGGCAGGAGGTGCCGAGTGCGCCCAGCGGACCTAAGTTCTTCGAATTGACGAATTCGAGTACGGCGTCCTGATCGTCGAAATGGCCGAGCTTGCGTTCAGCCTTGCCGATACGGCCGCGGATTTCCGGCATCAGTTTTGCGGCAATGGCGCGGCGTTCTTCCGCACCGAGGCTCTTTGCAACTGCTCCGCCGAAGATCGTTTTGCCTTCGGTTTCCCTGGCAAACCACTCGATCGCCTTGTTGATGATCTCGAGCGTCAGCAGGTAGCAATCCTTGGCGTCCTCGGCCCAGGTGAAAAGCCCGTGGCTTTCGAGAACCACGCCCTTGGCGGTCGGATTGGCTTTCACGAAGGCCTCGAGATCCAGTCCGAGTTGGAAACCGGGGCGGCGCCAGGGCAGCCAGCCGATATCGCTGCCGAAGATTTTCTGGGTGAGTTCGCGGGAATTCTTCGAAGCGGCGATGGCGATGATCGCATCCGGATGCATGTGGTCCACATGCATGAAAGGAACGAAGCCATGCAACGGCGTATCGATGGAAGCGGCGCGCGGATTGAGGTTGAAGGTGCAATGGGGCAGGAAGCCGACCATGCGGTCTTCATCCTCGACGCCCTTATAGATGCCCTTCAGCGCTTCCAGCTTGTCCATGTAGAGTGTGGAAAAACCGTCAAGCTTGATGGTGCCGACATCGCCGCCGGAACCCTTGACCCACATGACCTTGACCTTTTGGCCGGTGAGCGGATCGGTTTCCATCACCTTGGCGGACGTATTGCCGCCGCCGTAATTGGTGATGCGCTTGTCGCTGCCCAAAAGATTTGAGCGATAAAGCAGCTTGCCCGGCTCATCGAGCTTTTCGGCATAGGCATCATCCCAGCGGTTATCGAGAAGGCGGATTTGGCCCGACATGTCGTCCTCCCTGACGCAATTATGTGACGGCGCTGGTCCTCCTGCGCCGGTTGTGCGACAGGATATCGCGCGATGTTTGGTCGCTTGTCAATCGCAATTGATCAACTTCAATCATGTTGCGTTGCAGTAAAATCAAACATGATCGTTTATGATTGACAACTTTTAGAAACTGATAATAGTTGGCTTCAGGAGGAGACCATGCACGAACGCGAACGACATCGGATAATCTTGAGCGCGATCCAGGAAAAGCCTGTGATCACGGTGCAGGATATTGCCGATCTGACGGAGGCGTCCGAGGCGACGATCCGCCGGGACATTGCGTCGCTGCATGTTCAGGGCAAGCTGCGCCGGGTGCGCGGCGGGGCGGAGGCGGTGCATCCGCCGCAGATCGGTCAGCTGGCGGCGCGCTCGTTCCGCGTGTCGGAATCGGTCAATATCGATAAGAAACGATCAATTGCACGCCAGGCAGTCGAACTTTGCGACGAGGGTGAATCGATCATCATCAATGGCGGAACGACGACGTTCCAGATGGTGCATTACATGGCTGCGCGGCGCATGCAGGTGATGACCAATTCGTTTGCGATCGCCGAGCATCTGGTCAAGCATTCGAAGAACAATGTGACCGTGCCGGGCGGCACGATCTATCGCGAACAGAGCCTGATCCTGTCGCCTTTCGACAATGACGCGATCCGCAATTTTTATGCCCGCCGCATCTTTATCGGGGCTCAGGGGATCGGTCCGCTTGGGATCATGGAGCCGGATGCACTGGTGATCCAGAGCGAGCAGAAGCTGATGAGCCAGGCCGAGGAGCTGGTTGTTCTGGTCGATTCATCGAAATTCCAGCGGCGGTCGAGCATGATCCTGTGTCCGCTGGAGCGCGTCACCACCATCGTTACCGATGATGGCATTTCGGAGGATGCGAAACGCATGGTGGAGGATGCCGGGGTCCGGTTGATCATCGCCGGTGCCGGAAACGTTTCGCAGACAGGTGAGGAAGATACCCCGTCGGTCGCATAGTGCGCACGGCGGGAGGAAATGGACATAAGTTCAATCTTTGGGAGGAGAATTGGCATGATACTTTCTACGAAACTGGCGAAGAAGCTCGCATTCGGCGCCGCATTGGCCGTCGTCATGATGTCGTCGGCGGCAAGTGCCGCCGATATGAAGATCGCCCTTGTGGTGAAATCGCTCGGCAACGGCTTCTTCGAAGCTGCCAACAAGGGCGCACAGGAAGCCGCCAAGGAACTCGGCGGCGTCGAGATCATCTATACCGGCCCGACCTCGACGACGGCGGAAGGCCAGATCGAAGTGATCAACTCGCTGATCGCTCAAGGGGTCGATGCGATCGCCATTTCCGCCAACGACCCGGATGCGGTCGTGCCGGCACTGAAAAAAGCGGCGCAGCGCGGCATCAAGGTGATCTCCTGGGATAGCGGCGTCGCACCCGAAGGCCGGATCCTGCAGCTCAACCCGTCTTCCAGCGAGCTGATCGGCAAGATGTGCCTGCAGCTGGCGGCCGACCACCTTGAAGGCGGCAAGGGCGATTTTGCCATTCTGTCTGCTACCACGACCTCGACCAACCAGAATATCTGGATCGGCGAGATGAAGAAACAGCTGAAGGATTTTGCCGGCCTCAACCTCATCACCACGGTTTATGGCGACGACCTTGCCGACAAGTCCTATCGTGAAGCGCAGGGCCTTCTGACCTCGCAGCCGAATGTGAAGGTTATCGTTGCACCGACGACGGTCGGCGTGTTGGCTGCGTCGCAGGCGGTGAAGGATGCGGGCAAGATCGGGCAGGTCTATGTGACCGGCCTTGGCCTTCCTTCCGAAATGGCGGGCGCCATCAAGTCCGGTGCCACCAAGGAATTCGCCATCTGGAACCCGATCGATCTCGGTTATTCCGCCGCCCAGATCTCCTATCATCTTGTAAAGGGTGATGCCGACGGCAAGCCGGGTTCGGAGATCGCGGCCGGCCGCATGGGCAAGATCAAGATCGGTGATAATGGCGAGGCCGCCATGGCTGATCCGTTCATCTACAACGCCAAGAATATCGACGAGTTCTCGAAGATCTTCTGATCCCTCCCGGGACTTCAAGGTCCGGCGCCGCCAGGTTTATGGCGCCGGACCGGCGATGATTTCCAAATGGCAGATATGATGATGACCGCAGTTGAACGGACGGGCATGGAGATGGCGCCTATTCAGGATTCGAGAGCCGCCGAGCGGACGACCATCCTGGAAATGCGCGGCATTTCGCAGATTTTTCCGGGTGTGAAGGCGCTTGATGGCGTCAATATATCGCTTCATCCCGGTGAAGTGACGGCCCTGATCGGCGAAAACGGCGCCGGCAAGTCGACGCTGGTGAAAATCCTCACCGGTATCTATCTGCCGAGCGACGGCGAGATTTTTATCGACGGCAAGCCCGTCAGTTTTGCCAGTGCGCAGGATGCTGTCGATGCGGGCGTGACCGCGATCCATCAGGAAACCGTGCTGTTCGATGAACTGTCGGTGGCGGAAAACATATTTCTCGGCCATGCGCCGCGCACCCGTTTCGGGCTGATCGACTGGAAGACCATGAATGCCCGCGCGGCCGAATTGCTGCATGTGCTGGAAAGCGAGATCGATCCGACCATCCGGTTGAAGGATCTGTCGATCGCCCAGCGGCATCTCGTAGCCATCGCCCGCGCACTGTCGGTCGAGGCGCGGATCGTCATCATGGACGAGCCGACGGCCGCCCTTTCCCGCAAGGAGATCGACGATCTGTTTCGTATCGTCGAGGGGCTGAAAAGGCAGGGCAAGGCGATCCTGTTCATCAGCCACAAGTTCGACGAGGTTTACGAGATTGCCGAGAACTTTGTGGTGTTTCGCGACGGCCGTGCTGTGGGAAGCGGACGGCTGGCGGAGACACCGCAGGATACGATCGTGCGGATGATGGTGGGCCGCGATGTGTCCAATATCTTTCCCAAGGTCGAGGTGGCGATCGGTGAGACCGTGCTGTCGGTCGAGAATTATTGTCACCCGACGGAATATCGCGACATCTCGTTTGAGCTGAAGCGCGGCGAGATTCTGGGCGTTTATGGGCTGGTCGGTGCCGGGCGATCTGAAATCTGCCAGGCGCTGTTCGGCGTGACGCTGCCGTCTTCGGGCCGGCTTGTGCTCGAGGGCCAGACAGTTTCCATCCGTTCGCCGCGTGATGCGATTGCAGCCGGTATCGTTTATGTGCCGGAGGAGCGTGGCCGCCATGGTCTGGCGCTGCCCATGTCGATTTTTCAGAACATGTCGCTGCCGTCCTTGGCGCGCACCTCGCGGTCCGGTTTTCTGAAGGCGGCCAATGAGCTGGCGCTGGCGCGCAAATATGCCGAGCGGCTGGATCTGCGTGCGGCTGCGCTTTCCGTACCTGTCGGTACGCTTTCCGGCGGCAATCAGCAGAAGGTGGTGATCGGCAAATGGCTGGCGACGCTGCCGAAGGTGATCATTCTCGACGAACCGACCAAGGGGATCGATATCGGCTCCAAGGCGGCGGTGCATGGTTTTATCAGCGAACTTGCCGCAGAAGGCCTGTCGATCATCATGGTGTCCTCCGAACTGCCGGAAATTCTCGGCGTGTCGGACCGGGTGCTGGTGATGCGCGAAGGGCTTTCGGCCGGGATATTCGAGCGGTCGCAGCTTAGCGCCGAGACGCTGGTGCGCGCCGCCACCGGCAATGCGTGAGGACGCACAGATGAAGAAACTGCTGAAACACCGTGAACTGCTTCTGGTCGGCATTATCGCCATCATGGTGGCGGGGTTTGCGACACGCGCCCCCGGTTTCGCCACGCCCGGAAATCTCGCCAACATTTTCAACGACACCTCGATCCTGATCATTCTGGCGCTTGGCCAGATGACGGTGATCCTGACCAAGTCGATCGATCTTTCGGTCGCGGCCAATCTGGCCTTTACCGGCATGGCGGTGGCGATGATGGATGCGGCCTATCCGGGGATGCCGCTGGCGCTGCTGGTCATTCTGGCTGTCGGCATCGGCGCCGTGCTCGGGGCGATCAATGGCACGCTTGTCTGGTGGTTGAGGATCCCGCCGATTGTCGTGACCCTCGGCACGCTCACCATCTATCGCGGCATGGCTTTCGTCCTGTCCGGCGGCGCCTGGGTCAATTCACACCAGATGACGCCGGACTTCCTGAACTTCCCTCGCCTGCCGGTTCTGGGCATGCCGCTCTTGTCATGGATGGCGATTGGCATCGTGCTTCTGATGTGGGTGGTGCTGACGCGAACCCAGTTCGGGCGCGCGACTTATGCTTCCGGTGGTAACCCGACGGCTGCGGTTTATGCCGGGATCGATACCGGCCGGACCAAGTTTCTCGCCTTCACCCTTTCCGGCGCGCTGGCCGGATTGGCCGGGTATCTCTGGGTGTCGCGTTATGCGGTCGCCTATGTCGATGTCGCCGCCGGTTTCGAACTCGATACGGTGGCGGCCTGCGTCATCGGCGGTATTTCCATCGCAGGCGGGATCGGTTCGGTAGCCGGTGCCGTGCTCGGGGCGCTGTTTCTCGGCGTGATCAAGAACGCGTTGCCGGTCATCGGCATTTCGCCTTTCGCGCAGATGGCGATCTCCGGCATCGTTATCGTCGCCGCCGTTGTCTTCAACGCTCGTGCCGAACGCAGGGCCGGGCGCATCATCCTGCGCGATCGTGGCGCCAAGGAGGTTTCCGCATGAGCGACATCGTGACTGAAACCAGGACCCGTTCCGCCATTCCCGACCGGCTCGGCACGCCGGTGAGCCGGCTGCTGGGCAGCTGGGAAGTGCTGCTGTTTGGCGTGGCAATCGCGATCTTCATCGCCAATTCCTTCGCCTCGCCCTACTTCCTTAATGCCTGGAACCTGTCGGACGCAACGTTCAATTTCACCGAAAAGGCGATGATCGCCTTTGCCATGGCGATGCTGATCATTGTCGGGGAGATCGACCTGTCGGTTGCGGCCATCATCGCCCTCGCCTCAACCGCCATGGGGGCTGCGGCTCAGATGGGGATCGGGACGCCCGGTCTGGTGGCGATCGGACTTGCTGTCGGGCTTGTCTGCGGCGCGATCAACGGCACGCTGGTTTCGGTGCTGAAACTGCCCTCGATCGTCGTCACCATCGGTACGATGAGCCTGTTCCGCGGGATTTCCTACATCACTCTCGGCGACAAGGCTTACGGAAAATATCCGGCGGATTTCGCCTACTTCGGGCAGGGTTATGTCGTCTGGGTCTTCTCGTTCGAATTCGTGCTGTTCATCGTGCTGGCCGTCATCTTCGGCATCGTCCTGCATGCCACGAATTTCGGCCGGCAGGTCTATGTTATCGGCAATAATGAGTTTGCTGCACGCTTCTCCGGCATTCCGGTCGAGCGGGTCAAGTTCAAGCTTTTCCTGCTGACCGGTCTGATGTCCGGCATTGCCGCCGTCTGCCTCACATCGCGGCTCGGCTCTACCCGACCCTCGATCGCTCAAGGGTGGGAGCTGGAGGTCGTCACCATGGTGGTTCTCGGCGGCGTCTCCATTCTTGGGGGCGCGGGCACGATTGCCGGCGTTGTTATCGCGGCCTTCGTCATGGGGCTCGTTACCTTCGGGCTTGGGCTTCTCAACGTGCCGGGCATCGTCATGTCGATCTTTGTCGGCCTGCTTCTGATCATCACCATCGCGCTGCCCATTGTGGTGCGCCGCATCAAGTTCATGAGTACGAAATGACTTTGGAAAAATACGCATTCAAGATGAAACTCAACCCCGGCATGGAGGCGGAATATCGTAAGCGACATGACGAGATCTGGCCGGAGCTGAGTGCGCTTCTGCGCGAGGCAGGCGTACGCGATTATTCCATTCATCTCGACCGCGAGACCAACGTGTTGTTCGGCGTGCTGTCCCGCCCGGTGGATCACTCGATGGCGCACCTGCCGCAGCATCCGGTGATGAAGCGCTGGTGGGCGCATATGGCGGATATCATGGAGAGCAATCCGGACAATTCGCCGGTGCAGAGCGATCTGGTCACGGTGTTTCATCTGCAATGAGCCATTTCGAACGGATCGCCGTCCTCGATATCGGCAAGACGAATGCAAAAGTGGTGATTTTCGATGCCGCCAGCGGCGCGGAGATCGAGACGCGACGCATGCCAAACCGGGTTCTCTCCGGGCCACCCTACCCGCATTACGACGTCGAGGCGCTCTGGTCTTTCCTGATCGAGAGCCTCGCCGCCTTTGCCAAACAGCCCGGTTTCGATGCCATCTCGATCACCACGCATGGCGCTGCGGCCGCGTTGATCGATGCGGATGGGCAACTGGCCTTGCCGGTTCTCGATTACGAGCATCAATATCCCGAAGCGATCCAGCGCGCCTATGACGACATCCGTCCAGGTTTTGCCGAGACCTTTTCTCCTCGCCTGTCCAGCGGGCTTAATCTCGGTGCACAGATCCACTATCAAAAGACCGCATTTCCCGAGGCGTTTGCGCGGGTGAAAACGATCCTGACCTATCCGCAATACTGGGCCTACAGGCTGAGCGGCGTCGAGGCCAACGAGGTGACCTCGCTCGGTTGCCATACGGATCTGTGGAGGCCGCATGAGGGGGCCTATTCCGCGCTTGTTGATGCGCTGGGCATTCGTGACCTGATGGCGCCGGTGCATTCGGCTTTCGACCGGGTCGGCGCGATCCTTCCCGAGATTGCGTCCGGCATCGCCCTGCCGCAGCCGGTGCCGGTCTTTTGCGGCATTCACGATTCCAACGCGTCGTTACTGCCGTATCTAGCTGGCCGCAATGCGCCTTTTGCTGTGGTTTCGACAGGCACATGGGTCATCAATTTTGCCGTTGGCGGGGATATCGATCGGTTGGGTTCGACACGCGATACGCTGGCAAATGTCGACGCCTACGGGCGTGTCGTCCCGTCGGCCCGGTTCATGGGCGGGCGGGAATTCGAACTGCTGACGGGCGAACTGGGCGTTCTGGATCAGGCGCAGGCGAGGGCCGCCTTGCCGCTCGTTCTCGAAAGGCGGCTGATGCTGTTACCGAACATTGCGCAGGGCTCGGGACCTTTTCCTGGGCGGCAGAGGGAATGGATAAACGGGGAGGGCGCCTCGGTGGGTGAGCGGTGGGCTGCGGCCTGCCTGTATTTCGCACTGATGACGGAGATCTGCCTTGGGCTTGCCGGGGCAAAAGGCCCGATCCTCGTTGAAGGACCGTTTGCGCTCAACGACCTATATCTGAGCATATTATCCGGCTTGACGACGCGGGATGTTGTGGCGGTCCCGGGCTCGACGGGAACAAGCCAGGGGGCGGCTCTGCTGGCCGGGATAGAACCGGCCGTGCGTAAGGGGATGGCCGCGGTTGCCATCGATCACGATAGTTTTGTCGCCTATCGGGCGGATTGGCTTGGCCGCGTCTGATCGGAGCAGCTCACCGGCCTTTTGGGGTCAGGTGCGCAGTCCCCTATCAGGCGGCCGCTCGGGTCATTTTCCTTGGTGTATCCTATGGCTGATCGAAGCGTGAGGGCGCGAGAGTTGACTAGGCGGCGGTCGCGTTGACAGCTGTCAACAGCAGTCCATCGGAACCGGGGATATTCCGAAAGCGGGATGAGACACGCCCTCCAGCAGGCTTCCTGCCTGTGCGAACCTCGTACGCGACTTATTCCAGCGGACGCTCGGAGAGGGGAGGGGCTCGCTAGGCTCCCGGTTCGATCCAACAGTCGTGAGATGCTCCCGAGTGAAGCGCGTTGACAGCTGTCAACTGCTGCGTCTGCGTCCTGAAGATAGGTCTCGCGATAACCGCGTGCGCGTGTTTCCAGATGTACGCTTGGGGACTATAATACGAATCAGCCGCATATGACGGTGCGGCCAATCTCAGCAGTTATGGTTAACCATTCAGTAGCGAAACGAAACGGTAATTTACGTTTCATTTGATTTCATGCGCGTAGGTTTTTCAGCGTGTTAGACCGGATCTATTTCATGCAGTTACGCGATAGTTAAGGTGATCCGGCCGGCTTTTGACGCCAGCATCGTCCTGCACGACTCTACCCGCGATATCCGACGCCGACCCACGAACTCACCATAGCCCGCGACGTGCTGCGCACCCGTCGGCGCATTGCTGCCCGCTCGCTTGAATGGGCGCCGTCGGCCGAGGGCTTGAGGGCGCTCCGCCGGACTTCGGAGATCACATCGACCGGCGTGGTTGAGGTGAAGGCGGCCGGCGCCATTCGGCCGGTGGTCAGAGCCGATCCGGAAGCGGAAGGGGAGGGGCCGGAAGGGGAGTGGAATGATGGTGACGGCGCGGAGAAATTGCCCGGCGTCGACTATGCTGCCATCGATGCTGTGCTGGCCCGGTCGGAGGCGGCGATCGCCAGTGCCACGCGGCCGGGGCGGTGCGGGCAGCCGGAGATGAAAAAGATCCGATGATCGACGATCTCGACTGGGACGAGGATATCCGGTCTGTCTAAGATCACCGCCTTTGCCATCTCATCGAGATGCCGGAACTGGGTGAGCTGGATGCAAAGGCCGTTGGCAAGCTCTCGGGTCTTGCTCCAAGCGATAGGCAGTCCGGACGCGCCTCATCCTCGGCGGTCGGGCCATCGTACGCCAGACGCTCTACATGCCGGCCCTGGTCGCCATCCGCTTCAACCCGGACCTCAAGGCCGGATACAACGCCTTCCGAAAAACCGAGAAACCACCCAAAGTCGCGGTCATAGCAATCATGCGAGAGCTCGTTGTCCTCGCAAACGCTCTCCTGCGCAAACAGCAAAAATGGACACCAAAAACAGCTTGATCAAAACGGATACTTTAGTCAGCAGATCCTTGGAAGCTGTTCGCCGTTGAACCATTCGATCACCCGCTCACCGCCAAATGATGTTTTAAGCCAGACGAGCCGTCGAGGGTCCGGCTGTGCATGCCCAATGATCACGGCATTCTCGCCAAACGGCTGACGGCGCATCACAGCGACCAGTGCCTCAGCCTTATCGGGGGAGCAAAATGCGATCAGCTTTCCTTCGTTTGCCACGCCGATTGGGTCGATGCCGAGCAATTCGCAGGCGCCGCGCACCGCCGGCTTGATCGGTACGGCATCCTCATCGACGATCATGCCGAGGCCTGATTGATGCGCCAGTTCGTTGAGTGTGGCGGCAAGACCACCGCGGGTCGGGTCACGCAGACAATGGATGTCGGGGTCGGCTTCGATCATCGCCCTGATCAGTCCGTGGAGCGGCGCACTGTCGCTTTCAATGGTGGTCTCGAACTCCAGATTTTCGCGTTTCGACAGGAGGGCGATACCGTGGTCGCCGATCGTACCCGAAAGGATGATCGCATCGCCGGGCCTGATCCGGTCGCCCGCGATATGCAACTCGTCCTGCAACGAGCCGACACCGGTGGTGACGATGAAGATGCCGTCTGCCTTGCCACGCTCTACTACCTTGGTATCGCCGGTAACGATCAGGACGTCCGCTTGTTTCGCTGCCGTCGCCATGCTTTCGACGATCTGCTTCAGATCCGCCAATGGAAGGCCTTCCTCAAGAATGAAGCTTGCCGACAGATAGAGAGGTCGTGCGCCGCTCATGGCGACGTCGTTGACCGTGCCATGCACCGCCAGCGAGCCGATATCGCCGCCGGGAAAGAAGATCGGCGATACGACATACCCATCCGTCGACATGACCAGCCGTCCCCCGGTCGGTGGCATTACCGCCATGTCATTGCCCTGGGCGAGATAGGGATTGTCGAATGCGCCGGCAAACAGCTCGGATATGAGCTGCGCCATGGCTCGACCGCCGCCACCATGCGTGAGATCAACCCGCCCGTCGACCATGTCCAGTGGCCGCGGAAACAGATGGCGGTTTCGGTGAGCATTCGCGTTCATACAACGTTCTTTCTGCCGTCATTCGTCATCTGGTGGCGGCCATAAAGCCAATGGGCTGCACACCCGCCTTCGCTCGACACCATGCAGGACCCAATCGGATTGTCGGGCGTGCAGCTGCGGCCGAATAGCGGGCATTCCTGTGGTCGCTTTATGCCGCGCACGACCTCGGCGCAGGCACAGGATTTCGGGTCGGGGATGGTTCGATAGGGAAGAGAAAAACGCGCCTCGGCATCGAACTCTGCATAGTCATCGGCAAGTCTGAGCGCACTGTCGGGCAATGTACCGAGCCCGCGCCATTCGAAGCTGTCGCGCATCTTCATCGTCTCGGCAATAGCTTGTTGCGCTCTCTCGTTTCCTGTGGCCGGCAGCGCTCGCACATAGGCGTTTTCGACGCTAGGCCGATCCTCGTTTACCTGCCGCACCAGCATTAATATGGCCTGCAACAGATCGAGTGGCTCGAAGCCGGCAACAACGACCGGCATGCCGCGATCGGAGAATTCCCGGTACGGATCGATGCCGATCACAGCCGAGACATGTCCCGGGCCGATCACACCTTCAAGCGGCAGACTACCGCCCTGAAGCACCGCCCGCATCGCCGATGGTGTGAGCACATGATTGCAGAATATGCTGAAGTTCGTGAGACCTTCCGCCTTTGCCATTTTCAATGCCATGGCGGTGGGAGGGGTAGTCGTCTCGAAGCCTATCGCGAAGAAGACGACTTCACGATCGTGATTGTCGCGTGCGATCTTAAGTGCATCGAGCGTCGACCAGACCATACGGATGTCGCCGCCGGCAGCCTTGGCCTTGAGCAGGCTCAGACGATGCGAACCGGGAACGCGCATCATATCGCCATAGGTGCAAAGAATGACACCGTGATCGCGGGCAAGCTCTATACCGCTGTCGATGCGGCCAACCGGGAGAACGCAGACAGGGCAGCCCGGTCCATGCACAAGGCGGATTGCGGCCGGCAGCATCGCTTCAAGTCCGTATCGGGCAATGGTGTGGGTATGTCCGCCGCAGAACTCCATGAAACTGTAGCTGCGGCCGGGTTGGCATTCGACGGCGATGGCCGTCGCGATCCGGCGTGCCAAGCCTCCGTCGCGAAACTCCGAGGCGAATTTCATCCGGGAAGCTCCGCTGGTTCGAGCTCCGCGAGTTCGCCCATCTCCCTCAACAGCGCCAGTGTTTCTGCCGCCTCCTGAGGGTCAATGCGGCTCAGGGCAAATCCGACATGCAGGAGAACGTAGTCTCCGACCTCGACACCATCTACCAGTGCCAGGCTAACCATCTTGAAGATGCCGTCGATCCGGACACGCCCCATGGAGCCGGGCAGAAGCTCAGTCACCTCCGCTGGTATCGCAAGACACATGACGACTTGTCCTTTCCGATCACGAACCAAGGCGCGAATTTACCGCCTGTTGTTTCTCGGTGATCCATTGCAGCCATGCATCAAAGCCTTCACCAGTCGTGGCGGAAAGCTGCAGGACGGCAAGGTCGGGGTTGATCCGGCGTGCCATCTCCAGGCAGCTTTCGACATTGAAGCTGACATAGGGCGCAAGGTCGATCTTGTTGATGATCAGCAGATCGGCGGCAGCAAACATATCCGGGTATTTGAGCGGTTTGTCCTCGCCCTCCGTCACCGAAAGGATGACCACCTTGGCGGCTTCTCCCAGATCGAAGGCTGCCGGACAGACAAGGTTTCCGACATTCTCGATAAACAGGATCGTCCCCGGTGCAGGAGACAGTCGTTGATATGCGTCGGCAACCATCGCCGCATCGAGATGGCAGCCCTTGCCGGTATTGATCTGGATTGCCGGTGCACCGGTGGCGCGAATACGGTCCGCATCGAAACTCGTCTGCTGGTCGCCTTCGATGACGACTGCCGGTAACGTGTCGGCAATCGTTTTTATTGTCTCGCAGAGCAATGTAGTTTTGCCGGAACCGGGGCTCGACAGGAGGTTCAGAGCAAGAATACCGGCACGGGAAAATACCTCGCGGTTTTGCCGTGCCAGACCGTCATTATGCGACAGAACCGCCTTCTCCAGCCGGATAACCTGATGCTGATCCAACCCGGCTACGGACACACCGGCAACACCGTTGCCGTACTGCATGTCGTCATGGGCATGATGGTGGTGGCCATCGTGCCCATGCCCGTTCTCATGTGCATGGCTGTGCGCTATGCCCGCGGCATGCAGCGCAGCATGCTCGGCATCGTTCATAGGGGGATGGCGGTGCGAAGGATGTCCTTCGACACGAGCCTCACCGCAGCCACAAATGGAACACATCGTCGCAAATCCCTTTCATAAGGTAGGCAGGCCCGGTCGTCACGGGCGCTGCCGGATCATTGTCAAACCAGACCGCTCAGCATGCCGATGCCGGCAACAACTGCGATACCGCCCGCCGTGCGGACAGCGACCGGGCCGATCCGGGTAACGAGCAGGCCGGAGCCGATGCCGACGAGATGCAGCACGACCGTTGCGGTCATGAAGCCGGCCGCATAGATGAAGCCGTTCACGCCCTGCGCCATTTCAGAACCATGGGCGTGGCCGTGCAGGATGGCGAAGAGGCCGACCATTCCCGTGGCAAGAGCGACCGGCATCTTGATATCGCAGGCCACGATCGCACCCAGCACGAGAACCGACAGGGCAATTCCGATCTCGACCGCGGGTATTTCAATGCCGGTAGCGCCGAGCGCACCGCCGCCTGCCATCACGAGGACGAATGTTGCCGGCAGCAGCCAGAGAGCGCGACCGCCCATCTGGAAGGCGAGAAGGCCGACGGCCACCATCGCCAGGATATGGTCGAGGCCAGACATGGGGTGGGCAAAGCCCTCGATGAGACCTGCGCCGGGATGCAGGCCGGGATGGGCGAATGCAAGTGTCGGTGCCAAAAGTGCGACAAGCCCCAGAGCGGCTGTCTTTGTCATTTTTGCGTACATGGTCGTCGTCTTTCTTCGTAAATGTTGTTTCACATCGCGGCCTCCGGCAAGATCACCGTGCCGATAGTCTGCCCGTCGCCGCAGCCGCTTTCAGGCGACCCTTGTCCGGTATGGTGTAATCCGTGCGGCCATGGCGCTCGAGATGGCCGTCCTTGATCAGGCTGTTCATCGCCGTCGATGTCGCCTGTCGCGACGATCCGATCAGGTTGGCGATTTCTTCGACCGTGAGGTCGATCGAAAGCCTGACGCCGAAATTCGCTTTTTCGTTTTCTGCCGTCGCATGATCCAGGAAGAACCAGGCGACGCGCTGCTTGATATCGAGAAACATCAGTTCTTCGATGTTTCTCATGCAGGAGATGATCGCGCGGCCAAGGATGGAGATGAGGCCATGCGACAGGGCAGGGGTCTTTTCCATCTTGGCTGCGAATGTCCTCATGTCGGTAACGCGCAGCTCGCTCTGTTCGACCGCCTCGATCAGACAGCCCGAATGGCGACAGAAGATGTCACCGGAGACCAGATAGAACAGGGTGATCTCCCGGTCCTCGCCAACCATGTAGACACGCAGCCTGCCGTTCATCACGACGAAGATGCCGTTCTCGTCATTCTCGCCGAAACAGATCATGCTCCCCTTGCTGTGAGACCGCGCCTGAAACCCGTTGAAAAAGCCTTCACCGGCCGGGCCGGTCAGAACATGGGCTATGCTGAATCGTGCCGTCATATTGCCTCCCGAACGCCGGCTTCAGCAGCCGGCAAGAAATCCTGCGGCACAAGCGTAGCCTTCGGCGCATCCTGCGCCTTGATGAAAATCAGTGGGCATGGTGTCCGTGACCTGTGGCTGGAGGAGCCTCAAGCGAACCGAGAACCGCCCGCAGTGATTGGCGTGCGGTCTGCATATCCGCGATAGCCTGTTCGAGAAGTTGGGTCAGTTGAGCATCATCTGCGAGCGAGGGCTTGAGCGCACTGATCTCGGCAAGATGGTCTTCCACATGGTCGGTAAAGTGGGCTACGTAGGTGCGAAGTCGAATTTTTACCTGATGTTCCGGTGTCATAGAGAATGATCCTCCTCAAACAGAATGGTCACGCCTTTGCGCGTGTCGATGTGCCGGATGGAAACGCCGGTGAAGCGGTGCTCCTCACCAAACAGAGTGGAGACTTGCACGTATCCGTCAGCCAGACTGACGATCGTGACGTCGTCGATCGCCACTGGTGGCGACGGAGCGCGATTGATGGTTACGGTTGCTAGGCACATTGCAGATCTCCTTTCGCAGACAGGCGTTCAAGCAGTGCCTGCATCAGGGACTTTGCCCGCTCCCGACCTACCGGGCCGCTGTCGTAGAAGGAAAGGCCAGCCTGATCGGCCGTCTGGACCGAGACGTCGAAGGACATTTTCGCGAGCAGATCGCATTCGCCTGCACGGGCTGCGATGAAGGCATGGTCCCCATCAGATGCGATCTTGTTGGCCACATAGCAGACCTGTTTGATCCCGAGTTCGCCGGCGAACAGTTCGATCTGTCTCGCGGTCTGGAAGCTGCGGGCGCCAGGTTCGACGACGATGATCAGCAGGTCCACCGCCTCGACCGTTCCGCGACCGAAATGCTCGATGCCGGCTTCCATGTCGATCAGCACGCATTCCTTCCTGCGGGTCAGGATATGGCGTAGCAGAGTACGGACGAGGGCATGTTCAGGGCAGACGCAACCGGTTCCTGCATGGTTGACGGTTCCCATCAACAGCATCTTCACGCCGGCATGTTCAACGCTGAAGCCATCGGGTATATCATCGACTTTCGGATTGAGGATGAAATGCGAGCCGGGTCCGTCCGTGGCTCCGGTTCGCTCGCGGGCCAGATCGACCATTTTCGAAATCGGCTTCAGATCCGCGAGCGTGTCAGACGGCACACCGATCGCCGATGCCAGATTGGCGTCGGGATCGGCATCGATGGCGAGCACCTTCCAGCCATCGTCAGCAAGTGCGCGGGCCAGCAAACCCACGATCGTGGATTTGCCGACACCGCCCTTGCCCGTTACGGCGATCTTCATGACACCTGCTCCGGCAGAAGCGGCATCTGCCGCGATCCGAGTTTCGTCCGCGCAACGGGAGCCGGTGCGCTATAGGTCTTGAGGCCCAGGCCGCTACGGCGCTGCTGGATGGCGTCGAACAGCTTGTCAGCTGCGAGGGCCGGATCGGTCTCGACGATGAAATATCCGCCCAGAAGATCCCGGGCCGTGTCGGTAACAAGCGTGGTCACGACATCGGAGCCGACAATCGGCGGAACAGTGCCAAGGTGAGTGGGAAGGCCGATCGTGACCGCCCAGCTACCGATGACCACGGCTTTCTCCGTCATGGCTTCTGGGGCGCTGGCGACAAGCGGCAGGTCGGAGAGATCGACGCCGAGCTTGTTGGCCAATGCCGTGCCGAGTGCGACGCCGCGGCTGTTGTCGACGCAGGATCCCATATGCAGAACCAGCGGCAAGGGGCCGTTCATTCCGGCAGACTCGCCGATTGCCGTAAGCGCGCTCTTCAAGCCTTCGCCGGCATAAAGGCGGGTGGCGTCCTGCGTCATCAGGCCCGCCTTGGCATAGGCACCGGCAGCACAGCCTGTCGCGAGAACCAGCACGTTGCGAGCCGCAAGCGATAGAGCGATATCGAGATAGGCGCTGTCCTGCTGCGTCTTGGTATTGTTGCAGCCGGCAAACAGGACGACGCCCTGAATATTGCCGTTGACGATGTTGTCGACGAGTGGCTGAAGCGGATCGTCGGCATTGATATTGGAAAGCGCCGCCGTAATGGCTTCGAGACTGAAGCCGACAATGGCTTCCTGCTTGAAGTTCGGGATATGCACCCGTTTCGGATCACGCTGTCTGAAGGCTTCGATGGCGACGCGCAGGATCGATGCCGCATTCTCCGAAGCCTTCGTATCATCGAACTCCATATGCATGGCGCCGGCGATCTTGTTATGTTTGTCGGTGGTGATGATCTTCGTATGGAAGCATTCAGCCACCCGTGGCAGCGACGGCATGATGCACTGGACGTCGAGAACCATGGCATCCAGCGCCCCGGTCAAGATCGGCAATTCCTGAGAAAGGTAGTTGGTGGCGAGCGGAATGCCATGGCGCACCATGATCTCGTTGCCGGTGCAGCAGATGCCGATGACGTTGATACCTTCCTTGGCGCCTGCCGCTTTGGCCTCGGCGTTGAGGTCGGCGGCGACGTCGCAGATGATGTCCGACAGGAGCGGATTGTGACCGTTGACGGCAATGTTAACTGCCTCTTTTTTCAGGACCCCCATATTGGATGTTGTCTTGATCGGCGATGGTGTGCCGAACAGCGTGTCGGATAGTTCCGTTGCCAGCATCTCGCCATCGAGGTCGGCAAGCGCCACGCGCAGGCCGCCAAGGATCAGGTTGGTCGGATCGGCATCGCAACCGAGATGCGTGCGCGACATGGACTGGGCGACGGAAGCATCGATATTGTGCGGCAGAAGCTCCAGCTCGCCAAGCTTCTTCAGGCGTGGTGCCGGAAGCGATGCACTCAGCCAATTGCAGGGCTTATCATAATCCTGGTTCTGGAAGTCACTGAGGGTGATGTCGGCAAGCTCTCTGACAATCGCCATCAGCTCGCGATCGTCGGTCTTCACACCCAGTCGCTTGGCAACGACCATCAGCTTTTCCTGATCGCGAATCGAATAGTCCTTCAGATGGCCTTTGCTTAAATGCAGCATGGCAAGCGCGATGTGACGACCGTGCTCGGAATGGGCGGCCGCGCCCGATGCCATCATGCGCACCATATGGCGGGCGACGATCGTGTCACGGTCGGCACCGCAGACGCCGAATTGCGGGCCTTTGCCGAACGGGTCGATCCTGCACGGTCCTTTCAGACAGATGCGACAGCAAAGGCCGGTGGTTCCGAAACCGCATTGCGGCTGCTGCGCCGCGTAGCGGCTCCAGGCGGTATCGATGCTTTGGGCTTCGGCAATCGCGAGCATTTCGGTGGCAGCGGGATCGCACGAGCAGCTGGAGCAGTCTAGACAGGCCATCAATGAGCCTCCTCGATTAGAGCGAAATACGGATTGAACGATGGGACTGGGCGATCTCGCGGGCGCGGGCGAGCCGCAACGCATCGCGATAGGCGTTGACGTCGACCATCTTGATCGCCTTGGTCGGGCAGGATTCGACGCAGGCCGGATCGGACTTGCCGGTGCTTGCGCGCCATTCGACACAAAGGTCACATTTCTTGGCGACACCGCGATTGGTGATCGACGTGGCCTTCTGCCTCTCTTCGGAGCGTACCGTGATGGAGCCGAACGGGCAGACCATGACGCAGAGCTTGCAACCTATACATTGCTGTTCGACGATCTGGATCTGCCCTTTGGCCTGATGGCAGGCTCCGGTCGGACAGACCAGCGTGCAGGGAGCATCCTCGCACTGGCGACACTGCATCGGCATCGTCGCGCCATCCACTGAAACGACCTGATTGCGGGCATGCAGCGGCAGATGCGCCGCAACTGCACTGACGATGTCGTGGCCTTCCCCACCATGGGCTACCGCGCATGCCAATTCGCATGAGTGGCAGCCAAGACAGCGGTCCGGCTCCGCGTAGATTATGACGTTTTCCTTGACTTGCGTTTGCTGCATCTTCCGTTCTCCAGGTCCGCTTCGCCAGTGGCCGCTATGCCTCGCAGGCGCAGACGACGATTTCATCGACAGTCATTCCTTCCGAAGGCTGGATCCTCACGTCATTGCCGTGGCAGGACCCGCATCGAAAGCGTGCGTCTGCGACAAGAATGCTGTCGCACTGCCGGCAAAAGACGCGCACCGGCAGTTGATTGATCCTGAGATGGGCGCCGGCCATGATCGTGTCTTCGGCAAGCAGGCTGAACGAGGATTCCAGAACCGCGGGCTCGATGCCGTGCAGGCCGCCAATCGTCATCGCGATCTCGGTGACCCTGCCGCCACCACGGCGCTGGGCTTCCTCGCTCACGACCTTCATCAGGGCGCAGGTTATAGTGATCTCGTGCATGTCTGCGACGCTCCAACCTCTCTCCTGAGAACCGGGTTACGCCTGTCCGGGAGAAGGTTCTGTCAGCCAGACGACAAACCTGGAAGCGAAGGGGTTTCTGCGTCAAAACGCGCATGGCGTGCGCATTTTTGATGCGCACGCCATGCAGGGAGACGACTTGGGGAGCGAAAAGGAGTTATCGCTCGGTGCAGGAAATGCAGGGGTCGATACTGTTGACGATCAATGGAATGTCGGAGATGCGACCGCCGACCATCATCACCTCAAGCGCATCCCAGTTCATGTAGGTCGGTACGCGCCACTTCACCCGCGCCGGAATGTCGGTGCCATCGGTCTTCAGGTAATAGATCAGCTCGCCACGCGGCGCCTCGACCTTGGTGATTGCTTCGCCGGCCGGTATGAACGGCAGGGGACCGGACGTCAGCGGACCTTCCGGCAGCTCGCGCAGGCAAAGCCGCATCAGTCGGATGGCCTCGACCACCTCCTTCAGCCGCACCATGGCTCGCGACCAGACATCGCCATCCGGGTAGGTGATAACGTCGACATCGAGGCGATCATAGACCGCGTAGGGAGCGGCGGAGCGCACGTCATAGGCATAGCCTGATCCCCGAGCGACCGGTCCCATCAGCCCATAATCGATGCATTGGTCACGATTGATGAGGCCGATGCCGCGGGTTCGCGACAGGATCGATGAATTGGTCTCGTAGAGAGGAATGATCTCTTTGACGAGGATAGGCTCCAGCCGGTTAAGCTGGGCTATGACATAGGCGATGCGATCCTCGGCGATATCGAACTTGACGCCACCGATAACATTGGCGGCCAGATCCATGCGGTTGCCGAACACCGTCTCCTTGGTGTCCTGCATGATCTCGCGCGCTTCCATGACATGCATGAAAAGCGACTCGAAGCCTACGATATGGGCCAGAATCGCCACATTGAACATGTTGGACGCAGCGCGCTTGATTTCGTCGGCGATCACCCGGAGATATTGCGCCCGTTCCGGCACCTCGATGCCGGCAATCTTTTCCAGCCCCATGCAATAGGCCTGCGGATGGCTGTTGGAGCACAGCGAGCAGACCCGCTCGATCAGGGCAAGATTTTGATAGATGTTACGCTTTGCCGTCAGGTACTCGATGCCGCGATGGACATGGCCGGCGGTGATCTCGATGCCCGCGACCTCTTCGCCTTCCACATCGATGCGAAAATACATCGGCTCTTCGAGCGAGACGTGAAGCGGGCCTACAGGCATTTCAAAGGATTTCATCTCGACTTCTCCCGATCGACGATCAGTTTCTCGAACAGCATGGTCGTACTTGCTGCATTGGACAGGACGGAGAGCGGGATGAGCCGCTGCATCACCCGCCGGTCGATGGTTTCGTCAAGGAACAGCCGCCGACTGTTGGCGCGGCCGCTGACATGCAGATCGTAGAGTTCCATGAACTCACGTTCATGCCAGTCGGCATTGCGAAACAGCGGCACGATGGTTTCCACGCTGCCGCCCGGCTCGACGCCCACCTTCAATGTGACCGTGCTTCCATCTATGTCGAAGTGATAGGCGATCGTGTTGATGCTCTCGGGCTGATCCGACAGAGCGGTGATCATGCTCAACCGCGCGCCGATTGCCTTGAGCGCTCGGGCCGCGGCAACCAGATCCGTGCTGTTTTGCAGCGTGATCCAGGCCGTCACCCTGCCATGCTTGTCTTCGTTGAAGGAAAATTCTCCCGGGATCGTCCGAGCAACAGATGCCACCAGGTCAATGATGTCAGAGGCTTCATTCATAGCGCTTCTCCACTATAGCTGGCCTTACGCCGGCAATCCGGGCACATGTTCATCAGTCGCTGAGACCGCGGGTTGGTGCCCTTGAAGGCAAGTTGATGCAGCATCGGCCCGCCCGGCTGCAGCCGCTCGCCGCAGGAGGTGCAGTGCCGGTAGGGGACGACCGCATGGTCGACCTGTTCGTATTTTTCTTCCTGCAGATGCGACAAGTGCCAGTCATTGCTGAGCTTGATCGCCTTGGTCGGGCAATAGTGGGCGCAAAGGCCGCAGGAAATGCAGGTGTTGTGCCAGATGAGGAAATGCAGCCCGTCTTCCTGCTCGGAGAAACGGATGGCGCCGCCGGCACAGACATGCTCGCACATATTGCAGCCGACGCAGTTCGTTTCGTCGAACGTCACCTTGCCGCGATAGGCATCGGGCGTTGCCGCCTCGCCGAAGGGAAAGGCCTCGGTTGCCGGTCCCTTGCGCAGATTGTCGAAGAGGATCTTCAGGAATGCCATGACTGTCTCCTATGCCCGCTTCGCCCAGATCTCGATTGCCTTGGCGATGCCCTCGATGATCGCCTGAGGACGCGGCGGACAGCCTGGCACGTTGACATCCACCGGCAGGTAGCGGTCGATCGGTCCTTCGATGGCATAACTTTCGCGAAACACGCCGCCGGAGATCGGGCAGATGCCGACCGCGACCGTCACCTTGGGATCGGGGATCTCATCGTAGACGCGCAGGACCTTGTCCTTGACGCGCGCCGTCAGTGGCCCGGTGATCAGCACGATGTCTGCATGTTTGGGGCTGCCGCAATATTGGCATCCGAGACGCTCCACGTCGTAGCGTGGAATGCAGGCCGTGGTGGCAAGCTCGACATCGCAACCGTTGCAGGAACCTGCATTGATCCGATAGAGCCAGGGTGATTTTCGGGCGGCCTTGGAAAAGAAGTCCATTGGGCGATTTCCTAGAAGCGAGCGATGACGAGAGCGAGCCCGGCAAAGCCGAGCAGTTCAGGCCATTTGAGATAGAAGAGCACGGCCTGATCGATGCGCATGCGTCCGACCGCGGCCTTCAGCACCGACACGGCGAGAACAAGCACGAGGCATTTGACGAGAAAGATGAACAACCCGGCGAGGCCAGCGGGGCCGTTGGGGAAGAACAGCGCGATGCCAAGCCCGAGCACGACGACGGACTTGGTGACGGACATCAGCTTCATGAGCCCGAGCGGCGGGCCGGAGTATTCCACCAACGGCCCTTCCAGCACTTCCGATTCGGCCTCCGGGATATCGAAGGGCGCGATACCGAGATTGGCCGGAATGAAGCAGAGATAGGTGAGAAGTGCCGGCCACATCCACGGATCGAACAGGAAGGCACCATGTTCCTGCTGGTAACGGACGATCTCGGTCAGGCTGAGCAGGATCGGCTGGCCGGTCACGGCACCGGCATGCAGCGCCACGGCCACCAGCGACAGAAGGATCGGTCCTTCATAGGCCAGTACAATCGCCATCTCGCGCGAAAAACCGATTGCGCCATAGGGAGAACCGGACGCTGATCCGGCGAGCATCAGCGATACTGCGGGGATCGAGATCAGGTAGAACAGCACGACGAGATTGCCGAGACCCGTGCTTGGCTCGTAAAAACCGGGGATCGGGATCATCGATGCGGCAACCGCCATGCTGGCAAGACCTGCGACTGGTACGGCCAGGAAGACAAAGGCATTGGCGGTATCTGGAATGAGGGTTCGCTTCCGCATCAGCTTGACCAGGTCGTAGAAGGGCTGGATGAGCGGCGGCCCGATGCGACGCTGCAGACGGGCGATCGCCCGTCGCTCGACACCTTTCAGCGCAAGTCCCAGTGCCATGGCGAACAGCCCTCCCGGAAAGACCAGCACAGTCAGCAGGGTTCGGAATGTATCAGAGGTCATGGGCATGGCTTTCTGTTTGCGGGTCCTGGATCGACGGCTTGTCGCGCAAGGCCAGCCGGATCAGACGTTCAGGCGTTTCGTAAAGCGCGGATGCCGGCAGGTGCATGCGGGCATTCGGGATCATTACGCCACCGCCCGTATGCACATAGCTCGTCACATGCCGGCTGCCGGATAGCCGATAATAGAGCCAGCCGATCAGGCCCGTCGCGACGAGCGCGATCGTCATGACGAGCGGATTGTAGGAAGACACGCCCGGCAGGCCGCCCAGCCAGCTTGCCTGCACCGGTTCGAGGTCGAGAGCTGCCTGAACGTGGGCGATCGGCACAAGAAGCAGGCCTGGAAAGAGGCCGACCACGATGCTCGCCCCGACGAGGAGCAGCATCGGTGCCAGCATGACCATCGGAGCGTCCCTCATCTTTGAGGCTCTTTCGGAAATCTGTCCCATGAAGGCGGTGTGGGCGAATTTCAGGATGGCCGCGAGCGTGAACAAGCTCGACATGAGGGCGGACAGTCCCAGCATGTAATGCCCGCTCTCGAATGCCGCCTCGTAGATCAGGAGCTTCGAGCCGAAACCGTTGAGCGGCGGGATGCCGGCGAGCGACAGGCCGGCAAACAGGAAGACGGCGAAGGTCACCGGCATTTTCCGACCAAGGCCGCCGAGTTCGTCGAGGCTGTTGATATGCGCCTGCGCAAGAATGCACCCTGCGACGAGGAAGAGGGCATTTTTCAACAGCATGTGGTTGACGGCATGCATCAGGCCGCTGGCAATGCCGAGTGAGGTGCCGAGCGACAGCGCCAGCAGGATATAGCCGAGCTGGCTGACGGTGCTGTAGATTAAAAGCCGCTTGATACCGCTTTGCACGACGGCCATGGCGCCGGCATAGAGCACGGTAATTGCGGCGATGACCTGTGTTGCCTGCATCAGGTTCGGCATCCAGCTTGCCGTCTCCGCCATGCGGATGAAGGCTGCACCGCCGCCGAGCGCGACGAAGAATTTAAGCACTCCGTATGGGCCGACCTTCAGCAGCACCGCCGAGATATAGCCGCTGACCGGGGTCGGGGCGGGGACGGTGTGCATCTGGTAGTCGATCCGGAACGGCAGTTGCGCCGCTTTCATCAGGAAGCCGATGAGGATCAGCGCCGTCGGGAAAATCAGATCGACGGGCGGCACTGTGGAGACGGCTGTAGCGAGGTCGGCAATCTGGAACGTGCCGGCCAATGCTGCCAGCATGGTGACCCCGAGAAACAGGATACTGGCGCCGGCGAAATTGAAGACGAAATATTTGGTGCCTTCGCGCAGCGCATCTTCTGTTTCGTCATGGCTGATCACGAGGAACAGTGTCCAGCTGCTCATCAATTCCCAGAAGGCGAAGAAGGAGAACAGATTGCCGCTGGCCGTGACGCCGAGAAGGCCGGCGATCATGGCGATAAAATAGAAACAGAACCGGTTCTGCGACCGGCCATGCGCCATGTAACCGATCGAATAGCAGAGGTTGATCGCCCCCATCGCGACAATGGTGATCGCATACCAGAAGGAGAGCGCGTCATAGCGGCTTGCCTGCCAGACGACGGCGGCAAGAGCTGCTATCATCACGATGACTGACAGGGTGCCGGCACGCACGGCATGGCCGCGGCTGAAAAGATAGACCGTGATTGCGCCGATGGCGGCGACAGCCGCGGCCAACGACCATTGCATGGTGACCGGTGGCAAGGCCGCGGGAAGGAGATCACTGGAAGCAGCAAGCCGATCGATCACCGGCGTGACCAGCTGCAGCAGCGCATCGGGATAGAGGCCGTTGACAACAGTGAGTGTCGCAAGAGCGCCGACCACGCAGCGCATTGCAAGGGGTGCCTCCGAAATTTCAGGGCCATGATAGGGTTCGAAGAATATCACCCGCAAGATGCGGGCATAATAGATGGCGCCGATCACACCGCCGGTCAGCATCACGACGGCAACCGGATAAAGCCCGGCCTCGACGCTGGCATAGATCATCATGAACTTGCTGACGAAACCGCTGAACGGCGGCACGCTCATGATAGACAGCAGGCCGATGCCCATGCAAAACGCGGTGAACGGCATTTTGCGGCCGATGCCCTTTAGCGCGTTCAGGCTCTGGGCATGGCCGGCAGCACGCATGATGAAGGCGCCTGCGCAGAAGAACAGCATGGTCTTCATGATCGCGTGATTGGCGATATGGGTAAGTGCACCCGCAAGAGCGAGATAGGTGCCGACGCCGATTATCATGGTGATCTCGCCGATCTGGGCGAGCGTCGAATAGGCGAGCATTCGCTTCAAGTCGGTCTGCCGGTAAGCCTGGATCTCGCCGATCAGGAATGTGATGGCGCCGAGCAGGATCAGAACCAAGCCAGGGCCCGTCACGCCGCCAAGCAGATCCTGATGCAGAATGGCCGCGCCGCCGAAGGCGACAAACAGGATCTTGACGATGCCGAGAAGACCGGCCTTGGTGAGGATGCCCGACATCGGCCCGGAAATGGAGGACGGCGCCACCGGATGCGCTTCGGGCAGCCAGCTGTGCAGCGGAAAGAGGCCGGCCTTCGACCCGAGGCCGATCAGGAAAAGGACTGCGATCAGGCCGCTCATGACTGGCGTCAGTTGCGGCATGCGTTCGGCGATTTCTGCAAGCTCGAACGTGCCGAGCTGGGCGTGGAGTATGAGGATGCCCAGATGCATGACATAAGCGCCGGACGCGCAGATGAGGAAATATGTCTTGCCGGCCTTGAGCGCCTTTTCAGTCTGCTCATGGATGACGAGCAGGTAGGAACTCCAGGTCATCAACTCCCAGAACAGATAGAAATTGCCGAGGTGATTAGAGGTCGCCACGCCGATCAGCGAGCCGATCATGATGAAAAGAAAGAAATAGTAACGGTTGGCCGCATGCGAATGCACCATGTAGCGGACCGAATAGACCGTGACGGCAAGTCCAATACCCGCGAAAATAAGGGCGAAATAATCGCCGACATCACCCAGCCTCAACGAGGTTGCCATCATAACCAGCGTCGCAAGGGCAATCGTGACGGCTCCGACACTTCGCAGGTTCTGTGAGAAACGGCCCAGGACAAAGAGCAGGAATCCGCCGAGATAGGGAAGGAGGACCTGAGCGCTCCAGCCAGTCTCGAATTCGGGTAGCTGCGAGAGATCGACCATGCCTGCCGCATGGGCTGCCGCATCGAGAAACGGTTCTGGAAACAAGCTGAGCCCGATCGTGATCACGGCCAGTACCGCCATCGGTATATCGGCCGCGGTCAATGTGAAGAACGAGATCGGCTTGTCCTGCAGGATGCCGTGGGTCTGGCGCTGAAGACAGATCGCCTGGACCACACGGATGAAATAGACCGCGCTGATCATGCTGGCGATGGTTCCGCCAAGCGCCAGTATCCACGCGCCGTTCTCGATATCGGCGTAGAGGATGACGAATTTCGAGAAAGCACCCTTGAACGGCGACAGGCCCATGACCGAGAACATTCCGAAACCGAACATCAGCGAGGCGAAAGGAACGCGCTCGGAACTGCCGACAAGATCGTCGAGTTTCGATGAGCCGGTGCGCCGGATCAACTGGGCGGCGGCAGTGATCACCAACAGACGCATGACGACCTGGTAGCCGAGATGCATCAGCGCACCGGTATCACCTATCAGTGTTCCCGCACCGATCCCCATCAACACATAGCCGATTTCGGCAATGCAGGATGCCGACAGCATTCTGCGGATATCCCGGATCATCAGCAGTGCAGCGATTTCGCTGGCAAGGGTGAGGAGAAGGCCGATCCAGCCTATGCTTGAAATATCTGTCATTAACCGCAACCGTACGCTCGTACCCGCCCCTTGCAGGTGATCGAAACCCGGATAGAACGATTGTGGTAGGATTTCCGTCAGCCAGCGGACAATTCAGCGGTGCATGCGGTCACTGCGACAATGCCGCAGCGCGACGGAGGGCCCTTGCATTGGCGACGGCCACCTGGCCGAGCGAAATGCCGCCGTCATTGGGCGGGACAGCCGTCTGATAATGGACCGAATAGCCAAGAGACTGCAGACGGGCGAAGGTATTGACGAGCAGAAATTCATTCAGGAAAACACCACCGCT
Source organism: Hyphomicrobiales bacterium (assembly GCA_900466875.1). Classification (GTDB taxonomy): domain Bacteria; phylum Pseudomonadota; class Alphaproteobacteria; order Rhizobiales; family Rhizobiaceae; genus Neorhizobium. The sequence continues at coordinate 8,044 of UBNQ01000019.1, read as the reverse complement.
CAGAACCATCTGCCGCGTGCCGAAACGCTCCGACAAGCGCTCGCAGACCTGGCTTGTGACATGAACGATGGTCGAGTGAAAGCGGCGGCTGAGCAGGGCTGTCGGCACATTTTTTGCCAACCCGTCGACAAGGCACCGGACGATGGGCCGAAAATCGATCTCCAGTCGTCCGCCTTCGTTTACCTCGATGGCGTATTCGAATGGTTCAGCCATCCGGTGATCACGGCCGAGGCGTGCCTCGAGATCGATCGGCCCATGTCCCTCATATTCGGCAGCATGGCACAGGCCCAGCAAAGAGGCGACACCATCGAACAACCTGCCCATGCTGGTATGCGGCATTGCGTTGATACGCCTCGAAAACATCATCTCGAAAATGCGCCTTTGTTGCGTATCGAGGACGCGTAATGGCGGCAGGATCGGCGGGAGGGCCTCAAGCGTGTCGAATGTTTCAAGCAACAACGCGATCGCAGTCCTGACAGGCTCGTGGATGGCCTGATCGCCTCCCAGCAACAGGGAGGGCCGCAGATGGGCGGCGCGTTCGAAAGTCTCGTAATCACCGACGAGAAATTCGCCACCCCAGATCGTGGCGTCCGTTCCATAACCGGTGCCATCGAAAATCACCCCGATAGTCTGTCCGGTCAGTCCGTTTTCCGCCATGCATGACGCCATGTGAGCATGGTGGTGCTGAACGAGTTCGACCGAAAGTGTGGTCTGCGCCAATGCCTCTCTGGTCGCGCGGAACTGGGGATGCAGGTCACAGGCGATCACATGTGGCCGGATACCGTTAAGGCGTGCAAGTTCACCGGCGATTGCCTGATGGGCTGCAAACGTGTCTTCGTTCTTGATGTCGCCTATATGTTGGCTGAGGAAAACCTCATTGCCGCGCGAAACTGCAACCGTTGTCTTCAGTTCTGCGCCGCAGGCAAAGATTGATGCGCCGGATTTTCCCGGCAGATGGATTGGGTTTGGCGCAAAGCCGCGGGAACGTCGAAAGAAAGTGAGACTTGGTCTCCCCCAATCGTTCATTCGCGATACCCGCATAACGGTGTCGTCCACACGGGTGTGAATTTCGCGATCGTGCAGCAGGACATAATCTGCGATACATGTGAGGTCGCGCAGTGCTTCTTCATTGCTGCGGCAGATAGGCTGGCCAGAGATATTGCCGCTCGTCATAACGATGGCCGGCAGGTCTGGTTCTTCAAGAAGTAGGTAATGCAGAGGTGCCGACGGCAGCATGAAGCCGAGCATCGGGCTCCTTGGCGCGACGGTCTTGGCGATGGCACTATCGGAAGCGCGCGAGAGCAGCACGATCGGGCGGGCGGGTGATTCCAGAACATCCGCCTCATCTGATGAAACATGTGCGTAGCGCCTGACGACGTCGATGGTGGCTGCCATCAGGGCAAAGGGCTTGGCGTCCCGCCTTTTTCTTCTCCTCAGTTCGTCAACGGCTTGTTCACCGAAGGGTGTGACGGCGAGGTGAAAGCCTCCGACGCTCTTGATCGCGACGATCTTGCCTTCACGCAAGGCCGACCTGACAAAGCCTGGAATATCGTCGGTTGCGACGTTGGTACCGGCACTATCGACAAGCTGGAGGCGTGGACCGCAGATCGGGCAGGCATTGGGCTGCGCATGAAACCGGCGGTCGCCTGGATTTTCGTATTCGCTACTGCATGCCGGGCACATGGCGAAGCGGCTCATGGTTGTCGTCGCACGATCATAGGGCATTCGTTCGATGATCGAGTAGCGTGGACCGCAATTGGTGCAGTTGATGAATGGGTAACGATAACGGCGATCGGTTGGATCGCACATCTCATGCAGGCAGTCATCGCAGACGAAGGTGTCGGCAGGTATCCACGCGCTTGCCTTTGTCGCGGCTGTGCCGCTGGCAATGATCCTGAATGTTTCTATGATCGAAGAGTGTTGTCTGGGGGAGACCTCTAGCGAGGCGATCTTTGCAAGCGGCGGGTGTTTCTGACGCAATGCGTTGACAAAGTCATCCAGCTGTCGCTGAGGTGCTTGTGCGACGATCGCCACACCCCTGCCGTCATTGAGGACCGTCCCGCGAAGGCCCAATTGATTGGCGATTCGGTAGACGAAGGGTCTGAAACCAACGCCCTGTACCACGCCCGATACAAGGATATCGACGGTGGTCAATCCGAGAGAGCAAGCTTCCGGTTCTTGGCTATCCATGCGGTAATCCAGGCCCGAGACATTTCATGTGGCCGCCGGCGAGTATCCAAGCTCTTCAGTCCAGCGCGGCTCCCCACGTCATTATCCTACTCAGGCTCATTCATTATTGAGTTGACGCAAGCCCGGAACAGATTCCAAGGCGTCATTTTATCCCGAAGTCACTCTCAGCGCATTTTTACTCTGACAAGCCGACTGGAGTTTATAAATTCGGGGAGGTCCCGGTGGTGAGCACGCCATGGGAGGAGCCTGTGCACGGCGCTCCCGCCAACGGGAGACTCGGCGCCATTGGGCAGGCGTGAAGCCAGGTTTTGCTGCAAACGTCCGGGTCAAGTGCGCCCGGTCGCAAAGCCACCTCGAAACAGGCGGTTCGCTCTACGTGGCAGCAGTTCAATTATCGGTGTCCGCCGGTGCCTGGCTCGGCAGAGCCACAGTCGGTGATCCAATAAGATCACCGCACTTCCCTTACCCGGCTAGGTACGCGCTACCTTAATCTGGATCGCATGCGCTGCGAGGGCCGCGGCAACGCCAAGCGCGCTGACTGCTGCGAGCTCTCCGAAAGCATTAATGCCCGGTGCAAGATGACTAGCGAAGAAGGCGATCAGCCCCAAGAAGTAGGCCGCGACGTTGTTGAGCACTGGTGCTGCCCTCAGCGACACGACGATGATCGCGACTGCGAAGACCACCGCACCGAAAGCAAGATAGTCGATCAGCGGGATGAGTGTACTCACACCCAAAGCCGCAAAATTGCCAAGCGCGACGCCGATCGACAGGCAGAGATAGCTGCGGATCGCGCCTTTTGCCGATTGTTGATTGGTAAAGAATGCTACCCAGCCAATGAACATGGCCCATACCGGCCAGCCGAGACCCGCCGAAGCGGTTGCGGCGATCGCGGCGACGACGGCTGCGACCAGTGTGAGACCGAAGAATTTCGAATTGAAGGCAGCCATCTGTACATCTCCTGTTTGATATCTGTTGGACTGTGGTTGGGTTCAGCTTCCCCAAAGGATGAGGCAAGCGACCAGAACGTGCTGCGGCAGCACGAAAGCTCCTCGCGGATCGGATAGCCGGCTTTCGCAACCCCGACCCACATGCTGATCAGCGAAATCACCGCCCAGATGGCGATGAACAGCTTCAGGACGTCGGCATCCGGAAACCTGCCGATATGCCAGAGCCATCCGAAGGTGACGAACAGGCCGAACTGCAGGAGACCGCAAATGACGATACAAGCCTACGCCTTTTCAAGGCACTCCCGATCTGGCCGAAGAAAGCCCGGCGAGACGATCTCACCGGAAGTTTTGCAGGCTTTTGTCAGCGGTCCTGATGGCCTGCCGGCTTCAGCAGGTCGGATAGCCCGACCCTGTGCAGCATCTCGGCGCGCAGCCGGTCGATGACGGCGAAGCCGATATCCGCACCGTCCTCGGTCGGATCGTAATGCAGTCGGAAGGGACGCGTGCCGAAGGCCATGCCGACCACATCGGCAATCATGGCGGCAACCGGTGCCGGATCGGCGTCGTCGGGAACGATCTCGGCAAAGGCCTTCTGTACCATTTCGCCGAAACCGGCATAGGGACCGGCCTCATATTTCGCCACGCGGGCTTCGTCCGCCGGGCTCCCCGAATGGGCGAAGTGATTGGTGCCTTTCGTGAAGGCACCGGGCACGATGATCGTCGTCTCTATACCGAAACGGCTGAGTTCGCGGGCATATTGGACTGCGAGCGTATCCATCGCCGCCTTGGCGGCGAAATAGGGCGACAGGTAGGGCGGTGTGCCGCCGGTGACGCTGGAGCTTGAGATCCATACCAGCAGGCCTTCGTGGCGGGCACGCATATGCGGCAGGACCGACCGGTTGATACGCTGCGTGCCGAGCACATTGACGTCATATTGCGCCGCGAACTGTTCCGGCGTGAAGGCCTCGGCCGGACCGAACATCATGTGGCCTGCATTGTGCACGACGACATCTATCCGCCCGCTCTCGCCGATCAGCGTTTCGATGGCGGCGTTGACCGATGCCTCCGACTGGACATCAAGTTCCAGAGGCAGCAGGTCTATGCCCTCGGCTACGGAAAGTTCACCCATCCGAGCAGCATGTGTGGCATTGCGTCCGGCAATATCCCGCATCGAGGCGTAAACGACATGGCCGGCGCGGGCGAGCGCTTCGGCGGTCAGGCGACCGAAGCCGCTGGACGAACCGGTCACAAGGACAATCTTCCGTGACATGATACTACTCCTTTAAAAACATTTTCGGTTTCGCAGCGACAGGCTCAAACCATGCCACCATTGGCGCGAAGCACCTGGCCGTTGATCCAGCCGCCCTGCGGGCCGGCGAGGAAAGAAACCGCATTGGCGATGTCTTCTGGCGTGCCGAGCCGCTCAATCGGGTTCGTCTTCGCCATCTTTTCGATCAGCTCGTCGGACTTGCCGTTGAGGAAGAGGTCGGTCGCAGTCGGGCCGGGCGCGACGGCATTGACGGTGATGTTGCGGCCCCGCATTTCCTTTGCCAGGATCGCCGTCAGCGTTTCGACTGCAGCTTTCGTCGCAGCATAGACGCCGTAATTCTCGAGATTCAGACCGACGACCGACGTGGAGAAATTGACGATGCGGCCGCCCGGACGAAGGCGGGTCGCGGCCTCGCGAAGGGTGTTGAACGTGCCCTTTAGATTGATGTCGATCTGTCGGCTGAAATTCTGGTCGTCGGCATTGGCCAGCGGTGCCAGCATCATGATGCCGGCATTGTTGATGAGCACATCGACGCCGCCGAACGCGGTTTCGGCGGCGTCGAACATGCGTCGGACTTGGGCTGCGTCGGAAACATCGGCCTGAGCGCTGACGGCGTTACCGCCAGCCTGTTCGATCTCCTGCACCACCTTTGCGGCAGCGTCGGCGCTGCCCGCATAATTGACGATAACCGTAAAGCCGTCCTTGCCCAGTTGCCTGGCGATCGCCGCGCCGATGCCACGCGACGCTCCGGTGACGATCGCTACTTTTTCCGATGTGGACATTTCCATTCTCCATTCTTCTGCGCAGTCGCGCATGATGACGAACGGAAGATCTCACTTTTCCTTTGGCGGATAATCAAGCATTATTACGCATCAGAATCCGAGAATGGCGAACAGTAGAGATGGATCGATTTGATGCGATGCGCGTCTTCACGCGAGTGGTGGAAAGGCGCAGTTTCACGCTTGCAGCAGAAGATACCGGCCTGCCACGCTCGACAGTGACCGACGCGATCAAGCAGCTGGAAGCGCGGCTCGGCATCAAGCTGCTCGACCGCACCACACGCCATGTCAGCCCGACACTGGATGGCGAGGCCTATTATCAGAGCTGCCTTTCGATCCTCGACGATATCGAGGATGCCGAAAGCGCTTTTGCCGGCGCCAAGCCCAGGGGATTGCTGCGCGTTGATGTTCACGGCACGCTTGCCCGGCATTTCGTGCTGCCCAGCCTACCGTCATTCCTGAAAGCCTACCCCGATATCGAGTTTCACCTAAGCGAGGGAGACCGGCTCGTCGATCTGGTGCGCGAGGGGATAGACTGTGTGCTGCGCGTCGGCATTCCGCAAGACAGCGACATGATTGCCAGGCGTGTCGCGATGCTCGACGAGGTAACGGTGGCGTCGCCCAGTTATCTAGCCAGATACGGCCGCCCTTCACATCCCGACGATCTGTCGATCCATAAAATGGTGGGATTTCGCGCAACCGGTAGCACCGGCCCCTTACCGCTCGAATTTCTCGTCGACGGCAAACGGGTGACGAAGACCATCGACACTTCCATCACCGTCAATGCGGCGGAGAGTTTCGTCTGCGCCGCCCATATCGGCCTCGGCATCATCCAGGTGCCGCGCTATCATGTGAAAGAGGACCTTGCTGCGGGTGTTCTCGTCGAACTGCTGCCGGAATTCCCGCCAGAACCCTCTCCTGTTTCTGTGCTTTATCCGCGCAACCGCCAATTGGCGCCACGGGTGCGAGTTTTCGTCGAATGGCTCTGGGAGGTGTTTGCAGCATCAGGCCCGGCCAGCAAATAAGAACTTGGGCTAAGAAAGGCGGTACGGTTGAGGTTTTCGCCACTCCATCGGACTGGGTCATCCCAGTCGCTTCCGCTAGTTCCACAAATCGCACTACACTGCCAAATCCTAACGATCGCAGGACCTTTTCAAAAAACTGCATCGTCGCAGGTTCGGATCCGGTCAAGACCTTACTTTCGCAAGCATATAATGAGGAGCTCGTTCTCCTCCTTGATGGGACCGATCTTGTTTACTCAATTTGCTAAACGGTACCCATCTCTCCACATCGCCTCTCTTGCGCTGTCCACCAGTAGCGAATTCCCGCAGATGAAGTCGAAGGGCTCCTCCGAAACATCGCGCTTGCTGAAGTCGATCGTGTGTCTCAGTCCCAGTTCCTCCGCGATCGTGGCGACTGCGGCGATATCCCATATGTGTTCACCCAAGCCGACATAGAGATCCGCCTTTCCGAGCAGCACCTGCATGATGCTTGCCGTAGCACACCCCAACCGCCTTTCAATGCCTCCCAACTCGGCAACAATCATTCTGGAAACGTGTTCCGCTCGACCATAGAAGACGTTTTGTGGAGCGATGCCGGACAAGACCATTGGCGCGGACTTGTTCACAGCGGGAGAGATTACGAGCGCCCTGCCGTTACATTTCACCCCTTCACCTCGTACCACAGTCATCGTCACCCCCATGGCGGGAGCATGCACGATACCTGCAAATGGCATCCCCTTCTCGAACAAGGCGATGGAGACACTCCACCAGGGCAGATTGCGCATGTAGTTGGCCGTGCCATCTATGGGATCGATGATCCATTGTCGGTCATGACCGATGCCGCTACTGCCACCTTCTTCTCCAAGGATTCCCCTTCCACTTACTAGAGCGGGAAGCATGCTTCATCAGCCTAAGATCGATGCTGATATTCCAAAGGGTAAGAGCTGGCCTTGACCACTGGATGAGGTGTTGGCATTATAGACAACATGAAGGCGCAGAAAATAACAGAACACCGTAGTGTTGGAGACGACGGCAGCATTATCCAGTTTGTTATTTGGAAGGTGCCAACGCCCGTACCGCCAACAGAGCACGGGTTCAAATACAGAATGGTCTACGTCCGCGATGGACAACGCATCGTCGGATTCGACAATGAGCGTGGCAAGGGTGACCATAAGCATCTGGACGGTGAGGAATATCCCTACACGTTCACCACGCTGGATCAGCTTATCGAAGACTTTATGTCCGAGATCGAAAAACGGAGGCAGTCATGAGAACTTTGACGATCACGACAAATCCAGATTGGAAATCCGCCTTGCGCGCCGCTGGACAGCGCGCGAAGCAGGGTCTTGCGACGGGCGAATACCAAGGTGAAACGTTGAATTTCGAGACGCCGGGTTCATTCTTCTCCCGACTGACCGAAAAGCGCTGGCAGCTTCTCAATGAACTCCTGGGCAGTGGTACGGTTGGTGTTCGCGAACTGGCGCGCAGGCTTGGACGTGATGTGAAACGCGTTCACGAAGACGCGGCGGTGCTCGTCGAACTGGGGTTGATCGAGAAAGACGAGAGTGGCGCACTGGCATGCCCATTCGGCAATATTCATGTCGATATGGTGATGAGCCAGACCAAGCGCGTGGCTTGACGCAATAGCGCGATCGAGGGGAGCCCTTCGGTGACGCGGCCAGTGCGCCGAACATCAGGCCAAGGTGCTCGATCTTCTGAGAGGCCGTTTCCTCTCCCCAAACGCCATTCCGCTGAAATCCAATTGCCGTCAACGTCAAGGTTTTGAAGCGGATAAGATCTGCCATTTCCATGGCAAGCCGCGGCGGCGCATCGACGACGCCGGAGAGCAGATCAGGA
>UBNQ01000046.1 GCA_900466875.1 Hyphomicrobiales bacterium | reverse complement strand
CAAGGGGGAGGGCTTAACCCAGCCGCTCCCGCCTTGGCTCAATTGTGCCAAGGCGTTTGCCGCAGGTCTTCTCCCCAATTCTGGGGGAGATGGCCGGCAGGCCAGAGGGGACTTTGCCACCACCCTCCAAGCCGAATGCGCCTCCGTATAAATGTCATGTTAAGGCTGTATGACGGTCCCTGTCGTGCGATTGCCATGCTGAGGCCAAACTCGGCTGGCACTAGCCGCCTCCCCGAATAAGGGGGATCGGGGCTTCGGGGCCGTTAATCCTGTTCAGCCTGATGCTGCAGAGCGGCAACGAAAATTTCGAGCCCGTCCTTGACTCGCCTCATGGCCACCCTTATCTCGGGCTCCGTTAGCACTCTCACTTAAGGAGTGCTAAGCGAGATCCGCGGGTCTTATTCGAGACCTGTCCATGTCATTTGATCGAGGGATTAGACAATGGCAAGCACAACTTTCCGCCCCCTGCACGATCGCGTTGTCGTAAAGCGCGTCGAGTCTGAAGAAAAGACCAAGGGCGGCATCATCATTCCGGACACCGCCAAGGAAAAGCCGGCTGAAGGCGAAATCATCGCCGTTGGCGCAGGCGCACGTGACGACAAGGGCGCACTCGTTGCTCTCGACGTCAAGGTCGGCGACCGCGTCCTGTTCGGCAAGTGGTCCGGCACGGAAGTCAAGTTGAACGGCGAAGACCTTCTGATCATGAAGGAATCCGACATCATGGGCGTTATCGGCTGATTGCCGGTTACGCCTTTTTCGTAATTCGCTGAAACCTCTATTCAGGAGCTCTCAAAATGGCAGCTAAAGAAGTAAAATTCGGCCGCTCTGCGCGCGAAAAAATGCTGCGCGGCGTCGACATCCTCGCTGACGCAGTGCAGGTAACGCTCGGCCCGAAGGGTCGTAACGTCGTTATCGACAAGTCCTTCGGCGCTCCGCGCATCACCAAGGACGGTGTATCGGTCGCCAAGGAAATCGAACTGGAAGACAAGTTCGAGAACATGGGCGCCCAGATGGTCCGCGAAGTTGCTTCGAAGACCAACGACATCGCCGGCGACGGCACCACGACTGCAACCGTTCTGGCCCGTGCGATCGTTCGCGAAGGTGCAAAGGCCGTTGCTGCCGGCATGAACCCGATGGACCTGAAGCGCGGCGTTGATCTCGCTGTTGCAGAAGTCGTCAAGGACCTGCAGGCGAAGGCCAAGAAGATCTCCACCTCGGCTGAAGTTGCCCAGGTCGGCACGATCTCCGCAAACGGCGACAAGCAGGTTGGTGCAGACATTGCCGAAGCCATGCAGAAGGTCGGCAACGAAGGTGTCATCACCGTCGAAGAAGCCAAGACCGCTGAAACCGAACTCGAAGTCGTCGAAGGCATGCAGTTCGACCGCGGCTACCTGTCGCCTTACTTCGTGACCAATCCGGAAAAGATGATCGCCGATCTCGACGACGCTTACATTCTCCTTCACGAGAAGAAGCTGTCGAACCTGCAGGCGATGCTTCCGGTTCTGGAAGCCGTCGTTCAGACCGGCAAGCCGCTCGTCATCATCGCTGAAGACGTCGAAGGCGAAGCGCTTGCTACGCTCGTCGTCAACAAGCTGCGTGGCGGCCTGAAGATCGCTGCCGTCAAGGCTCCGGGCTTCGGCGATCGCCGCAAGGCCATGCTGGAAGACATCGCCATCCTCACGGGCGGCACCGTCATTTCCGAAGACCTCGGCATCAAGCTCGAAAACGTCACGCTCGACATGCTCGGCCGTTCCAAGAAGGTTTCGATCTCCAAGGAAAACACCACCATCGTTGATGGTGCTGGCCAGAAGGCTGACATTGAAGGCCGCGTAGCCCAGATCAAGGCGCAGATCGAAGAAACCACTTCGGACTACGACCGCGAAAAGCTGCAGGAACGTCTTGCCAAGCTCGCTGGCGGCGTTGCCGTCATCCGCGTTGGCGGCTCGACGGAAATCGAAGTCAAGGAACGCAAGGACCGCATCGACGACGCTCTGAACGCGACGCGCGCTGCTGTTCAGGAAGGTATCGTACCGGGCGGCGGCGTAGCCCTGCTCCGCTCTGCTTCCAAGATCACCGTCAAGGGCGAGAACGACGACCAGGAAGCTGGCGTCAACATCGTTCGCCGCGCTCTGCAGTCACTGGTTCGCCAGATCGCCGAGAATGCCGGTGACGAAGCTTCGATCGTGGTCGGCAAGATCCTCGAGAAGAACGAAGACAACTACGGCTACAACGCCCAGACGTCTGAATATGGCGACATGATCGCCATGGGCATCGTCGACCCGGTCAAGGTTGTTCGCACGGCTCTGCAGAACGCAGCTTCGGTTGCTTCGCTGCTGATCACCACCGAAGCCATGATCGCCGAACTTCCGAAGAAGGATTCGGCTGGCGGCGGCATGCCTGGCGGCATGGGCGGAATGGGCGGCATGGACATGATGTGATAGGCGAAAGCCTGCACATCTGAGCCATCCCGGTTCAGTTACGGAAAAGGCGGTCTTCGGACCGCCTTTTTTGTTTTCGGAAATATCTGCGACACCGATCCGGCGCTTTCGTTTTATGCCTCGACCGGCTTGGCACCCACGCCTCTACGCTGGATGGCCGGCGCACAAAACGTTGCAAGCGCGACCAGAACAAGCACGACAATCATGGCGTTGCGCAGGCCGTATTCCTCTCCCACAAAGCCGAGAAGCGGCGGGCCGACGAGGAAGGCGACATAACCTGCAACGGCAACGATTTTTACCCGTGCTGCACCATTAGGGCCGGAATCGCCGGCAGCCGAGAGGGCGACGGGAAAACCGAGCGATGCGCCAAGTCCCCACAGGATGACGGCCACGGCCGCCAATGCCGGATGGCTGGCGAGGATGACGATGGCAATGCCTGCCGCCCCGGTGACAGCGCTGACGGCAACCACTGTCGCACGACCATACCGGTTGAGAAGCAAACCGCCGCCGAAACGGCCGACCGTCATGGCGATGGCAAAACCGAGAAAGACCATCGATCCGGCGGTCGGGCTGAAACCGTATTCGTCGACCATCAGCAGCGGAAGCCAGTCGTTGGCGGCACCTTCGGCCAGCGCCATGGCCAGAACGATGAAACCGATCAGCAAGACGACAGGCTCCTTCCAGACGGGTGCGTGTCCAGCCTTACCGTCCGCATGCGTGCCTTCATTGTCCTGGACTGCCGAGCGGACCGGAATATGCCGGATGGCCGTGACCATGACGGGAATGCAGATCAACGCGATCAGCGCCATGTGCAACGAGACCGGGAAATGCAGCGCGTTGAGGGCGATGCCGATCAGGGCGCCGAAAACCGTGCCGAGGCTGAAGCAGCCATGCAGCGCATGAAGAAGATGTTTACCGGTGATGCGCTCGACTTCCGCACCATCCATATTGACGGCGATTTCCGCTCCTCCGACGCCAAGACCAAAAAAGGCCAGCCCCAGAGCCACCGTCAGCGGTGATGCGATGGCGACGCCGAGCGCCAGTGTGGCCAGCGACAGAATGATAAAACAAAGGCCGCTGAACATCACCTTGCGTGTGCCGAAACGGCCAACAAGCGCGCCGGCGCTCAGGATGCCCGTCATCGACCCCACGGACAGGCCGAACAGCACCGCACCCATTTCCGCAATCGATACGCCGAGACTGTCGCGGATCGCCGGTGTGCGCGTGACCCAGGAGGCCATGGAGAGGCCGGGAATGAAGAAGAACGCAAATAGCGCCAATCGTCGTTTTTGAATTGAGGTGGTCAAGAAAGGCTCCATCGGCCACGTTAAGAACAAATGTACACTTGCACTATGTACGTTTGTACGCATAAATCGTCAAGGCATGAATGAGGAGCAATTGATGACGGCAGACAGATCATCGAGCGGCAACAGGCGGTACGACCCCGACCGCAAGGAACGCATCATCGAGGCGACGCTGGAAGTCATTGCCGTCCAGGGTGTATCCGGCACGACCCATCGGCGGATCGCGGAAGCGGCCGACGTGCCGCTTGGTTCGATGACCTACCATTTTGCCAGCCTCGACGACCTGATCGAACAGGCGTTTCTCAAGCTGACGCAGGAAATCGCCCATCACTTCGACGACGCCTTTCGAAAGGCCCAGACAGTGGATGAGGCACGCGAGGCGGTCGTGGAGGTCATCTGCGGCTGGTTCGCGGTGACCGAACGCAAGATGACCCTCATTCTGGAGCTATACGCTTATGTCGCGCGCAATCCGCAGACGAGGCACGTCATGACCGGATGGATGGCCAAGAGCAGACAGGCGCTCGAGCGGCATTTCTCACCCGATGTGGCTGCGTCGCTCGACGCCATGATCGAGGGCGCGTCGATTCACAACTTCATGCACCCGGATGGCATTTCTCGCGAGGCTGCCCGTCTTATCGTTGCCAAGCTGACGGCCTAGCTAAAGCCAAGTATAAGGCAGGTCCCATCCGACCGCCGCAATCTTCACGAGTATTATTTTAGATAGATGTGAAATAATATATTAGCTGACAGGCAATCATAAACACCTGCAGCTACCATCGGCCCCGACGCACTCTTTGCAACTGGGGCATTTTGATGAAGCATATTTCGATCGTCGGTAAGTTCATGGCCATCATGGCGCTGTTTGGCGTTTTCGCCATCGGCATCGCCGGCTACAGCAGTTCCCGCATCTATCAGATCAACGGTTCCTATGGCGATCTGCTGCACAAGGAGAGTGCGGCATCGCTTTCGGTGGCGCGCGCCAACCGGTCGATCCAGATGGCGCGGGCAGCGATCGGCGATCTTTTGATGTCGCGCACTCAGGACGGGAATGCAGCGGCGACCGCCGAGATGCAGCATGCGCAGGCGGGATTTACGGAGCGCATGGATGCGGCGATCGGCATTCTGCCCGACAACCGGGACCTGCAGACGCTGAAGGCCGCGGGTCTTTCGATCCTGCAGCAGGCTTGCGCCCCGGCAATCCGGCTTGGCGAGGCGGCAAAAACGGAAGCCGACATGCTTGCATCGCAGCAGGCCTTCCTCACCGGCTGCCAGCCGCAGTTCGCCGCCTTTGCCGAAAGCTCGACAAAAATCACCGACGCCATCATCAACGGTGTCTCGACCAGGGCCGAACACCTTGGCAGCACCGCCAACACCACGGCGATGACCACACTCGGCGGCGTGCTCATCGGCCTCATTCTCGTGCTTTCGATCGGTTTCTTCGCCATCCGCAACTGGCTGGTACGCCCGATCAAGCAGTTACAGGCAACCATGGTCACACTTGCCGGCGGCGATCTTGCCGTGACGATCGACGGTGTGAACCGGCGCGACGAAGTGGGCCAGATGGCAGGGGCCGTTCAGGTGTTCAAGGATAACGGTTTGCGTGCCCGCGAGATGGAGAGGCAGGCGGAGGATAACCGCACCGCCCAGGACACGGAGCGCCAGCGCAATGCGGAGGCCGACCGGGTGCGGGCAGCCAATATGGCGCAGGCGACCGAAGGTCTGGCGGAGGGCTTGAAGCAGCTTTCCGGCGGCAATCTCGCCTTCACCCTCAGCCGCCCGTTCAGTCCGGATTTCGAAGGGCTGCGCGCCGATTTCAACTCTGCCGTGGCGCAGTTGCGGGACACGATGCAGGCCGTCTCTGAAGCCACCGGCGCAATCGACAACGGCTCGCGCGAGCTTTCACAGAGCGCATCGGATCTCTCCCGCCGCACCGAACAGCAGGCAGCCTCGCTGGAAGAGACCGCCGCGGCGCTGGACGAGATCACCTCGAATGTCGCCAACTCCTCCACCCGCACGGAAGAGGCGCGCGGAATGGCGGTGGAGGCCAATCAATCGGCAGTGCAATCGGGTGAGGTGGTTTCCAGGGCGGTCAATGCCATGCAGCGGATCGAGCAGTCGTCCGAACAGATTTCCAGCATTATCGGCGTGATCGACGAGATTGCCTTTCAGACCAATCTTCTGGCACTCAATGCCGGTGTGGAAGCCGCGCGCGCCGGCGATGCGGGCAAGGGGTTTGCCGTGGTGGCGCAGGAAGTGCGCGAGCTTGCCCAGCGCTCCGCCCAGGCCGCCAAGGAGATCAAGGACCTGATCCGCAACTCGGCCGAAGAGGTCAAAAGCGGTGTGTCGCTGGTCAGCGCCACGGGCACGGCGCTTTCCGGCATTCGCGATCACGTGGCGGCAATCAACAGCCAGCTCGATGCGATCGCCACCTCGTCGAAGGAACAGTCCGTCGGCATGTCGCAGGTCAATGTCGCGGTCAACCAGATGGACCAGGTGACGCAGCAGAACGCGGCCATGGTGGAAGAGGCAACCAGCGCCAGCGCCGCCCTTGCCAGCGGAGCGGATCGTCTGCGGGTTCTCGTCGCCCGCTTCGATCTCGGTGCGGGTGCGGCGTATCCTGCGGCAACGGCGCCGGTTATCCGAGCCGTGTCACCAGCCTCCCCTGCCCGTGCCCCCCAGCCTTCCCCC
>UBNQ01000041.1 GCA_900466875.1 Hyphomicrobiales bacterium | reverse complement strand
TTTGAGCTGATGCATTCGGGCGAAAGCATCCGCGGCGTGGTGGTCTATTGACCACCCTGCCCTCATATACGGTCGATGTGCGGAGACTGGAAGAATTCTCCGCACTCGATCTTTACGCCATGCTGAAAATGCGTGTCGATGTCTTCGTCGTCGAGCAGGAATGCCCTTACCCCGAACTCGACGGCAACGATCCCGACTGCCTGCATCTGCGGCTTCTGGATGGTGACGATCTGCTTGCCTGCGCCCGTCTCTGGCGCCCGACGCCCGATCACTTGCCCCGCATCGGCCGCGTCACCGTATCGCCGGACCACCGCGGAAAGCGGCTCGGCGAAGCGCTGATGCGCGAGTCGATCACCGAATGCGAAAAGGCCTATCCTGGCCAAGCAATCGAGATTTCCGCACAGGCGCATCTGCAGAAATTCTACGGCTCGCTCGGTTTCGAGCGGACGTCGGAAGAGTATCTGGAAGATGATATCCCGCATGTCGGTATGGTCAGGCCGACGGGCTGACCATACCTGAACATTGAAAGTAGATGCAGTTGTAGCTACAATCGGGTTCCATAGTTATGTTCGAATGGGATGACGCCAAGAACGCGAGCAATATTGCCAAGCACGGGCTGAGCTTTCGCAAGGCCGTGCGGATATTCGAGGGTCCGGTTGTGACAGCGATCGACGACCGCTTCGATTATGGAGAGGTTCGGCGAATCAGCATCGGATCGATCGGCCCGGCAGTTGTCATTGTCGTCACGCATACGGATCGTAACGGAAACATTCGCATTATTTCCGCCCGTCCGGCCAAGAGACGCGAAAGGGAACGATATGCCGAAGCGCTACGCAACAGAACTTGAACACGCTGAACTGGCGACATTACCGGACGCGTCCATCGATACATCCGATATCCCGGATCTCGATGAGGATTTCTGGGCCAATAGCGAGATTGTCGAGCCCGAGGGCACTGAACAGGTTACATTGCGTATCAAGCGCTCGGTTCTCCAGGCGTTCAGGGATACCGGCAAGGGCTATCAGACACGCATGAATGCTGTTTTGGAATCCTACGCCCGCACGCTGAAGAAGTAACTCAGCGGCCTTGCTTCTCCCATTTGTCCACGCTTGCTTTTCCCTCCTCCCGATCTATCATCCCTTCCGGGAAGAAGAGAGAGGAAGCCACCATGTACAAATTTGAAGTCTACAAGGATAAGGCAGGCGAGTACCGTTTCCGCTTCAAGGCCTCGAACGGCCAGAGCATGTTTTCCTCCGAAGGGTATGCGGCCAAGGCCTCTGCCATAGCCGCAATCGAATCCATCAAGAAGAATGCGCCCGGCGCAACTGTCGACGACCAGACGACAGCGGTGGCATGATCTGCTAAGTCGCGTCCTTGTTGCTGCTGTTTTACAAGGAAGCGAATGCCGTTGATCTATGTCGATGCCGATGCCTGCCCGGTAAAGCCGGAAATCCTCAAGGTCGCGGAGCGCCACGACCTTGAGGTGACGTTTGTCGCCAATTCCGGCCTGCGTCCCTCGCGGGATCCGATGGTCAAGAACGTCATCGTTTCGGGAGCCTTCGACGCCGCCGATGACTGGATCGCCGAACGTGCCAAGACCGGCGATATCGTCGTCACCGCCGACGTGCCGCTTGCCGGACGTTGCGTGGCGGCAGGAGCCTTGGTCACCGGCCCGACCGGACGGCTGTTCGACCGGACCAATATCGGCATGGCGACCGCAATGCGCGATCTGGGTGCGCATCTGCGCGAAACGGGAGAAAGCAAGGGATATAACGCCGCCTTCTCGCCGCGGGATCGTTCGGCATTTCTGGAAACCCTCGACCGGCTCTGCCGCAGGGCAAAATCGGCAGGCTGAGCGTTACGGGTGAACTTAAGCATGGCTAAGGCTGGCGACGTCAAAAGGAAACGGCATTGGCGTCATCACCGTCATGGCCCATTTTTTGCGGCGGCAATTGCCGCAGCCGTCGCCCTGCCCTTTCTGATCGTTCTATTGCCGGAACTCGCGGCAGCCCTCACGGCGATCATTTTCTTCGTCATCTATCTCGCCCTGATCGGCCTGCGCATTCGCCATCTCGATGCCGATCGGCTGCAGGCGAGTGGTCAGAATACCGATGAACCTGCGCCTATCATTCTGGCCATCACCCTGCTGGCAGCGGTCGCGGCACTCTTCACCCTATTCGAGGCACTCAATCAGAAGCAGCCTTCCGGACTGCTGGACGTGACCGTGGGTTTTGCTGCCGCCATTTTCGGATGGTTCTCCATCCACACGATGTTCTCGCTGCATTACGCTCACCTCTATTGGCGTCCGGGCGAGAAGGATGATGCCGTGTCGGTCGGCGGGCTGGATTTCCCTGAGACGGAACGCCCGGGCGCATGGGACTTTCTCTATTTCGGTTACGTCATCGGCATGACTGCGCAGACCTCGGATGTCGCGATCACCGCCACCGACATGCGCAAAATCAATCTCCTGCATGCGGTCGTGTCTTTCTTTTTCAACACGATACTGGTAGCCGCTGCGGTCAACGCCGTTGTCTCGCTCGCGACCTGAAAACGCCGATCCCGAAAGGACCACTCCATGAAGATCATTTCGCAAAACACCGCTTTCGGCGGCATGCAGGGTGTCTTCACCCACGAATCAGACGCCTGCAAATGCGAGATGACCTTTGCGGTCTTCGTTCCGCCGCAGGCGATAGACGAACCACGTCCGGTCCTCTGGTATCTTTCAGGGCTCACCTGCACCCATGCGAATGTCATGGAAAAGGGTGAATACCGCCGGCTTGCCGCCGAGCTTGGCCTGATCATCGTCTGCCCGGACGTCAGCCCGCGCGGCAATGACGTGCCCGACGAACTGACCAACTGGCAGATGGGCAAGGGCGCCGGCTTTTATCTCGACGCCACCGAAAAGCCCTGGGCCGAAAACTACCAGATGTACACCTATATCACAGAGGAACTGCCGAAACTCGTCAGCGAGCAGTTCCGTGCCGACATGGCAAGGCAGGGCATTTTCGGCCATTCGATGGGTGGTCATGGCGCCATGACCATCGCCCTGAAGAACCCGGATCGTTTCAGAAGCTGCTCGGCTTTCGCGCCGATCGTCGAACCATCGACCGCCGACTGGTCGGAACCGGCCTTTGAAAAATATCTCGGCACCGACAAGGCCAGTTGGCGCCAGTATGATGCCTGCGCGCTGGTTGCAGATGGCGCACGTTTCCCCGAATTCCTCATCGATCAGGGCAAGGCGGACGGTTTTCTGGAAAACGGCCTGCGCCCGTGGCTGTTCGAAGAGGCGGTGAAGGAGACGGATATCGGCCTGACGCTCAGGATGCACGAGCGCTACGACCACTCCTACTATTTCATCTCCACCTTCATGGACGATCACCTGCGTTGGCACGCGGAGCGGCTTGCCTGATGCCTCGGGGATGAACGGAATAATGGACGAACGAAGCCGGCGATCTCGCCGGCTTCGTTCTTTTGAATAGCCTCAGATTTTCTTTCGGTTATCGACCGAAAACGCACCGGCGCCTGCGAAGAACAGGTAGAGGAAGACGAAGCAGAAGAGGATGGCGGCATCGCCGCCGTTTGGCGCCGGCCAGAAACTTTTCGGCGCATGTGCCATGAAATAGGCGACCGCCATCTGGCCGGACAGGATGAATGCCACCGGGCGCGTGAGGAACCCGATTGTAATCAGGATACCACCGACGAATTCCAGCAGCGCGGCAAACAGCATCATCGTCGACAAAGGCCCGCCCTCACCCTGCGGAACCGGAAATGCGAAGAGCTTCATCGTCCCGTGTTCGATGAACAGAAGACCGGTCATGATTCTCAAGGCAGCGAGACCTTGGTCTCTATAGACTGCCAGACGATCGAAAAGTGCCATTGGGTATCTCCGGGATGTTTAGGGGCGCACAAGCGATAAACTTGAGTATGATCTGCCAGAAATCACATTTATGGCACCGTCATGAAACGGCAAGGGGGCGGTTGTCTAGTCAGACTAAGGTCCGTGGCTCTCGACCAGAGCGGTGACCACCGCCCGCCGCCTCGGCATTTGAAGCCGGAACTCGTCAGCGATCCGGTCCGCAATCTTTTCAGCCAGCAGGGCGTCGGCATTGGCCTTGCCGAATGTGAGTGCGGATACGTCGAAAGACCCCTCCGCCACCGGCTCACCCGATCCGACGGAAACGACCTTCACCGTCACGCTTGCGGTTGACCGATTGCCGAAAAGAACGGGTAATCGTGCCGTCCTGCTGATCCTTACGGTCAGAATGGTTCGCGGCAACATGATCGAGCGGCTTGTTGCCTGTATCGCGGCATCGACCATCAGATCCGTTTGCGTGATAAGCTCACGCGAGATATCCGGCTGTGCCGTCACGAACGCCCCGCGCACGTCGTAAAGCAACCGTTCCACGTCCTCATTCGCATCAGGCATGCGAAAGCCGGTCAGCATCAACATGGCCAACGGCAGGACGGCAATTTGGAAGGGACGGAAAGACATGCAGCACCCGAAACAACGAGCCTGCATGTTCCCTATTTAGGGTTATCGAAGTTTTAAGCCGAGGGCTTCAGCGCTTCAAAAACCGCAACGGCGGCCTGAAATTCCGCATGGCGTTTTTCGCGACGATTCTGCGCTTCCGCATCCTCGCCCCAATGCTCAGCCGTCCAGTCTTCTTCCAGATGGGCAAGCTGCCAGAGATCCTCAGCCAACAGATGGCCTTCGGCAAAGGCAAGCGCCAGAATGGCCGACCCAGTCAGCGTTGTCACCGTGTGGAGAACGGCGAGCTCGATCGGGCTATCGTATTGTCTCAAAACCGAGGAAAATGCAGCGATGGCGTCCCGTGGCTGTTCCTTGGGCATCACGCCCTCGATCAGTTCGAAACGCGCACCATGCTTGTCGGACACCCAGTCGAGGATCGGGTCCCATTGTTCCTGCTGGCGGCGAACGAGGTTTTCGGGGCTTTCCGCACGGTAGCAGAGCATATCGCTGGACGAAAACCGGAGAATATCCTCAAACACGGCCTGGGATTCGACTGCGACACCGTCAATGGCGGTATTGATCAGACGCGTCACCGGCATGGTACGCGGATCGATGACCTCCACCTGGTTCGCCCACTCGTCGCGCAGCAATTCGGCGACCCGGGCTGTCGGAACTGCAAGTGCTGCTTTCGCCGGCGTCTTGACCGACCGGCCGTCGAGATGCACTGCATGCCCGTCCTCGCCTTCGACAACCGAAACCTCCTTGTAGAAGCGCTTCGGCAGCGGTTTCTGCATCTGGATCTGCGCCCGTCGTGTCGGGTCCGGGTGGCTCATCGCCTCGGATGGATCGGGGAAAAGTTCGCGCATGTTCTAGTCCTCAGCCGATATGGGCCAATATCTCACTCGGATGGTTGACGATCACGTCGGCACCGACCTCCCGGAGCTCTTCTACGGAGGCATAGCCCCAGGAGACGCCGATCGCTGTAGCGCCGGCCGCTTTCGCCATTTGCATATCGTAAATGGCATCGCCGATCACAAGTGTATCGGCAGGCCGCATGCCCGTCTCGTCACAGCATTCCGTCACCATTGCCGGATGCGGCTTGGACGGGCAGTCGTCGGCAGTGCGCGATGCGACGAATTTGAAACCGTGTGTTTCCCGAACGGAATCGAGGCCCCGGCGGGACTTGCCGGTGACGGCACCGAGAATGATTTCGTCGCGCCCTTCAAGCGTGGTCATCAACTCGAAAATGCCGGGAAACAGCGGCTCGCGGTAATCGAGATCATTGCGCACGACGGAAAACAGCGACTTGTAATAGGCCATCATGTCGACGGCCTCCTGGTCCGCATGCTGCTTTCCCTGCATCCGCGCAATCGCGATATCGAGCGTCAGCCCGATGATCGCCTTGGTATCCGCAAATGTCGGCTCAGGCTTGCCGAAATGGAGAAACGTCCGGCGCATGGTTTCATGGATCAGGCCTGCGCTGTCGACCAGCGTGCCGTCGCAATCGAAAAGAACCAGCTTCATTCGTCGTCGTCCCTTGCACCGTTTTCCATGTCGAAGCCGAGCAGGTTCCAGCTCTGGACCATATGTGGCGGCAGCGGTGCGGTCACTTTCAGACGACCGCCGTTCGGATGCGGGATGTCGATGTGACGGGCATGCAGATGCAGCTTCTTCTGGATACCGCCGGGGAACGGCCAGTTGATATCGTCGTCGTAATATTTCGGATCGCCGATGATCGGATGGCCTATGGACAGCGCATGGACGCGCAGCTGATGGGTACGACCCGTGTAGGGCTCCATCTCCAGCCAGGCGAGCGACTGTGCCGCGGTTTCAAGCACGCGATAATAGGAAATGGCGTGATCAGCCCCCTCCTCGCCATGTTTGGCGATCCGCATCTTGTCACCATCCGGCGTCTGTATTTTCACCAGCCATGACGACAGCTTGTCCTCGCGCTTGCGCGGCACGCCCTTCACCAGCGACCAGTAGGTCTTCTTGGTGTCGCGTTCGCGGAAGGCGGCCGTCAGCTTCTGTGCCGCGCCGCGGGTGCGCGCGATCACCAGAACTCCGGACGTATCGCGGTCGAGCCGGTGGACGAGGCGAGGCTTTTCACCCTTGGGGCTGATCCAAGCTTCCAGCATCTGGTCGATATGGCGCGTGACGCCCGAACCGCCCTGAACGGCGAGACCGGCTGGCTTGTTCAGCACGATGACCTTGTCGTCTTCATGCAGGATCATGCGCTGCAGCAGCTCGTAGTCGCCTGCATGCTTCAAATCCTTGCCGGCGATCGGTCCCTTCTTCGCATCCGTATCCATGGGCGGAACGCGCACCACCTGTCCGGGCTGCACGCGTGTGTCGCTCTTCACCCGACCGCCATCGACGCGCACCTGGCCGGAACGCAGCAATTTCTGCAACGGGCCGAAGCCAAGACCCGGATAATGGATCTTGAACCAGCGGTCGAGGCGCATGCCTGACTCGTCTGCCTCGACACGGATATGCTCGATGCCTGCCATCAACGCTCTTTCTTATATCTTCTTGAGGGCCGCTCTTTAGAACATTGCCCGCCCGAGCGCCAGCCCGGCGAAGACGGCGGCAAAGGAGACGACGAGACTGCCGATCACATAAGCGGCCGCAGCGGCGATCGCGCCCCGTTCGAAAAGGACCATCGTATCGAGCGAGAATGACGACCAGGTGGTGAAACCGCCGATAATGCCGGTAACGATGAACACCCGCAGCTCCATCGATGCGTTGAAACGGCGCGCGATCATTTCCACCGTCAGACCGATGATGAAGGATCCGACGACATTCACCGCCAGCGTTCCCCATGGAAAGCTCGGCCCGAACCAGCGAAGCGTCAACACACCCACCAGATAACGAAGCACCGAGCCGAGTGCGCCGCCGACTGCGGCAAGCAGGATATTCGTCATGACTTCAACCCTTGACTGCACGACCAAAAGCACACATCGTTAAAAAGCAGTGGTTCGGCTTAAGCATCGAAGAAGACCCCTTCACGTAAGGGTGGAAGATCGAAGGTGAGGCAAATGACCCAGATCGTGACCATTTCTGCAAGTACGGCCGCTTTGAACATCGAGGCGCTTCGTACGCCGCGCCGTGTTTCCGTGAAGGACCAGGTGGCCGATGTCAAGGCGGACGCCGACAGGAATGCCAAGGCACGCGAAAACGTCAGTGACCCAGAAGCCGTCGATGCCATGATCCCTGCGATCAAGGTCGGCATCGATGTCCTGACCACCGGAAAACAGCTTCAGCAGCAATACACGCTGCGACAAGTCGAAGCCGCCTATCGCGACCTCGAAGACTGACGAACTCGCACGGAACGTCTGGCATGCGGCCGGCCATGTCGGACTTTGATTTGCGACCTCCTCCGGCTCCTCCCGTCAGACCCAATCACCGACTATCGCGCCCGGCACCATTGCGGCCGAAAACCTGTCATTGAACCAGATCAATCCCTAGGCCTGATGCGACAGAAATCGTGCTGGTTTCGACATGCGGCCCTTGCCAAACGGTATGCTGCAACGATAATGAGCGCGACCCGTAGGGAGAAGCCGCTTCAATGCGGTGCCGAAGGAGCAACCGCCCCGGAAACTCTCAGGCAAAAGGACCACGGGTAGACTGCAGGAACTCTGGAGAGAAGCAACCGTTTATCCGGGGGCTCGCCGAAGGGATAACAATCTCAGGCGAAAGGGACAGAGGGGGCTCGAAACCGACGCGGGAAACCCGTGTCCTAATCTGAGCCGGCGTGCGAGCTGATTTTCATTCAGCGCGCGCCAAAAAACCTGGAGGCGTCTTTTGGACGATCAAGCAGTTCTGCGCACTACTCCGCTCCACGCATTGCATATTTCGCTCGGCGCAAAAATGGTGCCGTTTGCCGGTTACGACATGCCCGTTCAATATCCGCTTGGCGTGATGAAGGAACATCTTCACACCCGTGCTGCAGCAGGCCTGTTCGATGTGTCCCACATGGGCCAGGTGATCGTGAAGGCGAAGTCCGGCGAATATGCCGATGCGGCACTTGCACTCGAAAAGCTCGTCCCCGTCGATATTCGGGGCCTCAAGGAAGGCCGCCAGCGTTACGGTTTCTTCACCGACGAAAACGGCGGCATCCTCGATGACCTGATGATTACCAATCGCGGCGACCATCTGCTGGTCGTCGTTAACGCGGCATGCAAGGATCAGGACGTAGCCCATATGATGGCGAACCTGACCGGTTGCGACGTGACGCTTCTGGAAGATCGTGCGCTGATCGCGCTTCAGGGCCCACGTGCACAGGCAGTTCTCGCAGAACTCTGGGCCGGTGTGTCGGCCATGAAATTCATGGATGTCCGCGAAGTGCCGCTTCACGACGTTCCCTGCATCATCTCCCGCTCGGGTTATTCCGGTGAAGACGGCTTTGAGATCTCCGTACCGGAAGCGCACGCCGTCGACGTCGCCAACGCGCTCTTGGAACACCCGGATTGCGAAGCCATCGGCCTCGGCGCCCGTGACAGCCTGCGCCTCGAAGCCGGCCTGTGTCTCTACGGAAACGACATCGACACCACCACCTCGCCGATCGAAGCCTCGCTCGAATGGGCGCTGCAGAAGGCCCGCAAGGCCGGCGGCGACCGCGAGGGCGGCTTTCCGGGCGCAGACCGCATTCTCGGTGAACTGGCTAACGGCACGACCCGCCGCCGCGTTGGCCTGAAGCCGGAAGGCAAGGCTCCGGTTCGCTCGCATGCCAAGCTGTTTGCGGATGCCGAAGGCCAGACCGAACTCGGCGAGGTCACCTCCGGCACATTTGGCCCGAGCGTCGAAGGCCCGGTTGCCATGGGTTACCTGCCGGTTTCCCATACCGGTGCCGGAACGACGGTTTATGCCGAGGTCCGCGGCAAATTTCTGCCGATGACGGTGGCCGCGCTGCCGTTCATTACGCCGACATACAAGCGATAAATCATGAACGTCATCCTGCTGGATACCCCCCTCTGGCCTGCCGGCCATCTCCCCCACAAGGGGGGAGATCAGCAAGCGGCAAACTCTCGGCTCATTGAACCGGTGGTTGTTTGGGGAAACCGGCGCGCCCATCCGATCTCCCCACCTGTGGGGGAGATGGCCGGTAGGCCAGAGGGGGCGACTTGCTCCACATCCATATAAATTCGACCAACACCCTTCCAGAGAGGACTTCCCCATGTTGAAATTCACCGCTGAACACGAATGGCTGAAGCTTGAGGGCGATGTTGCCACTGTCGGCATCACCCAGCACGCCGCTGACCAGCTTGGCGACCTCGTTTTTGTCGAACTTCCGGAAGTCGGCGCGGAACTCGTCAAGGACGGCAATGCCGCCACCGTCGAGAGCGTCAAGGCAGCGTCTGACGTCTATTCTCCGCTCGATGGCGAAGTTACAGAAATCAACCAGGCGATCGTCGACGATCCGTCGCTCGTCAACTCCGACCCGCAGGCAGCCGCCTGGTTCTTCAAGCTGAAGCTGAAGAACGTTTCCGACGTCGATGCCCTGATGGACGAAGCCGCCTACAAGGATCTTATCGGATGACCGAAAACACCGATTTCCATTTCACCGACTATAATCCGTATGATTTTGCCAACCGGCGTCATATCGGCCCCTCGCCGACTGAGATGACCGAAATGCTGAAGGTCATCGGTTACAAGTCGCTCGATGCTCTGATCGACGCCACCGTGCCCTCCTCGATCCGCCAGCAGGCTCCGCTCACCTGGGGTGCGGCGCTTTCCGAACGCGAGGCCCTCGACAAGCTGCGCGAAACCGCCAACAAGAACCAGGTCCTCACCTCGCTGATCGGCCAAGGCTACTACGGCACGATCACGCCGCCGGTCATCCAGCGTAACATTCTGGAAAACCCCGCCTGGTATACGGCCTACACGCCCTATCAGCCGGAAATCTCTCAGGGCCGTCTCGAAGCGCTCCTAAATTTCCAGACGATGATTGCCGACCTGACCGGTCTCGACGTCGCCAACGCCTCGCTGCTTGACGAAGCGACCGCTGCTGCTGAAGCCATGGCACTCTGCCAGCGCCAGGCAAAGACCAAGGCGACCGCCTTCTTCGTCGACAAGGCCTGCCACCCGCAGACCATCGCACTGATCGAGACGCGCGCCGCCCCGCTCGGCTGGACCGTCATCATCGGCGACCCGATGACCGATCTCGACCCGGTCGACGTGTTCGGCGCGATCTTCCAGTATCCGGGAACGCACGGCGAAGTGCGTGACTTCACCGGCCTGATCTCTCGCCTGCACCAGACCGGCGCACTTGCCGCCGTCGCCGCCGACCTTCTGGCGCTTACGCTGCTGAAATCCCCGGGCGAAATGGGCGCCGATATCGCAATCGGCTCTTCGCAGCGCTTCGGCGTTCCGGTCGGTTACGGCGGTCCGCACGCAGCCTACATGGCCGTCAAGGATGCCCACAAGCGCGCCATGCCCGGCCGTCTGGTCGGCGTTTCCGTCGATGCCCGCGGCAACCGCGCCTATCGCCTGTCGCTGCAGACCCGCGAACAGCATATCCGCCGCGAAAAGGCGACGTCGAACATCTGCACCGCGCAGGTCCTGCTCGCCGTCATGGCCTCCATGTATGGCGTTTTCCACGGCCCGCAGGGTTTGAAGGCGATTGCCCAGCAGGTCCACAAGAAGGCCGTGCTGATGGCCAAGGGCCTCGAAAAGCTCGGTTATAAAATCGAGCCGGAGACTTTCTTCGATACGGTCACCGTCGAAGTCGGCCATATGCAGGGTCTCATCCTGCGTGCAGCCGTCGCCGAAGGCGTCAACCTGCGCAAGGTCGGCGAGACCAAGATCGGCATGTCGCTCGACGAGCGTACCCGTCCGGTGACGCTCGAAGCGGTCTGGCGCGCATTCGGCGGCAATTTCAAGGTTTCGGATTTCGAAGTCGAATACCGCCTGCCGAACGCGCTGCTCAGAAAATCGGATTACATGACCCATCCGATCTTCCACATGAACCGCGCCGAAAGCGAGATGACCCGCTACATCCGCCGCCTGTCCGACCGCGATCTCGCGCTCGACCGGGCAATGATCCCGCTCGGCTCCTGCACGATGAAGCTGAACGCCACGGCGGAAATGCTGCCGATCACCTGGCCGGAATTTTCGGATATCCATCCGTTCGTCCCGCAGGATCAGGCGCTCGGCTACAAGGAAATGATCGATGACCTGTCGGAAAAGCTCTGCCAGGTGACCGGTTACGACGCCTTTTCCATGCAGCCCAATTCGGGCGCGCAGGGCGAATATGCGGGCCTGCTCACCATCCGCAATTACCACATCGCCAATGGCGACACCCATCGCGACGTCTGCCTGATCCCGACATCCGCGCACGGCACCAACCCGGCATCCGCGCAGATGGTCGGCATGAAGGTCGTGGTCGTGAAGGTGCGTGACAACGGCGATATCGACATCGACGATTTCCGCGCCAAGGCTGAACAGTATGCCGCAAATCTGTCGGCCTGCATGATCACCTACCCGTCCACGCATGGCGTGTTCGAGGAAACGGTCAAGGAAATCTGCGACATCACCCACAAGCACGGCGGTCAGGTCTATCTAGACGGTGCCAACATGAACGCCATGGTCGGCCTTGCACGCCCTGGCGACATCGGCTCCGACGTGTCGCACCTCAACCTGCACAAGACCTTCTGCATCCCGCATGGCGGCGGCGGTCCGGGCATGGGCCCGATCGGCGTCAAGGCGCATCTTGCAGCTTATCTGCCAGGTCACCCTCAGTCTGACGGTCGCGAAGGTGCGGTATCGGCCGCTCCGTTCGGTTCGCCGTCGATCCTGCCGATCTCCTGGTCCTATTGCCTGATGATGGGCGGCGAAGGCCTGATGCAGGCGACCAAGGTGGCGATCCTCAATGCCAACTATATCGCGGCCCGCCTGAAGGGTGCCTATGACGTGCTCTACAAGTCGGAAACCGGCCGCGTGGCGCATGAATGCATCATCGACACCCGCCCGCTCAACGCCTCTGCAGGCGTCACGGTGGACGATGTCGCCAAGCGCCTGATCGACTGCGGTTTCCACGCCCCGACCATGAGCTGGCCGGTTGCTGGTACGCTGATGATCGAGCCGACGGAGAGCGAGACCAAGGCCGAACTCGACCGCTTCTGCGAAGCGATGCTGGCGATCCGCGAGGAAGCCCGCGACATCGAGGAAGGCCGTGCGGACAAGCTCAACAACCCGCTGAAGAACGCGCCCCACACGGTGGAAGACCTCGTCGGCGAATGGGATCGTCCGTATTCCCGCGAACAGGCCTGCTTCCCGCCCGGCTCGTTCCGCGTCGACAAATACTGGTCGTCGGTCAACCGCATCGACAACGTCTATGGCGACCGCAACCTCGTCTGCTCCTGCCCGCCGCTGGAGGATTACGCACAGGCTGCCGAGTAGTCAGCCGGATAGTGGAAAATTGGAAAAGGCGGCTTCGGCCGCCTTTTCTGTATCAAAATGAACCATTTGCACTGTTGTGCATTATAGGCCCAAGGCCGGATGCATCGAGGATGATCAAATGTATCCGATGGGTGCCATGTCCGAGCGGCACCCTCCCGTTTCCGAGAACGCGATGACAAGGCGCGTTTTGTTCGGAAACTTCAGAATGGTTGTGAGGACAGAAATGTTTCGGGATAAGGTTTCGTCTAATATCGTACTCGGATCGGATGATCTGGAGCTTCTGCAGCGGTTTCTGGAAGCCTGGTGCGAGGAGAACGACGTCGGGCCGGAAAGTGAAGAGGCACAGGCGATCGCGGCCGGCCTGATGAACTGGTATCAGTTCGATCTGGCCGATCGCACCAACCTGAAATCCGGACCTCCGACACCGCTTCCGGAATCGAAGGAGCTGGAGCACCTGCTCAAAAAGCTGAAGGCGGCCTAAAGCCTGCGCTCAGGCCTGCTTGATCCGCGGGTTTCTCCACAGGACCAGCATTTTCACCAGAGACGTGATCTGTGTCTGCAGCCACTTGACGACGGTTGCCAGCGTGCCGCCCCGGCGCACCTCCCGGTCGAACAGGAAGCTCAACAGTGTTATCGCGATGCTGACCAGAACAGCCTGAAAGATGGCGGATCCGAATGCAGCCGGCGTAACGGGCCATGCGTAGAGGATCATATTGCCGAAGGCGAAGGTGAAGAGGCTGGTACGCCCAAAGAAAACCGGACTTTCCAGCCGCTGCTTGGCCTCCGGCGACAGGCGTTGCGTCATGAGCACGGCAAGGCTGGTGATCGCGATCGCACCGCAGAGGCCAGCGCCGAAATAAAGCGGGTCGCTATCCATCCGCAGCGACATGTCGCCGAGTTCCCTCAACGACTGTTCATCGTAGAAGAGAACACCAAGTACCAATGCCAGTGCCGAGCCGGCGAACAAGTAGGACGCCCTTTTGACGATGTCGACGGTCGTATTCGCCGTACGAGCCGTCCCGTCTCCTGCAATAAGGCGGCCGAAGGCCATTCCGGCGATGATCAGGCTTATCCCGTGCAGGATAGACGGACCACCCAGCTTGGCATCGCCAACGCCGAACAGGAAAGTCACCACCCGTTCCGCATAGAGGCCCATATTGAAGTCCAGAGGGCCAGGCAGTCCGCGAATGACCGGGTGGGCGACATGAACCAGAAGAGCCGTCACGACCAGCGGCAGGAGGCCGACCCTGTTGCGTAACCAGAGCAGGATGGGCGCCAGGAACAGCACCACGGCGTAGAATTTGAGAATGTCGGTGAAAGGCGTGACACCGATCAGCATCATGGTCGCGATCGAAAACTTCAGCGAATATCCGTCAGCGAAAAGATAAAGAACGAAGACCGACAGGCAGTAAAGCAGCCAGCACTGTATCGCCCGCGAAAACAGCCGAACGGCAACCCGGCCCTGATCACCGGCAACAAATCGCGGCCGATAGACGATCTCCAGCATGGTGCCGAACAACAGGATGAAGGTGGGGGTTGCCAGCGCCATCAAGGCCCGCAAAAAGTCCGCCGACGGACCGCTCCAGAAATCGTCCATATGGGTGACAACCCAGACATGGCTGAGCATGGCGAAGAATATGGCGACGGACCGGGTCAGGTCTATGCCGATAATTCTCGGGATTGCTGCGGTACCCGCCATGAACAGCTCCTTCAGCCGGCATCGGAGATATTGCAATGCAATATCGACATAGACCCAGACGATAATAGGGCAATCCCTAAATCTGACACTCCTGCCGATTTCTCATCGATCGGATTGATCTCTCCATGGGGTTATTTGGGTAGGAATGCGGCCATTATGCGGACCTGCCGACCCATTCATGTCTCCCACGGCAAGCCCGGCCACCGGCGCTGTCCCTGTTCGGCACAAAGGTCCACCCAATCCACGCCGGCGCTTAACCGTGCTTTTTCACCCTTCTTTGGAACCTTCCCGCCATAAGGACGGAGCAGACGATGAAAGGCGAAGGCGAAGGCGATGACGATTTCAGCGGCAATGAGCATGTCCTTAGCCGGCATGCAGACGCAGTCCCAGCGGCTGACGACTGCGGCCCATAACATTGCCAACGCGGAAACACCCGGATTCGAGGTCGATCCGGCACGCGAAATGATCGATGTGCTGACAGCCGAACAGGGTTCTGCGGCAAATGCCGCCGTGTTCGAAACCGGTGCGGACATGTGGGACATGCTGATGACCATCAAGCGCGACTGAGACTGGAAGATCCGCGGAGCCGGACCTTGCCGCGATCAAAATTGCGTCAGCCGGTTGAGTTTGACAGAGAACTCACAGAAGAGAGGCTTCCGATCCCGAGCCTTAGAGCGTCCCTCCCTTGTTTCATCTCTTCAAAGCCCTCCTCTGCCTCTATGTCGTCGCCCGTTTCATCTATCCCTTGCCATGGCCGAACTGGCTGAAAGGTTTTCTCGCCGTCATTCTGATGGTGGTTTTCCAGCACAGCCTGATCAGCCTTCTCGTCTTCGGCACGATGTTCTCGCCGGAAGTTCCGCGGGTCGCGATGATCACGGCGAACTGGATTTCCGGTTTCGTGCTGCTGACCGCCGTATGCCAGCTGATCCTCGATATCGGAGCGCTGATGGCTGCAGCCCTGAAGCGTCGGCGCGTGGCGATCGCGGCCTGGCTGCGTTATGGGGTCGGCGTCGTCACCATGTCACTGGCAGCTTTTGCTGTTTCCCAGGCAATCCGCGTTCCGCCGGTCAAGGAAGTCGAGATCAGGATCCGAAATCTGCCGGCGGAATTCGATGGCTACCGGATGATCCAGCTCACCGACCTGCATATCAGCCGCCTGTTCCAGGCGCCGTGGGTCGAGGAGACTGTCGCCAAGGCCAATGCCCAGAATGCCGATCTGATCGTCATCACCGGCGACCTGATCGATGGCGACCTACAGGCCCGCACACGCGACGTCGCACCGCTGGCAGCGCTGAGGGCGGCGGATGGCGTCTACACCATTCCGGGCAATCATGAATATTACTTCGGCCATGATGGTTGGATGGCGAAATACCAGGAGCTTGGCCTGAAAACCATCTCCAACGGCCATGTCGTGCTGTCGCGCGGTGATGCCAGCCTGACGCTTGCCGGCGTCAACGATGTCAACGCCACCCGCTTCGGGCTTGAGGGACCGGATGTCGCCAAGGCCCTGGCCGGTGCGTCGGCAGAAGCACCCGTGATCCTCTTGGACCACCAGCCTCGCAATGCACGCGTTTCAGCGGACGCCGGTGCCGACCTGCAGCTTTCCGGCCATACCCATGGCGGCATGATCCTCGGCATGGATCGTCTCGTCGCGCGTTTCAACAATGGCTTCGTTTCGGGCCGTTACGACGTCGGCGATATGCAGCTTTACGTCAACAACGGCACGGCGCTATGGATCGGCTTCGCGTTGCGGCTCGGCGTTCCTTCGGAACTGACCGTCATTACGCTGCGCCCGGCCTAAGCGCCTTAGAGATCCTCAAGCCCGATCCGCCGGATCGGGCTGAGAAAGTCGCCGGTGACCAGCCGGCTCACGAGCTGCCGTACCAGCGGCATGCGCGTCGTGGGGCCGATCGCGATATCGCGCATGGCCGGCAGGATGCGGCTGTCGGACTGGTAGAACGGCGTCAGCACCAGGCTGAGCATCTGGTAGAGCCAGACATGCGGGCCGCGCTGGCGAAGATGCAGCGCGAAGGCCTCGTCGATTGACGCAGCGCGGGAAAGCGCCGAGAGCAGCGAGGCGGCATCGATCATCGCCATGTTGGCGCCCTGCCCCAGCTGCGGGCTGGTCGCATGCCAGGCGTCGCCGATGCGAATGATACCACGTCCGGCAATGGGCTTGCGTGTGTGGTGGCGATAGCGGGCATGCACCGGCTCGGCAATTTCGGCAAGCGGCACAGCTTCCGGCCAGAGCGCGGCCACCTGTTCGATCCATGCTGCCCGTCCATCGCGGTGCCATTGATCGATATCGCGATTTCGCAGGCTCCAGAAAAACGTCGCCATCGGCGGTGCGCCTTCCCGCGCCGTCCCGACCGGCAGGACGCCTGCCATGCGGCTTGCCCGCTCGTAACGCTGCTCCAGTTCGAACCGATGAAACGGCCCGTCCTCGGGCCAGGGAACCGTCGCCCAGAGTGCGCCGTAACCCAGCTCCTTCGCCGGATCGTGCCCGATCGGTGAGCTGGCGCCCATGGCATCGACGACGATATCCGCCGATGGCGTCGCCCTGCCGCCGTCGAGTGCCAGAGCAGGCCGGCTGCCTTCGATGATCCCCGTCGTCCTCGCATTCGTCTCGAAACGGACGCCGGCAGAGATCGCTTCGGACAGGAGGAGGTCGAACAAGGCCACACGCTGCACCGCAATGCCGTGGCCGTTGCCCGGGTAACTGATCTCCAGAACCGTCTTGCCGGGCATGGGCGAGCCACCCGTTGCCAGAGCCCCATGCATGCGGGTGATCACCTGCCCGCGCGCGGCGATCGCCTCGCGCAGTCCCATCCTCTCCAGGATCGCCAGACCTGTCGGCTGCAGCACGAAGCCCGAACCGATCGGCTGCGGGGCCGCCATCTGGTCATAAATCACGACCTTCGCACCACGCTGCGCCAGCATCGTCGCGAGCGACAGCCCGCCGATACCCGCGCCGGCGATCGCGACTTCGAGATCCTCGATCTTCATGGCGTGATCCTGCCGGCGTCGATCATGTGCTCAATCCAGCTGCCGCTCGATCGCCTTGGCCGCCTGCCAGAGACCTTCCATCCGCTCCAGCGTTGCAGCCTCCAAGGTCTCGCCTGATTTCTCAAGTTCCATCTCTATATGATTGAACCGCCTGCGGAATTTCGTATTCGTTCCACGCAGCGCATTTTCCGGATCCGTGTTGACGTGACGGCCGATATTGACCATGGCGAAAATCAGGTCGCCAAGCTCGTCGGCCACCTTTTCAGGATGCCCGCTCTGCAGTGCTTCGCGCAATTCCCGCACCTCTTCCTCGATCTTGTCGAGGATCGGCTCGGCTTCGGACCAGTCGAAACCGACCTTGGCGGCACGCTCCTGAAGCTTCAGCGCTTCGGTCAATGCCGGCTGGCTGCGATGCACGGAGCCGAGGAAACCGGCCTTGAAATCCTCGGTTATACCCCGCGCAGCGCGGCGTTCGGCCCGCTCGCGTTTCTCCTCCTGCTTGATGTCGTCCCACTGGATTTTCACTGCACCGGGCGTATCGGCATCGGAGCGTGCGAACACATGCGGATGTCGGCGGATCATCTTTCTTGTGACGGCTTCGACCACGTCGCCGAAGGCAAAATCGCCTGCCTCTTCCGCCATGCGGGCATGAAAAACCACCTGCAGCAGAAGGTCGCCGAGCTCCTCGCAGAGATCGTCCATGTCGTTGCGCTCGATCGCATCGGCGACCTCATAGGCCTCCTCGATCGTGTAGGGTTTGATCGACGCGAAATTCTGCTCGAGATCCCAGGGGCAACCGGTGACGGGCGTGCGCAATGCCGCCATGATTTCGATCAGGCGCGAAATATCTTTTGAAGATTCCATCGTGAAATGTTCCTGGCGCTCAGTTGAGCGGTATGTCGTTGTCGCCCTTGCCGGACTGGTAATTGTCCGAAAGGCGTTGATAAGCCTGCTTGATCCGGGCCGTTTGCGCCCTCAGCGTGTCGCGCAACGGATTGTCTTCGGTCTCGACGAGATCGGCGATGAAGAAGGAATTCCAGAATGCATTCGACCGCCGATAGCCGCCGGGCTCCAGCCCGAACACCTCTTTCAGGATCTGCAGGTCGTGCGGAATGGCGAAGGCATCGCGCGAATCCTCATGGCTGAAGAAGGAGTAGAAATTGTCGAAACCGGCCCAGGTGATCGCCGACATGCACATCGTGCACGGTTCGTGAGTTGATAGGAAAATCAGATCTTTGGTGGAAAGTCCTGAAGCTTTTTCATAAAATCGTTTCAGCGTATGAACCTCGCCATGCCACAGCGGGTTTTCAAGCTCGTTATTGGTCTCGGCGATCACCAGCGACAGATCGGATTTCTTCAGGATTGCCGCACCGAAAACCTTGTTGCCGGCAGCGACACCAGCTTCTGTGAGCGGCAGAATGTCGTGTTCGATGACGTCGAGAAGACGTGGGGCGAGAGTGGCGGCAATGGTCATGGAGGCTCTTTGTGGCTGGTTTGTCTAGGCAAGTTATAACGCGGACCGACCCGATCGGGGTAAAAACCTGATAATCTACAGAAAAACTGGAGAAATATCCTCCGCGGTGGCTTTTGCTCAAGAACAGGTTGATCGCGAAACAGAAATACCCGCGGTCAATTCACTTTGCATATCCATTTCTTCAAATCCCGCGCCAGATTGTGGATAGTCCTGTCATATGTTTCAGGATAACCGCATGTCTCTCAGCCATCAACGCCTATCGGCCTTCCCGGCCTTTTTCCGTGTGCATGGAAAAACCGTGGCAATCTTCGGCAATGGCGACGAAGCTTATGCCAAGGCCCGTCTTCTGCGAAACACCGAGGCCGAGATCGTCGCTTATGCCGACAAGCCGGAAGCGGAATATGCCGCATGGCTCGCCGCACAGGGCATCCAGATCGTTCATGCGGAATTCTCCGCAGCACAGGTAAAGGGCGCAACGCTGGTTTTCGCGGCCACCGGTGAGGCGGAGCAGGATCAGGCGATCGTCACTGCAGCCCGTGCGGAAAAAATTCCGGCAAACGCCGTCGACCAGCCCGACTATTGCGACTTCTTCACGCCGGCCCTCGTCAACCGCGCGCCTGTCGCTATCGCGATCGGCACGGAAGGTGCCGGCCCGGTTCTGGCGCAGATGATCCGTGCCCGCATCGACCAGATGCTATCGCCGTCGCTCGGTCGTCTGGCAGGCCTTGCCGCCGATTACCGCGATGCAACCGAACGGCTTGTGCCGCGCGGGGTGTCGCGCCGCATCTTCTGGCGCCGCTTCTTCTCGGGCGATGTCGCCGATGCAATCGATGCCAATGACCCTGTTTCCGCCCGCCGTGCAGCCAATGCGCTTTTGTCGACCACCGGTCGCGCCGAAGGCAAGATCTGGCTGGTCGGCGCCGGCCCCGGCGCGGAAGACCTGCTGACGCTGCGCGCCCAGCGTGTGCTGATGGAAGCCGATGCGATCGTTTATGACGCGCTTGTGCCGCAGGCGATCGTCGACATGGGTCGCCGCGACGCCGAGCGGCTGTCGGTCGGCAAGCGCAAAAACTGCCATTCCAAGAGCCAGGACGAGATCAACCGTCTGCTGGTAGACCTCGGCCGTCAGGGCAAGCGCGTGGTGCGGCTGAAATCCGGTGATCCGCTCGTTTATGGCCGCGCTGGCGAAGAGATGGCAGCGCTGCGCGAGGCGGAGATCGCCTACGAGATCGTGCCGGGCATCACCTCCGCCTTCGCAGCCGCTGCCGATTTCGATCTGCCGTTGACGCTGCGCGGTGTCGCCTCGTCGCTGATCTTCACCACCGGTCATGACCTGACCGGCGATGTACTGCCGGACTGGGCGAGCCTTGCGATCTCGGGCGCGACGATCGCCGTCTATATGGGCCGCACGGTTGCAGCCTCGGTATCCGAGCGGCTGATGGATGCCGGTCTCAGCCGCGATACGACCGTTGCCGTGATCGAAAATGCCAGCCGCGTGGATCGCAAGCTGTTTCATGGCGTATTGAGCGAACTGCCGTCACTGGAAGCGCGAGACGATCTCGACGGTCCGGTCATGGTGATCATCGGCGAAGCTGTCGCCGGCGCCAACTTCAGCAAATCCGAACCGCTCTCCGCCTTCAGAAAATCTGTCCGCAATCAGGAAGACCTGGGTCAGCAACAAAGCCAGGAACAAGGGATGCAGCAATGACCGACAAGGTTCTCACCGCCAACCGCCTTTCCGATGGCATCGCCGTCTGGCTGGATGCCGCCGGCCACTGGACGGAAAACCTGCAGGATGCGCTGGTGGCACGCCATGCGGAAGCCATCGCCTCGCTGGAAGCGATCGGCAAGCAGGATTTTGCCGACAACAAGGTTGTGGACGTCAACGTGATCGATGTCGAGGAGACCAACGGCGTCCTTTGGCCGACCCGCCTTCGCGAACGCATCCGCGCCGCCGGCCCCACCATGGAATACGCAAGCGGTTACGGCAAAGCCGACGCCGCCTTTATCGCAGTCTGACACCGAAAGTTCTGGGATCCCATGTATCGTTACGATGAATTCGACCACGCCTTTGTTTCGGGTCGCGTGGAACAGTTTCGCGATCAGGTGGAACGCCGCCTGTCCGGCGAACTCGCCGAGGACGCATTCAAGCCGCTACGCCTGATGAACGGCGTCTATCTGCAGCTGCACGCCTATATGCTGCGTGTCGCGATCCCTTACGGCACGCTCAATTCGAAGCAGATGCGGATGCTGGCGCATATCGGCCGCAAATACGACCGCGGTTACGGGCATTTCACCACCCGCCAGAACATCCAGTATAACTGGCCGAAACTGTCGGACACGCCGGATATTCTGGCCGAACTCGCCAGCGTCGAGATGCACGCGCTGCAGACCTCGGGCAACTGCATTCGCAACGTCACCGCCGACCATTTTGCCGGCGCTGCGGCGGACGAAGTGGCCGATCCCCGCCCCTATGCGGAAATCCTGCGCCAGTGGTCCTCGGTTCATCCCGAGTTTTCCTTCCTGCCGCGAAAATTCAAGATCGCCGTAACCGGCGCCGAGCGCGACCGCGCCGCGATCCAGGTCCACGATATCGGCCTGCATCTGAAGAAGAACGACAAGGGTGAGATCGGTTTCGCGGTTTATGTCGGTGGCGGCCAGGGCCGCACGCCGCTGATCGCCAAGAAGATCAAGGATTTCCTGCCCGAGCAGGATCTATTGTCCTACATTACCGCGATCATGCGCGTGTATAACCTGCATGGCCGTCGCGACAACAAATACAAGGCGCGCATCAAGATCCTCGTCCACGAGACCGGCGTCGAGGAACTGACCCGTCAGGTGGACGAAGAATTCGCCCACCTGCAGGAAACCGAGCTGAAACTGCCGGAATCCGACGTTGCCGCCATCACCGCCTATTTCGCTCCGCCGGCCTTGCCCGCGCGTGCCGAAGGCTGGGCGCAGCTTGCCGGCTGGAAAAAACAGGATGAAGCCTTTGCCCGCTGGGTGAATCAGAACGTCCAGCCGCACAAGCACCCCGACTACGGCATGGTAACGATTTCGCTCAAGCCCATCGGCGGCATTCCCGGAGACGCGTCGGATGTGCAGATGGACGTGATCGCCGATCTGGCGGAAGAGTTCGGCAACGACGAAATCCGCATCAGCCACGAGCAGAACGTCATCTTCCCGCATGTGGCACTGGCCGATCTTGAGCCGCTCTATCGTGCCCTGACGGCGCACGGACTGGAAACGGCCAATTCCAATCTGATCACCGATATCATTGCCTGTCCCGGCCTGGACTATTGCGCGCTCGCGAACGCCCGTTCGATCCCGGTAGCCCAGGAAATCTCCACCCGTTTCGGCGCGCCGGAGCGGCAAGCCGAGATCGGTGAGTTGAAGATCAAGATTTCCGGCTGCATTAATGCCTGTGGCCACCACCATGTCGGCCATATCGGCCTGCTGGGTGTGGAGAAGAAGGGCGCAGAACTCTACCAGATCACGCTCGGCGGTTCCGGCGACGAACACACCTCGATCGGCGAAATCATCGGTCGTGGCTTCGAACCGGCCAAGGTGACGGACGCGATCGAAACCATCGTCGATACCTATCTCGGCCTGCGCCAGAGCAAGGACGAAAAATTCCTCGATGCCTACCGCCGTGTCGGGCCGCAGCCATTCAAGGATGCGCTCTATGGTGATGCCAAGGCGGAGGCTGCATGATGGTGAAGATCTGGAGAGAGACCGGTTTTGTCGAGAACGATCCGTGGATCATCGAGACGGATGAGCTGAAGGCCGAGGGCGAGCAAAAACCGCTTCTGCCGCTTGCAGACTTCATCGAAAAGGCTGAAGCCAGCAACGATATCGGCCTTGGCGTATTGATCAGGCCTGCCGACGATGTGCGTCAGCTGGAGCCCTATCTCTACCGCATCGAGATCATCGCGGTGGATTTCCCGGCGTTCAACGATGGCCGTGCCTTCAGTCACGCCTCGCTGCTACGCGATCGTCTGGCCTACAAGAACGAATTGCGCGCGGTCGGTGACGTCCTGATCGACCAAGTGCCGTTGATGCTCCGTTGCGGTGTCGACAGTTTTGCCGTGACCAATGCGACGGCACTAAAACGACTGGCCGAAGGACGTTTGCCCGGCATTGCCGTGCATTACCAGCCGACAGCCCGCCATGCCGAGCCCGGCGAGGGTTACAGCTGGCGACGCCGGTCGGTGCCAGCTTGAACCTATCTATCCCGCGGAAGCAGGTGTCTTAAAGGTGACTTTCGGGCACATATTTTCTATGCTTTCCGCGACAATGGGCGGGGATGCCTTCAAATGCGCGGCTTGATAGTATATCTCGCTGCCAAAACGTTGAGACCGAAAGACCGAACGCGATGAACGCTCCTGCGAAAAACGAAGAATTTGCGGTAAAAATCCCGGATGGCGTTTACGCCGAGACGGTGCTGGACGTGCAGCACTATACCGACCGGCTGTTCCGTTTCCGCATGACGCGCCCGGCAGGTTTCCGTTTCCGCTCGGGCGAGTTCGCCATGATCGGCCTTATGGTCGGCGAAAAGCCGGTCTATCGTGCCTATTCGATCGCAAGCCCCTCCTGGGACGAAGAGCTGGAATTCTTCTCGATCAAGGTGCCGGATGGCCCGCTGACCTCGCACCTGCAGAAGATCAAGCCGGGCGATACGGTGCTGATGCGCAAGAAGCCGACCGGCACGCTGGTTCTCGATGCGCTCACCCCCGGCAAGCGTCTCTACATGTTCTCGACCGGCACCGGCATTGCGCCTTTCGCCAGCCTGATCCGCGATCCGGAAACCTATGAAAAATTCGAGGAAGTCATCCTCACCCATACGTGCCGCGAAGTATCCGAGCTGAAATACGGCCAGGACCTGATCGAAGAGATCAGGAACCACGAGTTTCTGTCCGAATTGGTCGGCGATAAGCTGAAGCTCTATTCGACCGTCACCCGCGAGGATTACCCCTATCAGGGCCGCATCACCGATCTGATCGAGAACGGCAAGATGTTCACCGATCTCGGCGTACCGCCGCTCGATCCGGCAGTCGACCGCGGCATGATCTGCGGCTCGGCCGCCATGCTGAAGGACACCAAGGAACTGCTGGAAAAGGCAGGCCTGACCGAAGGCGCCAACAACAAGCCTAGCGAGTTCGTGATCGAACGGGCGTTTGTTGGCTGATTGATCCTTAGCGGGCTTGGGCATCGCCCCTAGCCCGCGACACCCCTCTCGTCTGCGCTTGGCGCAATCTCGTTTCGATAGATCACGAAGACCGCGAGTGCGATAATTGCGACGCCACCACCGACGAGATGCGAGAGCATATAACCGCCCTCGTTGACCAGCCAGCCGGCAACGACATTGCTGAGCGAGGCACCGATCCCCTGGACCGTCATCAGGCTGGCGAAACCGACATTGAAACGGCCGCTCCCCTTGAGGATACGTTCCACCGCGACGGGCGTGACGATACCGAGCAGTCCGGCACCGACGCCATCGAGGATCTGTACCGGCCAGACCACCCAGAACCCTTCGAAACTGCCGGCGATCAGCCCGCGTATCGGCAGCGCCGTCAGACCGATCGCAAGCGTTGTCCCGAGCCCGATGCGGCGGATGAGAAACGGCGTGGCAACCGCCACGGCAACCATGGAAAGCTGCGCGATACCGGTGATGATTGCCGTGGTGCGGAACGGCGTACCGAGTTCGATCGCGAATTGCTGGGCGATCAGGCGGCTCATCGGCGCATTGCCGAAATGGAAGATCAAAAGGATCAGCGCGAGAAGAATCAGGCCACGGCTCTTGAGCAGCACGTCGAAGCCCGAGGGTGACGTCGTGTCCCCTGCCTCCGCCGCATCCGTCTTCGGTTCAAGCCCGCGCGCAACCTTGTGGTCGATCCGGGCAGGATCGATCATCGCAATGGCAGCCAATGCGCCGAAGGCTGTCGCGACCATCAGCCAGATCATGCCGGTCAGGCCGAACAGCGAGATGATCACGTAGACGGCAAAAAGCGACGCGACATTGCCTGTGTGGTTCCAGAACTCGTTGCGCGCGATCTGCTGGGAGAAGAGCTTTTCGCCGACCAGTCCGAGCGTCAGGCCAGCCAGTGCCGGACCGATGACGGCCCCGACCACGGCCGTGCCGACCTGCCCGATCCAGACGATCGACGTTTCCGGAGAAATGAGGGTGATCAGAGCCGCCACGGTGACAAGCACGACCGGCCCGGCGATCAGCGCCCGCTTCCACCGCGTGCCATCCACCAGCGCCCCGCAGAGCGGCGTGGCGGCAAGCCCGATCAAGCCGCCGACGGTGGCGATCAGGCCGAGCGACAAAGACGACCAGCCACGCGTGGCAAGAAACGCATCGAGAAAAGGGCCGAGCCCGTCCCGCGCGTCGGCAAGAAAGAAGTTGAGGACACAGAGCGCGGCCAGCGAGCGATCGGAGACGATCCGCGGCGGCATCTTTCCGACAGGTTGCCCCATCGGCGAAGGGCGATAAGAAACATCGGGAATGGACATGGGGCGTTGGTCCGGCGCGAAAATGCGCTGCCACAATGCTCAAACCGGATTTTGGTTGCAGAATCTTCGCCGCCAGTCACAGACTGTATAAACGAAGCTTTCGTGGAGAAGTGAAAGGCCGCTCTCGCATAAGCTCCCGACAGCGGCGCCAAACGCACCGCAATCGCCGGAAAGCGGAGGGATCCTCGACCGTATGTCAGGAATGATTGAGAGCGGCTTTTACCGCTCCCAGTCTTCCTTCTCGGCCTTGGGGCCGTTGCCGAGCTTGCGTTCGAGCTCGTTGGCCTCGGCTTCCGACATACGCACCTCGAGCGTCACAGAACCGTCCTCGTTGTCCTCGCGGCCATCGACGATCGTGTTGCCGTAAACCCAGGAGACGACCGCGAGCTTGTCGGCGGGAATGGTGACGCTTGTTTCGGTGAGAACGCCCGATAGCCGCTTGGCGATCTCGTCCATCAGGGCATCGAGCCCCTCGCCGGTCACGGCCGAAAGCGCCATGATATTGTCGCGGCCCTTGGCACGCTCGAACAGCGCGTCATGGGTTTCCGGGTCGAGACGGTCGATCTTGTTCCAGACCTCGATGAGGCGCTCGGAGCTTTCCTTCTCGTCGATACCGAGATCGGAGAGGATGCGCAGCACATCGTGCGACTGGGCGGCATTGTCCGGGTCGGACATGTCACGCACATGCAGGATCAGATCGGCTTCCAGCACCTCTTCCAGCGTCGCACGGAAGGCGGCAACGAGGTGGGTCGGAAGATCCGAGATAAATCCGACGGTGTCGGAGAGGATGACGGTACGGCCATGCGGCAGCTTCATTCGGCGCAGCGTCGGATCGAGCGTCGCAAACAGCATGTCCTCGGCCAGAACACCGGCGCCGGTAATACGGTTGAACAGCGTCGATTTGCCGGCATTGGTATAACCGACCAGCGCCACGATCGGATGCGGCACCTTGCGGCGTTTGGCGCGATGCAGCTGGCGTGTCCGCACGACCTGCTCCAGCTCGCGCTCGAGCTTGATGATCTTGTCCTGCAGCTGCCGACGGTCGGCCTCGATCTGGGTTTCACCCGGACCACCCATGAAGCCTGCACCACCGCGCTGGCGTTCAAGGTGGGTCCAGGACCGGACCAGTCGGCCCTTCTGGTAATTGAGATGCGCAAGATCGACCTGCAGCGTGCCTTCCTTGGTGGAGGCGCGGCGGCCGAAGATTTCCAGGATCAGGCCAGTACGGTCGATGACCTTGGCGCCCCATTCCTTTTCCAGATTGCGCTGCTGCACGGGCGTCAGCGGATGATCGACGATGACGAGGCCGGCGTCCTTCTCGTCGAGAAGCGCCTTGATCTCTTCGATCTTGCCGGTCCCCATCAGGGTCGCAGGCCGCGGCTGGTTGACCGTAACGATCAGCCCCTCGGCGATTTCGAGATCGATCGCGCGGGCAAGCCCGGCTGCTTCTTCCAGACGTGCCTCATTGGAGCGCTGCGGAGCGGCTGTGATCGGGCTGTCGCCCGGCGCTGTGCGTGGCCGGGACTGCTTGAGCACCGGAACCACCACCACTGCACGCATATCGTCCCGGTGCTTTTCGGCTTCCGGGACGAGCGATTCGTTAGACGTATCTCGATTTGAAATCTGTCTGTGTCCTTAAGCTGCGTTTTCTTCGGTCTCGAACATCTGCATGGGCTGGCCCGGCATGATGGTGGAGATCGCGTGCTTATACACGAGCTGGGAGTGCCCGTCACGACGAAGAAGAACGCAGAAGTTGTCGAACGAGGTAACGACTCCCGTGAGCTTGACCCCGTTGATGAGGAATATAGTCAGGGAAATCTTCTGCTTACGGACTGTATTGAGAAATAAATCCTGCAGGTTCTGAGAACGTTCCGCCATAGCGCCGCTTCTTTCTTTCTTGCCGGCAAAAGCCGGGAAAATGATCTCGTTGATATGAGATGATCAGGAAACGCCCCGTGTTTCCCTTCCCCCAAAACTCTGGTTATCAAATCGCCGTCTTTTCCGCAATCTCGAAAAAGGCGTCTCGGATATTGGATGCGACACTGCCCAGAGGCGTTGGCGATCGCATTTGCATCGATTGAAACGACTGGAGTGCAGGTTCCGGTGTCCGACGCAAGACACCTTTATCGATCATGAGACGGGGATCGCACCACTGCGAAACCCCGTATCCGCTTCAAGGGATCAGACCCCTAGCGATTTCAGCTTGCGGTGCAGGGCCGAGCGCTCCATGCCGACGAATTCGGCGGTGCGGGAAATATTGCCGCCGAAACGATTGATCTGGGCGATCAGGTAATCGCGCTCGAACATTTCGCGCGCCTCTCGCAAGGGAAGCGTCATGATGTGGACGTCACCTTTGGAGGACACTTTGGGCAGCATGTCGCCGAGATCGGTCGGCAGCATGTCGGCGGAGATTGCCGTATCGGGACCATCCGTGCGGGCAAGGATCATCAGACGTTCGATATTGTTGCGCAACTGACGGATATTACCCGGCCAGTCATGCGCCTGCAGCACTGCCATCGCGTCATCGCCGATCTTGCGCGGGCGGATACCCGCCTGCTCGGACACCTGACGCATGAACATGTCGACGAGGAAAGGAATGTCCTCCCGTCGTTCGGCCAGCGCCGGCACCTTGACCGGAACCACCGCAAGGCGATGGTAGAGATCCTCGCGGAAAGCGCCCTCGGAGATCAGGCTCTCGAGATTATAGGCGGTCGACGAGATGATGCGGACATCGACCTTCACCCGTTTCGACCCGCCGACACGCTCGAACTGCTGGTCGACGAGCACGCGAAGAATCTTGTTCTGCGTTTCGCGCGGCATCTCGCCGATCTCGTCGAGATAGAGGATACCGCGATGCGCTTCTTCCAGTGCCCCGATCTTGCGTGCCTGGCCGGGCGTTCCCTCGGTACCGAAAAGTGCCACTTCCATGCGGTCAGGCGTGATCGTCGCCGCATTGAGAGCGACGAACGGACCCGTTGCACGGGACGACTTGCGATGGATCATCCGGGCAACGAGTTCCTTGCCGGAGCCTGAAGGGCCAAGGATCATGATGCGGCTGTTGGTCGGAGCCACTTTTTCGATCGTCTGGCGAAGCTGGGAAACTGCAACCGAGGTTCCGACCAATTCGGCCGCATCACCGGTGCGTTTCTTCAGCTCGGTGACCTCGCGCTTGAGTTTGGAGTTTTCCAGCGCCCGTTCAGCGATCAGGATCAGCCGGTCCGCCTTAAACGGCTTTTCTATAAAATCGAAGGCGCCGCGCTTGATGGCGGAGACAGCCGTTTCGACATTGCCGTGACCGGAGATCATCACGACAGGCAGATCGGGATGACGGCTCTTGACCTCGTCCAGCAATGCCAGACCGTCGAGCTTCGAACCCTGCATCCAGATATCGAGGAAAATCAGCC
Source organism: Hyphomicrobiales bacterium (assembly GCA_900466875.1). Taxonomy (GTDB): domain Bacteria; phylum Pseudomonadota; class Alphaproteobacteria; order Rhizobiales; family Rhizobiaceae; genus Neorhizobium. Next base: position 12,882 of record UBNQ01000041.1, on the reverse strand, counting down.
GCGGCACGCGGTCGGAAATTGCCGCCAATGCACTGTCGCTGTCATGCGCCATCCGCGTCTCGTGCCCCTCGTCGGAGAGAATGCCCGAAACGATCTCGCGGATATCCGCCTCGTCATCGACGACCAGAATGTCAGACGCCATAAGCCATTTCCTTGTCTTTATCCGTCACGGGTGCGGCCGACGCATCGATATGCGGCAGAAGCACCCTGATCATGGCGCCCTTGCCATGATCGAAATCGGAAGGGGCATCGTGCAGTTCGAGCTGCCCCCCATGTTCTTCAATGATTTTCTTGACGATGGCGAGGCCGAGGCCTGTGCCCTTTTCGCGCATCGTCATATAGGGTTCGAGAATCCGGTGGCGGTTTTCGGTCGGCAGGCCGATACCGTTGTCGATCACATCCACCACGAAAAGGTCGCGTGCACTGTCAAAGGCGGAGCGCACCATCACCTTGCGACCGTCACGCTCCTCGTCGGCCGGCACCATCTCGATCGCTTCCACGGCATTCTTCACCAGATTGCCGAAAGCCTGACCGAGCATACGTCCGTCGAACAGCCCGTTGAGCGGTTCCTCGCCAAGCTCGCGGATAAAATCGACATGGGTCGTGCCCATCTCGCGCAGGAAGATCGAATCCTTCAGGATTCCCCTGAGATCGGTGATCTCCTTCGACGGTTTCGGCATGCGGGCAAAGGACGAGAATTCGTCGACCATCCGGCCGATATCGCCGACCTGACGCACGATCGTATCCGTGCACTGGTCAAAGACCGCCCGGTCGCTCTCGTCGATCTGCTTGCCGTACCGGCGTTTCAGCCGCTCGGCCGAAAGCTGGATCGGCGTCAGCGGGTTCTTGATTTCATGGGCGATGCGGCGCGCCACGTCGGCCCAGGCGGTCGAACGCTGCGCGATGACGAGATCTGTAATGTCATCGAGCGTGATGACGTAGGAATCGCTGGACGTGCGCTGCTCCTCGCGCGTGACCTGAACTGACAGGGTCCGCTCCTTACCGTTGCGCATCAGGTTCACCTCCTTGCGGAAGTCTCCACGGGAGCGCGTCGTCGCCTCGGTCAGGACATGGTCGATTTCAGGCGCGATCTCCTGCAGCGTCTTGCCGATCAGCCCCTGCTGGTCAGTCCCGAGCATTTGCTCGGCCGAAGGGTTGACGATGCTGATCCGCCGGTCGTCCACGCCGATCACGGCGGCCGTAACGCCGGAAAGCACGGCTTCGATGAAACGGCGGCGATCGTCGACCTCGTCCTTCGCCTCGAGAATCTCATCCTGCTGGGTGCGGATTTCGGAAATCATCTTGTTGAAGGTGCGCGACAGGCTGCCGACATCGCCATCGGCCGCGCGAACGGGAACGACGACATTGAGATTACCGCTGCCGACGGCATCGGCGGCACTGATCAGAAGGCGGATCGGACGCACGATACGGTCGGCAACCGCGATTGCAGCCCAGATGGCCGCCAGAAGAACGATCAGCGCAAAACCGAGGTAGAGAACAGCAAAGGCGAACTGCAACGAACTGCGGCCTGCCTCCATCGCCTTGTATTCGGCGGTGTTCTCCTCCATCAGCCGCATGGCATTCATGACCTTGGGGTCGACGGCGCGGATCGTGTAGAGAAATGTTCCCGATATGGCATCCGTCTTCATCACCGCTCCGACGAGGTTGGTGATGCCGGGAGGGATGAGCGTCGGCTGGCCGCCGGCGGCTGATTTGAGCGCATCGGCGGGGATCGCCGGCAGCGGCCGCTCGGTCTTGATATCGGCCTGTGCGATCGCCTGCCCGTCTTCCTGTACAAGGAAGGCTCCGAGCATGCCGCGCCCACGGGCCTGCCGGGTCATCAGATCGAGAAACCCAGTTCGGTCGAGATAGAACATCGCCCGGTTGCGTTCGAGGTCGTTGGACATCGAAACCGTCTGGCCCTGCAGATAGCTCGCATTCTCCATCATATAGGCGCGCGCAACATCCTGCGACGACTGCACGATCGACTGCGTGCGCAGCGAGAACCAGCGATCGAGCCCGACATTCAGCGTCAGGCTGGCGAAGATCGCGACAAGCACTGCCGGCGTAATCGCAACGATGGAAAACAGCGCGACGATTCGAACATGCAGCCGCGCCGCCGCCCTGCCCCGGTTTCTGGCTCTGACCAGCCGGGTAACCTCGCGGCCGATGAGATACATCAGGCCGAGAATGAACAGCGAATTGATCACCGCCGAAGCGATGACCACATTGCCGGTGGGGGCGATCGGGGTCAGACCAAGAAGCACGAGGAGTGTCAGGATCGCGCAGACAAGCGCTCCGCTGGCAAGCAGAATGCCCGGCAAGGCGAAGGAGGCGCGGCGATCCTGAATGAAGGTCGCAGATTGAGCGTCGGCAAGGGGTGCCGTCCCGCCGTCCACCATCATTTACCTCCCTCTCCGGGCCCAACTAAATTGCCGCCTGACCACATGTGGAAAGACGCTTCAAAAATCATCGAATTAGGATGTCCGTCGCTCTGACCGAAAAACGCCGCCGGTTCAGCTCGGGCATCTGCGTGACCTCTAAGCAACGCATTGTGGCGAAAATGCAACGATGCTCTTCAACTGTCAAGCAGCCAGTCATCCGGCTTTGTCACAATGCGCTGATGTCCACGGAAATGGGCGGCCGGGACGCTGTTCTGGCTATTTTCCGAGTCAGGACATGCTTCAGCGGAAGAAGGCAAAGCATTCCTCGGGCATTATCATCGCACCGGTGACTTTGACATCCGGCTGTGGCAAGAAGAGGCCATGAAGGCGATGCGGCAAATCCTCTCTGACAGGATGCTGGCTACGGCGTTGGCGGTAGCCTTGGCATACCTGTTGGCGTTTCAGGGATTTACCGGAAATCTGGTGCGCGCCTCGACGGCAATCGTCGCCCAGGAACCGTTGCATGTGCTGTGCGGCTCCAACGGTATCTTTGAGACCGATTCGTCCACAACCGACCATCCGCTGAAAAGAAGTGCCGATTGTCCCTGCGCCAGCCTGTGCCGCCTGGCATCTTCGGTCGCGCCTGTTATTCTGTCCTTCGGCGTATTTCTGCCATCGTCATTGACGCCGGTATCGGACGAGATCGCTTTCCACAGCAGCTCGACGCCCGAACTGCTCCGCAGGGACATCCTGCCTGACGCCCGTGGCCCTCCGCTCACCGCCTGACCGGCATGCCGTACGCCGGGAGCAACGGCATTCTCAATTTCAGGCAACATCATTCGATCCTGCCATTTTTCACTTTGGCCGTCACCGGAGCGCCGCAGCGTTTCTCCGGCAGACCGGAGCCACAGCTCACTTCATCGGAGAAATCCATGTTTACCAAGAAGATCGCCGCCTATGCCTTGCTCGGCTCCATGTTGGCATTCGGTTCAGCCCAGGCCCATGAATTCAAGCTTGGCCAGATCGAGATCGGCCACCCCTATTCGCGCGCGATGCTACCCATGGCCAAGGTTGGCGGCGGCTATTTCAAGATCACTAACAAGGGACCGGCCGACCGCCTGGTCAGTGTACAGTCCGAGCGCGCCGGCAGCGTCGAATTGCATGAAATGAAGATGAACGGCGCCGTGATGGAAATGCGTGAACTGGACGGCGGCATAGCTGTTCCGGCCAACACCACCGTTGAACTCAAGCCCGGCAGCTATCACCTGATGTTCATGAATGTGCCGCAGCCGTTCAAGGAAGGCGAGATGGTCAAGGCGACACTGGTCTTCGAAAAGGCGGGTTCCGTCGATGTCGAATTTGCCGTCGGCCCGGTCGCTGGAGACAAGGCCCACGATGCGCATTCGGAGCATGGCAAATGACGACCAAAAACCCGTTCATGCTGATCGCCACGACGATATCGGCGATCTTCTTCTGCATCCTGATGGGGATTCTGTTCTTCACCTTCAAGGACGAACCGCGCAACAGCAGGTTCAACACCGCCTTCTCCCTGGTCAACGACCAGGGAGAAAAGGTCGACGAGTCGATCTTCAAGGGTAACCCGTCGCTGGTCTATTTCGGCTACACGCATTGCCCCGAAGTCTGCCCGACGACGCTTTTCGAAGTTGCCGGATATCTGAAAGAGCTCGGAGAAGAAGGGGCGCCAATCAAGAGCTATCTGTTCACGGTCGATCCGGAACGGGACACGCCGGAGATCATGAACGGTTACGTCACGGCCTTTTCAGACCGCATCACCGGCGTGACCGGAACACCGGAAGAGATAAAACGGGTCGTCGCCGGCTGGCGTGCCTTCGCCGAAAAAGTGCCGAACAAGAGCGGCGGCTATTCGATGAGCCACACGATGGACCTGTTTCTGATCGGCGCAGACGGCCGGCTGAAAGGTCTCATTCCCTACGGCGCGGATTCCGGCGAAGCCGTCAGGAAAATCCGCAGCACGCTTTTGTAGCACAACGGATCGCAGGATCGGACGCCGGACACATCCGGCGTCCCTATGAAAAATCATGCGGAACGCGAGCTGCGATAGACCGAAACGCCGAGTTCGCGGATCTTCTTGCGCAACGTGTTGCGGTTGAGACCGAGCAGGTCGGCGGCCTTGATCTGGTTTCCGCGTGTTGCCGTCAGCGCTGCAAGGATAAGCGGATATTCCATCTCCGTCAGCACACGATCGTAGAGGCCGGGCGGAGGGAGATTGTCGCCGAATCCTGCGAAATAGCTACGCATGTTCTCTTCCACAGCCTGCGCGATGGTCAGCGAACCGCCGCGCGGGTTCACCTTGTCGATCGGGCTGTCGGGAACGTCCGACCGCAATTCGGTATCGATGATTTCCCGGGTGATCACTTCCTGCGGATAGAGCGCCATCAGGCGACGCACGAGGTTTTCCAGTTCGCGCACGTTGCCCGGCCAGGCATAGGACTTCATCACGTCGAGCGCCTCGCTGTCGAAACGCTTGGCGTCGAGCCCTTCCTTCTCGGCCATCTGCATGAAGTGGCGGACGAGGTCGGCAATATCCTCGGCACGGTCGCGCAGCGGCGGCAGGCGCAGCGGCACGACGTTGAGGCGGTAATAGAGGTCTTCGCGGAACAGGCCCTGATTGATCAGGTGCTTCAGGTCCTTGTTGGTGGCCGCAACGATGCGCACGTCGGTGCGGATCGGGGTACGCCCGCCGACCGTTGTATATTCGCCCTGCTGCAGCACGCGCAGAAGACGGGTCTGGGCATCCATCGGCATGTCACCAATTTCGTCGAGGAAGAGGGTACCGCCCTCTGCCTGCTCGAAGCGGCCGGTCGAGCGGTTCTGCGCGCCGGTAAAGGCGCCCTTCTCGTGGCCGAAGAGTTCCGATTCGATGAGGTCGCGAGGAATGGCGGCCATGTTGATGGCAACGAACGGACCGTTGCGACGCTTGCCGTAATCGTGCAGCGCCTTGGCGACCAGTTCCTTGCCGGTACCCGATTCACCCGTAATCATCAGCGTCAGGTCGGTCTGCATCAGACGGGCGAGAACGCGGTAGATTTCCTGCATCGCAGCCGAACGGCCGACGAGCGGCATGCCGTCCTGCATGTCGTCGTCGAGACGTGCCGGCTTGCGCTTCGGCTCGGCCAGTGCCCGGCCGATGATGGCGATCAGTTCGGTAAGGTCGAACGGCTTCGGCAGGTAGTCGTAAGCGCCCTTTTCCGACGCGCGGATGGCGGTCATGAAAGTGTTCTGCGCGCTCATGACCAGCACCGGCAGATCCGGCCGCGCCTTCTTGATACGCGGCAGAAGATCGAAGGCGTTTTCATCCGGCATGATGACGTCGGTCACGACGAGATCGCCTTCCCCGGCCGAAACCCATCGCCACAGAGTGGCGGCATTCGAGGTGATGCGTACCTCGTAACCGGCCCGCGTGAGGGCCTGGTTCAGGACGGTACGGATGGCCGCGTCGTCGTCGGCGACAAGGATCGTGGCAGTCATGTTTCGCTTCCTGTGGAGTTCAAGGCGCGGCCGTCACCGGCCTCTTCCTTGTGCATGGGCATCAGAACACGGAATATCGTCCGGCGGGCCTGGCTGTCGCATTCGACAATGCCGCCATGGCCGCCGATAATCTTGGCGACCAGTGCAAGCCCGAGCCCGGACCCGTTGGTCTTGGTCGTGATGAACGGATCGAAGAGATTGGGAACAAGATCGGCCGGCACGCCGGGACCATTGTCGATGACGCAGAATTCCAGCGGCAGCGAGATCTTTTCCCGCGTGCCTGCGACCGATAGACGGATACCGGGGCGATAGGCCGTCGTCAGCATGATTTCCGCGTCGGACTGGCCATCAACCGCTTCGGACGCATTCTTGATGAGATTGAGAAACACCTGAACCAGCTGGTCGCGATTGGCATAAACCGGCGGCAGCGACGGGTCGTACATCTCGGAAATCTTGATCTCGCGGGCAAAGCCGGCCTTGGCGACAGCCTTCACGTGATCGAGCACCGAGTGGATGTTGAGCGGCACGCGATCGACCGGGCGCTCGTCGGAAAACACTTCCATACGATCGACCAGCGAAACGATCCGGTCGGTCTCGTCGCAGATCAGCCGCGTCAGCGGACGGTCGTCATCCGGCACGACCGATTCGAGCAACTGAGCGGCACCTCGGATACCGGAGAGAGGGTTCTTGATCTCATGCGCCAGCATCGAGGCGAGCCCCGTAACAGAACGGGCGGCCGCGCGATGGGTCAACTGGCGATCGATCTTGTCCGCCATCGAGCGTTCCTGGAACACGACGACGACAGAACCGGGTTCGCTGACCACCGGCGCCACGTAAAGATCGACCAGCTTTTCCTGACCGAGTTTCGGCGAAGACAGGTCGACACGATATTCGTTGACCGGCGCCTTGCGCTCCCGCACCTGATCGATCAGCGCCAGAAGCGGGCTGCCGAACGGAATGAAGCTCGAAATCTTGTATTTGGCGAGATGCGAAGCACTCGCGCCGAAGAAGGATTCTGCCTCCCAGTTTGCGAACGCGATCTTGCCGGCAGGATCGACCAGAATGACCGGGTTCTGCACGGAATTGAGGACGGCCATGGCCAGCGCCTGCCCATGGGCAGTGTCCTGAACGGCGGACTTTGTCATGCAGCCTCCTTGCGGGCCGATAGTGATGCGCCGTTTGCGAAAACGGATGAAAGACGGCGGATAACATCAGCCGGGTCAGGAGACATCATGATTGCAGCCTTGTCCTCTGCCGCGATGTCGCAATCCTGACGTTCGATATACCAGCCGAGATGTTTGCGGGCATGCCTGAGGCCTGCCTCGACGCCGTAAAATTCCAGCATCGCTTCGTAATGTTCGATGACGATACCCCCTACTTCCGCTCTCGACGGCGCCGCATGGCCGGCAAGCCATCCGACATGCCATGGCCGCCCTTGCGCGCCGCGACCAACCATGACGGCATCAGCACCTGAGCGCCGCAGGATATCGGCGGCATCCTCCGGCGTCTGGACGTCGCCATTGGCGATCAGCGGAATGGAGAGAACGTCGCGCACGGCGTGAATGGCATCCCAATCCGCCTTGCCTTCGTAAAACTGCATGCGGGTGCGTCCATGCACGGTGACAAGCTGAACACCGGCTTCCTGCGCCCGACGCGCAATCAGCGGCGCATTGAGACTGTCGTGGTCCCAGCCGAGCCGCATCTTCACGGTCACCGGAACGGAAACGGCTTTCACGGTGGCTTCGATCATCGACAGCGCATGATCCGGGTCCCGCATCAAGGCAGAGCCGGAATAACCGCCGGTCACCTTCTTCGCCGGACACCCCATGTTGATATCGATGACATCGGCACCATTGTCGGCGGAGATTTTTGCGGCCTCGGCCATCCAATAGGCTTCGCGTCCGGCAAGCTGCACCATATGCGGCGTCATCCCGGCATTCTTCAGCCGCGCCCAGGATTCGCCCCTGTTCATCGCCAGCTCTCGGCTTGCCACCATTTCGGTGACGACCAGTCCCGCGCCGAAGCGCCAGGCGAGCTTACGGAAAGCGAGATCCGTCACGCCCGACATCGGCGCGAGAACGGTCCGATTGCGGATAGTAACCGATCCGATCTGAAATGGCTTGGCAAGGTCGCTGCAATGCAATTGATGATCTTTCAGGCAAGTCCGCATTATGCACTATTTTTATTCAGCTCTTGAGCGTTTGCCAAGAGCAATTCCGGGAATGCGTTATTTTTAAGCGACGTGCTGGAAATACGGCTTTTGAGGCTATAGTTCTCGGCCTGTCAATCCAAATCGATATGGAACAATTCCACTACAGGACGGGGCACAGCACTGCATGACAATCGGTATCGTCATCGTCGCGGCAGGACGAGGGGAAAGAGCTGGCTCGCCGGACGAGGGGCCGAAGCAATACCGCCCGATCGGCGGGCGACCGGTTATTGCCCATACTTTGGATACATTCCTTCGCTGGCAAAGACGCGGACCGGTTGTTGTGGTCATCCATCCGGATGACGAGGAGCTCTACGAGACGGCAACCGCCGGACTGGCTGCAACAGATGTGACGCTCACCTTCGGCGGAGACACGCGACAACGCTCCGTCTACGAGGGGTTGAAGGCCCTTTCCGGCACGGATGCGACCCACGTGATGATCCATGACGCAGCGCGCCCGTTTGTGGATCACGCCATGCTCGACCGCATCGCTGCAGCCTTCGATAACGGGATCGACGCCGTGTTGCCGGCCGTCAGCGTCACCGACACATTGAAGCGCGGCGGCAGCGATGGGCTCGTGCACGAAACCGTGCCGCGCAACGGGCTTTACGCCGCCCAGACACCCCAGAGTTTTCTCCTGGCGGAAATCCGCTCAGCCCATGAAAAAGCTGCGGCGCTTCGCCGCGACGATTTTACCGATGATGCCGCAATCGCCGAATGGGCGGGATTACCCGTCTCGATCGTCGAAGGCTCCGTCGACAACATCAAGCTTACAGTAAGACGAGACATGACCATGGCCGATGAAAGGCTCTCAGCGAGCGCCCTCCCCGATGTCCGCACCGGCAACGGCTATGACGTCCATCAGCTGGTCGAGGGTGACGGGGTGACGCTCTGCGGCGTCTTCATTCCCCATGACCAGAAGCTCTCAGGCCATTCCGATGCCGACGTGGCGCTGCATGCGCTGACCGACGCGCTGCTCGCCACCTGCGGCGCCGGCGATATCGGCGATCATTTTCCGCCGTCCGACATGCAATGGAAAGGCGCGCCGTCAAAGATCTTTCTGGAGCACGCGGCGAAGATCGTTCGCGAAAAGGGCGGAACGATCATGAATGCCGACGTGTCGCTGATCGCCGAAGCGCCCAAGGTCGGCCCTCATCGTGACGCGATGCGCAAGAACATGGCGACCATACTCGGCATTTCGCTTGATCGCTGCTCGGTCAAGGCAACCACCAACGAGACGATCGGCTTCGTGGGGCGCCGCGAAGGTATCGCCGCCATCGCAACGGCCACCGTCGTCTATCGCGGACCGCAGGCATGAGCCTGTTTCCGTCCGACATAGAGGATGAAGCGCGCCGGATCGTCTCCACCTTCTCCCAACGCGGCCTGATGATCTCGACGGCGGAATCCTGTACCGGCGGCCTCATCGTCGGCGCATTGACGGAGATTGCCGGCTCATCCGCTGTCATCGATCGCGGGTTCATCACCTATACCAACGAAGCGAAGATGGACCTTCTGGGCGTCAATGCGGCGACCCTCAAGGCCCATGGCGCCGTATCGCAGCAGACTGCCTTGCAGATGGTGCAGGGCGCTCTGTTTCGGTCGCGCGCTGATATCGCAGTGGCCGTTACCGGGATTGCCGGTCCCGGCGGCGGATCCCCGGAAAAACCTGTCGGCCTCGTGCATGTCGCAGCCCGCAACCGCTCAGGCACGATCCTGCACCGGGAGATGCAGTACGGCAATATCGGACGCAGCGAAGTTCGCCTCGCCACCCTGCGCACAGCCTTTGAAATGCTGATCGAGGTGGCGCGAGCCTGACGGCCCTCAGGCTCCGGCGTAGACCTTATCGGCTCGCGTCTCGAATGCGTCGGTGAACATGCGGAAGGCGCGATCGAACATCGAGCCCATCAGGGCGCCGAGAATCATGCTCTTGAACTCGTAGTCGATGTAGAAATGCACGACACAGCCCTGCCCGCCATCTGTCGGCGGCTCGAAACGCCAGCGATTGTCGAGATACTTGAACGGCCCCTCGATATATTTGACGTCGATCGCCTGCTCGGCGGGCGTGAGAAGCACCTGTGTGGTGAAGGTTTCCTTGATCGCCTTGTAGCCCACCGTCATGTCGGCCAGCAGCAAGGTCTTGCCGTCCCGCTCCTTCGTCGAGCGGATGGCCAGCGCCTCGCAGAGCGGCAGGAATTCCGGGTAACGCTCGATATCCGCAACGAGGGCGTACATCTTTTCTGGGCTGTGCTTGACCGGGCGGCGAATTTCAAACTTTGGCATGGTGTGGAGTTAATCCGCGCTCCGAGGAAGATCAAGCCCCGAGACGATCGAGAAGTTTCCGCATCTCGGAACGTGATCTTAGGGTCAGAACCGGGCATTCAGGATTGAACCGGCGAATGCCATCCAGGATCCTTGGCGACGTCTGCCGCTCGAAATTCCAGATAAAGGACAGGAACTCTCGATCGAAAAGCCGCTCCGGGCAGCCGGGAGCCATATCAGGTCGAGTCTGCCCCAGGTGACGGATGCCTCGCGAAAAGACGCCCCACAAACAAAGCCAGAGCGGCATCCTCACCCAGATGATAAACTCCGCCCGCGGCATCCTGAGGTCAAAGCTCGAAGAGCCTGTCCCATCCATGAGCCAGCGACTGTCGTCAACCGCCGCCGCGATCAGCTCTCGTGTTTCAGACCGACCGCGCTTTACCCATCCCGGCAGCCAGTAAAAATCCCGATCCATCGAAATATAGGGCAGAGCGAGATGCGCGCTGAGACGGCGGGAAAGCGTCGATTTGCCGCCACCCGAACAGCCGACAACAAGGATGCGATCGGCCTTTCGAAGCGCCTCAGACCCCTCATCTACATCCATGGCGAGCATTCCACAGCCTTTCGGAATCCCGGCAACGTCAAAATATTGCGGTGCACACTTTCGGTTTGACGAATTTCAAGTTAAAGAAATTTAATGTGGCGCAGGGCGGTTGTAGTATTCCAAGTGCGCAATCTGCCCTATATTGATGCGTTGCAATATTCATAAGATCTATCTATCCGAAAGACGCATACCCATGGACGATTTCGCACAGATGATAAAGCTGCTCGAATCAGCAAAGCAGCTTGCAGATATGAACGGCATGCCAGTGCTCGCCTATTTCATTGAAATGGCAAAAGGCGAAGCACGGGGGCAAAAAGGCACCCTACGTGAACGCAGGCACGGCCAGGACAAGCGACCCAAGGTTGAAGCAGCAGAATAGTGACTGAGACAGGTTGCCGCCCTATTCGGCGGCAGCCAGCAACTTCTTCTCGCGCGCAGCCCGCAGACGGGCAAAATCGTCGCCGGCATGATGCGACGAACGGGTCAGCGGGCTCGATGCGACCATCAGGAAGCCCTTCGTATAGGCGACTGTCTCGTAAGACTTGAACTCTTCCGGCGTGACGAACTTTTCGACCTTGTGATGTTTGCGCGTCGGCTGCAGATATTGGCCGATCGTCAGGAAGTCGACATCCGCCGTTCTCAGGTCATCCATCAACTGAAGCACTTCGTTACGCTCTTCGCCGAGACCGACCATGATACCGGACTTGGTGAACATCGTCGGGTCCAGTTCCTTGACCCGCTGCAGCAGCCGGATCGAATGGAAGTAACGCGCGCCCGGGCGAACGGTCAGGTAGTTGCCGGGCACCGTTTCCATATTGTGGTTGAACACGTCCGGCTTGGCGGCAACGACGCGCTCCAAAGCGCCCGGCTTCTTCAGGAAGTCCGGCGTGAGGATTTCGATTGTCGTCAGCGGTGACGCGGCGCGGATCGCCCAGATCACCTTTTCGAAATGCTCGGCACCACCATCGTCCAGATCGTCACGGTCGACGGAGGTGATGACGACGTGCTGCAGGCCCATTTCCTTGACCGCACGTGCCACGCTTTCCGGCTCGGACATGTCGAGCGGGTTCGGCTTGCCGGTCGCGACATTGCAGAAGGCGCAGGCGCGAGTGCAGATCTCGCCCATGATCATGAAGGTGGCGTGCTTCTTGTCCCAGCACTCACCGATGTTGGGACAGCCCGCCTCTTCGCAGACCGTCACCAGCTTGTTTTCACGAACGATAGCGCGGGTTTCCTGGTAGCCCTTCGAAACCGGCGCACGCACGCGGATCCAGTCAGGCTTGCGCATGACTTCGGTATCGGGCCGGTGCGCCTTTTCCGGATGGCGGACGCGCTTCTCATCGGAAAGGTTGGTCCTGTCGAGAATGGTGACCATGAAATCCTGCTTTCAGCCCCGCATTCATGTGGGAGCACGTTGTCCGTTCGGAAAATCTCTATGCATGAACCGCGGCAAATGTTTGCGCGGCATAACCTGCCCGCCCGCTACATTAGCGCCTGACGATTTTGGCGACGAATAGCAAAAGGCTCGCGCCAAGGAAAGCCGTCACGAAATAGCCGAGGCGGCTGTCTTTCACGGGTATCTCGAAGGTGTTCAGCACGGCAATCGCGACCACGGAGCCGACGATACCAAGGATGATGTTCATGAAGATGCCGAAGCGCATGTCCATCAGCTTGCCGGCAAGCCAGCCTGCCAGTCCGCCGATGATCATCGCTCCGATCCAGCCAACGCTCTCCATCATTCCTCCTGAAAACTCTAGCGGCCTTCTCGGCCTATCTTCGTCCAATTGCCGACTGCGGAAGCCCCTCATCCGCCTGCCGGCACCTTCTCCCCGTAAACGGGGAGAAGGAAATGTGACGCACCCTCACCACACCCCGCAACCTTGAGCGTGGCAAGTTCCCTCTCCCCGCTTGCGGGG
>UBNQ01000049.1 GCA_900466875.1 Hyphomicrobiales bacterium | reverse complement strand
ACACCGGCATTCAGGGCCAGGAGGTTTGTCTGAAAAGCGATCTCGTCGATGGCGCCGATGATCTGGGTCATTTTCTGGGACGATTCGGCGATATCCCCCATGGCGGAGATAGCCTGATGGACGACCTCGCCGTTCTTCTGCGTTTCCAGGGCCGATTCCCGAATGATGCTCTGCACTTCCTGGGTTCGCCGTGCGGATTGTCCGGAGAGCGCGGTGATCTGCTCGAGCGCTGCCGCAGTTTCCTCCAGCGAGGCCGCCTNNCGCCTGCTGTTCGGTGCGCCTTGCCATGTTGTCGGCCGCCGACGAGATATCGCCGACTTCCGCACGAACCTGACCGACCGACTGGTTTATCTCTCCCATCGCCGCATCAAGCGCTGCAACGGAGGAATTGTAGTTTGCTTTGAGCGCATCGAAGTTCGGCGCCAGATCCTGATAGAGCTCTGCGGTCAGATCACCGTCTGCAAGGTCTTTCAGCGCCTGGCCCAATGCGTCCAGAGCACCATCCTGTTCCTGCTTGGCAGAAACCCGCTCCGCCTCGATCTTCCTGCGACCATCTTCCAATGCCTCCAGGTAGACGGAAATGGCGTAATCCATGTCGACCATTGCCGCCTTGACGACGGAAGACAGGTGGTCGGCCAGTACACCGGCCTTCTTTTCCAGGAAAAAGCCTTTCATCTCCTTGGCGATAACCGCGCGGATGATGCCGTCAAGAATGAGGGCATAACCACCGATATACCAACGCGGCTCAAGGCCAAGCCGGGCGTGCGTCTTGCCGATGGCCGAAACCGCATCGACGTAACCGGCATCGTAACGGCCCGACGAGATGACGTCCCAATGGCTTGCCTGGCGATCCTTTGCATGGGTGACATGGGCGTCGCTCGAAAAGAATTTGGCAGTGTGGGGATGCGCCTTGGCTTTCTGATAGAAGGCATCGAGCGCCGGACCAACGGCCTCCTTCACGACTGGCTGGACATTCGCGAGATGGCGGCGCTCCGCCTCTCCGAGGCCGACGAAATTCAGGCGCTCGCCCAATGCAGCCTTTTGGTCTTGATTCTTCATTGTTCCCCCGGTCCCGATGTTAAGCCCCCGGCAGAGCGCAGACGGCATTATAGTCGGGTAAGAATAAACTCTCAGCGTTTAACGTCTTGTTATCCAACCACCCTAGGTTTTCATTAATCATAACTTGTTGTCGATATTCTAACGGATCGCTGTCCCAAGTCGCCCTGCGCAGGACCTCCCCAATCCAATCGCTTGCGTTCTGCCGTGCAACTCCTTAGCTCCTGTACAACGGCGAAACGCGATTCCCCATGGCGCAAAAGACTTCGATCTCCCGGCTCAAGCTTACCGACTTCCGCAACTACGCGGCGGCTTCGCTTGCGTTCGACAGCAGGCATGTGGTGCTGACGGGAGAAAACGGTGCCGGCAAGACCAATCTGATGGAAGCCATATCCTTCCTGTCGCCTGGACGCGGTTTTCGGCGGGCGGTGCTGACCGATGTGACGCGGGTTGGCGCTGAAGGTGGGTTCGCCGTATTCGTCGATCTCAACGGCATGCAGGGCGAGGTTGCAATCGGCACCGGCACGGAGCCTGGCGAGGGCGAGAGTGTCAGCCGCAAGCTGAGGATCAACAGCACGCCCGCCAAATCCACCGAGGAGCTTTCCGACCATCTGAGCGTGCTGTGGCTGACGCCATCGATGGACGGGCTGTTTACCGGCTCCTCGTCAGACAGGCGACGCTTTCTCGACCGGCTCGTGCTGTCGCTCGATCCCACCCATGCTCGACGGGCGAGCGATTTCGAGCGCGCCATGCGCAGCCGCAACAGGCTGCTTTCGGAGGGACGATTCGATCCCGCATGGCTGACGGCAATCGAGACGCAGATGGCCGAACTCGGGATCGCCATGGCGGCGGCACGACATGAAATGCTTGGTCTGCTCCAGTCCCTGTCCGCCAACTCCCCGGAAACACCGTTTCCGACCCCGGCGCTCGCGCTCGAAGGGTTCATGGACGGCGTGATGGATCGTCCGGCCGCGGATCTGGAAGAGGATTATCTGGCAGCGCTGCGCAATGGGCGTGGCCGCGATGCGGCTGCCGGGCGCACACTCGAAGGCCCGNNGTGCGCCATCAGGAGAAGAATATCGAGGCGTCGCGATGCTCGACCGGAGAGCAGAAGGCATTGCTGATCGGCCTCATTCTCGCCCATGCGCGGTTGACGGCGGACATGACGGGTTTCGCGCCGATCCTGCTTCTCGACGAAATCGCCGCGCATCTCGATGAGGGGCGACGGGCGACCTTGTTCGATCTGGTGGACGGACTGGGCGGCCAGGCCTTCATGACCGGCACAGACCGGTCGATGTTTGCAGCGCTGGGCGACCGCGCGCAGTTCTTCACGGTAACCCATGGCAGCGTGACGCCAGCCGAGGCGTGACGATAGACGCTTACCGGAAACGAACGGTGGTGCTATGAAAACGATCATGGAAAACCAGCCTTCACAATCGCTGACCCCGGACGAGATCGAGCGCTACAAGCGCCATATCCTGCTGCCGGAAATCGGCGGAACTGGTCAGCAGAAGCTGAAAAACGCCCGCGTACTGGTGATCGGAGCGGGCGGGCTCGGCGCCCCCGTGCTGGAATATCTTGCCGCCGCCGGCATCGGTACGATCGGCATCGTCGATGACGACCGCGTGTCGCTTTCCAACCTACAGCGCCAGGTGATCCATGATTCCGGCACGATCGGCGAGATGAAGACCAGAAGCGCGCGCGAAAAAATCGCCCGCCTCAATCCACATGTCCGGGTCGTCGATTTCGAGGAAAGGTTTTCGATCGAATGGGCCATGCGGCATCTGCCGCGCTTTGATCTCCTCGTTGATGGCTCCGACAATTTCGATACGCGATATGCCGCCGCCGACGCGGCGGAGACGGCGAAAATTCCGCTCGTGACCGGCGCCGTGGGCCGTTTCGACGGTTCCGTCACCGCGCTCAAGCCCTATGAAGCCGGATCAGACGGCGTGCTCAACCCGACCTATCGCGACCTGTTTCCCGAAAAGCCGCCGGAGGGTCTGATTCCTGCCTGTGCGGAGACCGGCGNNAGTAGGGGCCTTGACGGGCGTCATCGGCACGTTGATGGCGATGGAGGTCATCAAGCTCGTTACCGGTATCGGCGAACCGCTGGTCGGCCGCCTGATGCTGTATGACGCGCTGTCCGCCCGTTTCGACACCATCAAATACAAGCGCAGAAAAAGGCCTGCCGCGGAATGATCGACATTGTCAGGATCGACAGCGGCTTCACGCGCTGGGACGAATTGCTCGCGCTTATTGTCTCGTCCTTCTCCTATATGGACGATATCATCGATCCGCCATCCTCCGCGCATAGGCTGACGCTTGCCTCACTTGCGCAGAAGACCTCAGAAGAGATCGCCTTTGTCGCCATCGAGGATGGCAAGCTTCTTGGTTGCGTTTTCCTGAGACCCGAGCCTACGTGCCTTTATGTGGGGAAACTGGCCGTGGCGCCCGGCCTGCAGAGAAAAGGCATCGGCCGCCGGCTGCTCGATGTCACGGAAAAGACCGCGCAGGATCTCGATCTATCAGCGCTCAGGCTGGAAACCCGCATCGAGCTTATCGGCAACCACACGACCTTTGGTCGCTGGGGATTTCACAAGACGGCCGAAAAATCCCATCCGGGATTCGACCGGATCACCTTCATCGAGATGCGCAAGGCGCTGGAACGTCTTCCGGCCTGAAATTAGTTACGGCCGGGCAGGACCCGATTCGGCGGGCGGTGCCCATCGAAAAAGGCACGGATGTTGATGATGACCTTGTCGCCCATGTCGATCCGGCCCTCGATCGTGGCCGATCCCATATGCGGCAGCAGGACCACCTTGCCCTCATTGGCGAGCTTGACGAGTTTTGGATTGATCGCCGGCTCGTTCTGGTNNGCCGGCGATCTTGTCCTCGCGCAGAAGCTTGATCATCGCCATCTCGTCGATGATATCGCCACGCGCCGTGTTGACGATGATCGCGCTCGGCTGCATCAGCGCCAGGCGGCGGGCCGAAATCAGATGGAAGGTGCCCGGTGTCGACGGGCAGTTTATCGAAACGATATCGACCCGCGCCAGCATCTGATCGAGACTGTCCCAGTAGGTGGCTTCCAGCTCGCTTTCGGTCACCTCATTCACTGGCTTGCGGTTGTGATAATGGATCGCCAGACCAAAAGCCTTGGCGCGTCGCGCCACCGCAGTGCCGATCCGGCCCATTCCGACAATGCCGATCCGCTTGCCCCAGATCCGGCGCCCAAGCATCCAGGTCGGGCTCCATCCCGCCCAGTCACCGGGATTGTCGGTGAGGATGCGCGACCCCTCGGCAAGGCGGCGGTTGACGGCGAGGATCAGCGCCATCGTCATGTCCGCCGTGTCCTCGGTCAGCACGTTGGGCGTATTGGTAACGGTAATGCCCCTTTCGGCGGCGGCATCAACTTCGATATGATCCGTGCCGTTGGAAAAACCGGCGATCAGTTTCATCTGCGGGCCTGCCTGCGCCAGCAATTCCGCATCAATCTTGTCTGCAATGGTCGGAACCAGCACGTCGGCGGTTGCCATTGCGGCTGCAAGCTCTTCCCGAGAGCGCGGCCGGTCATCGATGTTCAACTCTGCATCGAAGAGTTCGCGCATGCGCGTCTCGACGGCATCCGGCAGCTTGCGCGTGATATAAACCCTGGGTCTTTTCTTCGCAGTCATCGCTCCGCCACCGCAATTTTAGCAGGTCATTAACCAAGTCGCGCGATAGTCGATCCTATCCTTGGGCGTTCTAGCAGACCCACCGGCGAAGACAAACAAAACCTCGCAAGTGGACCTGAAGCACATCCGCGGATCGTCAGCCAGGATCCACACAATGCGCCGCCTCATCATCGTCATAGTCGCCATCTGCTTTCCCTTGATCGCAACGCTTTCCGNNATGCTCAGGGTGCCGGAAAGGGTGCAAGCGGCCTGCCTCTGCCGCGCTTTGCCAGCCTGAAATCCAAGAAGGTGAATATCCGTATCGGCCCGAGCACCGACTATGCGGTTTCATGGATGTACATGAAGGCGGGAACGCCCATGGAAATCATTCAGGAATACGACAACTGGCGCCGGGTTCGTGATGCCGAAGGCACGGAAGGCTGGGTGAACCAGGCGCTGCTTTCCGGCGAGCGTACCGCGGTTGCCGCNNGCCCCGTGGATGCGCGGCAAGGGCCAGGACATTTATGTCAACATGCGTCGCGACCCGCAAAGCTCGGCCGCAGTCATCGCCAAGCTCCAGCCGGGCGTCCAGCTTGCCGTCAAGGAATGCAACGGGGACTGGTGCCAGGCGGAAACCGGTGGCGCCGAGGGCTGGGTAGCCCAGGGCGAAGTCTGGGGTGTCTATCCCGGCGAGGCCTTTAAATAAGGCCTGCCTCGGCTGCCGCTTCCTTCAACGACACCAATGGGCGCGGCCCGATCTGCTGGATGACCTCGGCTGCAGCAAGGCAACCGAGCTTGCCGCAATCTTCCAGTGAACGACCCTGGGTGTAACCGTAGAGAAAGCCTGAGGCGAAGAGATCGCCGGCGCCTGTCGTATCGACCAGTTCGTCGATCGCGTAGGCGTCGATTTTTACGCGCTCGCTTCCGCGGACGATGACGGCGCCTTCTTCGCTCAGCGTCACCGCCGCCAGCTTGCAGTCCAGTGCTATCTTCCGGAGAGCCAGCTCGAAATCGTCGGTTTCGTAGAGCGACAGCAGTTCCTGCTTGTTGGCGAAAACGATGTCGACTGTTCCCGACTTCATCAGATCGAGGAATTCCGCGCGGTAGCGACCGACGCAGAAGGGATCGGAGAGCGTCATGGACACTTCGCGGCCATTTGCATGGGCAATGCGTGCCGCCTCGCGGATGGCATCCTTGGCGCGCGGCGGATCCCAGAGATAGCCCTCGAAATAGGTGACCTTGGCTTCGGCGACGACGTCTTCCTCGACATGTTCAGGCCCGAGTTCGACGCAGGCACCGAGATAGGTATTCATCGAACGCTCGCCATCGGGCGTGACGAAAATCATCGAACGGGCGGTCGGCGGATGAAGGCCATCCGGCTTCGTCTGGTAATGAACGCCCTGCGCGCGGATGTCGTGCTGGAAAATCTGGCCCAACTGGTCCTGGGCTACCTTGCCGAAATAGGCAGCCTTGCCGCCGAAACCGGCAATGCCGGCCGCCGTATTGCCGGCCGAACCGCCCGATGCCTCGACTGCAGGCCCCATCTTGGAATAGAGAAATTCGGCGCGCTCGGCATCGATCAGGTTCATGGCGCCCTTGATGATCGCGTTCTCTTCAAGAAACGAATCCTCGCAACGGGCGAGAATATCGACGATGGCGTTGCCGATGGTCAGCACGTCGAACTTTGGCATTCAGTCTTTATCCTTCAGGGTTCAGGTTGCGTCATGGGTAGTGACCTTTTCCCCCCAAGGGAAGAAGAAATGTTGCCCGACAATACCCACCCACGTCGGGTTTGCGCAGGCTTATCGTCTGTCATCTGGACGTCACGGTTTCTGCTTATGGTGACAATGTCCGGTAAGGTTGGCTGCCACGGATGTACTGGCGGCTGACTGCCGGATTTTTTCTTTTCCGTAATCGGGCGCATTCAGGGCACAGTTGCATATCTGCATTTGTTGCCCGCAGCCTTATGCGCTAGACGCATAGGATCGGAATATTCCAAGGTCCTCCCGTGTCTCTTGTCCTCGCCAATGTTCTCCCGGTCTTCATTCTCATTCTGCTCGGCTGGCTGATCGCCAAATCCGGCCTGCTCAAAGCAGAGACCGGTGATGCGCTCGGCGAGTTCGTCTTCAAGATCGCCGTTCCCATGCTGATCTTTCGCACACTGGCGACCGCGCATTTCGAGGGTGTTTCTCCCTTCCGATTATGGACAGCCTATTTCATCGGGGTCGCTATCACCTGGACCATAGGCTCGCTTCTTGCCAGGCGTGCCTTCGGGCGGGATGCGAAGGTTGCGGTGATTGCCGGCATGTCGGCGAGTTTCGCCAACAATGTCTTCATCGGCCTTCCGCTGGTCGATCATCTCGTCGGGCAGGATGGCCTAGTCGCCATCTCCATCCTCCTTGCCATCCATCTGCCGATCATGATGATCGTCGGCACAGTCTTGATGGAAAGTGCCTCGGCCAAAGTGGACGGCACGGCAACCCGCGGCATTTTCGCCGTGCTCAAGCAGGTCGGATCCAACCTGGCTCGCAATCCGCTCGTCATCGCGTTGACACTCGGGCTTGCCTTCAACCTCTCCGGCCTGTCGATGAACGCGCCTGTCGCCCTGGTCGTCGACCAGATTGCCGGTTCTGCCAGCCCCGCCGCGCTGATTTCGATCGGGATGGCGCTGACGCGTTATCCAATCAAGGGCGATCTGGGGCTCTCCTCCACGGCAGCCGTGCTGAAGCTGTTCCTGATGCCGGCGTCGGTGTTTGCGGCCTGCCAGCTCCTCGGCCTGCGGCCGGACTGGACCGCCGCTCTGGTTCTGACCTCTTCTGTTCCGACCGGCATCAATGCCTGGCTGATTGCGCAGCGGTTCCGCTCCAGCCAGAGCCTCGCCGCCTCCGTCATCAGCATCACGACGGCTTTCGGCGTCATCTCCGTCAGCATGTGGGCGTGGCTGCTTTCCTGACAGACCGCAGAATGCAAAACGCCCGGCTGGGCCGGGCGTCATCGCTTGAAAACTCAAGAAAGCAAAATCAGTTCGTAGCCGGTTCCGGCGCGTTAGCATCCGGCAGCGGTGCCGGGGTGTCGGACTGTTCGCGGATATAGGCGAGCAGATTGGCGCGTTCCTTGTCGTTCTTGATCCCGGCAAAGCCCATGGCCGTACCCTTCACATAGGCTTTCGGCCCGGCAAGGAAGTGGTTGAGATGATCGAAGGTCCAGGTTTCCTGGCCACCCTTGGAGAAATCCTTCATCGCGGCCGAATAGGAGAAGCCTTCATGCATGGCGATCGGGCGGTTCACGAGACCCCAGAGATCGGGGCCTACCTTGTTCGGCCCTCCCTTCTCGATGGAGTGACAGCTCTGACACTTCTTGAAAACGGCAGCGCCGGCGCCCGCATCCGCACTCGCCATAAGCTGGCCAACCGGTACGGCAGCTGCAGCGGCTTCGGCACCGGCAGCCTCTCCACCCGCCGGCTCCTCTGCTGCGGCGATGGCAAAACCTTCCTTTTCAGGAACCGGAGAGTGGAAAATGCCCTCCGAAGCAATCGAAACCGACATCATTACGAATACAGTGGCAAGCAACGCACCAACCGACATATTCACGTAGGGGTTCATCCAGAGCTCCTTCCCATCTCGTTGGCTACCCTCTGGACCAACTTGCGGTACAAACGGCCATCTTGCAATCGCGCGGAAGCTATGTCTTTTGCNNTGGAAACAAAACGCGCCGCATGAGACTTTTTGACACTCTTGACGCGAGAATAGAAGGCCTTCGATGACACAACCGGCAGCAGAAAAAACACTGGTCATGATCCCCGCCCGCATGGCCTCGACCCGCCTGCCGAAAAAGCCTCTCGCAGATATCGCCGGGCTGCCGATGATCGTTCAGGTGGCGAAACGCGCGGAAGAGGCGAAGGTCGGACGCGTCGTGGTCGCCGTCGACGAGCAGGTCGTTTTCGATGTCGTCAAGGCCGCCGGCTTCGATGTCGTCATGACCCGGCAGGACCACCAGTCCGGTTCGGATCGCATCTACGAGGCATTGCAGAAGGCCGATCCCGCGGGCAAGGCGGAATTCATCATCAACGTCCAGGGCGATCTGCCGACGATCGAGGCGGAAGTAGTGCGTGCATCCCTGCGCCCGCTGCTCGACAATGCCTCGACCGACATTGCGACGCTCACCGTCGAAATCACCGACGAACATGAAAAGACCAATCCCAACGTGGTGAAGATCGTCGGCTCGCCGATGTCGGACACGCGGCTGAAGGCGCTCTATNNCCGCGCGACCGCACCTTACGGCGATGGCCCGCTCTACCATCACATCGGGCTCTACACTTATCGGCGCGCCGCGCTGGAGAAGTTCGTATCGCTCGGCCCGTCGCCGCTGGAACTGCGCGAGCGGCTGGAACAGCTGCGTGCACTCGAAGCCGGAATGCGGATCGATGCCGAAATCGTCCATTCGATCCCGCTCGGTGTCGACACGCCTGCCGACCTGGAAAAAGCCCGCGCAATCCTGACGTCACGCCAGTCCTGAAGAGGCACAAGATGACCACGCTGACCAATCGCATCGCCTTCCAGGGTGATTACGGCGCCAATTCCGACATGGCCTGCCGCGACATGTTCCCGGAGATGGAGCCTCTGCCCTGCGCGACTTTCGAGGACGCCTTCCAGGCGCTCGAAAGCGGCGAAGCCGATCTGGCGATGATCCCGATCGAGAACACGATCGCCGGGCGCGTGGCCGACATCCATACCCTCCTGCCGGAATCGCGGCTGCATATCATCGGTGAATATTTCATGCCGATCCGCTTCCAGCTGATGGTACTGCCGGGCGTGAAGCACGACGAAATCCGCACCGTGCACAGCCATATCCATGCTTTGGGTCAGTGCCGCAAGATCATCCGTTCGAACGGCTGGAAGGCCGTCGTTGCCGGCGACACGGCGGGGGCCGCCNNAGATGGTGGCGGAAAAGGGCGATCCCTCGATGGCGGCGCTCGCGCCCCGGCTTGCGGCCGATCTCTACAAGCTCGAAATCCTGGCCGAGAATGTCGAAGATACGGAAAACAACGTGACGCGTTTCGTCGTTCTGTCGCGGGACGAGAAGTGGGTGCAGCGGAACAATCCGGACGACATGATCGTCACGACCTTCGTGTTCAACGTCCGCAACATTCCAGCCGCACTCTACAAGGCGATGGGCGGCTTTGCGACCAACGGCATCAATATGACGAAGCTCGAAAGCTACCAGCTGGGCGGCAAGTTCGTGGCGACGCAGTTCTATGCGGATATCGAAGGCCACCCGGATGACGTACCGGTGCGCCGGGCACTGGAGGAACTGCGGTTCTTCTCGGAGAAGGTCCGCATCCTCGGCAGCTACAAGGGCCACCCGATGCGAGGAGCATTGCAGAAGGTGTGACGGCCCAGGCGAGGAGCCAACAAGGTACCGTGGATTCGCGAAGGCGGCGCTTTGAAGCGCCGCCTTTCTGCTTTCAGGCAAGGTTGGTCCGGGCGTAGGCGCGCAGGCGGTGGCCATCGGGATCTGTCACCACAAAGGTATAGCCGAAATCCATTTCTACCGGCGTCTGCAGAACGCGCAGGCCGCGCTTTGTCCAGTCGGCATAGGTTCGATCGACGTCAGTAGTCTTATCGAGCCGGAAGCAGACTTCCACGCTGCCGCTTTGTGCCGTCACCACCGGTTGCGCAGTATGGCGCGACCATAAGCCAAGCTTCAGGCCCGTGGACAGCACAAAAAGCACGAAGGTGGGCGAGTTTTCGACAGGCTCCGCGCCCAGCAACTCGCGATAGAACGCGGCGCTTGCGGACGGATTGTCGACCAAGAGAATAGTGAAGTCAGGGTGAACCATGTCAGTGCTCCTTGTTGAGGCTGACCGGAACTTATTACACCATACTGTCAAATTCTGTCAGCAGCGAGCTAGCTCGGCGCGGGAATGCCTTCCGCCTCTCGCCATTCGCTGAGCAGCACCGGACGACGACGCGCATAACGTTTTCCCGTTGCAACCGCGGAGACGATGCGATCTGTGCGGAAATGACGAAACCCCTGACGAAGCTCGCACCAGGCGATCATCACCCGGACACTGTCGAAAAAGCCGAGCGCAAAAGGCCAGACGCGGCGC
The DNA here is from genome assembly GCA_900466875.1 of Hyphomicrobiales bacterium. GTDB lineage: Bacteria > Pseudomonadota > Alphaproteobacteria > Rhizobiales > Rhizobiaceae > Neorhizobium. The sequence goes on along the minus strand of UBNQ01000049.1, from coordinate 1,828 downwards.
TGCGTCGGCGAACCCTTTTCATCCTCATACGTTAGGTCGAGCATGTGTTCGGCACGGATCGCCTTGCGGATCATGGCCAGATCGGTGTTGTCATCCCGGTTTCGCGGCGCGGCCACCAGCAGCGTGGAACTGTCGATCTCCGCCTTGAGTTCCGGCGGCAAAATCGCGGCGATCTTCTCCAGTGCATCCACGGCGCCTGCTGCAAGTCTCGGATCGGCCATTTTCGCGACCCAGCGGGAGCCGAGCACAAGCGCCTCGATCTCGTCTTGCGAAAACATCATCGGTGGCAACATGAAACCCGGCTTGAGAATATAACCCAGCCCGGCCTCGCCTTCGATCAGCGCGCCTTGCGCCTGCAGGCTGGCGATGTCGCGATAGAGCGTTCTCAGGCTGACGCCCGTCTCCGCCGCAAGGATTGCGCCGCTGACCGGCTGCCGATAACGCCGCAGGACCTGGAGCAGGATAAGAAGGCGCTCCGAGCGAGCTACGGTCATGAAAACCTCGTTTCCTCGGCAGCGCTCAACACGGCCGACAGATCAGGCTACGCCTGATGCTTCATCCGGCCAGTCGATCCAGTCCTTCATCAGCCGGTAGGCGATCGCGCCGCTGGCGGGGCCGAAGGGTTTTACATCCGGGCCGGCGTCCAGCATGTTTTTCACCTCGTCGCGGGTGAACCAGCGCACATCCGACATTTCCTGGCTATCGATGGTGATCCCGGTGGAGACCGCCTCGGAATAGCAGCCGATCATCAGCGAATGCGGCATCGGCCAGGGCTGGGAGGCGTGGTAGCGGACCCGCCCGACTTCGATACCCGATTCCTCGAGCGTCTCGCGGCGCACCGCATGCTCGATCGTCTCTCCCGGCTCGACGAAACCGGCGAGGCAGGAATACATACCATCCTGGAAATGATGGCTGCGGCCAAGCAGGCAGCGATCGTTCTCGATATCGACCGTCAGCATGATGACGACCGGATCGGTGCGCGGGAACATCATGTGCTCGCACGCGGTACAGACACGCTTGTAGCCGCCGATCTTCATTTCCGTCGGCGATCCGCATTTACCGCAGAAGCGGTTGGCGGCGTTCCAGGAAAGAAGCGAAACGGCTTGGGCGACCTCGCCCTGCAATTCCGCATCGATCAGCGCCTCGCGGTAAAGCGCGCGGGCATCGGTCGGCTTGTACTGCCCTGCAAGCTCTTCCGCCGGCACGTCAACCGGCACCGCCACGCGCGGCTCGCCGTTGTCGCGATACCCGNNGCAGGATGGCATTGTCGAAATCCGGCTTGAGTTCAGCCAGTTCATAAACCGCGAAAAGCGGATCAAGGACCTGCTCGTCATGCTTGAGAATGAGCTTTGCGCCGGTGAAAGCCAGAATATGCATGCCTTCGATCGCCAGCGCCTCGCTGACGCAATCGTCGGCACGATATTCCGCCCGCCGGTCGAGCCTGTTGCCGGAAAAGGCCGTCAGGTTGCCGGGCTCCGGATGGGGCGCATCGGATTCGAAAAGTTTTTTTGTCATGATGCGAGATTTTCCGTCAGGCTTTTGATCAACGATTGCTTGCGGGCGTCTTCATAAAATTCCGCCTGGCCGAAACCCCAGATCGGACCGGGCCAGTTCGGGTCGCCATCGGACCGTGCGACGATATGCACATGCAGCTGGCGGACGATGTTGCCGATCGCGGCCACATTGATCTTTTCCGCCCCCGTCGTCTTTTTCAGCGCTGCCGCGACCATATTGGTCTCGAAGGTCAGAAGCGCCTGGTCGAGCGGCGTCAGTTCGAACAATTCGCTCACGCCATTGCGCTGCGGCACCAGCATGAACCAGGGCCAGC
>UBNQ01000051.1 GCA_900466875.1 Hyphomicrobiales bacterium | reverse complement strand
AAATCCTGCCCCCGCAACCACTGAAACTTGCAAATTCTCCCACTCGGGAAACTTCAGCGAAAGCTCCTCGGCGTAAGCCTCGAGGAGCTTTTTCTTTTTGTGCTCCGTGTCGATCTCACCCGAAGCAATGCGGGACATCAGATCATTTTGGGCGGCGGCTACGAACTGTTGCTGCATCACGTCGGGCATTTAAAGCATATGACGGCGATGTCTTCGGGAGGTCGCCAGATAACATCCTTTACCGTGTCTTCGGCATTGGGACATCAGGTAACAGTTACGTCGAGAATGATCTGACCGTTGCTCTCGAAATGATTTCCGATACGCGGGCTGTTAATCTTGCAGATTTACGCCGTATCTATCAGCGGCTATTTCCGATCGCGGCCCCAGACAATCCGGCTCTAGATTGCTAGGGCGATGGTAACATTTGAATTTCTGTCCGCAGCAGCGGGTCGGCTGCTCGTACCTTTTCAAGAGCCAAGTCACGTACCATCTGCACCAATAATGCTCTCAGCAATCTCCGCAGCTGCCTTAACATGTGCCCGGCAGGCGGCAGCGGCAGCTTCCGGCTCGTTCTTCTCGATCCGCGCAAAAATCTCGCGGATTTGGTTGGGGCCGGATGTGGTGCGGTTTGGCGTGGATAGCGTCATGACGCGCAGGCGCGAAATACGGCTGTTCAGACGGCTGACAATGTCCCAGGCGATCGTATGTCCGCCGGCATGGAAAATAGTCCGGTAGAAACTTGTCGTGGCATCGAGAATTCCGAGCGGAGAATTCTGCTGTGATGTCCGGTCGAGTTCGCTGAGTGATTTGCGCAGTTCCGCCTTTACCTTTTCATCGGCAACCCGTGCGCAATCTGCGACTGCGGTCGCCTCCAGGGCCGCTCTGATCTCGTAGATCTGGCGGGCATCGTCCCATTCCAGACGGGCGACGATCGGCCCCTGCTTGGCGAGCATCTCCACCAGCCCCTCAGCCTCCAGATGCCTGATCACTTCACGGATGACCGAGCGAGAGACCCCGAGCTGCTCGCAGAGCGTACGCTCGATCAGACGTGAGCCCGGCTCGAACAGCCCGCGGATAATCGCATTGCGCATTCGCTCCAGCGCCATTTCCCGAAGGGTCGCGGGCGGTGTTTCGATGCGCAGGGCGGCGAGAGGATCGGCATTTTTGACCATCTGTCCTTTTTAGCGACAAAAAATGATTCAGGCAAGGGATTGACATTCTGTCCGATGGTATACCAACATACGAGCAGATGAAATTGCGAAGAGGCATTCCATGGCACCGGTGATCCGCAAGACGTTTCTGCAGATCGAGACGACGCTCGTTGAGGGCGGAAAGCATGCGGCGACGCCGTTGAAGCTGATCGCGGCCATTGCCGTGGTGAAGAACCCTTGGGCCGGTCGTGGTTTCGTGGAAAACCTGAAGCCGGAGATTCACGAGGTCGCTCCGGTTCTCGGCGAGTTGCTGACCAGAATGATCATCGACACGGTCGGTTCCGGCGAGGCTGTCGAAGCTTATGGCAAATCGGCGGTCGTTGGTCTCGATGGTGAGATCGAGCATGGCTCGGCGCTGATCCACACGCTGCGTTTCGGCAATCACTACCGCACGGCTGTTGGCGCGAAATCCTATCTCGCATTCTGCAACACCCGCGGCCCGGCCAATGCGCCGATCATGATCCCGTTGATGGACAAGAACGACGAAGGTCGCCGCTCGCATTACCTGACGATTCAGTGCGCCATTCCCGATGCGCCGGCTGCCGACGAAATCGTCGTCGCGCTTGGTGCCTCGATCGGTGGCCGTCCGCATCACCGTATCGGTGATCGCTATCAGGACCTGAAGGAGCTGGGTCACGATGCTGCAAACCCTGCCGCGGTCTAAGACGCCTTCCGGCGCGGCTTATTTCGACCGGGGGCAAGGGGGCGAAACGCTCGTCCTCATCCACGGCGTGGGCATGCGCATCGAAGCCTGGGAGCCGCAGATCGAGCGGCTCTCGAAAGATCACCGCGTCATTGCGGTCGATCTTCCCGGCCACGGTTTTTCAGCCCCGCTGGATACGCGACCGGAACTGCCCAATTTCGTCGCCTGGTTCCAAAGACTGGTCGATGAACTGGGCCTCGAAGCGGTCAATGTCGCCGGTCATTCGATGGGGGCGCTGATTGCCGCCGGATTTGCTGCGACGGAGCCGTCAAAACTCCGTCGGGTGGCTCTGCTGAACGGCGTCTACAAACGGACGCCGCTAGCGCGTGAAGCGGTCGAAGCCCGTGCCGACGAGATCTTTTCCGGTGCATTCGATCGTGAAGCGCCTCTGGAGCGATGGTTTTCGCCGGACGAGAAGGGCGGTGATGCCTATCGTCTCGTGCATGAACTGCTGCAACAGGTCGATCCCGGCGGTTACGCCGCCGCGTACAGGGCCTTTGCAACCGGCGATGCCGTCTATTCGGACAGCTGGCCGCAGGTGAAAGCGCCGGCCTTGTTCCTGACGGGCGATGACGACAAGAATTCGACGGCCGAAATGGCCGAAGACATGGCCACGGCGGCGCCCCAAGGAAGGGCGGTCGTCATCAGGGGCCACCGACACATGGTCAATCTCACGGCGCCGGAGGAGGTGAGTGAGGCACTGGCCGACTGGCTGACCTGGCAGCCGGCGCAATAAGGAGGAATGGGAGGAGTGACAATGAGTGATCCAAGAGCGATTGATCCCAAAGCGATTGATCCAAGAGCGCTCCGCGATGCGTTCGGAGCATTCCTGACCGGTGTCACCGTTGTGACGACGTTCAACGAAGAAGGCGCCCCGATCGGCTTTACTGCGAACAGCTTTACCAGTGTTTCGCTGGATCCGCCGCTGCTTCTGGTCAGCCTGGCGAAAACATCGCGTAATTACCAGACGCTGATGACCACAAACGGATTTGCGGTCAACATCCTCTCCGAGGACCAGAAGGACGTTTCCAACACCTTTGCCCGTCCGGTGGAGGATCGGTTTGCCGCCGTCGACTGGCAAAAGGGTCCATTCGGTTCGCCCGTATTCTCCGATGTTGCCGCGTGGTTCGACTGTTCGGCGCATGAACGGGTCGATGCCGGCGACCATGTCATCCTGATCGGCAGGATCGAAGGGTTCGAGAACTCCGGCAAGACGGGCCTCGGTTATGCCCGCGGCGGCTATTTCACGCCGGCTCTTACCGAAAAGAATCTGCTTGCCAATGTCGATGGCAGCCTCTCGGTTGGGGCCGTCGCAGAGCGCGCCGGCGAGATTTTGCTCGTGCCGGACGCAAGTGGTGGCTGGACGCTGCCTTTTGCCGACAAGGCCGAAAGCGAAGGCATGGACGTGCTGGAGCCGCAATTTGCCGCCGAGATCGGCCTCTCCATCCAGACGGGCCTGCTTTATTCCATCTATGAAGACACGAAAGCCGGCCGCCAGCATATCGTCTATCGCGCGGTCTTGGGCGAGGGTACGCCCAAGGTTGGCCAGCTGTTCCCGCTCCAGCAACTGCCACTTGAAAAGATTCAGGATTCCGCCATCCGCGAGACGGTCAAGCGTTACGCCCAGGAGAGCACACTCGGCAATTTCGGCATCTATTTCGGTAACCAGGAAAAGGGCCGCGTCCACGTCGTGGCCAAAAAAGGGTGATCCCATGAAGTTCTCGCTTTTCGTTCATATGGAACGGCTGAATGCCAGCCAGAACCATGAGGAACTCTACGAAGAATTCATCAAGCTCTGCGAGATTGCCGACAAGGGCGGCATGCATGCCATCTGGACCGGTGAACACCATGGCATGGAATTCACCATCGCGCCGAACCCGTTCGTCAACCTTGCCGATCTTGCCGCGCGCTTCAAGAATGTGCGTCTCGGCACCGGCACCGTGATCGCGCCCTTCTGGCATCCGATCAAGCTTGCCGGCGAAGCGGCGATGACCGATCTCATCAGCGGAGGCCGTCTCGATCTCGGCATTGCGCGTGGTGCCTACAGTTTCGAATACGAACGCCTTTTGCCGGGCCTTGACCCATGGGGTGCCGGTCAGCGCATGCGCGAACTGATCCCGGCCATCAAGGGCATCTGGGAAGGCGATTACGCTCATGACGGGGAGTTCTGGAAGTTCCCTTCGATCACGTCTGCACCAAAGCCGGTGCAGCAGCCGCACCCGCCGATCTGGGTGGCCGCGCGTGATCCGAACAGCCACGAATTCGCCGTTGCCAATGGCTGCAACGTACAATGCACGCCGCTTGCCAACGGCGAAGCAGAGATCGCCAGCCTGATGGAGCGGTTCGACGCGGCTTGCGAAAAGTCGGCGGGTGTGAAGCGCCCGAAAATCATGCTGCTGCAGCATACCTACGTCGGCTCGGATGAAGCCGACATCGCCCAGGCCGCAAAGGAAATCAGCACCTATTACAATTACTTCTTCGCATGGTTCAAAAACGAGCGGCCGATCCATCAAGGCCTGATCCAGAACCTGACCGAGGAGGAACTGGCGGCGAACCCGAATCTCCTGCCGGAAAAGATGATCACCAACATGCCGATCGGCAATGCGGCGACGGTCATCGACCGCCTGAAGATTTACCAACAACAGGGTTGGGACGAGTATTCCTTCTGGATCGATACCGGCATGAGTTTCGAGCGCAAGAAGGCGTCGCTCGAACGCTTTATCGCCGACGTCATGCCTGCGTTCGGGTGAGGCTGAGATGCACGATTTTCAGCAATATATAGACGGCGCGTTCGAAGACGGCTCTGCCCGGTTCGACAGCATCTATCCGGCCACAGGCAAGGTCTGGGCCTCGATGCCGGAAGCCCGTGAGGACGATGTCGACCGCGCGGTCAAGGCTGCCGAGCAGGCGTTGTGGAATGGCGAATGGCCGGCACTGACCGCATCGGCGCGCGGAAAACTTCTCTACAGGCTCGCCGATCTGGTCCAGGCCAACGCCCAGCGCCTTGCCGGATTGGAAACGCGCGATACCGGCAAGATCATCCGCGAAACCTCGGCACAGATTGCCTATGTCGCCGATTATTACCGCTATTACGCTGGCCTCGCGGACAAGATCGAAGGTTCGACCCTGTCGATAGACAAGGCCGAAATGGATGTCTGGACGCGGCGTGAGCCGGTCGGCGTCGTGGCCGCCATCGTGCCGTGGAACAGCCAGCTGTTTCTTTCCGCCGTCAAGATTGGCCCGGCGCTCGCTGCCGGCTGCACGCTGGTGGTCAAGGCCTCGGAAGATGGTCCGGCACCGATGCTGGAATTTGCCCGTCTGGTGCATGAGGCCGGTTTCCCCAAGGGCGTGCTCAACGTTATCACCGGTTTCGGTCCTTCCTGCGGCAGTGCGCTCACCCGGCATCCGGGCGTGGCTCATATCGCCTTTACTGGTGGCCCGGTGACGGCGGCGCATGTGGTGCGCAATTCGGCCGAAAACCTTGCCAGCACCTCGCTGGAACTGGGCGGCAAATCACCTTTTATCGTGTTTGCCGATGCGGATCTCGAAAGCGCGGCCAATGCACAGGTCGCCGGCATATTTGCCGCCACCGGCCAGAGCTGTGTTGCCGGTTCACGCCTCATCGTCGAGCGTTCGGTGAAGGACCAGTTCATCGCCCTTTTGAAGGCGAAGGCAGAAGCCATCCGCGTCGGCTCACCGCTGGAAATGGCAACCGAAGTCGGTCCGCTCTGCACCCAGCGCCAGCGTGATCATGTCGAGCAGATCGTATCCGCGTCCATCAATGCCGGAGCGAGGCTTGTCACCGGTGGGCGCGCAGGCGAGGGGGATGGTTTCTTCTACCTGCCGACCATTCTCGATTGCGACGGCATCAATTCGCCGTCCGTTGAAAGCGAACTGTTTGGTCCGGTCCTGTCGGTCGTATCCTTCACCACCGAGGATGAAGCGGTCGCTTTGGCCAATGACACCAGATACGGCCTCGCTTCCGGTGTGTTCACCCAGAATCTGACGCGCGCACACCGTATGGTAAAGCGCATCCGTGCCGGCATCGTCTGGATCAATACCTATCGCGCCGTGTCTCCGATTGCGCCGTTCGGCGGTTACAGCCAGTCCGGTCACGGCCGCGAAGGTGGTCTTGCCGCCGCGCTCGATTTCACCCGCACCAAGACGGTGTGGCTGAGAACGTCCGATGAGCCGTTCCCCGACCCTTTCGTGATGCGGTGACCCAGATGTTCTACGAGATCAGAACCTACCGGCTGAAGAACGGCGCCATCCCCGAATACTTGAAGGTGGTCGGCGAAATCGGCATCGCCATTCAGAAAAGGCATCTTGGCAATCTCGTCGGCTACTTCTCCTCGGAGATCGGGCCGATCAACGAGATCGTGCATATCTGGGGTTTCGAAAGCCTGGATGATCGTCAGGCACGGCGCGCTCGGCTGGCGGCCGATCCGGATTGGCAGGCCTTTCTGCCAAAAATACGCGACCTGATCGTCACCGCCGACAACAAGATCATGTCGCCCGCAGCATTTTCGCCTCTGGGCGGCACGGCTCCGGTCTAGGCGCCACACAGCCACATTCGCAGATCACGGCTTTTTCTCAGGGAGGAGAAAACATGAAAAAGCAGACGATCATCGCAGTTCTCGCCGCCACCGTCGCATTCGCCACACAGGCGAGCGCCGCCGACATGGTATTCACCAGCTGGGGCGGCACCACGCAGGATGCGCAAAAGCAGCATTGGGCCGATACGTTCAGCGCCGCAGACGGCGTCAACGTCACGCAGGACGGTCCGACCGACTACGGCAAGCTGAAGGCCATGGTGGAATCCAAGAACGTTGCCTGGGACGTTGTCGACGTCGAAGGTGATTACGCGGTTCAGGCCGGCAATGCGGGCCTTCTCGAAAAGCTGGACTTCTCCGTCATCGACAAGACGAAGCTCGATCCGCGCTTCGTCACCGATTATTCGGTCGGCAGCTTCTATTATTCCTTCGTCATCGGCTGCAACAAGGATGCCGTGGATGCCTGCCCGAAAAGCTGGGCCGACCTCTTCGACGTTGCGAAATTTCCCGGCAAGCGCACTTTCTACAAGTGGTCGGCGCCGGGTGTGATCGAAGCGGCACTGCTGGCTGACGGCGTTGCCGCCGACAAGCTTTATCCGCTCGATCTCGATCGCGCCTTCAAGAAGCTCGACACCATCAAGTCGGAGATCGTCTGGTGGGATAGCGGCGCGCAGTCGCAGCAGCTGCTGGCATCGGCCGAAGCGCCTTTCGGGTCGTTCTGGAACGGCCGCCTGACGGCGCTTGCCCAGACCGGAGTGACCGTCGAAACGTCCTGGAACAACAACATCACCGCTGCCGATGCGCTCGTCGTGCCGAGGGGCACGAAAAACAAGGACGCGGCGATGAAGTTCATCGCCAACGCCACCAGCGACAAGGCGCAGGCCGAGTTCGCGACGATGACCGGTTATGCGCCGATCAACACGGACTCGCCGAAACTGATGGATGAGGATCTGCGCAAGACGCTGCCCGACCAGCAGGCCGAAACCCAGGTCAATGCCGACATGGGTTACTGGGCAGCCCATCGCGATGAGATCGGCACCCGCTGGTACGCCTGGCAGGCCAAGTAACAGGCTCCAGAACAATCAACGACACGGGCCGGTGTGCCGGCCCGTGAATTCCATGAGGGAACCGGGAGTTTGTAATGGTTGTGTCGGCAACGACTGACGGTGGACAAAGAAAGATCAGGCGCAACGGCAGTTTCGGCTATGTCGTGCCGGCTTTGCTGCTCATCGCTTTTTTCTTCATCATCCCCGTGCTCATGCTGCTGATGCGCAGCGTGCTCGAACCCACGCCCGGTCTCCAAAATTACCGCGAGCTGCTCGGCTCCACGACCTATCTGCGGGTGTTCATGAACACGTTCACGGTCGCCGGTCTGGTCACCGTGGTTGCGGTGGTGATCGGCTTTCCGGTGGCATGGCTGCTCGCCATCATGCCCGATAAATGGTCACGGTTGGTGATGGCGATCATCATCCTGTCCATGTGGACGAACCTTCTCGCCCGTACCTATGCCTGGATGGTGCTTTTGCAGCGCACCGGCGTCGTCAACAAGATGCTGATCAACCTCGGCATCATCGACAAGCCGCTGGCGCTTGTGAACAATCTTGTCGGCGTCACCATCGGCATGACCTATATCATGCTCCCTTTCGTGATCCTGCCGTTGATCGGCATTCTTAAGTCCATCGATCCGGCCGTGCTGCGTGCTGCTGCCCTTTGCGGCGCCAACAAGCGCCAGTGTTTCACCCGCGTGCTGCTGCCGCTGTCGTTGCCAGGCATCGCCTCGGGCGCGCTGATGGTCTTCGTCATGTCGCTTGGTTACTACGTCACGCCGGCCCTTCTCGGCGGCACCTCCAACATGATGCTGGCCGAACTCGTGGCGCAGTTCGTGCAGTCGCTGGTCAACTGGGGCATGGGCGGCGCGGCCGCTCTTGTGCTGCTGGTCGTGACGCTGGTGCTTTACGCCGTTCAGCTCAAATTCCTGAACCCCAATCGGGCGAGGTAACAATCATGCTGCTCGATTTCGAAAAACTCGGTATTCTTCGGCCTTTCCTGATCGGCCTGACGGCCCTGGTCTGTCTGTTCCTGATCCTGCCGATCGTCTTCATCGCGGCTCTGTCCTTCGGCTCGTCGCAATGGCTGATCTTTCCGCCGCCGTCCTGGACGTTCAAATGGTACCAGATGCTGTTTGCTGATCCTCGCTGGCTTTATTCGGCACTTACCAGCCTGAAGATCGCCGCCATCGTCACGGTTCTCTCCGTCGTCATCGGTTTTCTCGCCGCCCTTGGCCTCAACCGCGGCTCCTTCTTCGGGCGCGAAGCTCTTCGCGCCTTGTTCCTGACCCCCATGATCCTCCCCGTCGTGGTGCTCGCCGTCGCCCTTTACGCGCTGTTTCTGCAGCTCGGACTGGCGGGCACCACGGTAGGATTCATCATCGCGCATCTTCTGATCGCGCTGCCCTTCTCGATCATCTCCATCGGCAATGCGCTGGAAGGGTTCGACAAATCGATCGAGGACGCAGCGATCCTGTGCGGCGCAAGCCCTTGGGAAGCGCGTATAAGGGTGACGGTGCCTGCCGTCAGCCACGGCATTTTCGCCGCCGCCATCTTTTCCTTCCTCGCGTCGTGGGATGAAGTCGTTCTCGCCATCTTCATGGCCAGTCCGACGCTGCAGACGCTGCCTGTCAAGATCTGGGCAACGCTCCGGCAAGACCTGACGCCTGTCATCGCCGCCGCCTCCACCATTCTCATTGCCTTCACCATCCTGCTGATGGTTCTGGCCGCACTCTTCCGCAAGGGACGCAAAGCATGACCCAGCCATTCCTCTCCATCAAAGGTATCCGCAAGACATATGGCCAGGTCATCGCCGTCAAGAACGTGACGTTGGACGTAGCGCAGGGCGAGTTCATGACCTTTCTCGGGCCGTCCGGTTCGGGCAAGTCGACGACGCTTTACATTCTGGCAGGCTTTCAGGATCCGACCGACGGCGATATCCTGCTCAATGGCCAGAGCCTTCTGTCGACCCCCTCGCACAAGCGCAATATCGGCATGGTGTTCCAGCGTTACACGCTGTTCCCACATCTGACGGTTGGCGAAAATGTCGCCTTTCCGTTGCGTATCCGCCGTGTCGGTCAGGCCGAAATCGCCGAGCGCGTGAGCAAGGCGCTGAAACTGGTCCGCCTCGAAGGGTTCGAGGATCGCAAGCCGGCACTGATGTCCGGCGGCCAGCAGCAGCGCGTCGCGCTCGCCCGGGCGCTGGTTTACAATCCGCCGGTCCTGCTGATGGACGAACCGCTCTCGGCTCTCGACAAGAAGCTGCGTGAAGAGATCCAGTTCGAGATCCGTCGTATCCATCAGGAAACCGGCGTGACCATTCTTTACGTCACCCACGATCAGGAAGAGGCGCTGCGCTTGTCCGACCGTATCGCCGTGTTCAGCCAGGGCGAGATCGACCAGATCGGCACCGGTCAGGAACTGTACGCCAATCCGGCCACGCATTTCGTGGCGGGCTTTATCGGTGACAGCAACTTTATCAATGCCGAAGTGCTGTCGAGCGCAGACGGCAAGGCAAAACTGGCACTGCCCGGCGGCACTGTCATCGATGGTGTGCCGATGCATGCCGGTAAGACGGGTGGCAAATCCGCGTCGTTGCTGCTGAGGCCGGAGCGCCTGTCTCTGTCAAGCCATCAGGTCGCTAACGGCCTTGCCGTGACGATCAACGACATTACCTTTCTCGGCAACAATATCGAGGTCAGCACCCGCACCGGCAATGGCGAAAGCCTGTCCGTTCGCCTGCCGTTCGGTCACGAGGCGATTGCCAGCATCAGCCGCGGCGATCAGGCCTGGCTGAGTTTCGAGCCGAAATCGACCCACGCATTCGCCTGATCCCGATGCCGGGGGGCCGACGATATAGGGCTCCGGTCACAGCCACAGCAGTCAGCCCATCGAAGGAGGCCTAAGTCATGGCCCTGTCCGACACACTTGTTCGCCGATTGAAAGATCCATCTTTGGCCACAGACAAGGCGCTGATTGCCGGTGAATGGCGGGCAGAGGGTGAGGGCGGCGCGACATTCGAGGTTACGAACCCTTCGACCGGCGAGGTGATTGCAACACTTCCGGATATGACACGCGCCGACGCCGCTCGCGCCATCGATGCCGCTTACAAGGCGCAAAAACTCTGGGCAAAAAAGACCGGCAAGGAACGTGCAGCGGTTTTGCGCAGGCTCTACGACCTGATGGTCGCCAATGCTGATGACCTGGCTGTGATTCTCACCATGGAAATGGGCAAGCCGTTGGCCGAGGCGAAGGGCGAAATCCTTTATGGCGCCTCTTACGTCGAATGGTTCGGGGAGGAGGCCAAACGCATCTATGGCGATACCATTCCCGGCCACCAGCAGGACAAGCGCATCATTGTCCTGAAACAGCCGATCGGTGTTGTGGCGTCGATCACGCCGTGGAATTTTCCCAATGCCATGCTGGCCCGCAAGTTTGCGCCAGCCGTGGCAGCTGGATGCAGTATGGTGTCCAAACCGGCTGCCGAAACGCCTCTCTCCGCTCTGGCGCTGGCGGTTCTGGCAGAGCGCGCCGGGCTGCCGGCCGGTGTCTTTAATGTCATTACCTCGAAGAGATCCGCCGATATCGGGCTGGAATTCACCGAAAATGACAGGGTCCGGAAACTGACCTTTACCGGCTCCACCGGTGTCGGAAAGATCCTGATGCGGCAGGGCGCCGAGCAGATCATGAAACTCGGCCTCGAACTTGGCGGCAATGCGCCTTTCATCGTGTTCGATGATGCCGATCTCGATGCAGCGGTCGAAGGCGCGATGATTTCGAAATATCGCAACAATGGCCAGACATGCGTTTGTGCCAACCGGCTATATGTGCAGGCCGGCGTTTACGATGCTTTCGCCGAAAAGCTGGCCGCAAAAGTTTCCGCCATGAAGGTGGGAGACGGGTTTGAAGAAGGCGTCGTGGCCGGGCCACTGATTACCGAAAAGGCAGTCGAAAAGGTCGAGGAACATATTGCCGATGCACTCGAAAAAGGCGGTGCGATCGCCGTTGGTGGCAAGCGCGATGTGCGGGGCGGTCTGTTTTTCCAGCCGACCATTCTGACCGGCGTGACCTCGGTGATGAAGGTCGCGAAGGAGGAAACCTTTGGGCCAGTCGCGCCGCTTTTCCGTTTCGAGACTGAAGAGGAGGTGGTCGAGATGGCCAACGATACAGAGTTCGGCCTCGCGTCCTATTTTTACGCCAAGGACTTATCACGGGTGTTCCGGGTCGCCGAGGCTCTGGAATACGGCATGGTTGGCATTAATACCGGCCTGATCTCCACTGAGGTTGCGCCATTTGGAGGTATCAAACAATCCGGGCAGGGCCGTGAAGGCTCCAAATACGGGATCGAAGATTATGTCGAGGTCAAATACCTCTGCCTGCAGGTTGACTGAGACGGTGGTTTCGGTTCCCGGTCCCCATCCAATAAGTACTTCGGCCCCCGTGGCGACATTCTTGAGCCTGATAGCCACTTCGTCGCTTCAAGATTAAATAGCGGGTCGTGGGCTCGTATGGGTTCAAGAGCGCAAGCATTATGCAAGCGCAACTCTCCCATTGAACTGATCGTCTCCCGGCGCGTAAGCAGTTTGCGGAGATCAGGGCGAGGCAGTCGCTCGTGCACATCGTTCGCGTTTACTTCGATCCATTCGGATAAGGATACCGTGCGTTTTCTGGAGTTTGTCATCCGAGGGTGAACTGATCGACACGCCCCTGCCGGCATGGTGCAACTTAACTCGGCTCATGTGGCCGTGAACCGTTAGCGAACAATCACCAAACTGAACCAAAGTAGTGCGGCGGGCGTTTGATGGGGCAGGATAAACCCTGAACCTGTGGTTTTCTGGCGGTCAGGCTGCACCGAGGCAATGTTCGGACGCAAACCGCCGTCTTATACAAAAAAGGAGAGCGGCCCGATGGGTAAGAAGCTCAACAAGGTCTACGACGCTTTGCTCGATGGCGCATCGCAAGGTTTGAAGGACAAGGCACTCTACGATTTCGTCGTAGCCGAATGTCCAAAAGCGTCGAGCAAGCGCATCGTCAAAGCGTCATTGTTCGCTCTAAGCGATCCGGACGTTCGGGATCGCGATGTGCTCGAGACGATCTATGCGCTGGCGATCTCGTATCGCCTGTCGTCGCTGGGTGTCGAAGAAGATGCCCACGACGCGGATGACGACGAAGGGCAGGCGCCCACGGTCTCTGCCGACCTCAAAGCCAAACTCGAAAACTCGACATCGAAGCTCGCCGCGATCCCAGCGAGAGATAATTCGACTGTGGTCCCTGCCGATCAACCCGTCAATTGACGACGTTTAGGCCGTATCGTCGTCACGTGTGACCATGGCAAGATCATGAAGCGCTTGCTTATCCTCAGGCGAAAACTCTGCCGAAAGGATCACGCTGAGGAAGGCTGCGCGGGCGATTTCCTTCTTCGACGCCTCTGGGTGACGTTCTCGAACGGCCTCCACCAAGGCTTTGGGCGTCATTCCCGGGGTCGCCAGTTGACGGATCGTCTCTGCGATTTCCCCGAGATCTTTGAGCTTCTTCTCTTTCATGGTTTCTCCAGCGCCGTTGGTCGCTGGAGCCATATCATCCGTTAAAAATGTTTTTGTGATCCGCCGACATGTAGGCCGAGTGAGAATCGGCGCGGCCGGTTTGTCAAACTGGTCATGGCCGCGACAAATCGCGCACTCCCGTGTCACAAACCTGCAATGGATCTAAAATAGCGGTCGCAGCATTGTTCAGGTCTGAGCTGTGTGCTCGGTTAGAGACCACCAGCTGGAGGCTTGATCCTTGAAGCCACGCCTTGAAGTCGTCAACGCAATCTCGGATTTGCTGAGGAGGTTGTGCGTGAGGCCACCATCCCAGATCCATTTCCGCACGATCGCGAACGCACCCGCCACCGCGAAGTTCTCTAGGCACGAGCTGCTCAATGCCCTTTATGCCCTGGAATATGAAGGAGTCATCGCACTGCATCACGACAATAGCTTCAGTGTCCTGAAGCCAGCGTCAGCAATTTAGTCGACTAAAAATTACTTCGCGCGGGTTGGCTTGTTTTTCTTTACGGGAACGATGCCCATTTCCCGGTTCAGCTTTTTCTGTGCAAGCTTGCGCGTCCGGCGGATACCTTCTGCCTTCTCACGGGCGCGTTTCACGGACGGTTTTTCAAAACTCTCGCGAAGCCGCATCTCCCGCAGCACACCTTCCTGCTGGAGCTTCTTCTTCAGAACGCGCAGCGCCTGATCAACATTGTTATCGCGGACAAGTATCAGCACAAACCACTCCTGAGAATCCGATCGTTTCGGGCGAAGGCCTTTAACCTCAAGGCTACAAAAATTTCAATAGAATTTTGAGATACGGAGAGGTGGATCTTTCGCGCATGTCTCATACTCAGCTCCCGAGTTCGATAACATCGGCAGCGCTCTGCTTAACCAGAGGCTCAGACAAAAACATTATCATCGGCGACGAGTTTTCCGAGTCTTTATGACTTCAAGCTCCTCTCAAAGGAAGTGGGCGTTAGATGGATCAATCGTCACGATCGCTTCTGTACCCGCCACAAGATGCGCTGCATTCATAGCGGTCTGCGCTTCAACGTTGAAGATGATGCCGCTAGCCCGCATTACATACCGCACGACATTTCCGGCCGGGCCAGCTTCGACAACCCTCGCGGAAATGTCAAAAACCGAATTGTCTGACGACGTTTTGCCGATCTTGAACATGTGCGGATGTATAACCGCAGTGCGATCGAACTCCCGGCCGATGAGGCGTCCGAATTCGTCCGAGGTCAGAATGTTGGCATTGCCGATGAATTTGGCAACGAACAGGTCTGCCGGACGATAGAAAATCTCCGGGCCCGATGCCGTCTGGGCGATGCGGCTCTTGTTCATCACTGAAATCCGGTCGCCGAGAGACAGGGCTTCATCCTGATCATGTGTCACCAGAATGCTGGTGAGGCCTGTCTGACGCTGGATACGTTTCAATTCGTCACGCAGCCGTTTGCGGATTTGCGCATCGAGCGCCGACAAGGGTTCGTCGAGAAGCAGCAGCGACGGTTCGAGCACGAGCGCACGCGCCAGTGCCACGCGCTGTTTCTGCCCGCCCGAAAGCTGGCGCGGTCGGGCATCGGCCTTGTCCTGCAGCGACACGATCTCCAGAACAGTATCGATCTTGTCGTCGATCACCCTCCGGGCAAGACGGCGCTGCTCAAGACCGAAAGCGAGGTTCTGGCGCACCGTCATGTTGGGGAAGAGCGCATAATGCTGGAACACCATGCCGATGCCGCGATCCTTGGGGTGCAGCTTTTCGATGGCACGGCCGGCGAGATGGATCGCCCCTCTGTCCGGTTGCACCAGCCCTGCGATCGAGCGCAGGAGCGTTGTCTTCCCACAGCCGGAAGGGCCGAGCAGGACATGCATTTCACCCTGCGCCACTGAAAGATCGATGCCGTCGAGAATGACGTTGTCGCCGTAGCGCATGCCAATGGCGGAAAGGTCGAGATGGGTCATGATTTTGTTTCCTTTCGCCAGACAAGCCGGAAGGCGGCGAAGGTAATGAGAAGCGTGATGACGAAGTAGACGATGACGATGACGCTCGACAGGCGTCCGCTGAGATCGCGCTGGGCGAACATATACATCTGCAGCGTCTCGAACTGACCGCCGACAAGCATGCGGGCATAAACGAACTCGCTCATCAGGCCTGCGAAGTTCAGAACAACAGCGAGTGCAATGCCCGGAAATATCGAGGGCAGAATGACCCGACGCAGCAGCCTCGTGTCGCTGATGCCGAGCAGGCGCCCCGCTTCCAGAAGTTCCGTCGTATCGAGTGCCTGGAGGCTGTTCTTGACGTTGATGTAGAACATCGGAAAGCACAACGGCACGTAGGTGAGAACGAGCACGATCGGCTGTCCGCTGAGCTGCAATGGCGGCGCGGAAAACACCCGGAGGTAACCGACCATGAGGATGATGGTGGGCACCGCATAGGGCAGGATCACCAACCGAGCCATCCAGGTATCGAGCGACGGCCAATAGAGGTGAGCGGCAATCACGGCCGGAACGATCAGCAGGCAGGCCAGTGACAGCGCCAGTCCGGCAATGACGATCGAACACAGCAACGCCGATTGAAACCGTCCATCCGTGAGAATGGTCTGGTAGGCACCGAGCGACAAGCCGTTTGGCAGGATGCCTCCGGTCCAGCCGGTTGCGATCGAATTGAGAAAAGTCGCCAGCACCGGCAACAGCATGAGAATTGCCGCAAGCCAAAGGGTGGCGGTCAGCGCCGGATGGCGGCTCGACGTCATCGCTTGTCCCCCTTCAGCAGCAGCTGGCTGATGACGATCGGCACGACGAGAACCAGCAATAGCGCCATGGCAATGGCATTGGCGAGGTTAGGATCCGAAAACACATCGCCGGATACGAGCTCGCTGATACGGATGGTGACGACATTGACGCTGGTGCTGGTGAGGGCAAGCGTGGTGGCATAGGTGCCCATGGCATTGGCAAACAGAAGCGTGGTGATGGCGATCATCTGACGGCCGACAACCGGCAGGCCGACACGCAGCCAGAACCGTGTCGTACCGACACCGATGAGGCTAGCAGCCTCCTCAAGCTCCGCTTCGATGGCGTCAAGAACAGGAATGATCAGCAGCACGGCCAGAGCGATCTGGAAGTAACAGTAGGCAATGATAAGGCCGGTCAGCGAGTAGACATTGAATGTGTCAATCAGGCCGGACGCTTTGAGAAGCAGCGTCAAAGTGCCGTTCAGCCCCAGAAGAAAGACCAGCGCCATGGCCAGCGGCACACCTGCGAGATTGGCGCCGATATTGGCAAGCGCCATGGCGATGCGGCGGGTGCCACCCTTGCGATAACGCAGGCCGACGGCGATCAGGAAGCCGAAGGTCATGCCGATCGCCGTCGTCAGGACGGAGATCAGCAGAGAATTGACGAAACTCTGACCGTAATAGGCGCTCATCAGGATCTCGGCGTAGTTTCCGAGCGACCAGGCGCCGCTTTTGCTGAAACTGTCGATCAGGACAGTCGCCAGCGGCCAGACCACGAGCCCGGCCAACATCAGAAGAAATGGTGCGGCCAGAAGCTTCATGGCCGGTGAGGAATGATGGCTCATGGGTGAGCCGCATCCGGGATCAGCAGAGCGGGGACGGAAAGTCCGTGGTTCTCGATGCCGAGCAGTTCGCAGATCAGGCCGGCAAGTTCGGTCTGCTTGGGCTTGATGCTCGCGTCGAGCGTGAATATGTCCGCGCCGACCGTGTACAGCGGCACGGTCGCCTCATCCTCATGCGGGCCGCCGTGATTGCCGTCGTCGCTCATGCCGTGGTCGCTGGTGACGATGACGGTGTAGCCGGCAGCACGCCATTGCGGCATATAACGGGCCAGAAGATCGGCTGCGTTGCGGGTGGTGTCGCGATACTGCCGGGACGAGCCGCCGTGCTTGTGACCGATATCGTCGATGTTCATCGGGTGCAGCAGCAAGAAGTCGGGATTGTGTCGGCGCAGCAGATCGTCGGCGTCGGCGAACAGGTGGTCGTCCGGATAATGATCCTGCCAATAGAAGGCGCCGTGCTGAATGTCGCCGTCGGAATTGGTGATGTGGCGGAATTCCGGGCTGAAGGGCGCCTGGTTGTAAAGCTCGAAATACCAGTGATAAGCGGCCGCGGCGGTGGCGAGGCCGGCTTTGCGCGCCAGCGAAAAGACATTATCGAAATTGGAGCGGCGGATAACGCCGTTGCTGGTCACGCCATGCACGACGGGCGGCAGGCCGGTCATCAGCGTTTCGTAAAGCGGGCGGGAAATCGACGGCAATTCGCTATCGACACGATAGACCTGAGCCTGCGCACCCGCGACCATCGCCTCCATGTAGCCGAGGCATTCCCGCGCGGTGGAATACCGAAGGCCATCGAGAATGATGAAGATCGTGCGCTTCGTCATGAAGCCGGTCCTTTTCGCTGAATTCAATGCAAGAACGTCTCGCGGATCGGTCCGCGAGACGGGATGTTTGACGGAAAAACATGCCGCCGGAATTACATCTTCGGAGCGACGAGATCGCGCCAGAGCTGTGAGATTTCCTTGGCGGAATTCGAGGTCCAGAGGGTCGGATCGATCGGACGGGCGGCCTTGTACTGGTCGGACGGCAGCAGCTTTTCCTTGGCGTCGGCCGGCAGTTCGATGTGGTCGAAGCGGATCGGACGGGCGTAACCGCGGGCAAGGTTGATCTGGCCGGCATCGCTGAGGATGTATTCGCGGGTCAGCTTGGCGGCATTCGGGTTCTTCGAATGCTTGTTGATGATCGTCGCGTAACCGCTGGTGACCGAACCGTCAGACGGGATGATGACCTTGAACTTGTCCTTGCCGACGACGTCGCGGTAGTTCAGCGCATTGAAGTCCCACAGCGGAGCGACCTGGATCTCGCCGCGTTCCATCAGCGCCGGGGTGACGCCGCTGCCAACGACGCGGCCCTGTTCGGCCAGCTTTTGGAACAGTTCGACGCCGGGGCGAAGGTTCTTCTCGTTGCCGCCGAGCGAAACGGCGGCGGCGAGGATCGATGCATTGTCCTGTGCGCCTGAACCGACCTTGCCCATGGTGACCTTGTAATCGCCCTTCAGGAGATCAGCCCAGGACGTCGGCGGGTTGGCGATGTCGGCGGATACGAGGAAGGCGATCGTGCCCGTGTAGCCGATCACCCAGTTGCCGTCGGCGTCCTTTGCCCAATCGGGGATCTGATCCCAAGTGGTGGTCTTGAAAGGCATGGTGACGCCGCGGGCGAGCGCGATCGGGCCGAATTCCAGACCGACATCGCCGATATCGGCGGTCGCGTTGACGCCTTCATTGGCAAACTTGGCGATTTCTTCGCCGCTGCTCATGTCCGTGTCGGAATGTTTCAGCCCATACTTCTCGGTCAGTTGCTGCCAGGTATCTTTCCAGTTGGCCCAGCCGTCCGGCATGCCGACGCTGTAGACAGCGCCTTCCTTGCGGGCAGCCTCTTCGAGACCGGAAATGTCATTGGCGGCAGCAATGCCGGAATAGACCAGAACGCCAAGGGCGGGTAGGGCCAGGATAGTACGACGGAACATGTTTCACCTCATTGGTATAGACCAGATGTGTGATCCTATGCCAAACTGTGATGACAGACGCATGACGGGTGACGAATGGCTGCCGGCAGTACAAACGAAACGACGAAGCCTTCCTCGAAGCTCGAGCACGGGATCAGGGCCGATCTTGCCGAGGGCCGGCTTGCCGTCGACCGGCGTCTGCCGTCAGAGCGGGAACTCGCCGAAAGGTACGGAACAACCCGCATCACCCTGCGCGAAGCGCTTTCCCACCTCGAGATGGATGGCCTCATCTATCGCGAAAATCGCAAGGGATGGTTCGTTTCCGATCGACGGCTGGTCTATAATCCGCTCTGGCGAACCGATTTCCAGCGCATGACCAGAGAGCAGCAGCGCCAGGCGAGCACAGAGCTGATAGAGGCGGTGAGTGCGGTCGGCCCGGATGCCATTTGTGAATTGCTGGAAACGCTCCCGGGCACGGAGTTCTGGCGCATCCGTCGGCGCCGCCGTGTGGACGGACGGCTTGTGGTGTTCGTTGAGCACCACCTCAGCAAATCTGTGTTTACGGATATTCTGGAGCAGGATCTGGCTGGCTCGCTCACCAGCCTCTATCGAGAGCGGTATGCCATCGAATATGGCGATGTGTTCTTTGAGATCAATCCGATCGCATTGACAGGTATGCCGGCCGCCGAACTGCACTGTTCGGACGGCACATTCGGGCTGCAGATCGTCCGCGTCAACCGAGATCAAACCGGGCGCATCCTCGATTGCGACGTCGAATATTGGCGCCATGATGCTGTTTCGATACGGATCGATACCCGGGAATCTGTCAGATAGACTCCCCAAAAAAAATGTTCCGGCTACATCTGCTTCGTCAGCGATACAGGTCCGGCACATACATCTCAGCTGGAACCGGAGCGCGATTATAGTCCGAATTTCGTGCTCGTTCAGGCAGCTGGATGGATGGCTTGGGAACATCGCCATATGGAATCTGCTGAAGCAGGTGTGCGATGCAGTTCAGGCGCGCCCGACGCTTGTCAACGGCGTCGACAACCCACCACGGCGTTTCCGGCTTGTGGGTCCGAGACAGCATTTCTTCCTTGGCTTTGGTGTAAGATTCCCAGTGCACGCGACTTTCCAGATCCATCGGTGACAGTTTCCATTGTTTCAATGGATCCTGGATTCGCATGTTGAATCGGAACTCCTGTTCTTCATCGGTGATGGAGAACCAGTATTTGATCAAGATGATGCCTGAGCGAACCAGCATGTTTTCGAATTGCGGAACCGACTGGAAGAAGTCTTCCAACTCGTCCGGCGTACAAAATCCCATGACGCGTTCGACGCCTGCGCGGTTATACCAGCTACGATCAAAAAGGACGATTTCGCCTGCCGTCGGCAGATGTTGCACATATCGCTGAAAATACCATTGATGACGCTCGCGCTCGGACGGAGCGGGGAGAGCCACGACGCGGCAGACGCGTGGGTTAAGTCGTTGCGTGACGCGCTTGATTGCGCCGCCCTTGCCGGCAGAGTCGCGCCCCTCGAAGATGACGACGACCTTGAGCTTCTGGTGCTGAACCCAATCCTGCAATCTCACCAGCTCGTGCTGAAGACGGAAAAGCTCCCGAAAATAAATCTTGCGGTCGAGAATCTCGTCAGGCGTCGACTGCATGCCCTCGATGGCTAGGTCATCAAGCCGATCTTCATCCATCTGTAGCTCCAGCTCTTCGTCAAAGCTGTCGGCGATCTCTGCTTTGATGCGGTCGAGCTGGCCTGGGTCGCTGATATTCATACAAGATCTCTTCTCGGGTTGGGCGCTTGCGATACAACGACGAATGGTAGTGCAGCAGGTATGTCAGCAGGATGACGAATGCGGTGTTGCCGCAAACTTGGGGGCGGCGACGTAGTTGTCCGCGCGCGGTCGTATCGCGTCGCAAGGCCGCGCATCTACTTGATGCGGTTGAAGAACCGCTCCACGAGATTGCGCTGGCGATAGGCCCATTTGCTGAAACTGAAACGCTGTTTGCGATTGGTTTTTGACGGGACGTTGGCCCAGCAGTTCCGTTGCTTGGCAACGTTGCGAATTGCATCGGTATCATATGCCTTGTCGGCAAGGATCGTCGCGCGGGCTGCAAGTCACTCAGCAGTTTCTCAGCCATAAGGGCATCGGCAGCCTGACCTGCCGTGAGTTCCAATCGAACCGGTCTGCCATCTGGTCAACAGGTTTTGGGCTTCTAGCGGAAAAGCCAAAACTCTGCAAAATTTCGAGAGAAATTCACGGGCTCCTAGCAACTTGAGAACCAGAGCAGCCACAAGTTCATGCCGATTCAAAAGCTTTCGGGTCTTGCAAGCTCTGTGAGAGCTGCTGCGTAATTGTCATTTTTCCATGGACATAGGTGTCCGTTTGCTTTTTCTTCGAATACTGAAATTCAGACAGGATTGTGCAATACAATATGGATATTCGGCGCCTCAAATCGTTTATCACGATCGTTGACATGGGTAGCATTACGCGTGCCGCTGATATCCTCCATATCGCCCAGCCTGCGCTCAGCCAGCAGCTCGCCAGCATTGAAGAGCATTTTCGACAGAAGCTTCTGACCAGAAGCCAGCAGGGCGTGGTCATGACGGATGCCGGCCGGGTCGTCTACCGCCATGCGCAAGTGATCCTGCGCCAAATGGAACAGGCGCAGGCCGAAGCACTGGAGGCCGGGGCCGTTTTGTCGGGGCGGGTATCCGTGGGGCTTGCGCCTTTCAGCAGTGCCACCACGCTGGCTCTGCGTCTGATGGAGGAAACAAAGGTCCGTCACCCCGCCATTCTGCTGCACATTACCGAAAGCGTCAGCCAGCCCTACAGCCAGATGATCATGAACGGTCGCCTGGAAATGGGCCTCATTCATGGCAGCGGCCCCATTCGCGGAGTGCGATTCGAGCCGCAATTGCGTGAAGAATTCTTTCTGATCGTGCATGAAAGTTTCGGTGTGGAACCGATCGATACGCCGGTCTCGGTGTCCGAACTTGCCGCGCTGCCGTTTCTTCTGCCGCCGTCCTACAATTTCGTCAGGCGCGCTATCGACCTTGCCTTCACGCGCAGCCGCAAGGATCTGCAGATCTTCGCCGAGCTGGAGTCCGTAAGGACGATCGCCAAAGGTGTGGATTCTCAGCTTGGCGCGACCATCATGCCGAAGGCGGTTGCACAGCGCATCGTGACCGAATCCCGCGAAAAGCTCATTGTCCGCCATATCTCCAGCCCGATGATCGAAGAAACGCTGTCGTTTTGCGTATCGGATAGTACTCCGCTCTCGGAGCCGGCACTGGCGGTCAAGGAAATCCTGTTGCAGTTGACTGAGACGCTGAAATAACCTGCGCCTCAGTCATGGTTCGTGCTCAGAGCATGGCTTCCTTGCGGCAGTTTACCAGAAGTTCGGCCACGGACAGGTTGTTGGGCAGACGCAGTAGTACCTCGACCATTTCGGCGAGATCCTGCGGTTGCGTCATGTCTTCCCGGGTCACTTCGGTTTCGCCGACCGTCATGTCGGTAGCGATGTAACCCGGGCATAGTGCCGTTGCGCGCACGCCGCTGTCCCAGCATTCCTGCCGGATGCCGTGAGTCAGCGCCACAACCGCAAACTTGGTCATGGCGTAACCGACATTGGAGCCGACGCGTTTTCCCGCAAGCGATGCCACATTGATCACTCGACCCTGGCCGGTCTTTATCAGGTGGGGCAGGGCAGCGCGGGTGATCCGCAGCGGACCCTTCACATTGATGCGCCACATCCTGTCGAGATCGTCTTCACCCTCGTCCATGACGCGGACTTTCGGGTTGATCCCGGCGCAATTGACGAGCGCGTCGATCCGTCCGTGACGTTCGGCCACCGCGGAAACCCAGGCCTCACCGGAACCCGTTTCCACGGCGTCATAACGGTTCACGCTCAGGCGTTCGCGCTCGGCGACGGATTGCGGATTTCTGGCGCCTGCGGCCACCGTAAAGCCGGCCTCCAGCAGGCGGTGGGTGATCGCAAGGCCAAGTCCTCGCGATGCACCGGAAACCATGACCACACGGCCTTCTCCTCCCAACATGGTAATCCCTTTCCTATTTCATTCCATTGCAGAATTCGGCGATGCGGGCGCAGCCTTCCTTGATGTTCTCCATGCTGGTCGCATAGGAAATCCGGAAGAACGGGCTCATGCCGTAAGCGGCGCCCTGAACGGCGGTGACATGATGTTCCGCCACCAGCGCCATCACGAAATCGGTGTCGTTGCTGATCTTGGCGCCGCCCTTCGTCGTCTTGCCGATCAGATCGGCGATGTTGGGGAACACATAGAAAGCGCCTTCCGGCTTGTGGCAGCGAATGCCGTCAATTTCGTCGAGACGCGCCAGCACGAAGTCGCGACGGGTCTTGTAGATATCGGCGCGCTCCTTCAGCAGGTCCTGCGGGCCATCCAGAACGGCCAGAGCCGCAGCCTGCGAAACGGTGGCGAGACCACCGGCATTCTGGGTGTTGACGTTGCTGACGGCTTTGATGAGATCTTTCGGGCCGCCGCAGAAACCGACGCGCCAGCCGGTCATGGCATAGGCTTTGGAAACGCCGTTGACGGTCAGGACGCGATCGTAGAGACGCGGTTCAACTTCGGCGATGGTGCAGAACTTGAAGTCGTCATAGATCAGATGCTCGTAGATGTCGTCGGTCATGATCCAGACATGCGGGTGACGCAGCATGACATCGGCAATTGCCTTCATTTCCTCACGCGAGCAGGCGGCGCCGGTCGGGTTGCTGGGGAAATTCAGAAGAAGCCATTTGGTCTTCGGCGTGATTGCCGCTTCCAGGTCTTCGGCGCGCAGTTTGAAGCCGTTGTTCTGTGGGCAGTTGACCGAAACAGGCACACCGCCGGCAAACTTGACGATATCCGCATAGCTGATCCAGGACGGCGAGGGGATGACGACCTCATCGCCGGGATCGCAGGTCGCCATGATCGCATTGAAGATGATCTGCTTGCCGCCACCGGCCACAATAATCTGGCTCGGATCGTAATCGAGGTTGTTGTCGCGCTTGAATTTGCGCTGGATTGCTGCGCGCAGAGCCGGTGTGCCATCGACGGGCGGGTATTTAGTGTCGCCGGCGACGGCTGCTGCATGAGCCGCCTCGACGGCATGCGCCGGCGTCGGAAAATCCGGTTCGCCGGTCGAGAAGCTGATGACCTTGATACCCTGAGCCGCGAGATCGCGTGCCTTCTGGGTCATGGCGACGGAGGCCGAGACGGTTACGTTATTGAGGCGCTGGGCTATTGCGGGCATGGAGTGCTTCCAATTTTCTCGAAATCGCCGGCTGACATCCAAATCCGCCGGATCGTGACTGCGAGGTTACGGGAAATATTCGCCGCTTCTCCAATAGAACTTCGATGTGAGGTCATAGGAGATTTTGATATGGCCCGATCGGATGTCCATAAGCGGATTGTGTGACTGCAGAAGAATTAAATATTATGCGATCCGTTCCTTCCGCCACTAAGCTCGCCGGTAACCAAAAGGGAACCAAAACTGTCCGGCAAATTTGCCCTCAAGAGGTAACGGACAACAAAAGCCTTGCATGACATAGGCCGCGAGGGTTGCTAGCCGGCACAGTGCCGGAAAGCCCCTATATCGGGAGATCTCCCAACGAATTTCTGATCGCGAGCAGGCGAAATCGCCTGCCCGTGCTGATGCCTCATGTCTTGTGCCATGCCCTGGCGAACCGTGACGGGAGTGTAAATGTCGGATTTTGCGACCATGAAACAGGCTACAGCCCCAAGGGATGGAGCGCTGTTGTGGAAATCGATCGAGCGCAGGCTCTTTTCGCCCGGAATTCTTATTTTGCCGCTGGCGATCTTTCTGCTTTTCTTCTTCTTTATACCCGCCATCCGACTGATGACCTTCAGTGTCATGACGCAGAATGCGCAGGGTGTGATCGGCGCCCCCTTCACGCTGGCACATTATATCCGGTTCTTCGAGGTCGATCTCTATCAGAAGGTGCTCTGGTCGACGATCCGCATCAGCCTGATCACCTCGTTCCTCGCTGCCATTCTCGCCTATCCCGTCGCAACCGTGCTGGTCAGGGGCAATATCGCGCTGACGCGCATCATCACCCTGATCGTCATTGCGCCGCTGGCCGTCAGTGTGGTGGTGCGCGCCTATGGCTGGCAGCTCATTCTGGGCAATGGGCCTACCGGCCTTTTGAACTATGTGCTGATGAACCTCGGCATCATTGAAAGCCCGCTGGCCATCCTGTTTTCGGATTCCGCTGTCGTTATCGGTTCGTTGCACATTTTCTTCCCAATGATGGTGCTGCCGCTTTCCTCCGCGCTCGGCAAGATCGATCCCAATATCCAGCAGGCGGCGCGCACGCTTGGCGCGCCGGCGTGGAAAGTGTTCGTGCGGGTTACCCTGCCTTTGAGCCTTCCGGGGTTGCTTGCAGGTTTCACGCTGGTGTTTTCTCTGGCCTCGGCCTCTTACGTCATCCCCGCCCTGATCGGCGGACCGGGCTCGCAGATGCTCGGCAACATGGTCGAACAACAGGTGCTTGCCGTCTATGACTGGCCGTTCGGCGCCACGATCGCAACCATACTGGTTCTCATCGTCATCCTCATCAACGCCATCTCGATGAAGCTTCTCGGCGGGCGTCGTATCAAGGCGAATGCGTCATGAACAACAAGCTTACAGGCACTTCCGCCGCCATTCTTTATGCGGTCACCGCCGCGATGATGATCTTCATTCTCGCTCCGATCGTCCTCATCATCGCAACGTCGTTTTCCGACAGCTATTTCGTGACATTTCCGCCGGAGGGTTTCACCTTCCGCTGGTATGGCGAAGTGCTGCAGAATGAGGAATTCACCTCCGGCCTGACCTTCAGCATCGGCCTTGCCGTCGCGACAACGGTCCTGTCCGTTGCCATGGGCGTTCCGGCAGCCATCGCGCTCACCCGCGGGCGGTTCGTCGGTCGCTCGCTCTTGAAGGGCCTGGCGCTGTCGCCGCTGATCTTTCCTGTTCTCGTGACGGGTCTGGCGCTTCTGCAGCTGTTTTCCGGCTATGGCTGGATGGACACCAAGTTGAAGCTTCTGATCGCTCATACGGTGGTGACGTCTCCCTATGTCATCCGCACCGTCCTCACCAGTCTGCAGCTCGTTAATCCCAACCTGGAGGAAGCAGCACGGACGCTCGGCGCCACGCGGTGGAAGACGTTCACACGGGTGATCTTCCCGCAGATCGCGCCCGGTGTCGCCTCCGGTTCGATCTTCTGCTTCATGGTGTCGTTCGACAATTATCCCGTCTCGATGTGGCTCGCCGATTCCGCCAACCTGCCGGTTCCGATCGTTCTCTACCGCCAGATCGGTACCGTGTTCGATCCTTCGGTCGCGACCATGTCCACCATCATCATCGCGCTCGCAATCGCCGTCGTGCTCGTGCTCGACAAGCTCGTCGGCCTGCGCAAGGCGATGGCCATGTGACTTCCAGACCGCAGCAAACTCATAAAACAAAGGGGTACTGAAATGACAGGTAAGGCCATTATCATGAAACGCCGCAGTTTTCTGACAGCCACCGCCGGTGTGCTTGCAACGCCCTACTTCTACACGGCGGCATCCGCGCAGGACCGAACCATGTATGTCGGCGTCTACAATTCGGCACAGGGCGGCCTCATCAAGAAGGAGGTCATTCCTGCCTTCGAAAAGGAGTTCAAGTGCCGGGTCCTGACGACGGAAGGCGCGACGCTCGCCAATATTGCAACGCTGCGTGCGACGCGTGAAAACCCGCAATACAGCGTCATGTCCATGGACGATGTCGGCGTCCCGCAGGCCAAGGAGGAAGGCCTGATCGAGCAGCTGCCGGCGGATGAGATCCCAAATCTCAAGAATGTCTACAAGCGCTATCTTTTCGAGGACAATTTCGGTGTCGGTTTCGCGATCTCGATCGCCGGCCTCTTCTACAACCCGAAGAGCGGCAAGCCGTTCGAAAGCTACGAGCAGATGTTCGACAAGAAGTATGCCCGCCGCATGCTTCTGAACACGCCAAAGAACACCCAGAGCGTGCTGATGCTGATGGTCGCCTCGGCGCTCGCTTCCGGCAAGCCGCTGAAGGAAGCCCAATACGACATGGAGGCCGGCTGGCCGAAACTGGCCGAACTCAAGCCAAACGTTCTGTCGATCTATGACGCCGAAGCCCAGACGATGATGGTTGCGCAGGGCCAGGCGGATTTCGGTGGCATCGAATACTCCAAGGCCGTTTACCCGCACACGAAGAAGGGTGTGCCGCTGGATATGGCTTTCCCGAAAGAAGGCGCGTTCACCGGTATCAATTCGATCGCGCTGGTCAAGGGCGGGCCGCACCGCGATCTGGCGCTTGCCTATATCAACCGCATTCTCGATCCCGGTGTGCAGAAGATGCTGGCGGAAGCGACGCTGAGTGCACCGTCGGTCAGCGGCATCGAATTCGGTGAGGATACCGCCAAGTACTTGGCTTATCCGCAGGAGAAGATGGAGGCCCTCAACCTCTTCACGCCGGACTGGAAATACATCATTCCGCGCCGCGCCAAGTGGCTTGAACAGTACAACCAGACCTTCACCGGCTGAGGAGCAGACATGAAATCCGTCGAAGTCCGCTTGGAAAAACTGACCAAGCATTATCTCGGGCAGGTCATTGCCGTCGACAATGTCTCGCTGACCGTCAAGGCAGGAGAAATTCTGGCACTTCTCGGTCCAAGCGGATGCGGGAAAACGACATGCCTACGCATGATTGCGGGGCTTGTCGATCCCACGTCGGGTGAAATCGTGGTCGGCGGAAAGCCGACCACGCATACCCCTGTCCATCGCCGCAATGTCGGCATGCTCTTCCAGAATTACGCGCTGTTTCCGCACATGACCGTTGCGGAGAACGTGGCTTTCGGGCTGGAAATGCGTGGTGTCGGCAAGGCTGCCCGCGAGAAACGTGTGAGGGATGCGCTGGATCTCGTGCAGCTCAACACGTTCGGCGACCGGCTGCCCGCCCAGCTTTCCGGCGGTCAGCAGCAGCGTGTCGCGCTGGCGCGCGCGCTGGTGATCGAGCCGTCCATGCTGCTCCTCGACGAGCCGCTGGGTGCGCTCGATAAGGGCTTAAGAGAAAGCATGCAGGTGGAAATTCGCAGCCTGCAGCAGCGGCTTGGATTGACGACGATCATGGTGACCCACGATCAGGATGAAGCGCTCACCATGGCGGATCAGATTGCCGTTATGCATCAGGGCAATCTCGAACAGATCGCGCCGGCCGGCGAGATCTACCGCAAGCCGAAAACCCGTTTCGTTGCCGGTTTCATCGGTGCTTCGAACTTTTTCGAAGCGACGGTGACGGCACGCAACGGCCATGCAGCACAACTCGCCGCGGCATCCGGCGTGTCATTGCAGGCCGAGGATATGGGATCGGTTCAGGGCGACAAGGTCATCGTGACCGTACGCCCGGAAGCGGTTACCGTAGCACCTCTCGTCGGCGAGGGGCAAACCACCGGTGCGAACATGGCCGTCGCCACCGTGGAGCAGGTCGTCTATCGCGGGTTCATGCTGCACTACTATCTGCGTCTTGCGAATGGCGAACCGATGGTCGCCTACCGGCAGACACAGACTGAAGGTTTCGGCAATGTGGTGAGCGCGGCCGGTGATCGTGTGCTTCTGAGCTGGGCAAGCGACGCCAATCACGTCATCCAGATCAACTGAGCATGGTCTGACGGCATCAGTGAAGAAGCCCCATGTCCTCGGACGTGGGGCTTTTTGATCTCGACGGTGCGGAAAACGGAAAAAGCCCGAACATCGTCGGGATGTTCGGGCCAAGTGCCATCGTGGTGTCGGAGATCAGTGCACGACGTCTCGAGCAGGCGCTACGGTTCCGCCGCAGGCCTCGATTTCGCTGCGTACGGTGCGCGCCAGTTCCAGCGAGCCGGGCGTGTCGCTGTGAACGAGGATCGATTTGGCACGGACGGGCAGGATTTCACCTTCGATCGTGGTGACGGTGCCCTTCTCCAGGAACTGGCGGACACGGGTACGGACCTTGAGTTCGTCCTTGATCACGGAGTTAGGCAGTTTGCGTGAAACGAGCTGGCCCTTGGCGTCATAGGCACGATCGGCGAGGAACAGATTGAGGACCTTCAGCCCGCAATCGATCGATGCTTGTTCGATCAGCATGTCGGGCATGGAAAAGACGATCAGGTCGGAATTGACGGCCTTGATCTTCTTCATGATACGCTCGGCGAGGCCGGCGTCGCGGTTGATCATGTTGCCCATGGCGGCATGGAAGCTGATATGCGACAGCTCGACACTCTGTGCCCTGGCGATCGCCGAAAGTGCTCCCAGCTGGTAGAGAACCTGCTGTTCCATTTCCTCCGCATCGACCGGTATTTCACGCCGCCCGAAACCCAGGCGGTCGGCCAGGCCCGGATGAGCGCCGACGCCGACACCGTTTTCCTTGGCCAGACGCACCATGCGCGCCATCATTTCCGGGTCTCCGGCATGAAAGCCGCAGGCGACATTGGCGGAGGACACGACCTTCATCAGTTGTTCGTCGTCGCAGACCTTGTAGACGCCGAAACCCTCTCCCATGTCGGAGTTGACATCGATCTTCATGTTTCCCTCTCTTCTTTTGGTCCAGATCTATCGTTTCGTCATGGCGACCAGCGCATTCGCTACCAGCGGCAAAGTCCTGCGGATATCGTCGATATAGGCGTCGATCGCCCGCTCGACCGCGAGGGCCTCGGTGAGGCTCGACTGCCTGAACGAGATTTTGCTGCCGATCCGCGCCTGTCCCAGCCGCCAGAGATCGCCATCGATCACGCCGGCCATTTTCGGATAACCACCGGCCGTGTTGGCGTCGCTCATCTGGATGATCGGTTCGCCGCCCGGCGGAACCTGCACGATGCCGGGGATGATGCCATAAGAGCGCAGCTCCACCGGTGCCGAAAGCTGCAGGGGTGCGCCGGAAAGCCGGTAACCGGTGCGGTCGCTCTGGGAGGTGATCTTCCAGGTCTGGGACCAGAAGCGTTCCGAGTCGTCTCCGAAAAGATCATGTTCGCCGGCTGGAATGGCCCGCAGGATCAGATCACCAGTGTCGGATACCGGAAACAGGTTCGGCATGGCCTGCGCTGGCGGCACGATACCGAAACCGTTGACCGGCGGCGAGATCGTCGTACCGGCCATCACCGGCAGAATGTCGCCGACGGCGAGCGGCCGGCCTTCATGACCACCGAAAGAGCCGCGAAGCGAAGTGCTGCGCGAGCCCATGACGAGCGGCACGTCGATGCCACCCTGAAGGCAGAGATAGGCACGCGCACTCTTCATCGGCGTGGAAAGCTCCAGCACCTGGCCCGGTTCGGCGCGAATGCACCACCAGGGCGGCAGATCCTGTCCATCGAGGCGCGCGGCGCAATCTGCGCCGGTCAGAGCAAAGACCTGGGCCTGCTCGAATTCGATACGGAACGGAAAGGTCTGGATTTCGATGCCGGCGGCATCCTCGTCATTGCCGACGAGAAGATTGCCGACCTTCAGCGCAATCGGATCCATCGCGCCGGTGGCCGTGACACCGATATTGCGATATCCGGCGCGGCCAAGATCCTGGATGGTATTCAGCGGGCCGCAGCCCAGAACGTGGATCATAGTTCGACCCTTTCCGGAATGAAACGCACGCGATCGCCCGGCGCCAGCAATGTCGGCGGTTCGGCGGTCGCGTCGAACACGGTCAGTTCGGTGAAGCCGATCGAATTCCAGCCATTGGGACCGGTCAGGACCGATATGCCGGATTGCATGCCGCCGATCGTCACCATGCCTTTCAGCATGCGCAACGAGGGCACCTTCTTGCGCGGCATGAAAATGCGCGGATCAAGACCGCCGAGATAACCGAAGCCGGGCGCGCTGCCGACGGAAAAGACAGTGTAGGTCCGCTCCCAGTGCAGGCGCACCACTTCCTTGTCGGTCAGGCCGGAATAGTCGCAGATCGCGGCAAGATCGATCGCATGCTCACCGCCATAGGTTGTCGGCACCTCGATGGTCTTGCCCAGAAGGTCCAGTTCGGCGGTCTGTTGCCAGATTTCCAGCAACTCGTCCTGAAAACGGCCGCTATCCTCAGCCGTCCGTTGCAGGATAACCAGAAGGTTGGTCATGCCCGGAATAAGTTCGTGGACATCCGGCCGGGCTTTCAAGGTTCGCTCCAGCGCCCAGATGCGGCGCTGCGCGGGAAGGTCCAGTTCGCCGGGTGCTTCCACGAGATAGCTGCGGTTGCCGATCATGGAGATTTTCGGCAGCCCCATATGCGCAGGCGTGACATGAGGCGCTTTCAGGGAGGTGTTGCTCATCGAGATCGCTCGTTATGTCTTGGCAGTGAAAAGGGACGTTCCGTAACCGACAAGCGTTCCCGTCTCAGAGGTTACGGAGACAACCTTGCCGGCTTTTTCGGCGATAACCGGCACAAGAACGGGGCCGACTTTGACGAAGGCGACGATATCGCCCTTTGCAACGGCCGAACCGGTGGAGATTTCCCGCTCAGGCCGCAGTGGATGTGCAGCCGCGAAAATGCCTGCCGTCGGAGCCTTTGCAAGCAGGCTCCCCGGCTGAGAGGCAGATATAAGTACCGGTGTGGCGCGATGTGTGGTCTGCAATGACGCACCGACGGGGGCCACAAGCTTCAGCTCCCCGTCTGCCGCCTCGATATGGATCGATGCAACATTGTTACGGTGAAGATGGGCTGCAAGCTCGGCAATCACGGCAGGGTTGCTGAAACTCGAAATGGAGGAACGCTTCATTTTGCACCTCGCGCAGCAAGCCAGTGTTCCAAGTGGTGAATATCGGTTCCACCCTCGGCGAAAGCCGGGTCATCGAGGATTTCCCGGTGCAGCTGAAGATTGGTGGAAACGCCGTCGATCTGCATTTCCGCCAATGCACGGCGCATGCGGATGATGGCCTGCTCGCGGGTGGGGGCGTGGACGATCAGCTTGGCGATCAGGGAATCGTAATGTGTCGGAACCCTGTATCCTGCCGTCACATGCGTATCGATGCGTATACCTGGACCACCCGGCAGTTGAACACCGGTGATCAGGCCCGGCGAGGGCGTGAAATTATAGGGATCCTCGGCATTGATGCGGCATTCGATCGAGTGGCCGTTGCAGACAACATCAGCCTGCGTGATGTCCAGCGGCTGGCCGAGCGCGACCAGCAATTGCTGGCGAACCAGATCGACACCTGATGTCATTTCGGTGACGGGATGCTCGACCTGCAGCCGGGTGTTCATTTCGATGAAATAGAACTCGCCGTCTTCGTACAGGAATTCGAACGTACCGACGCCGCGATAGCCGATCTGCCGGCAGGCTTCGACGCAGCGGTTGCCGACGAAAGCCGCAACGTCAGGCGGAATGCCGATCGCGGGGCCCTCCTCGACGATTTTCTGATGGCGCCGCTGCATCGAGCAATCGCGCAGGCCGACCCATACGGCGCCGCCGTGATTGTCGCACAGAACCTGGATTTCCACATGCCTCGGGTGCTGGAGAAACTTCTCGATATAAAGTTCGGGTGTCCCGAAGGCGCGTCGCGCTTCCTCGCGCGTGACGAGGACGGCGTCGGACAAGCTCGCTTCGTCGCGAACCACGCGCATGCCGCGTCCGCCACCACCGCCGGCCGCCTTGACGATGACCGGGTAACCGATCTCGGCGGCAATCTTGCGCACTTCCGCCAGATCCTCCGGCAGCGCGCTGTCTGGACCGGGAACGCAAGGCACGCCGGCTTCCATCATCGCCTTCTTGGCGGCGATCTTGTCACCCATGGTGCGGATCGCATCGGCGCTCGGACCGATAAAGACCGCTCCTGCTTCCTCGACGGCTTCGGAAAAGGCCGCACTTTCCGAAAGAAAACCATAACCCGGATGCACGGCGCCGGCACCCGTCAACCGCATGGCGAGGAGGATTGCAGCCTTGTTGAGATAGCTCTGGCCGGGCGACGCCGGACCGATGCAGATCGTGGTGTCGGCCGACCTGAGGTAATCGGCATCCCGATCCGCTTCCGAGCAGATCATGATGGTCTTGAGACCCAGTTCACGGCAGGCGCGTTGTACCCGCAGCGCGATCTCGCCACGGTTGGCGATCAGCACGCTGTCGAATGCCTGCGGCGGGCTGGTCTCGGTTTTTGCGGCGGACAGGTCCATCATTCCAGTTCCAGGATTGGTTGGCCGAGTTCGACATCTTCTCCGTCGTTGGCAAGGACGCCAATGACCTTACCGCCACGATCGGCCCTGACCGTGTTGAACACTTTCATAGCCTCGATGATGAACAGTTCCTGCCCTTGTTCAATCATCTGCCCGATCTCGACGAAGGGCGGTGCGCCGGGGCTTGGAGCGCGGTGAAAAAGGCCGAAGGACGGGGAAGAGATCATTTTCGATTGTGCCGGGGCGACCTGTGCCGAGGCCGCTGCAGGCGCTTCAGCCGGCTCGGTCGGAGCGTGTACGATCGCCGGCTGCGGCTGAGCAACCGAGGGCCTTACGCCTTCGCGTGTAATCCGCACGGTCGTACCATGTTCGGTGACTGTCAGTTCGGACACCTGTGATGTGCCGACGAATTCGATGAGTTTCTTGATCTTTTCGAGATCCATTGCGGTTCCCAACTGCTGTCTGTTTGAGCCGGTGCCGTTCGCATACCGATATGCGGGCATCGGTCCCCTCCGTTGGATCAATTGCTATCATGGGCTCGCTTTTGATGGGGTCAGACGAAGTTTCTATGGACACGAGTTTCGATTATGTGATCCGGCGGCGCCATGCTGAAAGGGAGGAAATCTTCTGCCAGGAATATAAGATGGATCCCCGCAAAGGCATTCTCCTCAAGATCTCCGCCACGCTCGCCCTTGTCTGTATGGGAGCCTGCATCAGTGGCCTCAAGGGAGAGATACCGATCGGCGAGGTGGTCTTCTTTCGCTCGGCGATATCCATGCTGCCCCTCGGCATCTGGATGGCGGCGCAGGGTGGTGTGCGACAGCAGATCGCCACGAAACATATAGGCGGCCATGTGATCCGAAGCTTTTCCGGCACGGGCGGCATGGTTTTCAGCTACATGGCGCTCGCAAACCTGCCTTTGGTCGATGCGACCGCCATCAGTTACGCAACGCCGCTGTTTACCGTCATGCTGGCTGCCTTGCTGCTCGGCGAGGTCGTGAGGATCTATCGCTGGACGGCCGTGATCGTCGGGCTTGGCGGAATTTTGGTCATCCTGTCGCCTCACGCCTCCTGGGGTGTGCCTGATATCTCGGACAGCCAGACGGCGCTGATAGGTGGCGTATTCGGTCTGCTGGCGGCGTTTTTCTCGGCGGTCTCGATGATCCAGATCAGGCATCTGACGCAAACGGAAAACACTGGAGCAATCATTTTCTACTTTACCATGCTGACGACGATCATCGGTGCCGCCAGTATCACACTGGGATGGACGATGCCGACCGGCTGGCAGTTCATCCTGCTGGTCGGGACGGGACTTTTCGGCGGCGTCGCCCAAATCCTCGTCACGCTCAGTCTGCGTCACGCGGAAGCCTCGCTTCTGGCACCGTTCGACTACAGCTCGATGCTTTGGGCGCTCATCATCGGATACATCTTTCTCGGACAGTTACCTGTTGCGGCAACCATTTTCGGGGCATCGATCGTCGTCGCGGCGGGCCTGTTCACGCTCTGGCGGGAACGGCGGCTTCACAAGCAGCGTCTTGCTCAGCAGTTGGCGCTGTCTTCCTCCTGAAGTGCCAGCCTGACCAGCCGCCGTTCACGCCACATGGCAAACAGGCCGGCTGCGATAACGATCGCGGCGCCGATGATCGTTGCCGATGTCGGCAGTTCGGACATGAACAGATACCCCAGAGCGATCGCCCAGATCAGCGTCGTGTAATCGAATGGAGCCAGAAGCGAAGCCTGTGCATGGCGCAGGCTCACCGTCATGGTGATCTGGCCGATTCCGCCCGCAAGGCCACAGCCGATCAGCAGCAGAAGCTGATTGGAGTTGGGAACGCTCCAGCCAAACACGATTGTCGAAAGCCCGACAATCGCACCCGTGAGAGTATAGACCAGCACGATCCGCGATGGTTGCTCGATACTGTTCAACTGCCGGATGGCGATCGATGAAAATGCGGCACAGAGCGCACCGGCAAGGGCGAAGGCGGTGCCGATGACGACCAGTGAATCTATCGAACCCGCACCCGTTGCCGAGGCCGAAAGGCCGGGCGAGAGGGTCACGAAAACACCGAGGAAACCGGTCACGACTGCCGACCATCTGTAGATACGTACCCGTTCTTTCAACAGAAAGGCCGCCAGCATGATCGTGAAAAGCGGCGTCGTGTAGCTGAGCACCGTGACGTTGACGAGGGGCAGATAGGCAAGGGCAGGGAAGCCGAAGAACATGCCTCCCATGCCGGCGCATGCACCGAGAAGCAGGCGTTTCATGTTCCGTGCTGGAGGCAGTCGGACCGTTTCTCTGGATGCCGCGAACCACACGATGATCGGCAGGAGCGCAAAGATCGCGCGAAAAAACACGACCTGCCCGACCGGAATTGCGCCATCTAGGCCCTTAACGCAAGCAGACATGATCGTAAAAGCCAGTGTCGCCACGAGCTTCAGCAGGATGCCGATATTCGGATTCATTATTCTCCCCTTTATCGGGAGCGTGTCATGCCGCATCGAGCGAGGAAAGGCCTGCGGACGGCCATAAGAAACTTGTCTGGCCCCATCGCTGACCGAAACAGGCAGCGCGGCCCTCAGCCTCACGTATTTGTTCATGACACGCACTGTCAAAATGGTGTCATGATGAGCTCAAGGATCGAGGAGGACGATACGAATGCTCGACTTGCGAAGGCTGCGTTATCTCGTCGCCATTGCCGAATGCGGTTCGATGTCTGCGGCGGCGAAGAAGCTCGGTATCGCACAACCGGCACTCAGCCATCACGTCAGCGAGCTTGAGAGGCTGGTGGGTTTTCGCGTGCTCTATCGGCAGGCGCGGGGGGTGCAGGCAACCGAAAAGGGCGAGATGCTGCTTTCCCATGCCCGTGACATCATCGATAGGGTGCAACGGGCAGAGGCTGCAATCAGGTCCGTCACCGGCACGGATGACGAAATGATCCGCCTAAGCCTTATTCCGTCATGGGCGACGGCATTCACCCCGAACATCGTCAGTGCCGTGCAGGCTTTGATGCCGCGGGTATCACTGCGGGTCATCGAGGCAAGAAACGAGGAATCGCTGCGGCTGATCGGGTTAGGCAAGGTCGACATGGCCGTTTCGCTGGTCGGAGCCGACGATACGGCGGACGATTTGATCATCAAGGAAACGCTCTACGCCGTCTCAGCGAGACTGATCGCGCCGGCTATGACCCTCAAGGAAGTCGGCAAGCTGCCCTTGATCCTGCCGCCGAAGGATAACCCGCTTCGGGTGTCGATCGACAAGGTCGCGGAGCGGGCGGGGATCTGCCTCAATGTCGCGATGGAGATCGACGGTCAGGA
The DNA here is from genome assembly GCA_900466875.1 of Hyphomicrobiales bacterium. Taxonomy (GTDB): domain Bacteria; phylum Pseudomonadota; class Alphaproteobacteria; order Rhizobiales; family Rhizobiaceae; genus Neorhizobium. Next base: position 15,876 of record UBNQ01000051.1, on the reverse strand, counting down.
CACGATCAAGCGTGCGGTCACTGCCGGTCTGGGCGCCACGATCCTCTCGTGGAACTCGATCCGCACCGAATACGAAGCCGGACAATTGCGGGCGGCACATATAACGGATCCGGTGATCTATCGCTCCATCCATCTTCTCAAAAACAAGGATATCGATGGGGAAACCTTCAGGAATGTCAGGGATTTGCTGCGGAAAATAGCGGAGGATTCACTGCAGCCGGAGATATAAAGGAATCTTATAGCTAGTTTGAATACTCGCTATTTGTGCGCAAGGTTTCCTGCCTCTAGCTTCGTTTTTCGAGGACATGCTTGAGGGAGGAAACAGGTATGCGTCTGACGAAAACTCTATACGGACTTGCATCTGCAATTGCGCTTTTCAGCGCCGGACAGGCAGCAGCCGAATATCCGGAAAGGCCGGTAACGCTGGTCATCGGTTATCCGGCCGGCGGTGGCACCGACATCCAGTCGCGTGCTCTTGTGCCCTATCTGGAAAAACATCTCGGCACATCGGTGATCGTCGAAAACCGCGAAGGTGCCGGCGGTCTGATCGGCGCAACCTATATCGCCAATTCGAAACCTGATGGGTACACGATCGGCGCGCTGAACTTCCCGTCGATGTATTCTCCGATCATCCAGGGTAATGCGACCTACAAGGCGGATGCATTCACGCCGCTTGCCAACCAGATCGGCGGCGATCTGGCGCTGACCGTCAACAAGGCGTCGCCGATCAAGACGGCCAAGGAATTCGTCGATGCCGCCAAGGCCAGTCCGGTCGTAGTCGGCGTAACGGGTGTCGGGCATCCAAGCCAGATCACCGCGCTGCTGTTCGAGGATGCCGCCGGCGTCAAGCTCAATTTCGTGCCCTTCAATGGCGGTGGCCCGGCACGGCTCGCCATGCTCGGCAATCACGTCACGCTCGGTTTCATGAACCTCAATGAGGTGTTCGCCGACAATCGCTCAGGTGCTCTGCGCGTGCTGGCGACATCCGGTGCCGAGCGATCACCTCTCTCACCTGACGTGCCGACCTTCAAGGAAGCGGGTTACGACGTTCAGTTCAGCCTGCTTGCCGGTTTCGGTGCACCGAAGGATCTGCCGCCGGAAGTGGAGGCCAAGCTGGTCGATGCGTTCCAGAAGGCGCTGAGCGACCCCGATTATCTTGCCGATGCCAAGAAGCGTGAACTGACGACGTTGCCGCTGACGCAGGCGGAGTTTTCTGAAGCCCTTGAAAAGGGCAATGCCAATCTGGCCGAACTCTGGAAGACCAAGCCCTGGACCAAGTGAGCGGCTGGGCCGGCCACCCCTGAAATCTGAAGACAATTCCACCATCCAATCCGCTGCGGGCAGAAGCTCCCGCGGCGGCGAGATAACCCATGCCAAAAAGGACACTTCACATGGCACATGTCATCCGCAACTTCGAACGCCCCTCCAAGGCCGATATCGAAGCCATCAGCAAGTTCAGCCCGGCGACGATCCATGAGGCACAAGGCAAGCTCGGCGCGCTCGATTACCGTATCAAGCCGATCAAGCCCGGCCTCAAGGTCTGCGGTCCGGCCATTACCGCCCAGTGCCATATCGGCGACAACCTGATGATCTTCGAGGCAATCAACCTCGCAAAGCCGGGTGATGTTCTGGTCATCGATGCCGGCGACAACCCGAACCAGGGCGGCTTCGGCGATGTGCTGGCTGCGGCCTGCATCGGCAAGGGTATCGTCGGTTTCGTCGTCAGTGCTGCCGTGCGGGACGGCAAGGGTCTGCGCGAGATCGGCTTCCCGGTCTTCTCGCTCGGCCTTTGCATGAAGGGAACTTCCAAGGACACGCTCGGCACAATCAACCATCCGGTCGTCGTCGGCGGCGAACTGATCGCACCGGGCGACATCGTCTGTGGTGATGACGATGGTGTCGTGGTGGTCCGCGAGAAGGATATTCCGAAGCTCGTCAAGGCCTGCCAGGAGCGTGACGACCACGAGAACCACATGATGGAACTGCACCGTCAGGGCAAGATGTCGATCGAGGATCGTTACGAAATGATGCGGTCCAAGGGCTGCGTCTGGTCCGATTGAGCCTCGCTCTTTGATGCAAGACTGTTCCGGTGCTTGGGAGGCGCCGGAACTCTGAACTGAAGGGAGGAGAAGAAATGTCGGAAAACAAAAGCAGATGGAAGCCGACCGAGAACATGCTGTCAGGCCTGTTTTTCATTGTCGTGGCTGCCGGTTTTTATGCAGGGTCTCAGAATGTCAGCATGGGCACGAATTTCCAGCCCGGTCCCGGCTATATGCCGACGATCATCGCAGCACTCACCTTCTGCCTCGGTGTCGTTCTCCTGGCACAGGATTTTGTCGCCAAGTCTCGGTCCGAAGCTTTCGTCATGCCCAAGGCGCGGCCTTTTCTGGCCGTCGGCGGAATACTCGGGTTCGCGCTGCTGATTCAGCCGGCCGGCTTCATCCTTGCTTCGCTCTTCCTCATCGTGCTCGCCTGCCTTGCTTACGGACGCATGCGGCTGCTTGACGTCGCGCTTCTCTCCGCTGTGCTCATCGGCGCTTGCATCCTCATCTTCGTCGTCGGTCTGGGACAGAGGATTGCGCTGCTGCCATGATGGACCTTCTTTCGAATCTCGCTCTCGGCTTCGGCGTTGCCGTCACGCCGGTCAATCTGTTCTATTGCCTGCTTGGCGTTACGCTCGGAACGATGATCGGCATCCTGCCCGGCATCGGCCCTTCCGCGACCGTCGCGCTTTTGCTGCCGATCACCTACACGATGCCCGATACAGCCGCGCTGATCATGCTCGCGGGTATCTTCTACGGCGCGCAATACGGTGGTTCCACCACGGCAATCCTCGTCAATCTGCCGGGTGAATCCTCATCTGTGGTGACTTGCCTCGATGGTTACGCCATGGCCCGTCAGGGGCGTGCAGGTATTGCGCTAGCCACGGCCGCGCTCGGGTCATTCTTCGCCGGCACCGTTGCAACGGTCCTGATCGTCGTTGTCGCAAAACCGCTTTCGGCGGTGGCGCTGGCCTTCGGCCCGGCCGATTATTTCAGCCTCGTGATCTTCGGCCTGCTATTTGCCGTTCTTCTGTCCAGCGGATCTCCGGTCAAGGCGGTCGGCATGGTGGCACTCGGCATAGGCCTCAGCCTGATCGGCATCGACCCGACATCCGGTGAGCAACGCTTTACGTTCGGCTTGCCCGAACTCTTCGACGGCATCGATTTTGTCGTGCTCGCCATCGGTCTGCTTGGCGTCAGCGAGATCCTCATCAACCTGCAGCAGGGCGTCGATCGAGACAATGGGCTTGTGAAGACCGGCTCGCTCATGCCTTCACGGGAGGATTTCAAGCAGGCGTTTCCGGCTGTGCTGCGCGGCACGGCGCTCGGTTCCTTTCTCGGCGTCCTGCCCGGTGGCGGCGCGATCATGAGTTCCTTTGCAAGCTATGCGCTGGAGCGGAAGATCGCCAAGGATCCGTCACGCTTCGGCAAGGGTGCCATAGAAGGACTGGCCGGCCCGGAAAGCGCCAACAATGCTGGCGCGCAGACATCGTTCATTCCGCTTTTGACGCTCGGTATTCCGGCAAACGGCCTGATGGCCCTGATGGTCGGCGCGATGATGATCCAGGGCATCACGCCGGGTCCGGAAGTCATGCAGTCCCGCCCGGATTTGTTCTGGGGCCTGATTGCCAGCATGTGGGTGGGCAATCTGCTGCTTCTGGTTCTTAACCTGCCGCTGATCGGCATCTGGGTTCGCCTACTCGGCATTCCCTACCGTTTCCTTTGCCCCGCCATTTTGATGTTCTGCGCGGTCGGTGCTTACGGGCTTTCCTACAGCTTCGTGGATGTGCTGTTCTGCGGATTGTTCGGCCTCGTTGGTTTCTTCCTGCGCAAGATCGGCTGCGAGCCGGCGCCGCTGGTGCTGGGCTTTGTTCTTGGGCCGCTGCTCGAACAGAACATGCGCCTCAGCCTGCTGATCTCGCAGGGCGATTTTTCCACATTCGTCACCCACCCGATAAGCGCCACGCTGCTCGCTCTCTCCGCAATCGTCGTCACCATGATGGCAGTGCCGGCGATCATGCGCCGACGCGAAGTCGTGTTCCAGGGTGACGACGACTGACAATTCCAACCGGACCGGATTCTCCGGCCAATGACAGGTGAATCATGCATGTTCTCATAATCGGTGCGGCCGGAATGATCGGTCGCAAGCTGACGCAGCGACTGGCAGCAGATGGCGCGATCAACGGCCGGACGATTGCCGAAATGACGCTCACAGATGTGATAGAGCCGGCGGCGCCGGCCGGTTTCGCCGGTAAGGTCAATGTCGAGCGCAGTGATCTGTCGAACCCAGATGTCGCAACGGCGCTGATTGCCAGGCAACCGGACCTCATCTTCAATCTTGCCGCGGTCGTTTCGGGAGAGGCAGAGGCCGATTTCGAAAAGGGTTACCGGATCAATCTCGACGGCGGGCGCCTGTTGTTCGAAGCCATCCGGCTGGAACACCAGAAGGGCGGTTATTGCCCGCGCGTCGTGTTCTGCTCGTCGCTTGCCGTCTTCGGCTCACCATTTCCGAAGCGCATCGGCGACGAATTCCTCACCGCGCCGCTGACGAGCTACGGCACCCAAAAGGCCATTCTCGAACTGCTGCTGGCGGATTACAGCCGTCGCGGCTTTTTTGACGGCATCAGCATCCGCCTGCCGACGATCTGCATCCGCCCCGGCAAGCCGAATGCCGCCGCTTCCGGCTTTTTCTCCAATATCCTGCGTGAGCCGCTGGTCGGGCAGGAAGCGATCCTGCCGGTGGCGGATACGGTGCGCCACTGGTTCGCAAGCCCCCGTTCGGCCGTGCAATTCCTCGTCCATGGTGCGTCGATCGATCTGTCGGGTCTCGGTGTCCGACGCAATCTCATCATGCCGGGCCTGTCGGCCACTGTTGCCGATGAGATCGAAGCCCTGCGATCATTCGCGGGCGAGAAGGCGGTCGCCCTGATCAAGAGGGTTCCCGACGACCGCATCATCAGCATCGTTGATGGCTGGGCCGAGGATTATGAACCCGAACTGGCGCTGTCGCTCGGTTTCCGGGCGGAAAGCTCTTTCACCGAAATCATTCAGGCGCATGTCGAAGACGAACTCGAGGGGAGGTTGGCATGAGCAAGACAGCCATCGTAACGGGGGCAGGCACCGGTGTCGGCAAGGCGATTGCCGCCGCATTGCTGAAGGACGGATATCATGTCGTCGTCACCGGTCGTCGCAGCCAGGTGCTTGAATCCGCAGCCTCCGAGTGGAGCGCTCACGCGGGCAAAGTTCTCGTTGTCCCGGCGGACGTTTCGGTTCCAGCCGACGTCGAGCGACTGTTCGCTGAAACGATCAAGACATTCGGCCGGCTGGACCTGCTCGTCAACAATGCCGGCATGTCGGCACCGGCTGTACCGATCGAAGACGTTCCGTTCGAAACCTGGACTGCGCTCGTCGGCGCCAACCTGACCGGGGCGTTTCTCTGCACCCAGGCAGCGTTTCGCCAGATGAAGGCGCAAGCGCCGCAGGGCGGGCGCATCATCAACAATGGTTCGATTTCGGCGACGACGCCACGACCGCGTTCCGCCCCCTATACATCCACCAAACATGCGATCACCGGCCTGACAAAGGCTTCGGCCCTGGATGGCCGCCCCTTCAATATCGCCTGCGGCCAGATCGATATCGGCAATGCCAGCACCGAAATGACGCGGGCCATGGCTTCCGGAGTGCTGCAGGCCGACGGGTCGACGTCAATCGAGCCGACCATCGATGTCGGTATCATCGCCGATGCTGTCTTACATATGGCTTCGCTGCCGCTCGAAGCAAACGTGCTGACCATGACGGTGATGGCAACCACCATGCCGTTTGTCGGTCGCGGTTGAGGAGGTTGTCATGAAACACGGCCTCATCCAGACTTACCCGCTGCAGCCGCGCATCGAGGCGGAGCTGCAGAAGCGGTTTCGTGTGCATCGCTGGTACGAAATTTCCGACAAGCAGGCATTCCTGCAGGAGGAAGGCGATTCCGTCCGCGCTATCGTGACCGGGGGACACCTCGGTGTGAGCCGGGAGCTTGCCGATGCGCTTGCCAATCTTGAAATCGTCGCCATCAACGGTGTCGGTTTCGACAAAGTTGATCTGGTGCAGGCGCGGGAGCGCGGTTTCCGTGTCACCAATACACCGGATGTCTTGACGGAGGACGTTGCCGATCTTGCGATCGGACTGTCCATCGCGGCGTTGAGACACTTGGTGCCAGCCGACCACTATGTGCGTTCCGGTCAGTGGCAGAAGGCGGAAATGCCGCTGACCAGCAAGGTCTCGCGGCGGCGTTTCGGCATTTACGGGCTTGGTCGGATCGGAAAGTCGATCGCCTTCCGTCTGGAAGCCTTCAATGCCGAGATATCCTATTGCAGCCGCCAGAAACACGATGTGCCCTATGCCTATCACGCGACACCGGTTGCACTGGCTCAAGCCTGCGATGTCCTGATCGTTGCGGCCGCGGCCACGCCAGAAACCCGGCATGTCATCAACAAGCCGGTTCTTGAAGCGCTTGGACCGGCGGGTATCCTTGTCAACGTCGCCCGCGGATCGCTGGTCGATGAGGCGGCACTTGTGGACGTTCTCTCCGCCGGCGGATTGCGCGGCGCGGCGCTTGATGTCTTCGAGAACGAACCGAATGTTCCCGAAGCACTGCTGGCCATGCCCAATGTCACGCTCGCCCCACATGTGGGAGCGGCGACAGAGGAGACACGCGCGGAAATGGGCAAGCTGGTTCTCGCCAATCTCGACGCGCATTTTGCCGGAAACGATCTGCCGACACCCGTCGTCTAAGCCTTTCTCTTCGATAGCGCCGTACTCCATCGGAGTGTCGGCGCTATTTGCCTTTCATCAGCATGGATGCCCGACATGAACAGATTTGAGACGATAAAAGACATCCGCCGCAAGCTGTCCGGCAACGAAGCCTCAGTCGGCAGCTGGATGCAGATCCCCGACAGTTCGCTTGCCGAAATCATGGGCCGCGCCGGTTATGACTGGGTAGCGCTTGATCTCGAACATGGCACGATGGGACATCGGGCGCTGCCGGATCTGTTCCGCGCACTGGAACTTGGCAACACGCTTCCGCTTGCTCGCGTCGCGGAAGGAACGCCGAAGGACTGCAAGATGGCACTCGATGCCGGGGCGGGGGGCATCATTCTACCGATGATCGAAACGGCGGAGCAGTTGGCCGGCCTCGTTTCCGCCTGCGCCTGGCCGCCGAACGGTACGCGTGGTGTCGGCTTTTCGCGCGCCAATCTTTTCGGCGAGGATTTCGATCACTATCGGGATGGTGAAGCCACCGGCCCTCTGGTCATCGCGATGATCGAGCACATGAACGCCGTTGCCAATATCGATGAGATCCTTGCTGTGCCGGGCCTGGATGCGGTTTTTATCGGCCCATACGACTTGTCTGCTTCAATGGGGCTGATCGGAAAGTTCGACCACCCCGATTTTCAGACGGCTATCCAACGCGTGTGTGAACGTGCCCGCGCCGCCAATGTCGCACATGGTCAGCATGTGGTTGCACCATCCCCCGAGGCATTAAGAGAAAGCATACGGCAAGGTCACCAGTTCATTGCCTATTCCATTGATGCGGTTTTCCTCAGAAATGCGGTCGCCCGGCCCGAAACGGGCTCGGCAACGATCGCGTAAAATCCATTTATTACTGATTTTTCAATGGCGTCGAGGGTCATATGGTTTACTTATTGATCCAAAAAAAATCGGTCTTAGGCAAGTTTGAAAAGCTTCATTAAGGTCTGGGAAACAACAGGGGACAGACATGCCATTCTCAGATTACAAGACCGCCCTTGTCACCGGAGCATCCTCTGGCATCGGTGCCGCCATCGTTGAACGATTCTGCCGCGAAGGTCTCGAAGTGCACGCTTTGGCGCGCAGCGCCGATGCGTTGCAGCAATTGTCGGAGCGCACCGGATGTATCCCGCATGCGATCGACGTCACCGACCGTCCGGCCCTGGCAAAGCTTGCCGGCGAAATCGAGTTCGACATCCTCGTCAACAATGCGGGTGTCGATCGGCCCAAGAAATTTCTGGATGCCGACGAAGGCGATATCGATCTGCTGATCGACGTCAATCTGCGTGCTGTGCTGCATCTCTGCCGCCTCGTCGTGCCGGGAATGGCGTCCCGCGACCGCGGTCATGTCTTCAATATCTCGTCGATCGCCGGCAACTATAATTTCGGTGGCAATTCAATCTATCACGCCAGCAAGGCCGGCGTTGCCATGTTGTCCAATCAGCTACGGCTGGACCTTTACGGCAAGCGCGTGCGGGTGACCGAAATCTGCCCCGGCCGTGTGGCTACCGATATCTTCAACCACGTTCATGGTGACGACCCGACCATCCGCGAACGTTTTATCGACGGGTTCGAGTTGCCGCAGGCGTCCGATATCGCCGATGCGATCGCCTTTGCCGTCGCTTCGCCGGTCGCCATGAACATCGGCCATATGGAAATTACCCCGACACTTCAGGTGATGGGCGGACTGCAGACCACGAAGCCGCAATCACCTTATGTTCGTGCCGGAAGTCCTGCGGGGGCATCGGCGTGAGTGGTTTCGACCTTTCGGCAATCCTGACAAATCCGGAATACATCTCGATGCTGCTGCACGGTATCGAAATGACCTTCATCATCTATGCCGGTTCCTGGCTTCTGGCGATGTCGCTCGCGATTGTCCTTCTTGCCATTCGCCTGTCGACTTTTCGTTTCGGCGATCCGTTGGTCGCGGCATATGTTTCCTATCACCGAAACGTTCCGACGCTCGTACAGCTGATGCTGTGGTATTTCGGCATTTTCACGCTTCTGCCGAGCGGGCTCAGCAACTGGCTTTCCGCCAACAATGCGGAAATGATATTTGCAGTCATTGGGCTGGGACTTTGTCAGGCCGCTTATTTCAGCGAGGATCTGCGCTCGGGCGTCCGTTCCATCAGTCCGGGTCAGATGGAGGCGGCGCGGGCGCTTGGGCATAGTTATGTGTCCGCGATGCGTTTCGTCATTATGCCGCAGGGCGTGCGAAATGCGCTGCCGCCGCTCATCAATCACAGCACGTCGCTATTCAAGAACAGCAGCCTCGGTGTTCTTATCGGCGCACCGGAACTCACTCATGCAGTCAAGGAAGTCGAAAATCTCAGCTTCCGCACCTTTGAAATCTATCTGATCGCGACGGTCCTCTATCTTGCTGCGTCATTGGTGATCATGGGCATCGGAGCCTATATCTCGATGCGTGCCGATCCTGTCGGGAGGGCGCGGGCATGATCCATGACATGATTGCAATCGTTCAGGATTATTGGCTCCTGCTGCTGATCGGGCAGTATCCGAACGGTCCGCTCGGCGGTCTCGCCAATACGCTTATCCTGTCTGCCTTGAGTATCGCGCTGGCGTTTCCGGTCAGCATTCTGATGGCGCTGGCACGTCTTTCCAAATGGCGGCTGCTGCGCTGGCCGGTCACTGCGGTTGTGTATTTCACGCGCGGCGTTCCGCTGCTGATGCTCATCCTGTGGAGCTACTTTCTCGTTCCGCTCTGGACCGGTGCCGATGTGCCGAGCTTCGTCACCATGCTGACCACGCTCGTTATCTATCAGGGCGCGTTCATGAGCGAGGTCGTGCGTGCCGGCATCGTCTCGCTCGGCTCCGGGCAGATGGATGCGGCAAGAGCTCTGGGCCACGGCTATTTCGGCGCGATGCGTTATGTCATCCTGCCGCAGGCGCTCTACAACATGATCCCGAGCATCATCTCGACCTTCGTTTCCACCATCAAGGACACGACACTCGGATATGTCATCAACGTGCCGGATCTGACTTTCGCGGCCAATCAGGTGAACAACCAGTTGCTGACCCAGCCGTTCCAGGTCTTCCTGTTGCTCGCCATCGTCTACTACGCCATCTGCTGGTCGCTGACCTATGTCGCGAACCGTCTTGAGCGGCGTATCGCCCGCCGACGTGCCGGCGTCCGTGTCGGCAATGCCGCAGCGCCGGCACCAGTTACACCCAAAATCGCTACGGAGCAGTTATGACTGACACATCCACGACCGCTCAGGGCGCGCAGACGATCCAGCTTTCTCAGGTCTGCAAGAGCTATGGCAATTATCAGGTCCTCAAGAATATTGATGCGGAAGTGACACGCGGCGAGGTTGTCGTCATTTGCGGACCGTCCGGTTCCGGAAAGTCGACACTCATTCGCACGATCAATCGCCTTGAGGAGATCAACAGCGGTTCCATCACGCTCGATGGCCGCAACATCCATGCCCAGATGCGGGCCAAGGAATTGAATGCTCTTCGCAGCCGCGTCGGTTTCGTCTTCCAGAGCTTCAATCTCTTTCCTCATCTCTCCGTGGCCGACAATGTGTCCATGTCGCCCATTCGGGTAAAGGGTGTGAAACCGGACGTGGCCTATGACAAGGCACTCAAGCTTCTCGACCGGGTCGGTCTTGCGGACAAGGCACAGGCCTATCCGGGCCAGTTGTCCGGTGGCCAGCAGCAGCGCGTGGCTATTGCCCGTGCGCTCGCCATGGAGCCTCCTGTGATGCTTTTCGACGAGCCGACCAGTGCGCTCGACCCGGAAATGGTTGGGGAAGTGCTCGCCGTCATGAAGAGCCTCGCGGCTGAAGGCATGACCATGCTCTGCGTCACCCACGAAATGGGCTTCGCGCGCGAAGTCGCCGACCGCATCTGGTTCATCGACGCGGGCGAGATCATCGAGACGGCGACGCCGGACGAGTTTTTCAAAAATCCAAAACACCCGCGTGCGCAACGGTTCCTCTCAGACCTGCGGCATTAAGGGAATTATAAAAAACCAAGGAGAACAGCAATGAACTGGAAATGCCTCTCACTCACTGCCGTGCTTGCCGCATCGGCAAGCGCCGGCGTCGCCAATGCGGATCAGCTCGACACCATTCTTTCCAACAAGGTACTGCGGTGTGCCACTTTCGCAGACGTGCCGCCGTTCGCCTCTCCGGATCCGAAGACTCGCGAAATGGCCGGCTTCGACGTCGACCTGTGCAGCGCGATCGCCAAGGAACTCGGCGTCAAGCCTGAGGTAAAGCCGGTCTCGGTTGAAGCCCGCGTTCCGGAAGTCAAGCTCGGCCGCGTCGACCTGTCGGTTGCCAACCTTGCCTACACGCAGAGCCGCGCCGAACAGATTCAGTTCAGCGACCCCTATTACCTTGCCAAGGAAATGCTGATTGTGCCGGTCGATGATGCCGGTCACAAGAAGGCGGACTATGTCGGCCAGCGTATCGCATCCAGCAAGGGTTCCACCTCGGAACTGTCCGTCAAGCTCAACAAGTCCGAGCCGCTGACGTTCCAGGATACCGCATCGGCCTATCTCGCCGTCCAGCAGGGCAAGGCGCGCGGCATCGTCGGCAACACGATGACGATGACGAAATTCGTCAACGAGTCGAAGACCAAGGGCAAGGAAATGCGGATGATCGAAGAGCCGATGCTCTTCCAGCCCATCGGCATCGGCATGGCCAAGGACAATCCGAAGCTGACGGAAAAGGTCAACGAAGTCCTGCGCAAGCTGGACGCCGATGGCGAAATCAACCGCATCTGGGACAAATGGCTTGGCCCGAACACCGAATACAAGATGACGCGCACGGACAAGGTCGTTCCGCTCGCCGAGCTGAAGTTCGACCCGATCCCCTGATCCTTTCGGTCAGGCGCTGATCGCCTCAAAGACAACATTTCAAATCAACTGCAACGGCGGGCGCGACCCGCCGTCCTGAAGTCATGGGAGATTTTTATGGTTCACATCAAGGATATCGCGACGCGTCCAAGCAAGGCCGACGTCGAAGCGCTCGCAAAGTTTTCGCCGGCAACCATTCATGAAGCACAGGGCCGCAAGGGTGCCCTGTCCTCGCGCCTGAAGCCGGTCGACTATCGCATGAAGCTGTGCGGCCCGGCCTTTACCGTCAAAAGCTCGCCGCGCGACAACATCATGCTGCAGCTGGCGATCAATTATGCCAAGCCGGGCGATATCATCGTGGTGTCGGCAGGTGAATATGAAGAGGCCGGCTCGTTCGGCGACGTTCTTGCCAATGCCTGCCTCGCCAAGGGCATCGGTGGCCTTGTGACCGATACCGGCGTGCGCGACACGCTGCAGCTTCGCGATCTCGGTTTTCCGGTCTTCTCGCTCAGCGCCTGCATCAAGGGCACGGTGAAGGAAACGCTGGGCACCCTCAACGACAGCATCATCGTTGGCGGCGAGATCATCAATCCGGGCGACATCATCGTCGGCGATGCCGATGGTCTGGTGGTCGTGCGTCGCGAAGAGGCACAGGAAGCCGCCAAGCTCTCTCAGGCGCGGGAAGATGCCGAAGCCGGTTATATCGAGGCCTACAAGAATGGCGCTACCGTCATCGAGGTCAGCAAGCTCGAGCCGGTCCTGAAAGCCAAGGGTCTGATTGTCGATATCTGACCGGACGCCATTCCAGCTCTTTCACCTGTGCCCGGAGATAAGAATGACTTTCCCCCTTTTTGATCTTTCAGGTCTTCGGGCTCTGGTGACGGGCTCGTCACAGGGTATTGGTTTTGCCCTGGCTGAAGGGCTTGCGGCGCATGGCGCCGAAGTGGTGCTGAATGGCCGCGACAAGACCAAGCTCGATGCGGCCGTCGACAAGTTGACCGCAGCCGGTGCCAAGGTTTCGGCTTGTGATTTCGATGTGACCGATGCGGAAGCCGTCCGCAAGGGTGTCGATGACATCGAAAGCCGCATCGGGGCCATCGATATCCTCGTCAACAATGCCGGCATGCAGTTTCGCACGCCGCTTGAAGACTTTCCAATTGATCGCTGGGAGCAGTTGCTGAAGACCAATGTCTCCAGCGTGTTTTATGTGGGCCAAGCGGTTGCAAAACACATGATCGGCCGCGGCCGTGGCAAGATCATCAATGTCGCGTCGGTGCAGAGCGAACTGGCGCGTCCCGGCATCGCACCCTACACGGCAACCAAGGGTGCGGTCAAAAACCTGACGCGCGGCATGTGCACCGATTGGGCCAGACACGGCCTGCAGGTCAACGCGTTGGCGCCCGGTTATTTCAAGACGCCGCTCAACCAGGCGCTGGTCGACAGCGAGGAGTTTTCGTCCTGGCTGGAAAAACGTACGCCAGCAGCGCGCTGGGGCAATGTCGACGAACTTGTCGGTGCCGCGGTGTTCCTCTCCGGCAAGGCTTCCTCCTTCGTAAATGGACACACGCTTTATGTCGACGGCGGCATCACTACGTCCCTCTGAGACCGGTTTCACCATTTGCCCGCACCGCTGCGATTGGTTTCGCGACGGCAAGAGAAATTCAATAAGTTGATCATGGAGGAAACGGTGAACAAGCCGGAAATTCTACTCGTCGGTCCATACCCGGAATGGGATCTGGTCGAACTCGAGGCGCAATACGAGGTTCGCAAGCTTTACGAGGCACAGGACCGTGACGCGTTCCTGAAGCTGCATGGTCCCAATATCCGCGCTGTCGCCACCCGTGGCGAACTCGGCGCCTCGAACGACCTGATCGTGAAACTGCCCAAGCTTGAAGTCATCTCGGTCTATGGCGTCGGTTACGATGCGGTCGACCTGCAGGCTTGCCGCGAGCGTGGCATCCGCGTCACCAACACGCCCGACGTGCTGACCAACGACGTCGCCGATCTCGGCATCGGCATGATGCTCGTGCAGTCGCGCGGCATGATCGGCGCGGAAACCTGGGTGAGGGACGGCAGCTGGGAATCCAAGGGGCTCTATCCGCTGAAGCGTCGGATCTGGGGCCGCAAAGCCGGCGTGCTCGGCCTCGGTCGTATCGGCTTCGAGGTGGCCAAGCGCTTGAAAGGGTTCGACATGGACATCGCCTATAGCGATGTCAGCGCCAAATCCTATGCCGAGGGCATGACCTTCATCGCCGATCCGGTCGAGCTTGCACGGCATTCGGATTTCCTGTTCGTGACGCTCGCTGCTTCTGCCGCCACAAGACATATCGTCTCGAAGGATGTCATCGAGGCGCTTGGGCCGGAAGGCATGTTGATCAACATTTCGCGCGCTTCCAATATCGATGAGGAAGCTCTTCTGGCGGCGCTGGAAGGCGGAGCTCTAGGCTCTGCCGCGCTTGATGTCTTCGAAGGAGAGCCAAAGCTTAACCCGCGCTTCCTGAAACTCGACAATGTGCTCGTGCAGCCGCATCACGCGTCCGGCACGATTGAAACTCGCAAGGCGATGGGCAAGCTGGTGCGCGATAATCTCGCCGCCCATTTTGCAGGCGCAGCCCTGCCAACGCCCGTATTGTAAGGAGGAACGATATGAAAGCCGTCGTCATTCATTCAGCTAAGGATCTTCGGGTTGAGGAGCGGGAAGTCGACGCTCTCTCCACGGGACAGGTGGAGGTCGCCATCGAGGCCGGTGGCATCTGCGGCTCTGACCTGCATTATTACAATCACGGCGGTTTCGGCACCGTGCGCGTTCGCGAGCCGATGATCCTCGGCCACGAGGTCGCCGGCACGATCAAGGCGCTGGGTGCAGGTGTCTCCGGCCTTGCAGTCGGCGACCGGGTGGCGGTCTCTCCGAGCCGCCCCTGCAGCCATTGCGAATACTGCCTGAAGGGCCAGCAGAACCATTGCCTGAACATGCGCTTTTACGGCTCGGCCATGCCGATGCCCCATATTCAGGGTGCGTTCCGCCAGCGACTGGTGGCCGAGGCCTGGCAATGCCACAAGGTGGCCGATGGCGTTTCGATCAATGAGGCTGCGATGGCGGAACCGTTCGCGGTTACGCTGCACGGCGTCAACCGCGCCGGTGCCTTGACCGACAAGCGTGTTCTGGTCACCGGCTGCGGCCCGATCGGTGCGCTGACGATCATTGCTGCCCGCGCTCATGGTGCACGCGAGATCGTCGCCACCGACGTGATGGATGCGGTTCTGCAAAAGGCGCTTGAGATTGGTGCGGACCGGGTGATCAACGTTGCCGACAAGCCGGAGGAACTCTCTGCCTATTCGGTGGGCAAGGGGTATTTTGACGTCCAGTTCGAGGCGTCGGGGAACGAGCGGGCCGTGCGTTCAGGCCTCGAGGTTCTGCGTCCGCGCTCGACAGTCGTGCAGCTCGGGCTTGGTGGTGATGTCTCCATTCCGCAGAACCTGGTGGTCGCAAAGGAGATCGAGATGAAGGGCACATTCCGGTTCCATGAGGAATTCGGACTGGCCGTGGACTTTATCAGCAAGCGTCGTGTCGATCTCAAGCCGCTTCTCACCGGCACCTTCCCGCTTGAAGAAGCGGTAAAGGCATTCGAAACCGCAGGCGACAGAAGCAGGTCGATGAAGGTACAGCTCGCGTTTTGAGGACGCCGAGCAACTTATTCGAGCGACGGATGCATTTTCTTCGGCGTGCTGAAAGACCGCCGTTGCGACCATGCAACCGCGCGGCTTATTCTGCGGGAAAGGGCGCAAACGAGCCGTCTTAAACGGAAAACGCAGATGCGCCGCCGCGTCTTAGCTGCAGAAGACCACATCAGACAATATGGCATGTCGCCTCTAATGGGCACGGGATCTATCCAAAGCAAACTGTGCCCATCTCACTTCGATTCCATGTCTTTACCGAGGATCTGCGACCGCGACATAAACAACCGTATGTCCATCGTAGCGAGGCTCGAACCAGCGACCGCCGCAATCCCGGTAGGAAATTCCACCGACGATGACGGTCGTGCATTCCGGCGGAAGTGTTACAATCGCGGTGCCGATGGCGACGGCCGTTGCGGCGCCCCAGACCGCGGCCGGGCCCCAGTAACCGGGCCAATAGGGACCGGGAGGCGGCGGTGGTAGCGGACGAGGGAGTGGCGGAGGTGGGCCGGGAGGGTGCGGGCCCGGGCCAGGATG
>UBNQ01000052.1 GCA_900466875.1 Hyphomicrobiales bacterium | reverse complement strand
CGCCGAAGGAGTGATAATGCAAAACACCGCGCGGACGAGCCGCGCGGTGCGTTTTCACTACACGATGACTTGGCCGATTATTTGACGGCCTCGTCGATGAGCTTGTTCTTGCCGATCCCCGCGTCGCCGCAGGCGCGCATCAAAAGATGCTCAGGATCGGGAAGCCGCTTAGTTGACGGCCTTGTCTACCAGCTTGTTCTTGCCGATCCAGGG
The DNA here is from genome assembly GCA_900466875.1 of Hyphomicrobiales bacterium. GTDB lineage: Bacteria > Pseudomonadota > Alphaproteobacteria > Rhizobiales > Rhizobiaceae > Neorhizobium. The sequence goes on along the minus strand of UBNQ01000052.1, from coordinate 2,983 downwards.
CATCATGGCGCGCAGCTTGGTGCCGACTTCCTCGATCTGGTGGCTGTCGTTGTTGCGACGGATACCCTTGAAGCGGGCGCCACCGGCGCGGTATTCCTGCATCCAGTCGGACGTGAACTTGCCGGTCTGGATATCGGTCAGGACGCGCTTCATTTCAGCCTTGGTTTCGGCAGTGATGATACGCGGACCGGTGACATATTCGCCCCACTCGGCCGTGTTGGAGATCGAGTAATTCATGTTGGCGATGCCGCCTTCATAGATCAGGTCTACGATCAGCTTCACTTCGTGCAGGCATTCGAAATAGGCCATTTCCGGCGCATAACCGCCTTCGACCAGCGTTTCGAAACCGGCGCGGATGAGTTCGACCAGACCGCCGCAAAGAACGACCTGTTCGCCGAAGAGGTCGGTTTCGCACTCTTCCTTGAAGGTGGTTTCGATGATGCCCGAACGACCGCCGCCAACGCCACAGGCGTAGGAGAGAGCGAGTTCAAGTGCATTGCCCGAAGCGTTCTGGTGGATAGCAACGAGGCAAGGAACGCCGCCGCCCTTCTGGTATTCGCCGCGAACCGTGTGGCCCGGGCCCTTCGGGGCGATCATGACGACGTCGATCGATGCCTTCGGCTCGATCAGGCCGAAATGAACGTTGAGGCCGTGCGCGAATGCGATGGTGGCGCCGTCACGGATATTGCCGGCGATTTCGTCGCGATAGATGTCGGCCTGCAGTTCGTCCGGGGTCGCCATCATCATCAGGTCGGCCCAGGCGGCAGCTTCGGCAACCGTCATGACCTTGAAGCCGTCGGCTTCGGCCTTCTTGGCGGTGGCGGAACCGGCCTTCAGAGCAATGGCCATGTTCTGTGCGCCGGAATCCTTCAGGTTCAGCGCGTGTGCGCGACCTTGAGAACCGTAGCCGATGATGGCGACCTTCTTCGACTTGATCAGGTTGAGGTCGGCATCACGATCATAATAAACGCGCATCTTAAATTCCTTCCCTATGCGTGTGTGTGTTGGGTGTTTTCATCGTCCTGCGGAAACGCGAAGAGCGTCCGCCGTTTTCTGCTCCACGCCGTGAAGTGCAAGGAAGGCTTCAACCGCCCTCTCCGCCTGGCGCGAATTGTCCTTCAGTCCCGGCTCGCCCAGCAGCATGCGAACATGCAGGTCGGAGACGACCAGGCCATAGAATGTGTGGTAAGCCGCATCGGCATTCTCGAAGCGCAGCAGGCCCGCGCGCTTGCCGGCTTCCATCAGCGCCATGGCGCGACGGTCGATCTGCCTGCGGCCGTGCTCCACCAGAAGCTTGCCGAGCTTCGAGCCATCGCGGCTCGTCTGGCCGATCGCCAGCCGGTTGAGCGCAAGCGACACGTCGCCGCCCAGGACCTCCAGAAGGTTACGGCCGAACTGCTCGAGATTCTGCTTGAGAACCTGATCCGTCAATTTTTCGCCCGCGCGATCGGCAGTGCGAACCTTGCTCGCCTGATAGGCGATCATCGCCGCCAGAACACCGTCGCGGTCGCCGAACCACTTGTAGAGGCTTTCCTTGGAACAGCTTGCGGCACGGGCAAGTCCCGACGTCGTCAGCGCCTTGTCGCCNNCCCTCAACGAGAAGACGAAGCGCCTGCTCCAGAACCTCGTTCTGGCGGGGCGAAAATTGCGGCGTATCGGCGGTCTCGGGTCTCACTGCGGCTGCTCCTCTCAGGTACCGTACGGTACGGTTCTGGCGTATAAAGCAATCCTGCTTTCCGTCAAGCCTGGATTTGCGACGGCGATGAGAAATTTGAGAAGGCGAAAACTCAGCCCGTAGCCGAAACCCTGACGGCATCCATGTCCCGCGCCGGAGACAGGCCGTAGAGGCGGCTATATTCCCGACTGAACTGCGAGGGGCTCTGGTATCCGACGCGATGGCCGGCATTGCCGACGTCGAGCCCTTCCACAAGCATCAGCCGCCGCGCCTCGTGAAGCCTCAGTTGCTTCTGGTACTGGACTGGGGTCATCGCCGTGATCGCCTTGAAATGGTGATGGAAGGACGAAACGCTCATGCCGACATGCTCCGCCAGCTCCTCGATCCGGAGCGAGCCTGCGAAATTTTCCTTCAGCCAGGCGATGGCGCGGGCAACCCGGTTGCCGTGGCTGTCGGCAATGGCGATGTTGATCAGCTGCGCGCCGGCAGGCCCGGTCAGGATGCGGTAGAGGATTTCCTGCTCGATCAGCGGTGCCAGAGATGCGATATCGGCTGGACGATCGAGCAAGCGCATCAGGCGCACGGCGGCATCCAGCAGTTCCGGCGTGGCGGCATTGACGACAATCCCGCGCTGCGCCTTGCTCGGCCCTGCCGGCTTGGCAAGCCCGTTCCTGCCCATCAGGTCGAGCACCTTGTCGCTGCTGACCGCAACCGTGATGCAGAAATGCGGAACCTCGGGACTGGCCTCGACGACCCGCCACGCGACGGGAAGATCGAGTGAGGTCAAAAGATAGTCGCCCGCGCCGTAATTGATCGTGTCGCTGCCCAGCTGAACGCATTTTGCGCCCTGGATCACCATGGCGAAACATGGCCGATAACTTCCATGGCAAGGGTCGCTGGGTGACGTCCGCCGGCTGATCCCGAGCCCCTCGATTGCCGTCGAACCGTCGCCCTGATCTCTCGCATAGCGCGCCGCGATCGAGGCGATTTCCTGATAGGGATTGAAAGGGAGCGTCATTGAGCCATTTCTCCGAAGCGGGCACCAAACAATGACCATTCTATAATGTGTCGCGGTCTTCGCAACGAGGGATGCTCCGCAATCTTGCAGGATCGTGCAAGAAGCTCGGAGGATCGATCTAACGCTTGTCCGGCTTGGCGACGCATAGTCCGGCCGTTGATTTTCAACCCCATGAAAGAATGGAGTTCTCCATGCCCATCGCCAGAGGCTATGCTGCGACCGACGCGTCGAGCCCGCTCACCCCTTTCACCTTCGAGCGCCGCGAACCCAATGATGACGACGTCGTCATC
>UBNQ01000054.1 GCA_900466875.1 Hyphomicrobiales bacterium | reverse complement strand
GCTTCTCGGCACGCATTGAACTGCGTAATGGCATGAAGACCGGCGCCGCTTGCAGAAACGATCAGTCTCTGTGGGCGGCGTGCGGCTCCAGTCCGCTCAATGAGCTGCGGTGGCAAATGTGTGGTCGGAAATGACCTGATTGCGGCCGGACATCTTGGCCATGAACAGAAACTGCTCAGCCGCATTGAGATAATTGTCGAACGTCTCTGGCCCGTGAATTTCAGCCACGCCGACCGATACAGTGATATTGAACATCTCGCCCTTCCAACCGATCGGGCATCCGGCAAGTTGTTGCCTCAGGCGGTCGAGGGTCTCTGTCGCCATGGCGACATCCGTGCCGACAAGCAGCAAGCCGAACTGGTCGTGACCGAGATGCGCAACGCAGGCGTAAAGATCCGCCGAGAACCGGAGAAGATTGGCGCCGAATTCCGAGAGCACATGATCTGCACAATCAGTTCCATACGTCTCGGAAATCCGAAAAAGCCGGTCTATGTCGATGATCGCGACAGAGCATGCCAGCTCCCCCGCGATACAATCCGAAACGACCGGCTCTCCCAGCCGATATAATTCCTCGATGGACAACAGGCGGCAGCCAGACATCGTGCTGGTATCCATCTCGACTGCAGTCAAACCCGTAGCGATCTGTTCGCTATAGCTATGCGGGTCTGAGTGCTGACGTTTCTGGCTGACAATGTATGGCATGCGGCACCTGTATCAGCATTTAGGCGACGTTCTTGACGTCACCGACGCTTTGCGCCGACCGCATCGAGCGGATCTGCAGAAGCGTATCGAGGTTCTGGTTGACGCGGCAATAGAACTCTTCATCGATGAAAGGCCGCAGCATGAAATCGTTGCCGCCGGCCTTCAGGAACCGCGCGGACAGATGACGGTCCGACGATGACGACACGCCGATGATCCGCAGCTCGTGCGACCCGCGAACCGAGCGGATGCGGCGGGTAAGCTCGAAACCGTCGATATCCGGCATGTTGTAGTCGGTGATCACCAGGCCGATATCGCTGTTCTTCTTGAGAACCTCGAGCGCCTTGGCGCCGTTTTCCGCCAGGCTGACACGGAAATTATAGCGCTTCAGGCGGCTGGAAAGCAGCGCCCTTGCGGTCGGGCTGTCGTCGACGATCAGCACATGGTGGCGATGATTGGTCAGAAACCGGCACACGGATTCCGCCAGCATCTCGACGGCAAAGACATTGTCCTTGAGAATATAGTCGACGATGTCCTTGCTCAGCAGCTTGTCGCGCGTTTCCTGGTGGAATGTGCCGGTGAAGACGATCGTCGGGATCGATAGGTCGATCAGGTATTCCAGCGCCTCGCCATTCTCAGCGCCGGGAAGATTGATATTTGAGATGGCGAGCGTGACCGGATCCGTCGACCTGTCATAGGCCAGCTGAAGATCTTCGAAATTGCGGCAGATTTCGACGTCGATGTCGAAAAGCTCCTTCAGCCGCATACCGATCATCGATGTGAAGACGTTTGAATCTTCGGCCAGGAGAATGCGGGAATTACCAAGCGTCTCACCGGAATACTGCATTCCGGAAATACCGAGGAATGTCATTTTTGCCCCTTACAAATAAAACCATACCCTTGGGCGGATTTGTATTTTGGGCGACTTGCAGAACGGTTAATCCCCCGGCTCATTTCGGAGCAAATCGGGCCGGAGGACAATTCTCTTCATTGTTTAGGTCAATAATTCACAGCGATACATGCTTAACAGATGTAAAGTCGCACTAGGTTAACTGACGGTTGCGACAGAACTTCACGCTCCGCCGCGTACATCAACCTCCTCCGGCAAGATGGGCAAACCGCGATGATAGACCACTTCCGAGCGGGGGAACGGTATCTCGACGCCCTGTTCGCGGAAGCGTTTGAGGATTTCGACCCGGATCTCGTTGCGCACACGCAGCCCTTCGGACATATCCGCCAGATGGAAGCGCAGTTCGAAATCCAGCGACGAACCGCCGAAAGCGAGAAACTCGACATGGGGCTCCGGATTGCGAAGGATCTCCGGCACTTCCGAGACGATTTGAAGAAGGATGGAGATGACTTGTTCGGGATCACTCTCATAGCTGGTGGAAACCTTGATTTCGGATCTCTGTATCCGGTTCTTCAGGGTCCAGTTGCCCACGGCGGCATTGATGAGGTCGGAATTCGGCACGATGA
>UBNQ01000053.1 GCA_900466875.1 Hyphomicrobiales bacterium | reverse complement strand
ATACGCTTGACGATCCCTTCCGTCGTTCCCGTCACGACATGGTCCCCGACCTTGAAGGGCCGCTCGACCAGCAGGATCAGGCCCGACACAAAGTTCGACACGATGTTCTGCAAGCCGAAACCGATACCGACCGAGAGCGCCGAGGCAACGAGTGCGAGGTTGGAGAGGTTGATGCCGGCCGCAGAAACGCCGACGATCACCGCCAGCCCGACGCCCAGATAACCGATACCCGTCTTGACCGAGTTGCGGACACCGATATCGACATGGCTGCGCGCCAGAACGTTGCCGTCGATCCACTTCTGCGCCCAGCGGGTGACGATGTAACCCAGCGCGAAGAGCAAAACGCCGCCGAATATGCCGACGATCGAGATCGAGATATTGCCGATGCGGAATTCGGTGAAGAACCTGACGATCCAGGCTTCGATATCTGCAATCTGGAAGCCCCAGGTGATCAGGATCAGCGGAATGCCGAGCGCCAGTGCGATGGCGTAGATTCCGAGGCCGACGAGAAGTCCCGCTTGGTCGAGGCCGACTTCACCGAAGCGATGCCGCTCGACCAGCCGCCTCCCGAGCGCCGTATCGTTGAAGGCACCGCGTTTCGAAATCGCCTTGCCCGACAGGATCCCGATATAGATCAGCGCCAGAACCGCCCCCGTCAGGACGATCTGGGTGGAGGCAAAACGCGCAAGCCCGACATAGCCGGCAATCACGCAAAGCAGCAGGACTCCACCCATGATACGCAGAGTGACGGAAAAATAACGCGGCCAGGGGCGTCCCTGCCCCGTCGCATCCTCTCCCTCGACCATGACAGGCCGGATGAAGGAGATGGCAATCAGAATGAACCCGATCACCACCGAAGCGATCAGGCTTTTTGCGATCGTCAGCAACAAAGGCGAACCAAGCGCCACGCTGACGGCCCCAAGCAGATAATCCAGCCCGTTCACCACCGCCATGGCGATAATCGCCAGGCTGAGCAGTCGGGCGCCTCGATCCGTGATCCTGACAAGCCTCCAGCCCGCCTCCTGCGGCGCCAGCGCCGCATAGGTCAGTTTCCAGACGAAATGCACGAACCACAGGAAACCGAAGAATGTCGCAATCATCGGCGCCACATCCGGGCGCAGGACGTTGAAACCTTCAAGGAAAAGATAGGAGGTTACGAGAAAAGCGGCGAAGGTGATGCTCTGCATCACGGTCGACCAGAACGTATAGGAAAGCCGCTTGATATAGGCGGGATTGTCACCGCTGCTGCGCGTCAGAAAACGGCCGAAGAGCCGGTATCCGCCGGCAAGGAAAAGAAACGCCGCGCCGACAGACAGAGCGATCGCGCCGAGCAGCGAGATTGCCTTGAACCTCCAAACGAAACTCGTCCAGCTGGTAATCGTGGACGAGAAGTTCCGCATCTCGGNNGATGAACGCGTTGCCCGCATCCACGAAGACGTCGGGCGTCAATTCCGTATGTCGGAACAGCGTCTGCGCGAACAGGGTTCGGCGCAGATTGGTAATCATGTTGGCAAGCTGCGTTGCACTGTTCGACAGGCTGCCCGCATCGTCGACGATCAGGTTGAGCTGCGACCGTTCGTTCTCGAGCTTGCTCCGCTCTTCGGCGACCGCCGGTGCCTCGGCCGGTTGCCCCGATGCCGGAGGCTCGCCAAGACTCGTGAGGCGACCCTGGATCTGTTCGACGCGCACCTTCATCGAATCGGACGCGGCCCGCATCTCCTCGACGATCGCCTCTGCCTTCACCCTGATGTCGGCGAGTCTTGCGTCATCATCTGGGGCGGTCTGCACGCTTTCGCGAAATGTGTTGAGCTGCTGCCTCAACCCGTCCAGCTTGTCTCGCATCTCGATATTGATGGAATCGGCGGTGACGTCCGTCGGCACCGGCCGTTCGGCCTGGACCGGCGCCGAAGCCGGGACTCCGGGCTGGGCCTGCGCGACAGCATCGGGTGCGAAGGCCGAAGAAACGGCAAGCACAAGGATGAGAACGGCCGACATGCGCCCGCGGCAGATATCAAGAAGCGCGCCAAGGCGACGGTCGAGGAGGAAGGATAGGTTCACTGGTCTCTCGTCTTGCTAACCGAATCGGCTGGCAAAATAGGGGCACTTCGCGGCGAAGGAAAGGAATCTTGCCTTTCTAATAAAGTGAACGGGAACCCGGGAACATTTTAGCGCGTTACCCGCCGCACCCCAAGGACGGGGTTCAGGAAAGGGTAAGGACATGGAACAAGCAGGTATTGGCTGGATCGCAGCCATCATCATCGGCGGAATTGCCGGCTGGCTCGCCGAAAAATTCATGAAGAGCGACATGGGCGTCTTCATGAACATCATTCTGGGTATCGTGGGTGCGATCGTTGCGAACGCCATACTCGGCGTCTTCGGCGTCGTTCTCGGCGGCTGGATCGGATACCTGATCGCCGGTTTTATTGGCGCTTGCATCCTGATAGCGATCGCCCGCGTCTTCAGGCGCTGACGGATCGCCCGTCATGTCGGCCGGTCACCACCGGCCGACGATATGCGTTCAGGGCCTGAGGCCGATTTTCAGCACATCATGCCCCAATATCTCTGCAAGCACCTCGACCACCAGATTATGATCGTCCCGCTGCGGCAATCCCGAAACCGTCACCGCGCCGATACAGCCGACACCGGCCACAGTGATCGGAAAGCTTCCGCCATGCGCGGCATAATCCACATCGGCAAGGCTGAACTTGTCCTCCAAGGTCGAATCCTGTTGGGCGAGCCTGCGCCCGACCGCGTAGCTCGAACGGAGAAAGTGCAACACGACGTTTCGCTTGCGACGGATCCAGCGCGCATTGTCTGCGGTGGACCCGGCAAGGGCGCAGTAAAACACCGGCATGGAATGAAGCGTAACGTCGATCGCAACCGCAAGACCGCGTTCGCGCGCGAGCAGTCTCAGCCGTTCCCCGAGCGCCCAGGCGGCTTCAGCGTCGAACCTGTCGAACACAAGCAGTCGCTCCTGTTCCGCGATTGCCTCGATGTCGTCTTCAACTGACATTCCGCTTCCTCCTCGAGCCTGTGCTGGCCAACCAGCGCCCGCCTATTTCCCTATCGATCCATGCCTTCTGGAAACGAAGGCCGCAAGCTCGTCGATGGCAAAACCTATCCTCTCATGCAGAGCCGAAGACACGATCTCGTAACCGGAAAAATCGCGGTTCGACGCATAGATCGCCGTCGGGATCGTATGGGCCATGAAAAATCCGAACAGGGGTCGCAGTTGATGCTCGACCATCAGGGCGTGCCGCTCGCCGCCACCCGTGGCGGCAATCAGAACCGGCTTGCCGCGCAACTGATCCGGATCGATCAGATCGATGAAATGTTTGAACATGCCCGGGTAGCTGCCCTTGTAGGTGGGCGAACCGATGACGACCAGATCCGCTTCGACGACCGCATTGAGAACGGATGCAGCGCTGGCATCCAGATCGGATTGCGACTTGGCAAGACCCAGCGAGTCCCCCACATCCGCAAGATCGAAGACTGCCTTGGCAAGATCATAGCGATCGCAGGCAAGTCCAGCGATATGTTCGACCAAAGCAGACGTCTTGGATGGCCGACCGTAACTTCCCGAAAACCCAACAAGTTTCAACTGCGTCATTCAATTATCCAGTTATCGACCATCAGCCATGACAAGACATGTTACTCGACCTAGCACTTCCACCAAGCTCCGCAAAGACATGGTGTTCGTGGGTAGGTGGCGCTGCCTTTGCCGGGATGATTGTTACTCCATCAACTGATGAATGGACGAGAGCAATTCATCATGCTGATAGGGCTTTGGGAGAAAAATCGTGTTTGCTGGCAACAGCATCGGATCGAGTTTGACGACGCCGGACGTGATGATGATCCCGATACCCGGCCGGATTGCCCTGAGCCGTTGGACCAGTTGCAGCCCGTCGATCGAGCCCTCCATGTTGACGTCCGTGAAGACGATATCGATGCCCGGATGATTTCTGAAAAGCACCATGGCCTCATCGGCATTGGCGGCTTCAAGCACCTCATGGCCGACATTTTCCAGGGAATCGAGCGTTGCAAATCGAATCATCGGCTCGTCTTCGACGACGAGAACCACGGCGTTTTGGGTAGGCATCCGTCTCTCCGTGCCGCCCACGCGTGCGACAAAATATGAAATCGTCACATCCAAAAATCGAAATATGGCCGCCGATATAGGCGACGAACCCGTGGGCGGCAAGGCAAATCGGCAACCAGCGCGCTATCTGGACCACCAAAAGATCGCGGACAGACGAAGTCGGCAACCAATGCGCGCAAAAGGCGGTACCGGCCCCCACCAAGAGCGCTCCGATCCGCGGCGGGCAATGCGCTTGCCATACCCTCATTAGGCGAATAATGGCCGGTACCGTTGACGAGCGCTCGCAAGCCTTTTGGCCGGGGGCCCTGCCGACATCGCTGTTGCATCTCTCACATCCAAATAATAACGGGCACAGAAGGTCACGCCTCATGATCGAAACGTTCATGGCACTCGTCGAGGTCATCGCAATCAATCTCGTTCTGTCCGGCGACAATGCGATTGTCATCGGACTGGCCGCTGCCGGCCTGCCGGCGCATCTGCGGCAGAAGGCCATTCTCTTCGGAATTATCGCCGCAACCGTCCTGCGGCTCATCTTTGCGGTCGTCACGACCTATCTTTTGGGCATCAAGGGACTGCAGCTTGCAGGCGGCCTTCTGCTCGGCTGGGTCTGCTGGAAAATGTACTCGGAACTGCGTCACTCTGCCGACGCAGCCGGTGATGGAGCTTCCGACGGAACGGCATCCCGCAACACGCCAGAGAAGACGTTTGTCCAGGCAGCCATGCAGATCGTGCTCGCCGACGTTTCCATGTCGCTGGACAACGTTCTGGCCGTCGCGGGTGCAGCGCAGGGGCATCCCGCAGTCCTCATCATCGGCCTGATCGTCTCGATTGCGCTGATGGGTATCGCCGCGAACTTTGTTGCAAAGCTGCTCTCCCGCTTTCGCTGGATCGCCTATCTCGGCCTGATCATCATCGTCTATGTGGCGCTGAGCATGATCTATCACGGCTTCCACGAAGTATTGCCACTTGCATCCGCCTACTTCTCCGCCGCCTAAACTGGCTGATCATCGGAAACGGCCCGGCAAGATTTGCTTGTCGGGCCGACTTTTTTCTACAATGCGCGCACCGCCGCCAACACCTCTTCAGCGTGGCCGGCAACCTTCACTTTCGGCCAGATTCGTGCCACCCGTCCTTCTTTGTCGATGACAAAACTCGTGCGTTCGATCCCCATATAGGTCTTGCCGTACATGCTCTTCTCCTTCCACACCCCGTAAAGCTGTGAAACGGCCGTATCCTCGTCGGATCCGAGCGCGATGGTCAGGTCGCGTTTGCTGACGAAATTGTCGTGCTTCTTCACGCTGTCGGCCGAAATGCCCACGACCGCGGCTCCCAGCGCCTCGAATTCCGGCAGCAGTTGCGAAAAGGAGATGGCCTCGGTCGTGCAGGCACTCGTGTCATCCTTCGGGTAGAAATAGAGCACGAGCGGCTTGCCGCGAAAGCTTGCCAGGGAAATGGTCCTTGCGCCGTTTCCGGGCAGCGTGAAATCCGGCGCATCGTCGCCCACATTCAGGTTCGCCATGGTTTTCCTTTCTTTTGCCAGCATCTTGAGTGACTGTCTTTGCCATGGGTATATACAGCCCGACGAGGCGTCCAGATCAGCACTGGATGCGAAAAGAACGAGTTCTTCACTGAATGGCGGAAATACGCGGCGAGAAGATCGATTTCAGCAGCAAAGACATCGTCCCGCTGCATGAGCTTCCGTCCGCCCAGACCGAAGATCCGATCATCGTCCACTGCCCGCCGCATCGTTCGAGAACCTGGCGTTTCTGCAAGAGCGTGGCGCTTTTTGTCGTCCTGGTCATGCTCGCCGTGGGAAGCGCCGTCTTTGCCATCGAAGGCGGCATTGTCGACGGTACGCTGACCAGCCGTGCCCAGTCTGCCCTCAACAATGCGATCGGCCCCCGTTATGTCTCGAATGTCGGATCGACGGCGATCCGTTTCGATTCGGATTTCCGGCTGGCGATCGAAGCGCGCGATGTGGATATCGTCGAACGCGCGACCGGCCAGCGGCTGAGCCGTGCAGGGGCTCTGCGCATGGCCGTGGATCCGCTCGCGCTGCTGGGCGGACGCATATCCATCAACAGCATGTCGGCGCAGTCCATTCGCCTCGAAACCGCTCAACTGCCCGAGGGCGACCCGATTGCTCTCGCCAAGGTTCGGGTCGATGTCGTTCCGCAACTCCTCGAACAGGCGTTTCAGAGACTGGATGAGGCCCGCGGCCTGATCGAGCGGACAGGTACCGCGTCCATCCGCCTCGCAGGCATAGACATCGTCCTGCCGGCAGCGCCCGGCCGTACCTCAACAGTCCTCAAGGTCAATGATCTCCAGCTGGCGCGCACCGCAGCGGGGGAAATCGGCGTCGACGGCACCATCAGCATCAATGACAGGCAGGCAAAGCTCACCGCGGCGTCGAAAACCGTCGAAGGCGTAACAGCCGCCCTCTCCGCGCGCCTCTCCGGACTGGAAGTCACGCCCTTCCTGCTGCAGCGAACCGAAGACGGCCAGCCGCGCGAAGGCCTCGAAAGCTCGGTCGATTTCGACATGTCCGCGGAACGCTCCCGCGGTGATGCGCAAAAGCCGGCCATGTCGGCGACGCTGACCAATTCACCGGGCAATTTCTATTTTGACGGCATCCAGCAGACCTTCAGCGGCGCGACCATCAACGTCGTTTACGATTTTGCCAAGAACTCGATCGAGATTTTAAAGTCGGAGGCAAGTTTCGGCCCGACGGTTGTGCCCTTCACCGGCGCAGTGATCGACCTGAACCGGTTGAACCAGGGAGAAACCCGGCTCGGCTTCGGGCTCGACATTCTCGTTCGCGGTGGCAGGGCCATCGGTGCGTCACCGGGAGAGCAGCCTGCCGATTTCGACCTCAAGGCGACGGGACGGTATCTGTCGTCCGACCGCCAGCTGGAATTCGACGAAATGACGGTGGCAAGTCCGCTCGGTCGAATGGCGGCAGCGCTGAAGGTTCGCTTCGGCAAACAGTCGCCCGAAATCAGCTTCGGCGGCCAGATTCCGCAGATGCAGGTCACCGGGGTCAAGCAGCTCTGGCCCTTCTGGATGGCGCGCAAACCGCGCGACTGGGTGCTGGCGAACATGTTCGGCGGCAGCGTTGCAAACGGAACCATCGCCGTCTTCATTCCCGCCGGGCGGATGAAGGGCCCCGGGATCCCGATGGAGCTCGACGCCAACGAATTGCAGATCAATTTCGACCTTGCCGATTCCCGTCTCAACCTGCCCGGCGAAATCCCGCCCCTGCGTGATCTTGGCGGGCATTTCTCGCTGAAGGGCGAGCAGCTTGTCGTCGACGTCAGCAAGGCCGCATCCTACGCGCCCTCCGGCCGGGTGGTGTCCGTCGAAGGGGGCCGCTTCTCCATAGCCTCCACCTACGCCAAACCGCTGATGGCCGATCTTGCGATCAAGATCGCCGGACAGGCGGATGCCATCACCGAGCTTGCCAATTTCAAGCCGGTCAACGCATTGAAGGGCACCAATTTCAAGCCCGGAGATTTTTCGGGCAGTGCCAAAGCCGATATCAAGGCCCGCTTCGGACTGATTTCCGATCATANNGCCTTCTGGCCGTCGACAACCAAGCCGCCAGACTGACAGCGAACGGTACCGTCGACGACGTGCCCGCCGAGTTTGCCGTCACCGAGCCTGTGGATTCCAATTCCGCAGTCAAGCGTGAGCGCATCATCAAGGCGACACTGAACAATGCCCAGCGGGACAAGCTCGTGCCGGGGCTGTCGGACATGGTCGATGGCCCGATCGTCGCTGAGCTGACGCGGCTCGACGAGAAGCGGCAGGCCGTGTCACTCGATCTCAGCCGGACTGCACTGACGGTGCCGTGGATCGGCTGGACGAAGGGAAGCGGCATCGGCGCAAAGGCGCAGTTCGAAGTGGCAAGTGATGCGGGCAAGCAGACCAGCTTGAGCGGCTTCCAGCTGAGCGGCGACAGTTTTGGCGTCAGGGGCGATCTGCAGCTGTCCGACGGCGCATTGACGAACGCGTCTTTCTCTCACGTCCAGCTTTCGCCCGCCGACAATTACAGCCTCAGCGTCAAGCGATCCAAGGGCGGCTACGAGATCTCGATCGGCGGCAGCACGGTCGACATGCGGCCGATCATCACCATGCTGCGCGCCAACAACGGAAGTTCCGCCTCCGGCAGCAGCGAAGGCAGTAGCACCAGCCTGCGCGCCCAGGTCGATCGCGTCGTCGGCTTCAACGATGAACACCTTGCAAATGTCGCCTTGAACTTCTCCTCACGCGGCTCGAACATCGTGCGCGCCGATGTGAGCGCCGTCACGGGAAGCGGTCAGGCGGTCGTCAGCCAGATGTCACGCGGTGACACGATTTCCGTCACCAGCGGCGATGCGGGCGCCGTGGCGCGCTTCGCCGATCTCTACGACAACATGAATGCGGGCCTCTTGAACCTCAAGCTGAAGGCGCGCGGAAACGATTGGGTCGGGTCTCTGGACGTCCGCAATTTCCAGCTGCGCAACGAAGAACGCCTGCAGTCTCTTGTGTCCACGCCGGTCGGACAGGATGGCCAGAGCCTCAATTCGGCGGTGAAGAAGGATATCGACGTCAGCTCCGCACGCTTCCAGCGCGGCTTTGCCGCCCTGGTCTATCGCGAAGGCACCCTCTCCGTCGCCAATGGCGTCGTGCGCGGCGAGCAGATCGGCGCAACCTTCCAGGGCAGGCTGCGCGACGCGAACGGCGGCATGGACATGACCGGCACCTTCATGCCCGCCTACGGGCTGAACCGCCTGTTTGGAGAACTTCCGCTGATCGGCGCCATCCTTGGCAACGGCCGCGATCGTGGCCTGCTGGGCATCACCTTCAAGCTCGAAGGTCCCTTCGACAAGCCTCGGCTGACGGTCAATCCGCTGTCGCTCATCGCGCCAGGCGTTTTCCGCCAGATCTTCGAATTCCAGTAAAGAAAAAGGCCGCTCGAAAACGGCCTTCTATCTTTTGCTTCCGTGTCTGCCGTATCAGGCGGGACGAACCAGAATATGCTTCTTCTTGCCGAGCGACAGCTTGATCACGCCATCGGCAGTGACCTCACCCGACCCGATTACCTTGCGCTCGTCGGAAATCGCCATGTCGTTGATCCGCACCGCGCCACCCTGGATATGGCGGCGGGCTTCGCCGTTCGACGCTGCAAGGCCAGCCTTGACGATCAACGCCAAGAGGCCAATGCCGGCTTCCAGCTCACCCTTCGCCACGTCGATCGACGGCAGATTGTCCGCAAGTGCACCTTCCTCGAAGGTCTTGCGGGCAGTCTCGGCAGCCTGCTCGGCATTGTCGCGGCCGTGCAGCATGGCGGTTACTTCGGTGGCGAGGATCTTCTTCACCTCGTTGATCTCGGAACCACCAAGCGCCGAAAGACGGGCGATCTCGTCCATCGGCAACGTCGTGTAGAGCTTGAGGAAGCGCGATACGTCGGCATCCTCGGTATTGCGCCAGTATTGCCAGAAATCGTAGGCCGACAGCATGTCAGGGTTCAGCCAGACCGCGCCGTTCAGCGACTTGCCCATCTTGGCGCCCGAGGACGTTGTCAGCAGCGGCGAGGTCAGCGCGTAAAGCTGCGGCGTCCCCATCCGGTGGCCGAGGTCGATACCGTTGACGATGTTGCCCCACTGGTCCGAACCGCCCATCTGCAAACGGACGCCATGACGCTTGTTCAGCTCGACGAAATCGTAGGCCTGCAGGATCATGTAGTTGAATTCGAGGAAGGACAGCGACTGCTCGCGGTCGAGGCGCGTCTTCACGCTGTCGAAGNNTGTCGCGCAGCCAGTCGCCGTTGTTGATCATCATGGCGTCCTTCGCACCCTCCCCGTAGGAAAGGTAGTTGGAAAAGACGCGCTTGATCGAAGCGATGTTGCTCTCGATCGTGTCGATCGTCATCAGCTGACGAGCATCGTCCTTGAACGACGGATCGCCGACCATGCCGGTGCCCCCACCCATCAGCGAGACCGGGCGATGACCGGTCTTCTGCATCCAGTGCAGCATCATGATCTGGATGAGACCGCCGGCATGAAGAGAAGGCGCCGTCGGATCGAAGCCGATATAGGCAGTCACGACTTCCTTGGCGAACAGTTCGTCAAGACCTGCCTCGTCGGAGATCTGGTGAATGAAGCCGCGCTCGTCGAGCGTGCGGAGGAAATCGGACTTGAACCTGGACATCTCTCTTCTCTGCGGATGTGTTTGTCTTTGCGAAACGGCCTCTAGCACCGTTCTTCCGCATAATCACTTCAAAAGTGGTTTCCGCCGCTCACCACAGAAAGATCGGAACATCATCAATCGCGAATAAGGCTTCATTAACCTTAAGGATGTGTAATCGGGCCGTACAAGTATCGGATTTGATTCAGTCTTTCAGGAGCACCAAGTGGCCCACCGAGCCGAAAACAAGGTTTTTGGAAAACGGGCACGCAATCATGTCCTGATTCTCGCAAGCGGCGAGAATATCCGTCACATGACGATCCGCCCCTGGATGGTCACCCTGACCGTCTGCTTTGCCGCCCTGCTGACGATCGCTTACCTCGGCGCAACATCCTACCTCGTCATCCGCGACGACCTGATCGGCGCAACGATCGCCCGTCAGGCCCGCATGCAGCATGACTACGAGGACCGCATCGCTGCGCTGCGTGCGCAACTGGACAGGATCACATCCCGACAGTTGCTGGACCAGCAGGTCGTTGAAAAGAAGGTTGAAAAACTGCTTGAGCAGCAGGATGCCCTGTTCTCAAGACACGGCAAGCTCGGCTCCTTGCTCGATCGCGCCGAGGAATCCGGCCTTCAGCCGGGGGCAGAGGCGCCGGTCACGGACATTCCCGCATTCGCCCCGGCCGAAAATGGTCGCCGCGCATCCTTGTCTGGAGGCTCCGCAGCAATCGCCAAGATCCTCCAGGGCAGTGAACCAGTCGTCAGAGCGGATGTCGCCGCCTCCCTCGCGAGCACCAGCCTGCGCGAAGGCCCGGCCGATCGTGCCGACCGTATCTTTTCGAAAGTCACCCTGTCGCTCAAGACGCTTGAGAGCCAGCAACTAACCAGGATCGCGAGCCTGACGACGGGAGCATCCGAAGCTGCGAACGCGATCACGACGATCCTCATGCGAAGCGGCATCGAACTCGACCCCGCATCCGGCAAACAGGCCGGTATCGGCGGCCCTTATGTCGAACCGCGCCTGCCCGGCAATCGTTTCGATGCCTCGCTCGAAAATCTCGATGCGGCCCTCACCCGGCTGGAAAGCGTACGCGAGACCGCTCGCGNNCCTGCCGTTCTCAAATCCCGCCCCCGGACAGCCCGTCACCAGCCGCTTCGGCAACCGGGTGGATCCGTTCCTCGGTCGCCTCGCCTTGCATGCCGGCATCGATTTTGCAGCCCAGACCGGCGACGAGGTGAAAAGCACCGGCGCCGGCAAGGTCATCGCGGCCGGCACCCTCGGCGGTTACGGCAATATGGTCGAGATCGACCATGGCTACGGCATTTCCACCCGTTTCGGCCACCTTTCGAAAATCCTGGTCAGCGTCGGGGACGACATCAGGACCGGCGACATGATCGGCCGCGCCGGATCGACCGGACGCTCCACAGGACCGCATGTCCACTACGAAGTGCGGCGAAACGGACAGGCGATCGACCCTATGCATTTCTTGAATGCCGGCATGAAGCTCACCACCTATCTTCAATAGCAAGAATTGCCGTCTGCGCGGCGTATCGCCGCGAAGTTGCTTTCATTCACCAAAACGATCGCCACTGCAGGTGGTTTTCTTGACTTTCCGGCATTTTGGTCATATGTCGCGCCCTGTTGTCGCCCCATTCGAGCGTAGCGACGGATCATGTTCTTCTAGAACGGAACGGAATAGTATTTCCATTGACCACTTTTGCTGATCTTGGCCTGAGCCAGAAAGTTCTTAACGCCGTCACCGACGCCGGCTACACAATACCCACGCCTATCCAGGCTGGAGCAATCCCGCATGCGCTGCAGCGCCGGGATATCTGCGGTATTGCGCAGACCGGAACGGGCAAGACGGCTTCTTTCGTTTTGCCGATGCTGACGCTTCTGGAAAAGGGCCGCGCCCGGGCACGCATGCCGCGGACGCTCATTCTGGAACCAACCCGCGAACTCGCGGCCCAGGTTGCCGAGAATTTTGAAAAATACGGCAAGAATCACAAGCTCAACGTCGCCCTTCTGATCGGCGGCGTTTCGTTCGACGAGCAGGATCGCAAGCTCGAGCGTGGCGCTGACGTGCTGATCTGCACACCCGGCCGCCTTCTCGATCACTGCGAACGCGGCAAGCTTCTGATGACCGGCGTGGAAATCCTCGTCATCGACGAAGCTGACCGCATGCTCGACATGGGCTTCATCCCGGATATCGAGCGGATCGCCAAGATGATCCCGTTCACCCGCCAGACCCTGTTCTTCTCGGCCACCATGCCGCCGGAGATCCAGAAGCTTGCGGACCGGTTCCTGCAGAACCCTGAACGCGTCGAAGTCTCCAAGCCCTCCTCGACGTCGAAGACTGTTACCCAGCGTCTCGTTGCGGCACACAACAAGGATTACGAGAAGCGTCTGGTTCTGCGCGATCTCATCAAGGCTCAGGACGATCTGAAGAACGCGATCATCTTCTGCAACCGCAAGAAGGATGTCGCCGACCTGTTCCGCTCGCTGGAGCGCCACGGCTTCTCGGTCGGCGCCCTGCATGGCGACATGGACCAGCGCTCGCGCACGACCATGCTGGCGGGTTTCAAGGATAACCAGATCACCCTGCTCGTCGCATCCGACGTCGCCGCCCGAGGCCTGGATATCCCGGACGTCAGCCACGTCTTTAACTTCGACGTTCCGATCCATGCGGAAGACTACGTTCACCGCATCGGCCGTACCGGTCGCGCCGGTCGCTCGGGTCGCGCCTTCACCATCGTCACCAAATCCGACTCGAAATATCTCGATGCGATCGAAAAGCTGATCGGCGAAAAGATCGAGTGGGAGAACGGTGATATCTCCGCACTGCCGGCCGCCATGGAAAGCCATGACAGCGATCGTGGCGGACGCAAGGGTGGCCGGGAGCGCGGCGGCAAGGATCGCAGCCGTGGCAGCCGCCACGAACAACCGGCAGCCGTTGCAGCAGCACCGCAGCAGCAGCAGGAAAAGCAAATCGTCACGGAAGAGGCAAGCGTGGAAGCAGTTCTGGAAAATACGAAGTCGGAGCGTCGTTCCGACCGGAAGAATCAGCCTGCGAATAACCGCGGCCGCGAGCGCCGTCAGAGCCCTGCCAATGACGACAACCGTGATCGCCGTCGCTATCGCGACCACGATGACGGCCCGACGCCGGTCGGCTTCGGCGACGACATTCCCGCCTTCATGCTGATCGTCGCCAACGCGGCGAAGTAATGTCCTCTTCAGCGAAACCGGGCCAGGATTTCCCTGGCCTCGGCGTTGGCCTGGTGATCCGCCGCGCCGACGGTAAAGTGCTTG
>UBNQ01000056.1 GCA_900466875.1 Hyphomicrobiales bacterium | reverse complement strand
TTGCATTTGAAAATGGAATCTGCCCCCCTTACACACGCAAGATCGCATAATATACATTATGGAACATTTTCTCAGGCGGAATGCAATCCGATCGCTTGTCTTGCCCCGCCGCCGCCGGGCATGTTCACCTCCGGGCGTTCCCCGGCCTTCAGGACGATCTTGCCCATTTGGAAATGGGGGTTGCCTTCCTTGAGAACCTTGCCTGCAGAACCGCTTTAACCTTCCACCACACCGAAGCACGGATGATGGACGCGCTCGGAAGCAATAAGAATTCGACGATCTTCTGCATGACGATTTCCCTAGAGATCGATGATGGTGGTATCGGCAATAGTCTGTGCGAAACCGTTTCCAAACAAGCCGGCCGGGGTCTGGAAACCTGGGCGCACATCGCCTGCCAGGACGCGACGTCCGGCTTCGGCCGCGGCCATCGCGGTGAAGGTATAGCCGTTGACTGTGTCGAGGAGCGAACGAACGACCTTTCCCTGGCCATCCGTGACCTCGACTACTGCCTGATAGCGGTTTGCCAACCGCTGCTCTTCACTCGGCCCATCCGGAAGCAGGGAGAGATCGCCCTGCGGGAAACCGTCGCCAGTTACGTGCACAAAGGTCTCGATGTCGGGAACGCCGGTCGCCCGCCAGATCGTGATGAGGTCGGGCAACGTCACCCGGAAGCAGTCGACGGCCCCCCTGCCGAAGTCGAACGTCTGAACGTCGACCTCCGCCGGAGTCAATGTGCCATGCCTACGCATCAAGGTTTCGACCGTCAGGTTCTCCGTGGCGCTGATAGCCGATCCGCGTGACAGACCGCCGGCAACATGAAGCACGATCATGATCTTGCGTGGATTGGCGACACGTTCGGCACCATGTCCGGCAAGGCTGCCGAGCATGGCAACGCTGCCGCCACCGCCCGGCATCAGCATGACGCCTGCGGCCTTGGCCGCGTCTTCGAGCGTTTCGGCCAGACGGTAGCTGTCGAGTTCGGCTGCCGTGTCGAGGTAGTGTACGCGATTGCGGATCGCCGCCTTCATCAAGGCGTCGGCGGTGCGCATGAACGGCCCGGCACAGTTGAGGAATACGGAGATGCCATCGAGACCGGTGTCGATCGCCGCGGCATCTTCGAGGCCGAAGACGCGATATTCCACGCCGAGTTTCGAGGCGAGTTTCGCCAAGCTCGCTTCGCTGCGGCCGGCAAGGACGATCGGCGTACCTGCCGCCTTCGCATAGTCTGCCGCCATGCGGCCGGTATAGCCGGTCGCGCCGTAGATCATCAGTTTTGTCATGTCAGTGCTGCCATTCCTTGTAGACGAATTCGAGGCTGTAACCGTCGGGGTCGCGCACCTGCGCGGCATAATAGCGGGGGTCGTAATGGAACTGCGGACCAGGCGGATGGATTTGAGATGCGCCTGCGGCCATAGCCGCGGCGAAGCTGGCATCGACCTCGTCGGCACTACCGGCAACGAAGCCAACATGGGCAGCGGCACCTTGCGCGGTCCCTTCACGAAGCCAGAAGAACACCCGGCCGGTTGCGCCGAACCCCTTCAGGTCAGGATGGCCGGGCGGGCCATCCTTTCCTTGGTAGTCATGCGCGTGGACGATGCCGAGCGGTGCCAGCACCTTCTCATAGAAAGCAACAGATCGGGCGGTGTCGCTGACGGTTATGAAGACGTGATCGAGCATAGCGCTTCTCCCTGATCAGATGATGTAGCCGCCGGCGACTTCGATGTTCTGGGCATTGATCCAGCAGTTGTCGTTGGACAGCAGGCTGGCGACGACACCACCGACATCTGCCGGCTCGCCGACCCGGCCAAGCGCCGTCTGACCTGCAAGAATGGATTCGAATTCGTCGTTCAGCCCGCCGCCTAGCTCGGTGCGGATGGCACCTGGGGCGATCGAGTTCGCCCGGATGCCGCGACCGCCAAATTCTTTGGCCATGTAGCGGGTCAGGACTTCGAGACCACCCTTGAAGGCGGCGTAAGGAGCAACGCCTGCGGTGGCGACGCGCGTTGTGGCGCTGGTGACGTTGATGATCTGGCCGCCGTCCGCCATCAGCGGCAGCAGGATCTGGGTAAGAAAGAACGGACCCTTCAGATGGACGTTGAACAATCCGTCGAACTGCTCTTCGGTTACGGTGGTGATCGGGTTGAAGAGGCCGTATCCGGCATTGTTGACGAGATAGTCGAAGTCGCTGCGGCCGAAAACGGACTGCAAGTCCGCAGCGACGGCGTCCCTAAATGCCGGGAACGAACCGGTATTGCCGACGTCAAGCTTCAGCGCCACGGCCTTGCCGCCACTCTGGGCGATCTCCTTTACAACCTCTCCGGCCTTGTCGGGGCTGCTGTTGTAGGTCACGACGACGCCCATGCCCTTGCGGGAGCATTCTATAGCCGCACTTGCTCCGAGGCCGCGGCTGCTGCCGGTGATGATGACGATCTTCATTGGGGGGCCTTCCGTGTTTGGTGTGACCTGAACCTACGTCGGCACCGCACGTGACGCTCACCTATTCCTCTCCGAAACTTGCCTATTTCTGCTTCGCTCTTGCGGAGCAGTATCTGGGCTGTCAGGGTCATCGGCATGGAAAAGCAACTTCAGGAACTGCGCGCCTTGGCGTCTTCGGCGGGAAACCGCCGGACCGACACCGGCATCGCCCGAGTCGCCATGGTGCAGGGCGAAATCCCGGAACACAGGCTTTCGGCCGTGTACGAGCCGATGATCAACCTCATCCTGACCGGGTCGAAGACGATGACCGTCGGCGAACGAACCTTCGCCTATGACCCTGCCACCTACTTCGTGATGTCGGTCGATCTGCCGGCCGTCGGCTCGGTTCATCCGTCTGCTTCGGGAGAGCCATATCTGGCCGTCAGCCTGACGCTTCACCCGCCGATAGTCGCTGCGCTGATCAGCGATCTGCCGGTGCAGGTTTGCAGCAAGCTGTTCGGTTCCGGTTTCTCGATCGCGCCGGTCAGCGAGGAGTTCCTCGATGCTTGGGTGCGCATGCTACGGCTGATGGAGCGGCCGGACGAGATCGCCGTGCTTGCGCCGGCTTATGAGCGGGAGATCCTGTTCCGCGTGCTACAAGGGCCGCTCGGCTGGATGCTGCGCGACATCGCCGCTCCCGATGCGGCGCTGTCGCGGATCGGCGTGGCGATCCAATCGATACGGGAAAACTTTGCAAAACCCTTGCGGGTGGAAGCGCTCGCCGAAATGGCGGCATTGAGCGTTTCGGCGTTTCATCGCCATTTCAAGGCTGTGACGGCACTCAGCCCGATCCAGTTCCAGAAGCAGGTTCGCCTACTGCACGCGCGGACGCTTCTTATCGCCGGAGAAGGAAACGCGACATCCGTGGCGTTCGGCGTCGGATATGAAAGCCCCAACCAGTTCAGCCGGGAATATGCCAGGCAGTTCGGGCTACCGCCCTCGAAGGATGTGGCGCGGCTGAAGAGCCAAGCCGCATAGCCTCGCAGGAACCACCTCACTATTCGGCGCGGAAAACATCCTGGTAAGCACTTGAGATCTCACCAGGGGTGGGTAGCGGCCTCCACGGTGGGGCTTCCTCCACCAGAAAACGATAAAGCTGTTCGTCAATCGCAAGGTCGTGGGTATTCATATGAGGCATTTGAATTCTCCGAAAGGGACTGCCCGTTCCGACCGAAGGCGGTTTCGTTTGCGGCAACGAAGGTCTGAACCTTCCGATTTCTCACGGCGAAAACAGGCTCATTCCCTGCTCCAGGAGGCCGTTTAACGCTCAGAACAAGTCCGGGTGACGGTTGACGTCCTTGTAGAGAAAATAGCGGAAACGGCCCGGCCCGCCCGCATAACAGGCCTGCGGGCAAAAGGATCGCAGCCACATGTAGTCACCGGCCTCGACCTCGACCCAATCCTCATTGAGCCGGTAAACGGCCTTTCCTTCCAGAACGTAAAGCCCATGCTCCATGACATGGGTTTCCATGAAAGGGATCACAGCCCCCGGTTCGAAGGTGACAATATTGATATGCATGTCGTAACGCGGGTCATCCGGGTCGAGGAAGCGCGTTGTCGCCCATTTGCCGTCGGTGTCGGGCATCGCCGCCAGATCGCAATCATCCTCGTGTGCGAAGACGGCAGCTGGTGGATCGAGACCATCCACGGTCTTGTACGCTTTTCGGATCCAGTGAAAACGGATCGGTGACGCGCTGTCATTCAGGAAGGTCCATGCGGCGCCGGCCGGTAGATAAGCGAAGGTACCGGGGCTCAGCCTGTTGGCTTTCCCTTCATGCATGATCATCCCCTCTCCTTCGACGACAAAGATACCCGCCTGCGCACGCGCGTCCGGCTCCGGCTTCACGCTGCCGCCGCCTGGCGCCACCTCCATGATGTATTGCGCGAAAGTCTCGGCAAAACCGCTCAACGGCCGTGAGATGATCCAGGCGCGGGTCTGTTCCCAATGCGGCAGGACACTCGTCACGATGTCGGTCATGACCGTGCCGGGAATGACCGCATAGGCATTGGTGAAGATGGCCTTGCTGGACAAGGTCTGGGTTTGCGCAGGAAGGCCGCCGAACTTCGAGAAATATTTGTTCATCGTCCGGTTTCCGTTATCAGAAGGATGTGTTGGCAGGCTTGTGATGCTCATGCCAGTGTTTTGCGATCTCGATGCGCTGCGGCACCCAGACCTTGTCATGGGACAGCACATATTCCATGAAGCGCCTGAGCGCGGCGATACGGCCGGGACGGCCGACGAGACGGCAATGCAGCCCGACCGACATCATCTTCGCGCTCCCCTCCTCGCCTTCGCGATAAAGCGTGTCGAACGCATCCTTGAGATAGGTGTAGAACTGGTCGCCGGAGTTGAACCCCTGCGGCGTGGCGAACCGCATGTCGTTGGTTTCCAGCGTGTAGGGAATGATCAGAAACGGCTTTCCATCGATGCCAGGTACCCAATAGGGCAGATCGTCGGCATAGCTGTCGGAAGAATAGAGAAACCCGCCCTCCTCCATCACCAGCTTCAGCGTATTGTCCGAGGGCTTGCCCTGGTACAGGCCATAGGGCCGTTCGCCGGCGAGTTCGGTATGCAGCCGC
>UBNQ01000059.1 GCA_900466875.1 Hyphomicrobiales bacterium | reverse complement strand
AAAACTCGATGTCATCGCCGGGCAGGATGTCGCCCTCGGCGGATTCCGCAATGGCCGGTGCCGGCGCATCTTCGATCTCGTTATCTTCCTCGAGAACACGGATGCGGACGTCGGTGATTTTTGCACCCGGAAACTGCGACAGGATGGCCGCGACATCCGGATCGGACCGCGCATCGGTCAGCCGGGCTTCGCGGGCGCTGGCATCCGCCTCCACCAGCGTCGGTTCGCCTTCGTCCTTGCTCAGCGAAACGACCCAGTGGATGCCGGTCCATTCCTTCAGCTTGACGCCGAGTTCACCGGGCAGCGTGCCGGGGCCGCCATCCGTCATGCGGATATCGAGACGGCCGGGTTCGATCTTCACCAGCCGGACGAAGTTGCGCACAAGCGCCTTCAGCCTCGGATCGCGGTTCTGGGTGCAAAGATCGACAATGTCGTGCAGCGAGCGGACAGCGACCTTCGGTTCAGGCTTCTCGGAGGGACGCGCCTCGACATGTCCGACTGGCATTTCCCGCGGTGCGGTGTTCGGCACGGACTTGAGCATGGCCGTCGGTCCGCCGGATGGCGCACGTTGGCCGCCGGCATCGAAGCCGCGGGCGTTGACGGAGGCCTGCTGGGCCATTTGCGGGCCGCGCCTGCCGCCATTTCCGCCACCGCCATTCGGCGCGCCCTGGCCATCGCCATTGGCAAATTCCGCAAGCCGCCGCGCTGCATCCTCGGGCGAGGGGAGGGAGGCGGCATGGGTCAGCCGGATCAGCACCATTTCGGCGGCACCCGCCGGACGCGAAGACGCTTCCGCTTCCGGAATACCCTTGAGCAGCATCTGCCAGATACGCGACAGTGCACTGACAGCCACGTTTTCGGAAAATTCCCGGCCGCGCACGCGCTCGACTTCGCTCAGCGAAGGGTCATCGGCTGCCTCGGGGATATATTTGAACCGGGTCACGAGATGGGTGAAGTCGGCGAGATCGGTCAGCACCACAACCGGGCTGGCGCCGGCTTCGTATTGCGCGTTGAATTCGGAAAGCGCCGCCGTGATGTCGCCCTTCACGATATGTTCGAAAAGGTCGACGATGCGGGCACGGTCGGCAAGACCAAGCATGCCCCTCACGGTATCCGCATGCACGCTGCCGCCGCCATGGGCGATCGACTGGTCGAGAAGCGACAGGCCATCGCGGGCGGAGCCTTCGGCGGCACGCGCGATCATCGCCAATGCTTCCTGCTCGGCAGGAACGCCTTCCTTCTCCAGAATGGTGGTAAACAGGCCGACGAGATCGGCGGCGCTGATCCGGCGCAGGTCGAAGC
>UBNQ01000060.1 GCA_900466875.1 Hyphomicrobiales bacterium | reverse complement strand
CGGCCGACGTCAGGCCGCCTGCCAATTGTTCGTCGGTGACATGCACGACATTGAGCGGCTTGCCGGTTGCCTTGGAGACGAGCGCGGCGATCTCCTCCGCATTCAGGCTTTCGGAGCCGGTCAAGGTGAAGGTGGCGCTGCCTGCCGGCGGATTGGCCAGCGCTGCCGCTGCGGCGCGGGCGCAATCGTCACGGCTGATGTTGGAGACTTTTCCGGCGCCATAGGCGGTGTACCACGTACCGGTCTCAAGATTGTGCGGCATCGACATCAGGTAATTGTCGTCATACCAGGCATTGCGCAGGATCGTGTAGGGGAGGCCGGTTGCCTTGATGGCTTCTTCGGTGCCGAGGTGATCGGGCGCGAAGCTTACCAGCGATTTTTCCGGGTTCGGCATGGATGTGTAGAAGATGTGCTTGACGCCAGCCTTTGCTGCGGCGGCCNNTGCTGCTTCAGGCGGCCGCCCGGGGTGGCAAGATCGTCGGTCGAGATGATCAGAACGCGATCGATGCCGGCGAAAGCTGTAGCGAGACCTGCCTCGTCGGTAAAATCGGCCTTGCGGGTTTCGACGCCCTTGGCGGAAATGTCGGCAAGCTTTGACGTGTCACGGCTTGCGGCGACAATATCGCCTGGCGAAACTTTCGATGTCTCCAGGAGGTGATCGAGGACTGCGCGGCCGAGCTGGCCGGCGGCGCCGGTGACGAGAAGTTTGGTCATGTCGTTTCCTCTTGCAATGCCGCGGGATGGTGTCGGCACGATTGTTTGTCTCAAAAAGAGACTAGCACTAGAATAGGAATTGACGCCTCGCTGTAAAGGAGGCACATTTCGGGGAGATCGTTACCAAAAGGGAACTACCACATTGGACAACCGAGCACGAGTGAGTACGCTTGCCGGAGAGCCTTGCGACACGTCCAGCTGGGATGCGGGCAACTGTCCCGTGCGCGATGTGATGAACCAGATCGCCGGCAAATGGTCGACGCTCTTGCTCGAAGCACTCGCCCAAAAGCCCTATCGATTCGGGGAGTTGCGGCGTCTGGTGCCGGATATTTCCCAGCGCATGCTGACCCAGACGCTTCGGGATCTGCAACGCGACGGCTATATCGACCGGCAGGTGTTTCCGACCAAGCCGCCGAGCGTCGAATACAGCATGACCGAGCTTGGCCATTCGCTGTTCGAGCCTCTGGCGAAGGTGCTGGCCTGGGCCGGAGATAATCACGCCGCGGTGAAGGCGGCACGGGTGAAATTCGATGCGAGCGAGTTGGGCTGAGTTAATTAGAAGAAGTATGTGAAAAGGGCGGCTCACCGGCCGCCCTTTTTGTCTCAAGTTATGTTGTCGGATCAGGCGTCGAGCGAGGCCATGTCGATGACGAAGCGGTAG